>NZ_JAKLTZ010000001.1:0-1114420 GCF_022012555.1 Bradyrhizobium zhengyangense | reverse complement strand
CTCCAGCATCGACAGCGCCTCGTTCACAATCGTCCGGATCGCTCGCAGCGGATGATCGCGCCGGACCCGCGCCTCCAAGTCAACGTAGCTGAACAGCTCGCCCGTTCGAATGTCCCCGCCGCGCACGTCCCATCTCCGAATCTTCTCTTCGGAGCCAATGAATCACGGTCACCGGTCGGCGGCGAGCGCCTTTTTTCAACAGCCTGCTAGAGCATGATCCGGAAAAGTGTGAAGCGGTTTTCCGAAAAGATCATGCTCAAACAGAGAGCTAAAGCGCGATGACGGTTCAACCCAATCTCATCGCGCTTTAGCGATTCGATGATCCGCCGCTGCCGGTGCGCACCACCGGGCTCGAGCCGGGCTGTACGCTCGGCCGCGACTGGCCGGCCGCGGCGCGTGCGCGCTGGCGCTCGCTGTCGTGCAGTGACGGCTGATATTTTGCGCGCGTGACGGCGAGCGTCGAGCCGCGCCAGGCGGCCAGCATCACCAGCGCCGAGCGGTCGCTGATGCGGTCATAGAGCCGCGCCAGCCGGTAGACCTCGTTCACGGAATTGCCGATCGCGGGCTTGAAAAACAACAGAATGCGCTGGAAATTCGGGCTCGGCATGTCGAGCGCGCGCGCGGCAACCGCGAGTGCCTCGCCGCCGGTATCGTCGACGATCTGCGCCGCGACGCGCGAGGGCAGGATCAGGGTGTCGCCGAGCTCGTAGGCGAAGCTGTCGACGTCGCCGGCGATCGCCGCCATCTCCAGAACCTGGATCGCGCGCTTGGCATGTGCGGTCGGAATCCGCGGCGCGGCCTTCAGCGGCGTCTGCGCCAGATTTTGCAGGATCAGCGCGCGCTGGCTTGCATCGGCGCCGAAGAACATGTCGTGGATCTCGGCCGCTTCCTTCGGCTGCATCGCCATGTTGGCGGCCATGCGCGCTTCCGCGTCCGTCGGCGTGCGAACAGGCGAGGGGGCGGGCGTGGGCTGCGGGATTGTGCGCGCGAGCGGCACGCGGCGGCCTTCCTGCGCCGCGACCAGCCCGAGCTTCTGCAGAACGGGCACGGGCGTGTGCGGATAGATCGCAAGCTTCGCCTTGACGGACGCGCGCGTCGCATCGTCGACCTGATCGATCAGCCGCGTCGCAAGCTCGATGAATTGGCGCTGCTCATCCTCGGTGTGGGTGCTGGCCTGGACGTAGAGATCGGTCAACACGCGCAGCAGGGTCGGGCGTACATCGACGCCCTCGCGGCGGGAGAGTGTCATCAGCCCGTCGAATCCGGGAAACAGCGACTTGGTCATGGAGGCGTACGCAACTCGGAAAAGAACTGTTGTCTCAGCCTATCAAGAGTTCCTTTAAAGGCTCGTTAAGGAAAACGAGATGTGAAGCAAACCCACTCAATTCAAGCCATCTCGTCTCGCTGCGGGACGGCGAGACAACGGTCCGTGCGGTTACGGTCCAATGGCCATGTTTACACCCCGTTAACCATAAACTGATCCTAATGACCCCCATGTTGCCGGGGCGCGTTCGGGCGCGCGGTAGTTGAGAGAGCTGACATGGGGACCATCATCGAATTTCCGGCCGGTCGCCGGGTGGGCTCGTCGGGGGACGTCACACCGCGCGCGGACATGGGAACGATTTTGATCCTTCCCGTCATCCGCATCGAGCGCGAGAGCGACGAAACCAGCGGCGATCGCGGACCGGAGCAGGGCACCGCGCCGGGGCGCCGTCGTCGTCGCCGCTGAATTGCGGCTCTTGCAATGCCGGAATCAATTCGCCAGATCCGCACCGTTCTATCGGCCCTTCTGCTCACGGCTGTAGGCGCCTCGCTCGCTGGCTGCAGCGGCGGTGATTTTGGCCGCACCCGCGCCGACATGCGCAGCGACGACATGCACAGCTGGCTCGGCGTTGAAGCCACCGGCAGCCTCGGCCTGAAGTCCTCCCAATTCCAGTTGACCGACGAGGAGCGCCAGCTCCGCGACCTTGCCTATCCCATGATCGAGCCGCCGCTGTCCCGGCCGGCCTGGAAGAGCGTGTTCGGCGATTACAAGGCCCTGCCGGCACCGTGGCGCCAGAAGGTCGTGTTCGATCGCACCATGTACGGGCGCACGCTGATCGACGAGCCGCATCGCTCGCACTCCTCGCGCTATGCGCAGCTGATCGAGGACGTGCGCAACGACGTCACCCGCTTCGAGCCGTTCTTTGGATGCGCGATCCGCGTCATCGATCTCGACAGGAAGCGTGACGCCAGCATGGCGCGCGTCTCCGCACTGTCGCCACAGGAAAAGGCGGACGCCGTCGCGCGCATGCAGGAGAACTCGCTGATCGTCCAGTGGGTGCAGCAAAGCCTCGAGCAGCGCGTCTCGTCCTATCGTTGGGCGCTGGAGCGGCTGGTGATCCAGGCACCCGACGGCATGGCCGCCGACGCCGATCGCCTGATCGGCGAGCTCGCCGCACAAACCGCCAATCCGCCTGTTATCTCGCAGCCGCCTTACGGTCGCGCGGTGGTGTCCAAGGGCTGAGCGTGGCCGCTAGGGTCGTCTGGGCATCACCCGGTCCAGGAACTCGAACAGCCTGCGCCGGGAATCGTCGGTCACGTCCTGGCGAAAATGATAGGCGACGTGATCGCCGCGGACGTCAATCTTGTTAAGCCCGTCCAGCTGCTGACAATCCCAGCAATGCGTCGCGCCGGCATAGAGGTGCCATTCGACGGGGGCGCCGGCTTGCTTCAGGACGTCGAGCCGGTCGAGGCATTCCTGCGCGGGCGTCTCGGTGTCGGCATCGCCCATCAAGACCAGAAGTGGTCGCGACACATCTGGATTGACAAGATCGTATGGCGGCCGTTGTTGCGGCGTGATGCGGAAGCATCCGGGATAAAAACTTGCGACGGCCGCAAATCCCGGGCCCGACTTCAAGGCATCGACGTAGTGCGGGCTGGCTGCCAGCAAGCCCACCATCGCACCCCATGAGAAACCCACAAGCGCAATTCGTTGCGCATCGACATCAGGCATTCGTCGCAACTGTTCGGCCGCTTGCAGCGCATCGCGTGCGCCCCGAAAGAAGTTCACGCCGTTCTTTGGACCGAAGCAGACGCTCTTGACGCCACGCGGCTCCAGGCTGTCGACAAGCAGGACGACGTAGCCGCGCGAGGCGGCGGCGCGCGCCGATGCAGCAACGGCAACGTTCAGCCCGCTGCACTGGTGCATGAGAACGATGGCTGGAAACGGGCCTGAGCCGGGCGGCTTGATCAATGCCATCCGTGGTGACGTCAGCCGGTCGACCGTCTCGACGATTTCAGGGAGAACGAGGTCCGGGGCGATTGTTGCTCCGCGATAGATCGCCTCGGCATCCCAGACCGCCGCCTTCCATTCCGGCCCGTCCACCGCGCTTGCGGGGCTATACCCAGCGATCAGCCCGACAACCAGCACGATCAGCCGGCGCCGCCCCCTGTGGCCCGGCCGCCCGAGGAATCGGTGCCGACCGCTGCCGCTAACCCTCCCAGGCATTCCGCCACCCTACCGATTGGTGATTGTCCTCCCGGGTAATAGGGGTAGGATTGGCCCGTTTCTTCAAGTGATTTTCATCCAAAGGTCCTTCGCGATGCGCTTCAACGCCGCAAGTCCGGTTAAGAGCCGTCTGGATGTTACCCTGCCGCGAAAACTGCTGGCCCTCGCCGTTCTTCTGGGATCATCAGGCTCGGCTGCCGCGCTGACCAAGGAGGCGGCACTCGAGAACTGCCGGATGACGGTGGGCAAGCCGATCGTGCAAGCCTGCATGCAGGCGCAGGGTGGCCGCAAGGCCGGTGCCGATATCGAGGGGTGCCGCGCCAAGGCCTCGCCGCAGGTCAGGGCCTGCGTGATGGCAGCTCTGAACGCAGCCAATGGCCGCGCCAATGTCGCTGTCGAGCTTCCCAAGGAAGCTGCGCCCAAGCTCGACCCCGGCACGGCACTGCCGAAGGATTTCATCGCTCCGCCCCGCACCATCGCCGACATCACCGCGATCCTCGACAGCGAAAAGCCCGACGCAAAGCTCATCGCGGAGCTGAAATCGGACGCGGAGGCGACGCCCACGGGGAAGGAATCGCGCGGCGATCTCGCGCAATTCTATTTCGACCGCGCCAACGCGCGTTCGCAGCTCGGTCGGCTCGCCGAATCCACCGCCGACGCCAGCAAGGCCGTCGAGATCGGCCGCGGTGTGGTGGAGCCCAACATGATGGGCCGCCTGATGCAGCTCCTCTCGCTGCAATATGCCGCGGCCGGCGATCCAAAACGGTCGCTCGAAGTCATGCAGCGGCTGTTGCGCGACACCGCGAGCCTGCCTGGCGCCAAGGGATATCAACTCAGCGCCAATAGGTCCGTTGTCGGCATTCTCATCCAGATGGGCGACATCGCCCAGGCCGAGGCCTATCTGCGCCGGACCATGAGTGCCATCCAAGAAGCGCGAACCAGCGGTCTTCCGGGCTGGCGCACGTCCTATGCGCGCATGGGGCAGAGCTGGGAGGCGGATCTCGAAGGCACCAGGGCGCTGATCTTCGAGGCGCGCGGGCAGTTCGTCGAGGCCGAGGCCGCCTATCGCGTGGCAGAGCAACGCAAACGCGCCGCCATCAAGGCCCTGTTGGACTCGGACAATCCGCCGGCTGAAACCGTCGTGCTGCAGGCGATCGACAATTTCGTGCTCAGTCAGGCCCGCATGAAGGCACGGCAAGGCCGACTTGCCGAAGCGGAGGTCGACGCGCGCCGGGCGTTGTTGTCGCGCCTGAAGGACACCGGCAAGTACAATCCGGTGATGCCGCGTTATGTGATGGGATTGGCAGGCATCCTGGTCGACGAGGGTCGCTACGAGGAAGCCGAACAGCTCGGCCGCGTCGCGCTCGAGATCAACAAGACGGTCGGCGTGCCTGATGACTCGCAATCGACCGTGCAATTGCTCTCTCATCTCGCCGGCATTCTCAACCTGCGGCGCAAGAATGCCGAGGCCAACGAGATGTTTGCGCAAATCGACAAGGCCGTCGCCAATTGGGATCCGCAGCGCCGACAGGTCATCGAGCTCAACCCGGCGCGCATTCTCGCGCTCTATAATTCCGGCCAGCTCGACGCCGGCATCGCCGCCGCCGAGCAACTGGTCAAGAAGCAGATCGGGCGGGTCGGCGAGAACCATTTCGACGCTGCGTCGGCGCGTGGCACCCTGGCGATCGGCCTGATGCGGGCGCGGCGGGATGCCGATGCCATCAGGGAATTCAAGGCCGCCATTCCGATCATGATGGCGAATGCGAATGAGAACGCCGACGACGAGAACACGACCGTGGTGGCCGCGCGCAGCCAGCGGCTCCAGACCATCGTCGAGAGCTACCTCCTGCTGCTGGCGCGGGCCGAGGGCACCGGCGGCGCCGTCGGTGAGGAGACTTTCAGCCTGGCCGATGCCATCCGCGGCCACTCCGTGCAGCAGGCGCTCGCAGCCTCCAGCGCGCGTGCCGCGGCAAAGGATCCCGCGCTCGCCGAGCTCGTCCGCAAGGAGCAGGACCTGACAAAACAGGTCAACGCCCAGCTCGGCACGCTCAACAACGTCCTCGCCATTCCCTCGGCGGAGCGCGACGAGAAGGGGGTGCAGCAGATCCAGGCGTCGATCACGGCCTTGCGCGGTGAACGCGACAAGGCGCGCCAAGAGATCAAGCAGAAATTCCCTGTCTACGCCGATCTCGTTTCGCCGAAGCCGCCGAGCGTTGCCGAGATCCGCGCGACGTTGTCGGACAATGAAGCGATGCTGTCATTCTATTTCGGCCAGAACGGCAGCTTCGTCTGGGCCGTGCCGAAATCGGGTCCGGTGGCCTTCGCCGCCGTCAATGCCAGGAGCGGCGATATCGAGACGAAGATCCGCAAGCTGCGCGAGGCGCTTGAGCCGCAGGCCGCGATGATCTCGGACATTCCGCCGTTTGACCTGAAGCTCGGCTACGAACTCTACGAGCTGCTGCTCAAACCGGTCGAGAGCGGATGGAAGCCGGCCAAGAACCTGATCGTGGTGACCAACGGCGCACTCGGCCTGCTGCCGCTGTCGCTGCTGCCGACCGCACCGACAGAAGTGGCGGCGGACGAGGATCCGCTGTTCGTCGGCTATCGCAACGTGCCGTGGCTGGCGCGGACCCATGCCGTCTCGACGGTGCCTTCGGCCGCGGCCTTGCGCACGTTGCGGCAGTTGCCGCCCGGCAAGCCCGGCCGCGGCGATCTCGTGGCGTTCGGCGATCCCTATTTCAACAAGGATCAGCAGGCCGAGGCAGAAAGCGCCGACGGCAAAGTGCAGGTCGCCGATGTCGGCGGCAACGTCACCCGCGGCATGCCCCTGAAGCGTCGCAGCAGCCCGAAGCTCGAAGGCGTCGATAGCGCAGAGCTCGGCCTCTTGCCCCGTCTCCCCGATACCGCCGACGAGCTCAAATCGATCGCGCTGGCCTTGCAGGCAGATCCCTCGAAGGTGCTGTTCCTCGGCAAGAATGCGACCGAAAGCGCAGTGAAGACGATGAATCTCTCCGGCTTCAGGATTCTGGCGTTCGCTACGCACGGTCTTGTGCCGGGCGAGCTCAACGGCCTGACGCAGCCGGCCCTCGCCCTGTCGTCGCCGGCGGTGACTGGCGAAGGCGGAGATGGCCTCCTCACCATGGAGGAAATTCTGGGCCTGAAGCTTGACGCCGACTGGGTCATCCTGTCCGCCTGCAACACCGGCGCTGGCGCCGGCGCCGGCGCCGAGGCGGCCTCCGGTCTTGGCCGCGCGTTCTTCTATGCCGGAACGCGCGCCTTGCTGGTGACCAACTGGTCGGTGCATTCGCAATCGGCTCGCCAGCTCGTGACCGATCTGTTCAAGCGCCAGGCCGACGATCCAAAACTGTCGCGGAGCGAAGCGCTGCGGCAGGCGATGATGGCCCTGGTCGATGGTCCCGGTTACCTGAACGGCGAGGGCAAGACCGAGTTCGCCTACGCGCATCCGCTGTTCTGGGCGCCGTACACGATCATCGGTGATGGCGGCGTACGATGATTGATTTGGGAAGGTTGGAAGGCCAATGATGCGGAATATCTTGCTCGGGCTGGTTGCGGCTGGTCTCCTGTTTTCGGGAGCGTCGCGGGCAACACAATTGATCACGGAAGAGGAGGCCAAGCTGCCGCCACCGAAGGGCGCGGTCGCGGCTGACCGGCGCGGCATCCTGCGCGGTCCCAAGGTGGAGTTCATCTCGCCGGGCGATGCCGTGTCCTCGCCTATGCGGCTGCAATTGAAGTTCGAGTCGTTCGGGGGCGCCAAGATCGATCCCGAATCCGTCAAGATGGTGTTCCTCCGCTCGCCCAACGTCGATCTGACGTCGAGGATCAAGCCGTTCGTCCAGGCTGACGGCATCAACATGCAGGACGCGGAACTGCCGCCCGGCGAATACACCGTGCGCGTCGACATCAAGGACAGCGACGGGCGGCCGGGCACGGCCATCTTCACCCTCAAGGTCGCACCCAAGTGATGTGTCCCTACTGCCAGGCCGAGAATGCGGATCGCGCGCTGGTCTGCGCATCCTGTTCGCGAGACATCGCCGTTCCCGCAACGCTGATTGCGGAGCGCGACGATCTCCTGCGCAAGCGCGACCAGTTGCGCGATGAGCTGGCGCGGGCCAGAGACGAGGTCGAGACCATCATGCGGCGCAGGACGTCGCGCTGACGATGGAGTGTCCATTCTGCGCCGAGACGATCAAGGACGAAGCCATCGCGTGCAAGCACTGCTCGCGCGATCTGCGCGTGGTGCGGCCGACGTTGCTCGAGATCGACGACATCGTCGCCGAGCTGGACAAGCTGAGGCGCGATCTCGACCGCGTCAATGTCCGGCTCGAGCGGTACAAGAATCCGCTGCGCTATTACGGGACGCATGCCGTTCTCTACGTCGTCATTCCGTCGATCCTGCTGACGTTCGCGCATGTTCTGGTCACCATCACCTTCAATCTCTCGCCAATTCCGCTCCGCATCGCCTCGATCGTCATCCCGCTGCTGTTCGGGTTTGCAGCCTATCCCCTGCATCGGGTCTCGACATTGGGAGCGTTCGTGCTGGCGTTGCTGCTCGCCAGCGTCAGCATCCAGGCGATGCTGACGGTGACCGGATTCCACGATGATGTTCCTATCCTGCCCACCGTGTGGGTCGAATGGCGCGAAGTGTTCGAATACGGTGCGAGCATCCTGCTCGCCTTCGTGTCCGGAAACATATTGGGAGTCGTGATCTTCCAGGTCTTGCCGCGCGTTCTGGGCCAGGGCGGCAAGCCCAATGCTTTCGCCTTCAGGATGGCGCGCCTGCTCGGGCAGCATGTCGGCGAGGAACAGCTCCGCCGCCGTGCGCGCTTGATTCAGGACTTGATGCAGACCGTCGGCCCGCTGGCCGGCGTCGCCGCGACCGCCGTGGGCTCGATCTATGCCGGCCTGAAGGGCTTGCTCGGATAGCTTATCGTCAGTCGTGCCGGCGGCTGGAGTTGTTGCGAGGCTTTGCGCGCACGCGTTGCAGCTTCCCGACAAAATCCTTCAACGCGTCCGCCAGCGGCGCGGATGCGCGATAGGCGAGCCCGACCTCGCGCTTGATCTTCACCTCGATTGGCCTGATGGCGACATCGGAAACGCCCTTCGCTACGCCTTCCGGGACGACGGCGATGCCGACGCCGGCCGCGACCAGCGCCATGGCCCAATCCTCCGATTGCGCGATCGCCGCGGATTGGCGGCGCCGCGCCGCGCGGCCGAAGAACGCGCTCTGCTCGCAATGGCAGCGGTCGATCATCGGCACGTCGGCGAGATCGGCGGTGCTGAGCTTGTCCTTCAGCGTCAGCGGATGCGACGGCGGCAGCGCCGAGACGTAACGCTCGCTCCAGAGCGGCACGAAATGCTCGTCGTCGCGCAACATGCTTTTCGAGATGATCCGAGCATCGGCGCGTTCGTCGCTGCCAACGAGCCGCAGCGCGACGTCGCTTCGTGCGGTCAACGGCTTCAGCAGCGCGATCGTCCTGGTTGCGTCGAGCGTCCGCATCAGGCCGAGCGTGACCGTCGTCCTGGCGCTGGGCTTGCGGAACAGCTTTCGCGCGGCGTCGGCCTCGTCGATGATGCGGCGGGCGACGGTATGAAACTGCTCGGCCGAGGCCGTCGGCGCGACGCCCTTCTTGTGCCGGATGAACAGCGTGGTGCCGAGCTCGGCCTCCAGATTGGTGATCGCGGTCGAGATCGACGGCTGCGACACGAAGCAGGTGCGAGCCGCAGCGGTGAGGTTGCGTTCACGGTAGACGGCGGTGAAGTAGCGGAGCTCGCGGATGTCCATAGGATGTGCCTAGAGATATCATCAATATTCAATATTTTACCTATGGATTCGAGGATGACAAGAAGGCGCTGTCCACAACAGGCGAGCGTCATCCATGAAAATTCATCACCTCAACACCGGCACGATGTGCCCGATGGGCCGCCGGCTCGTGAACGGCACCGGCGGCCTGTTCCAGCGCGCCCGCATGGTCTGCCATTGCCTGCTGATCGAGACCAATAACGGCCTCGCGCTGGTCGACACCGGCATCGGGCTCGGCGATATCGCCGCGCCCGAAAGGCTCGGGCGGCGATGGCTGCGCCAGACCGCACCGAGGCTCGATCCGGCAGAGACGGCCGTGCAGCAGGTGAGGGCGCTCGGTTATTCGCCCAATGATGTGCGTCACGTGCTGCTGACGCATCTCGACCGCGACCATGCCGGCGGCGTGCCCGACTTTCCCCATGCCGCGATCCACGTCCATCGCGCCGAATACGACATGGCCGTGCTGCACAAGCCGGCGCCGCCCAAAGGGCGTTACGTCACAGGCCAATGGGGCCACGGACCGAGCTGGAGTTTCTACGGTGAGACCGGCGAAGACTGGTTCGGCTTCAAGGGCGTGCGCGCGCTCGGCGATCGCGAGGCCGATATCCTGATGATCCCGCTCGCCGGCCACACGCTTGGCCATTGTGGCATCGCGGTCCGCACCAGTGACACATGGCTGCTGCACGCCGGCGACAGCTACTTCCATCACGGCCAGCTCGACGCATCGCCGCGCGCGCCGCTGATGCTCCGCTATTTCCAGCGCAAGGTCGACATGGACCGCAACGCCCGCATCGCCAACCAGGCGCGCTTGCGGGAGCTGAAGCTGAACCATGGGAAGCGTGTGGCGATTTTCAACAGCCACGATCCCGTGGACTACGAGAACTGCCGGTGCGGCGCGCATTAGCGCAGCTTGCGAACAGGCGCCCCCGCGCGACGTCATCCGTCACGTTGCAATCGCGAGAAACGGAAATTGCAATGGCTCGCGCCGCCGGCCAGCGTTTGCGTCCGTTCCAGGCGGATGCCGCGGGTTGCATAGGCGTCGAAATCAAGGCCGCAAATGTTGGGCAGGATCTCCTTGTCGCCGTGGCGGCCAGCGAATTTGCAGAAGCCGCAGGCTTTGTAGTTGATGCCGAATTCAAAGCTATCATTCGGACCGGGCTCGACGAAATCGTAGGCGAAATCCTCCGGAAATTCGGCCTGATGGCTCTCTGTGACGCTTCTCGCCGCCTGTTCGCGCAGCAAAATCTGGTTCTCCGCCGACATGAATTGATCCCCTGCGGCGAGACGATCCGCCTCGGGCTCGGTGAGCAGCTGTGCCTTGTAGATCTGCCGCTCGATCTCGCCGATCACGGGCACCGGCACGCCATGCCGCCGCAGCACGCGGCTGATGGCCATGAAGCCGGTGAGGCGCATGAAGAAATCGCTCATGCGGCTCGCTGTGCCGCCGACATAGGGCATTTGGGTGAGCACGATGGCGAATTCGTCCATCACTTCCTGCCTGATGGCGTCGACGTCGGACAAATGCGTGCGCTCGCGCAGCATTGGCTCGGCCAGGTCGAGGCGCTGGCGCATGGCGGATTCCATGGCGTCGCGATGGGCCTCGTAGAAGGGATGGATGGTTTGAGGCATGGGGCACCTGAGGATTTGGAAAAATTCTGAAGCTGTTTTCACTCGGCGGCGATCGCCTCGATCTCCAGCAGCCATTTGCTGTCGACAGTCTCGGCGATCATGACCGTCAGCGCGGGTTGATGCTCCCCGAGCATCCTGCGGCGAACGGTGCGGTTGGTTACGACCTGATTGCGGTCGGTCAGGAAGGTAGTGACCTTGACCAGGTGCTCGACGCCAAGACCGGCAGCAGTGAGCACCTGCATGACGTTGCGCCAGGCCTGCTCGCATTGCGCCTCGAACCCTTCGGGCACGGAGCCGTCGGACTTTTCGGGGACCTGGCCGCTGATGAACAGCAGGCGGCGGTGCTGCGTCACTTCAAGCCCAAGGCTGTAGCCGCCGGCGGGAGGGTGGACCGCTCTGGGATTGTGACTGACGATGTGAGCTTGGGGCATGAGAACTTGGGGCATGACCTGTCTCCGGATTGCGAACCGACCCTATCCGGCGACATCACTGCCGCGCAAAGCATCATTCCTGCGGTTCAGCGCAAGAAAATCTATTGCAAGGCGATGGCCCATCAGTGTCAAACTGATGCGCGATGACCTACGCCCTTCCGCCACTCAACGCGCTCCGCGCTTTTGAGGCTGCTGCGCGCCATCTCAGCTTCAAGCTGGCCGCGCACGAACTTCACGTGACCCCCGCTGCCGTCGGGCAGCAGGTGAAAGCGCTGGAGGCGCGCCTCGGCGTGCAGCTGTTCGAGCGGTTGCACAAGCAGCTCATCCTGACCGCGGCAGGTCAGGCCTATCTGCCGGGGGTGTCCGAGGGTTTTCGCCACATCGCGGAGGCGACCTCGCAGTTGAAGCCTGAAGGTGTCGTGCTGCTGCAATTGGGCGTCCATGCCAGCTTCGATCTGCGCCGCCTTGATCTCGCGGCGTTTCGGAGTGCGCATGCGGAGATCGGCTTGCGCGTGCTCCAGCCTGCCGGCCTGCATGAGCTTGTCGAGGGCAAGGTTGATCTCTTGATCGCCCGCAGCCTCGGCCATCATCCCGGCTATCGTTGCGACAGGGTCACCGAGGGGGCAGGTCTCGGCGATTGGCTGATCGCGCCCGAGGGCACCGTGGATTGTCCGGAGATCGTCAGCCTTCGCGAATGGCTGCGTACCGTGATGGATGAGAGGGCGCGCGCGAGCCGCCGGCCGCGGCTGGTCGGCGGCGTCGGGAGTTGATTGTTATCGGCGCTGTCCCAGAAATGCATTGAGCGGGATTTGCGCCTCGTACTGGCGAGCCTTTTCCAGGAGGACGTCTCACAACTGTCCATCCGGTAGAAGCTGCGCCTGCGCGCGGGCTTCGCGCGCAGCTTCAGCGAGCCTTTCGCTCAACGTCTTTTCCTGCCGTACTCTTCGTCGGACCTGACTCATTTGGTCCGTAACGCAGGGCAGTTCCTTGCGTTCCTATGCCAGACGGACGTCCAGCCGGAACGTCAGGCTCGCCAGCGCATTACCTCCCATATCGAAGGAGGACGTCATGAGTGTTGAAGGTAAGATCAAGGAAGGCGCCGGCTACATCAAGGAAGAGATGAACGAGCACGGCAAGGATCCGAACAGCCAGCGCAAGGCCCAGGAGGGCCGTGATCTTCGCAACGAAGGTCGTATGGAAGACGGCAAGCCGCCGAAAACCACCAAGCCGGGCACCGGTCACTGATCCGGCCCGATCCGGAAACCGCCCTTGACTCGTGTCAGGGGCGGTTTTGTATGAGCGGAAAGCCGCGCACCTCCATCTCCTGGACGACCACGAAGCCAGTTCCCGTCGTTGCAACCGCTCGGCCCGCGATGATGCGCAAGCTCCTGAACTGGTTTTTCCGCAATCGTGAAACAGGCGCTATCACGATTGTTCAGGCGCCCAATCTCGTTCTGTGGATCGTGATCGCAGCGGCCCTTCTCCGGTGGCTCTGGCCGCCCTCAGGTCAAGCCAGCGTTGTGCTGACCGTTATCATCAAAGGTGGACTTCTCCTCTGGGCCGCCGACGAGATCGTCCGCGGCGTCAATCCCTGGCGGCGCTGTCTCGGAACGGCGGTGGCGATCTACGAGATCACGACCGTTCTGCCTCACGCGTGATGGCGTCCTTTCACGCGTGCACAATCAATTGTGAACCGAAGCATCGCGCGCGTGCTGGCGTCGCTGCCGCAGGCCATCACGCGGCTGCGGTGTTGAGGGGTCTTCGAGATCGGCTTCGCCATGGAATCGATGCCGCCACTTGTCCACACCCACGACACGCAGTAGCGACGAATAGATCTGACCCACTAGCAATCGATAATTTGCAAGCGCGCTCTCACGTTGCTTTGATCGCGGCATGAGCACCAAATCACGCGAGGTCATCTGGAGCGGCCGCATCATGGGGGCGGAGATTTCCGCCAAGCATGCCCGCGAGGAGGCGAAGAAGGCGGTGCGCGAGGCCGATCGTGCCGAGGCCGAGGCCTGGTCGGTGCGCATGGAAGGTTACGGCGGTCCCTCGCAGCCATCACCGACGATCGGGCAATGTCTCAACGGCGGCATGGGCTGGCTCGAGGTCGAGTGCATTAGGTGCAAGGCACGCGCGAGCCTGCCGCTCGATGCGATCCGCCGCCCGCGCGACACACCGATCTGGAAGCTGGAGGCATCGCTGAAGTGCCGGTCATGCCGGAAGGGACGGACCGCACCGCCCGTCCACATGATCAAGCTGACGGAAACGCGGAGCATCACGCCGTACAAATGGGTGCATCCGACCGAGGAGCGGTAGGACGACACGGCCCAGGCGGCCGGTCGCGCGGTCATCCATCCGCGAAGGCACGGCTCATCTGTACAGCAAGGACCCAAGGCAGATGATGAGCATCGCGGTGCCCAGTGCAACCGTCACGAGGGCCCGCTCTGCCTTGCCGGATAAATCGTCTTCTTGCATTGCGTGCCCCCTTGCGATGGCACGGGATTAACTTAACAAATATCAAGTTGTTCCTGGAACCCGTGCTGTCGGGTGATCCTGGATCGGCCCGACCGACAGGGGCAGAAGCTGGCATCAGCATGAGCACCAGCTTCCTGGATCGACAATTCTGAAATCGGGCGCCGCGCCAATATTTCGAACATTCTAGAAATACCGTTGACAAGCTGATCGGGACGGGCGCATGTTGCTCGTCATGAAGATCGACGATGTAGCAGCGCGCCTGGAAGCTTTGGGTAACCGGACCCGGCTCCAGATCTATCGCGCCCTGGTTCGGGCAGGACACTCCGGCATGCCGGTCGGCCGCTTGCAAGAGAAGCTGAAAATCCCGGCATCGACGCTGTCTCACCACATCAAGTCGCTGGTCGCGGTCGGGCTTGTCAGCCAGGTCCGCGAATCCACGACCCTCGTTTGTCACGCGAACTTCGACGCGATGCGTGGGCTAGTGGATTTCCTGGCGGCGGAGTGCTGCGCGGACGAAGTCGGATGCGGGGGCGCTCAATCGGCCGCCTGATTTTTTTGCGACCTTATTCGATGATTCTAGAATGATGGGAGTAACGACATGAGTGATGCAAAGACGGTAGCGATCATTGGGGCGGGGCCTGTCGGCCTTGCAGCAGCTGCACACGTGCTCGAACGCGGCATGTCACCCATCGTATTGGAGTCCGGGCCGGAGGCGGGACATGCGATCCGCCAGTGGCAGCACGTCCAGCTGTTTTCGCCGTGGGAATACAATGTCGACAAGGCCGCAGCGCGTCTGCTCGCGCCGACGGGCTGGAATTCGCCGGACCCTCAGGCCTATCCGACCGGTGGCGAGCTGCTTGAGGGATATCTCAAGCCGCTCGCGACGCGAACGCCATTGCGTGACGTGATCCGCACGTCCAGCCGGGTCTCGGCCATCAGCCGCGTCGGCTTCGACAAGGCGAAGACGAAGGGCAGAGAGCAGGCGCCTTTCGAAATCCGCTATCAGAACGGCAAGGGGCCGGAGGTTCTGCGCGCCGATGCCGTGATCGATACGTCAGGCACATGGTTCTCTCCCAATCCCGCCGGCAGCAACGGCCTGCCGGCGATCGGCGAGGCTGAGTGCGCCAACCGCGTCGCTTATGGCATGCCCGACGTGTGGGGCGCCCAACGTTCCAGATATGCCGGCAAGAAAGTTGCTGTGCTTGGCGCCGGCCATTCCGCGGTCGGCACGCTGATCGATCTTGCACGTCTCGCCGACGAGGTGCCGGGGACGCAGCCCGTCTGGCTTGTGCGCGGCGCCGATCCGGCAAAAGCTTTCGGCGGCGGCCGCAACGACAAGCTTGCGGCGCGCGGCGCGCTCGGCAGTGCCTTTGCCGCGCTCGTGACCTCCGGAAAAATCGGCGTCGAGACCGAATTCGGCGTCACGCATCTCACGGAGTTCGAAGGTCGCCTGAAGATCTCGGCCGGCGCCTGCTGCGATGCGCGAAGCGTGGTCGTGGACGAACTGATCGTGTCGACGGGCTTCCGTCCCGACTTTTCGTTTCTGTCCGAGCTGCGCTTGCGGCTCGATCCGGCGATCGAGGCGCCGGTCGCGCTGGCGCCGCTCATCGATCCCAACGAGCACAGCTGCGGCACCGTGCGCCCGCACGGCGCACGCGAGCTCGCGCATGACGAGCCGGGCTTCTATTCGGCCGGCATGAAGTCGTACGGCCGCGCGCCGACCTTCCTGATGATGACCGGCTATGAGCAGGTCCGCTCGATCGCAGCCGACATCGCCGGCGACAAGAAGGCCGCGGCGAGAGTCGAACTTGTGCTGCCGGAAACCGGCGTCTGCACGCGCGGCGGCGTCGAGACAGCCTCAGCGGGATGCTGCGGCGGGCCGGCGAAGGAAGAGGCGTCGGCGTGCTGTAGCACCGACGAAACGGCCAAGAAGGCCGGCGCATCCGGCTGTGGTTGCGCCTAAGCCGTGGCGGCTCGGGCGCCGTCGTTTTGGTCGTAAGAGGGGGGAAGCTATTCGTAGTCTGAGCGGTCGGTCTCTCATCGCGGTGATGTGCATTGGACAGGTCGGCAATCTGTTGCCGCATGTCACGCTGTCGGCAAATCTCGCGCAGCATCTGATGCCCGCATGGGACCTCTCCGCAGCGGAGGGCGGGTTGATGGCGAGCGGTTACGCGTTCGGCTACATGCTCGCGGTGCCCTTGCTGACGACGCTGACCGATCGCATCGATGCGCGGCTTGTGCTGCTCTGGGGCTCGGTCGTCAGCGGACTTGCGACCGTGGCCTTTGGTATCTTCGCGCAAGGGTTCTGGTCGGCGACTGCGATCTGGTGCATTGCGGGCCTCGGATTTGCCGGCGCCTACATGCCGGGATTGAAGGCGTTGACGGACCGGCTGCCAGCCGGCGACAGCTCGCGGGCCGTCACATTGTACACGTCGAGCTTTTCGGTTGGCGTCGGCCTGTCGTTCCTGGTGGCGCAAGTCGCCGCCGATCGTTGGGGATGGCGGACTGCTTTCGTCGTGACCGGCTTCGGTCCCATCGCGATGGTTGTGGCGTGCCTTCTGATGCGGGAGCAGCGCCCTGTCCCGAAGGCAGGACGATTGCTCAACTTCGTCCCCGTCTTCGCCAACCGCGAGGCGCTCGGATACATCTTCGGCTATGGCGCGCATTGCTTCGAGCTCTACGGCATCCGCACCTGGCTGGTCGGCTTCTGGACCTTCGTCGTTGCGCATCAAAGCGCGCCCTCGTGGTTGACGCCCGTGCTGATGAGCTTCTGCTTCGCGGTGATCTCGATGCCCGCCAGCATCCTCGGCAACGAGGCCGCATTGAAATTCGGACGACATCGCGCCATCACGGTGGTGATGCTCGCGTCGGCCTGTGTCGCGATCGTCATCGGTTTCAACGCGACCGCGCCCGCATGGGTGCTTGCGTTGCTGCTGATGATCTATGGCCTGACGGTGCCGGCCGACTCCGGCGCGCTAACGGCCGGCATGTCCGCTGCGGCCATTTCCGAGCATCGTGGCGCCACGCTGGCCCTGCATTCCACCGTCGGCTTCGGACTCTCTGCCCTCGGCGCCTGGGGGACAGGCGCGGCGCTCGACGCAGCAGGCGGACCGCAGAGTGCGCGGGGCTGGCTGCTGGTCTTCATCGTGCTTGCAGCCGGGATTGCGGTGGGACCGCTCGCGCTGGCCTGGGCGCGAACGGCTCCGCCGAAGCGCCAGATATCGTGAGCGCGAGTACGCGCTCGTTCACGGCTTCGTCAGGCATTCAGGCGGACACTTCGACTAAAGTCGTTCTATCGACGCAAAAGCCCGAAGTTTGCTCATGGCGCAAGACCAGAAGAGTGAAGTCCCGACGGAAGCGTCCGACGAAGCCAACCCGCACATTTTGGCGTTTGCGGGCAGCAGCGTTGGAATCGTTCAAGTCAAGGGCGCGCGAGAACGATGGCTGGCGCCGGCGCTTCTGCACAATTGCTCCACCGGCATCGAGGAATCGACCTGGACGACCACCCCCGAGACGGTGATCGGGCTGCGTCTCCACGGCGCGGCCGTCGAAGATCACAATCGCAGGGTCGTCCGGACCAGTGGGCCCGGCCGCGATTTCACCCTTCAGCCCAAAGGCGCCCGGACGCGCTATCTGGCTCACGGAAGCATCAAGTTCGGACAAGTGTTCTTGCCGGATGCTCTGCTTGGCAGGGCTTCCGAAGCAGAAAATGTTCCGGCGCTCGTCGCACGCCTTCGCGACGACCTGTCGTTCGTGCCGGAGAAGAAACTGCATGCTTTGACCTTCGAGTATCTCCGGCGGGCATTCGACTCGCGCATTCCCGCCACATCGCTCGAGATGGAAGGCCGCGCGCTCCTGTTGGTCGACTGGCTGATACGGTTACATCATTGGCCGCATGGACGCGCTACGTCTCGGATGGGCGGATTGTCTCCGCGCCAATTGCAGGAGACCCGCGACTTCATTGCCGAACATCTCGCGAACGACATTTGCTTGGACGATCTGGCCGAGTTGACTGGACTCACGGCCAAGCATTTTGCCCGCGCCTTCAAACAGTCGACCGGCTTGCCGCCGCATCAATACCTGATCTTGCAGCGCGTTGAAGCGGCCAAGCGCCATCTGATCGACGGGAAAATGAGCCTCGCCAGCATCGCGCTCGCATGTGGCTTTGCCGACCAAAGCCATTTTACCGCGACCTTCAGAAGAGCCGTTGGCGCCTCGCCCGGCGCCTGGCGGCTCGAATACGCGAAATGACTGCCTGCCGTTTTCGGCTCTAGCCCTTTGCCGAGCGCGATGATGGCGAGCGCCAGGGCGCGCATCCGCAATTGCGGGCATTAGCTGGGCCGACCGGCGTCTCTCGATTTCATTCGTCTTTGCCTGGCCTCTTCCCGAGTTGGCGCTTGCAGGCAGTGCACGCCTGCAGCGCAGGACCGCGCAAAAGGTGCGCCTTTTTCAATAAGACGGACGAAATGCAAAAGCCTCCGCGCGCGCTACTCGAATAGTTTGGGGCGACCACCTCTCCGAACGTTCGAGCGGAAACCGATGCGCATAACGACGCTACTATCAACTTTGCTACTGGGAGCAACAGCCATGACCGCGCGTGCCGCGACCGATGTCGCAACAGATCCTGCCATCGATCCGCAGGTCAGGGCGTTCCTCGTGCAGATCAACAAGGACGCTACACCCTTCTGGGAACTGCCCCAGCCCAAGCCGCAGGACATCCTGAGCGGGCTGCAGGACCAGACGCCGGTCGACATGTCCGGGGTCGCCACGACCGAGCGAACCATCACCGAGGCTGGTCGACATGTGAAGCTCTATGTCATGAAGCCCGAGCATATCACCGGCAAGCCAGGCGTGCTGCTCTTTATCCATGGGGGCGTCTGGATCGCCGGCAATTTCGACAATCACAAGCGGCTGTTGCGCGACCTCGTGGTCGGATCGGGGCAGGTGGGCGTGTTCGTCGAATACACGTCGTTGCCGGCCGCGGTTTACCCGACCCAGCTAGACGAGATCTATGCCGCCCTGCAATGGGTAGCCGGGCACGCCGGGGAGTTCGGCGCCGATGGCGACAGGATCGCAGTCGCCGGCAATTCAGTCGGCGGCAACATGACCGCGGCGCTGACCCTGATGGCCAAGGACCGCAAGGGGCCGAAGATCAGCTATCAGGTGCTGCTCATTCCGGCGACCGACGCCAGCGTCGATAGCCAATCGTATCTCGCCTATGACAGGGATCGCTTCCTTGCTCGCGACTTCATGAAATATGGCTGGGATCGCTACGCGGGGGACGCCAAGACCCGCGACAATCCCTACGTCTCGCCGCTGCGCGCCAGCCTCGATCATCTGAAAGATCTACCTCCGGCACTCGTCATCACCGCCGAGAACGACCCGCTTCGCGACGAAGGTGAGGCTTATGCGCGTAAGCTCAAGGAGGCGGGAGTGAGCGTCGATGCCGTACGCTACAACGGCACAATTCACGACTTCGTCCTGCTCAACGCGCTGCGCAAACTTCCCTCGACGGAAGCCGCGATCCGCCAGACGGTCGACGGTATCCGTAGCCATCTCGCACGCTGACCGGCCACCGTCGCTGTAAGCGGTCGCGATCATCTGAACTCCGACATGAAAACACCCGCGACGGATTTCTCCGCGCGGGTGCGACGATCTTTCGACGATGCCATTCTGCCAGTGTTTTGCCCGACGTGTCAAAGCGGAAAAATGCGGCGGGCGGGCCGATGCGGCGACCCTGCAAGCGCCTGCTTCGGCGCGACGTCGAAATTGCCAGTGGCTTCAATGCCCCCGCTACTGTGCATGGGGTTGTTTTCGCGCGCTTTGCTTTGAGGCGCCTCAACGCCCGCGCTTTAGCGTCGGCCGCGCGGCGTCTCGGCCTTGGCGGGCGCTTCGGTCTGCGGCGCGCAGGTCGCGGCGGCAAGCGAGCCTTGCGCCTGCGGCATCAGGCCGGGCTCGGCGGCGAGCGCCTTCATCACGATCAGGCCCGTCGTGCTGGGGGAGTCGATGATCAGGCGGTCGGCCGCGGTGATCTCTTCGTCCTCGGGCAGCGCGTTGTGCTGCGCTTCCGTCATCAGGTCGAGCTCGATCACCTTCTTGCCGGCCGAGCGGTCGTTGATGGCGTAATAGGCGATCTCGTTACGGGTGTAGAACGACACCGACGTATAGGCCTGGCTCACCGGCACGGTGAGCTTGATCGGCCCGCCCGAAAGATCATAGCGGCAGATCGCGAGCGCGAAGGCCGGGTCCATGAACGGCATCGGCGAGGTGTTGGGATCGGCCAGCGGCAGCTGCGTCACGCCGTTGAGCTTGGTCATCGGCGTCAGCCGCGAATAGGCATCTTGCGTTGCAATGCGCGGCAAGGCCAGCACGCTGACGAGGTGGACCACGAGGCCCAGCACCACACCGGCAACAATCGTGAACACCAGGCGGATCATGAGCAGCCCACCGTGGAGATGCTGGGCATCGGCGCGTCGCGCTTTGTGCGCGTCGCCACGCCCACGGGCGTGTCATAGAGGCGGAACATTAGCGCATAGCGCTCGATGCCGCCGGTCGGCAGCCAGTTGCCGGCGCGCGAGCGCGCGGCGATGTGGATCTCGAACGAGCCGTCGGACTGGCGCAGGATCTCCTGGCTGGTGAAGCCGTAGCGCTGCAACGAATTGGCGACGAGGTGGCCCTTGCGGTCGTACAACGTCAGCGTCCAGAACCGCGCCGGCGGGGTCACGCCTGACACGACGACGTCGCAGCGGCCGTCGAGCGCCTTCTTCTTGTCGTCGGTCGTTGCGGTGAAGGCGACGCCGTCGCCGGTGCCGATCGGCAGCTCGCCGTTGCGCACGATGGTGGCGCGCGAATAGGGATCGACGTCGGCGGTGCCGGTGCGCGGGCGCGCGGTCCAGGCGCCGATGGTCAGCGCGCCGATCTCGGTGCCGCGCGTCGTCGTCATCCAGGTGGCGCCGACGCCGACCACGGTCGCGAGCAGCAGGGCCGTCAATGTGATCAGGAGCAGCCGCACGGGATCAGATCAGTTCTTGCGCGGGGTGGATGCGTTCGCGTTCTCCTCCGCCGCATAATTCTGCGGGAAGGCGAGCGCGCTCGTCGACGACGCCGGCTTGGCCGGCTGGCTGTTGTTATCAGTCGATTTGGTCGCGGTCTTGGCCGCGTCGTCGAGCAGCTTCTCGACGCGCACCAGGATGTCGGCGCCGCGCTTGGTCAGCACCGGCGGCGGACCGGGCTTGGTCTCGAGCACCTTCGGTCCTGCATTCGCCTGCGCGTTCGCGAGCGGCTCGCGCGGCAGCTTCTGGCCCATGCCGACGCCGGGGATCTCCCGGACCTCGACGCCCTGATGCGCCGCGACCATGATGTCGTGCCAGGTCTGCGCCGGCAGCGAGCCGCCGGTCATGCGGTTGGTTGGCGAGTAGTCGTCATTGCCGTACCAGACTGCGCAGGTGAAATTGCCGGTGTAGCCGACGAACCAGGCGTCGCGATACGCGTTCGTCGTGCCGGTCTTGCCCGCGGTCGGAATGCCGTCGAGGGCGGCGCGGCGCGCGGTGCCTTCGCTGACGACGTGGCTCATCATGCCGGCCATGTCGGCGGCGATATTCGCAGGAATGGCCTGGCGCGGCTTCGGGCCGTCGCGGTCCCAGCGCCAGACCAGATCGCCAGCACCGGTGCGCACTTCCAGTACCGAATGCGGCGTCACGGCCTTGCCGCGGTTCGGGAAGGTCGCATAGGCGACGGCGTGCTCGAGCACGGTGACTTCGTCCGAACCGATTGGCAGCGACGGCGTGTCGGGCAAGGGAGCCTTGATGCCGAAGCGGCGCGCGACCTCGACGATCTTGGCGCGGCCGAGCTTGGCGGGGTTCGGCGCCTTCGGCTGCTCCTTCTGGCCGATCGCGATCGAGAGCTTCACCGGCACGACGTTGATCGAGCGCGTGATCGCCTGGGTCAGCGTCACCGCGCCGGAATAGGAATGGCCATAGTTCTGCGGACACCAATTGCCGATGCAGACCGGCCCGTCGACCACGATCGAGTTCGGCGTGAAGCCGTTCAACAGCGCAGTGGTGTAGACGTAAGGCTTGAACGAGGAGCCGGGCTGGCGATAGGCGTCGGTGGCGCGGTTGAACTGGCTCGCGCCGTAATCGCGGCCGCCGACCATGGCGCGGATGCCGCCGTCGAGATCGGAGACGACGGTCGCGGCCTGCGTCGCGTGATAGTCGCGGCCGAACTGGCGCAGCTGGTTCTCTATCGCGTCTTCGGCAGCCTTCTGCACGTTGGTATCGATCGCGAGGCGAACGACGAAGACGCGCTCGGTGTAGGATTTCGGGAAGGTGTCGACCAGCTTGCGCATCTCGTCGAAGGCGTAGTCGAGATAATAGTTCGGCGAAGCCTCGTCGCGGCGATCGACGGCGAAGGCCGGGTTGCGGCGGGCGCCGAACACCTGGCCCTCGGTCATGAAGCCGGCATCGACGAGATTGTCGAGCACGACGTTGGCGCGGGCACGCGCGGCAGGCAGGTTGATGTGGGGTGCGTATTTCGTCGGCGCCTTGAACAGGCCCGCGAGCATCGCCGCCTCGGCAAGCGTCACGTCGCGCGCCGACTTGTTGAAGTAGAAATGCGCCGCGCCGTCGACGCCGAACGTGCCGCCGCCCATATAGGCGCGGTCGAGATAGAGCTTGAGGATCTCGTTCTTGGTCAGGCGCCATTCCAGCCAGACCGCGAGGAATGCCTCGTTGATCTTGCGCTCGATGGTGCGCTCGTTGCTCAGGAACAGGTTCTTGGCGAGCTGCTGCGTGATCGAGGAGCCGCCCTGGCGAACGCCGCCGGCTTGCGCGTTGGTGACGAGCGCGCGGGCGGTGCCGGCGATGTCGATGCCGAAATGCTCGTAGAAGCGGCGGTCTTCGGTCGCCAGCGTCGCCTTGATCAGCACGTCAGGAAAATCTTCCAGCGGGATCGAGTCGTTGTGCTTGATGCCGCGGCTGCCGATCGGGTTGCCGTAGCGGTCAAGGAACGTCACCGCGAGGTCGGACTTCTTCAGCCAGTCCTCGTCCGCGGTTTCGCGGAAGGCGGGGATGGCGAGGATCAGCATCAGCACCATGCCGCCGAGGCCGATGGTCGCGGCTTCCGACAGCGGCTCGATGAACACCCAGCGCTTCCAACGCCCGACATAGAAGCGGTCCATGAAGGTCGAGTAGCGCTCGTAGAGCTCGCGGATGCCCTTCGCCGAGGAGAACAGCGAGGAGTCGATGCGTGCATCGAGGTCGAGGAAGAAGTTCCTGATACGACTCTTCCAGTTGGATGGTGTGTTCTGGACCACCTAGAACCCTTGAGGCTCGGTTCGAAAGCGTTCAAGCACCCGGCCGGGGCGGCATCGAGACGTCTTGCGGGATTGTTGCGGCAAACCCAAGGCGCCCGTTCCGCGCACCAGAGGGGACTTGCTGTTCTTCTAGCCGAGCGGGGCCTATAAACCAATGGCCAGGCTCGCAATTTTGAACAACAGGCCTAATTGAACCCCGGTTCAATACGGGCCTCGCAGGGGTGTTCCTTGCAGTCTGACGGCCGCGCGCCCTAGATGGCGCTGGCCCTAGCTCTTTGGATCAGTATCAGCCGCATGACCGCAGCACGCAAACCACCTTCGGACCAGGATGGATTCTTTTGGAAAACCAAGAAGATGGAGGACATGTCGACGGCCGAATGGGAGAGCCTGTGCGACGGTTGCGGCCGCTGCTGCCTGAACAAGCTCGAAGACGAGGATACCGGCGAGATCTACTTCACCGATGTCAGCTGCAAGATGCTCGATTCCTGCACGGCCGGCTGCAAGGACTACGCGAATCGCTTCGACTTCGTGCCGGACTGTGTTGTCATGACGCCAGAAAAGGTCCGCACCCTGTCCTGGCTGCCGCCGAGCTGCGGCTACAGGCTGGTCGCGCAAGGCCGCGATCTCTACTGGTGGCACCCGCTGATATCGGGCGATCCCAATACGGTGCACGAGGCTGGCGTCTCCGTGCGTGGCCGGGTCGCCGGCACCGAGGACGAGATCCCGGACACCGAGCTCGAGCACTATTTGGTGCAATGGCCGGGGCAGGTGCCGAAGCGGGCACGCCTGAAGCGACGTCCCAAGGACTGATCGGCCGGCCCTCTTCTCATCACATCATCGGGATGACCATGGTGCGGGATGCACCCATGCGCCGTGGTGCCTGCCTGAGAAGAAGGTTGCTGTTTAGATTGGTAGGATAGAACGAATCCTTCGCGGCTTTGCGCCGCAACACGCCCGATCTGACAGTCCGAGATGAACCAGTTCACACGGCAGAGCAAGCAAGCTGCCGATATTCAGACATTGCCCGACGATATCGCCGAGGAACTGACCCGTCTTCCGGGCGAGGTCATCAGCGTCGGCGACGCGCCCCCGATCTCGCCGCCGGCAGCGCTGACCTCGGATGAGGTCCGCACCATCGTCATCAGCCTGATGCTGACGATGTTCCTGGCCGCTCTCGACCAGACCATCGTCGCCACCGCGCTGCCGACCATCGGCCGCCAGTTCCAGGACGTCTCTAACCTGTCTTGGGTGATCACCGCCTATCTGCTCGCCTCGACTGCGGTCGCCCCGGTTTTCGGCACGCTGAGTGACATCTACGGCCGCAAGGCCATGATCATCGTCTCGCTGAGCCTGTTCATCGCCGGTTCGATCCTGTGCGCGATCGCGCCGAGCATGCCGATGCTGATTCTCGCGCGCGGCCTGCAGGGGCTTGGTGGCGGCGGCATCATGCCCGTCGTGCAGACCGTGATCTCCGACGTCGTCTCTCCGCGCGAGCGCGGGCAATATCAAGCCTATTTCTCCAGTGTCTGGATGGTCGGCGGCATCCTCGGCCCTGTCATCGGCGGTGTGTTCGCCGAGCATCTGCACTGGTCGATGATCTTCTGGATCAACCTGCCGCTCGCAGCCGCAGCGCTGGCGCTGCTGCTGCCGAAGATGAAGAAGATCCCGGTGTTCCACCGCAAGCGCAAGGTCGACTGGCTCGGCGGCGTGCTGTTGATGGCCTCCGCCGTCGTCTTCATGCTGGTGCTGACCTGGGGCGGCACGCGCTATCCCTGGCTTTCGCCAACGGTGCTGGCGATGGTGGGCGGCGCCGTCGCGCTCGCGTTCACATTCGTCTGGCACGCGCGCCGCGCCGACGAGCCGTTCCTGCCGTTGCCGTTGCTTGGCGGATCGGTCGCGCCCTTTGCGCTGACCGCGGGCGGCTGCGGCCTCGGCGCCATCACCGGCCTCACCGTGCAGCTGCCGCTCTATTACGAGTCGGTCTATCACCTCAGCGCCAGCGAGGCGGGCCTTGCGCTGATCCCGCTCGCAGCGGTCTCGACCATAGGAGCGGCTGTCGCCGGTCGCACCATGGCGCGCGCCAAGCACTACAAGCGGGTCGCCATCATCGGCACGTCCTGGGCCGCGCTGTGCGCGCTGGGTCTCACGGTCACCACGCTGCCGCTGTGGGGCCTCCTGACGCTGATGGCCGCGTTCGCGCTCGGCCTCGGCACGACGTTTCCGGTCTGCGTGGTCTCACTGCAGAACTCCGTCGCCCGTCCGCTGGTCGGCACCATCACCGGCGCGATGAATTTCTTCCGCTCGCTGATGTCCTCGTTCACGGTCGCAGCATTCGCCGCCATCCTGCTGATCGCGCTCGGCGCAGACATTCCGCTGGCCGGCGAGCATCACGCCGCAGGCAGCATTCCGGCGATCCCGGCCGAGGACATGCGTCACGCGTTCCGCTATGTCTTCGCGGCGGCGACCGCGCTGATGACGACAGCCTCGCTCTGCCTGATCATGATGGAGGAGCGGCCGCTGGCAGGTCCCTCCAAGGCGCAACCGGTCGAGATGGCGGAGTAGGCGCTCTATCCGCCGCGATCGGGATCGTCGCCGGGTGCCTGTCGTGCTCTGGCAGCAAGATAGCTCTTGAGCTTCGCCAGCGCTTCAGCCGACCAATCGTTGACATCGGTGACCGCGACCCAGGCATCCACATAATGCTCGGGCGCGTAGACATGGCCAAAGCCCATCGGCGTGTGGGTTGCGACCGCCATGTCGAGCGCGAGTTGCAGCATGGTGACGATTGGATACCATCGCAGCTCCGGTGACACGTCGGGCCCGCGCGGCGGGTTCATCCAGGCTGGGGCCCGATAGGCATCGCGGTAGGCGAAGAACGTGATCGCGTCGCTGGCATATTGCAGATAGACGACCCGCATCGGTCCCCAGGGCGTATCCGGCGGCACCGTCGGCCCATTCTGGTTCATGAAGCGCACGAAGCGACTGTCGCGGAATTGCGGCAGCCAGGCCGGCGAGCCCGGATTTCGGTTGTCGGTGATCGAGCGCCAGATGCGGCTCTCGAACGGCGCACCGCTCCACATCGCGCCCGCAATGGGATCGCCGATCGTCTCGAACAGCTCTGCTGACTTCTCCGAGTTCATGGCGCCGAGGCTAAGCCCATGCAGATACAGCTTCGGCCGCCGCTCCTTCGGCAGCGTCGTCCAGTAGCCGTAGATTTCGGCGAACAGGGCACGCGCAGCTTCTGCGCCGTATTCGGGCTGAAACAACAGCGACAGCGGACTGTTGAGATAGGAGTACTGCATCGCGACGCTGGCGACATCGCCATGGTGGAGATATTCGACCGTATCCATCGCGGCCGGATCGATCCAGCCCGTGCCAGTCGGCGTGATGACGATCAGGACCTTGCGTTCAAAACCGTGCTGGCGCTTGAGCTCGTCGAGCGCAAGCCTGGCGCGAGCCTGCGCCGTGTCGCGGGCCGCAAGGCCCACATAGACGCGCACGGGCTCCAGCGCGGGGCGTTCCGTGACAGCGCTGATCTCGGCAGCGGTCGGGCCTGAGGCAACGAACCGGCGTCCCATGCGCCCGAGCTCCGTCCACTTCACCAGGGATGCCGGACCGCCTGTCTTGTCGGCCGCGGTCGGCTGCGGGCGCTCGGGTTCGAACAGAACGTCGAGCTCGCGGAAGGAAGAATCGAGTGCGTTGAAGGCGGTGCGGATCAGGACGTTGCTCGCGATCGACCAGAACAGCAGACCTGCGACGATGACGCCGATGACGTTGGCGAGCTTGCGCGGAATGGCGCGCCGTGTGCCGACAGCGAGGATGTGGGCCAGAAGTGCGAACAATCGCCCAAGCACCAGCAGCACCACGAACGTGACCAGGGCGATGATGGAGACCTTGAGCGGATGGGCCGTCTCGACCGGCGCCATCTTCATCACGTCACGGATTGCATTCTGCCATGCGGTCGTGCGCCAGAGCGCCGCGAGGACGACGAGCAGGCAGCTGGCGGCGACAAGCGCATTCGCGAGGGATCTTGCACGCGCCGACGGCCCGGGCAGCTCGAGATAGTGCCACAGCCGCCGCCACAGCACGCCGGCGAAATAGCCGATTGCAAAGCAGCCGCCAGCCAGCGCTCCTTGCGTCAGATAGCTGCGCGGGATCAACGTCGGCGTCAGCGCTGCCGCGAAGAACAGCGCACCCAGCATGAGGCCGACGCCGGACAGCGAAAGCAATTGCCGCCGAATGAAGCGCGCGAGAGTCATCAAAGTCTCTGTCAGGCTCACGTCCCCGGCCGCGACACCTCGGTTTCCTTGCTGGTGATGAACTCCAGCAGCACGGGCACGCCTTCCCTGGTCTTCTGGATGCCGCGCTTGATCGCGGGGATGATATCATCAGGCCTCGTCACGCGCTCGCCATAGCCGCCGAAGGCGCGCGCCATCGCGGCGTAGTCGCCGGAAATGTCGGTCGAGCGGTATTTCTCGGTCGAGATCGGCATCACCTTCAACTCGATCGCCATCGAGAAATTGTTGAGCAGGATCGACATGATCGGGATGCGTTCGCGCACCGCCGTCTCGAAATCCATGCCGGTGAAACCAATGGCCGCATCGCCCCAGACATTGATGCAGAGCTTGTCGGGCTTTGCCAGCTTAGCGCCCATCGCAAGGCCAAGGCCGTAGCCGAGCTGAGTCGTCTTGCCCCAGCCGAGATAGGAGAGCGGCGTCACCGCCTTCCAGAACGGCGAGAGCTGGTCGCGCGGGCTGCCGGCATCATGGGTGATGATGGTGTTGTCGATGTCGACGGTGTGCTGCAAGTCCCATAGCACGCGATAGGGACTGAGCGGCGCGTCATTGCTGGTGAGTTTCGGCATCCATTTCGCCAGCCACTCCTTATGCGAGGCCGCGATCTCGGCTGCGACCGCAGAGGCATCGCGGTCGGCAGTGACGGTCTTGCCGATCTCCTCCAGCAATGCATCGAGCACGAGGCCGGCATCGCCGACGAGGCCGATCCTGGCTTCGACATCCTTGTTGAGGTGGTTCGGGTCGAGCGTGGAGTGGATGATGGTCTTGCCCTTCGGAATGGCGATGCCGAAGCTCGTCTCGGTGAAGGAGCAGCCGACGCCGAAAATGACGTCGGCCTCGGCGAGGAATTTGGGCACCGCGCGCGGCACGGCGAGGCCACCGGAGCCAAGCGAGAGCGGATGCGTCTCGGGGAATGACGATTTGCCCCCTAAGCTGGTGGTGACAGGAATCGCCAGCCGTTCCGCCAGCCGCTTTAATTGCGGCCACGCCTGCGCGTAGTGCACGCCCTGGCCGGCATAGATCACCGGACGCTTGGCATTGACGAGCAGGGCGGCCGCTTCCCTCACATGCACGGGGTCCGCGCCATAGCGGGTGCGCAGCACCGGCGTGTAGTTCAGCGGCTCCGGCACCTCCTCGTTCCACATGTCGGAGGGGATCTCGACGATCACGGGACCGCCGCGGCCGTTCTTCAATTTGGTGAAGGCGCGGCGAAAGATGTTGGTCACTTCCGCGGCGAGGATGATCGGCTCGGACGATTTCGCAAACGGCTTCATCGCCTCGCTGGAGTTGAAGTTCGGCTCGATATGCGCAAGCCGGCGCGGATAGCCCATCGGCAGCACCAGCACGGGAACGGATTCGCCAAAGCACTGGGCGACGCCGCCCATCGCGTTCTCCGCGCCGGGCCCGTGCTGCATGCAGAACGCGCCGATCGTACGCCCCGACGTGACGCGCGAGATCGCATCCGCCATGTGCACGCCGACGCGTTCCTGCCGCACCATCACGGGGCGGATCTCGGCCTTTGCCGCGTGCTCGATCAGATGGTTGACGGGATAACCGCAGAGGACCTCGATCCCCTCGCGCCGCATGATTTCCGCAATCGCGGTGCCGAGCCTCATGGCGTCTCTCTCCTCAGGCTGGCCGGTTGCTCCGGCTGTTGGGCAGAGAGGATCAGGAAATTGCGGGAGGGTAAAGCGCGGGCGGGGGACGTTCGCGGTAGGTCAGCCATGCAGTGCCCTCCATCCGGGCTACCAAGCTTGGCGACCGTCCTATTTGCAGTTCTTGCAAATCGTCAGCTTGCGCTTCAACGCCTCGTCTTCCTGATCGACCAATGACTGCGCGTCGAGGCCGTTTGCGGCGCGTGACCTCGCAGGCGGCGTCACCTGGCTTGGTGCGTCGTGGTCGTCAGTGCCGACGCTGAAGCCGTCGTAGTCGGCGGCGGCTGCAGGGCTCGGCAATTGTGGAAGCCCGCTGGTCGCCGGAGTCGACGGCACGCTGGCGGACGTTCTCGGCGAATTCTTCGTCCCGGCATGCGGCGACGAGGCACTGGGCGGAGTCAACGAAACCGGCGGCGTGGCCGAGTTCTGTCCTCTGGCGCTATCTTGTGACCAGGCGCCGATCAAGGTGAGGCTGAAAGCCAGGAGCAACGCGCGTCTCGTGTGCATCTTTCAAATGGCCTTGGTTCAACGAGCGACGGGCAGGGGTCATCGAGCCGCGCCGGGAACAATATCAGCAGTGACATGCTCGTCAAACTTGACGGAAATGGGAGCAAGCCGAGCGGGATGTCGCCTTGTCGCCGGCAACGTTTGACCCACGTCAAGCCGGCAGCTGCTTGTAACATGGCATGATGATGGTGGTGACGAGATGATGCGTCCTCATCGTACAGGGACTCCCAGGAACCTCCATGAGATCGTCGGCGATGCTCGGGCTGACCGCGTCCGAAGCACAGGCCCGGCTGAAGGCCGAAGGCTTCAACGAGCTGCCACGCACGGGCCGGCGGACGATCCTGCGCCTCGTCATCGAGGTGCTGCGCGAGCCCATGCTGCTGTTGCTGCTGGCGGGCGGCCTGATCTATTTCGTTCTGGGTGATCTCGGTGAGGCGTTGCTGCTTCTTGTATTCGCATCGATCTCGATCGTCATCACGATCGTGCAGGAGGCGCGCACCGAGCGTGTGCTCGACTCGTTGCGCGATCTGACCAGCCCGCGCGCGCTGGTGATCCGTGGCGGCGAACGCATCCGGATTCCCGGTCGCGAGGTCGCTCGCGGCGACCTGATTGTGCTCTCCGAGGGGGATCGCGTGGCAGCTGACGCCACCGTCCTTCGATCCATCGATCTCCTGCTGGATGAATCGCTGCTGACGGGGGAATCGGTTCCGGTCAGAAAACAGGCCTTGCCGTCACCCGAAGGATTGATAGCGCCGCATGCCGGTGGCGACGACCAGCCATTCGTGTTCTCCGGCACGCTGGTGGTTCGCGGCAGCGGGATGGCCGAAGTGACTTCGACAGGCGTCCTGAGCGAGATCGGCAAGATCGGACAATCGCTGCATTCACTGGCGGCGGAAGCGCCCCGCCTGCAACAGCAGACGACGCGGTTGGTGGCGACATTCGCCATCGCCAGCGCCTTCGTGATCGGGTTGACCGTGCTTCTGTATGGGCTTTATCGCGGCGGCTGGCTGGAGGGCGTGCTAGCCGGCATCGCGCTCGGCATGTCGATGCTCCCGGAGGAAATCCCTGTCGTCCTGACGGTGTTCCTCGCCATGGGTGCATGGCGCATCTCCCAGGCGCGCGTGTTGACGCGGCGCGCCTCGGCCATTGAATCGCTGGGCGCCGCGACCGTGCTCTGCACGGACAAGACCGGCACGCTTACGGAAAACCGCATGACCGTTGCACGCCTGGTACTGCCCGACGGTGCGCAATACACGCCTGATACCGCGGTGCGCGCGGCGCCCGCGTTCGATCCGTTGATCGAGACCGGCGTGCTGGCCTGCGTCCGGGAGCCGTTCGATCCCATGGAGAAGGCGTTGCATTTGCTGGCCTCTGACGCCGGCGCGGGCCGGCGGCTCGTACAGAGCTATGGCTTGCGTCCCGACCTGCTCGCCATGTCGAATGTGTGGTGCGGCAGCGGCAACGAATGCGTCGTTGCGGCGAAGGGCGCGCCCGAGACGATCGGCATGCTTTGCGGAATGAGCGCGGAAGAGCTGGCTGAATTGCGGGCGCGCGTCGACGCGCTTGCGCAGGAAGGGCTCCGTGTGCTCGGTGTGGCGCGGGCGAGTTGGGCGGGCGGCGATCTTCCAGAGACGCAACGCGGCTTTTCCTCTGGCTTTTGCGGCCTGATCGGCTTTGCCGATCCGCTGCGACTGCAAGTCAAGGACGCCATTGCCGAATGCCGCTCCGCAGGCATCCACGTGGTCATGATAACAGGCGATTATCCCGCGACCGCGTCGGCGATTGCGATGCGGGCGGGCCTCGATCCGGAACGTGTCGTGACAGGAGCGGATGTCGAAGCCATGGCCGATGCCGAACTCGCCCGCGCGGCGCGCGGACGGGCCGTCTTCGCGCGAATAGCGCCGGCCCAGAAACTGCGCATCGTCAATGCGCTCAAGGACACCGGCGAGATCGTCGCCATGACGGGCGACGGCGTCAATGATGCTCCCTCGCTGAAGGCTGCCCATATCGGCATCGCCATGGGCGGTCGCGGCACCGATGTGGCGCGCGAAGCATCCTCGATCGTTCTGCTCGACGACGATTTCGGCTCGATCGTGAAGGCGATCCGGCTCGGCCGCCGGATCTACGACAATCTGCGCAAGGCGATGAGCTTCATCCTCGCGGTCCACATTCCGATCGCAGGACTTGCGCTGTTGCCGCTGCTCACAGGGATGCCTCTGCTGTTCGGCCCCGTTCACATCGCGTTTCTCGAGATGATCATCGATCCCGTCTGCTCACTGGTCTTCGAAGCCGAGACCGAGGAGTGGGACGTCATGCAGCGGCCGCCGCGTTCGCCTGACGAGCCGTTATTGCCAAGGTCGCTGCTGGTCTGGTCGCTGCTGCAGGGAGGCCTGGCTCTGGTTCTCACCGGCGGCGTGATGGTGACGGCAAACCGCTACGGCATGCCGGCGAACGAGGTGCGTGCGCTGACCTTCTTCTCGCTAGTGCTGGTGATCGTAAGCCTGATCTTCGTCAACCGCTCGTTCTCGACCTCGCTCGTCGAAGCGTTCACCCGGCCGAACCGCACGCTCGTCGTCATCGTCATGTTTGTGATGTCGGTGCTTGGCCTGAGCCTGGTGTGGCCGCGTGCGGCGGACCTGTTCCGCTTTGGTCCCCTGCATGTGGATGATCTCGCCGTCACGGCCGTGGTCGCGTTCGTCTGCCTCGTGTTGCTGGAGCTGTCGAAATACCCGTTGCGTCGCCGCGCGCCGACTTCAGGGGCGGCTTGAGCAGCGTGGCCCGGATGCGCAGGGCACGCTATGCCTTCTCGTCCAGGGCGCGGCGGAGGCGTCGGATGATGACGCCGCGGGCGCGGTCGTCGGCGGCCGCTGCAAGCCTGTCGTTGATGTCGAGCGTGAGCTCCGACATCTCGTTGTGCCAGTCGAGCCGGGTCACGGCCTCGGGCGCGAGCCGCCGGCGATGATCGACGTCGATCACGCGCGGTTCGGGGGCGGCCAGTTCATAGATGTCGTCCAGGATCGGCTGGTAGACCTTCGCCGCCGGAATGATGCGTTCGCCGACGCGCTCGGCCAGGCCCGCGATGGCGCTTTCCTCGCCGTGGACCAGGAACAGCCCGCGGGAAATGGGGCGGCGTGCCGCGATCCAGCCAGCCATGCCCGCGCCGTCGGCATGTCCCGAATATTCATCGATCATGCGGATCCGTGCCGCGACCCGGATTTCCTCGCCCTGGATGCGCACGGCCTTCGCGCCGTTCTGCAGAAAGCGGCCGAGCGTGCCACTGGCCTGGAAACCGGCGAGCAGCACGGTCGCGCGCTCGTTCCAGAGCCAGCGCTTCAGATGATGGCGGATGCGTCCGGCATCGCACATGCCGCTGGCCGCGATGATGATGTGAAATCCGCTGAGCCGCATGATCGCCTTGCTCTCGTCGGCGGTCTCGGTGAATTTGAGATGCGGCGAGTTGAGCAGGCGGTCGGCGTCGACGCTCGGGTCGAGGCTCGCGGCGTTCCGGCGGAAGACTTCGGTGGCCCGGATCGCCAGCGGCGAGTCGAGGAAGATCGGCGCGGTCGGAATCTCGCCGTGCTCCATCAGGTCGACCAGGTCGACGATCAGCTCCTGGGTGCGCTCGACCGCGAAGGCCGGGATCAGCAGTGCGCCTCCACCCGCGGCGGCCTCGCGCACCTCGGCGGCAAGATGCTGGCGGCGGAGCGCAGGTGTCGTGGCGGCTCGCAAGCGGTCGCCATAGGTGGATTCGGCGATGACATAGTCGAGGTCTGCAGGCGCTTCGGGATCGGGCTGCAGCAGCTTGGCCTCCGGCCCGACATCGCCGGAAAGCAACACGCGAAGCGGGCGCGGCGAACCTTGCTCGGCGATTTCGAGCTCGATCGAGGCGGAGCCGAGCAAATGGCCGGCATTCCAGTAGCGCGCACGGACGCCCGGGATCACGTCGATCCAGTGTTCATAATCGACCGCGCGAAACGATTGTAGCGATGCGACCGCGTCGGCCTGTGTGTAGATCGGCTCGACTTCCTTGCGACCGCGGGCCTTGTTGCGCCGGTTCAGCTGCGCGACTTCCGACTCCTGGATGCTGCCGGCGTCCGGCAGCATGTAGGAGCAGAGGTCGATCGTGCCACGCGTCGCCAGGATCGGCCCCGCAAATCCTTCGCGCACGAGCTTCGGCAGCAGGCCGCTGTGGTCGATATGGGCGTGCGTGAGCAGGACCGTCCGGATATCGGCAGGACGGAACGGGAATGCGCCGTAATTGAGCTCCTTGAGTGTCTTCTGTCCCTGGAACAGGCCGCAATCGACCAGGAAGCGGCCCGCGGCGGTCTGGAACAGATAGCTGGAGCCGGTCACGGTGCGGGCAGCCCCGCAGAAGCGAACGGTGATGCTCATCTCGTCGTCTCCCGCGAACGTGTCGTGCCGAGTTCGGACCGCAAGGCGGCGGCGAGAACCTCGTCGAGCGCGATCGCATTGGTTGGATGCGGCACGCTGTCGGTCGAACGGATCGACCGGATGCCGGCGTCGTTGAATGCGGTGACCATTGCGGCCGGAAACAGCGCGTGCGTCACGACCGCATCGATGGCCGTTGCGCCCATCGCCCGCAGCGCCCGCGCTGCAACCGCTAAGGTCGCTCCCGAGGACACGATGTCGTCGACCATCAGCGCCGGCCGCCCCGCGAGCAGCATCGGATCGGCGAAATCGATGTCGACGGAGCGATCGCCATGCCGTGTCTTGCGGGCCACCGTGTGCTGCAGCCGCAGCCGGCCCGCGAGATCGTTCACCCAGGGCTCGGACTCGGCGTCGGGACCGATCAGGACCGTCGCGGGATCGATGCCATCAGCGGCGAGGGCATCCGCGATCGCCGGCATGGCGGACAGGTTCTCCGCCTCGATATCGGGAAATACGGACCTGATGTCGGGCGTACGATGCAAATGCGCGTCCACGGTGACGACGCGGTCCACAAGCGTTGCGAGCAGGCGGCCCATGGCGCGCTGGCTGATGGCTTCGCCGGGATGAAACGCGATGTCCTGCCGCATGTAGCAGAGGTAGGGCGCGACCAGTACCAGCCGCCTGGCGCCATCGCGCCGCAGCGCCTCCGCGGCGAACAGCAGGGCGATCAGCTTGTCATTGGGTTGATCGAGCGAGGCAAAAAGGATGGTGGTGTCTGCTGCCGGCGCGACCGTGACGCGCAGCTCGCTGTCCGGAAAGCGGTGCAGGGCGATTTCGTCGCAGGCGAGCCCAAGCCCAACGCCAAGCCGCGCCGCAAGCCGCTTTGCCGCGCTGGCGCCGGAGGGCAGGGCTTGAAGGGCGATCGTGCTCACGACTGCGCCCTGCCTTGGAGCGCCTCATGACCGTTGAGGATGTAGCCGCTCTCCTGCCGGGCGGCCGATGCGGCCAGATCATGCTCGGGCCCGTCGAACGTGTAGACGCGATAGAGCGGCTCACCCTGCTCGACGCGGTCGCCGATCTTCTTGAACAGGCGGATGCCGGCCCCTTTGTCGAGCGGCGCACCCGCGGTGCGGGCGAGGCGGTTCAGTCGCAGGCAGTCGATCGCGGACACCACGCCGTCATGCGCCGCCTTGACGTCGAAGCTGATGGGTCCGAGGTCGGTGCTGCATTTCGAGGGGCCCTGGGCGTCGATGATCTTCTGCATCTGCTTCAGCGCGGCGCCGCTCTCCAGCAGTTCGCGCGCACGTGCATAGCCGGCGCCGCCACGCAGCTTCGGATCGTATTCCAGCAGATGGGCGGCGAGGCGGAGCGATTTCTCGCGCAGATCGCGCGGTGCATCGGCTTCGTTGCCGAGCACTGCCATCACGTCGTTGGCTTCGAGCACCGGCCCGATGCCGTTGCCGATCGGCTGGCGGCCGTCGGTTGTGATCACCTCGACCGAGCGGCCGAACCGGTCGCCGACGAATTCGAACAGCTTTCGCAGCCGCATCGCGTCGATCGCGGTGGTGACTTTCGCGGTTGGCCCGACCGGAATGTCGATCAACAGATGTGTCGATCCCGCCGCGATCTTCTTGGACATGATGGAGGCGACCATCTGTTCGCGGGTGTCCAGGCTGAGCGGGCGCTCGACCGAGATCAGCACGTCGTCGGCCGGCGACAGGTTCACGTGCCCGCCCCAGATCAGGCATCCGTTGCAGGAGGAGACGATCGACTTCATCTCCTCGACGCCGACATTCACCCGCGCCAGCACCTCCATCGTGTCGGCCGTTCCCGCCGGCGAGGTGATGGCGCGCGAGGAGGTCTTCGGGATCGGCAGGCCGTGGGCCGCGACGATCGGCACCACGACCATCGAGGTGCGGTTGCCGGGAATGCCGCCGATGCAATGCTTGTCGACCACGATCGGGTCCGGCCACACCAGCTGCGTGCCGACTTGGGCCATGGCGCCGGTGAGGGCCAGCAGTTCGTCACTGGTGATGAAGCTCGCCGAGCCGATCAGGAAGGCGGCGATCTCCATGTCGGAATAGCGAAAATGGGCGAGGTCGTTGATGATCGCGCTGATCTCCGCCTTGTCCAGTGTTCGACCGCGGATCTTCGCGCGCACCGCCTCGAGGCTTTCTGGTGGCGATGCCGGCGCGACCGTGACCAGGGCGCCGACCGGCTTGCCGAAGCGGTGGAACGCTGGCTCGGAAAGGCCGATTTCGTCCTGGGCCGCCAATGCGTCGTCATCGGTGATCAGCAGCGTTGCGAGCAGCGCCTTGTCGTCCAGCCGAAGCTCGACGCGGCTGAAGCCGCGAAAGATATCGGCACGCAACGCCTTAGATCGCCTGGAAATGACGACGACGTTCTCGCGGCCCGTATCGAGATGGACACGGCGTATTTTGAGCGGGGAGGGTGACAGATCGGGATTCATGAACGGACCGCAAGCTGGGTCCGTCATGCTTAGCTGCCGCCGTCTCGACGGGCTTGACTCAGATCATGGTCCGCGAGATCGGCTGCCCGTTGCGAGCCAACGGGGCCGCGCCTTGCGCGACCGGTGGCTAACAATGGCGAGACGTGATGACGAGACGTGGCCTTACTTCGTGGCCGCGCTGATCGAGTCGAATTTGTTGCTCAGGAGAACGCTGCCGGTGTTGGTCACGACGGTGATGATGGCGAGTGCGATACCGGCGGCAATCAGGCCATACTCGATCGCAGTGGTACCCTTCTCATCGGCAAGAAAAGACCTGAGCACAATCATCGCCAACTCCTGTTCATCCGGTCCAATGTAGGCGCGCGTCGTTATCAAACTGGTAAAGCGATCGATGAGGCGCTTGTCGCGCGTCAAACTGCAGGGCCGGCCGAGCCAGCCTGCAATGTCTTAACGTAACAGCCGTTAAACGAAGGTTTCATTATCCGCTTCAAATGAGCGGAAGCAGCCCGGCCTCAGCTGCTTGTGGTGTGTCCCGGCGCACCTTTGCGCGGACGTCCCAGCGCTGCCGCGAGGCGTCCGAACAGATCGCGCACGACATGCGGCCGCGTCCGCAGCACCGTATCGGCGATGCGCTCTTCCTCGGCCGTGTCACTCACGATGCCGATGTAGTTCTTCCTTGCGTCCTGCTGCGGCACGGAGGTGCGAACCCTGGCTCAATCGATGGCGAACCATGGTGCCCGCAAAGGCAATCAGCGGTTAATTTCGTATCCCGTAGGAATACCCGGTGCGGCAAGATGGCATCGTCGTGCCAAACATGACCCCGCCGCTTAAGGGTTTGTTGAGGCTGTTCGTCAACCGGTCGGCAAGCATGCCGATCACGGCTCAATCGCGCCTTCGGTCCGGATTCAACGCGCGCAACATGCCGATGCGGGCGAACAGCAGCCAGCCGCCGCCGGTCTCCGCTGCGTTGATCAGCATCTCGATTGCGGTCTGCCAGCGCGGCTCCTGCTGCTCGTCCTCGGGCAGCCGCATAATGAAGTCAGCGGCCTCCTGCAGCGTGCGCAGGCTGCGTCCGCCGCGCAAGCCGATCGGGTCGGCGAACGGCGTCGACCAGGGCATGTCAGGCCGCTCGATCAGAAAGGGAAGACGTCACGGCGCGGCCGGCGATGTGATGCGGTCAGCCGGCCTTCTTGGTTCGTGCCGTCGTCGCGCGCACCGGCTTGTCGACCTTCTTCGGCTGGGCTTCCTTCGCCGCTGCGTCTTTGCCGCCCTTGCCGGAGATCGGCAGCAACATCTCGCGCTGGCCCTCGGCGCGCTTCTTCGGCTTCTTGGCCTTTGCGGTTTCCTTGACGGTCTCCTTGGCGACCTTCGCCGCGGGCGCTGCGTCCTTCTCGTTTGCGAGGCTCTTCTTCAGCGCGTCCATCAGATTGATGACGTTGCCGCCGCTCTTCGGCGCGGCCTTGGCCGCGATCGGCGTGCCGGCCCGCTTCTTGTTGATGAGATCGATCAGCGCGGTCTCGTAATGGTCTTCGAACAGCTCGGGCTCGAACGCGCCGGACTTCTTCTCGACGATATGCTTGGCGAGGTCGAGCATGTCCTTCGTCAGCTTCACGTCCTGGATGTCGTCAAAATATTCGGTCTCGCTGCGCACCTCGTAGGGGTAACGCAGCAGCGTGCCCATCAGCCCGCTCTCAAGCGGCTCGAGCGCAATGATGTGCTCGCGGTTGGTCAGCACCACGCGGCCGATCGCGACCTTGTCCATGCTGCGGATGGTCTCGCGGATCACAGCATAGGCGTCGTGGCCGACCTTGCCGTCGGGCACGAGATAGTAGGGGCGGATCAGATAGCGGTTGTCGATGTCGGCCTTCGGCACGAACTCGTCGATCTCGATCGTGTGGGTCGAATCCAGCGCGATGTCGTCGAGCTCGTCCTTGGTGACCTCGATATAGGTGTCTGTGTCGACCTTGTAGCCCTTGACGATGTCCTCGGAGGTCACCTCGTCACCGGTCTCGGCATCGACCTTCAGATACTTGATCCGGTGGCCGGTCTTGCGATTGATCTGGTTGAACGAGACCTTCTCGGTATCCGACGTGGCCGGATACAGCGCGACCGGGCAGGTCACGAGCGAGAGACGCAGAAAACCCTTCCAATTGGCGCGGGGGGCCATGGGCTACTCCAAACGCAACAGGGACAGACCTATGAGAATACCATCGGGGAACACCGAATCATACAGAGGTTCGGTCGGAATCTTGCAACTGCGTTAACCAGCCGCTCATCCCAGCTGATCGGGCCGATCCAGTCCTAAAAGCCGGAACATCAAATCGGATGGGGCGTTGGCTCGGGACATAGGGCCGTGAGGAGGTCGCGGCCATCGGAGGCGACATCCAGGATTGAGGTCACCATGGCAACCACGCGCGAGGACCGTCAGATCGTCGAAACAGCGACCGAGGCACGTCAGGCCGAACCTGGGCCGTCGGTGGCCGCGCTGCTCGCCATTTCGACCGGGCTTGCGATCCTGATCCTTGCCGTCATCTGGTTCGTGTTCTTCCGGACCTGACGGCTATGTCGATGGCAAATTGACAGGAAGGGCGGACCTTCCGAATAGCCGCGATACGCGGCAGATTGCGCCCGTCACGCCGCCGGTTGGTCCGGTGGCCTGACGGGCGCAGTCGCATTGACTGAGACCATCGGTATATGACCAAAAAGTAACGCGGGCGGTTCCCCGCGTTCATATTCAGTTCACGCCGGAATTGCTCATCTGGTGCGATGTTGATGCGGCCTATTTCTGGAGAGAAGCGTGCGCCTGCTTGTTGTTGAGGACGACCCTGATCTCAATCGCCAGCTCACCAAAGCGCTGACGGACGCCGGCTACGTCGTCGATCGCGCCTTCGACGGTGAAGAGGGGCATTATCTCGGCGACAACGAACCGTACGACGCCGTGGTGCTCGATATCGGTCTGCCGAAGAAGGACGGCATCTCGGTGCTGGAGGCCTGGCGCCGCAACGGCCGCACCATGCCGGTTTTGATCCTCACCGCGCGCGACCGCTGGAGCGACAAGGTGCAGGGCTTCGATGCCGGCGCCGACGATTATGTACCAAAGCCGTTCCATCTGGAGGAGGTGCTGGCACGCATCCGCGCGCTGCTGCGCCGCTCGACCGGCCACGCCCAGAGCGAGCTCTCTTGCGGACCCGTCACGCTGGACACGCGCACCGGCCGGGTCAGCGTGTCGGGCAATCCCGTGAAAATGACCTCGCACGAATATCGGCTTCTGGCCTACCTCATGCACCATTCGGGGCGCGTGGTGTCGCGCACCGAGCTGGTCGAGCATCTCTACGACCAAGATTTTGACCGCGACTCCAACACGATTGAGGTCTTTGTCGGCCGCATCCGCAAGAAGCTCGACGTCGACATCATCCAGACCGTCCGCGGCCTCGGCTATCTCCTGACCCCGCCGCCGGCCCCTGGCGCCTGAGGCGTGTGGGCTTGACGGGCGGCCCGACACGGGCCTTGGTCCTGACATGACCGCCGACGCCATGCCACCACCTCGCGCTTCCGGGATCATTCCGATGCCCGCCAGCTCGCTTGCGAACCGCCTGTTCCTGTCGGCGACCGCCTGGCTCGTGGTGATCCTGGCCATCACAGGCGTGGTGCTGTCGTCGGTCTACAAGAACGCGACTGAGCGCGCCTTCGACCGCCGGCTCAACCTCTATCTGCGCACCCTGATCGCCGAGGTCGCCACTCCCGACGAGCCGCCGGATCGCCAGTTCCAGTCGCTCGGCGAGCCTCTGTTCGAGCTGCCGCTGTCGGGCTGGTACTGGCAGATCACCCGCACTGACACTGAGAAGCCGGAGGTGCGCTCCTCGCGCTCGCTGTGGGACAAGAAGCTGCCGAAGCTGGAAGATCAGGGCACCGAGCTCACGGCCGCCGGCATTCGCCTCGCTTATGTCGACGGGCCGGAGGGCCAAAATCTGCGTATGGTCGAGCGTCCGGTCGATCTCGGCGCCGACGGCAAATATCTCGTCAGCGTCGCCGGCGATTCCACCGAGATCTTCGACGAAACGCGTAGTTTCGACTATTACCTCGGCGGCACCTTCACCGCGCTCGGCATCGTGCTGCTGCTGACCACCGTGTTCCAGGTCCGCTTCGGTCTTGCACCGCTCAAGCGCATCTCGGAAGCCATCGCCGACATTCGCTCCGGGCGAGCGGAGCGGCTCGAGGGCGAATTCCCGGTCGAGATTGCGCCGCTCGCGCGTGAGACCAACGCGCTGATCGATGCCAACAGGGAGATCGTCGAGCGCGCCCGCACCCATGTCGGCAATCTCGCCCATGCGATCAAGACGCCGCTGTCCGTGATCGTCAACGAGGCCGGCACGCACGCGGCGGATCCGTTCGCGGCCAAGGTGATGGAGCAGGCGGACGTGATGCGCAGCCAGCTCGCGCATCATCTGGAGCGGGCCCGCATCGCGGCGAGGGTCTCGATCGTCGGCACCGTGACGGAGGTTGCCCCCGCCATCGAGGCGCTGCGGCGGACCATGGAGAAGATCTATCGCGGCCGCGGCATCGCGGTCGAGGCCAAGGCCGATCCGTCGGCGAAATTCCGGGGCGAGCGCCAGGATCTGGAGGAGATGGTCGGAAATCTCGTCGACAATGCCTGCAAATGGGCCGCCTCGCGGGTCTTCATCGAGGTTTTGGTCGAGCCGCCTGATCAGGCGGGCGCCGGCCCCAGGCTGCGGCTGATCGTCGATGACGACGGGCGCGGCCTCTCGGAGGCCGAACGCGCCCAGGTCTCCCGGCGCGGCCAGCGGCTCGACGAATCGAAGCCGGGTTCTGGGCTCGGGCTCTCGATCGTGACCGACCTTGCCGCGCTGTACGGCGGCAGCCTCTCACTTGGCAGCGCGCCGATCGGGGGCCTGCGGGCCGAGCTGGTGCTGCCCGGAATTTAATCCTCTGATTTGCCACGATTATTTGGGTTTCCGGCAGGAACCCAAGGGTTTCGAAGCGACTTCCTCAACGGCTTCTTAAGGCGCTCCCACCTATGATCGGGGAGGACGCATCTCACGTCTGCCATTTTACCGTGCATCACCCGGGCGCATGAGCCAGACATCGATCGAGCGGCTGAGGGAATATCTCGCGCAGCTCCCGCCGCAGGCGCAGGCGCTGCTGATGCGGGAGTTCGAACGCGCGCTTGAGCGCGGCCAGGACACGGCTGTCGCGACCCTCGTGCTCGATCAGTTGCGCAGGATCGTGCGCAAGAGCGAAGCCGACGAAGCCCCGCCGCCACGAACCGATGATCTGTCACGGTTGCTGTTCCAGGTGCTGGAACCGTTCCTGGTGGAGGCTGGCGTTCCGATCCGGGTCGGCCAAATTCGCCGCTCCTCGCTGCATCCGATCTGGCAATGGCTTGGCCGCGATGGCGTCCCCGACAAGATCAGCGAATTCGAGGCGGCGCTGGCGCGCATGCCGGCGACGGACAGTTCAGGGCAGGTCGAAGCCCTGGCACTCAAGCTCCAGGCCGTGGCCGCGGACGCCATCTTCGAGCTAACGGGCCCGGGCGGCGGCGACAAGTCACGTGCGCTCGCCCGCGTCGGTCCGCCCAACGTGATCGAGGACCTCTATTCGATCGGCGCAGTGCTCGCCGTTCGCGAGGCCCTGGGCACGCTCAATGAAAAGCTGCCGCGCTTCCTGCGTGCGTTCGGCGATCCCCAGATCGCCTCGGTGACCGCTGCGCTCAACATTCCAGTGCTGCAGACGCCTCAAATGCTGCCCTTTGCGCTGACCGTGGTGGTCCAGCGCATGACCGCGCCGTGGCAGATCATTCGCCTCGCCATCAAGATCGCTGCGTCCGACGACGAGATCCGCGTCGCGGCGACCCCGTATGGCGTCGCGGTCACGATGGCGTTGCACGATCTGTCCCGCGTTGCCGCCAATTTGCGCATGGACATCAAGCGCGGCCATTTCGAGACCGTCGCCGACAATCTGAAGACGCTGCACGACGGCGTCCGCGGCCTGCGCACCGAGCTCGACCTGCGCAACGACTCCCCCTGGGGCAAGCAGCTGACCTCGATCCGGGCCGACATCTCCAATGCCCTGCAATCGGAGATCGACAGCGTTCCCGGCCGGGTTCGCCGTATCCTGCGCCAGCGCCCCGAAAAGGACATCCCGCCCGGAGCACGGATCGACACCACCGAAGTCGAGGAAACCGTGGCGCTGATCGATTTCGTCGCGACCTGCCGCAACTATGCCAGCGAACTTGCGATCAACGAGGTGACGCTGCGCACCTATTCCGACCTCCAGCAATATGTCGAACGCTCGACCGAGCAGGCGGTGCAGTCGCTGCGCGGTGCAGATCACAAGGTCCGCGCCTATCGGCAGCAGCAGGTGCAGGCCGCGATCCGCTTCTGCCAGGTGCTGTTCGGCGATGATTACGCCTCGCTGATGAGCCGCGCCGCGGAGAACGCCGCGACTGGCGAGCGCAAATCGACGCGCGCAAGCTGATTCAAGCGCATCCTTTCGTGATCACAATTTGTAGTTGACGGTGCGCGTTGTGAGCCCTACGCTCACCGTGCAAGTTTTTGGAATTCTATTTGTGGGCGCATGAAACCCATTATCAGCTCCATCGAAATTGAGAACCGCGTCATTGTTGCCAAGTATCAGAGGCTGATGGTCGGCGCGAAGGTCGTGCTGGTCGAAAAGGCGAGCGGTCGGCAACTGTCTGAGACGGTCACCCGGGTTGCGTCGCCTGTTCCCGTCGGGGCCTTGCGGATCAGATTGCCTGACGCCATCGAGCCGGGAACATACTTCCTGAGGGCCTTCAACGGGCACGGCGAGGACGCGGCTCAGAGCACCGACTTCGAGATCGGCTAAGCCGTTGGATTTTCACCAGTTCGGGACGGTGTGCGCTCGCGCTGAATTGACAATTGTCAATTGCCGCATCGTCCGGCCGTGGTGTAAAGCCACGTACAGGCGCGGTTCGCGCGCTGCCGGAAGCTTGCCTGATGACGCTATGGTTCGTGTTCGCGCTGATGACGGTCGCGGCGATGTTCGCCGTGCTCTGGCCGCTCGGCCGTGGCGGGCGTCCCGACAATCAGGGCAGCGAGGTCGCGGTCTACAAGGACCAGCTGGCAGAGATCGAGCGTGACCTTGCCGCGGGACTGATCGCCGCGCCGGAAGCCGAGGCCGCGCGAATCGAGATCAGCCGCAGGCTGCTTGCCGCTGACAGCAGCGAGACCTCGCTCGCGCCGAATTCGAGCCTGAAATGGCGCCGTGCGGCATCCGTTCTCGCGCTCGTCGGCCTGCCTTTGGTGGCGGTCGCGATCTACGTCCCGCTTGGCTCGCCCGCGCTTCGTGATTTCCCGCTGGCGCAACGACAGCGCGGCACGGGGCCCGGCATGGCGCAGTCGCTCGAGAATCTCGTCGTGCAGGTTCAGCAGCATCTGGAGAAGAATCCGACCGACGGCCGCGGCTGGAACGTGCTTGCACCTGTGCTGGAGCGGCTCGGCCGCTTCGACGAGGCGGTGCGCGCCTATCGCAATTCGATCACCTACAATGGCGAGAGCCCGGAGCGCCGCTCCGATCTCGGTGAGGCGATCACGGCCGCTGCCAACGGCGTGGTGACGGCGGAAGCCAAGGCCGAGTTCGAGCGCGCGCATGCGCTGAGCGCTGATGATCCCAAGGCGAACTATTTCCTCGGCCTCGCTGCCGAGCAGGACGGCCGTAAGGATGACGCAGCCAATATCTGGCGCGTGTTGCTGGCGAAAGCGCCTGCGGATGCGCCGTGGCGGCCGCTGGTGCAGGCCTCGCTGGCGCGGGTTGGCGGTGGCGGCGTGACGATGCCGGCACTATCCGACGAGACCGTCGCGGCATCAAAGGAGATGAACGACGGCGATCGCAACGCGATGATCCGCGGCATGGTCGAACGTCTTGCCACGCGTCTCAAGCAGAACGGCGACGACGTCGAGGGTTGGCTGCGCCTTGTGCGCGCTTATCTTGTAATGGGCGATCGCGACAAGGCGCTTGGTGCCACCACCGACGCCCGCCAGGCGGTCGCCAAGGATGCCGAGCGGCTGCGCCAGCTCAACGAAGGCCTCAAGAATCTCGGGCTCGACGGATGATTGTCGCAGCGCGAGCCGAGCGGAGAACGGATACGCCATGACGCGCAAGCAGCGACGTATGACCATCATCGGCGGCTCGCTCACCGTGCTCGCGCTCGCCGCCGCGCTGGTGCTCAATGCCTTGCGCGACTCCATCGTGTTCTTCTCGACCCCGACCATGGTGGCCGAAAAGCATGTCGCTCCCGGCAAGCGCTTTCGCCTTGGCGGCCTGGTGCAGCCGGGTTCGCTCCAGCGCGGCGACAATCTCGCGGTGACGTTCGAGGTTGCCGATGGCGGCGCCAAGCTGCCCGTCGCCTACAAGGGCATCCTGCCTGATCTGTTCCGCGAAGGGCAGGGCGTCGTCGCCGAGGGCGCGCTCGATGCCCACGGCGTGTTCAAGGCCGACACCGTTCTGGCCAAGCACGACGAGACCTACATGCCCAAGGATGTCGCGGATGCCCTGAAGAAGCAGGGGCATTGGAAAGACGATTACGCTGGAAAGCCTGCGGCGACGACGGCGCAGGGCAATTCGCAAGGAGCAGTGCGGTGATCGCGGAAGCCGGACATTACGCGCTGGTGCTGGCGCTCGCGCTGGCGCTGATCCAGTCATTCGTGCCTGTCATCGGCGCGCGCTTGCGCGATCCCGCGCTGATGAACGTGGCGCGGTCGACCGCTCTGGCGCAGCTGCTGTTCGTCGGCGCCTCGTTCATTGCGCTTGTGACGTTGCACGTGAACTCGGATTTCTCCGTCGCGAACGTCTACGAGAATTCGCACTCCATGAAGCCGCTGATCTACAAGATCACCGGCGTGTGGGGAAACCATGAAGGCTCGATGCTGCTCTGGGTGTCGATCCTCGCCCTGTTTGGCGGGCTGGTCGCGGCCTTCGGCAACAACCTGCCGCTGTCGCTGCGTGCACATGTGCTGGCCGTCCAGGCCTGGATCGCGAGCGCCTTCTATCTCTTCATCCTGATCACCTCGAATCCGTTTCTGCGCATCGCCAATCCGCCGATCGAGGGACGCGATCTCAATCCGGTGCTTCAGGACATCGGTCTCGCCGTGCATCCGCCGATGCTCTATCTGGGCTATGTCGGCTTCTCGATCTCGTTTTCCTTCGCGATCGCGGCGCTGCTCGAGGGGCGGATCGACGCGGCCTGGGCGCGTTGGGTGCGGCCGTGGACGCTGGTCGCCTGGATATTCCTGACGCTCGGCATCGCGATGGGCTCCTACTGGGCCTATTACGAGCTCGGCTGGGGCGGCTGGTGGTTCTGGGATCCGGTCGAGAATGCCTCGCTGATGCCATGGCTCGCCGGCACCGCGCTGCTTCATTCGGCGCTGGTGATGGAGAAGCGCAACGCGCTGAAGGTCTGGACCATCCTTCTGTCGATCCTGACCTTCTCGCTCTCGCTGCTCGGCACCTTCCTGGTGCGGTCGGGCGTCATCACCTCCGTGCACGCCTTCGCCAACGATCCGACCCGCGGAGTCTTCATTCTGCTGATCCTCTGCCTGTTCATCGGCGGCAGCCTGTCGCTGTTCGCCGGACGCGCGACCTCGTTGAAGCAGGGCGGCCTGTTCGCGCCGATCTCGCGCGAGGGTGCGCTGGTGCTGAACAATCTGCTGCTGACGGTGGCCTGCGCCGTCGTGCTGTTCGGCACGCTCTATCCGCTGGCGATGGAAGTGCTCGCCGACTTCAAGATGTCCGTCGGTGCGCCCTTCTACAATCTCAGCTTCGCGCCGTTGTTCGTCCTGCTGCTGCTCGCGGTGCCGTTCGGGCCGATGCTGGCGTGGAAGCGCGGCGATCTGCTCGGCGTCACCCAGCGGCTGCTGGCGGCCGGCGTCGCCGGCCTTGTCGTGATCGCCATCGTCTGGGCCTGGACGCGCGGCGGCAGCGCGCTGGCGCCGCTCGCGATCGGGCTTGGGGTCTTCGTCATCGCCGGCGCCGTGACCGATATGGCTGAGCGAACCGGCCTGTTTCGCCTGCCGTTTGCCACGACGCTGCACCGTACGCGCGGCCTGCCGCGCTCGGCCTGGGGCACCGCCTTTGCGCATGCCGGTCTCGGCGTCGCGCTGATCGGGATCGTCTGCGAGACCACCTGGAACAGCGAATATATCGCGACGATGAAACCGAACGACGTGGCGCAGGTCGCTGGCTATGATCTGAAGCTCGACGGCCTGCTCGAGCGTCAGGGGCCGAACTACCGCGAGATGGTCGCGCAGTTCAACGTCAGCCGCGGTGGCGAAGCGCTCAGCGTCATGACGCCGTCGAAGCGTAGTTTTACCACGCGCGGTTCCTCGACCACTGAGGCTGCGCTTTTGACTCGTGGCGCGAGCCAGCTCTACATCTCGCTCGGTGACGTCACCGCTGACGGCGCGATCGCGGTCCGCATCTATCACAAGCCGTTCGTGCTCCTGATCTGGTGGGGGCCGGTGCTGATGGCGTTCGGCGGCATGCTGTCGCTGTCCGATCGGCGCTTGCGTGTCGGCGCGCCGAAGCCGGCGCGGGCCAAGCAGCGCCTGCAACCGGCGGAGTGATCGATGCGCCGGATGGTGGCCGCAATTGTCGCACTGATGCTGCTGGCAGTTCCTGCGGTGCATGCCGTGCAGCCCGACGAGATCATGTCGGATCCCGTCAAGGAAGCCCGCGCGCGAGAATTGTCGCGCGAGCTGCGCTGCATGGTCTGTCAGAACCAGTCGATCGACGATTCCGATGCGCCGCTCGCGCGCGACCTGCGGCTGCTTGTACGGGAGCGGATCGCAGCCGGCGACAGCAATTCGCAGGTGCTCGATTTCCTGGTCGCGCGTTACGGCGAGTTCGTGCTGCTGAAGCCGCGTTTCGAACGGCAGACCATGCTGCTCTGGCTGCTTGCGCCGCTGCTGCTCGCCGGTGGTGGCTTTGCGCTGTGGCGGCAAAACCGCCGTCGCGCGCGGGACGGTGCGGATGTACCGACGCCGCCGTTGACACCGGACGAAGAGGCGAAGCTCGCCGCGTTGATGTCCGAAGACGCGAAGTCCTCTTGAGTCTACGTAGTGATACGTAGGGTCTCGGGCGGAGCGCGTTTCATGCTCTGTTGACCTTTGTCTGGAAGCTTGTCGCAAGATTCGATTCCAGATCTTGAGTCCTCAAGCCATGTTCACGAACAGCAATCTGACGATCCGCTTTCTGGTTGGCGCCGTCGTCGCTGCATTATTGTTCCTGCTGGGCATCGGCGGCGGCACCGGCTTCGTCGCCGTGCTCTATCTCAACAACGAGATCACCAGCCTGTCATCTGACTTTGCCGCGCTGAGCGGCCCTGTGCGCGACCACGCGATGCAGATCTACCAGCAGGCGCAGACCGCGTTCTCCTGGTTCCTGGTTGCCTGCGGCATGATCGCAATTATCGCCGTCGCGATCTGCTTCACCACATGGTTCGCCGTGCGAAACGGTATCCTCAATCCGCTGGCGGCGATCGTGCATGCCATGCGCGAGGTCGCCGACCAGAAGTTTGAGACACCGGTTCCGGGCCTCGGCGGCACCAACGAGATCGGGTTGCTCGCCGGAGCGCTCGAGGTGTTCAAGACCAACGGGCTCGAGCGGCGGCGTCTGACCGAGCAGCAATTGCACGAAGCGCAGCACCAGGCCGAACGGTCGAAATTCCTGGACGCGCGGATCAAGCGCTTCAACGAACTCGTCGCCAGCGTGGTCGACAGCGTGGCATCGTCGGCTGTGCACCTGAAGCGCAATGCCGAGACGCTGTCGCAGACTGTCAACGACACCAGCACAAAGGCCAATGCGGTCGCGAGCGGTGCGAGCCAGGCCAGCGCCAGCGTGCAGACGGTCGCGGGCTCGGCCGAGGAGATGACGACCTCGATCGGCACGATCAGCCGGCGCGTCACGGATGCGACCCAGCGCGCCGAGGGCGCCGCAACCCAGGCCGGAAAGAGCCGCGATACCATCCACGCGCTCTCGGATGCCGCCGACAAGATCGGCGAGGTCGTTCAGCTCGTGCAGGCGATCGCATCGCAGACCAATCTGCTCGCGCTCAACGCCACGATCGAGGCGGCGCGTGCAGGCGAGGCCGGCAAGGGCTTTGCCGTGGTGGCTTCCGAAGTGAAGAGCCTCGCGGACCAAACCAGCAAGGCGACCGAGGAGATCACCTCGCACGTCGCCAGCATCCAGGGCATCACCGCGGAGACGCGCGGCGCGATCGACGCCATCTCGAAGACGCTGTCGGAGATCTCGTCGATCATGTCCGGGATCGAGGTCGACACAGCCCAGCAGCGCAACGCCACGCAGGACATCAGCCGCAGCGTCCAGGACGCCGCGCGCGGCACGCTCGACGTCTCCAACCACATCGTCCAGATCACCTCGACGTCGGCGGAGACCGGCCGCATGGCTGCCGAGGCCCGGGATTCCGCCGTCGATCTGTCGCAGCAGGCCGAAACCCTGAAGCGTGAAGTTGATGAATTCATCGCCAGCGTTCGGGCGAGCTGAGAGCGCTTCGGCGCCGATCTCCGGAACCGTGTTAAGTTCCTGTCAGATCACGATTTTCGGTCTGCGCTAAACTGCCGCATGCCGGCACGGTGTTTATTACAAAAGTTTAACCCGCCCGTCAGCGCGCGGTAAGGCGCAAGTCCCCATGTTCAGGTCCGTAAAGGTGCCGCCATCAGGCACCACATGGATTTCTAGGCCCTGGAGACCTGCATGACCGACCGTTCCGACCTCACGAACCTTCCGTCCTACCGGCAGCCCCGCCGCTCGGTGTTGTCAGCCCGCAGGATCGCGCTGATGGCCTCGGTCGTCGCCGGTCTCGGCATCGCCGTCCACGGCTTCAGCCCGTCGACGTCGCCTGCGGACCTGTTCTCGAGCCCGGCGCACGCGCAGGTCAACAACGAGGTCAAGAAGGTCGAGCGTCCGATCGGTTTCGCCGACATCGTCGAGCGCGTGAAGCCCTCGGTGATCTCGGTCAAGGTCAACATCAAGGAGAAGGCCGCGAGCAACGATGACGGCGACGACGCGCAGTCGCCGTTCCAGCCGGGCTCGCCGATGGAGCGCTTCTTCCGCCGCTTCGGCGGTCCGGATGGCATTCCCGGCCTGAAGGGCGGTGGTCGTGGCCGCGTTGTGCAAGGCCAGGGCTCAGGCTTCTTCATCTCGGCTGACGGCTTTGCGGTGACCAACAACCACGTGGTCGACGGCGCCGACAAGGTCGAGGTCACCACCGATGACGGCAAGACCTACAGCGCCAAGGTGATCGGCACCGACCAGCGGACCGATCTCGCGCTGATCAAGGTCGAGGGCGGCTCGAACTTCCCGTTCGCCAAGCTCGCGGACAGCAAGCCGCGGATCGGCGACTGGGTGCTCGCGGTCGGCAATCCCTTCGGTCTCGGCGGCACCGTTACCGCGGGTATCGTCTCGGCCAGCGGTCGCGACATCGGCAACGGCCCCTATGACGATTTCATCCAGATCGACGCTCCCGTGAACAAGGGCAATTCCGGTGGTCCGGCGTTCGACACCAACGGCGAGGTGATGGGCGTCAACACCGCGATCTACTCGCCCTCCGGCGGCAGCGTCGGCATCGCCTTCTCGATCCCCGCCGCCACGGTGAAGAGCGTCGTCGCTCAGCTCAAGGACAAGGGCTCGGTCAGCCGCGGCTGGATCGGCGTGCAGATCCAGCCCGTCACCTCTGATATCGCGGACAGCCTCGGCATGAAGAAGGCCGAAGGCGCGCTGGTTGCGGAGCCTCAGAAGGATGGTCCGGCCGCGAAGGCGGGCATCGAATCCGGCGACGTGATCACGTCGGTCAACGGCGACTCCGTCAAGGATGCGCGCGAGCTCGCCCGCACCATCGGCGGCATGGCGCCCGGCGCGTCCGTGAAGCTCAACGTGCTGCACAAGGGCCAGGACAAGGTCGTGAACCTCACCCTGGGCCAGCTGCCGAACACGGTCGAGGCCAAGGCCGACACCGATAACGATAACGGCAAGGGCGCCAGCAAGGGCACCGACGTGCCGAAGCTCGGCATGACCGTTGCGCCCGCCAACTCCGTGGCCGGCGCCGGCAAGGACGGCGTCGTGGTCACCGAAGTCGATCCGAAGAGCGCCGCGGCCGAACGCGGCTTCAAGGAAGGCGACGTGATTCTCGAAGTCGGCGGCAAGAGCGTGAGCACCGCCGGCGACGTCCGCGACGCCATCAACACGGCGCGGACCGACAACAAGAACAGCGTCCTCATGCGCGTGAAGAGTGGCGGCCAGTCGCGCTTCGTCGCGGTGCCCATCGCCAAGGGGTAACAAGGGTTAACAAGGGCTGAGCCTCAGGAGGCTTACGACGTGAAGGGTGTCGCCGGCATCAGTCGCCCCCGCCGCCGGCACTCTTCCGGGGAGCAGCGCAACGCTTGCTCCCCCTACCTACCTTCCGGTGGAAATACGCCCCCCTCCGTCGGAAGGCCTAGGGCGGTGAGGTCCCCCCAGCTTCACCGCCCGCCTTTTTGACTACCCGGGTCTCGTTCACTCGGCTTGCATGCGATTGCCGCTCGCGCCATGTTTAGAGAAGGTTGACCTCCTTGACCGCCGCCGAACGCACGATGCGCCTCCTCATCATCGAAGACGACCGCGAATCCGCCGACTATCTCGTGAAGGCGTTTCGCGAGGTCGGGCACATTGCCGACCACGCCGCTGACGGCGAGGAAGGCCTCGCCATGGCCGAGAGCGGCGATTACGACGTGCTGGTGGTCGATCGCATGCTGCCCAAGCGCGACGGGCTGTCGCTGATCGGCGCGCTGCGCGACAAGGGCGACACGACGCCGGTTTTGATTCTCTCCGCGCTCGGTCAGGTCGACGACCGCATCAAGGGTCTGCGCGCCGGCGGCGACGACTATCTGCCAAAGCCCTATTCCTTCGCCGAGCTGCTCGCCCGCGTCGAGGTGCTGTCGCGCCGTCGCGGCGGACCCGCCGAGGACACGCTCTATCGCGTCGGCGACCTCGAGCTGGACCGGCTCTCCCACCGCGTCGCCCGCGGCAAGGACGAGCTGACGCTGCAGCCGCGCGAATTCCGCCTGCTCGAATATCTGATGAAGCATGCCGGCCAGGTGGTGACGCGCACCATGCTGCTGGAGAACGTCTGGGACTATCATTTCGATCCGCAGACCAACGTGATCGACGTGCACATTTCGCGGCTGCGCTCCAAGATCGACAAGGGCTTCGAGCGGCCGCTGCTGCACACGATCCGCGGCGCCGGGTACATGATAAGAGATGGCATTCGATAGAAGCCTTGAGCGCCGCTGCGGCGCACTGCATTCCTGCGCCCATGTGCTCGTCGGTGGGCTGCTGCGTCTCGGTGGTTGAGCATGGTCTGAAACCGCAATTGCCATTGCGGTCAGGGGCGGTCTACTTGAGAAAAGTAAAACATACCCCTTGAAGTTGTATGACGCTCGCTGCTATTGTTGGGCGATTTTAGATTTGATCTACGTCCCCGTTTTGTTTGAAGGGCAGCTCCCGTTAGATCAGTTCACCGGCTGATTTTGCAGCCGATGTAACCCGAAGAACAATTGTGGGCGCGGCTCGAAATAGCCAGTCGTTTATTTGCTTCTCCGATCAGGAGTATGCGCATGTTGGATTCAATAACTGTTGAGGAAAAGAATTCGCTCCAGCGAGCTTGGTCTGGCGCTGCAATCACCGAAAGTACGCCAGCCGGTCCAGAGAAGGCGGCATTTCGCGGGGTCAACTTACGGCTTGACCTTTTGAAAGCTCTCCAAGCCACGTGGGAGACGATAAAGATCGCTGCCAAAGTCAAACTTGCCCTCTATACGGCGCCCGATTTGGCGACAATGCTAGAGATTGGAGTGGAATCGATCAGCGCGGCGCACACGATTCTTGAGTCGCTTGTTCAGACGATGCGTCCAATCGACTACGTCACCTACATAGTTCTCTCGCAAAAACCTGCTGGCATGACCCAAGCCGAGCTAGAGTCGGCTGTGAACGATTTGCTGGATCATGGAGAAAATCGCGATGAACTCTCCTGGTATCTCCGCATATCCGCTGATCGCTTCGCTCGAGCTAGCCAAGCCAGGCAAGGAAAATGGATGGACAAGGTCCTGGAAAAATTGTCCGACGTCGATATGATTGAGCGAGAGGGAGATCTCATAAGATTTAAATCGCGAAATTTCAAATTTGGTTGGCAGCCAGACTGAGGGACGGAACGGCGATGTTCAGTCCCAGTCTCATCTCTATGATGATTCACAGTCTTGGGCCGGGATCAAGCGAGCAATCTCTGTTCCCTCTGCCATTTCCAATTTCTCCAAAGCCGAAGTGTTTGGTTCGGTGTTCGTTGGAAGAAATAGCTAAAGAGCTGCTGTCCGTTATTCGCCACAGACCGGGTCCATGGCCCGCGCTTCCGGTCAATGGTCGTACGACTCGCTCCGTGGAAGAGTTGCTTGGAAGCGCTACAAAAGGTGCTATCGAGTATCGGAGATTTGAGACAGGACAGTTCTTTTGGGGACGGGTGCCGCTCGATCGGCTCAGCGATCTTTTTGCATCGTCGTACGCGGTTCCTTCTGATACCGAATATCTCGACCTGGGCACGCCGGTTCGTGCGTTAGGTAGCGGCTCAACATATGATCAGCGCTGTCGCGCCTTACTGGGAAAAGCTGCTGATTCGCCAAGCAATCTTGGCGGACGTCCTGCGAAAGTTGGCGCTGCCATAGTTGATATGGGGGTTACGTCGCTCGTCGCGCCCGATGACTATGGCGGAAAACTGCGGCATGCGGTGACTTCAGGAGTTGAGCTCTCGGACCACGCGGAAAAAGTGCTTTCCGTCCTGCTGGATCGCCTGGATCACAAAGGAGATTTGAAGGATACAACGATAAGCTGCGCCCTGGTCAAACCTCCTTCGCATCAGATCGGACTTGGGCGTCCATGCTTCGATCAAGCCTGCACGCCAGAAGTACTTAGCGCCTTGCAGGCTCTCGAGCCTCAACTGACCGCGGACGGGATTCCCGTTGCCGTCAATATGTCGCTAGGCACTCACGTAGGGCCGCACAATGGCTCTTCACCGCTTGAAGATTACATAGCCACGACATTCGTCACATCCGATCGTTACGTTGTCGCTGCTGCCGGTAATGAGGGGGGCAAGGGATGCTCCGGCAAGCGGACAATATTAGCAAATGAGCCTGAGTATCTCCCGCTACGCATCGCAGCGAATTGCAAGGAAGTCCTTGTCGAATTTTGGTGGGATGAATCTTCGGCCAAGGGGGTTTCGATCGACGCCGATATCTATGAAATCGTCGGAGGTGGTTCGCCCATCAACCATGGCACGCTGACGATCGATGGGTCGATCGCAGGCTCGCTTCTCACCACTGCTTCGATTGGCCTTCCAGGAACGCTCGCGACGCACTCCCTCTTCACGGCGAAATGCCAAAACAATTTCAGTTGCATTGCTTTCGCCCTGAGCGCGATAGGACTAGCGTCAGCATTGCCCCAGATGTTGGTGCGCTTCAAGTTGGAAGCGACACAGGATGTTGCGGTCAATAGCTGGATCGTGATTGCGGAGGATGCTTCTGGCGTTACAGCATTTGTGGAGGGGGGACCGGAGGGAAGCATCTCGGTGCCTGCTACAGAGGAAAAGGTTCTTAGCGTTGCTGGCCTGCGGGCTTCCGGTCAAATGTGGGAAGGTTCATCCCGAGGGCCGTCGGCCGAGTATGATAGAACGCGAAATCCTACCGGGTCTCCTTACATGGCGCACCTGGCCGATCTTGCCGGAGGAGAATATGGAACCAGCTTTGCGAGTCCTCGTGCATGCGCTGATGCTGTCGTGACGCTTAATTCGGCCAAGCGTTCAAAGTGCACGGATGTTGCTACGTTACTGGTCGAGACCTACGGACTTAAGGCATTGCCGAATTGGAATCCTCGGTTTGGATACCATAAGCAGAAGAGCTAAATTGCGGTACTCCGTAACCCGCACCGTTGCGTTCCTTCAATTCCGATCAGCTTTGCCGATTTTGGCTTACGAACGCCAGAGCCGCGGCCGAGGACAAGGCGGCATCTGCGGTAAGCATTCTTCAAGTGTGGCGGTCCCCCGCACCCGCCACTTTTCCGGACTGCTGGTTAGAAGGGCGGCGCGACCAGAGTAGGGCGCCAGCTTTCTTCGATTTAATTTGGTTAGAGCCCAGCAACACTGTATGGCATAATTAGCGAGACTAAATCATTGAAACAAAGTCGGAAATTGGGGCGCCGGCTTTCCTGTCGTCGCATCGGGTTCTGGACGGATGTATAATCGTGACGGCATTCGGTAAACTCGTCCGCACCACGGCATTCCGGCTGACGCTGGTCTACCTGTTCCTGTTCGCGATTTTCGCGGCCTCGCTGCTCGGCTATTTCGCCTGGAATACGCGGCGGCTGATTACCGAAGAGATCACGCAGACGGTGAATGCCGAGACCTCGGAGATCAACGAGATCTACGGCCGTCGCGGCCTGTTCTTCGTCGCGCGTGCAATCGAGTACCGGTCGTTGCGGCCGGGCGCCAATCTCTACCTCCTGACCTCGCCCACCGGCCAGGCGATCGCCGGCAATGTCGGCTCGCTGGCACCGGGCGTGATGGCGACCATTGGCTGGTCCGAGACCGCCTATCGGCGGATCGAGGATACGGATGACCGCGACCATCGCGCGCTCGTTCGGGTCACCGAATTGGAAAATGGCTTTCGCCTTTTGATCGGCCGCGACCTCGCCGAGCGGCGGCGGCTGTTCGGCATCGTCGCCAAGGCCGCGCAATGGTCGATCTTGATCGTCGTCGTGCTCGGCCTCGGCGGCGGCGTCTTCGTCGCGCGCAGGGTGTTGACGCGCATCGACGCGATGTCCGGCACGGCGCACCGCATCATGATCGGCGATCTCAGCGAGCGCCTGCCGGTCGGGCGCAGCGGCGACGAGCTCGACCGCCTCGCCGAGAACCTCAACGCCATGCTCGAGCGGATCGAGGCGCTGATGTCGGGGCTCAAGGAGGTCTCCGACAACATCGCCCATGACCTCAAGACGCCGCTGACACGGTTGCGCAACCGCGCCGAGGAGGCGCTGGCGAAATCCGGTTGCGAGGCCGACTATCGCGCCGCGCTGGAGCGGACCATCGAGGAGTCCGACGGGCTGATCCGCACCTTCAACGCGCTTCTGATGATCGCACGCGCGGAGTCCGGTCAGGCGCGCGGCAACATGGACGATTTCGATGCCGCCGACGTCGCAGGCGGCATTCACGAGCTCTACGAGCCGCTCGCCGAGGACGACGGCATGACCTTGAAGGTCAAGACGGAAGCAGCGCCCATCCACGGCAATCGCGAATTGATCAGCCAGGCGCTCGCCAATCTGGTCGAGAATGCGATCAAGTACGGCAAGCCGGCCGCGCAGCCGGCGGGGTCAGTGGTTAGCATGGACTCGAGGCAGATCACGATCGAGGCGAGGCGCGAAGGCGATCAGGTGCTACTCAGCGTCACCGATCGGGGCCCCGGAATTCCGGAAGGCGATCGCAAGCACGTCGTCGAGCGCTTCGTGCGGCTGGAAGCGAGCCGCACCATGCCCGGCTCCGGCCTCGGCCTCAGCCTCGCGTCTGCCGTGGCCACATTGCACGGTGGCGAATTGCGGCTGAGCGATGCCCAGCCCGGTCTTGTCGCCACGCTGGTGCTGCCGGCACGCGCGGGGGCCGGCGACAGGGTTGCTCCTCCAGTAGCGGATGTGCCACAGAAGGTGGCATGAACCACTCCGCGCCGGGAAACGCGGACAAGCATGGTGAGAGCCTGGCCGCGCGCTTCGCGGAGGCTCCCCATATTGCCGCTTCCGCATCAGACGAACGACGCTTTGAAGGCTGGCTGGCCGGGCTCGAGCCGGCACCATCAGCCCGTCTGGACGCGCTGCTGGTCCATCCGCTTGTCCGGACTATTCTCGCCGCCATCGCGGAATTCTCGCCTTATTTGTTCGATCTGGTGCGCGCCGATCCGATCCGCCTGATCCGATTGCTCGAATGCGATCCGGATGCGCATCTCGCCGCGCTGATCGCGGAGGCGAGGGGTGCCGTGATTGCCGCACCTGACGAGGCCGAGGTGATGCGGCTGCTTCGCCGCATGAAGGCGGAGGCCGCGCTGCTGATCGCGCTGTGCGATATCGGCGGGGTCTGGCCGGTGATGCGGGTGACGGCGGCATTGACCGATCTCGCGGTTTCCTCGGTGCAGGCGGCGCTCCAGTACCTGCTGCGTCAGGAAGCCGCACGCGGGAAAATTCTGCCGCCCGATCTGGAAGCGCCGGAGGTCGGCTGCGGCCTGATCGTTCTCGCCATGGGCAAGATGGGCGCCGGCGAGCTGAACTATTCCAGCGACATCGATCTTATTGTGTTCTTCGACCCCGATGCCACGACGCTTGTGCCCGATATCGAGCCGCAGCCGTTCTTCGTCCGGGTGACGCAAGGCATGGCGCGCATCCTCCAGCAGCGCACCTATGACGGTTACGTGTTCCGCGTCGATCTGCGGCTGCGGCCCGATCCATCCTCGACGCAAGTCGCGATCTCGCGCGACGCCGCGCTGAACTATTACGAGCGGGAAGGGCGCACCTGGGAGCGCGCCGCGATGATCAAGGCGCGGGCGTGTGCCGGCGACCCCAGAGCGGGCGAGGCGCTGCTCGCCGAAATCGCACCCTTCGTCTGGCGCAAGCATCTCGACTTCGCTGCGCTTGCCGACGTGCACGACATGAAGCGCCAGATGCAGACCTATCGCGGCCAGAGCGAGATCGCGGTCGAGGGTCACAACGTCAAGGTCGGCCGCGGGGGCATCCGCGAGATCGAGTTCTTCGCCCAGACCCAGCAGCTGATCGCGGGCGGCCGCCATCCGGAGCTGCGGGTACGGCCGACGCTGGCCGCGCTCAATATCCTCGCCGCTCGCAACTGGATCACCTCTGCGGCCCGCGACGAGCTGACCACGGCCTATGAATTCCTGCGCCGGGTCGAACATCGTCTCCAGATGATCGCCGACGAGCAGACCCATGCGCTGCCGGAGGACAAGGAGGCGGTCGAGCGCTTCGCCTGGTTCTTCGGTTATGCCAGCCGCGAGGCCTTCGCGCGCGACCTGTTGCGCCAGCTCGAGATCGTCCAGGGGCATTACGAAAAGCTGTTCGAGGGCGATGATCCCACCGGCACGGCAAGCCTGCCGGCGATCGACTATCGCGCCGGTCCCGATGATCCGCGCCTGCTTCAGCACTTGACGACGCTCGGCTTCAAGAAGCCCGCTGCCGTGGCCCAGACCGTCTGCGACTGGCTCACCGGCGACTATCGCGTATTCCGCAACAAGCAGACGCGCAGCGCTTTCGTCGAGTTCGTGCCGGCTTTGATAGAGGGCCTGGCGCATGCGGAGGAGCCGGACCGCGCGGTGACGGCATTCGATCACTTCCTGAGGGCGCTCCAGCGCGGCGGCAGGCTGATCACGCTGCTGAGCCAGAACCGCGATCTCGTCGCGCTGGTGGCGCTGGTGCTTGGCGCGGCGCCCCGGCTTGGCGAGATGCTGGCGCGGCAACCGCAGTTGATGGACGGTCTGATCGATCCGCGCTTCTTCGGCGCTATGCCGGATCGTCAGGAATTGTCGGCACGGCTTGCGACCACGGTGCAGGACGCGGGCTCCTATGAGGAGTTTCTGGATCGGCTGCGCCTGTTCGGACAAGAGAGCCTGTTCCTGATCGGCACGCGCATCTTGTCCGGCACCGTCTCGGCGCAGCAGGCGAGCACGGCTTTTGCCGACGTCGCCGAGGGCATCGTTCACACCGTGCACGGTCTCGTCGCCGATCGCTTTGCTGCCCAGCACGGCCGGATCAAGGGGCAGGAGACGGCGATCATCGCCATGGGCCGGCTCGGCAGCCGCGAGATGACCGCGTCATCGGATCTCGATCTGATCCTGCTGTACGATTTCGACAGCGATAATCCGGACTCGGACGGCGAGAGGTCACTGCAGGGCGCGCACTATTTCGCTCGCCTCACCCAGCGCCTGATCAGCGCCTTCACGACCCGCACCAATTACGGCGTGCTCTACGAGATCGACATGCGGCTGCGGCCCTCGGGGCGCGCAGGTCCCGTGGCATCGAGCCTTGTCTCCTTCGCGGACTACCAGGCCAATGAGGCCTGGACCTGGGAGCACATGGCATTGACGCGCGCGCGCGTGGTGTCGGCGTCGGGAGAATTCACGGCGCGCATCGAGAGCATCATCCGCGACGTCCTGACCCGCCGTCGCGATCCGGTCACCACCGCCAACGACGTCGCCGACATGCGCCGCGCGATCGCGCAGGAGAAGGGCGAGACCGATTATTGGGACTTGAAGTACGCGTCGGGCGGCATGGTCGATATCGATTTCATCGCCCAATATCTCCAGCTCGTCCATGCCCACGACAAGCCTGACATTCTCGATGTCTCGACGGTGCAGGTGCTGGAGAATGCAGCCAGACTCGGCGTTCTGCCGCAGTCGGAAGCGGAGATCCTGCGGGCGGCCGCGCGGCTCTACCACGATTTGACGCAGATCCTGCGGCTCTGCGTCAGCGACCGCTTCAAGCCGGAAACGGCGGGCACCGATCTTCAGCGCGTGATGGCGCGCGCCGGCGATGCGCCGGATTTTTCCTCGCTGGAGGCGCGCGTGAAGGAGACGCAAAGCGAGGTGCGGAGCGTGTTCAGTGCGCTTCTGGAAGGGAAGCCGTCTGCTTGAGCGAGGTGAGGGCTTCGAGCACGTTCGGCTCCAGGCCCGCGCCGCCGGCATCGAGATGTGCGAAGATCGCGCGCTTCATCCGGGGATCCCAGAATTTCTTGATGTGGTCGGCGATGCCTGGCACGGCCTTGTCGTGGCCCTGGCTGCGGAAGAAGGTGCCGATCTGGTTGGCCATGTAGACGAGGCGGTCAGGCGACGACATCGATGATCTCCTGAGCACAATGAGCCGCGACGCGGCCCTGGTGCGTGAACACTTCAAACCCGTCGCTGCGGGCAATTGCAATCAGCGTGATGCCGGCAGCCTCCGCGGTGCGGACCGCAAGCGCGGTCGGTGCGGAGACCGCGACCATCACAGGCGCACCGATCGCAGCCGTCTTCTGCACCATCTCGACCGAGACGCGGCTCGTCAGCAACACCATGCCGGCGCTTGCATCCGTGCGGCTGCGGGCCAGCGAGCCCGCGAGTTTGTCGAGTGCGTTGTGGCGGCCGACATCTTCGCGCAGCGCCACGATGCCGTTCGGCGGCGACCAGAACGCGGCGGCGTGAACCGCGCGGGTCTGCATGTTGATCGATTGAAGGGGAGCGATCGCCTGCATCGCAATCATGATCTGTTGCGGCGTGAATATCTGACCCTCTCGCACGATCGCCGCGGGCCGTATGGCCTCGGCGATGGACTCGACGCCGCAGATGCCGCAGCCGGTGGGACCTGCGATGTGGCGGCGGCGCTCGCTGATGCGCGCGGCGTTCTCTGACTCCAACCACATGCGCAGCTCGATGCCGTCATCGAGACGGACTACATCGAGCGACTTGATGTCGTCGACCGATTTGATGATGCCTTCGTCCAGGCTGAAGCCGACGGCGAAATCTTCGAGGTTCTGCGGCGTCCCCATCATGACGGCATAGGTGCCGCCATTATAGGTCAGCGCCAGCGGCGTCTCCTCCGGGACCAGCCGTGTCCCTTCCGACGTGACACCGTCGCGCCAGTTTTCGCGGTCGATAGCCTGGACCGGCACGTGCATGCGGTTACTCCGCGGCCTCAGCGGGCGCGATGCGGCGGGAGTGCCGGGCCTGCTCGTCGTAGCTCTTCTGCCAATCGGACGGCCCGTTCGAGGGCGAGATCTGCACCGCCGTGACCTTGTATTCCGGGCAGTTGGTGGCCCAGTCCGAATAGTCTGTGGTGATGACGTTGGCCTGCGTGTCCGGGTGGTGGAAGGTGGTGTAGACGACGCCAGGCGAGACGCGGTCGGTGATTTCAGCGCGCAGCGTGGTCTCGCCGGCCCGGCTCGTCAGACGCACCCAGTCGCCGTCGCGCACGCCGCGGAGCTCGGCGTCGTGCGGATGGATCTCGAGCCGGTCCTCGCCATGCCAGACCACGTTCTCGGTGCGCCTTGTCTGCGCGCCGACATTGTACTGGCTGAGGATGCGGCCCGTGGTGAGCAGCAGCGGGAAGCGGGGGCCGGTGCGCTCGTCGGTTGCGACATATTCGGTGACGATGAACTTGCCCTTGCCGCGGACGAAGCCGTCGATATGCATCACTGGCGTGCCTTCCGGCGCCTTCTCGTTGCAGGGCCACTGCACCGAGCCGAGTTCGTCGAGCTTGGCGTAGGAGACACCGGTGAAGGTCGGCGTCAGCGCCGCGATCTCGTCCATGATCTCGGAGGGATGGCTGTAGTTCATCTCGAAGCCCATCGCCTTGGCGAGGCCGATGGTAACCTCCCAGTCGGCCATGCCGTTCTTCGGCGTCATCACCTTGCGCACGCGCTGGATGCGGCGCTCGGCGTTTGTGAAGGTGCCGTCCTTCTCGAGGAAGCTCGAGCCGGGCAGGAAGACGTGAGCGTAGTTCGCGGTCTCGTTCAGGAAGAGGTCGTGGACGATGACGCACTGCATCGCCGACAGCGCCGCCACGACGTGCTTGGTGTTGGGATCGGACTGGAGAATGTCCTCGCCTTGCACATAGAGGCCCATGAACGTGCCTTCGATAGCAGCATCGAACATGTTGGGAATGCGCAGGCCCGGCTCCGGGTTGAGCTTGACGTTCCAGAGCGCCTCGAACTGGTCGCGCACGGCATCGCCCGAGATATGACGATAGCCGGGCAGCTCGTGCGGGAACGAGCCCATGTCGCAGGAGCCCTGCACGTTGTTCTGGCCGCGCAGCGGGTTCACGCCGACGCCGGGACGGCCGATATTGCCGGTCGCCATCGCGAGGTTCGCAATCGCGATCACGGTGGTCGAGCCCTGGCTGTGCTCGGTGACGCCGAGGCCGTAATAGATCGCACCGTTGCCGCCGGTGGCGTAGATGCGGGCGGCTTCGCGCAGCACGTTCGGATCGACGCCGGTCAGGATCGCGGTCGCTTCCGGGCTGTGCCTGGGCTGGGCCACGAAGGCGGCCCATTCCTCGAATTCGCTCCAGTCGCAGCGCTCCCGCACGAAGGCTTCGTTGACCAGCCCCTCGGTGACGATGACATGTGCCAGCGCCGTCACGACGGCGACGTTGGTGCCGGGCATCAGCGGCAGATGCAGCGCCTTCACATGCGGCGATTCCACCATCTCGGTGCGGCGAGGATCGATCACGATCAGCTTTGCGCCTTGGCGCAGCCGCTTCTTCAGGCGGGAGGCGAACACGGGGTGAGCCGAGGCCGGATTGGCGCCGATGATGACGGCAACGTCGGTGTCCTCGACCGAGTCGAAGTCCTGTGTGCCGGCCGAGGTGCCGAAGGTCTGGGACAGGCCATAGCCGGTCGGCGAGTGGCAGACGCGGGCGCAGGTGTCGACGTTGTTGTTGCCGAAGCCGGCGCGGATCAGCTTCTGCACCAGATAGGTTTCTTCATTGGTGCAGCGGGAGGAGGTGATGCCGCCGATGGCATCGCGCCCGTACTTCGTCTGGATGCCGCGCATCTTGGCGGCGGCAAACGAGAACGCCTCGTCCCAGGACACCTCCTTCCAGGGATCCTCGATCCGCTCGCGGATCATCGGCTTGAGAATGCGTTCCTTGTGGTTGGTATAGCCCCAGGCGAAGCGGCCCTTGACGCAGGAATGGCCGCGATTGGCCTTGCCGTCCTTGTACGGCACCATGCGCACCACTTCCTCGCCGCGCATCTCCGCCTTGAAGGCGCAGCCGACGCCGCAATAGGCGCAGGTGGTGACGACGGAGTGCTCGGGCTGGCCGATCTCGATCACGGATTTTTCCGTCAGCGTTGCGGTCGGGCAGGCTTGCACGCAGGCGCCGCAGGACACGCATTCGGAACCAAGAAAGCTCTCGCTCATGCCGGGCGAGACGCGGCTGTCGAAGCCGCGGCCAGAAATGGTCAGTGCGAAGGTGCCCTGCACCTCTTCGCAGGCGCGGACGCAGCGCGAGCAGACGATGCACTTCGAGGGATCGTAGGTGAAGTAGGGGTTGGACTCGTCCTTCGGCATCCAGGCGGGATTGACCTCGCCATGGGTCTTGGCGAAGACGTGGTTCTCGCCCTCATAGCCGTAGCGTACTTCGCGCAAGCCCACCGCGCCGGCCATGTCCTGCAATTCGCAATCGCCATTGGCGCCGCAGGTGAGGCAGTCGAGCGGATGGTCGGAGATGTAGAGCTCCATCACGCCCTTGCGCAGCCTCTTCAGCCGTTCGCTCTGGGTGTGGACGACGAGGCCGTTCAGCACGGGCGTGGTGCAGGAGGCCGGCGTGCCGGCGCGGCCCTCGATCTCGACGACGCAAAGCCGGCAGGAGCCGAACGCGTCGACCATGTCGGTCGCGCAGAGTTTCGGGATCTGGTGGCCAGCATCCATCGCGGCGCGCATGATCGAGGTGCCCTCGGGCACCGTGACCTCGTTGCCGTCGATGGTCAGCGTGACCATCGTGGTCGATTTGGAACGCGGCGTGCCGAAGTCGATTTCTTCGATCAGAGACATTGTCGTTCTCCTATTCCGCGGCCTGAAGCGTGGTCGGGGCCGGGATAAAATCTTCCCGGAAGTGCTTCAATGCGCTGAGCACGGGGTAGGGCGTGAAGCCGCCGAGTGCGCAGAGCGAGCCGAATTTCATGGTGTTGCAGAGGTCTCCGACCAGCGCGAGGTTTTCAGCCACGCGTTCGCCGTTGATGATCTTCTCGATGGTCTCGACGCCGCGGGTCGAGCCGATCCGGCAGGGCGTGCACTTGCCGCAGGATTCGACGGCGCAGAATTCCATGGCGAAACGTGCCTGCTTGCGCATGTCGACGCTGTCGTCGAACACGACGATGCCGCCATGGCCGATCAGGCCGTCGCGCGCCGCGAAGGCCTCGTAGTCGAACGGCGTGTCGAACAGGGCGCGGGGGAAATAGGCACCGAGCGGGCCACCGACCTGCACCGCGCGCACCGGGCGTCCCGTGAACGTGCCGCCGCCGATGTCGTCGACGAGCTCGCCCAGCGTCACGCCGAACGCCGTCTCGAACAAGCCGCCGTGGCGGATGTTGCCCGCGAGCTGGATCGGCATCGTGCCCCGCGAGCGCCCCATGCCGAAATCGGCATAGGCCTTGGCGCCTTCGGCGAGGATGAAGGGGATGGCCGCAAACGACAGCACGTTGTTGATGACGGTCGGTTTGCCGAACAGGCCGTAATGCGCCGGCAGCGGCGGTTTTGCGCGCACCAGGCCACGACGGCCTTCGAGGCTCTCCAGCAGCGAGGTCTCCTCGCCGCAAACGTAAGCGCCGGCGCCGACGCGCACTTCCATGTCAAAGCTATAGGTCGAACCGCCGATCTTGTCGCCGAGATAGCCGCCACGCCGCGCTGCCTTGATCGCGGCATTCATCGCCTCGACCGCATGCGGATATTCGCTGCGGATGTAGATGTAGCCTTTGGTGGCGCCGACGGTGATGCCGGCGGTGGTCATGCCCTCGATGACCAGGAAGGGATCGCCTTCCATGATCATGCGATCGGCAAAGGTCCCGCTATCGCCTTCGTCGGCATTGCAGACGATGAATTTGCGGTCGGCCTTGGCCTGCGCCACCGTCTTCCATTTGATGCCGGTCGGGAAGCCTGCGCCGCCGCGGCCGCGCAGGCCCGACGCCGTCACTTCGTTGAGGATCGCGTCCGGGCCGAGCGACAGCGCGCGCTCAAAACCTTTGTAGCCGCCATGGGCGCGGTAGTCGTCGAGCGAGCGCGGATCGATCACGCCGCAGCGGGCGAAGGTGAGGCGGGTCTGGCGCTTCAGCCAGGGGATTTTGTCGGCGATGCCGAGCCGCAGGGCGTGCGGACCATTGTTCGCCATGGATTCAAGCACGGAGGCGACGTCCTCGGTGCCGACGGGGCCGTAGGCAACGCGGCCCCCAGGCGTCGCCACCTCGATCATCGGCTCCAGCCAATGCAATCCGCGCGAGCCGGTCCTGATGATCTCGATCGACAAGCCACGCTGCTGCGCGATCTGTTCGAGCGCTGTGACGACTTCATCGGCACCGACTGCAACGGCCGTCGCATCCCGGGGAACGAAAATCTTCATGTTCATCGCTGCGCCTCCGCAACCAGCGCATCGAGGCGCTTCTCGTCGAGCCGGCCGACGAGGCGACCGTCGAGCATCGCCGACGGCGCGGTCGAGCACAGGCCGAGGCAGTAGATCGGCTCCAGCGTGACCCGATCATCCGCTGTGGTGTTGCCAAGCGAAACGCCGAGCTTCGATTCAGCGCGCGCGGCCAGCGCATCGCCGCCGGCGGCCTGGCAGGCCTCGGCGCGGCACAGCTTCAGCACGTGGCGGCCGGCCGGCTTGTGGCGGAAGTCATGATAGAACGTAAAGACGCCATGGACCTCGGCGCGCGACAGGTTCAGCGCCTGCGCCACCATGGGAATCGCGGCCTCCGGCACGAAGCCGAATGCTTCCTGGAGAGCGTGCAGAATCACCAGCGTCGCGCCTTCCTGGCTGGCATGTTCGGCGATGATCTCCGCGCCGCGCGTCTCGTCCCAAGGTTCAAAAACCGCTGTCATTCTTCGTTCTCAGATTGAGCGTCCCTTTCGCGCAAACTATTTGGAATCATTCGAAGATCAATAAAGCTGTCTCATGCTGCGATTGCGAATTCAGATCGATTGGAAAGTGCAATCGATCGATACGATCGCGTAATGAAACTTGTATCGAGTGCCGGTTTTTGCGTGTTGGCGCAGGCCCGGCGTGATAGCTTGCATGCCACGATGGAATTCGAGAGGACGGACGGTTGATCGACAAGCTTGAACTGCTGCTGGCGCTGGCCAAAGAGCGGCATTTTGGACGGGCGGCAGAAGCCTGCGGCGTCACCCAGCCGACCATGTCGACCGGGCTGAAGCAGCTCGAGGAGATCCTCGGCGTGATGCTGGTCCAGCGCGGCTCCCGTTTCCAGGGTTTCACCCCCGAGGGCGAGCGGGCGCTCGACTGGGCGCGGCGCATCGTCGGCGATGCCCGCGCCATGCGCGACGAGATCAACGGACTGAAGCATAAGCTCTCCGGCGAGATCCGCATCGCGGCGATCCCGACGGCGCTCGGCATGGTTGCGTCGCTGACGACGCCGTTCCGTGCGCGGCATCCCGAGGTGCGTTTCAGCATCCGCTCGACGACCTCATCGGAGGTGCTGGGACTTCTCGAAAATCTCGAGGTCGATGCGGGGCTGACCTATATCGAGAACGAGCCGATCGGCAAGGTGCGCACCATTCCGCTCTACAACGAGAGCTATCGCCTGCTCACCGCGCCCGACGGGATGTTCGGGGACCGCGAGACGGTGACCTGGACCGAGGTCGGGCAGGTGCCGCTGTGCCTGCTGACGCCTGATATGCAGAACCGCCGCATCATCGACCGTGCGCTGCGCTCGGTCGGCGCCGAGGCGACGCCGACGCTGACCTCGAACTCGCTGCTGGTGCTGTTCACCCACGTCAAGACCGGGCGGTGGGCGAGCGTGATGCCGGCCAAGCTCGCCGAGACGCTCGGCCTGTCCGACAAGGTCCGCACCATCCCGATCGTCGACCCCGAGGTCAATTACAGCATTGGCCTGGTGATCCCGCAGCGTGATCCGATGACGCCGCTGATTGCAGCACTGGTCAATATCGCCCGCGAAGTGGCGCCGACGTTGCAATCGTAAGATTCAGGCCGCCGCCGATATCCCGGACGCCGCCTTGATGGCGTCGCGCGGTAGCGTCACGCGGACGACGGTGCCGACTTCCAGCCTGGAGCGCAGCTTCATCGAGCCGCCATGGAGCTGTGCCAGCGAGCGGGCGATTGCGAGCCCGAGGCCGGAGCCGTGATAGGTCTTGGTGAGCTGGCTCTCGACCTGCTCGAACGGACGGCCGAGCCGCGCCAGCGAGTGCGGCGCGATGCCGATGCCGGTGTCGGCGATCATTAGCACGATCCTGTCCTCGAGCTGCCGGCTGCGCACCACGATGCGGCCGCCGTCGGGCGTGAACTTCACGGCGTTGGAGAGCAGGTTGACGACGATCTGCTTGGTGGCCCGGCGGTCGGCGACGACGGCGATCGATTTCTCGATGTCCGCATCCAGCGTGAGGTTCTTGTCCTGGGCCCGGCCGGCGACGACGCGTAAGGATTCGGCCAGCGTCCGCGACAGGTCGAGCTCTTCCATGTCGAGCTTCATGCGGCCGGCCTCGATCTTGGACATGTCGAGGATGTCGTTGATGACCTCGAGCAGGTAGTGACCGCTGGTCAGGATGTCGTGGCAGTATTCCTGATACTTCTCGCTGCCGAGCTCGCCGAACATGCCCGAGCCCATGATCTCGGAGAAGCCGATGATGGCATTGAGCGGCGTGCGCAGCTCGTGGCTCATATTGGCGAGGAACTTCGACTTGGTCTGGTTGGCTTCCTCGGCGCGGGTCTTTTCGCGCTGGTACTTCTCGGCGAGGTCGGCAAGCTCGATGGTCTGGCGCTCCAGCGCCGCCTGCGAGCGCTTGAGGTCGATGACGGTGGCGCGCAGGCGCAGATCGTTGTCGACGAGCTTCTGCTCGTGCTCCTTGATGCGGGTGATGTCGGTGCCGACAGAGACGTAGCCGCCGTCCTTGGTGCGGCGCTCGCTGATATGCAGCCAGCTGCCGTCGTCGAGCTGGGCCTCGAAGGTGCGGGCGCCCGGACCCTGGCTCGAGTTCTCGTTGTGGCGGGTGCGGACCTCGGGCATGCGGCCGACTTCCAGCACGGTCTCGTAGGAGGTGCCGGGGATCACCGCGGTGTCAGGCAGCTTGTGCAGGCGCTGGAAGTGCGAATTGCAGAGCACGAGGCGGTCGCTGGCGTCCCACAGCACGAAGGCTTCCGGAATGGTCTCGATCGCATCGCGCAGCCGAAGGTCGGCTTCCACGGTGCGCTCGGCGAGGCTCTTCTGCTCGGTGATGTCGACTGCGATGCCGATCAGGTGCATGCCGGCATCGCTGGCGCCGCGGGTCCGCTCGCAGCGGACGCGGAGCCAGATCCAGTGGCCGTCGACATGCTGCATGCGGAAGGTCTGGTCGATGTGGTCGATCTTCCCGGAGATCAGCTGGTCGGCGATCGCGAACAGGTCGATGTCGTCGGACTTCACCAGCGCGTTGACCTCGCCGAAGGTGAGCAGCTCGTTGCGGCCGTCGAGGCCGAGCATCGAGAACATCGATTGCGACCAGAAGATCCGGCCGCGCGACAGGTCCCAGTCCCACAGGCCGCAGCGGCCGCGGTTGAGCGCGGTGTCGATGCGGCCGCGCACCGCGTCGTTGATCAGGTCGCCTTCCCTGGCGCGGGTCGACTGCCAGTGGAATGCGAAGCCGAGGATCAGGACGACGAAGCCTGTCGTCGCCGACAGCGTCACCGACAGCGCCGCGTCCGAACCCCAGATCGGCTCGTTGCGCTCCTGGATCACCGTGACGAGACCCGGCAGCGACTTGATCGGCCGCGAGGTCGCCAGCGCCGCATTGCCATCGGGCAGTGTCATGTCCACGACGTTGTTGTCGCGCGGCGGCGCCGCGAGCAGCTGTGCGGTGGTGATCGCATCGAGCAGGCGGTCGTTGCCGGCTGGATCGCTGTCGATCGGAATGCGGGCGAGGATGCGGCCGTTGACGCCGGCCGAGGTGACGACGACATGGCGGCCCGAGAGCCTGGACTTCGTCGGGATCATGTCGGGCAGCAGCGTCGGCAGGTTCTCGATGGTCTTCAGCCGCTCTGCGCGGACAGAGGCGGCGCGGTCGATCCGCTCGGCGAGCAGTTCGGCGAGCATCGAGATGTCGTTCTGGATCACCAAGCGCTTCTGGCGCGTCTGGTCGACGACCTGAACGAACGCGCCGAGGCAGATCGTGATGAGGAAAGCGATGATGAGCGTCGGCACGGCGCGACGTAGCGCCGGCTCCGCGATCAGGAGCCGATGATAGGCAGGTTTCGCGATCGATTGCGCCAATCCCTTGATCGAATCGGATTGGACGCACGCGTTCGCGGCGTCTGCACGCGCCATGCCTTCGGCCCCCTGAAAACCTGTCTGCAACTAAGTTCGAAAGCAGCCCCACAACGCTTTCGAATCACAGCGATTTGAATCCAGTTTGCGCAGGCTGTCGAGAGTCAACGAAAGGTTAACGCGAAATAATTCTTATCCAATGCAGAGTTTGCGCGCGTTCTACTCCGCAAACTCACGTGCATCGGGAGTCCGAAACGAGAACGTGTGACTCCTCGCGTTCCGCCTCACGCGCGCGGCGGCTCGGCGTGGCTGATGACGCGCTTCACGCTCGGGAACGCACGGCGCAAGCGGCGCTCGATCGCATCGACATGCTCGTGCACCTTGATCACGCTCATCGACGGCGTGGCGCGGCAGTGGAAGTTGACGATCTCGCCGGCGTCGGTGTTGCGGACACGCACATTATGGATGTCGTGGATCTCGCCGCCGGCGGCATATTCGGTCAGCGCGGCGGCGATGGTCTGCACCCGCTCCGTCACGGCATCGACGCCGAACGGCAGTTCCGGTTCCAGCGGCTCGATATGGACGTCGACTTCGACGTCAGCGCCGAACTCCTCCTGGATGCTGCGTTCCAGCGTGTTGGCGATGTCGTGGGCGGCCTCGAGCTGCATGCCGGCGTCAACCTCGAGGTCGATGCTGACGATCAGCTTGGCTCCGAGATCGTGCACCGTGACGTGGTGGATGGCGAGGCCTGAATTATGTGCGATCACCATGATGCGATCGCGCACGGTCTCGTTGTCGCGCGCGACCGGCACCGCAGTGAAGGTGAGGTCGGCATCGTCGAACGCCTTGCTGACGGCGGCCTCTGCGTTGCGCTTGATCTCCTCGACGCGGTCGATCGGGTAGGTCCTGGGTACCTTGACGATGCTGTCGATGAAGGTGGTCGCCCCGACCATGCGCACGCGCAACCGGTCGACGTCGATCACGCCGGGCACGCTGCGAATCGCGGCGGTGGCCTTTTCCTGTGCCCCTTCCGGGGCGCGGTCGACCAGCGTGTGCACCGTTGAGCTTGCCATCCGCAGGCCGAGCAGGGCGATCATCACCGCCACGGCCGCGGCGGCGGCCGCGTCACCCCACCAGAAGCCGAAGGCCGCGAGAACGAGGCCGACGATGACGGCGCACGAGCCCATCACGTCGGACGCAAAGTGCAGCGCATCCGCAGCCAGGGCCTCGCTCCTCGTCTCTCGCGCGGCGCGGTGCAGGGCGCGGGCGCGCCAGAGGTTGACGAGGATGTCGATCACCAGCACCACGAACGGCACGGCCGAGATCGTCGGCGGCGGAGTTCCCTCGCGCAGCCGGCTGTAAGATTCGACCAGGATGCCGCCGGCCAGCACATAGAGCAGCGCGGTCACGCCAAGCGCGGAGATGCTCTCGAGCTTGCCGTGGCCGTAATGATGCTCGTCGTCGGCCGGCTTGTCCGACACCCGCACCACCGCCCAGGTGATGATGGTCGCGACCAGGTCGATCGAGGAGTGCAGTGCCTCGGAAATCAGCGCCAGCGATCCGATCGCAATGCCGACCACGAACTTGGCCGCCGCCATGCCGCCGCTGGCGAGGATCGAGATGGCCGCGACCGATGTCTTGTCATGTTGTCCGCTCATGGCGCAGGATTTAGCAGGGCATTCGCGAACATCAAGCGACGATCCACAGACGTAGTCGCGAGTGAGTTGCAGGAGCGAATGCGCCCTGAAGTCCCGTCATTCCGGGACGCCGCAGGCAAACCCGGAATTTCGAGATTCCGGGTTCGATGCTTCGCATCGCCCGGGAATGACATGATCCTACACGGTCACCACGATCTTCCCCAGATGCTTGTTGGCCTCCATGTGCTCGAACGCCTTGTCGATGTCGTCGAAGGCGTACACCTTGTCGATCGGCAGCTGGAGCTTTCGCGATTCCACTGCGCCCCAGATGTCCTTCCTGACCTCCTCGAAGATCGTGCGGACCTCCTCGATGCTGCGGGTGCGGAAGGTGACGCCGATATAGGAGATACGGCGGGCGGCATGGAGGTCGAAGTTGAAGTCGGCATGGGTGCCGCCGAGCCGGCCGACATTGACGATGCGGCCCAGGATCTTCGTTGCAGCTAAGTTCTGGTTGGCGACCTTGCCCGAGACCTGGTCGACGATGAGATCGACGCCTTCGCCGCCAGTCGCCTTCAGCACCTCCTCGACCCAGTTGGCATCGGAGGAATCGACCGAGAGGTCGGCGCCGTAGTCCTTCAGCCGGCCGCGGCGATAGGGATCGGTCGAGGAGCCGATCACGAGCTTTGCGCCCTTGAGCTTTGCAATTTGCATCGCCATCAGCCCGACGCCGGAGCTGGCGCCCTGGATCAGCACGGCCTGCCCCGGCTGCACCCCGCCCACGGTAACGACGGCATTGTGCATCGTGGCGAGCGCGACGGGCAGCGTGGCGGCTTCCTCGAAATTCATGTTCGAGGGCGCGCGGAACAGCCGGCCGTGGTCGGCGAGCGTGTACTCCGCGAATGCCGCGCCGCCCGAACCCATGATGCGGTCGCCGACCTGTAAGCCCTTCGCATCAGGTCCAAGCTCGGCCACTTCGCCAGCCCATTCCATGCCGAGCACGGTGCCGGCGCCGCCGGCCGCGCCGTGGGCGTGACCCTTGCGCATGCCGGTGTCGGCGCGGTTGAGACCACAGGCACGGACCCTGACGAGGACCTGCGTGCCCTTAGGCGTTGGTTGAGCGACGTCGGAAATCCGAGCGCCTTCAGCACCGTAGACATAAGCCTTCATGAATTGCTCTCGCTTCTTGCAGTGACTATTCCGCCGCTTCGCGCTGCGGCTGAACGATCATCCCTTCGAGCCGGCCGCGAATGATCGCCTCTGCTTCGCGCACGATGCGGGAGATCAGCTCGCCGCAGCTCGGGATGTCCTGGATCAGGCCTTGCACCTGGCCGGCCGACCAGATGCCTTCGTCTGAATTGCCTGTCGCATAGACCATCTTGCCGCGGGCTCCCGCAACGAGCTCGCGGATATCCTCGAACTTGGCGCCTTCCTTTTCCATCGCGACGACCTTGGTCGAGATCTCGTTCTTGGCGACGCGCGAGGTGTTGCGCATGGTGCGGAAGATCAGCTCGGTCTCGCGCTCGTCATTGGCGACGATCTTTTCCTTGATGAGCTGGTGGATCGGGCTCTCCTTGGTCGCCATGAAGCGGGTGCCCATGTTGATGCCCTCGGCGCCCAGCGCGAGCGCGGCGACGAGGCCGCGGGCATCGGCAAAGCCGCCGGAGGCGATCATCGGGATCTTGACCTTGTTGGCGGCGGCCGGGATCAGGATCAGGCCGGGGGTGTCGTCCTCGCCGGGATGGCCGGCGCATTCGAAGCCGTCGATCGAGATGGCATCGGCGCCCATGCGCTCGGCCGAGAGGGCGTGGCGCACGCTGGTGCATTTGTGCACGACCTTGACGCTGTGCTTCTTGAATTCGTCGACATGCTCCTGCGGCTTATTCCCGGCGGTTTCGACCACCTTGATGCCGGCCTCAATGATGGCGGCGCGGTATTCGGCATAGGGCGGCGGCTTGATCGCCGGCAGGATGGTGAGGTTGACGCCAAACGGCTTGTCGGTGAGGTCGCGGCAGCGCGCGATCTCCTTGGTCAGATCCTCCGGCGTCGGCTGGGTCAGCGCGGTGATGAAGCCGAGCGCGCCGGCATTCGCGACGGCGGCGACCAGCTCGGCGCGGCCAACCCATTGCATGCCGCCCTGGACGATCGGGTGCTCGACGCCGACGAGTTTTGTGAACCGTGTTTGCAGCATGACGTTTCCCCCTGGGTGGCCCGCAGGCTCTGTTATCGGTTGATGACAGAGGATGCCGCCGGGGTGGGGAAATGTCTATTGCGGGGCGTGCGGTGAGGGCGGGGCGGCATGCAGGCGATGAGGGTGATTCCGCAGGGCAGACAATTGGAGATCCGGTGCCTTTTGGTGCGAGCTCTTTCCTCGCACACGGTCGTCATACCCCGCGAAAGCGGGGTATCCAGTACGCTGCGGCTTCTCGCTTCTAGCCTCGCGGCCTCTGGATACTGGATTGCCCGCTTTCGCGGGCAATGACACCGAGTATGGAGGTATGGAGCGAACAGCTACTCCGCTGACAGCCGCACCAGCTGGCGACCGCCGTTCATTTCCTTGAGGGCGTTAACGAAGTTTTCCGGGCGCTGCCAGCGGTTGGGGACCTTGAGGCCCATGTACTCCGCGATGTCGCCGATGAAGCCGGTGCAATTGGTGGTCTCGGCATTCCAGACCGGCGAGCTTGCCTTCAGCTTCTCGATGTGGGCGAACACGCGCTTGGCGTCGGCTTCGTTCAGGTAGACGCGATAGCTCGCGGTCAGATAGTCAGGGTCGAGATCGCCGTAACTCGCGCCGGTCTCTGATGGCACCCAGGTGAAATAGCCGAGCACGTAGGACCAGGTGTCACCGGCCGGCGTCAGGCCTGCGACCTCGACGGCGCGCTCGCTGGTCTTGCCGTACCACACGAAGGCATGGCCCCAGCTCGCCGCCGTCCGCGCGCGGAAGTCGACGTAATAGGGGCCTTTCTCCGCCCGCGTGACCGAGCGCCGCGTCGCTTGCGCTGTGGAGCGCGATGCGGTGTCGGTCGAGACAAGCGCACTGGCATCGGCCATGCGCTTGTTCGATTCGTGTTTCGCTTCTTGGGCCGAAGCCTGCGGCATCATGCATGCGATCATGGTCGCAAGCGCGAGGCCCGCAAGGATGCAGGATCCCGATCGATCACGTTTGTTGGTCACGCAACGCCCCTTCGACTGTCGGCCGCTTACGCAAATCTTGCGCGTGGTTCGCTGGGCGCCTCAGTAGCGCGCAGCAACCGGGCCCGGCGCCTTGCCGATCGGGGCCTTGCCAACAGGGCCCTTGCCGATGGGCATCTTGCCGATCGGGGCCTGCTCGGCCGGATAGACCGGCACGGGCTGGCGGCGCGGCAGGTCCGCAGCGCTTGCAGCCGTCACCAGAGCAAGCGTCGCACCCAGAACAAATACAATCTTCTTCACAGTCATACCCCTAGCAGGTTTGGTCCAAACACGGCCGAGCCGTGCCCCCAGACACGCCTTCCACATGGGCGGCCGAATGCGACCAAGTTGCGGCACATCAGCGACATGTTGGCGGCATCTCCTGGGCGCGCGCAGATGTGATGTGGGTCGGAATGTTTCGCAATCGTCAGCGATCGGCGCTCAGCCGAAAATGCATCTCGATCTTTGCCGGCGATGGCTCGCTTCCAGTGCGCCACGGCGAGAAGCCGGGCGTGGGATCCGGATCGGACGGAAGATCGATCGACCAGCGTTGCGTGGGCACATCAGGCAGTGTCAGGCTGACGGCGCGGTGGCGCGTCTTGTACATCAGCGTAACAGTGGAAATGATCGCTTTGCGGTCACCGTCATGCGCGCGCCAGTTCGGCGGCAACATGGCGTTGGCATAGCCTGACGCTTCCTCGACCTCGATGTGCACGTCCTCTTCCTTGTCCGGCAGGGTCATGCCCGGGGGAAGCCGAAACTCGACCTGGAGCGTCATGAAGCCGTGGCTGAGATTGGGCGAGCGGATCAACTCGTACCATCCCCAATAGCCCAGCCCAGCCACGACGAGCAGCACAGTGATGGCGAACGGGAAGGAGAGCCGGGTGGCGCCGGGAGGCGCCGCATCTGGGATCTCTCCAGCAGGTGCCGGCGCCGCGTTGCGGACCAGGCCGAAGCGCACGAACAGCCAGACGCCGGCGATCAGGCCGACCACGCCTCCGATCGGACCGATGTCGAAGAAGGCCCCCATGGCGATGCCGCCGTCGCGGTCCGGTCCCGCCAGCATGACCACCAGGGCAGCCAGGCCGGACCAGCCGGCGAGAGCGCCGAGCAGGCCGGAGAGGATGCCGAGAATGATGCGCATGTGCACTTGGTCGCGCGCAGATTTATCGCGGTTCGAACCTGACAGTCATTTCAGCCTTCACCCGATCCGGTTCAGGCTGTTGCGGATGGTCGAGAAGATGCCGCCGATGTCCTTGCGCAAGGCGTCGAGGGCGTTGAAATTGTCGAAGATGCGGGCGAGGCGGTCTTCGACCTCGCGCTTGCTCTTGGTCAGCGCATCGACGCGCGAGGTGAGGGTGACATCGCCGCTCGCCTCGATCTCGCCGACGGTCTTGGCGAGCAGATCGCGGGTGGCGCTGACCTCGGCGATCATGGCCTCGATGCCGAACACCGGCGCCTTCAGCGGCACGAGATCGGCCTGCGATTTCGACATTTCCGCCTTGAAGGCGTTCAGCGTCGCCAGCGTCTCCTGCAAGGCGCCGAGACGCTGGCGCGACTGGAGTACGAAATCGTTCAGCGCGTTCTGGCGGTCGACGAGGGTCCTGCCGTCAGGGTCGGTCTCGACCTCCGCGAGCGAGCGTTCGAGCTGGGCCTGGCGCTGGGCGAGCTCCTCGAAATCGAGCCGGATGCTTTTCAGGATGTTGGCGCTGTCGTCGATGCGGGCGAGGCGCTGCTCGATCTCGTTCTTGTTTTTCGAGAGCGTTTCGACGCGTGCGTTGAGCGGCGCCTCGCCGCCGGTCTCGATCTCGTCGACGGTCTTGGCGAGACGATCGTGGCTGAGGCCGAGCTCGCCGATTAACGCGTTGATGCCGGCGTCGGACGAGCGCAACGGCACCAGCTCGGCATGGGATTTCGCCAGATCTTCCTTGTACTGGTTGAGTGTCGCGAACGTACCCTGCACTGCGTTCACCCGGCCGAGCAGCGTCGATACGTCGCGCGCAATATCTTTCAGCCGGTCGGCGAGGTTGTTCTTGCGGTCGTCGGTTTCGAGGTCGAGCAGCGCGCGTTCGAGCTGGTTCTGGCGGTCGCGGATCTCGGTGAAGACGGGCTCGACTGCGCGGCGCTGATCGGCGACCTTGCCGACCATCTCGCGCACCGTCTGCTGGCGGCGGCGGATCTCGGCCAGCTGATCTTGCATGTCGGTGGACTGGTTGCGGCCCTGCTGAAGCAGCGCTCGTTGCTCGGTCTCGCCAAGCTTGTCGTGCAGTGCGGAGACAGCCTCCCTGGGATCGCTCTCGATCAGGTGCTGAACGGTGGCGTCGAGGTGATTTTGCAGGGCGTGCGCGACGACGACGTCTTCCCGGGTCTTCTTGAGGCGGTCGCGCAAGCTGTCGAGGCGGCGGTCCTGGCGTGAGAGCCGAAAGACAGAGGCGCCGATCAGCGCCAGTCCGACCACGACGATCGCGCCGGCCGCGATGCGCTGCGGCACCGGCAGCGCGATGAAGGCGGCGGGCAAATGGGTGACGTCGTAACCAAACGCCTGCGGGGCGAGGAACGCGATGGCGGCGAGCAGGACAAACCAGGCAACCAGGAAAAACAGCCACATGCCGACGCCCTCACGCCCGCGCACATTTTCGCCATAATTGCTATTGGAGAGCGCAACCGAGATCAAGGGGCGCGCGGGCTGCCGGACGCGTCAGAAGGCGCCATCCACAGCTGGGCGCGTCGATATCCTCCATCGTCCTTCCGGGGCGGCGCGTAAGCGCCGAGCTACGGTGCGCAATTGCGCACCGTAGTTCGCGACTTTGTCGCGCCCCGGAATGGCGGGGAGCTACAGCCGAAACTCGTTCGTCAGCTCGCCGATGCCGTCGATCGCCACCGTCACAATATTCACCGGCTCCTTCATCACGCCGACGCCGACCGAGGTGCCGACCGCGATGAGGTCGCCGGGGAGCAGGGTCATGTCGTGGGAGATCTTGCTCACCAGGGCTTGCGCGGAAAAGATCATGTCGGAGATCGGATAGTTCTGTCGCTCCGCGCCGTTGAGAATGGTGCGCACCGTGAGCTTGGCCGGATCGAGGCCGGTCGCGATGACGGGGCCGAACGGGCCGTAATCGTCGATGCCCTTGGCGCGGGCCCATTGCGGAAAGGTGGGGTCGCTGGTCAGGATGTCGTTGGCGGTGATGTCGTTGACGCAGGTGTAGCCGAAGATGAAGCGGTCGGCCTCATCAGGCGAGACGCGGGCGCAGGTCTTGCCGATGACGATGCCGAGCTCACCCTCATAGGTGGTCTTGCCGTCGTAGTAGGAGGGACGGCGGATCACCGCGCCTGGTGTCGTGATGGTGGTGGTGGCCTTGAGCAGATAGAGCGGCGCCAGTGGCTCGGGCTGATTGAGCTTTGCCGCGAGCGCGTGAAAATTATTCCAGAGCGCGACGATCTTGCTGGGCGCGCAGGGTGCCAGCAGCTCGACCTCCGACAGCGCAAGCGTCCTGCCGGTCGCCGCGTTGCGGCCAAACATCTCGCCTTCATGCACGCTGATGCCTGACGATTCCAGCGTGCCGAAGCCGGTGGTGCCAGCGTGGCGGAAGCGCAGCCATTTTGTCGTCTCGGTACTCATCACGCCACCGCCAGCGCGCGAGGATCCCTGGGCGCGGAGATGCCGTCATAGAGGCCGGCGATGCGCGCGCGCTGGGTCACCATCGCCAGCACCGAGTCGAGGGCAGGCGTCGGAATCTTGGTCAGGCGGCCCATCTCCTGCACGACAGTGACGAGCGGGTCGATCTCCATCGGGCGGCCACGCTCGAGATCCTGCAGCATCGAGGTCTTGTGCGCGCCGACCTTGCGGGCGCCCTCGATGCGGCGCTCGACATCGACGCGGAACTTGACGCCGAAGGTTTCGGCGATGGCTTGCGTCTCCACCATGATCGCGCGCGATAGCGCCCGCGTGGCGGGATCGGTGCAGATCACGTCGAGCGTTGCGTGGGTCAGCGCACTGATCGGGTTGAAGCAGACATTGCCCCAGAGCTTCAGCCAGATCTCGTCGCGGATGCGGTCGAGCACCGGCGCCTTCAGGCCGGCCGCGACGAAGAGGTCGGCGAGGCGCTTCACGTCGGCGGTGATTTCACCGGAAGGTTCGCCGAGCGGAAAATTGTTGCCATAGACGTGGCGGATCACGCCGGGCGCCTCGATCTCGGTCGCGGGATAGACGATGCAGCCGATCGCGCGCTCGGCCCCGATCTCGCGCCACTGCCGCCCGCCGGGATCGATGCTCTCCAAGGTCGCGTTCTCATACGCGCCGCCGTGCTTGTAGAAGTACCAATAGGGGATGCCGTTGACCGCGGTGACGATGCGGGTGTGCGGCCCGAGCAGTGGCTGCATCTTCTCGATCACGCCGGTGATCGAATGCGCCTTCAGCGTGACGATGACATAGTCCTGCACGCCGAGCTCGGCCGCGTTGTCGGTGCAGCGGGGATGGACGGTGTGTGTCTCCTCGCCGGCGAGCAAGGTCAGGCCGCGTTCGCGCATCGCAGCGAGGTGCGCGCCGCGCGCGACCAGGCTGACATCGGCGCCTGCGCGTGCCAGCTGCACGCCGAGATATCCGCCGATCGCGCCGGCGCCGTAGATGCAGATCTTCATGAAATCCTCCCGGGGGTACCGGAATTTTGGGACGAAGGATCCGGTCCGGCTCGGATGCGTCCGAGCCGGGGCCGGTAGTCGCAGGGGAAGTGAGACGTTTAGGCTGCCGCTTGCGGCGCGCCGTTGAGGGCCTCGTCAACGGCAGCGGCGATGTCGCGCATGCTGATGACGGAGACGAGGCTGTAGTCGTCGATCACGGGCAGGTGCCGGATGTGATTCCGGTTCATCAGATGCCGGACATGCTCGATCGTGTCTGAGGAGGTGCAGGAGACCAGCTGCTGCACCGAGACGAGCTGCGAGACCTTGACGTTGACGGCGTTCGCGCCGTGCTCGGCGACCGCCCGCACCACGTCTCGCTCGGTGAACATGCCGACCGCAGTGTTTCCTTCCGAGCGGACCACGTCCTTCACCACCAGCGCGCTGATGTTGTTGGCCCGCATCAGCTTGGCGGCAATACCCACCGTTTCGTTCATTCGCACCGTGACAACGCGCGGCGTCTTCTTGCGCAGAATGTCTCCGACCAGCATGGCAACCTCCCTGGGGTGAACGATGGGAGAAGTGTGGTATACATAATGCCAATCGTCAAGCGCTGGATTTGGTTGATCCGAAAAATCTTGCGGCAGCAATGCTGACGTTTGTCGCTGCCAGCAGAAGAACGCGGCAAAGAAAAAGGGGCGCATCGCTGCGCCCCTGTTTAACCGTTGTACCAACGCGTGGCGGCTTACGCCGTCCCGGTCTTGGCACGCGTCTCGGCGTTCGTTGCGGGACTGGTGCTCTCGGCCTCGTTGCCGAGGATGAACGAGCGGCGCAGCGGCTTGATCACGAACAGCGCCATCAGCGCGGCCGTCGCGTTCAGTGCCACGGCCACCACGAACACGGCCTTCCAGCCATAGGCGGTCGAGATCACGCTGGCGAGCGGGACCAGCAAGGAGGCGGTGCCCTTCGCGGTGTAGAGCATGCCGTTGTTGGTGGTCGCGAACTTCGAGCCGAAGGTGTCGCCGCAGGTGGCGGGGAACAGCGAGTAGATTTCGCCGAACACGCCGAAATAGACCGCGGTCGCGAGCACGAACACGAGCGGGACGTGACCGTAGGCCGATAGCGTCAGCAGCATCAAGGCGGCGGTGCCGAAGGCGATGAACATGGTGTTCTCGCGACCGATCGTGTCGGACACGAAGCCGAAGAACGGGCGGCCGAAGCCGTCGAAGATGCGGTCGAGCGAGATCGCGAAGGTCAGTGCCGCCATCTGGAAACCGGCAAGCGAGACTGGCGTGTCGGCGATCTTGAAGTCGTGCGCGATCGGCGCGATCTGGGCCGCGGTCATCAGGCCGCCGGAGGCGACCATGACGAAGACGAGATACATGATCCAGAAAATAGGGGCGCGCAGTACTTGCGGTGGCGTGAAGTCGATCTTGGTCTGCGGCAGATTAAGCTGCTTCTTCTTCGGCGGGATCGAGAGTCGCGGCGGTTGGATGAAGAAGGCGAGCACGAACACGATCACGCCCTGGCCGATGCCGAAGGTGAGGAACGCGTGTTGATAGCCTGAAGATGCGATCATGGCCGCGATCGGCACCACGGTGAGAGCTGCACCCGCACCAAAGCCGGCCGCTGTCGCGCCGGCGGCGAGGCCGCGGCGATCAGGAAACCATTTCAGCGCGTTGCCGACGCAGGTGCCGTACACCGCGCCTGCACCCATGCCGCCGACCACAGCCGCGGTATAGAGCAGGGGAAGGCTATCGGCGTAGGAATTGAGCAACCAGGACAACGCGATCATCACGCCGCCGAACATGATGACGATGCGCGGGCCGTATTTGTCGACGAACCAGGCCTCGACCGGCACCAGCCAGGTTTCGGTGACGACGAAGATGGTGAAGGCGAGCTGGATCGCCGCGCGACCCCAATGGTACTTCGCGTCGATCGGATCGACGAACAGCGTCCAGCCATATTGCAGGTTGGCGATCATCGCCATGCAGACGATGCCCATGCCGAGCTGGAGCCAACGGAAACCTGTGCGAAGAGGCGCGGCCGTGACGGCGCCATCCGTGCCTGAAATCATCAACAACCTCCCAAGCGCTTGTCTGGTGGCGACGTCTGCCGCCTATATGACGGAGTGTCGCAAATCTTGTGGCTTATGGTCGCAAGCGCGGCGGGCAGCTTGGTATACCATATTCCAGAATGCAAGCCCTATCTTCGGATCAAGCTCAAGAAAAGTGCAGGGTTCCTTCGGGTTTGCGGTATTAAGGTATATTCGGGAAAACGAAAACGCCCGGCGGTGAGGCCGGGCGTGAGGCGCGATGTCAATGTTGCGGGTGCGAGGTCAGATGGTCGATTGCGCGACCACGACCTTGCGCCAGGGTTTCAGCACCAAGAGCGCCAGCAGCGAGGCCAGGATGTTGGCGCCGGCAGCTAGGATGAACACGTTGTCCCAATGGCCGGAGCTTTGCTGCACATAGTTCGCCAGCGGCACCAGCAACGCGGCCGTGCCCTTGGCGGTGTAGAGCAGGCCGGCATTGGTGGTCGCGAACTTCGCGCCGAACGTGTCGGTGCAGGTCGAGGGAAACAGCGAGTAGATCTCGCCCCAGGCAAAGAACACGAAGCCTGAGAGGATCACGAACCAGATCGGATCGTGGCCCCAGAGGTAGAGCATCCAGATGCCGAAGCCCTCCATGCCGAAGGCGATGAACATCGTGTTCTCGCGGCCGATCATGTCGGAGATCCAGCCGAAGAACGGACGCGTCAATCCGTTGAGCACGCGGTCGATGGTCGCTGCGAAGGTCACCGCGGTCATGGTCATGCCGATCAGCGTCACGGGCACGGCGTCGACCTTCCAGTCGACCGCGATCGGCTTCAGATTCGCCGTCACCATCAGCCCGCCGGCGCCGACGATCACGAACATGAAGTACATCAGCCAGAAGATCGGCTGACGCAAAACTTCCGTCGGCTGGTAGTTGCGCCGGGTCTGCGCAAGAGCCGCATTCGCCACCACCGCCGGCACCTGGCCTGGCTTCGGCGCCAGCAGGAAGAAGGCGAGAATGCAGATGATGATGCCTTGTCCGAGGCCGAAATAGAGGAAGGTGGTCTGGAAGCCGCTATCCTTGATCATGGCCTGGATCGGCGCGACGGTGAGCGCAGAGCCGGCGCCGAAACCGGCGGCGGTAATGCCCGCGGCAAGACCGCGCTTGTCGGGAAACCATTTCAGCGCATTGCCGACGCAGGTGCCGTAGACGCCGCCGGCGCCGATGCCCGCGATGATCATGCCGAGATAGTAGCCGTTGAGCGTAGTGGCTTGCGCGTTGACCGCCCAGCCGATCGCGCAGAGCACGCCGCCGACCAGCACGACGATGCGCGGACCGTATTTATCGACAAACCATCCTTCGACCGGCACCAGCCAGGTCTCGAACAAAACAAACAACGTAAAGGCCCATTGGATCGAGGCGCGATCCCAACCGAATGTCTTCTGGATGTCGGGGACGAAGAACGTCCAGCCATATTGGTAGTTGGCGATCATCACCATCGCCGCCACGCCGATTGCCAATTGTGCCCAGCGATACGTATCGCTGACGCGTGCGGCTGAAGGGGCTGTTGTGGCCTGCACCATGTCCGTCATGAATCCTCCAATGAGCGCTTCTGTTTTTTAAGCGAGCGTTGGCGGCATTCTTGTATTCATTATGCCAAGCATCAAGCGCGCGAGGCCCATTGTGCGCTTATGACGCAACCTCGTTGGCGAGGCTGCACGAATGTGCCTGATCCCAAATAGAAATGGCTCCGCAGCGCGGAGCCATTCTTCAAAAGTAGGAATTCGCAGAAATTACAACCGGCGCGACAATTCGACGCGCGGCGACCTCAGATGGCGCTTACAGCCCGAAGCGGGGCAGGTCGCCGTTCTGGTTGGAGATCTCCGCGCTGGCCATCAGGAAGCGGTCGACGGCGGCCATGAAGCGGGCGAACAGCGAGGCGGAGGGCGCCAGCGCGACGGAAGCGGTCTTGGACATCGGAATTCCCTTTCTCGAGACAGTCAGTATTGCTGTCTCATTTCGAAGGTTGTTCTATGTATACCAGATGCCAATGTCCATGCATGCCATCGCATAGCAGCATGGATGATACCGCATTGCAGCATAATGATGCGTGCGGCCGTTCTGGGCCTAAGACCTAAGGCTCGGCCATTATTCGTCTGGTTCCGTCTCAAGCCGGCGTCGGGTCGGGAACAGCGTCAGATCATATCGCCGGGAAAGAAGGCCCCAGAGCCCGCGAGGAGCGAGCAGCATGACGAGGATCCCGAGGGTGCCCAGAAGAATGAGGTACCACGCACCAAAATCGGCGAGGTAGCGCTGCATCAGGTAGAAGACGACGGCGCCGATGATCGGGCCCTCGATCGTCCCGATGCCCCCGATCACCGTGATGAAGATGACATAGGCGGTCCAATCGAGCACCGAGAAGGCGGCGTCCGGAGAGATGCGCGCCTTCTGAAGGTAGATCAGGGCACCGATCATGCCGGTCATGGCGGCGGTCGCAACATAGACGGCGAGCTTGATGCTGGTGATGTCGACGCCGAGGCTCGCGGCCGCAGCCTCGCGGTCGCGGATCGCACCCAGCGCCAGGCCCTGGCGCGAACGCAGCAGGAAATAGACGAAGGCGAGTGTGCCGACCACCAAAGCCAGCGCCAGCCAGTACGATGCAATGTCACGCGCGGCCGGCGTGCGCACGTCGAGCAATGTCTTGATCCACTCAATCCCAGGCACGGACGCGGTGACGGATGGAGTAAGCGAGGTCCCGGTGCCGCCGCCAAGCGCCTTCACTTGCGCGAAACCAAGACGATAGACCTCGGCCACGACCCATGTGCCGATCGCGAAATAGGCGCCACGCAAGCGGAAGACGATCAGCGCCGTCGGCAAGGCGAGTGCCGCCGACACGATGCCCGCGACCGGAATCGCGAGCAGTGGATTAAGGCCGGCGACAAGCGTCAGCGCGAACAGGACGTAGCCGCCCAATCCGACGAACGCCTGCTGGCCGACCGAGATCAGGCCGGCATAACCCGCGAGCAGATTCCAGCATTGCGCCAACGCCAGCATGTAGAACAGGAAGATCAGATCCTGAATGAGATTGCGGCCGGCGAAGGTCGGCAGCAGGACGAGCCCGAGAAGGACAATGCAGGCGATGGCCGCGGCCGGGTGCGACACGCCGTGCGCGGTCGCGATACGAAAGATCTGCTTCGGCTTGGCCGTGCCTGGATCCATCATTCCGCGCCTCAATCGATCGCGCGCGGAAACAGTCCGCGCGGCCTGATCACCAGCACCAGGAGAAACGCGAGGTGGCCCGACAGGATCTGCCATTCCGGATCGATGCGCGCGCCGATGGTCTGGGCGAGGCCAAGAATGATGCCGCCGGCAAGCGTGCCCCAGAAGCTGCCGAGCCCGCCGATGATCACGGCCTCGAAGGCATACAGCAGTCGCGCCGGGCCGATGGTGGGATCGAAATTCGCCCGCAGGCCCAGATAGAGTGCCGCGATCGCGATGACGACGAACGCGATGCCCATTGCCATCGCGAATGTGCGGTTGACGTCGATCCCCATGAGCTGCGCGACGTCGAGATCGTCAGAGGTTGCCCGAAAGGCCCGGCCGATCGACGTCCGATAGAAGATGAAGTTGAGAGCCACGATCACGGCGATCGCGGACACCAGCGTCAGCAGTGGAACGACGCCCACCGCGATGTCTCCGCCCAGCGACACAGACGCGGTTTCGATCGCACCGGACCGCAGGCGGCGGCTGTCAGCGGAGAACGTCTGCAGCAGCCCGTTCTGGATGATGATCGAGAGTCCAAAAGTGACGAGCAGCGGCGGCAGAAGGTCGCGTCCCAGCGTCCGATTCAAAAGCACGTGCTGGAGGCCGAAGCCGATCGCAAACAGGATCGGGGCTGCAAGGAGCACTGCGGCAAATGGATCGACGCCGAGTTTTTCCGTCACCGCCAGAATGACAAAGGCTGCGAGCACGATGAGGTCGCCGTGGGCAAGATTGACCAGCCGCATCACGCCGAACATCAGTGAGAGCCCGGTTGCGAACAACGCATAGAGGCCGCCGAGCAGGATTCCCTGGATGATCGCGTCGAGAAGGCCGATCATTGCATCATCCGAAATAAGCGCGGTGAATCTGATCGCGCGAGAGTTCGCCGGGGCGGCCTTCGAGCGAGACCCGCCCCTCCTGGAAGCAGTAGACGCGATCGGCGGCCTTCATCGCCTGGACGATGTCCTGCTCGACCAGCACGACGCTGGTGCCCTCGGCCTTGATCTGCGGAAGCGCGGCGTAGATGTCGGCGATGACGATCGGCGCGAGCCCGAGGCTGATCTCGTCGCACAGCAGGACGCGGGGATTGGACATCAGGGCGCGGCCGATCGCGGCCATCTGCTGCTGGCCGCCCGAAAGAATCGGTGCGGCCGACGCCCGCCGCTCCTTCAGGATCGGGAACAGGCCATAGACCCGATCGAGCGTCCAGGGTCCAGGAAGCTTGCGGCCGTGCCCGCCGATCAGAAGGTTCTCTTCCACGGTCAGCGAGGGAAATAGGCGTCGCCCCTCCGGCACCAGCGCAATTCCGAGCTTGACGATCTCGGCAGCACGCTTCGCCCCGATCGGATGGCCGTCGAGCAGCACGCTGTCCGGGCGAGACGGGATAAGGCCTGCGATCGCCTTCAGGAAGGTCGACTTGCCCGCGCCGTTCGCTCCGATGATGGCGATGGTCTCGCCCGCATCGAAGCTGAGATCGATGCCGTAAAGTGCCTGGAAGTCGCCGTAGAAGGCCGTGAGATCGTGTGTGCTGAGCAACGGCATGCGTCACGCCTCGATGCCGATATAGATCTGGTGCACGTCGGGTCGCTGCATGACCTCCTTTGGCGGTCCTTCCGCGATCTTGCGTCCAAAGTTGAGTACGACGAGGCGATCGATGACGGCAAACAAGGCATGCACAACGTGCTCGATCCACAGGATCGCGACACCGGATTTCCGGATCTCGCCGATCGTCGCGACGAGCTCGGCGCATTCGCCCTCGGTCAGTCCGCCGGCGATCTCATCGAGCAGCAGCAGCCTTGGGGTGCTGGCGAGCGCGCGAGCCATTTCCAGCCGCTTGCGCTCGAGCAGTGTCAGGGAGCCCGCGAGCACGTTCGCACGCTTGAGCAGGCCAAGCTGGTCGAGAATCTCGCCGCAGGCCTGTGCGGCCTCGCGCTCGCTCTTGCGCCGGCCGTGAACGGCGCCGACCAGGAGATTTTCGAACACGGTGAGATTCTCGAACGGCTGCGGAATCTGGTGTGTGCGACCAATACCGGCGCGGCAGCGTCCCTGCGGCGGCAGGCCCGCAAGGTCGCGTCCGTCGAAGCGCATGCGGCCGGCGCTCGGCGACAAGCCGCCGGCGATCAGGTTGAACAGCGTGGTCTTGCCTGCGCCGTTGGGCCCGATGATGCCGACGGCCTCGGAATGCGCGATGGTCAGGTCCAGATCGTCGGCCACGACGATCGCCCCGAAGCTCTTTCTGAGGCCGGCGATTTCCAGCAGCATGGGTCTTCAGCGCGCCGCGCGATCAGGCAATCGGCTCCATCTTGCCGCCAGCGGGAATTGCCGGCGCCGTCCTGTTGTCGGTGATGACGATGTCGTACTTGCCGTCCTTGAACCGCCACTGACCGCCGACGAGCGGCGTCTTGGCGACGTTCTTGGCGGCAAAGGGCGGCAGGCTCGAAGAGCCCCATTGCAGCTTGCCGACGACGGTGTCGAGATTGGTAGCGGCGATCGTTGCGGCGATCGCTTTTCCGTCGCGATCAGGAGCGCGCTTCAGGACGTCGACGGCGACTTCGAACAATGCATGGACGAAGCCGATCGGCTGCGTCCATTGCTTCTTGGTGGCGCTTTCATAGGCGCCCGCGAGATCCTTCGCGCTCATGCCGGTCAGCGACGACTTGAAGGGATGGTTCGGTGTCCACCAGACTTCGGAGGACAAATTGTGACCGTCCTTGCCCAGTGCCTCGACGGCGACCGGAAACAGGATCGCCTTGCCGATCGATGCAACCTTGGGCCTGAAGCCCTGCTGCAACGATTGCTTCCAGAACGTGGTGAAGTCCGGCGGCAGCACGACGCCGGTGATGATCTCGCAATTGGCCGACTTGAACGCGCCGATCTGCGCGGAGAAATTGTCGGTGAGATTCTGGTAGCGGCCTGGATCGGTGAGCTTGTAGCCGCCTTTGTCGAGCGCCGGCGGGAATCCAACCACCTTGTCGCCCCAGGCGTTGCCGTCGCCATCGTTGGGAAACAGTCCGCCGACGGATTTATTGGTCGCGACCTGGCTCCACATGTTGGTGAAGACGGCGATGACGTCCTCGAGACCCCAGAAGAAGTGATAGGTGTAGTTGAAGCCCTTCCACGCCGGCGGCCCGCCACCGGGATTCTCCTGGCGACCGATGAACCAGGGTTGCCAGGGCGCGACCGTCGAGATGCACGGCACCTCTTCGATCTCGCATTGGGTCGAGACCGGATTGGTGGTCTCCGGTGTGGATGCCACCAGCATGAGATCGATCTTGTCCTGAACGATCAGATCCTTGGCGACCTCTGCGGCGCGGTTCGGATTGGACTGGCTGTCCTTGACGATCACCTCGACCGGGACCGTGGCGTTGCCGACCTTGATGCCCGCCTTGGTCGCCTCCTTGAAATTGGCGAGGATGAAATTGTCGGCCTCGGCAAAGGCGGCGAGGGGACCGGTCAGCGGTGAGACGTAGCCGAGCTTGATCGCGCGCGTCTGGGCGATCGCCGGCGACTTCAATCCGACCGAGAGCGCGGCCCCGGTCGCGGCCGAATATTTCAGGAGCGTGCGGCGATTGATGGAATGACGATCAGCCAAGCTGATCCTGCTGCGAGTCATCTGCGCGTCCTCCCCTATGGATGCACCGGATTCTCAGCGTGATTTGACACACCGGCCGGCGTTCGATATTCGAACATACGTTCGTAATTCGACCAGTGTCTTCTAGCGCCCAAACGGAGTCAACAGGCCGCCGCATGACGCAGGCATCAGAACGCCACAAGGCGGATCCCGGGCATCGCAAAAGCGAGCCCGGGCATCGCAAAAGCGAGCCCGACGATAAGGAGTTCATGACCACGCTGGCCAAGGGGCTGGCCGTGCTCGGAGCCTTCGGTCGCCAGCGCCCGACCATGACTTTGTCGGAGGCCGCCAGCGTCGCAGATCTGTCGCGTGCCACCGCACGCAGGGTCCTGCGCACGCTGAACCTGCTCGGTTACGTCGTACAGGACGGCCGCACCTTTGCGTTGTCGCCGCAGATCCTGGACCTCGGCTTTGCCTATCTGTCGACGCAGAGCTGGATCGACCGCGCCCTGCCTCTGATGCGCGAGCTCAGCGAGCGGCTCGGCGAATCCTGCTCGGCGGCCATCCTCCAGGACGCGGACATTGTCTATGTCGCGCGCGTGCCGGCGCGCCGCATCATGTCCGCCGCATTGTCGGTCGGAAGCCGGCTGCCCGCGCTACACACCGCATTGGGGCGCGTCCTGTTCGGCTATCTCGACGAGGAGGAGATCTGGCGGCGGCTCAAGTCGCGGCGGATCGAGGCCTACACGCCGCAGACCATCACCGACCTGCAAGCCCTGTTCGACCGTATCCGCGCCGACCGCGCCCAACGATTCTCGATCGTCGACGAGGAGCTCGAGCGCGGTCTTCGCGCGCTTGCCGTGCCGGTGCTCGATCGCAGCGGCCAGATCGTCGGCGCCATCAATCTCTCGACGCATTCGACGCGAACGACCCGCAACGAAATGCGCGAGCATTTCCTGCCCGAGCTCAACCGCATCAGCGAGCAGATCTCGTCGATGACCATCTGAGGCGCACACCCCGGCTTCCGACCCTTGCCATTCAGCAGGAGCGGCCGTATCGTCGCATCAAGTTCGAAATACGGACATGAGTTCGATAATCGAACAAATTGAGGGGAGATTGCACGATGGCAGGCAAGGCGCAGGGCGTCGGGGCCGTTCCGCCGGAGCACACCGGCAACGTCAAAGTCACGCGTCCGCAAAACGGCGCGGAATACCTGGACTCGCTGCGCGACGATCGCGAGGTCTACATTTACGGGGAGCGGGTGAAAGACGTCACCACGCACCCCGCCTTTCGCAACACTGCGCGCATGGTGGCCCGCCTCTACGACGCGCTGCACGACGACAAGCACAAGGACAAGCTGCTGCTGCCGACCGACACCGGCAATGGCAGCATGACGCACGCCTTCTTCAAGGCGCCGAAGTCGATGCAGGATCTGATCGCCGGGCGCGATGCGATCGCGGAATGGGCCAAGATCACCTATGGCTGGATGGGCCGCGCGCCCGACTACAAGGCCGCATTCCTCGCGACGCTGGGCGCGAACGCCGATTTCTACGATCCGTATCAAGAGAACGCCAAGCGCTGGTACAAATTCAGCCAGGAGCGCGTGCCCTTCATCAATCACGCGATCATCCATCCGCCTGTCGATCGCGACCGTCCGCCGAACGAGGTCGCCGACGTCTGCTGTCATATCGAGAAAGAGACTGACGCCGGGCTGATCGTGTCGGGTGCCAAGGTGGTGGCAACGGGATCCGTGCTGACGAACTACACCTTTGTCGCGCATCACGGCCTGATCCCGCTGCAGGACAAGAAGTTCGCAGCCGTGTTCATGGTGCCGACCAACGCGCCCGGCGTGAAGTTCATCTGCCGCACGTCCTATGAGATGAGCGCGAGCGTGATGGGAAGTCCGTTCGACTATCCGATCTCGAGCCGGCTCGACGAGAACGATGCCGTGTTCATCATGGACAAGGTACTGGTGCCCTGGGAGAACGTCTTCGTTTACGGCGACATCGAGAAGGCGAACAATTTCTTCCCGCGCACCGGCTTCCTTCCTCGCTTCGTCGTGCATGGCTGCACGCGCCTCGCGGTCAAGCTCGACTTCATCAGCGGGCTGCTGCTCAAGGCAACTGAGGCCGCCGGCACCAAGGACTATCGCGGCGTGCAGGCCAATGTCGGCGAAGTGATCGCCTGGCGAAACCTGTTCTGGAGCCTGTCGGACGCGATGGTGCGCGATCCCAAGCCATGGATCGGCGACTACGTGCTGCCGAACATGGATCCCGGCAACGCCTACCAGATCATCGCCACCATGGCCTACACCAAGGTGAAGTACCTGATCGAACAGACGGTCGCCTCCGGCCTGATCTATCTCAACAGCCATTCCAGCGACTTCAAGAATCCCGAGATCCGCCCCTATCTCGATCGATACTTGCGCGGCTCCAACGGCTACAAGGCCGAGGAGCGGGTCAAGCTGCTCAAACTGTTGTGGGACTGCATCGGCAGCGAGTTCGGCGGTCGCCACGAGCTCTACGAAATCAACTATGGCGGTTCGACCGAGGAGATACGCCGCTATTGCCTGTTCGGCGCCCAAGCCTCCGGCAATGCCGATCGGTTCAAGGGGTTTGCCGAGGACTGCATGGCCGAATACGACCTCGACGGCTGGAAGGTGCCTGACCTCACCGATCCCGGCGAGCTCAGCTATCACATGCTGCGAAAGTGAGATCGATGCTGAGCGGCGCCGTCGATTCCAAGCGCTTCCGGTCGATGATGGGAACATTTCCGACCGGCGTCGCAATCATCGCGACCGAATGGAACGGCGAACTGTTCGGCGCGACGATCAATTCGCTGACATCGGTCTCGCTCGCCCCCTGCATGCTGCTGTTCTGCACGAATGAGGGGAGTGCGACGGGAGCCGCCATCCGGCGGCGCGGCCTGTTCTCGGTGAATATTCTGGGTCAGCATCAATCCGAACTGTCCCATCGCTTTACCGGGCAGTTGAAGAGCCGCTTCGATGATTTGGCCCCGGCGTTCAGCGCCGACGGCCTGCCGCTCTTGCAGGGTGCAGCGGCCCGGCTGTGCTGTCGCGTTGCCACCGTTCACAAGGCTGGCGATCACGACATCATTCTGGGCGAGGTGATCTCGGGCGAGGAGTCCATGTGCAGTCCGCTCGTGTTCCACAAGGGGGCGTACGGGAGCTTTCAACGCGCTTGAGGCGATGAGGAGGGGGACCAGCGCGGCGGATCAAGGCCTTGCCAGCGCTATGCAAAGCCGTTAGTGGTGCGCCCCCTTTCACCCAACTGTCAGCGTGGTTCATGTCGAGCGCCTCGCCCGCCGTCTCGATCGGCATCGATTTTGGAACCAGCAATACCGTCGTCGCCCTCGCGGCCGACGATCGCCGGGTCGAGGCCATCCGCTTCGAGCACGGTGGACAGCGCCACAGCACCTACGTCTCGGCGCTGTGCTTCTGGGAGGACCGGCCGGGCGCCGGCGCCCAGGCCGAGGGCGGGTCGTGGGCGATCGAGCAGTTTCTCGAAGGGCGCCACGTCTATCGCTTCCTGCAGTCCTTCAAGACCTTCGCGGCCAGCTCGAGCTTCAACACCACGCAAGTGTTCCGGCAGCGCTTCAAGTTCGAGGATATCCTGGCGGCGTTCCTGCGCACGCTGGCGCGGCATGGCGGCGACAAATTCGGCTTCGAGGCGGCGAACATCACCGTCGGCCGTCCCGTGCGTTTTGCCGGCGGCAATCCCGACGATGATCTCGCCATGCAGCGTTACCGCGCCGCCTTTGAGCGTCTCGGTGCCGGTCATGCCCGCTATGTCTACGAGCCCGTCGGTGCGGCCTTCTCCTTCGCCCGAAGGCTCGAGCGCGATGCCACCGTGCTGGTTGCGGATTTCGGCGGCGGCACCAGCGATTTCTCGGTGATGCGCTTTTCCCGCGCCGGAGGCCATCTGCGCGCCGAGCCGCTCGGCCACGCCGGCATCGGCATTGCAGGCGACACGTTCGACTACCGCATCGTCGATCACGTCGTCTCGCCGCGGCTCGGCAAGGGCTCGAGCTTCCGCTCGTTCGACAAGGTGCTGCCGATCCCGAACAGCCACTACACCAACCTCGCGCGCTGGCATCAGCTCGCACTGATGAAGAGCAATGGCGACCTGCGCGAGTTGCGCGAGCTTGCGCGCACCGCGCTCAAGCCGGATCAGCTCGAGGATTTCATCACCATCGTCGACCTCGACCTCGGCTTTTCGCTGTATCGCGCAGTCTCCGACGCCAAGGTCGCGCTGTCGGCCAAGGACGAAGTGGATTTCCGCTTCAAGGGCGGCGGCGTCGACATCGGTTCGGCCATCACGCGCAAGAAGTTCGATTCCTGGATCGCCGACGACATCGCGCGGCTCGGCGCCACCGTCGACAAGGTGCTGGGCGAAGCCCGCATCACCGCGCGCGAGGTGGAGAAGGTGTTCTTGACCGGCGGCACCTCGTTCGTGCCGGCGGTGCGAAAACTGTTCGCCGACAGGTTCGGCAACGAGCGGCTGATGTCGGGCGACCAGTTCGAGTCGATCGCCTACGGCCTCGCGCTGATCGGGCACAGTCCCGAGCCGGATCGCTGGACCGCCGATGGCGGGCTGAAGGCGCGCGCATAACCTTTTGTCGGCGTTGCGAACCGTTGACGCAGATCAATGGTGATCGATCGGATCCGACTTTGACTTTCCCTGTCGCTACGGAAGGTCAGCCATGCATCGGTTCTTCGTCCTGATCGTGATTGCGTTCGGTGTAGTCGCCGATCCGGCGCGCGCGGCCGATTGTCGAGTCACGGGAGATCCATCCGCTTTTGGCGTGGACATGGTCGCTTTCTTTGCCGTCAGATCCGGTGAAACCTGCAAGTTTCCGATCAGAATTCCCGGCATGATGACGGCTTCAGGCATCGCGCAAAAGCCCGCGCAGGGAACGCTGAGGCAGGTCAACATCACGACCTTTACCTATACGGCTCCGCGCGGCTACAAGGGCAGCGATACGTTTTCCATCTACGGATCAGGAAAAGGTCCGTATGGCTCGGGACGGTCGGTCATCACGGTGAACGCAACGATCGAATAAGCGATTATGCGTTGCTCGCACTGGCGGGTCGACTTGAGATTCAGGATAGGCCAAAAGATGCGTCTGCTGCGCTGGATGATCCTGGTGGGTGCGACAACGCTCTTCGGCGCTGGCCCGGCCACGGCTCAACGTTACGATCCGCGCTTTCCGGTGTGCCTGCAGAGATGGCACGAGCGGGGCCTCATCACCTTCGACTGCAGCTATCATTCGATCGATGAATGTCGAGTGACGGCTTCGGGACTCTCGGCCATGTGCCAGGAGAATCCATATTGGCAGGGACCGTCTGGCCGCAACTCCAGGCGACGACAAGGCGGTCCCAGCTAGAGCGTGATCCCAAAAGGTGCGAAGAGGCGGCTCGCTCCACTGATGCGTCGAGCCGCCCATCGCGAGGCCGGAGCAGGGAGTTACGGCTTGATCTCGGGCTCGACGAGGCGCGCAAGGTTGCGCAGCGATTCCTGCCAGCCGAGATAGCAGGCCTCCGGCGGGATCGCGTCGGGAAGTCCGGCCTGTGTGATGTCGACCTCGGTGCCGACAAGGACTTTCTTCAGGATCACGGTCACCTCGATCAGGCCCGGCAGGTTCGGATCGTCGAACCTGTCGGTATAGCGAAGACGTTCGCCAGGGACGAGCTCGAGGTATTCGCCGCCGAACGAATGGCCGTTGCCCGTCGTGAAATTCCGGAACGACATCTTGAACGTGCCGCCGACCTTGGCTTCCAGATGGTGGACGGTGCAGGTGAAGCCGTTGGGCGGAAGCCATTTCGCCAACGCATCAGCCTCAACGAAGGCCCGATAGACCTTCTCGGGGCTGGTGGCGAGAACGCGGTGCAGGCGGACAGTGTTGGGCATGGTTGTTATCCTCATGAACTGACGGGCCGTCGAGGTCTAGGGGCCGATCATGGCCCGAGGACGAACGAGGCGTCGAAGACCCGACATGCCGTCCCGGATTTTCTGGCGAGCCTCTGCGGCGCGTCTCTACGTCTGGTCGATGGAAGCCACAATTCCGCTATCGTTGCCCGCTCAACTCCTGCGCGAAATCGGGGGGACTTCCTTTGCACAGGACGATTTGGGCTTCCGCCATCGCGCTGCTGTGTCTTGGCGTACCGGGTCTTGGCGTACCGGGTCTTGGCGTGCCGGCCAGGGCCGCAGGCATTCAGCTTCTCGATTCCGATCCGGCGCTGTCAGGCGCGATCTGGTATCCTTGCGCGACCGAGCCGACGCATGTGGCGCTGGGCAAGCTTTCAGTGGGCGCCGAGTTCGACCTGAAGGGCGCGAAGGATTGTCCGGTGACGGGCGCCAAGCTGCCGCTGGTGATCTTCTCGCACGGCCGGGGCGGGTGGTTCGGTGCAAACCATGACACGGAGGAGGCGCTGGCCGAGGCCGGCTTCATCGTCGCCGCCATCAATCATCCCGGTGACACCACCAACGATTCGTCGCGGCGCGATACGCTGCCGGTGTGGGGATCGCGCCCGGCGGACATGGTTCGCCTGCTCGATTTCATGCTGAAGGACTGGAAGGACAGGGCGGTGATCGATCCGGCCAAGGTCGGCTTCTTCGGCTTCTCGCTTGGTGGCTATACCGGTCTGGCGCTGATGGGCCTCAAGCCGGATTTCACCTGGCTCGCCGAACACTGCAAGGAGACATCAGGAACATGTGCCCAGCTCCACAACGGAGAAACGCTGCCTGACCCGTCGCAGGACGCTCGAATCCGCACGGCGGTGATCGTCGATCCCGCACCGGCGGTTCTGACCCGCAAGAATCTTGCCGCGGTCAAAATCCCTTTCCAGTTTTGGCGGTCGCAGTTCGGCGGTCCCGGCGTGGGCGACGGCACGCCCGTGGCGCGCGTCGCGGGTTGGCTGGAGGGCAAGCCCGAGATGCACGTCGTTCCGGCCGGCCACTTCGCCTACCTCGCCCCGTGCACGCCGGAGCAGGCCGCGGCCGTCCCGCGCATCTGCACCGATACGCCGACGGAGTTCGACCGGGCAGGTTTTCACCGCGAGTTCAATGCGGCGGTGGTGAAGTTCTTTCATGAGCAGCTCGCCGGCGGAGATCAGTGAGCTTCACGTTCGCGAGGAGGCGGGGATGAGGCAACTTGGCTGCGTGATCGGCTTGCTTGCACTTCTGCTGTCTCCGGCCGCGGCCGATCCCGCGCTGCCGGGCCTCGTTCGGCAGGATCTGATGGTGCCGATCACGCTTGCTGATGGCAGTCAAGTCAGGCTCGAGACCATGATCCTACGGCCGGATCGACCGGGGCGGTTTCCGCTGGTGCTGCTGGTTCACGGGACAATTCCCGGCACTGGCGATGCCTTTCGCGCAGCGCTGGCGCGGGAAACGCCGACCAGTCTCCTTAATCCGGCCGTGGCGTTTGCCCAACGTGGCTATGCCGTTGCATCGATCATGCGCCGGGGGTTTGGACATTCAAGCGGACCGTTTGCGGAGACGCTGTCCGGATCCTGCGACGATCGCGACTATCTCGCCGTCGCGCGGATCGCGGCCGAGGACGTCACCGGCGCTCTCGCCGCGCTCCGCGGCGAGGCCTGGGTCGAGCCTGATCAGATCGTGCTGATGGGGCATTCCACCGGGGGCTTTGCCGTGACCGCGACGGCGGCGGACAATCCAGCGGGCGTCATCGGTGTTCTCAATTTCGAGGCGGCTCACGGTTCCATCCCGGGTCGCACATGCAGTCCGGATCATCTCGTCGCGGACGCCGGCTTCTTTGGCCGCACTGCGCGAATTCCGGCGCTCTGGCTTTATGCGGAAAACGATCGCAGTGCGCCGCCGGCGCTGGGCCGTCGCATGTTCGATGCTTACGTCGCGTCAGGTGCGCCAGCGCAGTTTCAGATCTTGCCGCCGTTCGGTGTCGACGGGCACGCCATGGTGCCGATGGGCCCTGCTGATCTTTGGTGGCCCGCGGTGGAGAGTTTCCTCAAGCAGTTGCATCTGCCGACATCAGTGCTGGTCGATCTGCCGTCGCCCGCAGCAATTCCGCCGCCGACACCGCTCAACGCGGCGTGCGCCGGCTATTTCGATGCCTATGTGAAGGCATGGACCGACGCCAAGGCCTATGCCTGGAATCGCGATGGTCATTGTACGTCGGTTACCGCTGCGCAGCGAACCGTCGATGATGCGAAGAACGAGGCGTTGCGGCAATGCGTGGCTGCCTGGAAGGAATGCTCGCTCTATGCGGTCGGGCAGGTTGTGGCCCCGGGGTAGATCGGAACGAAATGAATGGCATTTGGTGGTCCGTTCGGCCGGACAACATTCGCCGCTTGGCAAAATCCGTTCCTCGGCTGGTGCTGACGGATCCGCCGTTCGCCGTCGAGGTCGTCGCGAGGCCTTGACCTATGTCAAGCGCTTGATGGTGCGAGCTCCCCAAAAGGGAGGGCTTCTTCATGAACGGAAGGCGGCGTGCAATGAAATTACTCCTGACTTTCCGCAGGCTCATGAACATGCGCGGTGTGCCGCTGCCTATGTCGCAGGAGCGATGCATGTCCGACGTCATGCGCGCCTGCCGCTCTTTCGCCCGTCACTGAAGCGTCCGTTGTGAGGACCGAATACCTCGCACATCTCTCGCCACGTGGCCGCTTGAGCCTCGCGATCGTCGTCCTGGCATCGATCGCTGCGACGATCTGGGCGGTGGTGCATGTTTGGCAGACCGCTCCGTCGCGCCACATCGTCCTGGCGTCCGGTCTGGAAGACGGCCTTCTGCACCAATATGCCAAACGCTACATCGAAATTCTGGCACGTTCCGGCGTCACGGTTGAAGAGCGGATCACCAGCGGTGCAGAAGACAATCTGGCACTGTTGCGAGATCCGAAGTCCGGCGTGGACATAGGCTTCACTCAAGGCGGCCTGTCGCAGGCGTCCGACGCCAGGGGCGTGGTCATGATTGCGAGTCTCTATTATGTGCCGTTGTGGATTTTCTACCGCAAATCAGAGCCGCTGAACTACGTCGATGAATTGCGCAATCGCAAGGTCGCCGTCGGTGTTCCCGGCAGCGGGGCACGTTCGTTCAGTGAGTCCGTTTTCGCGCTCAACGGTCTGACGCCCGACAATGTCACGATGGAGCCCTTGAGCAATCTGCCGGCGCTGATTGCGCTGCGCGCGGGCGAGCTGGACGCCGTCGTCTTTGTCGACGGTGCGGACAATCCTGCCGTCTGGAACGCGCTGCGCGATCCGACCCTGAGCGTGCTGAGCTTCGCGAGAGCCGAGGCCTATCGACGACGGCTCAACTTCATCAGCACGCTCAAATTGCCATCGGGTGTGATCGACCTGGCGGACCACCTTCCGGAAAAGGATATTGACCTGATCGGGACCAAGGTGATGCTTGCAACGCGCGAGGATCTCCATCCGGCCATCACACATTTATTGGTCGACGCCGCAAGGGAGATCCACGGTCGGCAAGGTCTTTTCGAGGAGGCAGGCGAATTTCCAAGCACCGCCCAGGTGGATCTGCCTGTTTCGACCGATGCCGATCAGCATCGACGCTTCGGCCGCACGATCCTCTACCAATATCTGCCGTTCTGGATCGCGGCGTGGGGCGAGCGTGCAATCATCATATTGTTGCCTCTGGCGGCAATCCTGTTGCCGCTTTTCCACTATTTGCCTCAATTGGTCCGCTGGCATGTCCGCTCGCGCATCTACCGGTGGTACGGCGAGCTGGCTCTGCTCGAGCGGGATGTCGCCGCGCGCACAGGCGATTTGCCGAGAGACAAGTGGGAGGCTGACCTCGCCCGCATCGAAGAGGCCGTTGCCAGAATACGCACGCCGGCCGGCTTCGCGAGCGAGGCCTATACGCTCCGTGAGCACATCCGCCTGGTTCGTCGCGCCATCATCGCGCGGGGCCACTCATCGCCCGCCGTGCAGCCGGAGGTTATCAGGGTATCATAGCCTGGGTGGATCTGAACCTGTTCGCGGGCGCGCCGTCGACGGCTTTTCGTCATGTCCCCGCAGCAGTCAACCCGAGTTGCGGTACGGCCTCTTGCCACCCGGCTCAACCTGGCGCCTGCTGCGCGGCAGCAACGATGCCCATTGCCGTGCCGGGATTCATGGCATCGATCATCGCCGTGGGAATGAGGATCGTGGCGCCACGCTCCTTGGTCGTCTCATAGATGATGTTCATGGCGCGCAGCTGAAGTGCTGCCGGACTACGCGCGTAGATGTCGGCGGCCTCCACGAATTTCTGGGCTATCTCCTGTTCGGCCTGGCCGAGCAGCACGCGCGCCAGTCTCTCTCGCTCGGCCTGCGCCTGTCGGCTCATCGCGTCCTGCAATCCAGGCGGCACGCCGATGTCCTTGATCTCGACCGAGATCACGGCTACGCCCCAATCAGCGGTCTTGCGCCCGATATCATCGCGCAGCAACTGATCGCCCTGCTTGCGCTCGGCCAGCAGCGTCGACAGCAGCGACGATCCCACCATTTCGCGCAATGAGGTTTGTGCGACCTGGGTGATGGCCTGACGGTAGTTCGCAATCTCGAGCGCGGCACGCTCGGGATCATGGATCTGCCAGAATACGATCGCGTCGATATTCACCGGCACGGTGTCCTTGCTCAGCGCCTTCTCGGCATTGATTTCCGTGGTCTGAATGCGCTGATCGAGCCATGAGGCCACCTCGTCGATGAACGGTACGATCACGAACAGGCCGGGGCCGCGAATTGCCGACAGCTTGCCGAGGCGAAGCACGACCGCGCGCTCCCACTGGCCTGCAACCAGGACGGCCTGTGGAATCAGGAATGCGACGATCACGAGGCCAGCCGCGACGGCATAGAGGCCGCGAGAACCTCCGTCGTAGGCGAGCGAGGCGACGAGCGCCGCAGCTGCGAGAGCCACTGCTGCAAGGAGTAGAGAGAATCGACTTCCGCCGCTTGCCTTAAAATAGTTGTGCATGACGACTATTCCTTCTGTCTTGCGAGGGCCTTTATCCGATCGGCCAGGGCAACGGGATCGATGCCCGCGGCGGCGGCCGTAGCGAGCGTCTGTTTCGCCAGACCGTCAATCTGCTTGGCTTGTTCACGTACGCTGGTTGCGGGCGGGGGCTCCGCGACAAAGCTACCCCGGCCCCGAACCAGGGTGATGGCGCCCATTCGTTCCAGCTCGTCGTAGGCATGCCGGACGGTATTGAGGTCGATCTTCAGGGCAACTGCGACTTCGCGCATCGTCGGCATCTGGTCGCCGCGAGCCAGCACGCCCGCGCCGAGATTGCGCAGGATCTGGTCCCGAAGCTGGATGTAGATCGGAACACCCGAATTATCGAGACGAAGCGATTCTAGTAGTGTATGCATTAACTAGTACACTACATATTAGTTACTATGCCGTCAATGCCTGTTTCGTCCGCGCGAAGCCCGGACATTTCGCGCTGCTGCCGTGCCGAATTCCGAAACGACGAACCACTTCGTCAAGGAGGCGCTGCAATGACCACGACCTTCAGCACGACCGCCTTTTCCGCGACGACCCGAATGAGGCGGCATCTCATCAGCCTCTTCGGAAGATATCGTGACGAGTTTCAGGAGTGGCGCAGGCGCGGGAAGCTGCGCAGGGATCTGTGCGCCCTGGATGACCGGGAGCTTCAGGACATCGCCATCGCACGCGGCGAGGTCGACTACGTTGTCTCGAGCCACTTTGTCGATCCGCGGGAGGGTGCCATGAACTTCAAAGCCAAGATCCTGATGGCTGGCCTCGTTCTGTGCCTGTTGAATTTGGCGCCGGCCATCGGCGCCGATGTCAAGCAGGTCAGCGTCAACGGAAAGCAATTCGCCTACGTCGAGGCCGGGCAGGGCGATCCCGTTGTTCTGGTGCACGGTGGGCTTCAGGATTACCGCTTCTGGAATTCGCATCTTCCGGTGTTCGCCAAAAGCCATCGGGTCATCGCCTATAGTCGGCAGAACCATTTTCCGAACGCGACGAGCAAGGACGGTCTGCCCGATGGCGCCGCAGACGTGCATGGCGAGGACCTGGCCGCCTTGCTGGCCGCGCTTGGCATTACGAGCGCGCACATTGTCGCCCACTCCTCCGGCGCGCATGCTGCGCTGTTCTTCGCCGCCAACCACCCCGAGGCGGTGCGAACGCTCGTCATCAACGAGCCTCCTGCCGCGGCGTTGCTCGCCGGAGCTCCCGGCGGGAATGATGTTCTGAAGCAATGGGGCGCGAGGTTTGCTCCCGCGCGGCAAGCCTTCGAAAAGGACGATCTCGATGCAGGGCTGCGGTTCTTTGCAGAAGCCGTCGGCGGGCCAGGCACCTACGATCGGCGGTCCGAGAGCGAGCGCAAGATGATGGCGGACAACGCGTTGTCGGCCGTTGCGGATGCAATAGCGACCCGCCCGCGCCCGATGTTTACCTGCGACATGGCGAAGCGCATCTCGGCACCCACGCTCGTGACCAACGGCGATCACAGTCCGGAATTCTTCCATCGCATCGTCGACGAATTGGTACGATGCCTGCCTCGGCGAACTCGGGTGGAGATTTCCGGCTCATCCCATACGGTGCCGGGAGAAGCCCCTCAAGCCTACGACGAGGCCGTGCTTTCCTTCATCGCCAGCCACTAGAAGCGGCCAACAGGGGACATCAGGCCGCTATTGGGCGACGAAAAAGAAGTCGAGCCCCCGTTAAGCCGGAGCCGGCACCCCTGGACGCTTCACCAGCGTAAAGGCCGCAGCGGCCAACAGGCAGAGGACCCCGGCGAAAAGGAAAGCCGGCACATAAGTCCCGAGCGCATCTCTGCTGACGCCAGCGGCAAATGCCATCAGGCCGACGCCGAGCTGGTGAGCGGCAAAGATCCAACCGAACACCACTGGCCCCATCTCCCGTCCAAACGTCCCAACCGTCAATCTGACCGTCGGCGGAACCGTCGCGATGAAGTCCAGCCCGTAGAGCATCGCAAACGCGCTCATCGTCACGATCGTCGCGTTGGATTCTACGAGCCAGATCAAGGAGAGCCCACGAAAACCGTAATAGATCGCGAGCAGCCATCTGTTGTCGAAGCGATCGGACAGCCATCCCGATCCGACCGTGCCGATCAGATCGAACACGCCGATCATGGCGAGCAGGCCTGCCGATGTCACGGCCGGCAAGCCGAGATCGCCGCAGAAGGGCACGAAGTGGGTCGATGTCAGCCCGTAGCTGGACACGCCACAGATCAGGAACGTCAGAGCCAACACCCAGAACACCAGGCGGGTCGACGCCAGGCGCAGGCCGTGAAAGCTGAGTGCCACAAAATTCCGTCGCGGCACCGCGGGGATTGGCGCCATTGCCGTCTCGCCGAGTGACGCCAGTCCCAATTCCTGGGGACGGTCCTTTCCGAGCAACAGAAAAAGGATGAGTGCGAGAAGAAGACCAAGTCCGGACGGAACAAGCGCGAGGCGCCAGCCCCAATGCTCGGTGATCCATGCGCCCATCGGCACGAAGATCAAGGTGCCGGTTGCGACCGATCCGTTCAGGAGACCGACGACCAATCCACGATGGGTCGTGAACCAGCGCACAGAAATGATCGTGGCGAGTTGCAGCGCGGTGAGCCCCGGCGCGATGCCGAGAATGAGCCCGAGTCCCACCCACATTTCGAACCGGTTCGTCATGAAGATCGTGAGCAGCAATCCTGCGAGAGTCATCGTGCCGGCGATCGCCAGCATCACCCTGGGGCCATATCGGAGCATCATGCCGCCGGCGAACGGTGCCACCAATCCGAATAGTGCAAAACGAAGTCCTTGCGACGCAGACAGCTCGCTCATGCTGACGTGGAGGTCAGCCGCGATGTCTCGCATCAGGACACTGGGCACACCGAGGGCCGAGCTCGCAAACAGCCCATAGAGAAATCCCAGCGCGGCCATCACCCAGCCATAGTGAATGTTCCGGGCCGTGGCCTGTCGCGCAATGAACTCAGCAAGCAAGGCCAAATCCCTTCGGTAAAGATGAATTCTCTGGAAACGCCGAAGGCCAGGCCTAGGCTGGTCCCGCTCAAGGTGAAACCAAGGGTAGAGGAGACCAGCCCCGGGGCCAACAAAAAAGCCGCCGAAACCGGCGGCTTTTCGAACTTGCTTTCTTCGGGCCGGACATGCCAAGCGACTGGCGTGGCTCCGGCCCGGTCAACGAGCGGTCTGCCCGCCCACTATTGCTTGTTTCGGTTCTTGCTGGCCCCTCTGAGCGGCGGCGTCGATGCCAGCGCAGTTGCGGTCTCGGTCATCTGGATGCAGGTGAGCAAATCGACATAGCTTTGAGTTCCGCCTGCTGTGGCCTCACCTTCGCAGGCGTCGCGGACAGCGGGCTTGGCTGACGACCACACGGTGCCGAGTTGCTGCTGCGCTGTCGTTTCATCACGCATGCAATCGGTAAAGCTTTGAGCCAACGCCAGTCCCATCGACTTGTCCGTTTCCGACGTCGCCTTGCAAAGCGCTTCGACCTTCAGTTCGGGAACGCGATCAGAAGCCGGTATGGCCATTGAACCCGCAAGCAGTGCAAGTGAAAGCAGGGCGCTGTTCATCTGTGTCTCCTTGCTAGAATTGCCCCGGTTGCGCGGGCGGTGAGGGCCAATCGGACCTGAGATTGTTTGGATTGGCACGATCAAACAGATCCTGTCGCAACACGAAGCCGCGCCTGGCTGGAGAGGCAGGGGACGGTGAACGCAAGACCTGAGCCTTAGCACCAGTTAGGCGATCGTGATTGTCCGTCGCATGGACTGGCGGAGCGAGCCCAATTTGAAAAGTCGCAAGCACGGCAAGAAAGCGAACGCTTGTCATGGCTGTACTCAACGATCGAGAATAAGGGGCGGATCGCTTGACAGTGCCCGCGCCGCCCGGACGCTGCAACCAATATGGGTCCTGCGCAGGGAGCCACGGTATTTCGGGATCGACGTTGATGCAGATCAACCCAAACAACGCCTGGCGATGCCGCGCCTCTCACTTCGTGATGACGTGCTTTGTCGGCGTCACCGCCGGGGGCGGTGCTGCAGGCGAGATGACAAAGGTCACCCAGGCATTCCAGCCCTCGGGCCGGTTTTCCGCGGCGAACTCCTTGTAAGCCTTCAGGTTCAGATAGCCCTGCATGTCGCCTACCGGGAAGATGAAGCCAACCTGCGGGCCCGCGGCCGCGACCTGCGAGCGGAAGCAACCGACGCGATCGCCGGAGCCGCTGTCGCAACCGAGTTGCTTGTAGACGTAACCTACGAGACCGACCTGGACTTGCTTGGTCAGGAATTGTGAGGCGCCCCAGTCGAAATGCATGTCGACGCCGCTCTGATACTGCGTGTCGGTGTTCTTGAAATTGTAGGTGAAGCCGAGCACGCCGGACAGTTCATGTCCGGTCTGCGGATTGAAATAGGTATAACCGCCGCCCGTATCGATCGCTCCATGCCCGAGCCCGATATTAGCGAGGCGGGTCGACTGGTAAGCCCCGACCGGGATGTCGCCCATGACATAGGTCATGTAGTTGTTGACACCGGCATTCCAGCGCAGCGCGAACTGCGGTATCAGATCGCCGAAGGCCATCACGGAATCACTGATGGAATCGGCGCGCGAGAAGGGAATCGTGCCGCCGCCCGGCAGCGTCAGCGTTCCTGTCACCGTTCCGTTAAGCGAGGTGGTGTTTGCGCCATAGATTCCTATGAGACTGGCAGACGCCTGACCGCCCAGCACCGGCGTTGCAAAAACGTAGGTCGCGTTCAACAACCCGAGATCCACGTTCGCATTGACGTTTGCGCTCAAGGTCGCCGTCAAATTCACGGGAATGCGGCCGATCTGAATTTCGCGGGCGCGCGCCACGTCGCCGCCGGCGGACACCGAGGTGTGATAGTAGATCGCGGCTGCCGTCCAGCCTGGCTGCTGAGGCGTGGCAGCGAGGCTGCCAAATGTGCCCGGAATCCAGAAGCTGATGCCGCTCTCATCGGCCGCGACGACCGTTGGTGCTGCTGCAACGGCCGCAAATGCAATGGCGGCAAACGCTCTCGTCATTCGCATGGCAATCCCCCGCCGAACCACGAGCCTCGCTCGCGTGCGCGCCGAATATGATGATGGCAATATGACAGGGCGCGCCGCGCCGGGCGATAGCCGTCATGATGGCGGGAATATTTGGCAACCAGATGTAGCAAAAGGGGCACAATACCACGCTGTGCTATCGCTTGTGCGGGTACCATCCTACGGGAAAATCCTGTCGCTGTGATTTTGAGAGCCGCTAGATACCGATTATTCCTTTACCGAACTTCACGCCGAGCGGTGGGCAGGAACACCTCGAGCTTGATCATCAGAGAAACCAAGACAGTCCTTGCCGCCGTTTGGGTGAATGTCCTTTGGTCTCTCGTCTTTCCCGCGGCAGCTGCCAACCACATCCATAGGGCCACGCAGTCTGCGTACAGCCATTCCCCAACTCACGGCGATCGCTCTGCTCCAGACGATCGCTCTTTATCCCAAGCCTAGGCTTCGCAGGAAGCTTCGGCCAAGGAACCAGTGAAATTGCTGCGACCAAGGTGATCGCGAGCACGGCGCCGGCGACCGGATGATTGAGCTTGTGAGCGAGCATGCTGTCGATCCAAGGTGAAGACCCGGAAGCTCGTTATTTGAAGTGTGAGCTCCAGACATTTCTTCCCGTTGATTTCGCTCAAGGTCCGCTGTTCGACTTGTCCGTGCAGCACGATGACGAGTGTGAGCGCATGTTCCGCTCTTCAATATTGGATGACTTTTTGCAGATGCTTGATCGGAGTGACGCCGGCAGATCCCTAGATAAGATGAGCGTGCGCCGCCGGATCGCGCAGCCAGGCGATCCAATCTGCCCTTAGGTACCTTTCGTTGCATAGGTTGATCTGCGTCAACGCCGATCCTTGCATCGTCCTTGAGAGTGATGAACATCTGCGTGATTGCGCGCGCCTCACGGGAGGGCTGCAATGAATTTTCGTGTGATTGCTTCCATACTGTTTTTGACATCGGCGATATCCGCCCCTGCGTTTGCACAGCAAGCACAACCGACCACGCCGCCGCCGGGCTCGCCGGCTGCGACCATCACCATTCCCGGCGATCAGCTTCCACCACCGCCGCAGAAATTCGGTGGCAAGATCGAGGACCTCGCGACCAAGTCCAAGCCTTACTGGCCCGCGCGCGTCGTGCCCCCCAAGGGCGCGCCTAACGTCCTTCTCATCATGACAGACGATTCCGGTTACGGCGTGCCGAGCACCTTTGGCGGCGTGATTCCGACCCCCGCACTTGACCGCATCGCCAAGAATGGCCTGCGCTATACCAACTTTAACTCGACCGCGTTGTGCTCGCCGACGCGTGCCGCGCTCATCACCGGTCGCAATCATCATTCAGTCGGCTTTGGCGTGATCTCAGAGCAAGCGACAGGTTTTCCGGGCTATGACAGCTTCATACCCAGGGACAAGGCGACGATCGGCCGTATCCTGAGAGACAATGGCTATCGTACCTCCTGGTTCGGCAAGGACCACAACACACCGGCCTTCCAGGCCAGCCAGAACGGTCCATTCGACCAATGGCCGACCGGTATGGGCTTTGAATATTTCTATGGCTTCGTGGGCGGCGACGCGAACCAGTGGGCGCCGAATCTTTTCCGCAACACCACCCAGATCTATCCGTTCGAAGGCAAAGCGCCCGGAAGCTGGAATATGATCACGGCAATGGCAGATGACGCCATCCAGTACATGAACCGCGTCAACTCACTCGATCCGGATCAGCCGTTCTTTGTCTACTACGTCCCCGGCGCAACGCATGCACCGCACCACCCCACGCCGGAGTGGATCAAGAAGATCGGCGACCTCCACCTATTCGACCAGGGCTGGAACAAGCTGCGCGAGACGATCTTCGCGAATCAGAAGAAGCTCGGCGTTATTCCCCAAGACGCGAAATTGACGCCGTGGCCCAGCGACCTCCTGAAGAACTGGGACCAGCTCAGCGACGACGAGAAGAAGATGTTTATCCGTCAGGCCGACGTCTTCGCCGCCTACACTGCTTATAACGATAACGAGATCGGGCGGGTGATCCAGGCCGTCGAAGACATGGGCAAGCTCGACAACACGCTGATCATCTACATCAACGGCGACAACGGCACGAGCTCAGAAGGGACCGTGATCGGTACCCCGAACGAACTCGCAATGTTCAACGGGGTCGACGTGCCGGTCGAGGATCAGCTCAAATATTTTTACGATGCATGGGGCTCGGAACAGACCTATCCGCACATGGCGGTGGGTTGGGCTTGGGCATTCGATACGCCGTTCAGCTGGACCAAGCAGATCGTTTCGCACCTTGGCGGCATCCGCCAGGGCATGGCGATCTCGTGGCCCAAGGTCATCAAGGACAAGGGCGGCATTCGCGATCAGTTTCACCACGTGATCGACATTACGCCGACGATCCTCGACGCGACCAGGATCAAGGCGCCCAGGATGGTCGATGGCATCGAGCAGAAGCCGATCGAAGGCGTCAGCATGATGTACACATTCGACGCCAAGAACGCGAAGGCGCCCTCGGCGCATAAAACCCAATACTTCGAAATGTTCTCCGACCGTGCGATCTATAACGAGGGCTGGATGGCGAGCACCAAGGTCATGCGGCCGCCGTGGGTCACGCAGGCCAATCTGAACGCAGATCTGACCAAGTATCCCTGGGAGCTTTACAATCTCAAGGACGACTACTCCCAGGCAACGGATCTGGCTGCGAAGTATCCGGACAAGCTGAAGGAGCTGCAGGCCCTCTTCATGACCGAGGCGAAGAAATACCAGGTGTTACCGCTCGATAACTCTATCATTACGCGGGTCATTACGCCGCGGCCGAGCATCACCGCTGGACGCAACAGCTTCACCTGGACCCAGCGCCTTATCGGTACGCCGATGGGCGACGCGCCCTCCGTGCTGAACACGTCGTACAACATCAAGGCGGAGGTCGACATTCCGGATGCCGGCGCCGAGGGCATCCTGATCACCCAAGGCGGACGCTTCGGCGGTTACGGCTTCTATGTGCTTCAGAACAAGCCGGTGTTCGTATGGAACATGCTGGGGCTGAAGAAGATCAAGTGGGAAAGCGCCGACGCGCTGTCGGTCGGAAAGCACGTCATCGAGTTCGACTTCAGGTACGACGGGCTTGGCATGGCGACGCTGGAATACGGCAGCTATGTCGGCATCGGCCAGGGCGGCATAGGCGTGCTGAAGATCGACGGCAAGGAGGTCGCCTCCCAGAAGATGGAGCATACCATCCCGTTCATGATGCAGCTCGATGAGAGCTTGGACATCGGCTCGGATACGCTCACGGGCGTCAATGATGCCGACTACAAGCCGCCGTTCGCCTTCACAGGCAAGCTCAACAAGGTCACCCTGACCCTCGACCGGCCGAAGTTGACACCGGCCGATATCCAGAAGCTGGAGAAGGCGCGACAGGCTGCCGCCGCTGCGCGCGAGTGATCGTCATGGGGCGCGGGATCTGATCCCGCGCCCCATACTTGGTGCTAACTCCGATATTTTTAGAACGTCCGCGGCCGCTGCGGTGTTGATTGCTGGCACGCGCGCGACCCCAACGATGTGGAGGTCAGTCATGTCTTCTTCCGAACGCGAAACGATTTTCTTTCGTCGCCGCGATCTGATCGCAACCGCGCTCGGTGCCGGGCTGGGCGCGGCATTGTCGCCAGCAACGAGCGAAGCGGCTGGCCCGCTGCTGCGCGGGCTAGGCGAGCTGAAGGGCGATGCCGAGGAAGAGCTGGCGTATGTTCTCGCATTGGAGTGCTATGTCTACGGCTTCCCGCTGGTCATGATGGACGCAACGCGAGCCGTGATGACGGCCACGTCGAAGTCCGAGCAGTACAAGGCGCCCATCAACCAGTTCGGCAGGATGCGGACCTATGTCGATCCGGATTTCAAGGATTGCGTCCGCATCAGCGTCAATTCTCTCTGGGCGTTTTCGTTCATCGACCTGGACAAGGAGCCGTTCGTCTATTCTCAGCCCGATACGCAGGGGCGCTACATCGTCATGCAGGCGCTCAACATGTGGACCGACGATTTCGCCTCGGCGGGCAGCCGGACGACGGGGACCGGCGCCGGAGACTTCCTCATCGCCGGTCCCAAATGGAATGGTGTCGCGCCCAACGGCATCAAGCAGACGTTCCGTTCGACAACCCGCTACGCCTCGGTGCTGGTCCAGATCGCGTGCCATAGCCCCGCGGAGTTTGCTGCGATCAACAAGCTGCAGGATCAGTTGCAGCTGACGCCGCTCAGCGCCTGGGGCCATCCTTATACGCCGCCCTCAGATGTGCCGATCGACACCAGTGCCGACACAACCGCGACACCATACGATCAGGTGCGGCTCATGACCGGCGAGATGTTCTTCAAGCGCCTCGCCGCGGCGTTGAAGGACAATCCGCCCTACCCTGACGATACCAGGACCATCGACAAGCTGAAGCGGATCGGGATCGAGGTCGGCAAGGACTTCGACCCGTCCAAGCTCGATCCGGCCATTCTGCGAGGGATCAACCGGGCGCCGGCCGAGGTCTGGTACAAACTGGAAACGGGCCCCTACACTGCGCCGACCGTGAACGGCTGGCAGGGCGCGCTGAATATCGGTCGCTTCGGTACGGACTACACCACGCGGGCATTCATCGCCTGGTTTGGATTGGGCGCGCTGACGTCGGATGATGCGGTCTATCCAACCGCATTTGTCGATGGCGACGGCAACGTGCTGGACGGCGCGGCGAAATATATTCTCCATCTCGAGAAGGACGAGATATTCCCTTCCGAAAGCGGGGTTTGGTCGATCTCGCCCTATCGCGAGAATTTCTATGTTCGCAACGCGATCAACCGCTACGGCATAACTTCGGCGATGCCGATCAAATACAATCCGGACGGCTCGCTCGATATCCATATCCAGGCGCAATCGCCAGGCGCGGACAAGGAAACCAATTGGCTGCCGTGTCCGCCGAGCCTGCCCTTCAATCTCAGTGTCAGGGTCTATCAGCCCAAGACGGCCCTCAAGGACGGCACGTTCAAGATCCCGCCTATTCGGCGCGTCCGGAGCAGCTGAACGACGTCGAGCCTAAGGCCGGCGAGGACTTGTCCTGGCCAGCTCGGAATTAGAACCGCGACCGAAATGGAGCTATGGAACATGACCAAGATATGCGCTGGCTTGTTGCTGATCCTGGCCACGCTCGGTGTTGCGAGCGAGGCCAATGCTGTCGTCTGTGCACGCGGTGTGGTTCGTGCGGGATGTGCCGGTCCCAATGGCGCGGTTGTCGCCCCCCGTCCGGCCGTCTCGGCGCCAGTCGTCGCACCCGTGGTGCGCCCGGCATGCGCGATTGTAAACGGGGTGCGCGTCTGCCGCTGACAGAGCGCGTCGGTCGAGGTCATCCCGGCCGTCCACGCTGCGGCCATCCTGGCTTTTCGGACAGGAGAATTGCGACGATGAAATCCATAACACGGAGAGCTTTTGCCTGCGGGATGGCCCTGCTCCCGTCGTTCCGTCCGGCGCTTGCGCGCGCGCAGACCGCCGTCAGTCCCACCGAAGCCGGCGCGATTGCCAAGGAAGCCTATATCTACGGCTTCCCAATGGTGGACAGCTACCGCATTCAATATGCCTATTTCGTCGATGCGAATGGCCCCGAATATAAGGCGCCATGGAACCAGCTTCGCAACTTCTCGCGCGTCTTCACGCCGGAAGACAAGGCGGTCCAAACGCCGAATTCGGACACTCCCTACTCGTTTCTCGGTATGGACTTGCGTACAGAGCCCATCGTGCTGACCGTTCCGGTCATCGAAAAGGAACGGTATTTCAGCATTCAGCTCATTGACGCCTACACGTTCAACTTCGACTACATCGGTAGTCGCAGCACCGGCAACAATGGCGGCAGCTTCCTCATCGCTGGACCTCATTGGAACGGCTCACCCCCGAAGGGTGTGACGAAGGTGATACGTGCCGAGACCGAAATTGCGCTGGCCGCGTACCGCACGCAACTTTTCAATCCCGCTGACATTGACAACGTGAAGAAGGTGCAAGCCGGCTACAGGGTGCAGACGCTTTCGGCTTTCCTTGGCGCGCCAGCGCCGAAGGCCGCGCCGGCGATTGATTTCATCAAACCGCTGACGCCCGAGACCGAAAAGACCTCGCTTGAGTTTTTCAACATCGTCAACTTCCTCTTGCAGTTCTGTACGACGAACCCCTCCGAGAAGGAGCTGATGGCGCGGTTCGCCAAGATTGGCGTTGGTGCTGGCAAGACCTTCAACGCGGGCAATCTCACGCCCGAACTGAAAACTGCCATTGAACAGGGTATGGCCGATGCCTGGCAGGCATTGGCCCAATTGCAGAAGCGAATGGATGCCGGGGAAGTGACCAGCGGGGACACTTTCGGCACCCGCGCATATTTGAAGAACAATTATCTCTACCGCATGGCCGCTGCCGTTTTCGGAATCTACGGCAACTCCAAGCAGGAAGCGATGTATCCGATGTATCTTGTAGATGCGGACGGCAAGAAATTCGACGGGGCGAACCGTTACACCGTCCGCTTTGCACCGGGCCAGTTGCCACCGGTGAATGCCTTCTGGTCGCTGACCATGTACGAACTGCCGTCGAGCCTGCTCACGGCCAATCCGATTAACCGCTATTTGCTCAATTCGCCGATGCTGTCAGAGTTCAAGCGCGACGGGGACGGCGGAATTACTTTCTATATCCAAAACGAGGCTCCGGCAGCAGACAAGCAGCCCAATTGGCTACCCGCACCCAAAGGGGGCTTCTTTGTCGTTATGCGTCTCTACTGGCCGAAAGCTGAGGCGCTCGAAGGGACGTGGAAGCAGCCTCCGATGCAGCGGACCGTTTAGTTTTCATTCGGGCCACCGGGAGAATCGAGCGACGATGGAGAACGTAATCCAGCTGGTGCCGGTAACGCCTTCAATCGACCAACTGGCACGGATCATCGGCAACGTGGCGGCCCCGGCTTTCCTGCTGGGTGCCGTCGCGTCCTTCATCTCGGTCCTGATTTCCCGCATCAACCGGGTCGTCGACCGGGCTCAGTTGCTTCACGACATCACCGATGATGATGCCTCAAAGGCTTACCTCAAGGCGGATATTCCCCGGCTGCGACACCGGGCGTTGCTCTTGAACAGATCGCTGTTCTGCTCCATCCTCTCTGCGATCCTCACGGCGCTCATCATCATCGTTGCCTTCATCAGTGCGCTGTTCAATGTCGCCCATGAATATGGCGTCGCACTGCTGTTCATGGCCGCGCTGCTGACGTTCTGCGCCTCTCTCATCGACCTCGCCCGCGAAACCCGAATTGCGCTTCACGACAACGATCTGCGCGTGTAAGTCTTCCGGGGGCAGTGCGTGGGGTGGTTGGACGTGACGAAAGGTTCTCGGAAGAGCCGCAGGCGTCAGAAGGCCCAGGCCCGGCCCGAACAAGACCGTTCGGCTCCTGCTCAACGCCCCGCGCCAACTTTCCGATGGCGAACTGCCGCGCTGCTGGCAATCGGCGCCGGCGCGCTATTTTTTCTGCTGGCAAGCGGGCTGTCCTGGTTCAAGACGTCCGGCACCTCTCAGCCGACCCGCGAGGCAGGGCTGAGCTTTGTCGGCAGCCAGGCGTGCAGCGGCTGCCACCAGGCGGAGATGCGGCTGTGGCAAAGCTCGCAACATCGTCACGCCATGGATCACGCGAACGACACGTCCGTCCGTGGCGACTTCAACGACGCGGCCTTTGAATATGCGGGCACGCGCTCGCGCTTCTTCCGGCAGGACGGGAGATTTTTGGTCGAGACAGACGGCCCGGACGGCAAGCTCGCGACTTTCGAGGTGAAATACACTTTCGGCATCGACCCGTTGCAACAATATCTGATCGCGTTTCCCGACGGTCGCGTCCAGGCCCTGTCCATCGCCTGGGACACGCGGCCGAAGGAGCAGGGCGGTCAGCGCTGGTTTCACCTCTATCCGGACGGCGCCATTACGCATGACGATCCGCTGCACTGGACGAAGCTGAACCAGAACTGGAATTTCATGTGCGCCGAGTGCCACTCGACCGGCGTACTCAAGGGCTACGATGCCGGCAAGGATACGTTCGCCACCACATTCTCCGAGATCAGCGTTGGCTGCGAGGCGTGCCATGGTGCCGGCTCGCGTCATGTCGCCTGGGCGCGCGGAAAGCCGGCGTCGCGCGGCGTTGACGACGGCCTGCTTGTCGCCTTTGACGAGCGCACGGGCATCACCTGGTCGGCCTTGGCTGGAACAATGACGCCGACACGCAGTGCGCCGCCAGCGGCGCTGCGGAAGGAGGTCGAGACCTGCGGGCGCTGTCATGCTCGTCGCGGTCAACTTTCGGAAGACTGGACGCCAGGACGGCCGCTCTCGGAAACCCACCAGGTCGCGCTGCTCGATCGCCAGCATTTTCATGCCGACGGCCAGATGCGCGATGACGAGGAGACATACAATTACGCGCCCTTCAAGCAGAGCAGGATGTTCGCCAAAGGCGTGACCTGCAGCGACTGCCACGACCCGCACAGCGCGACTCTGAAGGCCCCCGGGGATGGCGTCTGTGCGCAGTGCCATGCACCCGAGAAGTATCAATCGACTGCGCATCGACACCACGCCGACGTCTCGCCGCCGCCCGGCTGTCCGTCCTGCCATATGCCGGAGCGGCGCTACATGGTCGTCGATCGCCGCCACGATCACGGCTTCCGCATTCCGCGTCCCGATCTCTCCGTGCAGATCGGCACACCGAATGCATGCAACGAGTGTCACCGCGACAAGTCTGCGATGTGGGCGGCCCGGCAAGTCGAAACCTGGTTCGGCATGGAGGGGCGCGGCCACCAGACCTGGGCGTCGGCCTTTCATGCCGTCTGGAGCGAAGCCGCCGATGCCCAGGCGCTGCTCGCCGCAATCGCCGGATCGGGCGACGCTCCCGGCATCGTCCGCGCCAGCGCACTCGCCGAGCTTCCGGTACCGGATTTCGACCTGATCCGGCGCGCGCTGTCCGATCCCGATCCGCTTGTGAGACTTGGTGCGCTCGACGGGTTGGAAGGGGTATCGTCCGAACAGCTCTGGTCGCTCGCCTCCCTGCGGCTCAGCGATCCCGTGCGCGGCGTGCGCATTCGCGCGGCCGATCTTCTTGCCGCCGTGCCGCCAGCACGGCAACCAGCGGCCGATCGCGATAAGTTCGCGTGGGCCGCGGCCGAGTTCGTGGCTGCACAGAAGCTGAACGCGGACAGGCCTGACGCCCGTACCGCACTCGGGGGCTTCTTTGCTCGCCAAGCCAATGCCAGTGGCGCGGAGATCGAATATCGTGCTGCGCTTCGGCTGGATCCCTCATTCACAGCCGCCGCCGTCAACCTGTCTGACCTCTATCGGCAACTTGGACGCGAAAGCGATTGCGAGCAGGTCTTGCGCGAGGCGCTCGCCACGTCGGCGCAGGATGCATCTCTTCACCATGCACTTGGTCTGGCGCTCGTACGCAAGCAGCGCAACGATGCTGCGCTCGATGAACTGCGTCAGGCCGCGTCGCTGGCTCCGGGTCAGGCGCACTACGCCTACGTCTATGCCGTCGGGCTAAGCGCGAATGGCCGGCGCGACGACGCGCTTGCGGTGCTGAAGGAAAGTTTGCGTGCGCACCCCAATAGTCCGGAGTTGTTGTCCGCTGCGCTGAACCTCAGCCGCGAGAAGGGAGACGTCGTGGCCGCGCTCGCCTATGCCGAGCGACTATCGAAGCTCATGCCGGACGATTCGCGTCTGGCCGATCTTGTCAAGGAGTTGAAGCGATAGCAGACAGGAGCCCTGGATATCCACGCCTGCGGGAATGTCGAGCTGACTGCAGGCGTCACTGCCGATGGACGGCGCGATAATGACATACTACGCCTGTTTTGCCCGACGCTTCAACAAAAATTCGCTAAATACGAAATTCGCTCCTCGGCCAACGAGGCAGGCTACTGTGCATGGGGTTGTTTTTGGTTTTTGGCTTGTGCTCGCAGCGGCACGGTCTTGCTGACGCAAAAGGGCCGCCTCGATGGGCGGCCCTTTCGTCTTGGTCGAAGGAATGCCGTTTACTCGGCGGCCTGCTTCTGCGGCGGGTCGAGCGCGCCTGACTTGTGGATCTCGGCGACCTGATGGTCCGAGAAGCCGAGCACGGCGCGCAGGATCTCGTCGGTGTGCTCGCCGAGCAGCGGCGAGCGGGTGACGTCGCTCGGGCTATCCGACAGCTTGATCGGGTTGCCGACCGAGATGTACTTGCCGCGGGTGGGATGATCGACCTCGACCACGGTGCCGGTCGCGCGCAGCGACTGGTCCTCGGCGATCTCCTTCATCGACAGGATCGGGCCGCAGGGGATGTCGTCCTTGTTGAGGATTTCCATCGCCTCGAACTTGGTCTTGGTCATCGTCCACTGCTCGATGCGGGCGAAGATCTCGTTCAGGCGCGGCAGGCGGGCCGCCGGCTTGGCGTAGTTCGGATCGGTCTTCCAGGTCGGCTCGCCGATCACGTCGCAGATCTTCTCCCAGACCGGGGCCTGGGTGATGAAGTAGATGTAGGCGTTGGGATCGGTCTCAAAACCTTTGCACTTCAGGATGCGGCCGGGCTGGCCGCCGCCCGAGTCGTTGCCGGCGCGCGGCACGGCATCGCCGAACGGAATGCCTTCGCCGAACTGGCTGTATTCCTTGAGCGGGCCGTGGGCGAGGCGCTGCTGGTCGCGCAGCTTGACGCGGGCGAGGTTGAGCACGCCGTCCTGCATCGCGGCGGTGACGCGCTGGCCCTTGCCCGAATGCGTGCGCTGATAGAGTGCGGTGACGATGCCGAGCGCCAGATGCAGGCCGGTGCCGCTGTCGCCGATCTGCGCGCCGGTGACCAGCGGCAGGCCGTCGCGGAAGCCGGTGGTGGAAGCGGCGCCGCCGGTGCACTGCGCGACGTTCTCATAGACCTTGCAGTCTTCGTAAGGTCCCGGGCCAAAGCCCTTGATCGACGCGACGATCATTTTCGGGTTGATCGCCTGGATCTTCTCCCAGGGGAAGCCCATGCGGTCGAGCACGCCAGGGCCGAAGTTCTCGACCAGCACGTCGCATTTCTTGATCAGCTCGGTGAGGACTTCCTTGCCCTTCGGGTTCTTGGTGTCGAGCGTGATCGAACGCTTGTTGTGGTTGAGCATGGTGAAATACAGGCTGTCCACGTTCGGGATGTCCTGCAGCTGGCCGCGGGTGATGTCACCCACGCCCGGGCGTTCCACCTTGATCACGTCGGCGCCGAACCATGCCAGCAGCTGCGTGCAGGTCGGTCCTGACTGGACGTGGGTGAAGTCGAGAATGCGAACGCCCTCGAGCGCTTTGGTCATCGTCTATGCTCCGTACTCTGTGTCTGCCCCTGCGAACCACAGGGAATAAGGGTTGAGGGGGTGGACTTACTTCTTCTTCTGCAGAACGCTCTGCGGATTGAGGTTGCCGATGCGGCCGCTCTCCGAGCCCGCGGCCGGATCGATCACCGCGTTGATCAGCGTCGGCTTACGGGATGCCATGGCCTCGTTGACGGCGCGCTTGAGCTCGTCCGGCGAGGTCGCATTCACGCCGACGCCGCCGAAGGCTTCCATCATCTTGTCATAGCGCGCGCCCTTGACGAACACGGTGGTCGCGGGATCGGAGTTCGCGCCGTTGACGTCGGTGCCACGATAGATGCCGTCATTGTTGAAGATGACGACGCAGATCGGAAGGTTGTAGCGGCAGATGGTCTCGACCTCCATGCCGGAGAAGCCGAAGGCCGAGTCGCCTTCAACTGCCAGCACGGGATGGCCGGTCTCGAGCGCAGCGGCGATCGCCTGGCCCATGCCGATGCCCATCACGCCCCAGGTGCCGACGTCGAGACGCTTGCGCGGGCGGTACATGTCGATGACGCCGCGGGCGAGGTCGAGCGTGTTGGCGCCTTCGTTGACGAGGATCGCCTCGGGGTGATCCTTGATCACGTTCTTCAGCACGCCGAGCGCGCCGTGATAGTCCATCGGCGACTTGTTGTTCATCAGCTTCGGCGCCATCTTGGCGACGTTCTCGTCGCGCTTGGCCACGATGGCCTTGGTCCATTCGGCCGGCGGCGCGGTCCAGCCCGTTCCCATCGCCTGGTTGAAGGCGGAGACGACCGAGCCGATGTCGCCGACGACAGGCGCGACGATCTCGACGTTGGAGTCCATTTCCTTCGGCTCGATATCGACCTGGATGAACTTCTTCGGCGCATCGCCCCAGCTCTTGCCCTTGCCATGCGAGAGCAGCCAGTTCAGCCGCGCGCCGATCAGCATGACGACGTCGGAATCCTTGAGCACGGTCGAGCGAGCCGCGCCGGCGCATTGCGGATGCGTGTCGGGCAGCAGGCCCTTGGCCATGCTCATGGGGAGGAACGGCATGCCGCTCTTCTCGACGAAGCTCTTGATCTCTTCATCGGCCTGCGCATAGGCCGCGCCCTTGCCGAGGATGATGAGCGGACGCTTGGCGCTCTTGAGCACGTCGAGCGCGCGCTTGACCGACGCGGGCGAAGGGATCTGCGCGGGCGCCGCATCGATCACCTTGACCAGCGACTTCTGGCCGGCCTCGGCGTTCATCACCTGGCCGAACAGCTTGGCCGGCAGGTCGAGATAGACGCCGCCCGGACGGCCCGAGACCGCAGCGCGGATGGCGCGGGCAAAGCCGATGCCGATGTCCTGGGCGTGCAGCACGCGATAGGCCGCCTTGCACAGCGGCTTCGCGATCGCGAGCTGGTCCATTTCCTCGTAGTCGCCCTGCTGCAGGTCGACGATCTCGCGCTCGGAGGAGCCCGAGACCAGGATCATCGGATAGCAGTTGGTGGTGGCGTGGGCGAGCGCGGTGAGACCATTGAGAAAGCCGGGCGCGGAGACGGTGAGACAGACGCCGGGCTTCTTGGTGAGATAGCCGGCGATGCCTGCGGCGTAACCGGCGTTCTGCTCGTGGCGGAAGGAGATCACGCGAATGCCGGCGGCCTGCGCCATGCGGCCCAAATCCGTGATCGGGATGCCCGGCACATTATAGATGGTGTTGATGCCGTTCAGCTTGAGCGCGTCGATGACGAGATGGAAGCCATCCGTCAGTTCCTGCTCGGTGCCCGGTGCTTCGGACTTGGTCGCGGTGTTCAGCATGGGCCTTGTCTCCCTGGTCTCAAGGTAGGTGGGGCGAATGGTTCGCCCTTCTGGTGAATGTTGCTAGGTGAAGAGTTCCTGGCCGTGCGCTTCGACGTAAGCGGCGAGGCCAAGGGTGTGGTCGCGGGCGCGCTTCTCGGCGAGCTCGGTGTCGCGCGCTTCCAGTGCTTCGATCATGCCGAGGTGCTCGGGCAGGGAGGTCGCAGTGCGGTCCTTGCGCCCGATCGTCAGCTGGCGATAGCCGCGCACGTGCAGCAGAAGGTCGTTGGTGAGATCGACCAGCACGGGGGATTCCGACAGCGAGATCAACGCCTGGTGGAAGGCGATGTTGGCCTTCGAATATTCCTCGACGTGATCCTCGGGCAAGCGGTCCTTGCCGAAATCCTTGAAATAGTCGCGCAGCGCCGTGATGTCTTTCTTGCGCGCGGTGGTGGTGATGAGGCGGGCCGCCATGCTCTCCAGCGCCGCCCAGGCGCGGATCATGTCGACGATCTCGCTCTTGGTCCGGCGCACCACCATAATGCCGCGGCGCGGCACGGTCTTCACGAAACCGTCCTGCTCGAGCATCGCGATCGCTTCGCGGATCGGCGTGCGGCTGACGCCCAGACGTTCGGACAATGCGCGCTCGTCCAGCATGACGGGCTCGGGCGTCGAATAGATGTCCATCTTGAGGATGGCTTCCTTCAAGGCGTCATACGCCTTGTTCTTGAAGCTGCTCTCCGGGGCAATACGAACGATTGCGATGTCTGCCTCGGCCATGTTCGGCAACGCCTTGGTTGGTTTCCGCAGTGACACGACGATTCTCCTCTGATGGGAGTCGTCTTTTACAGGAATATTTACTGGAAAGTTTTTGGCATACCACATGCCAGAATGTCAAGCTGGCTATTTTTTACGGCGTTATCGGTCCTGCTCTGGCTTGACAAGTTGGCTTCTGGCATACCAAATGCCATCGCTAGCCATTTTTGATCCAAGCTGGCGGAGTAATCAAGGCCTTTCGCCGCTCCGTTCCGCTAGGTGGAACAGAGCGCGGCGATGGCAAGTATCACGGGCAGCCGCATATGCGCGCTTTGCAAAGCAAGAACTGAAGGTCAAGGGAGAAGCTCATGTCCAATTCCAAAGACGTCGTCCGCAAGGTCCTTGACCAGGTCAAGGCCGACAAACGCACCAGCCTGACCGCCCCCGAAGGTAAGGTGGTCTGCGACGCCTACGGCATTCCGGTGCCGAAAGAGGGCGTGGCGAAGTCGGCCGGCGAGGCCGGCAAGATGGCGTCGTCGATGGGCTTCCCTGTCGTGATGAAGATCGTCTCGCCGGACATTCTCCACAAGACCGAGGCCGGCGGGGTCATTGTCGGCGTCAAGACGGCGGAGGATGCCGAGAAGGCCTATGAGACCATTCTCGGCAACGCCAAGAAGTACAAGGCCGATGCCAAGATCGAGGGCATCCAGGTGCAGCAGATGCTGGCCGGAGGCACTGAGGTCATCGTCGGCTCGATCACCGACGGCTCGTTCGGCAAGCTGGTCGCCTTCGGCCTCGGCGGCGTGCTGGTCGAGGTCTTGAAGGACATCACCTTCCGCCTCGCTCCGGCGACCAAGGAAGACGCGCTGTCGATGCTCGACGGCATCCAGGCGCACGAGATTCTGAAGGGCGTGCGCGGCGGCGAGCCGGTGAACCGCACCGCTCTGGCCGACGTCATCGTCAAGGTCTCGCAGCTCGTCACCGATTTCCCCGAAATCGTCGAGCTCGACCTCAACCCTGTCTTCGCCACCGCCAAGGACGCGATTGCGGCCGACGTGCGCATCGTCGTCGACTTCGCCTACAAGCCCAAGCCGAAGCCGCGCCCGACCGAAGAGATTGTTGCGGCGATGAGCCGCATCATGCAGCCGAAGGCCGTCGCCGTAGTCGGCGCTTCCGCCGAGGATGGCAAGATCGGCAACTCCGTGATGAAGAACCTCATCAACGGCGGCTACAAGGGCGAGATCTATCCGATCCACCCCAAGGCCTCAGAGATCCTTGGCTACAAGGCTTATAAGAGCGTCAAGGACGTGCCTGGCGTGATCGACACGGCTGTGTTCGCGATTCCCGCGAAATTCGTGGCCGCGGCGCTCACCGAATGCGGCGAGAAGAAGATCCCGGGCGCGGTGCTGATCCCGTCGGGCTTCGCTGAGGCCGGCGCGCCGGAGCTCCAGGCCGAGATCGTCGAGGTCGGCAAGAAGTACGACATTCGCCTGATGGGACCGAACATCTACGGCTTCTATTATACGCCCGCCAATCTCTGCGCGACCTTCTGCACGGCCTACGACGTGAAGGGCCACGCGGCGCTGTCGTCGCAGTCGGGCGGCATCGGCATGGCCATCATCGGCTTCTCGCGCTCGGCCAAGATGGGCGTCTCCGCGATTGTCGGCCTCGGCAACAAGTCCGATATCGACGAGGACGATCTGCTCGCCTTCTTCGAGCAGGATCCGAACACCAACTTGATCGCGCAGCACTGTGAAGACCTCAAGGACGGCCGCGCCTTCGCGGAAGCCGCCAAGCGCGTTTCCAAGAAGAAGCCTGTCGTCGTGCTCAAGGCCGGCCGCACCTCGGCCGGCGCTAAGGCGGCCTCGTCGCACACCGGCGCGCTCGCCGGCAACGACAAGATCTATGAGGACGTGCTGGCGCAGTCCGGCGTGATCCGCGCCCGCAGCCTGCGGCAGCTGCTCGAATTCGCTCGCGGCGTGCCGGTGCTGCCAACGCCGAAGGGCGAGAACGTGCTGATCATCACCGGTGCGGGCGGCTCGGGCGTCCTGCTGTCGGACTCCTGCGTCGACAACGGCCTGTCGCTGATGTCGATGCCGCCGGATCTGGACGCGGCCTTCCGCAAGTTCATCCCGCCGTTTGGCGCGGCCGGAAATCCTGTGGATATCACCGGCGGCGAGCCGCCGATCACCTACGTCAACACGGTGAAGCTCGGTTTGTCGGATGAGCGCATCCACTCGCTGATCCTCGGCTACTGGCATACCATCGTCACGCCGCCGATGGTGTTCGCCCGCAATATGGTCGAGGTGAAGAAGGAGATGGAAGCGAAGGGCTTTGTGAAGCCGATCGTCGCCTCCCTCGCCGGCGACGTCGAAGTCGAGGAAGCGGCCGAATATCTCTACCAGAACGGCATCCCGGCCTATGCTTACTCGACCGAACTTCCGGTTGAGGTGCTTGGCGCCAAGTACAAGTGGGCGCGCGGGGCGGGCCTGCTCTGAGACGAGATGCCGCTTCGGCATGATCCGGAGCGGATGGTTGTTCGCCTCTCCCGTACGCGGGGAGAGGTCGAATTGCGAAGCAATTCGGGTGAGGGGGACTCTCCGCGAGTTTCTTTGTCACCGTCCGCGTGGAAGCTCCCCCTCACCCCGATCCTCTCCCCGCAAGCGGGGCGAGGGAGAACGGTCAGGTCGCGATGAGCAAGAACGTGATCCGGCGCAAATCGCTCGAGCCTCGCTCTCCATCGGAGGCTGAGCCCGACGCGCGTGACGGCGGCGTGCAGTCTGTCGGCCGCGCGCTGTCGATACTCGAAACACTGGCTGAGGACGACGAAGGCTATCGTCTCAGCGATCTCGCGGTCCGCACCGGGCTGTCGGCCTCGACCGTGCACCGCTTGCTGGCGACGCTCGAGAGCCGCCGCTTTGTGCAGTTCGACCGCGCCGAATCCAAATGGCATGTCGGCGTCCGCAGCTTCACCGTCGGCGCGAGCTTTGCGCGGCGCCGCAATTTCACGGCGCAGGCAATTCCCTATTTGCGCAAGCTGCGCGATCTCACCCGCGAGACCGCCAACCTTGCCGTGGTCGACGACGAATTCATCATCGTGCTGACCCGCATGGAAAGCCGCGAGATCATGCGCTCGCTGACCAAGGTCGGCGGTCGCGTTCCGATGGTGACGTCAGGCGTCGGCAAGGCGGTCCTTGCGACTTATTCCGACGATGACGTCGGCGCCGTCATCCGTCATCACGGCATGCCGAGACTCACGGAAAAGTCCATCGTACGGCCGAGCGATCTTTTCAAGGAGCTGGCAACGATCCGTAAGCAAGGTTACGCGGTGGATGACGAAGAGGCCGAGATGGGGCTGCGCTGCGTCGCGGCCGTGGTCTACAACGCGCTTGCGGAGCCGCTCGCCGCGATCTCGGTATCCGGCCTGACCAGCCGCGTCAGCGACGCTCGCCTGCCCGAGATCGGACGCGTCGTACGCGAAGTCGCGGCGGAACTGACGGTTGCGCTCGGGGGTGTCACCCCGGTGGTGAAACCGGCCTAAGCTGGGTTGGTGGTCCACCGTGCCCGTTGAAGGAAATCAGCTCTGGCGGCGGGGGCCTCGACATCGGTATACCAATCCACCGTTGTCGCGTCCTTTTGGGGAATGTCATGCCTTCCGAGCTCCGTTCGCCCCGTCTCGCTGTCCTGATCGATGCCGACAATGCTTCCGCAAAGATCGCGGATGGACTGTTCGCGGAGATTGCCAAGATCGGCGAGGCCAGCGTTCGCCGCATCTATGGCGACTTCTCCAATGCGCGATCCAGAGGCTGGGCCGACATCCTGTCGAAGCACGCCATCATACCGCAGCAGCAATTCGCCTATACGACGGGAAAGAATGCGTCGGACATAACCCTGGTCATTGACGCGATGGACCTGCTTCACAGCGGCCGGTTCGATGGCTTTTGCCTGGTGTCGTCCGACAGCGACTTCACCCGGCTTGCCGCCCGCATCCGGGAGCAGGGCGTCGATGTTTTTGGGTTCGGCGAACAGAAGACGCCGGAAAGCTTCAGGCAGGCCTGCCGGAGGTTCGTCTACACGGAGAACCTGCTTGCTGGCGCGGCGAACTCCCAGGATGCCGCCTCGAAATCCACGCCGCTCCAGCCCCCTGATGCGGCTGCGCCCATTATTAAGAAGGTCATCACCCAGATGGAGAGCGAAGACGGCTGGGTCACCCTTGGGGAAGTTGGCCGGCAGCTCGCAAACCTGGCCTCCGATTTCGATCCGAGGACCTTTGGCTTCCGCAAGCTGAGCGACCTTGTGCGAAAGACGAATTCGTTCGAAATCGATGAGCCGAAAGGCCGGTCGATGCGGATTCGGGTCAAGCCCGCTGCCGCAACACCGCCGAGAACGCGGAACCCGCGCAGAGCCGCAAGGTCGCGGACGGCAGGCGGCTCGCCGCCTAAGGCGTAAGCAGGGCGTGCCGTTATATTTGGGCTTGCCCGGCGTTTCGCAGGGCGTAACCATCGCTGGGCCGTAACGTTACGCGAGAGCCCCGATGTCCAAACTCACCCGATTTGCCGTTGCGCCGCTGCACGCAATGACACGCCGTCTCGCCGACGTCGCCTCCGCCCGCGTGGCGCCCGACCTCGTCATATCAGGTGCGCGGGTGCTCTCGACCTATTCGGAGCGGATCCATCCGGGGCGGGAGGTCTGGATCTCCGGCGGCCGCATAGCAGCGGTGAAGCCGTCAGGCACGGCGAAGAAGACGTGGAGCGACGTGCCGCTGTATGACGCCGCCGGCGGCATCATCGCGCCGGGCCTGGTCGATCCGCACATCCACATCGAATCCTCGATGGTGACGGCCTGTGCCTATGCCGAGGCCGCTTTGCTGAACGGCACCACCACGATATTCTGCGACAGCCACGAGATCGGCAATGTCATGGACGTCGCCGGCGTCGAGGCGATGCTGGAGGACGCGCGCGAGGCGCCGCTGTCGATCTTCTTGACGGTGCCGAGCACGGTGCCGGCGACTTCGGCGGAGCTGGAGACCGCCGGGGGAGACCTCACGCCCGACAAGATCGCCGGCCTGTTCGACCGCTGGCCTGAAGCGGTCGCGCTCGGCGAGAAGATGGATTTCGTGCCTGTCACGATGGGCGACGAGCGCAGCCACGCGATCCTGGCGGCGGCCCTGAAGCGCGGACGACCGGTGTCCGGCCATGTTTATGGCCGCGAATTCGTCGCGGCCTACGCGGCGTCGGGCGTCACCGATACGCATGAGGCGATCGACCGCGACATCGCCGACGATCTGCTCGATGCAGGCGTCTGGATCTTCCTGCGCGGCGGGCCGCCGACAACGCCCTGGCATTCGCTGCCGCAGGCGATCCGCACGATCACCGAACTCGGGGCCTCGCACAAGCGCACCGCCGTCTGCACCGACGACCGCGACGCCGACGACCTTCTGCTGTTCGGCCTCGACTGGGTGGTGCGCGAGGCGGTGAAGGCGGGGATGTCGCCGGAGCAGGCCTGGTCGATGGGTTCGCTGCACGGCGCCACCCGCTTCGGCATGGAGGGAGATATCGGCGGGCTCGGCGGCGGCCGCCGCGCCGATCTCGTGCTGATGGATGACAATCTCACGCCGCAATCGACCTGGTATGGCGGCGAACTCGTGGTCGAGAACCGCAAGATCACGCCGCGTCTCGATCAGGCGCTATCGCAGCGCTATCAATATCCGAAGGCGGCCTACGCGACCGTGAAGCTGCCGAGGAAAATCAGGCTGACGCCGGAGCTGCCGGCGAAGGCCTGCACCGTCAACGCCATCAAGACCGCGCTGCCGGGCATTACGCTGATCCATGAGAAGGTCGCGATCGAGCCCGCCAAGGACTGGCCAGAATTGTTCGCGCGCTACGGCATGTGCTTCGTCACCGTGGTCGAGCGCCACGGCAAGTCGGCCGGCAACGTCGCTTACGGCCTGCTGAAGGATTTCGGCTTGAAGCGCGGCGCGGTCGCCTCCAGCGTCGGCCATGACAGCCACAACCTCATCGTCGCCGGAACCAATGAGGCCGATATGCAGGTGGCGATATCGGCGATCGAGGAAAAGCAGGGCGGCGTCTGCGTCGTCGCCGACGGCGAGGTGCGGGCGCTGGTGCCGCTGCCCATCGCGGGACTGTTATCCGACAAGCGCGTTATCGAAGTGGCTGAAGAGGTCAAGGTGTTGAAGAAGGAATGGGCCGAGGCCGGCTGCACCATTCCCTACATGGGCTTCAATCTGATTCCGCTATCGGTCATTCCGGAAATTCGCATCACCGACAAGGGCCTCGTGCTGGTACCGCAGATGGAGCTGGCGCCGCTGTTCGAGTAAGCAGCTTTCACGCATGGCTCGATCTAACCAATTGAGACCGCCGTGTTTTTCCAACGGCTGCCGCATCGTGGAAAATATAATCGATCTCGTTGAGATCGCATCCCGCGCGCCCGATGATCTCGCTCGCTGACGCAACTTGAGCGAGGTCCGATATGGCGAAGATGCGAGCCGTCGATGCAGCCGTGCGAATCCTGGAGAAGGAGGGCATCTCGACCGCCTTCGGTGTTCCCGGGGCTGCGATCAATCCGCTTTACTCGGCGCTGAAGAAGCGCGGCTCTATCCGCCACATCCTGGCGCGGCATGTCGAGGGTGCCTCGCACATGGCTGAGGGCTATACGCGGGCCAAGGCCGGCAATATCGGCGTCTGCATCGGCACCTCGGGGCCGGCCGGCACCGACATGATCACGGGGCTCTATTCGGCGATCGCCGATTCCATTCCGATCCTCTGCATCACCGGACAGGCGCCACGCGCGCGGCTCTACAAGGAAGACTTTCAGGCCGTCGACATCGAGTCGATCGCAAAGCCGGTGACGAAATGGGCAGTGACCGTGCGCGAACCGGCACTGGTGCCGCGTGTGTTCAGCCAGGCCTTTCATGTGATGCGCTCGGGCCGGCCGGGGCCGGTGCTGATCGACATGCCGCTCGACGTGCAGCTCGCCGAGATCGAGTTCGACGACGAAACTTATGAGCCGCTGCCGGTGTACAAGCCCACCGCCACGCGCAAGCAGGTCGAGAAAGCACTGGAGATGTTCAATGCCGCCGAGCGGCCGCTGATCGTCGCGGGCGGGGGCATCATCAATGCCGACGCTTCGGACCTGCTGGTCGAGTTCGCCGAGATCGCTAATGTCCCGGTCGTGCCGACGTTGATGGGATGGGGCGCGATCCCCGACGATCACGTGCTGATGGCTGGCATGGTCGGCCTCCAGACCAGCCATCGCTATGGCAACGCCACGCTGCTGGAGTCCGATTTCGTGCTCGGCATCGGCAATCGCTGGGCCAACAGGCACACCGGCTCGGTCGAGACCTACACCAAGGGCCGCACCTTCGTGCATGTCGATATCGAGCCGACCCAGATCGGCCGCGTCTTCAACCCCGATCTCGGCATCGTTTCGGACGCGAAGGCCGCGCTCGAACTCTTCGTTTCCGTCGCCAGGGAGTGGCGACGCTCCGGCAGGCTCCGCGAGCGCCAGGCGTGGCCCGCGGCCTGCCGCGATCGCAAGAAGACCATGCTGCGCAAGAGCCATTTCGACAATGTCCCGATCAAGCCGCAGCGCGTCTACGAGGAGATGAACAAGGCGTTCGGCCGCGACACCACCTATGTCACCGTGATCGGCCTGTCGCAGATCGCCGGCGCACAGTTCCTCGGTGTCTACAAGCCGCGCAACTGGATCAATGCGGGGCAGGCGGGGCCGCTCGGCTGGACCTTGCCGGCAGCGCTCGGCGTGCGCGCGGCGTGCCCGGATCGTGACATCGTCGCGCTCTCCGGCGACTACGATTTCCAGTTCCTGATCGAGGAGCTCGCGGTCGGGGCGCAGTTCAATCTGCCCTATATCCACGTCGTCGTGAACAATTCCTATCTCGGCCTGATCCGCCAGGCCCAGCGCGGCTTCGAGATGGATTATCATGTCCAGCTCTCGTTCGAGAACATCAACGCGCCGGAGATCGGCGTCTACGGTGTCGACCATGTCGCGGTCGCCGAAGGCCTCGGCTGCAAGGCGATCCGGGTCACCGATCCCAAGGACACGCAGGCCGCGTTCGCGACCGCGCGCGAATTGATGAAGAAGCATCGCGTGCCCGTGGTGGTCGAGTTCATCCTCGAACGCGTCACCAACATTGCGATGGGCACCGAGATCGACAACATCGTCGAGTTCGAGGAAGTGCTGGACTTGCCGCTCGATGAGGTCGGGGTTACGCGGCCCGGCGTTTTGCAGCCGGCAGAATAGGGGACAGTAACATGCCGAAATTCGCGGCCAACCTCACCATGCTCTTCAACGAGATGCCGTTCATCGACCGCTTCGCCGCGGCGAAGGCGGCAGGCTTTGCGGGGGTCGAGTATCTCTTTCCCTACGACTTCGACAAGGCGCAGCTCCGCGAACAGCTGGAGGCTCACGGACTGAGCCAGGTGCTGCACAATCTGCCCGCCGGCAATTGGGCCGCCGGCGAGCGCGGCATCGCGATCATGCCCGATCGCACCTCCGAATTCCGCGATGGCGTGTTCCGTGCCATTGACTATGCCAAGGCGCTCGATTGCGAGCAGCTCAATTGCCTCGTCGGCATTGCGCCTGTCGACGCCGATCCGCGTGAGCTGCAGGAGACCCTGGTCGGCAATCTCCGCTTTGCCGCCTCGACGCTGGCCCGCGAGAACATCAAGCTGCTGGTCGAGCCGATCAACACGCTCGACATCCCCGGCTTCTTCCTCAATGGCACCGAGCAGGCGATCCAGCTCATCTCCGAGGTGCGGTCGAACAATCTGTTCGTCCAGTACGACATCTATCACATGCAGATCATGGAGGGCGATCTCGCCCGCACCATGCAGGAATATCTGCCTGAGATCGCCCACATCCAGCTCGCCGACAATCCCGGCCGACACGAGCCCGGCACTGGGGAAATCAACTATCCCTTCCTGTTCCGCCATCTCGACGCGATCGGCTATCGCGGTTGGATCGGCTGCGAATACAAGCCGCGCACCACGACGCTGGAAGGCCTGTCGTGGCACGCCGCGCAGACATTTGAGACCTGAGGATATCAAGACATGATCGACATCGGCTTCATCGGACTTGGCACTATGGGGCGGCCAATGGCCGGCCATCTCTTGGCCGCGGGCCATCGCGTATTCCTGCATGACGTCGCGCCAGTCGGGCCGGAGCTGATCGCGGCTGGCGGCGTCCCTTGCAAATCGGCCAAGGAGGTCGCGGAGGAGGCGGATGTCGTCATCATCATGGTGCCTGACACCCCGCATGTGGAGGCGGTGCTGTTCGGCAAGGACGGTGTCGCGAGCGGCATTTCCAAGGGCCAGATCGTCGTCGACATGAGCTCGATTTCGCCGCTGGCGACCAAGGAGTTCGCGAAGAAGATCGAGGCGCTCGGCGCGGATTATCTTGACGCGCCGGTGTCGGGCGGAGAGGTCGGCGCCAAGGCGGCGAGCCTCACCATCATGGTCGGCGGGCCCGAACGCGCCTTTGGCACCATGAAGCCGATCTTCGACAAGATGGGCAAGAACGTCACGCATGTCGGCGCCAATGGCGACGGCCAGACGACCAAGGTCGCCAACCAGATCATCGTGGCATTGACGATCGAGGCGGTGAGCGAAGCGCTGCTGTTCGCTTCCAAGGCCGGTGCCGATCCAGCGCTGGTGCGCAAGGCGCTGATGGGCGGCTTTGCCTCGTCGCGGATTCTCGAAGTGCATGGCGAGCGCATGGTGAAGCGCAATTTCGATCCGGGCTTCCGAATCGAACTGCACCAGAAGGATCTGAACCTTGCGCTCGAAGGCGCGCGCGCTCTCGGCCTCTCACTGCCGAGCACGGCGGTCGCGCAGCAATTGTTTTCGTCCTGTACCGCGCATGGCGGCAAGGGCTGGGATCATTCGGCCATGGTACGGGCGCTGGAACTGATGGCGGGTCACGAGATCGCCGCAGCCTGAATTGTTACGCGGTAACAGTCGCGGTGTTGATGTGGGTTTCATCACGCGGGAACCGGAACAATGCTCCGGCCCCGCGGTTGATGGCGCACAACAACACTGGAGAGCGTGGATATGAAGACCCGTCTTGTGATCTCGTTGGCTGCTGCGTCGCTGCTGGCGTCGAGTGCAGCCTTTGCTCAGTCGACGACCGAAGAAGGCGCCAGGAACGGCGCACGCACGGGCGGCGAAGTCGGCGGCCCAATCGGCGCGATGGTTGGCGGTACCGTGGGTGCGGCAGTCGGCGCTGGCCTCGAAATTCCGAATGCGATCCTCGGCGGCATCCCGCGCGATGATTCTGTCGTGGTCCAGGAGCGCGTCGTGGTAGGTGAGCCGCTACCCCCGACCGTCGTGCTGCGTCCGGTACCGAATTACACCCAGTATCGCTACGCCGTGGTGAATGATCGCCGCGTGATCGTCGAGCCGCGCACACGCCGGGTGATCAAGATCATCGACTGATCGGCGCGATAAGGATTTTGAAGAAAAAGGGCCCTGCGGAGCGTCGCTGCGCAGGGCCTCAACTTGTCAGGGCCGAGCCTGCCCGAAACCGGGTCATGACCCAATCGATGACGGCCGCGAGCGCGAAGCCGATACAGGCAGTGCCGGCATCGACGAGAAAATCCTCCAGCCGCGCATGGCGTCCGGGCGCCCAGAGCTGCATCAGTTCGAGCAGGCCAATCAGCACGACCGCGACGGCCGCCACTGACAGGCGGCGCTGCCGATAGGCGAGGCCGAAGGCCAGCCCGACCAGGAGGAAGGCAAGCGCATGCTCGCCGTCCTGGCTGAGGTCGGAATGGGGACGCAGGCTCGGAGGCCCGAGCGTTGCAAAGGTCACGGCGGCGGCGAGCAGCCAGGCAAAGGCGCGAACAAGAATGGACATCCGCACCGCTTAGCACGGATCGGCCGAGGCCTGTCTCGGGATGCGGATCAGATCGCCGTGTAGTTAATGACGAAATGTTAAAGCGGCTCGCGCACGCCGAGGCCGTGCATGAAGCGCTCCCGGATCTGCACGGGATCCCGGCGGGTGGTGCCGACGCCGGGTTTGTCGTCGATGCGCAGCGCGATCAGGCTCGGCGCGTCAACCGACATGGCCTGGTCGACCAGCCGTTCGAAATCCTCTTCGTCCGCGGCCCATGCGCTGTTGGTGAGTCCCGAGCCCAGTGCAATCGCGACGAGATCGGCGACGCCCGCAGCCGGCGTCGGCTGCGCTCCAGTGATCTGGTAGATGCCGTTGTCCATGACGATCATGATGAGGTTCTTCGGCTTCAAGGCCGCGATCGTCGAGAGCGTGCCGAGCTGCATCAGCAGTGAGCCGTCACCTTCCAAAGCAAAGACGCGTCGATCGGGCTGCGCCAGCGCCACGCCGAGCGCGATCGGGAAGGCGAGCCCCATGCTGCCCAGCATGTAGAAATTCTGCGGACGATGGCCGGCGGCCCAGAGGTCGAAATTGGTGTTGCCGATGCCGCCGATCACCGCTTCCTCCTGCTTTAGTTTTGCGATCAGGCGCGAGGTGATGTCGAACCGGTTCATCACTTTGGTGTTGCGCGTGTCCATGGCGGCGCTCACTTGTCGAAGACCTTGCCGCCCGTGAGCAGCGGGTTGAGGATCAGCGCCACCGGTGCCTGTGTGGTGACGGCTTGCTTGATCGAACGGTCGGCGATGAATTCGAGCTCGTCGAGCCTAGTAATGGTGTGGTGCTCCAGCGCCAGCGAATCCAGCACAGGGCGCATGGTGCGGCAGACCAGCGACTGGCCGTAATTGAATTCGCCAAGCGTGCCGCGCTCGGATACGAACATGATTAGCGGGATCTGGTAGGGCACCGCGAGTGAGGCGAGCGTGTTGGCCAGCGTTGCGAAGCCCGAGGTCTGCATCAGCACTGCGCCCCGCCGGCCTCCCATCCAGGCGCCCGAGACGATGCCGACGGCCTCTTCCTCGCGGGCGGTGGCAAAGGTCGTGAAGAAAGGATCGGCGTGCAGATTCTTGATCAGCGGCGTCAACACCCGGTCGGGCACGTAGGGGATCAGGCTGATCTCGTTCCGCTTCAGGGTTTGCAGGACGATGCCATGCCAGCTCTTGTCGCCGGATGCCTGCATCGAACTATGCTGCTCCGCACCAGCCATTGCGTTCTCCCTTGCGCCGCGCATGCTTCTTCTTTGGCCGTCGTGGCGTTTGTCGAACTTGACGGAGCGGACGGGATTGTCAACATGTCCAGGCCAGCACCGTGATCTGCGCCAGACGGGCTGCCGTGGCCGGCATCGCCATGCCATAAGCGGGATAATGAGGAACAGGAGGAACGCCAGGAGAGGGGCGCGCGTGGCGCTGACCTTGCGAACCTCCGTGAGAGAGCCGGAAGGGTCCTGATGTCGGTCAACAGCAAGCGTGTCTTCTACGTCAAATACCTGGCCAACCCTGTGTACATCGACATCCTGAAGGCGCGGTCCGACGTGCGGCTCGACCGCATCGAGAACGAGAGCCCCGAGGATTTTTACGCCCCGATCCTGGGCGCGGCGCATGTGTATCAGATCGGTGCCGCGCGCGACGAGCTGGCGCCGCATTTCCATGTCGACGCCGCCCTCCTGAAGCGCACCCCAAACCTGCTCCTGGTCTCCAGCAACGGCGCGGGCTTCGACCCTGTCGACGTCGAAGCCTGCACGGATGCGGGCGTGCTGGTCGTCAACCAGTCCGGCGGCAACGCGCATTCGGTGGCCGAGCATGCGCTGGCGATGATGCTGACCCTGTCCAAGCGTATCATCCAGTCGGATCGCCGGCTGCGCCGCGAGGCCAATGTCAATCGGAACGAGCTCGTCGGCAACGAGGTCGAGCACAAGACCGTCGGCATCATCGGTCTCGGCAATGTCGGCCGCCGCATCGCCGCGCTCTGCAAGGGCCTGCTCGGCATGAAGGTGCTGGCTTACGATCCCTACCTCTCGAAGGAGGTGATGGCCGAGCGGGGCGGCGAGAAGGTCGAGCTTGACGAATTGCTGCGTCGGGCCGATTTCGTCTCTATCTCATGCCCGCTGAACAAGGGCAGCCGCAACATGATCAGCGTGCGCGAATTCGGCCTGATGCAGCCGCACGCCTATTTCATCACCACTGCGCGCGGCTTCATCCACGACGAGGATGCGCTGCTCCAGGCGCTCCGCGACAAGCGCATCGCCGGTGCCGGTCTCGACGTCTGGTCCAAGGAGCCGCCGCCGCCGGAGCATCCGCTGCTGCAGTTCGACAACGTGCTGGCGAGCCCGCACACCGCGGGTGTGACGATCGAAGCGCGCCAGAACATGGGTCGCATCGCGGCCGAGCAGGTGCTGGAGACGCTCGACGGCAAACGCCCGCCGCGCATCATCAATCCCGAGGTCTGGCCCGTCTATGCCGAGCGCTTCAGGCAGGCCTTTGGCGTGACGCCGGGGTAGGGGCGTGAAGCGCTGCCGGCGCAGGTTACCTGGATGACAACAGAACGCGACGGATTTTACCGATTGCGTCAGTGAACGCGTATGACTTGTCCTGTAGATCAGGGTCCATGAGCATCCTCTCGATTGCGACGTCAGGACTGTCTGCGGCGAGCCTGCGCGCGAACGTAGCCGCGAGCAACATTGCCAATGTCCGCACGACTGGGCCGCTGCCCGCGTCAAGCGGTTCGGGCAGTGGCGGCAGTTCGAGCACGAGTTCGACTTATCCCGCAGCCTATGTGCCGCTGCGAGTCGATCAGGTCTCTCAATCGAGCGGCTCGACGCCGGGCGGTACTGCCGCGACCGTGTCGACGGTGTCGCCGAGCTATACCGCACAACCCGACCCAAGCGCTCCCTTCGCAAACCAGGACGGCCTGGTCGCTGCGCCTGACGTCGATCTTGCTGACCAATTCGTCCAGCTGGCGACCGCAAAATACAGCTTCATGGCCAACGCCAAGGTCATTCGGGCCTATTCCGAGACGGAAAAGTCCCTGCTCGACATCATGGCGTGATTGCTGCCGGACGGTATCGACGGACGCATCGGTGGCAGGAACCGACGCGTTGCCTTGATCCAGCTCAAAATCTTCCTCCCCCATCCGGCCTAAATGGGATTAAAGTGCTGCCGGGGCAGCAGGAGGTCCCATGTCAACTTATGTCGTCAGGTTCATGAAGGACGTGCTCGGGGAGTGCGGCCGGCAGAGCGAAGTTTGTCAGGGTACGCTCGAGATCGACGCTATCGACGAGATCGAGGCCACGGAGCGGGCGAAGGCAAAATTCTGCAAGGACCAGGCGTTGCATCACTGGTCGCTGCATGCCGATCGCATCCAGGTCAGACCGTCCGATTTTCCGTCGTGAGGGCTAGCGGCCCGGTGCCGTGACAGGCGGGGGTGCCGTCGTCCCCGCGCCGAGCGAACGTTGCACCATGACGGTGTCGGACCAGCGGCCGTGGCGATAGGCGACGCCGCAGAGCAGCCCAGCGCGCCCGAAACCGAACCTTTCGTGCAATGCCAGCGAGGGTGCGTTGTCAGCATCGATATAGCCGATCAGCTGGCGGAAACCTGCCGCAGCACACGTATCGATCATTGCCCCGAGCAGGAGCCGTCCGACGCCGCGGCCGAGATGGTCGTGGTGGACGTAGATGGAGTGCTTGGCCGTGTAGCGATAGGCCGGGCGCTTGCGAAACAGCACTGCATAGGCATAGCCGACGACCTCTCCGCGCCAGGTGGCGACCAGATGCGGCAGGCGGGTCTGCTTCAAATTCCTGCGCCGGTCGCGAAGATCGTCGGGCTCCGGCGCGCCGGTTCCCTCGACGTCGCGGGGCACGCCATTGCGGACGTGATGGCGATAGATCGCCAGCATCGCCTCGACATCGCTCTCGCGTGACGGCCGAATCAGGACCGGCTCGTCGTCGGTGCGTGCAATCGCTGTCTCGTTCATCGGCTCGGCTCGGCAACGACGTAGGTATAGAGCCCGATGCGGCCCTTGGCATCGATCTCCTTGTAGACGCCCTGGATTTCGACATCGAAGCCTGGGAAGGTATTGAAGCAGGTCTCGAACATCTTGAGATAATCGATCATGGGCTTGGCCCGTTCCGTCAGCCGCTCGCCGGGGACGATGGTGGCGATGCCGGGCGGATAGACCACGAAAGGCGTGGTGGCGATGCGGCCGGCGATTGCCTCAATCGGCAGATAGTCGACGTCGTTCTTGAACAGATAGCGGGCAGCATCGCGCGGCGACATGGCGATCTCAGGCATGTGCTCGGGCATGAACTGTCGTGCTTGGAGGGCGCTGACATTGGCATCCCGAAAGAAGCGGTGCATCTCGGCGCAGAGGTCGCGTAGCCGCACGCCGGCATAGCGCGCCTGACGCCGCTGGTAGAATTCCGGAATCGCGTCGCCCAGCAGCGCATTGTCGTCGTGTAGCTTCTTGAAGGCGACGAGACCGGAGATCAAGGTGCCAGCCTTGCTCGCCTCGACGCCGGGGGTCAGCAGGAAGAGGAGGGAGTTGAGGTCGTTCTTCTCGGGCACGATGCGGTTTTCGCGTAAGTATTGCGCGACGACCGGGGCGGGGATGCCGTGCTCGGCATAGGCGCCGGTGGTGCGGTCGAAGCCGGGAGTGAGCAGCGTCAGCTTGTTCGGATCGGTCATGGCAAAGCCCTCGGCCATACCGGGGAAGCCGTGCCAGGTGCTGTCGGGACCGAGCTGCCAGAGCGCGGGATTGGTGGCGAGCTCGTCGGTCGACAGCGTCTCCCAGGCGACGTTGTGCGCAGCGCCTGGGCGACTGACATCGGGGATGGCGACTCGATCCGGCACGAACGGTTCGAAGAACCAGCGCCGGTCCCAATTCTGCTCCTTCTCCTCGAACTCGCGGCGCATCGCGCGGATTTTTTTCCGCAGCTCGATGCCGAGGCGGATCGTGTCGTCCCACAGCACTTCGCCGGAGCGGCCTTTCATCATCTGCGCGCCGACATCGAGCGAGGCAAACAGCGGATAGAACGGCGAGGTCGAGGCGTGTTGCATGAAACTTTCGTTGAAGCGGCGGTGCTCGACGCGCCGTTTCTGGCCGCGGATGTGGCGGTCCTTGATGTGGATCTGGGAGGCCTGCGAGAAGCTCGCGAGCTGCTTGTGGGTCGACTGCGTCGCGATGATGCCGGGCGCCTCCGGCGGAAGGTTGGCGAGACCCATGGCGAAACGGCCGGTATAGAGCGGGTGGAATTTCATGAAGCCGGCCCAGGCCTCGTCGAACAGAATGTATTCGCAGAGATGGCCGATGCGCTTCAGGATCATTTCGGCATTGTGGATCGTGCCGTCATAGGTGCACTGCTCGACCACAGCGACGCGGAACGGCCGCTCCTTGCGCCAGGCGTCCTTGTCCGTCACCAGCGGGTGATTGCGGATGGTCTCACGCAGAGCCTTCTCGTCGAGCATATCCCAGCGCATTGGGCCGATCAGGCCCCAGGCATTGCGAATGGTGGGAACATAGACCGGGATGCCGCCGCCGATCATCAGCGCGCCGTGATGGGCGGCCTTGTGGTTGTTGCGGTCGAACAGCACGAGATCGCCGTCGGTGACGAGCGCGCCGAGCGCAACCTTGTTCGAGGTCGAGGTGCCGTTGAGCACGAAATAGGTCTTTTCCGCGCCGAAGATCTGCGCCGCCTCCTTCTGCGCCTTCAGCGCCGGTCCCTCATGGGTGAGGAGGTCGCCGAGGTCGAGCACAGAATTGTCGAGGTCGTCGCGGAACACGGATTCGCCGAGATGCTCGACGAACACCCGGCCGATCGGGCTGCGGTTGTAGAACACGCCGCCATTGTGGCCCGGACAGGTCCAGAGCTGGTTGCCTTCCTCGGCATAATCGACCAGCGCCCCGAAGAACGGCGTCTTCAGCGTCTCGGCATATTGTTTCAGCCGGCTGATCAGGTTCTTGGCGATGAAGGGCGGGGTCTCTTCCGACAGGAAGACATAGCCATCGATGAAGTCGAGCAGTTCGACCGGCAAATCCTCGAAGCGCTTGCGCCGGATCAAAAGAATGATCGGGAAATCGAGACCCCGCCGCCGCATCAAATTGATCAGCGCCGAGGTCTTGCCCTCAAGACCCTTCTTGCCCCAGTCCACCACCATGCAGCCGATCGCGGCATCGGTCTGCACCGCGATCTCGGCGTCTTCCAGCTTGCGGGCCCGGACCACCTCGAAGCCCGAGCGCTGGATCTCCTCGATGATCTGGTTGAAGCGGAGACCTTCCAGGTCGTCGGCGTCGAACACAGGTGCGGCGAACAGGAAGTTGAAGCGCTTGAAATAGTCCATGGCATGTCCCGAATGTGCAGAGACAGACAGGTCTCTGCACATTCGATGACAGTTCTATGACAGTGGCGGCAATCGAGCGCAGGACGTGCTCTATCGCTTCGTCTCGCCGAACACCACGGTTGGCACGGCGCGGTTGACGACCTCGCGCAGTGCGAAGCTCGATTGCACCCGCGCGACGCGCGGCAGGCGCGACAGCTCTGTGCGATGGATGCGCTCGAAATCCTGGATGTCGCGGGCGAGCACGATCAGGATGTAGTCGTCGGTGCCCGACATCAGGAAGCAACGCACAACGGAAGGGCACTTCACCACCTCCGCCTCGAACGCCTTCAGCGCCTCGTCGCTCTGGCTCTCCAGCGCGATGCGGACCAGCACCGTCGTGGTGAGGCCGAACTGGGTAAGGTCGAGCGCGGCCTGATAGGCCTGAATGTAGCCGTCATCCTCCAGCGCCTTCTGCCGTCGCGCGAGCGCTGTGCTTGACAGGCCCACCTTGTTGGCAAGCTCGGTGTGGCTGGCGCGCGCATTGGTCGTGAGTTCCGCGAGAATGGCGAGGTCTTTGCGGTCGAGGGCCAAGGTTTTGTTTCCGGCGTGAATGGGCACTTCCGCGACCGAAACCGGCGCGGGAAGGTCCAAGCTAGCGGATATTTGCACGAAACCAAACCGGCCACCTCGCTACGATCTCAAAAGGAATCAAAAGGAGGCCAGCAGGATGCGTGTCGGTGTGCCCAAGGAGATCAAGGTGCAGGAATATCGCGTCGGGCTCACCCCGGGCGCCGTCCGCGAATATATCGCGGCCGGGCACCAGGTGACGGTCGAGACCGGCGCCGGCAGTGGCATCGGCGCGTCCGATGAGGTGTACCAGCGGGCAGGGGCCTCCATTGCGGCGAGCGCAAGCGACATCTTCGCCAAGTCCGAGATGATCGTGAAGGTGAAGGAGCCGCAGAAGGGCGAATGGGCCCAGCTCCGCGAAGGCCAGATCCTGTTCACTTATCTCCACCTCGCGCCGGATCCGGAACAGGCCAAGGGCTTGCTCGCCTCCGGTTGCACTGCGATCGCCTATGAAACCGTCACCGACGCGGCCGGCCACCTCCCCCTGCTCGCGCCGATGAGCGAAGTCGCCGGCCGCCTCGCAATCGAGGCCGCCGGCGCCGCGCTCAAGCGGTCGGCCGGCGGTCGTGGCCTGCTGCTTGGCGGCGTGCCCGGCGTGCAGCCGGCGCGCGCGGTCGTGCTGGGCGGCGGCGTGGTGGGAACGCAGTCCGCACGGATGGCTGCAGGCCTCGGAGCCGAAGTCACGGTAATCGACCGCTCGATTCCACGCTTACGCGAGCTCGACGATCTCTTCGCCGGACGTGTGCGCACGCGCTTCTCGACGATCGAGTCCGTCGAAGAGGAAGTGTTCAGCGCCGACGTCGTAATCGGCGCGGTGCTGGTACCGGGCGCGAGCGCGCCGAAGCTCGTGACGCGCGCGATGCTGAAATCGATGCGGCCGGGCGCGGTGCTGGTCGACGTCGCGATCGACCAGGGCGGCTGTTTCGAGACTTCGCATGCGACGACGCACGCGGAGCCGACTTATGAGGTCGACGGCGTCGTGCACTATTGCGTGGCCAACATGCCAGGCGCGGTGCCGGTGACGTCGAGCCAGGCCCTGAACAATGCGACACTGCCGTTCGGCCTGATGCTGGCGAACAAGGGCTTTGCCGCGGTGCTGGAAAATCCGCATTTGCGCAACGGGCTGAACGTGCATCGCGGCCGTATCACCAACAAGGCGGTCGCGGAAAGCCTCGGGCTGGAATTTGCGCCGGTGGGAAGCGGGCTCGCGGCGTAGAGCCGCGAACCTACGCTTTCGTCAGTCTGTACTGCCGTATGTCCGGATCGTGTGTCATGCGCCAGTAGTCCACGAACCGCCACGGCATCGCCGAGAACACGCGTCCGCTTGCGTTGCGGTAGTAGGTGCTCATGCCTGGATGGGTCCAGATCATTGCCTCGTGCTCGGCATCGACCTTGCTGACATAGTCGTCGAGTACCTCGCGGCGGACGTCCATCGCGGCGAGGTCGTTCTCGATCATCTTGACGAGGCAAGCCGAGATGTAGCGACTCTGGCATTCCGATTGGAAGATGACGCTGCCGCCATGCGCCGGGCCGGAATTGGGCCCGAGCATGCAGAAGAAGTTGGGAAAATCGGGCACGGTGAGGCCGAGAAACGCGGTCGGGTTGTCGTTGGCCCAGGCCTGGCGCAAATTTTTGCCGTCGCGGCCGGTGATATTAAGGCGCGCCGCCATCTCCGTCACCTTGAAACCCGTGGCGACCACGATGGTGTCGGCGGGACGGTGCGTGCCGTCAACAGTGACAATGCCGCTTTCGTCTATGTGGTCGATCGCATCGGTGACCAGCTCGACATTGTCTCGCGCCAACGTCTTGAACCAGTTGTTGTCGAGCAGGATGCGCTTGCCATAGGGCGGATAGGTCGGCACGCATTTTGCGATCAGGTCGGGCCGGTCCTTCAGCTCTGACAGGATGAAGTCGGTCAGCTCCTGACGGTGCCGGTCGTTGGCCTTGTTGACGGCGCGCTCCGGATGCGGCCAGGCCGGGTCCTTGCGGAGGAACGGCAGCAGGCCGTCGCCGTAGCGCCAGAACATGTTGAAGCGGTACCATTGAACATAGAACGGCAGATGTGCGAGCAGCCAGCGTGCGCCTTCGGTGATCGGATCGGCATAGCCCTTCACCGGCCGCGCCCATTGCGCGCTGCGCTGGTACACCGTGACCGAGGCGACGCGATCAGCGATCGTCGGCACCAGCTGCATCGACGTCGCGCCTGTGCCGATCACAGCAACATGCTTGCTGTCGAGGTTGATGTTATCGGACCATAGCGCCGAATGCAGGATCGTTCCCTTGAACCCCTCCTCGCCTTTGAAGTGCACGCGCGAGGGATCGTTGAGTTGGCCGATGGCCGAGACGAGCGCGGTGGATTCGAAGGTTTCTTCGCCGTTGCTTGTCTTGAGCGTCGAGATCCAGCGCCGCTTGTTGTCATCCCAGCGCGATGCCGTCAGCTCAGTGTTGACGCGCAGATGCTCGCGGATGCCGTATTCATCGGCGACTTTCAGGAGATAGCCGAGCAGCTCCTCGCGCTGGCAGAAATAGCGCGTCCAGGCACTGCCCGAGCCGAACGAGTAGGAATAGGAGTGGTTCGGCGTATCGACGCCGCAGCCGGGATAGCGGTTGATCCACCAGGTGCCGCCCAGCTCGGCATTCTTCTCGACGATGGTGTAGGGGATGCCGAGATGGCCGAGCGCCACTCCCAGCGCGATGGCGCAGACCCCGGCGCCGACGATCAGCACATGCTGCGCGGCGAGCTTCTCGTCCAGCGGCCGCTTGGTCCATCGCGCCTTGCGCGACACAAAGCCCATCTCCTCGCGCATCAGCGGCGCATATTCCGGCGCGACGTTCTCGCCGAGACAGGCACGCATCATCTTGAGCAGCATCTCTTCGCCGGGATCAGTGATGACGGGTGATGGCGTGCCGCCGTCGGCAAAGAGCTCGACCACGGCGGCGCGGATCTCGTCCTGGATCTCTCGGGGGACGCCAGCCTCGGGATCGGGGATCAAGCGGATGTCGCGCTTGGGCAGGTACGGCGGTCCGAGCCAGCGCTCGTCCCCGGTCATGTGCACCAGCACCATGAGGAGGCAGCGGATGTCGGCTTCCGCAATGGCCGAGGCAAGGTCGAGGGGCTTGCGGGGAGACTCGATGTTCATCGTCTTCTTCTGATCTCCGGCGATCCAGCAACGGACCTGCGGGCGACGGCAGGCTAGTCGACACGGATGGAATCGTCCACGCGGCCGACCTCGGGGCCCCGGCTCCGGTGCCCAAATAGGGCGAAAGAAGAAAACTATTGCCGCAGGATGGTCCGGCGGAAGGAGTTTCCCCTCAAGGGGTCAAAAACGCCAATCGCTTCCATTGCCGTTTTGGGCCGAAACGACGACATTCCATCCAGAAATTGGTGGATTGACGGCCATGGAACGCACTGGATTTGAGCCCTTCGGCGAGCAACTGGTGTCCGCAACGGACAGCCAGCCGCAGTCCCGCGCGTCAAAGCTGCTGCTGCGGGCCGGCACGGGTGTGTTCTGGACGCTGGTCGCAGGCATCGTGCTTGCGCGTGCGGCGTTCTTCGAGCCCGGCGTCTATGACAGCTTCAGCCACGTGGCTTCGCTGGCCAAGAATCTGCTCTTCTAAGACCGACCTGTTGTTCTGAGCCAGATTATTCCACGTCGAGGATCAAACTTACCTCGGCCCTGATATGTCGAAAACTTATTCCCCAACCGAGCAGTGCTGCGTATAAATCTTTCTCCTCAGGGAGAGATTTGTGTCGCAGAATCAAGCATCCAGCCCGGCCGACGCCAAGCCGACCACTGCCGCTAGCCGCGTCGTCGCGCTGATTCCCGGCATTCTCCTGTGCATCGCCGTGGCGGGTGTCTCGGCCCTGTTGGAGCGGGCCGAACTCGGCGTGTTCGAGCACCCCTATGTCGAGGCGCTGGTGATGGCAATCCTGCTGGGGATGGCCCTGCGCAGTTTCTGGAAGCCGGCGCCGCGCTGGCAGACCGGCATCGCCTTCAGCGCCAAGCAGCTGCTTGAAGTCGCCGTCATGCTGCTCGGCGCGTCTATCAGCTTTGCCGCCATCGCGGCCTCCGGCATTGCGCTGCTCGCCTCGATCGCCGCAGTCGTGGTGATCGCGCTCTGCGTCTCCTTCGGTCTGAGCCGCATGCTCGGGCTGTCGACCCGGCTGTCGATCCTGATTGCCTGCGGCAATTCCATCTGCGGCAATTCCGCGATCGCCGCGGTTGCGCCGATCATCGGCGCAAACAGCGACGAGATCGCATCCTCGATTTCCTTTACCGCCATCCTCGGCGTGATGATGGTGCTCGGCCTGCCGCTGCTGATCCCGTTGCTGCAGCTCACCGCCACGCAGTACGGCATTCTCGCAGGGCTAACCGTCTATGCCGTGCCACAGGTGCTCGCGGCGACGGTGCCGGCCGGCCTGATCTCCACGCAGATCGGCACGCTGGTCAAGCTGATGCGCGTGCTGATGCTCGGTCCCGTGGTCGTCGGCCTCTCGCTCGTCGCCTCGCGCTGGCAGACCGGCGCCAAGAAGACCAATGTCGGCTTCTTCCGCCTCGTCCCCTGGTTCATCCTCGGCTTCCTTGCGTTGGCGACATTGCGCTCGCTCGAGATCGTGCCGGCCACGGTGGTGGGACCGGTGACGAAGATCACGAGCTTTTTGACGGTGGTGTCGATGGCTGCGCTTGGCCTCGGCGTCGATGTGAAAGTGCTCGCCAATGTCGGCGGCCGGGTGACGGCCGCGGTGACGCTGTCGCTGATGCTGCTGCTCGGCATCAGCATCGCGCTGGTGCACTGGTTCAAGTGATCAAGGCGACACTGCCGTAGGGTGGGCAAAGGCGCGAAAGCGCCGTGCCCACGATCGGTTCTGATTGAGAAAGGTGGTGGGCACGCTCCGCTTTGCCCACCCTACGAAACCGTCATTTCCGCAGGCAGGTCGAGCTAAATCAAATCACATCCGCCAGCGAATGGCCGTGCAGCTCGATGTTGAGCCCCTGCATACCCAGGTCGTTGATCTCGCCGCCCATCGCCTTCAGGCTCTCCTCGCGGATCAGCGACATCAGTCCGCGACGCAGCGCCAGGAATTCCGACGACATCATCATCGATTGCTGCCGCGGCCGTTCCAGCGGGATCGGGATCTCCGCCTTGATCGAGCCCGGGCGCGCGGTCATGCAGTAGACGCGATCCGACAGGAAGATCGCCTCGTCGATGTCGTGGGTGACGAACAGCACCGAGATCTTCAGGCGCTGCCACATATTGGTGAGGATCTGCTGCATGATGACCCGGGTCTGCGCGTCGAGCGCGCCGAAGGGCTCGTCGAGCAGCAGCACCTTCGGCCCCGTGGCGAGCGCGCGGACGATGCCGACGCGCTGCTTCATGCCGCCGGAGAGTTTCTCCGGATAATGCTTTTCGAAGGCTTCGAGGCCTGCGAGTCCGAGCAGCGTGCGCGCCGCCCGTTCGCGCTGCGAGCGCGCCATGCCGCGCATCTTCAGGCCAAACTCGACATTCTCCCGCACCGTCTTCCAGGGAAACAGCGAGTATTGCTGAAACACCATGCCGCGCTCGGCGCTGGGGCCGTTCACGCGCTCGCCGTCGACGGTGACGATGCCCGTGGTGGGTTTGAGGAAGCCCGCGACTGCATTGAGCAGCGTCGATTTTCCGCAGCCTGAAGGGCCGACGATCGAGACGAATTCGCCGGGATTCACATGGATCTGCGTATCCGTGACGGCCTGAACCGGCCCCTCGATGCTGTCATAGCTGAGGGAGAAATTTCTGACCTCGATATGGCCCTTCGGTTTGCTCGCAAGCATCTCGCTCATCTCGTCGACCTCCACGGCATCACCAGATGTCCCGCGCCCCGGATCAGCAGGCTCGAGCCGAGACCAAGCACGCCGATCGCGATCATGCCGAGCGCGATGTCGGCGTATTGAACCAGCGAATAGGCCTCCCAGGTAAAATAGCCGATGCCGTACTGGCCCGAGATCATCTCGGCCGCAATCAGCGATACCCAGGCGACGCCCATGCCGATGGTAAGGCCGGTGAAGATGTGCGGCAGCGAGGCCGGAAAATACACCTCGCGAAAGATCGAGCGCTCGCGCGCGCCGAGACATTGCGCCGCGCGGACCAGCACCGGATCGACCAGCGACATGCCGTGCAGCGTATTGACCAGGATCGGGAAGAACGAGCCGAGGAAGGTGATGAAGACGATGCTCTGCTCGTTGGTTGGCCACAGCATGATCGCCATTGGCACCCAGGCGATCGCCGGGATTGGCCGCAGCACTTCGGCCACAGGGAAGATGATCTCGTGGACCAACTTGAAGCGGCCCATGATCAGGCCGAGCGGCACGCCGACAACAGCGGCGAGCGAAAAGCCGATGAAGATGCGCCGGCAGCTCAGCACGATGTGCATCAGGAATTTAGGATCGTGGATCGCCTTGGCGAAGCTCGCATAGACCGCGAGCGGCGAAGGCACGTTGGTGAAGCGCACGAAGAACACGACGCGATAGGTCGTGAGCAGGTGCCAGACCAGCAGGAAGGCAATCAGCGAGATCACGCCGATCGCGATCGCACGCAGGCGGCCCTGGTTCAGCCGGTACCAGCGCAATGTAAGCGTGCCGAAAGAGGGCGGTGTGACCGGGGGTGTGACGGCGGGCGCAGGGCCCGCCTCGGCGATGGCTGTTGCCGGCATGCTGTCCTCGGGATGTCTGACGAGGGCGGGACTGCTCACGTCTTGCCTCCGCTGACGGCCGCCTTCACCGCGTCGTCGAAACCCAGCACTTTGCCGCTGATCTTGGCGGCATAAGCCTCCGCGTCCTTCTTCAGCAGGAACGGCGCGACGTCGCCATTGCCGACTGCGAAGAAGGCCTGGTCGGCGAACAGCTTGATGCCGCGGGTGGTGTCGAAGACGTAAGCAACGTTGATCTTCTTGCCCTTGGCCTTGAAGTCGGCATAGGCGCCAAGCGTGCAGGCGGCGGACGAGAACGGCAGGATGCCGGCCTCATCCACCCAGACCTCGCCGGCCTTGCGCGGATCGGTGATCGGCTTCTTGCAAAAGCTGTCTTCACCGGAGATTTCGTAATTCTTGGTGCTGGCAAGCTGCGCGTCATAGTCGAGCTTCATCTCGGCATAGGCCTTGCGGATGTAGCTGTCATCGACCCACTTCTTCGGATCGAACTCCTTCATGCGCCCGAGCTTCTGGAGTACCTTGACGTCGGTCGCGGCCGCATCGATCAGAGCCGGCTTGATCGTTGGGTCGGTGGTCATGTTGCCGCTCGGCCCGAGGAAGATGTAGACGACTTCCTTGTTGATGCCGGTCCATTCCTGGATCTTCTCGGCCGCGAGCTTGGGATCGTCGCGCAGCCACTGGTTGGCGGCGATCAGCGCCTTGAAGTAGGCGACCACGACCTCGGGATATTTCTCCGCAAAGTCGGTTCGCACGACGACGCCGTGCCAGGTCGGCAGATTGGTTTCGACGCCGTCGAAGATCTTGCGCGCGAAGCCGCGGAAGGGCAGGAGCTCGGCGAACGGGACGAAGTCGGCGTGCGCATCGATCTTCTTTTCCTGGAGATTGGTGGAGCCGACCTCAGGGCTCTGGCTGACGAGCTGGAAGAAGTCGGAGCCGTATCCGCGGTCCTGCATCGCTTTCAGCACCATGCCGTGCGCGGCAGAGCCGAACGGCACGCTGACCAGCTTGCCCTTGAGATCGGCGAGTTCGTAGTAGGGCGAGTCCTTGTGGACGACGATGCCGTTGCCGGAGCCTTCGAGGCTGTAGGCGGCGACGCCGACCAATCGGCTCTTGCTCTCCGGATTGCTCTCGAAGGTGAAGCCGTTCACGATCAGCGGATAGTCGCCCATCATGCCGATCTGAAGCTTGTTGGCCATCATCGCGTTGGTGACGGGCGGGCCGGACGTGAAGTTCTGCCATTCCAGCTCGAACTTGATGTTTGAATATTTGCCGTCCTTCGGCAGATATTTTTCGAGCAGATGAAGCTGCCGGATCACGACGCCGGCGGTCACCGTGTTGGTGGTGGTATCCTGCGTTCCGATGCCGAGGGTGACGGTTTCCGCCGAGGCCGGATGCGCAGTTAAGAGCGCAAGCGACGTCACCGACATCGCGATTGAGAGTGTGGGAAGATGGCGGGCCATTCTCATCCTCATTCGGTTGGATGTGCTGTGGTTGCCATGATTGGGTGAGGGCATCGGCTGGGCAAACCCGGAATGAGCACCGCAGTCGATTAGTTGCCGGGAAAAGTTGATTGCATACTCCTTGGGCAGTCCTGCACTATAAAGCCGCTTGCCTGTGCACCGGCCTTGCTCCCAAATTCCCTCAGTCGGATGCGTGGCCCCGCATTTCCTCCAGTACGTCGGTCCGGCAGACCACGATCTGCGAGCGCTTGGTCAGGACGATTCCCTTTTCCTGCATCCGCTTCAGGCTGATCGTGACCCATTGTCTGGTGGCACCGACCATGTGGGCAATGTCGGCATGGGTGAACGCCGCGGCAATCACCCGGCCGTCGACATCCTCGACGCCATAGAGCTCGACGAGGTGCAGCAGCAGATGTGCGAGGCGCTGCGTGATCGAGCGCGTTCCCAGCATCTGCGCCAGCGCCGAATAGCATTTGCCCTTGAAGGTGAGGCCCTCGATCAGCCCAATCGCAAGGCTTGGGATCTCTGAGGCAAGGGACCGCAGTTCCTTTCCGGGAAGGTGCACGACGCTGCAATTGCTGGACGCGACACCGGACCATTGGTGCACGGTGCCCTCGAACACTTCGGGCCCGCCGACGAAATTGCCGACATGCCAGTAGGCCAGTGTGATCTCACGCCCGAGCGGGGAGGTGTAGAACACGCGGATCCGACCGCTTTCGATCAGCCAGATGCCGTCATGCTTGCCGCCCTGACTGAACAGCGTCTGGCCGCGGTTGAGCACCTTTCGCCGGCCCTGCTTTAGCACCAGCTCCCGCTCTCGGGGGCTGAGCTTGTCCATCAGCGGCGGCGGCCCGCCGATCCATTGCTGGTTCTCGGTCAGCAGCAGCGAGGAACTGCCCGCAGGCCGAACTGCCGGGGGGACGGTCCCGCGCACTGCACTTGCCGCCTGCAACATTATCTGCCTCCGGAACGTTCAAATCGTTCTAAAGAGGAGCAATGTCCGTGCCAGATGCGGGCAAACGGGCGCTTACCGCCCGGCCAGGCTCAGCAGATAGGGTTTTGGGTAAATCCCCCTGTTGTGCCCATCCGAAAACGAGATGTTCAGCCCGTAGCCGAGATCGCCGATCTCGGTGATCGCGATCCCCGGAAACGCGTCCGGGAAGCGACCGTCGAAGCGGGCGCGGGTGCAGTGGGCGCATTTGCAGGAGAGGCGGAGTGCCTCGGCGGGCACGCTGAGCGCATCGTCCTGCGCGGTGCGGACGAGGAGCGTCGCGAGATCGGCGCTTGCTTCATAGTCGGCCACGGTCGGTACCACCAGGGTCATGGTCATGACGAACCTCCGACTTCGTTCTACACGCGCGGGCGCCCGCGAATAGCAACTAATTGCCGGCGCATACGGGACCGCGTGCCTGATCTTCGATCACCACTCGCGAAATGTGAAACTAATCGACCGGGAGTTTCACTTCCGAATTGCCGGACTCTGCTCTCTCCGAGAACCTGTGCGCAATCACGAAGGAGAGACCATGAGCGCATTTCAGAAGGAAACGGTTTTGTCGGTCCGGCACTGGACCGAGTCACTATTCAGTTTCACCGCAACGCGTGATCCCGGCTTCCGTTTCCAGAATGGCCAGTTCGCGATGATCGGGCTGGAAGTCGAGGGCAAGCCGTTGATGCGGGCCTACAGCATGGCCAGCGCCAATCACGAAGAGGCGCTCGAATTCTTCTCGATCAAGGTGCAGGACGGTCCGCTGACCTCGCGCCTCCAGAAGATCAGGGAAGGCGACGTCATCCTGGTCGGCCGCAAAGCGACGGGTACGCTGATCACCGGCAACCTCATCCCGGGAAAGCGCCTGCTGCTGCTCTCGACCGGCACGGGCCTTGCGCCCTTCGCCAGCCTGATCAAGGATCCAGATGTCTACGAGAACTACGAGACTATCGTACTCGCCCATGGCTGCCGCCAGGTCTCCGAGCTTGCTTACGGCGAGCACGTCGTCGACGGCCTGCGCAGTCACGAATTCTTCGGGCCGCTGATCCGCGACAAGCTCGTCTATTACCCGACCGTCACCCGCGAGCCGTTCCGCAATCGCGGCCGCATCACCGACCTGATCGCGTCCAACCAGCTGTTCGACGATCTCGGGCTAACAGGCCTCGATATCGAGACGGATCGGATCATGCTGTGCGGCAGCCCGGCGATGCTTGAGGAACTCCCCGCGATGTTTACCGCGCGCGGCTTCGTTGAGGGCAATCACAGCCAGCCCGGCCATTTCGTGATCGAAAAGGCCTTCGTCGAGCGCTGAGGCGCAAATCGCGTCCCGGCGACAACTAATTGCTATCGCCGGACGACCAGCTGAACAAATCTGACGCAAAGGCGCCGGACACCGGCGAACCAGGAGCAAGTGATGGCACTAGATCAGATCGTCGACGGACTTTCCGAGGTTTCCTGCGACGTGCTGGTCATCGGCGGCGGCACGGCCGGCCCGATGGCGGCGCTGAAGGCGAAGCTGAAGAACCCGAAGGCCAATGTCGTCCTGCTCGAAAAGGCCAACGTCAAGCGCTCCGGCGCAATCTCGATGGGCATGGACGGGCTGAACAACGCGGTCATCCCCGGCTATGCGACGCCGGAGCAGTACACCAAGGAAATTACGATCGCCAATGACGGCATCGTTGACCAGAAGGCGGTCTATAAATACGCGCAAAACTGCTACAAGATCATTGAGGAGCTCGACAGTTTCGGCATCCGCTTCCTGAAGAACGAGAACGGCGACTATGCCGTCAAGAAGGTGCATCACATCGGCACCTATGTTCTGCCGATGCCGAACGGCGAGACCGTGAAGAAGGCGCTCTATCGCCAGCTCCGCCGCGCACGTATCCTGATCTCCAACCGCTACATGGCGACGCGGCTGCTGAAATCGTCCGATGGTCGCATCGCCGGCGCGATCTCCGTCAACACCCGCACTGCCGAGATCCTCGTCATCAAGGCCAAGGCCGTGATCCTCTGTATGGGCGCCGCCGGCCGCCTCGGCCTGCCGACCTCCGGCTACATGTTCGGCACCTACGAGAACGCCGCCAATTCCGGTGACGGCTATTCCATGGCCTATCACGCCGGCGCTGCGCTCGCGAACCTCGAATGCTACCAGATCAACCCGTTGATCAAGGACTATAACGGCCCGGCCTGCGCCTATGTCGCCGGTCCCTTCGGCGCCTTCACCGCGAACAACGAGGGCGCGCGATTCATCGAATGCGATTACTGGTCCGGCCAGATGATGCTGGAATTCTACAACGAACTCCTGTCCGGCAAGGGGCCGGTTTTCCTCCAGCTCAAGCACCTCCATCCCGACACCATCTCGGAGATCGAATCCACGCTGCATAAGGTCGAGCGTCCGACGCGCGGCCTGTTCCAGCAGGGGCGCGGGGTCGATTATCGCAGCGAGTCGATCGAGATGCACATCTCCGAGATCGGCTTCTGCTCCGGCCACAGCGCCTCGGGCGTGTTCGTTGACGACAATGCGCGCACCACCGTCCCCGGCCTCTACGCCGCCGGCGACATGGCGAGCGTGCCGCACAATTACATGCTCGGCGCCTTCACCAACGGCTCGGTCGCCGGCATCGACGCGATGGAGTTCGCCGACAATCACGACTTTGCCGAGTTCGATGCCGCTGACGTCGCCAGGGAGCGCGACCGCGTGCTGGCACCGACCTGGCGCGAGGACGGCATTCCGCCAAACCAGGTCGAGTACAAGACCCGCCGCCTGGTGAATGATTATCTCCAACCGCCGAAAGTCACGCGCAAATACGAGCTCGGCATGCGCCGCCTCGCAGAGACGCGGCAGGACATGCAGGAGCGTATGATCGCGCGCAACGCGCATGAGCTGCTCCGCGCGCTCGAAGTGCAGTCGATCATGGATTGCGCCGATATGGCCGTGCATGCCTCGCTCTATCGCGAGGAGAGCCGCTGGGGCCTCTATCACTGGCGCACTGATTTCCCGGAGAAGGACAACGAGAACTGGTTCTGCCACACGCTGCTGTCGAAGCAGAACGGCAAGATGACCAGCGAGAAGCGTGCGGTGGAGCCCTACGTCGTTCCGATCGCCGACGACGAGAAGGATCTCTACGATAAGCAGCGCATCCGCGCCACCGCCTGATCCACCGCACAAGAGCAACAGGAGACATCAAATGCCTCTCGCATCCTATCAGACATCGGTTCCGGTGGTCGTCGACGACGCCAAATGCATCGCGGACAAGGGCTGCACCGTCTGCGTCGACGTCTGCCCGCTCGACGTGCTGCGCATCAGCGACATGACCGGCAAGGCCTACATGGCCTATGACGAGTGCTGGTACTGCATGCCTTGCGAGGCCGATTGTCCGACGGGCGCCGTCACCGTCAACATTCCCTATCTGTTGAGGTGATCATGTCGAGCCCGTTCGAATCTTACGACGATCTCGAAGATGCCGACGAGCGGCTCCAGGCCGCCGATCCCGCTGAGCGCCGCGTCGCCATCATCGCGCTCGGCCATTCCGGCGATCCCGCAGCCGTTGCGCATCTCGCCAATATGGTGGCTGATCCCGACGCCGGCGTGCGCCAGCAGGTGGCGATGGCACTCGGGGAGTTCGATGGACCGGAAGCGGCAGGTGCGCTGGTGAAGCTGTTGGTCGATCCGGAAAGGATCGTCGCGGCGGCCGCCGCCGACAGCATGGCCGAGTTCAAGGATACCGCCTGCGCCAATGTCATCCTGCCGCTCGTCAAGCATGCCCACGCCTTCGTGCGCATGGGCGCATTGCGTGCGCTGAAGGAGTTGCGCTGCAAGGATACGCTCAAGCCCGCGCTGGAAGCGCTTCAGGACCCGGATGCTGCCGTTCGCGTGCAGGCGATCGGCGTGATCGGCTTTCTAAAGTTGGAAGAATCCATCCCCGCGCTGACGGCATTGATCAACGATCCCGACGCGCATGTGCGCCGCGCTGCGGTGAGCGCGCTGGCGTTCTCGCAGATGAAGCCTGCTGCCGAGATGATCACTCGCGCACTGAAGGACTCGGACTGGATGGTGCGCGAGATGGCGGCCGAGACTTTGGGTCTCAACACCAATGGTTCGCTCGCAGCAGACCAGCTCGTTGGCGCGCTCGGCGACGAGTTCTGGCAGGTGCGGCTGAAGGCGATCCGCAGCCTCGGCAGGATGAAGGTCGAGCGCGCGGTGCGTCCGATCGGCAATTGCGTCAATCATGACCAGGCGAATTTGCGGAAAGAGGCGGCCGCCGCGCTCGGCGAGATCGCCCATCCCGACGGTGAGGCCTTTTTGGCCGTCATCGCCGACGATGCGGATCCTGATGTCCGCAAGAACGCACGCTGGGCACTGCAGCAGATCGCGGCCCGCAAGGCGCGCGCAGGCGCATAAAAGGCGAGGGCAGGGACATAGCGGCGGGGCACCTGCCGCTATGGACTTCCCCCGCCAGACGTTTATTTGTCTTCGCCAATGGGATCGGCCACTTGCGAAAGTGACCGATCCGAAAAACAGCGAGGACGCCGGCCATGACGAATTTGACGGTTAAAGACCTTCTCCCCGAGGATGGAACGAAGGGAACGCTGGTCGGCCGCGTCTGGCTGCCGCAGGCGAACGGTCCGGCCGTGGTCGCGGTGCGCGCTGACGGCGTCTTCGACGTCACCGCAAAATTTCCGACCGTCAGCGCCCTCTGCGAGGAGGACGATCCGGCCAAGGCGCTTGCCGCGACCAAGGGCGAGCGGATCGGCGATCTCGAAGCCATCGTCGCCAATACAGCGCCTGATGGACGCGATTCAAAGAAGCCCTGGCTGCTCGCGCCTGTCGATCTCCAGACCCTGAAGGCGGCCGGTGTCACCTTCGCGCTCTCGATGTTGGAACGCGTGATCGAGGAGCGCGCCAAGGGCAACCCGGCCTCGGCCGAAGCCATTCGCAAGGAAGTGACGCGGCTGATCGGCGACGATCTATCGAAGCTCAAGCCTGGCTCTGACCAGGCGATGCATCTAAAGCAGGTGCTGATCGACCAGAACGCCTGGAGCCAATATCTCGAAGTCGGCATCGGCCCGGATGCCGAAGTCTTCACCAAGGCGCCGACCATGTCTTCCGTCGGCACCGGCATGGATGCCGGCCTGCATCCGAAGTCGACCTGGAACAATCCCGAGCCGGAGCTCGTGGTGTTCGTCTCGAGCCGCGGCAAGATTGTCGGTGGCGCGCTCGGCAACGACGTGAACCTGCGCGACTTTGAGGGCCGCTCGGCGCTGCTGCTATCGAAGGCCAAGGACAACAACGCCTCGTGCTCCATCGGTCCGCTGCTCCGTCTGTTCGACGACACCTTCACGCTCGATGACGCGCGCAAGCTCGACATCAGCCTGAACGTGACCGGCACGGACGGTTTCGTCCTCGATGGCCATTCCTCGATCAGCAAGATCAGTCGCGATCCGACCGATCTCGTCGCGCAGACCATCGGCAAGGTGCATCAATATCCCGATGGTTTCGTGCTGTTCCTCGGCACGATGTTCGCGCCGGTCAAGGATCGCGATGCGCCGGGGCAGGGGTTCACCCACAAGCGCGACGACATCGTTACCATTGCCGCTCCCCAACTCGGCAAGCTCGTCAACCGCATGCGGACCAGCGACGAGTGCGAGCCCTGGACCTTCGGCATCGGGGCGCTGATGAAGAACCTCGCGCAGCGGAAGCTGATCTAGCCTTTTCGCTTGCCTGCTGCCCGCGGCGACCGATCGCAGACGCGAATTTCCATGAAATCGTCATGCCGGGACGGGCCCGGCCATGACAACGCCGCCCTGTCAAAAGGATGTCGTCTTTAGATTGTATAACATAAGATAATAGCGCAGGACGTGTAGTTCTCTTGCATCCACATCATTCCTCCAAATAGTCAGATAATATGACTATACGGACGCCGGCTTCCGTGAAATAGTCCCTCCCGCCGCGCTAAAGGCCGGCCTGAGGGTGTCATGATACCGTGGACGCCCCTGATAACACTTGGGAGACACACGCCTCATGACCCTCAAAGCCCTTTTTGCGGCCAGCGCCACCGCCGCGTTGTTGCTTGCACTGCCGGCGAATGCCGCAGAACTGACCGTCGGCTTCTCGCAGATCGGATCTGAATCCGGCTGGCGCGCAGCCGAGACCTCGGTCTCCAAGCAGGAGGCCACCAAGCGCAAGGTCAATCTCAAGATTGCCGACGCGCAGCAGAAGCAGGAAAACCAGATCAAGGCGATCCGCTCGTTCATCGCGCAGAATGTCGATGCGATCTTCCTCGCCCCTGTCGTCTCGACCGGTTGGGACGCGGTGCTGAAGGAAGCCAAGGAAGCCAAGATTCCGGTCGTGCTGCTCGACCGCGACATCGATCCCTCGGGCAAGGACCTCTATCTCACCGCCGTCACCTCGGACAGCGTCCATGAAGGCGCGGTCGCTGGCGACTGGCTGGCCAAGACTGTCGGCGACAAGGCCTGTAACATCGTCGAATTGCAGGGCACGGTCGGCGCCAGCGTCGCCGCCAATCGCAAGAAGGGCTTTGACACCGCGATCGCCAAGCACGCCAATCTGAAGATTGTGCGTAGCCAGACCGGTGACTTCACCCGCGCCAAGGGCAAGGAAGTCATGGAGAGCTTCATCAAGGCCGAGGGCGGTGGCAAGAACATCTGCGCGGTCTACGCCCACAATGACGACATGATGGTCGGCGCGATCCAGGCGATGAAGGAAGCGGGCCTCAAGCCGGGCAAGGACATCCTCACGGTGTCGATCGACGCAGTGCCTGACATCTTCAAAGCGATGGTTGCCGGTGAGGCCAATGCCACCGTCGAGTTGACGCCGAACATGGCCGGCCCGGCCTTCGACGCCGTCGCGGCCTTCAAGGAGAAGGGCACGGTTCCGCCGAAGTGGATCCAGACCGAATCCAGGCTGCTTACCGCCACCGACAATCCCCAGAAGGAATACGACAGCAAGAAGGGCCTCGGTTACTGAGGCGGGCGTCTTGCCGGACCACACGTTGTGGTCCGGCAACCCCCTTCGCAACCGTCGCGCGAACGAATAGGCTGGGCGTCCGCAACATAAGCGGGCGCCGGTGGGAGTGACGTCGTTATGGAGAACAGCCTTGATCCTGCTCCGCCCCTCCTGGAGGTGCGCGGGATCAGCAAGAGCTTTGGTGCGGTGCGCGCGTTGCAGGAGGTCGACTTCACGCTTCGCGCCGGGGAGATTCATGCGCTGCTCGGTGAGAACGGCGCCGGCAAATCCACGCTGATCAAGGTCGTTACCGGCGTGTTCCCGCGCGATGCCGGTGTTGTCAGGCTGGGCGGCGACGAGGTTGCGCCGCGTTCGTCCAAGGCAGCACTCGAGGCCGGCATTGCCACCGTCTATCAGGAAGTCAATCTGTTGCCGAACCTGTCGGTGGCGCAGAACCTGTTTCTCGACCGCCAGCCGATGCGCTTCGGCATCGTGCGCGAAGGCGAGATGCGTCGCCGTGCCAAAGCGCTGCTGACCGAGTTCGGCCTCGACATCGATGTCGCAGCGCCGCTCGGCAATTATTCGGTGGCCATCCAACATGTCACCGCGATTGCGCGCGCCGTCGATCTTTCCGCACGCGTGCTGATTCTGGACGAGCCGACCGCGAGCCTCGACCGTCACGAGGTCGAGATCCTCTTCGGCATCATGCGCCAGCTCGCCAAGCGCGGCATCGGCATTGTCTTCGTCAGCCATTTCCTCGATCAGGTTTACGAGATCTCCGATCGGATCACGGTGCTGCGCAACGGCCGCCTGGTCGGCGAGCGCGAGACGGCCTCGCTGCCGCGGCTCGAGCTGATCCGGATGATGCTCGGGCGCGAGCTCGCCGAGACCACCGGCGCGCGGGCGACGGCGAGCGACCGTCCGCCACGCGAGGTCTGTGCGAGTTTCGAGAATTACGGCAAGGCCGGCTATGTCGCGCCGTTCAATCTCGAGCTGCGCCATGGCGAGGTCGTCGGCCTTGCCGGGCTGCTCGGATCGGGCCGCACCGAGACGGCGCGGCTGGTGTTCGGCGCCGAGCGCTCCGATGGCGGGCAGGCGAGGGTGGAGGGCGCCCCCGTGCGACTGCAGTCGCCGCGTGACGGCGTACGTCACGGCTTTGGCTATTGCCCGGAGGAGCGCAAGACCGACGGCATCGTCGCCGAGCTCACCGTGCGCGAGAACATCGTGCTCGCGCTTCAGGCCAAGCGCGGCCTGCATCGGCCGCTGTCGCGCCGTGAGCAGGACGAGATCGCGAAACGCTACGTCAAAATGCTCGACATCCGCCCGCCCGATCCCGAGCGCCCGGTGGGCCTGCTCTCCGGCGGCAATCAGCAAAAGGCGCTACTGGCGCGCTGGCTCGCGACTTCGCCGCGGCTCCTCGTGCTGGACGAACCTACGCGCGGCATCGATGTCGGCGCGCATGCCGAGATCATCCGCCTGATCCGCGAGCTCTGCGACGACGGGCTGGCGCTGCTCGTGATCTCCTCCGAGCTCGACGAGATCGTGACCTATTCCGATCGCGTAGTCGTGCTGCGCGATCGCGCCCATGTCGAGGAGCTCGCGGGCGAGACCATCGACGTCACCAATATCCTCGCGGCCATCGCCGCCGATGGCGCAGCGATGCAAGAGGCTCGGGCATGACGATGCTGTTGCCGCGTCGCGGCCTGGCCCAGATCCTCGCGCTGATCGTCATCCTCGCGGTCGACCGCGTGGTATCGCCGCAATTCTTCGACCTCCGTCTCCAGGACGGCCGCCTGTTCGGCAGCCTGATCGACGTGCTCAATCGCGGCACGCCGGTGGCGTTGCTCTCGCTCGGCATGGTGCTCGTGATCGCAACGCGTGGCATCGATCTCTCTGTCGGCGCGGTCATGGCCATCTGCGGAGCGATCGCCGCGAGCCTTGCCGACAGTCACAGCCTGCCGGTCGTGCTGGCGGCCGCGCTCGGCGCCGGCCTCGTCTGCGGATTGTGGAATGGTTTCCTTGTCGCCGTGCTCGGCATGCAGCCGATCGTGGCGACGCTGATCCTGATGGTGGCAGGGCGAGGGATTGCCCAGCTCATCACCGAGGGACGGATCGTGACCTTTACCTCACCGGACCTGGTCTGGCTCGGTAACGGCGCCATTCTCGGCGTCCCGGTCCCGATCGCGATTGCGCTCGGCATGCTGATCCTCACTGGCGCGGTGGTCCGCGGCTCGGCGCTCGGCCTCCTGATCGAGGCAACGGGCGGCAATGCGCGGGCGAGCGAGCTTGCCGGCGTTGGCACCCGTGCGATGATCTTGGCGGTCTATGTCTGGTGCGGCGTCTGCGCCGCGCTCGCGGGCGTGATCGCCGCGGCCGACATCATGGGGGCAGATGCGAACAATGCCGGCCTCTGGCTCGAGCTCGATGCGATTCTTGCGGTCGTGATCGGCGGCACCTCGCTGTTCGGCGGCCGCTTCAGCCTCGTTTTGGCCGTGTTGGGTGCGCTGATCATCCAGACCATGAATACCGGCATCTTGCTGTCGGGCTATCCGCCGGAGTTCAATTTGCTGGTCAAGGCCGTGGTGGTGCTCGCGGTGCTGCTGCTGCAATCGCCAAAGCTGCCCGGCTTTGCCGGCATCATGGCGCGGCTGCGGAGGACGAAACCATGAAAGGCCTCCCGCCCGTCCTGATCACGGCCATTGTGCTCGTCGTGGGCTTCGCGCTCTGCGCGGTGCAATTTCCCAACATTGCCTCCACGCGCGTGGTCGGCAATCTCCTCACCGACAATGCCTTCCTCGGCATCGTCGCGACCGGCATGACTTTCGTCATTATCTCCGGCGGCATCGATCTCTCGGTCGGCTCCGTGATCGGCTTCACCACTGTGTTCGTCGCGCTGGCGATCGAACGCTGGGGCGTGCCGCCGCTGGTCGCATTCGTCGCCATCCTCGTGCTCTCGGCGGCCTTCGGAGCGGCGATGGGAGCGGTCATCCACGTATTCGACCTGCCGCCCTTCATCGTGACGTTGGCCGGCATGTTCTTGGCGCGCGGTGCCAGCTTCCTGCTCTCGACGGAATCGGTGCCGATCACCGCGCCTGTCTATTCGACCGTGTCAGACTTTGCGTTGCGGATGCCTGGGGGCGGACGGCTGAGCGCGATCGCGATCATCATGCTCGTGATTTTGATCGGCGGCATCCTGTTGCTGCGTCTCACCCGGTTCGGTGCCAATGTCTATGCACTCGGGGGCGGCCGGGCGACCGCGAGCCTGATGGGCGTTGCGGTCGGCAAGATGACGATAAAGATCTACATGCTCTCCAGCCTGCTCGCAGGCACTGCCGGCATCGTGTTCTCGTTCTACACCAGCGCTGGCTATTCGCTCTCCGCTGTCGGCGTGGAGCTCGACAGCATCGCTGCCGTGGTGATCGGCGGCACGCTGCTCACGGGCGGGCAGGGCTCGGTGATCGGTACCTTCCTCGGCGTGCTGATCCAGGGCATGATCCAGACCTACATCAATTTCGACGGCACGCTGTCGAGCTGGTGGACCAAGATCGCGACCGGCATTCTGCTATTCGCCTTCATCGCTCTTCAACAGGGCCTTGTCGCGCTGGCGCGCCGGCCGACGGCAGCGCGCGCGGGAGTAGCCTCATGACCTCGCGCATCGTCGTCATCCCGACACGACGGGCCCATTCCAACCACGCGGAGGTGTCCCGCTCGATCGGCGTCGACATCATCGCCGGCCGATATGCGGAAGGGGTGCGGCTTCCGGGCGATGCCGAGCTGACGGCGATGTTCGGCGTGTCGCGGCCGGTGTTGCGCGAAAGCGTGAAGACGCTGGTCGCCAAGGGCCTGCTCACGACCAAGGCGCGGGTTGGCACCGTCGTGCGCGGGCGCGCCGCCTGGAACATGTTCGACGCCGATGTGCTGGCCTGGCATCTCGACGCCGGCATCGACCGGCGCTTTCTCAACGACCTCGCGGAGATACGTCTTGCGGTCGAACCGCGCGCGGCGGCGCTCGCGGCCAGGCGCCGTTCAGAAGAAGACATCGCCGAGCTTCAGCGCAGCATGGACCGCATGAGGCAGGAGACGTCCGAGTCCGTCGACTTTGCCGAAGCGGACCTCGCCTTGCACCTTGCGGTGGCGCGCGCATCCGGCAATCCGTTCATGCGCTCCATCGGTCACGTGATCGAGGCTGCCTTGCGTACGGCGTTCATGCTCAGTGCACCTGCGGGGACGGAAGACCGCGAGATTACCTTGCTCTGGCACCAGAAGATCGTCGATTCGATCGCAGAAGGTGACGCCGACGCGGCGGCCGAGGCCATGGCCTTCGTCATTCACAACGGCATGCGCCGGCATAAGGGCACGGCGGCCGAGACAGCACCGGCCGCGCCTGCAGAATCTGGAGAACATCCGTGACAGCTCTTCGTATTGCCATCGTCGGCTTCGGCAAGATCGCGCGCGACCAGCATGTCGGCGCGATCGCCGCGACGCCGGGCGCCGTGCTTGCCGCCGTGGCCAGTCGTAACGCCTCGCTGCCGGGTTTGCCGCATTTTGCGACCGTCGAGGAACTGCTGGAGAAGGGTCCGGAGATCGACGCGGTGTCGCTCTGCACACCGCCGCAGGTGCGCCGCGCCCAGGCTGCGGCGGCGCTCGCCGCCGGCAAGCATGTCATGCTGGAGAAGCCGCCCGGCATCGGCGTTGCCGAACTCGATCCGTTGGTCTCAATGGCGGCCGATGCAAAGCGGACCTTGTTTGCGACCTGGCATTCGCGCCACGCCCCGGCGGTCGAGCCCGCCCGCGAATGGCTGGCGACGCGCCGGATCAAGTCCGTTCACATCATCTGGAAGGAAGACGTCCGCGTTTGGCATCCCGGCCAGACCTGGATCTGGGAGCCAGGCGGGCTCGGCGTGTTCGATCCCGGCATCAATGCGCTCTCGATCCTGACCCGCATCCTGCCAAGGCCGGTATTCGTCACCGCGGCCGAGCTTGCCTTCCCGGCCAATTGCCAGTCACCGATTGCGGCGAACCTGACGCTGACCGACATCGGCGGTCTGCCTATCAGGGCCGAGTTCGATTTTCGTCAGACCGGGCCGCAGAGCTGGGATATCGTCGCGGAAACCGATCAGGGCCAGATGACTTTGTCCCGCGGTGGAAGGATCATGGCGGTGGACGGCAAGGTTGTTGCCGACGCGCCCGATGAGGAATATCGAGAGCTCTACCGTCACTTCGTCAAGCTCGCGGCATCAGGCGCGAGCGACGTCGACCTGGCACCGCTTCGCCTCGTCGCCGACTCTTTCCTGCTCGGCAAGCGTAGTATCGTCGAACCGTTTGTGGACTAGATATGGCTGGTGCGAAAATAGCGAAGGACGTGTTCGGAACACTGCCGGATGGACGCAGTGTCGAGCGTGTCGTGCTGCGTGGGGAGGGCGGGTTTGAGGTCCGCATCATCACCCATGGCGCCGTGATCCAGACGCTGATCGCACCGGATGCCAAAGGCGGCACCGACGACATCGTGCTCGGCCATGACACCTTTGCCGGCTATCTCGCCGAACGGAAGTTCTTTGGCGCCACCGTGGGCCGCTACGCCAACCGCATCGCCAACGGCCGGTTTTCGTTGGATGGCGAGGCCTTCCAGCTTCCCGTCAACAACGGCCCCAATGCGTTGCATGGCGGCCTCGATGGTTTCGACCGCAAGCTCTGGGACATTGCTGAGATCGACGACGGCGCCAGCCCTGCGGTCACGCTGACCTATACGAGTCCGCATGGCGAGGAGAAGTACCCCGGCAAACTCGATGTGCGCCTGACCTATCGCGTCACAGGCCCGACCGAGCTGTCGCTGATCATGGAGGCACGAACCGACCGGTCGACAATCGTGAACCTCACCAATCACAGCTTCTTCAATCTGGAAGGCGCGACCTCGGGTGCGTCCACTCTGGATCACAAGCTAACGGTCAATGCCGACCACTTCCTCGCTATCGATCCCACCGCCATCCCGCTGCCGGAGCCGCCGCGCAGCGTGGCCGGCACGCCCTTTGATTTCCGCGAGGCTCACGCCGTCGGTGCGCGCATCCGCGAAGGCGATCAGCAATTGCAGAACGGCAGGGGCTACGATCACACTTATTGCCTCGCGCGCGACGGCAAGCTCGCGCTTGCTGCCCGGCTGGAAGCGCCGCTTTCAGGACGGATCATGGAGCTGTTCACCGACCAGCCCGGCCTGCAAGTCTATTCCGGCAACTATCTCGACGGCACGATCTCGGGCAAGGGCGGCAAGCTGATCCGGCAATCGGACGCGTTGTGCCTGGAGCCGCATATGTGGCCCGACTCGCCGAACCGGCCGGATTTTCCGAGCCCGCGCCTCGATCCCGGCAGCGTCTATCGACATCACACCGTCTATCGCTTCGCGGTGAGGGCGCCATGATGGAAGAGGTGCCGACGACCGTTCTCTCCGGCGAGCAGTGTCATCTCGGTGAAGGCCCGACCTATGACGCGGCCACCGACACCGCCTGGTGGTTTGACATTCGCGAGGGGAAGCTCTTCGAGGCTCACCTCGGCAGCGGCGCGATCCGAATCCACGCGCTGGGCCGGATGGCGAGCGCACTGGGGCGGATCGATGCCGAGCGCCAGCTCGTTGTCGCGGAGGATGGCTGTTACATCCGCACACTCGCCGATGGCGCCATGACGTTGTTCTGCCCGCTCGAACCGGACAATCCCGCGACACGCTCCAATGATTGCCGGGTGCATCAATCCGGCACGTTCTGGATCGGGACGATGGGACGCAATGCCGAACGAGGTCTGGGGGCGATCTATGCGCTCCACCGCGGCAAGATCTCGACGCTGTTTCCGGGCATCAGCATCCCGAACTCGATCTGCTTCTCGCCGGATGGCGCCATGGGATATTTCACCGACACCGCGCGCGCCGTGCTCTATGCGGTGCCGCTCAATCCCGACACGGGCTTGCCGCGCGGCGAGCCTGAGGTGTTGCTGCGCCACTCCGGCGTCGGCGGCCTTGACGGCTCGGTGTGCGATGCGGATGGACAGATCTGGAATGCCTGTTGGGGCGCCAGTCGCGTCGATGTCTATTCTCCGCAAGGCGAGCGCGTGCGCTCGCTGCATGTGCCGGCCAAGCAGGCAAGCTGCCCTGCTTTCGTCGGTCCTGATCTATCGCGCCTGCTGGTCACTTCGGCCTGGCAGGACATGGACGCAGAGGCGCGCGCCGCCGACCCACAGGCCGGCTGCACTTTTGTGTTACAAGCATCCGCGCGCGGTCGCGCGGAGCCCGACGTCAAGCTCGCATAGGAGACCCGAAACCGACCTTTACCGATGTACTGCACGACACTAACAAACAGTCTGACACCCAAAGGGAGTGAAGCATGTTGAAATTGAAGACGACATTTCTTGCGATAGCACTGGCCGGCGCCGCCACGATGGTTACAGGTCTCACCGCCTCCGCACAGGACAAGAAGACCGTTGGTATCGCCATGCCGACGAAATCCTCGGCGCGCTGGATTGCAGACGGCGACAACATGGTGAAGGTGCTGAAGGAGCGTGGCTACAACACCGACCTGCAATATGCCGAGGACGATATTCCGAACCAGCTCTCGCAGGTCGAGAACATGGTGACGAAGGGAGCTAACGCGCTGGTGATCGCCGCGATCGACGGCACCACGCTGTCCGACGTGCTCAAGCAGGCCAAGGCGAAAGGCATCACCGTGATCGCCTATGACCGCCTGATCCGCGGTACGCCGAACGTTGACTATTACGCGACTTTCGACAATTTCCAGGTCGGCGTGCTCCAGGCGCAATCGATCGAGAAGGGGCTTGGCCTGAAGGAAGGCAAGGGTCCGTTCAACATCGAGCTATTCGGCGGCTCGCCCGACGACAACAACGCCTTCTTCTTCTACAACGGCGCGATGAGCGTGCTGAAGCCGTATATCGACAGCGGCAAGCTGGTCGTCGCCTCCGGTCAGATGGGCATGGACAAGGTTGCAACCCTGCGCTGGGACGGTGCCACCGCCCAGGCCCGCATGGACAATCTGCTCAGCGCCTACTACGGCAACAAGAAGGTCAATGCGGTGCTGTCGCCCTATGACGGCATCTCCATCGGTATCATCTCCTCGCTGAAGGGCGTAGGCTATGGTAGCGCCGACCAGCCGATGCCGATCATCTCGGGACAGGACGCCGAAGTGCCGTCGATCAAGGCGATGCTGCGGGGCGACCAGTATTCGACCATCTTCAAGGACACCCGCGATCTCGCCAAGGTGACCGCCGACATGGTCGATGCCGCGCTGGCCGGCAAGCAGGTCACGGTCAACGACACCAAGACCTACGAGAACGGCGCCAAGACCGTACCCTCCTATCTGCTGAAGCCGGTCGTGGTGTATAAGGACAATTGGGAGAAGACCCTGATTGACAGCGGCTACTACAAGAAGTCGCAGTTCCAGTAAGACTCTCAAGTTTCCCTCTCCCCGTTCGCGGGGGGAGGGACGTAACGGATGGGACGCAATGCGATGACCGCCATGCTGGAAATGCGCAACGTCAGCAAGAGCTTTGCCGGTGTGCAGGCGCTGCGTGACGTCAATTTCTCGGTCGAAGCCGGGCAGATCCATGCCCTCGTCGGCGAGAATGGCGCCGGCAAATCAACCTTGATGAAGGTGCTGAGCGGGGTTTATCCGGCGGGCAGCTACGAAGGCACCATTGTCTTCGAGGGCGAGGAGCGCCGGTTCCGCGACATCAACGATTCCGAGGCGCTCGGGATCATCATCATCCATCAGGAATTGGCCCTGATTCCGCTGATGTCGATCGCGGAGAATATTTTTCTCTCGCATCCGCCGTCAAAATTCGGCGTGATCGATCGCGACGAGGTCTACCGGCGCACGCGCGAGCTGCTCGCGCAGGTCGGCCTGAAGGAATCGCCGGATACGCTGATCACCGATCTCGGCGTCGGCAAGCAGCAGCTGGTCGAGATTGCCAAGGCGTTGTCCAAGCGCGTCAGGATGCTGATCCTGGACGAGCCGACCGCGAGCCTGAACGAAGCCGATAGCGCGGCACTGCTCGAGCGCCTGATGAAGTTCCGCGATCAGGGCATCGGCTCGATCCTGATCTCGCACAAGCTCAATGAGGTCGCCCGCGTCGCCGACCACATCACCGTGCTGCGCGACGGACGCACCGTCGACGGTATCGACTGCCGCGCCGAGCCGATCCAGGAAGACCGCATCATCCGCAGCATGGTCAACCGTGACCTTGCCCATCGTTTCCCCGAGCGCAGCGCCAAGATCGGCGAGCCCGTGCTCCAGGTTTCGAACTGGTCAGTCTATCACCCCATCCATCCGGAACGGCAGGTGATCAAGAACGTCAATTTTGGCGTCAAGCGCGGTGAGGTCGTCGGCATCGCCGGGCTGATGGGGGCCGGTCGCACCGAGTTCGCCATGAGCCTATTCGGTCGCTCCTGGGGTACCAATATCAGCGGCCGCATTGCCCTTGAGGGTCATGAGATCGTGCTGCCGAGCGTCGCCGCCGCGATCGACGCCGGCCTTGCCTATGTCACCGAGGACCGCAAGCAGCTCGGCCTGATCCTGGCCGACGACGTCCGCAAGAACATTACACTGGCAAGCCTGGACCAGGTCGCGCCGGGGCGGGTGATCGACGACATCGCCGAGCTGAAGGTCGCGAGCGACTACCGCAACCGGATGCGGATTCGCTGCTCCGACGTCTACCAGGAGACCGGCCAGCTTTCCGGCGGGAACCAGCAGAAGGTCGTCCTGTCGAAATGGCTGATGACCGACCCAAAGGTGCTAATCCTGGACGAGCCGACAAGGGGCATCGACGTCGGTGCCAAATACGAGATTTACTGTATTATCAACGAACTGGCGGAGGCCGGCCGCGGCGTCGTGGTGATCTCTTCGGAGATGCCCGAGCTACTCGGCATCTGCGACCGTATCTGCGTCATGAACGACGGCGCCTTCGTCGGCGAGTTCCCGGGCGCTGAGGCGACACAAGAAAGCATCATGCGCGCTATCATGCGCAACGAACGAAGCAACGGAAACGGCGCGGCCAAGGCCGCTGAGATGGGAGGATCGCAGCTATGACCGACAAGACGGTGTCGCTGCCTGAGGAGCGCCGGCACGGCAGCTTCATCAAAAACAATTTGCGCAACTACGGCATGCTGATGTCGCTGATTGCGATCATGCTGTTCTTCCAGGTCATGACCAGCGGCACGCTGTTGCAGCCGTTGAACCTGACGAACCTGGTGCTCCAGAACAGCTACATCGTCATCATGGCGTTGGGCATGCTGCTGGTGATCGTCACCGGCCATATCGACCTCTCGGTCGGATCGGTCGCGGGCTTCGTCGGTGCGGTCGCCGCTCTTCTGATGGTCACATACAAGGTCGACTACACGCTCGCCTTCCTTATCTGTCTCGCGGTCGGGGCGGCTATCGGCGCGGCGCAGGGCTATTGGGTCGCCTATTTCAAGATCCCATCCTTCATCGTGACCCTGGCGGGCATGCTGGTGTTCAAGGGCCTCGCGCTTGCCGTGTTGCAGGGCCAGTCGCTCGGGCCGTTCCCGTCGACCTTCCAAAAGCTGTCGTCGGGCTTCATTCCGGAGGTGCTGCCGGAGGCCGGCACGCTGCATCCCACCTCGATGCTGATCGGTGCGGTGCTGGCACTTGGTCTGGTCTACGCCAGCGCCAAGAGCCGCGCGCGCGAGGTGTCGCATGGCATCGAGGTTGAGCCCTACGCGTTCTTCCTCGGCAAGAGTGTCGTGCTCGCCTGTGCCGTGCTTTATTTCACCTATTTGATCGCGACCTATCGCGGCCTGCCCAACGTGCTCGTGATCATGAGCGTCCTGATCGCGCTCTATGGTTTCGTCACCCGCCGTACCGTGATTGGCCGCCAGATCTATGCCGTGGGTGGCAATGCGAAGGCGGCAGGCCTGTCGGGCATCAAGACCGAGCGGCTGACGTTCTTCACCTTCGTCAACATGGGCGTGCTCGCCGCGCTCGCCGGTCTCGTCTTCGCTGCGCGCCTCAACACCGCGACCCCGAAGGCCGGCCTCGGCTTCGAGCTCGACGTCATCGCCGCTTGCTTCATCGGTGGCGCTTCGGCCTATGGCGGCGTCGGCCGTGTCGGCGGTGCCGTGGTCGGCGCCATGATCATGGGCGTGATGAACAATGGCATGTCCATCCTCGGCATCGGCATCGACTACCAGCAGGTCATCAAGGGCCTGGTGCTGCTCGGAGCCGTGTGCATCGACGTCTATAACCAGCGGCGGTAGGCGCAAAATCACCTCGCGGGGGGAGGCTCCGGCGCCGCTACAATTTTCGTCAATTTCGATCACGGCGTCGCGATTAGAACCAGTGCCTCGCGATGACCATGATTTGGAGTCTAAATCCGGGGGGTGCCGAGCAGGGCACGGGCAGGGCAGCACCAGTGGCGGCTCATATCCACGAGATGACAGACGATGAATTTGAGGGGCGGCTTCGCATCCTCTTGCGCATCGTTTCCGTCTGTACCTTAGGGCTCTGCTCCTTCGCTGCAGGTTTGTTGATCGGCGCCTTTGTTCTGTTTTGAGCGAGGCGATTCACGCCAGAGCCATTAACGCGATGACGCATGCCTTCTCTGGTGGCGGAACAGGGAAGATCGATGTCTCGCTCCGCGCAGCAGGCCATGGACATATCGAGCTGCTGTTCGCCGACGACGGTTGTGGCATGGCGCCCGACGTGGACCGGCGGGCCTTCGATCCCTTCTTTACCACGCACCGGCATGACGGCGCGAGTGGCCTTGGCCTGCACATCGTGCACAGCATCGTCGTGGATCGATTGGGCGGACAGCTCCGACTCGAAAGCAAGCCCGGTGAAGGCTCGCGGTTTCAGTTAGTCCTGCCGAAACGGCGCCCGATCGGCGATCCCGGGCGAGCTGATCGCGCCCCCCGATCCGCGGCGTCCGGATTATTGTGTCGTGAACAGCACTGTCGCGATCGCGACGGAAAGGCTCACCGCCGATATGGTCGCAACGGTCGATAGCACCCCCATGCGCCGCAGCGCGATGGCAAAGACGATGATGATCGGCGTCGCGGTCACCAGTCCGAGTTGTGCTTCACTCATGTCATCATCAGCCGTTGTTCGGAGCCGTCATATCGATTCACGATATTATGGAGGGACCCGCGCAACGTTGCGGTAGCGCAAACGCGGCTCCGGCTGGTTGCACTGTTTGTGCGGCGACAAAGTCGGACCCGCGCCGGTGAGATATCGATTCGGCGTCTTGATGCGGAAATCAGATGTCGACGACGGATTGCGAGCAAGGAGAGACCGGCTGGGGCATCCTGGAAGGTCTTCCCGGGGATCCCATGATTTGGGTGTTGATCTTCAGCGAGCTCGCCGCCTTCGGCTTGTTTCTCGGCGCCTTCGTGGTCGCCCGGGCGATCCATCCCGCGATGTTTGCGGCGGGGCAGGCCACTCTTGATTCCCATCTCGCCGGGCTCAATACGCTGGTTCTGGTGACCAGCGGCTGGGCCGCAGCGCGTGCCACGGCCGCCGCGCGCGCTTCCCGCAGGCAGGCTGCGCGCGGTCGGCTGTTCGCAGCCATGGCGCTTGGCGCTTTCTTCATCGCGACCAAGCTGTTCGAATATGCCGGCGAGATCGCGCTCGGAAATGGTCTGGAGACCAGCCCGTTCTTCACGCTGTATTTTCTCCTGACCGGCTTCCATCTCATGCATGTCTGCCTCGGCATCGTGATTCTGGCCTTGGTTTCCCGGAGCGCCAGCGTGACCGGCGTAGAGACGGGAGCCGCCTTCTGGCACATGGTCGATCTGCTGTGGATCGTCATGTTCCCGATCATCTATCTGGTGCAGCAGTGATTCCGGATCGCATCGACATCGCCTGGATTGTGCTGCTCGGCCTCGCGCTTGCAACCCTTCTGGTTCCGCCGCTCGTCGCACGCCCGCTGCTCGGCAATGCCCTTCTGCTGATCTTCGCTGCGCTCAAGGGACGCCGTATCGTGCTCGACTTTTTCGATCTTCGAGCTGCGCCGGCGCTCTGGCGCGGTCTCGTCAGCGCCTGGGTCCTCATCGTCGTGCTGTTCGCCTGGCTCGCATCCGCGATCGTCGCCCTGGTTTGACCGCGATGCCGCGCATCGACGCGCTACTTGCTCTTCGTCAAAGAGCGATCGGTGGCAATCGGCAATAAATCACACGATCGCATTTCTTCAGGACTCAATCGGAAAGGATTGGCAATGGCTGAACGCCTGACCAAGTCGGCCGCTCGAAACGTCTTTTACGGCGGCTCGGCCTTCTTCTTCGCCATCTTCATCGGACTGACGGCGCACAGCCATTACTACATGACCACGACCTCTACGGACGCGACGACGCTGACGGCGTCGGTCGCCCGCGGCAAGCACGTCTGGGAGCGCAATTCCTGCATCAACTGCCACACGCTGCTGGGCGAGGGTGCCTATTTCGCTCCTGAAGTCGGCAACGTCTGGGATCGTTGGGGCGGCAAGGAGGATCCGGCCGCCGCCCGCGAGACGCTGAAGGCCTGGATGCAGTCGCAGCCCTCGGGCGCGCCGGGGCGGCGGCAAATGCCGCAGTTCAGTCTCACCGACCAGGAGCTCAACGATCTCGCCGACTTCCTGCAATGGACCTCGACGATCAAGCGTCAGAGCTGGCCGCCGAACCAGGCCGGCTGAGCGCGCTGCTTCTTCTTTCAAGACAGAGAGAACCCGAGATGAAATATCAGACCCAGAAAGTCGCGATGCTGTATTTCTACGGCGCGCTGACCCTGTTCATGGCCCAGGTGCTGTTCGGCCTGCTCGCCGGGACGATCTACGTCCTGCCCAATACGCTGTCGGTGCTGCTGCCGTTCAACATCGTCAGGATGATCCACACCAACGCGCTGATCGTGTGGTCGTTGATCGGCTTCATGGGCGCGACCTACTATCTGCTGCCGGAGGAGACCGAGACCGAGCTGTACAGCCCGCTGCTGGCGAAGATCCAGTTCTGGATGTTCTTCGGCGCCGCAGGCGTGGCGGTTGTCGGTTATCTCTTCCACTATCATGAGGGCCGCGAATTCCTCGAACAGCCCTTCATCATCAAGGTCGGCATCGTCGTGGTCTGCCTGATGTTCCTGTTCAACGTGACCATGACGGCGCTCAAGGGCCGCAAGACCACGGTGACCAACATCCTGCTGTTCGGCCTGTGGGGGGTCGCGATCTTCTTCCTGTTCGCCTTCTACAACCCGGCCAATCTCGCGGTCGACAAGATGTACTGGTGGTACGTCGTCCATCTCTGGGTGGAGGGCGTCTGGGAGTTGATCATGGCCTCCGTCCTCGCTTATCTGATGATCAAGCTGAACGGCATCGATCGCGAGGTCGTGGAGAAGTGGCTCTATGTCATCATCGGCCTTGCGCTGTTCTCCGGCATCCTTGGCACCGGCCACCACTTCTATTGGATCGGCGCCCCTGGCTACTGGCAGTGGATCGGCTCGCTGTTCTCGACGCTCGAGGTCGCACCGTTCTTCACCATGGTGATCTTCACGGTGCAGATGACCTGGAAGGCCGGCCGCAAGCATCCGAACCGCGCTGCGCTGTTGTGGTCGGTCGGCTGTTCGGTGATGGCGTTCCTGGGCGCAGGCGTCTGGGGCTTCCTGCACACGCTGTCCTCGGTGAACTACTACACCCATGGTACGCAGGTGACCGCTGCGCACGGCCATCTCGCCTTCTTCGGCGCCTATGTGATGCTGAACCTGTCGGTGATGGCCTACGCGATCCCGCAGATCAAGGGACGTGCGCCCTATAACCAGTGGCTGTCCATGACGAGCTTCTGGATCATGTGCACGGCCATGATGGTGATGACCTTTGCGCTGACCTTCGCCGGCGTGGTCCAGGTTCATCTGCAGCGGGTGCTCGGCCAGAGCTACATGGACGTGCAGGACCAGCTCGCGATGTTCTACTGGGTCCGGCTCGGCTCCGGTGTGTTCGTCGCCATCTCCGCGCTGATGTTCGTCTGGGCGGTGCTGGTGCCCGGTCGCGAGAAGCGGGCGGTCATTCCGGCTGCGCTGCAACCGGCTGAATAAACGAGAAACGGCGGCCGCAGTTCGCCGCGGCCGCCCACTTCCTGGAAAGCCCGGAGAGACGTCATGAAACCTGCCCTTCACACCGTAAGCTCGGTCCCCGTGCTCCCGGCCTATGTCGCCAGCGGCAACGAATGTGCATTGTTCGAGCATGCCTGGCGAAATCAGCTTCCGGTACTGTTGAAGGGCCCGACCGGCTGCGGCAAGACGCGCTTCGTCGCGCACATGGCAGCGCGCCTCGGGCTGCCGCTGCACACCGTCGCCTGCCACGACGATCTCACCGCTGCCGATCTCACCGGGCGCTATCTGCTGAAGGGCGGCGACACCGTGTGGACCGACGGTCCGCTGACGCGCGCGGTGCGCGAGGGCGGCATCTGCTATCTCGACGAAGTCGTTGAAGCGCGCAAGGATGTCACCGTGGTGCTGCATCCGCTGACTGACGACCGGCGCATCCTGCCGCTGGAGCGCACCGGCGAGGAGCTTGCGGCCTCCAAAAGCTTCATGCTCGTGGTCTCCTACAATCCCGGCTATCAGACCTTGCTCAAGGCGCTGAAGCCGTCGACGCGGCAGCGCTTCGTCGCCATCGAGTTCGGCTTCCTGCCGGCCGAGCAGGAGATTGCCGTGGTCTCCGCCGAGAGCGGGCTGCCGCTGGATCGCATACGGCCATTGGTCACGCTGGCCGGGCGGCTGCGTGCGCTCAAGGGCCATGATCTGGAAGAGGGCGTCTCGACCCGGCTCGTTATCTATTGCGCGACCCTGATCGCCGCAGGCACGCCGGTCGCCGACGCGGTCCTTGCCGGCATGATCGAGCCTTTGACCGATGACGCCGACGTCAAGGCGGCACTGCTGGACGTCGCGCGTGCCGTGATCGGGTGACTCATGCTCGACTTCCTCGAACTGGAGGAGACGGTCGGCCGTGCCTGGCACCGGATGGTCGGCGGCACCGCAAGCTATCGAGTCCACGATGATGATGCGGTCTCGCTCAGCGAGGTGAGGGGCCGGATCGCGGTCATGTTCCGCGCGCTCGGCGGAGAGACGGGCGTGCAGATCGCGAGCGCCGGTGCGCGCAAGTCCGGGCATCGGCTCGGCTGGCGGCAACGCATCGGCCTCGGCGATGAGCGTCTGGAGCAGCCGGGCCGCGACGCCGCAACCATCTTCCTGCCCGATCGCATCGCGATCTTTGCCGACCGCGCGCTGAACGCCGTGCTCTATCGCTGGCTCGCTGCATGGTTCGCCGCCGCGCCGGTCGAGGTGATTGCGGAGGACGATCTGCTGCGGCGGGATCTTCTGGTGCTGCGTCGGGCGAGCGAGACGGCTGTCTGGGTGCTCACGCAATTTCCCGGGCTCATCGCCGACTATGCGCAACTCGCCGCGGCAACCGCGGCTGCCCGGCCGAAGCGCCCCCTGCCGCGCGTCGAGCAGGAGGTCGAGCAGATCGTGCTGGCCCTGCTCGGGGCCGGAAAGGCACCCGCAGGCAGATTGTGGCCGGCGATGATGGGAACTGGCCCGCTGCCGGACAAGGCGCCGCCGGGCTATCGTTCAATTCTGCCATGTCCGCTCTGGGGCGATTGCTGGACGCGCGAGCTCTCGCCCGTGCATTCCGGAGACGACGAGTGCGCAGCTGCCTCGGAGGCCGCAACCCAGGACAATCGCAGGCGCTTTGCCGTGCGCGAACGCGAGGACAATACCACCCGCCGCGATCCCTTCGTGCTCAACCGCTTCGAGAAGATCCTGGCGATGGCCGAGATGGTCAACGTCGACCGTCCGGACGACGATAACGACGACGAGGACGCGCAAAAGGCTGCCGACGACCTCGAGGAAATCCTGCTCAGCCGCCGCAGCGGCAAGCCGGCAAGCCGCTTCAAATTCGATCTCGACCTGCCGCCGGAAGCGCTTGATGCGTTGCCATTGAGCGCTGACTTGACCTATCCCGAATGGGATTATCGCAGCGGATCCTATCTGCCCGATCATTGCCGCGTGCTCGCGGGGACGGCCTCCGAGCAAGGCGAAAGCTGGGCGCCGGATGATGCCATGCGCCGGCGCGTCCGCCAGGTGCGTCGCCATTTCGAAGTGTTGCGGCCGCGTCATGAATTGTTGCGCGCCCAGACCGACGGATACGACCTCGATCTCGATGCGCTCGTGCGCGCGCGGTGCGACCTGCGTGCGGGCAGCAGCAATGGTGGTATGGATCGCGTCCACATGGCGATGCGACCGCAGGGCCATGATCTCGCCGTTACGCTGCTCGTCGACGTCTCGCTATCGACGGATGCCTGGGTCGACGGGTACCGCGTGCTCGACGTTGAGAAGGAGGCACTCCTGGTGCTCGCCCATGGGCTGTCGGCCTGCGGCGACCACCACAGCATTCTCACCTTCACTTCGCGCCGTCGCAATTGGGTGCGGCTCGAGACGGTCAAGGCCTTTGGCGAGCCGATGAGCGGGACAGTGGAGCGCCGCATCGGCGCACTGAAGCCCGGCTATTACACCCGGATCGGCGCCGCGGTGCGCCATGCCTCGGCCGAGTTAGCCCGTCAGCCACAGCGCAAGAAGTTGCTGCTCGTCCTCACCGACGGCAAGCCGAACGACGTCGACCACTATGAGGGGCGCTTTGCGCTCGAGGATACCCGCAAATCCGTGCAGGAAGCGCGCCGGCTTGGCAGCTCTGTTTTCGGCGTGACGGTGGATGCCACGGCACAATCTTATTTCCCGACGCTGTTCGGCCGTGGCGGCTACGCCATCGTCGGCAACATCAGGCGGCTGCCCGCCGCGCTGCCGGCAATCTACCGGCAGGTGGTGTCCTGAGGTCGCAGGACAACCATCGAGGCATCATGTTCCCTCTGTGAACTATTGCTCATCTATTGGGTATATGATCGAATGACCGGATGGACCTGGGCCGCCCAAAACCCGATCTGATCATCTTCGATTGCGACGGCGTGCTCGTCGACAGTGAGCTGCTGAGCTGTCGCTGCCTGTCCGAGGTGCTGGCGGAGTTCGGCCTTCAGCTCAGTGTGGAGCAGGCGCTCCAGCTCTTTCTCGGACGCAGCACGAGGGCGATCGAGCAGCATTATCGCGACCTCGGCCAGGTTCTGCCCAGCGAATTCCTCCTCCGACTGAAGGCGCGCGTGCTTGAGACGTTTGCCGAGGCACTGCAGCCGATCCCCGGCGTCGGCACAGTGCTGTCCGAATTGAAGACGCCAAGCTGTGTCGCATCGTCGAGCGACCTCGACCGGGTCTCGCTGTCGCTGGATGTTACCGGTCTCGCGCCGCATTTCAGCGACCGGCTGTACACCGCGCAGATGGTCAGGCACGGCAAGCCGGCTCCGGATCTCTTTCTCCATGCGGCGGGCAAGATGCAGGCCAGCCCTTCTCGCACGCTGGTAATCGAGGACAGTGTCAGCGGCGTCCAGGCCGCCAAGGCAGCCGGGATGATGGTCTGGGGATTTGTCGGCGGTGCCCATTATCGGAGCCGCGACGGTCGCGCTATATTGTCCGCCGCCGGGGCCGATCGGGTCTTCGCGCAGATGAGCGATTTCTAGGGGGCGTGAGGCCGCATGGCCGCCGAGAACGAAAAATCCAGGCTCGACGACGCCGCGCGCGCCGGCTGGCTCTATTTCATTGCCGGCCACACCCAGGACGAGATCGCAAGGATGCTTCAGGTGTCGCGCGCCTCGGCGCAGCGGCTGGTCTCGCTGTGCCTCGCCGAGCGTCTGATTACCTTCCGGCTCGAACATCCGATCGCGGCCTGCATGGAGCTGGCGGCGCGCCTGAAGGAGCGCTTTGATCTCGGCCACTGCGAGGTCGTGCCTACCGATCTAGCCGCGCCGCAGTCCAACGCCGGCATTGCCGAGCGTTGTGCCAATCTGCTCGATGCGACGCTGCGCTCGGAGACGCCCGTGATCGTTGCGCTCGGCACGGGGCGGGCAGTGCGCGCCGCGGTCGAGCGCGTCACCCCGATCGACCGGCCCAACCACCAGATCGTTTCGCTGGTCGGCAACATCTCCGCCGACGGCTCGGCGAGCTTCTACGACACCGTCGGCCGGCTCGCCGACCGCACCGGCGCACGGCACTATCCGATGCCGCTGCCGTTCCTGATGTCGTCGGAGGACGAGCGCAATAAGATGGTTCGCATCGAGCCGATCGCGAAGGTCAAGGCGGTCGCCGCCAAGGCGGATCTGCGTCTCGTCGGTATCGGCCAGATGGACCAGAAGGCTCAGGTCCATGTCGATGGTTTCGTCACGCGCGATGAATTGTTCGAGATGATGCGGCAGGGCGCGATCGGCGAGATCACCGGCTGGGCCTATGATTCCAAGGGCCGCCTGCTCAAGGCCGGCACCAACAAGCGCCTCACCAGTATCCCGCCGGAGGTGCCGGCGAAGACCACGACCATCGGAGCGGCGGTCGGTGCGGCCAAAGTGTCCGCGATCGCAGCGGCGCTGAACGGGCGCCTGATCAACGGCCTGATCACGGACGAGGCCACCGCAAGGGCGATTCTGGAGCGGTAGGGCGCCCGATCTCGCTACTTGCGCCGCTGTCATCGTCCGCGAAAGCGGACGATCCAGTACGCCGCGGCCCCCCTTAAGGCAAACCAGCCGATTGACGGAGTACTGGATGCCCCGCTTTCGCGGGGCATGATGGGGAAGGTTTGTCGCGCCGCAACACTCATAAGTTGCCAAAACGCCCGCGGGCCTGCTTGACAAGCGCGGCACCTCAGCCGAACATACGCCCAACGCGTGGGCATATGCTCAACACGCGAGTTGAGGGAGGACACCGTGAAACGATTTCTGGGCGCCGTCTGCGGCGCGTCCGTACTGCTTGCCGTCCCTGCGATGGCCGAAACGACCCTGACGATCGCCACCGTCAACAATGGCGACATGATCCGCATGCAGGGGCTGACCGGTGAATTCACCAAGGCAAACCCTGATATCTCAGTGAAATGGGTGACGCTGGAGGAGAACGTGCTGCGCCAGCGGGTCACCACCGATATCGCCACCAAGGGCGGCCAATTCGACGTGCTGACCATAGGCACCTACGAGGTGCCGATCTGGGCCAAGAAGGGCTGGCTGGTGCCGCTCGCCAATCTCGGCGCCGATTATGACGTTGCCGACCTCCTGCCCAAGATCAGGGACGCGGTCTCCGTCGACGGCAAGCTCTATGCCGCGCCATTCTACGGCGAGAGCTCGATGGTGATGTACCGCACCGATCTTTTCGACAAGGCCGGCCTGAAGATGCCGGAAAAGCCGACCTGGGATTTCATCATCGATGCCGCCAAGAAGCTCACCGACAAGAACGGTGGTGTCTACGGCATCTGCCTGCGCGGCAAGGCCGGCTGGGGCGAGAACATGGCGTTCCTCTCGGCAATGGCCAATTCATATGGCGCGCGCTGGTTCGACGAGAAATGGGAGCCGCAGTTCAACACGCCGGAATGGAAGACCACGCTCACGACCTACGTCAACCTGATGAAGGACGCCGGCCCTCCCGGCGCGAGTTCGAACGGTTTTAACGAGAACCTCGCGCTGTTCAACGCCGGCAAGTGCGGCATGTGGATCGACGCGACGGTCGCGGCGTCCTTCGTCACCAACCCGAAGGACTCGAAGGTTGCGGACAAGGTCGGCTTTGCGCTGGCGCCCAACACCGGGCTCGGCAAGAACGCCAATTGGCTGTGGGCCTGGAGTCTGGCTATTCCCGCAGGCTCCAAGAAGGCCGACGCCGCCGAGAAGTTCATCGCCTGGGCAACGAGCAAGGACTACACCAAGCTCGTGGCCTCGAAGGAGGGCTGGGCCAACGTGCCGCCGGGTACGCGTACCTCGCTCTACCAGAACCCCGAGTATGTGAAGGCGGCGCCCTTCGCCAAGATGACCCTGGCCTCGATCGACGCTGCCGACCCGAACAAGCCGACCGTGAAGCCGGTGCCCTATGTCGGCGTGCAATATGCCGCGATCCCCGAATTCCAGGGCATCGGCACGCAAGTCGGGCAGCAGTTCTCGGCTGCGCTTGCTGGATCGATGACGGTCGACGCGGCGTTGGCTGCGGCCCAATCTGCCACCGAGCGCGAGATGAAGCGCGCCGGTTACATCAAGTGAACCCGAGCTCTCCCTGAGCTCAAACTTGCGGCCATCCACTCCTTGCGCGATGGATGGCCGCCTTCTTCCCGAAGTTTTATTTTGACGCGTTTTCTTTCCGCGAAGCCGCCGCCACTTCGCTCGAAAGCGCTCTGAGGGAGATCCCGAGGATGGCAACCCGGCAGACGCAGTTTCTTGCGCGATCGCTCCTGACCCCGGCCGTCGGACTGCTCTTCATCTGGATGATCGTTCCGCTCGCGCTGACGATCTATTTCTCGACGCTGCATTACAGTCTGCTCGATCCCGGTTCGGAATCGTTCGTCGGGCTTGAAAACTTCCGCTACTTCCTCACCGATCCGGCCTTTCTCGCCTCGCTCCAGAACACGCTGGTGCTGGTCGGCTCGGTGCTGGCGCTGACGATCCTGCTCGGGATTCCCCTGGCGCTGCTGATGGACCAGCCTGTGGTCGGTCGCAACTTCGTGCGCCTGATGGTGATCGCGCCGTTCTTCGTGATGCCGACGGTGAGCGCGCTGGTCTGGAAGAACCTGTTGATGCATCCGGTCTCCGGCCTGTTCGCCTGGCTGGCCAAGCTGGTCGGGCTGACGCCGGTTGACTGGTTCAACGACGTGCCGCTGTTCTCGGTGATCCTGATCGTGGCTTGGCAATGGCTGCCGTTTGCGACGCTGATTCTGCTGACCGCGCTGCAATCGCTCGACGAAGAGCAGAAGGAAGCGGCCGAGATGGATGGTGCCAGCGCCATCTCGACCTTCATCTACATCACGTTGCCGCATCTGGCCCGCCCGATCACCGTGGTGATCCTGATCGAGACCATCTTCCTACTGACGGTGTTTGCCGAAATCTTCGTCACCACCGGCGGCGGACCGGGCCTGCAAACCACCAATATCGCCTTCCTGATCTATTCGCAGGCGCTGATCCAGTTCGACGTCGGCAGCGCCTCGGCGGGCGGCCTCGTCGCGGTGGTCATCGCCAATATCGTCGCCTTCTTCCTGGTCCGCATCGTCGGCCGCAACCTGGAAGCCTGAAATCATGGCGCGCAAGTCAACAACGCAGCGGGTGGTGATCTCGACGATCGGGGCGTGGTTCTTCGGCTTTCTGATCTTCTTCCCGATCTTGTGGATGGTGCTGGCGAGCTTCAAGACCGAGCTGGAAGCCTTCGCGATCCCGCCATCCTTCCTGTTCTTCCATTGGACCACGGAAAACTATGCGACCGTGCAGGAGCGCAGCGACTATTTCCACCATGCGATGAACTCGATCATCATCGCCGGCGGCTCGACGCTGATTGCGCTCCTGATCGCAGTCCCCGCTGCCTGGTCGATGGCGTTCTCGCCGACCAAGCGTACCAAGGACATCCTGCTCTGGATGCTTTCGACCAAGATGATGCCGCCGGTCGGCGTGCTGGTGCCGATCTACCTGATCTACAAGACCTTTGGCTTGCTCGATTCCCGCATCGGCCTCGTCTTCATCCTCTGCCTCGGCAATTTGCCGATCGTGATCTGGATGCTGTTCACCTATTTCAAGGAAATCCCGCGCGACATCCTGGAAGCCGCGCGCATGGACGGCGCTACGATCGGCCGCGAGCTCATCTACGTGCTGACGCCGATGGCGATCCCGGGGCTGGCCTCGACCATGCTACTCAATCTTATCCTGGCCTGGAACGAAGCGTTCTGGACGCTCAACCTGTCCACTTCGGAGGCCGCACCGCTGACGGTGTTCATTGCCTCCTATTCAAGTCCGGAAGGATTGTTCTGGGCAAAGCTGTCGGCGGCCTCGACGCTGGCGATCGCGCCCATTCTCGTCCTCGGTTGGTTCAGCCAGAAGCAGCTCGTGCGCGGGCTCACCTTCGGCGCGGTGAAATAAAGGGGCTGCCGGATCATGGGTCAGATCACACTTCAGGGCGTGCAGAAATCCTTCGGCCCCGTGCATATCATCAAGGGCGCCGATCTCGACATCGCCGACGGCTCCTTCGTCGTCTTCGTCGGCCCATCCGGCTGTGGCAAGACCACGCTGCTGCGGCTGATCGCCGGCCTCGAGGACGTCACCGGCGGCGCCATCCTGATTGACGGCAAGAACGTCGTCGACACGCCGCCGGCCAAGCGCGGGCTGTCGATGGTGTTCCAGTCCTACGCGCTCTATCCGCACATGAGCGTGCGCGGCAATATCGGCTTCGGCCTGAAGATGGCAGGTTTGCGCAAGGACGAGATCAACCGCAAGGTCGAGGCGGCCGCTGCGACGCTGAACCTGACGCCTTATCTTGACCGCAAGCCGCGCGAGCTTTCCGGCGGCCAGCGCCAGCGCGTTGCGATCGGACGCGCCATCGTCCGCGAGCCCAAGGGGTTCCTGTTCGACGAGCCGCTCTCCAATCTCGACGCCGCGCTGCGCGTGCAGATGCGCATCGAGGTGACGCGGCTGCAGAAGCAGCTCGGCACCACGGCGATCTACGTGACGCACGACCAGGTCGAGGCGATGACCATGGCCGACAAGATCGTCGTGCTCAACGCCGGCAAGATCGAGCAATATGGCTCGCCGCTGGAGCTCTATGAGCGGCCTGCCAATCTTTTCGTTGCCGGCTTCATCGGCTCGCCCAAGATGAATTTTGTCACCGGCGACAGTGCCGCGCAGAGGGGCGCCGCTACGATCGGCGTACGGCCGGAGCATCTCAAGATCGAGCGCGACGGCGGTGGCGGCTGGCAGGGCACGATCGCGGTCGCCGAGCACCTCGGCAGCGACACATTCCTTTATGTCGATGCCGGGCCGCTCGGGATGCTGACCGCGCGCTACATCGGCGAATTGAGCCTGCATGCCGGCGACCGCGTGTCGCTGGTGCCGGACCCCGCGCGCATCCACCGCTTCGACGCGAGCGGCAATGCGATCAGGAACTGACAAGAAACGGGAATACGACCATGTACCTGGAAAAATTCAAGCTGAGCGGCAAGACCGCGTTCATCACCGGCGGAGGGCAGGGCATTGGGCTCGCCTGCGCGGAAGCGCTGGCCGAGGCCGGCGCCAAGGTGATCATCGGCGACCGCGATAGCAAGGTCGCTGGCGACGCCAGGGCCAGCCTGAAGGCGAAGGGTTTTGACGTCGAGACCGCCATCATGGACGTCACCGATACCAAGCGCGTCGCGGAGGTGGCGAACGATCTCGTCGCCCGGCACGGCAAGGTCGACGTCCTCGTCAACAACGCCGGCATTGCGCGTAGCGAAACCCCGGCCGAGACCGTGACCGACGAGCACTGGCTCAACGTCATCGACGTCAACCTTAACGGCACCTTCTGGTGCTGCCGCGAGTTCGGCAAGCACATGCTCAAGGTCAAGCGCGGCGCCATCGTCAATGTCGGATCGATGTCCGGCTTCATCGTCAACAAGCCGCAGGAGCAGTGCTTCTACAATGCCTCCAAGGCCGGCGTGCACCATCTGACCAAGTCGCTGGCCGCTGAATGGGGCGCGCGCGGCATCCGCGTCAATGCGGTCGCGCCGACCTACATTGACACGCCGCTCAACGCCTTCGTGAAAAGCACCCCGAAAATGTACGACGCCTGGATCGGTGGAACCCCGATGGCGCGGATGGGGCAGGTCGAGGAGATCGCCTCGGTCGTCCTGTTCCTGGCATCCGAGGCCGCGAGCCTGATGACCGGCAGCATCGTGCTGGTGGATGGCGGCTACACTTGCTGGTAGGCTTGCCGTCAAAACTGACGGAAGCCACCGGGAGCGACAATGCCGCGAGCGTATATCGGCGTCGATGTAGGGACCACGAGCACGCGGGCAGGGGTGTTTGACGAGGCGGGAACGCTGCTTGCGACCGCCAAGCACCCGATTCGGATCTGGCATGAGGCCGGCGACATCGTCGAGCAGTCGTCTCAGGACATCTGGGAGGCCTGTGTCAAATCTGTGCGGGCGGCGATGGCGGAGGCGGCCATCGCACCCGACAGTGTCGGCGGTATCGGTTTCGACGCGACCTGTTCCCTGGTGGTGCTCGACCGCGAGGGCGAGCCGGTCACGGTCAGTGCCTCCGGCGAAAAGCAGCGTAACGTCATTGTCTGGATGGATCATCGTGCCGTCGCCGAAGCGCGTCTTATCAACCAGACCGCCGATGATGTGCTGCGTTATGTGGGCGGCTCCATCTCACCCGAGATGGAAATGCCTAAGCTGTTGTGGCTCAAGCGTCATCTGCGCGCGAGCTTCGATGCCGCCGGGCACTTCTTCGATCTGGCAGACTATCTGACCTGGCGCGCGACCGGATCGCTCCAGCGCTCGACCTGCACCGTCACCTGCAAATGGAACTATCTCGCCCATGACGGCGGCGGCTGGAGCGCGCCGTTCTTCAAGCGTATCGGCCTCTCCGACTTCGTTAACGAAAGATACGCCCGCATCGGCACCGAGATCGTCGCCCCCGGCACGCGGCTCGGCGCCGGCCTCACCCGCGCGGCTGCCGCCGATCTCGGCCTGCCACCGGGGATTCCGGTCGGCGCCTCCCTGATCGACGCCCATGCCGGCGGCATCGGCGCGATTGGCGGACGCGACGGACCGGGCGGAACGACTGACGTCACCGATCGCATGGCCTACATCATGGGAACGTCGGCCTGCATCATGGCGACGACAAAGGAGCCGTGCTTCGTCCCTGGCGTCTGGGGTCCCTACTACTCCGGCATGGTGCCGAACTTCTGGCTCAACGAGGGCGGCCAATCGGCCGCGGGCGCGGCGATCGACCATCTGCTCAAATCGCATCCAGGCCATGCCGAGGCGAGTGTGGCGGCGCGCAGCGAGGGCGTTGACCTCATCGAGTTCCTCGAGCGCCGCATCATCGCGCGCGCCGGCGATGCCAGCCGCGCAGCGCTGCTCGCCCGCGACGTTCACGTGCTCCCCGAATTTATCGGTAACCGCTCGCCTTACGCCGATCCCGATACACGCGCCGTGATCGCCGGCCTCGATCTCGACACCGATGTCGGCTCGATGGAGCGGTTATTCGTCGCCGGCCTGTGCGGACTCGCTTATGGGCTTGCCGAGGTGATCGAAGCCTTTGCCGCGCATGGCGTTCATGCCGGCATCATGATCATGGGCGGCGGCGCTAGCCGCAGCCCATTGGTGCGGCAGATCATGGCTGATACCACTGGCCTCACCGTCGCGTTGCCGCAAACCAGGGAGCCGGTGCTCTTGGGCGCCGCGATGCTCGGTGCAGTCGCCGGCGGCGCCTATGCCTCGATTGGCGAGACCATGGCAAAGATGTCGGCGCTGGGACGTAAGAGCGAACCGACTGCGCCCGACATGGCCGCATTTCACATCAGGAAGCGTGAAGTGTACAAGCTGCTGCGCGAGGTCGATCGCGGCAGCCGGGCGGTGATGCGCGACATCGCCAGAAGTTAGAAGGACGCGTTGAGAGACATGCTGATTTCTTGCGGCGATGCACTGATCGATTTTGTGCCAACGAAAAATGCCGACGGCCGCGAAGCGGTGATGCCAGCGGTCGGCGGCTCCTGTCTCAACGTCGCGATCGGGATCGCGCGGCTCGGCGCCCCGACCGGTTTTGTCGGTGGCATCTCGAACGACATGTTCGGGCGTATGATCGCCGACCATGCGGCCGCGTCGAATGTCGAGCTTGGTTTCGCCACGCGCAGCGATCACCAGACCACCCTCGCTTTTGTCCGCATCATCGCCGGCGAGTCGCACTATGCCTTCTACGACGCCGAGACCGCGACGCGGAATTGGACGTTTCGGCGCGCGACCATTCCGTTCGACACGGTGGAAGCTGTTCATGTCGGCTCAACCACGCTTGTCAACGATCAGGGCGCCGCCGAGACCAAAGCTTTAATTGCGGACGCGAGGGCGACGTCGACAATCTCCTTCGATCCGAACTGCCGGCCCAATCTGGTCAAGGATAAGCCGGCCTATCTCGCCCGCATGGCGGAGTTCGCAGGCAGCGCCGATCTCATCAAGATGTCGGATGTCGACTTCTCCTATCTCTTCGGCGAGGAGCCGTATCAGCAGCGCGCGGGCGCGATGCTGGGGCAGGGCCCGAGCCTTGTCGTCATCACCCGCGGCAACAACGGCGCTATCGCCTGGCATGCGAAGACGGGTCAGATCGAGGTCGAGGCGCCGAAGGTCGTGGTCGCCGATACCATCGGCGCCGGTGACAGCTTTCAAGCCGCATTGCTGTTCGCGCTGTACAAACAGGGCCGTCTCGCCAGACAGCAACTCAAGGACATCAGCACCGACGAGCTTCGTCGGGCGTTGTCCTTTGCGGCCAACTGCGCCGGCCTGACCTGCACCCGTCCGGGCGCCGATCCGCCCTGGAGCCACGAGGTCAGCTGGAGTTGATTAGTCCGCGTTACAGGCGCGCGACGACCTTCTCTGCACATTTCAGAAACCTTGGGATCAGCGGGCTCTGCGAATCCCGCCGCCAGCACGCGGCGATGTCGATGGTATCTGTGGCATCGCGCAGCGGCCGGAACACAATGCCGCGCGGCGCGCCGAGCTTGGCGCAGGCCGGCAGGATCGCAAGACCTTCACCGGCGAGAACCAGACTCATTGCCGAATTCACCGTCTCTACCCGGCTTGCGATCGGCATTACGATTTGATGCCGCCGGAGCAGGGCTGCGACTGCGGAGGAGGCGGGATCGCGCTCCGGCGGCGGCAGCGCAATCAGCGGACGGCCCTGCAATCGTGCCATCGGCACGGCGCCGATCCGCGCAAGCGGCGAGCGGTTCGGCAGCGCAAGCATGAAGCGCTGGGCACCGATCCGTGCAACCTGGATTTCGGGATGGTGGATCGCTGGCATGCACAGTGCGACCGTGGCGCTGCGATCCAGTAGCCGCGCCTCGCGCGTCGATGCGGTGAGGTCGACGAAGTCGAGATCGACGCCGGGCATGGATCGCCGCAACTCCGGGATCAGCCGCGGCAGCACAGCGTTGGCCAGCACGAACATGTAACCCACCGAGATCCTGCCGCGCCGGCCGGCCGCGACCGCGCGCGCGGCTTCGATGCCGTCGGCCGCAAGCGCCAGCGCCTCGCCGGCCCGCGTCAGCAGGGCCTGGCCCGCCTCTGTCAGGTCCATGCCGCGCGTGCCGCGGTGGAATAGCGGCGCGCCGATTTCGGCTTCGAGCTTGCGGATCTGGACCGAGAGTGGCGGCTGCGCCATCCGCAGCCGTTCGGCGGCCTTGCCGACGCTGCGCGCCTCGGCCACGGCGACGAAATAGCGGAGCCGGCGAAGATCCATAGGCATACCGAAATCGTATGGGTTGACCACCAAAAACGTATTGGACCTCGAGTTAACAAAACTGTCATTCTCAATGTCAATGCATTGGGCCAACGGCGGTCCGCTTCGGAGCATGATGTGACGATGAACGGCGATCCCTGCCTGCTGTCCGCAAGCGAATTGCGTCCGCTGATTGCGAATAAGCAGATTTCCCCCGTCGAGGTCGCCCGCGCCGTGCTTGCGCGCGCCGAGGCGCTCCAGCCCAAGTTGAACTGCTTCATCACGCTATGCGGCGACGAAGCGATGGAAGCAGCCCGCCAGGCCGAGCGCAAGGTCATGTCAGGCGAGCCGCTTGGCCTGCTTCATGGTATCCCTGTTACTGTCAAGGACATCGTCAACACCAAGGGCGTGAAGACCACCTTCGGCGCTGTTCCTTACAAAGACAATGTGCCCGCCGAGGATGCCGTCGCGGTGGCAAAGCTGCGCAGCGAAGGCGCGATCTTGGTCGGCAAGACGACGACGCCAGAGTTCGGCAGCAAGTGCCTGACCGATTCCCCCCTGTTCGGCCGCACCCGCAACGCCTGGAGCGCGGAGCGCTCGTCCGGCGGATCTAGCGGCGGCGCGGCTGTGGCGGTCGCGAGTGGCATCGCGCCCTTAGCGATCGCGACCGATGGCGGCGGCTCGACGCGGATTCCCGCCGCCTGCAACGGCGTGGTCGGCCTGAAGCAGAGCAACGGCGTGATCGCGCACAGCCAGGCGCTGGACGTGTTCGGTAACCAGACCTATGTCACGCCGACCACGCGCACGGTCGCCGACACCGCCCTGATGATGCAGGCGATGGCCGGTGAGGATGCTTGCGATCCCTGGTCGATCGGCATGCCCGTGCCAGATTTCATCGGCTCCGCTGCCCCGCGCGGCGATTTGCGCGGACAGAAGATCCTGTTCAGCGCTTCGCCGCCCGGACGTCCAGTATCCATCGATGTCGCCGCCGCCTTCAAGGCTAGCCTCGACCGACTCGCTGGCCTCGGGGCTGAACTTGAGGAATTCTCCGGCGCGGGCTTTGATATCGAGCCGATCTGGCGTGCCATCAACCACACGGTCTGGCGCACGCGTTTCGCCAAGCTCGTGGCCGAGCATGGCGAAGTGCTCAGCGAGGCCTTCGTCAAGCAGGTCGCACTTGCCACCAATGTCAGCGGCGTCGCCTATCAGGAGGCGATGTTCGCGCGCACGGCGCTGTTCCGCCGGGTGCAATCCCTGCTTGCGCGCGGGCATCTGCTGGCGATGCCGACGATCACCCGCACCGCGCTGCCGATCGACCAGGACCTGTTCGGCAAAATCGAGATCGATGGGGTGCAATTTGACAGCGTCCGGCCGCACTGGTTCCCCTGGACCATGCCGTTCAACATGACCGGCCACCCAGCGATCAGTCTGCCCTGCGGCTTCGGCCGCGACGGGCTGCCGATCGGGCTTCAGCTCGTCGGCCGCTTCCGGGACGATGCGGAATTGCTGCGGGCGAGCGCGCTGTTCGAGGCCTCGCACGATCTTCTCGCCCGCCGGCCGAAATGACGGCATGCGCCGGCCAGCAAAGGACTTGCGTCCGGCGTCCGGACATGTTGATCGTGCCGCTGATGAGCCCTGAGCCCGACCACCGCGCATGAGCGTATTTGTCCTCCGACGTGTCCTGACGCTGCTGGCGACGCTGGTCGGCGCATCCGTGATCATTTTCCTGGTGCTGGATGCGCTGCCGGGCAATGCCGCGCAGATGCTGATGGGCGCAGATGCGTCGGCCGACGCGGTCCGCGCGCTCACTGTCAAGCTCGGGCTCGACCAGCCGCTGGCGGTCCGCTACCTGCAATGGATCAAAGGGCTCGTCGTCGGCGATCTCGGCAATTCCTATGTCTACGGCACACCGGTCGCCAGCCTGATCGCTGAGCGGCTGGTGCTGACCATTCCGCTCGCGATCATGTCGATGCTGATCACGGTGGTGCTGGCGCTCTCGGCCGGCATCTACACCGCCGCCAATCACAACAAGCTCGGCGATGTCGGTGTGATGTCGTTGACCCAGATCGGCATCGCGCTGCCGAATTTCTGGTTCGCGATCCTTCTGGTGCTGCTGTTCGCTGTGCGGCTGCAATGGCTCTCCGCAGGCGGCTTTGCCGGCTGGGACGACGGCATCTGGCTTGGCGTCAAATCGCTGCTGCTGCCGTCGATCTCGCTGGCCGTGGTGCAGGCCGCAATCCTTGCCCGCGTCACCCGCTCAGCCGTGCTCGAAGTGTTGCGCGAAGATTTCGTCCGAACGGCACGTGCGAAGGGACTCGGCAAGCGCGAGGTGCTGTGGAGCCACGTGCTGCGCAATGCCATGATCCCCGTGATGACGGTGATGGGCTTGCAATTCGCCAACCTGCTGGCCGGCACCATTGTGATCGAGAACGTGTTCTACCTGCCGGGCCTCGGCCGGCTGATCTTCCAGTCGATCGCCAACCGCGACCTCATCGTGGTGCGCAATTGCGTTATGCTGCTGGCGGCCATGGTGGTCATCGTCAATTTCGTGGTTGACGTGCTCTATGCCTTTATCGATCCCCGCATCAAGGTGCACGACCTGTGAGCTCGCCCCTGACCACATCCATTGATGCGCCGGTCGCAACGCGCCCCTTGGCGGCGAGGGGCTTCTGGGGTCGTGCGCTGCGCCATCGCAGCTTCGTGCTGGGCGGAGCGCTCAGCCTCCTGGTAGTCGTATCGGCGCTGCTCTCGCTGGTGTGGACGCCGTGGTCGCCGTACGAGATCGACATCGCCTCGAAGCTCCGGCCGCCGTCGTCGGCGCACTGGCTCGGCACCGATTCCTTCGGCCGCGATATCGTCTCGCTGCTGCTCGCAGGCGCCCGCTCGACCATCCTGGTCGGCATCATCGCGGTCAGTATCGGTCTTTCCTTCGGCGTCTGTCTCGGCCTGATCGCCTCGGCCAAGCGTGGATGGACCGAAGAGATCATCATGCGCTTCTCCGACTTCACCTTTGCCTTTCCGGCAGTGCTTTCGGCGATCATGCTCGCCGCCGTCGCAGGGCCGGGCATGGTGACCTCGATCATCGCGATCGGCATCTTCCAGATCCCGACCTTGACCCGGCTGACGCGCGGCTCGGCGAATGCGATCTGGGCGCGCGAATTCGTGCTGGCCGCGCGCGCCTCAGGGAAGGGGGCGTTCCGCATCACCATCGAGCATGTGTTGCCGAATATTCTCTCGATCCTGATCGTGCAGGCGACCATCCAGTTCGCGCTCGCGATCCTTGCTGAAGCCGCTTTGTCCTATCTCGGCCTCGGCACGCAGCCGCCGCAGCCGTCCTGGGGCCGTATGCTGAACGATGCGCAGACCATGCTGTTCCAGTCGCCGATGCTGGCGGTCTATCCGGGCGCGGCGATCGCAATCGCGGTGCTCGGCCTCAATCTGCTCGGCGATGGATTGCGCGATCTGCTCGATCCCCGACTGGCGCGGGAGCGGTGACGATGGCTGATCCCGCAAGCCTGATCGAGGTCGACAATCTCGGCGTCCGCCTCAACACCAGCCGCGGCCCGGCACAGGCCGTGCGCGGTGTCAGCTTTGCGCTGAAACGCGGCGAGACGCTCGGGCTTGTCGGCGAATCCGGCTGCGGCAAATCGGTGACGGCGCTGTCGCTGATGGGATTGCTGCCTGAGAGTGCAGTTGTCACCGGCAGCGTCAAGCTTGATGGTAACGAGCTCGCGCGGCTGCCGGATGCGGACTATTGCAAGCTGCGCGGCAATCGCATCAGCATGATTTTCCAGGAGCCGATGACGGCGCTCAACCCGATGCACACGATCGGCCATCAGGTTGCAGAACCTTTGCGGCGGCACAAGAGATATTCCGCCGCGCAGGCGCGCAAGGAAGTGATCGCGTTGCTCGACCGCGTCGGGCTGCCCGATCCCGCAAAACGCATCGATGCCTATCCGCACCAGTTCTCCGGCGGCCAGCGCCAGCGTGTCACCATCGCGATGGCGCTCGCGTGCGAGCCCGATCTGTTGATCGCGGACGAGCCAACCACCGCGCTCGACGTCACCATCCAGGGCCAGATCCTCGACCTCATCGCCGACCTCGTCGAGGAGCGGGGCATGTCGATGATCCTGATCTCGCACGATCTCGGCGTCATCGCCGAGAACGTGCAGCGCATGATGGTGATGTATGGCGGCACGGTCGTCGAGAGCGGGCCGACCGACGAGGTGTTCCGCCGCATGGGCCATCCCTACACGCAGGGCCTGTTCCGCGCCCGCCCAAAGCTCGGCGCGCGCAAGGGGACAAGGCTGACGACGATCTCGGGCACGGTGCCGGAGCTCGCCGATCTGCCTGTCGGCTGCGCCTTCGCTGATCGCTGTCCACTGGCAATCGATCAGTGTCGCGCCGCGATGCCGCCGATGATTAAGGTCGGGGCCGGTCACGTCGTGCGCTGCACCAGGACTGATGTCTCCATGGCTGCGAATGTCGGGGCGCTCTCCGCATGACCGCCGCACCGCTTCTTGATGTCAAGGATCTCGAGCAGCGCTACACGCTGCCGCGTGAAAGCCTGTTCCGTCCGCCCGGCCAAGTGCGTGCGCTCAACGGCGTCAGCGTGCAGGTCCAGGCCGGCAGGAGCCTCGGCATTGTCGGCGAATCCGGCTCGGGCAAGTCGACCTTCGCGCGGGTGGTGATGGCGCTCGAGCGGCCGACTGCGGGCGAGGTCACGCTGCTCGGTCGCGATCTCAACCGCATCTCTCCTGACGAGTTGCGCCGTGCCCGGCGCGATTTCCAGATGGTGTTCCAGGACCCTTACGGATCGCTCGACCCGCGGCAGACCATTGCGCGCATCGTCGCCGAGCCGCTTACGGTGCTCGACGATGCCGACCGCACGACGTTCCGCGCCCGCGTTGCCGCGGTGTTGAAGCAGGTAGGTTTGCGCGATGCGGACATGGACAAATATCCGCACGAATTCTCCGGCGGCCAGCGCCAGCGCATCGCCATTGCGCGGGCGCTGATCACGCAACCCAAGCTGATTGTCGCCGACGAGCCGGTCTCCGCACTCGACGTCTCCGTGCAGGCACAGGTCCTCAACCTGATGCAGGACCTGCAGGAGCAGTTCGGCCTCAGCTACATCCTGATCAGCCACGACCTCGCCGTGGTCGATTATCTCTGCGACGAGGTCGCGGTGATGTATCTCGGCCGGGTCGTCGAGCAGGGGCGGCCGGAGGATCTGTTCGAGCGCTGCGCCCATCCCTATACGCGGGCGCTGCTGGATGCCGTGCCGCGGGCACGACCCGGTGGCGGCCGGCGGCGGCGCGGCGTCCAGGCGATCGCCTCGCAATCGGCGGCTGCGACCGGATGCCCCTATGTGGCGCGCTGTCCGCTCGCGGACCAGCATTGCCGCGAGGTTCCGCCCTTGCTACGCAGGGTGGGCGAGGGACATCTCGCCGCCTGCCACAAGGCGGAGGCCGTGATGGCATTGCCGCAGGCGGCCATGGAAGGTTAGTGTCGGCTACGGAATTGGCGTAGTCTCAAAAGCACAGAAGAAGGCCGGGGAGTTGGGCATGTTGAAGAAGCTATCGATCGTCGCATTTGCCGCAGCGTTGGCTGCGGCGCCGCTGCCGGTGCTGGCGCAGAGCAAGAAGGACAGCGTCGTTATGGGCATGACGCTGGAGCCGCCGGGGCTCGATCCCACCAACGCGGCCGCCGCCGCGATCGCCGAGGTCACGCTCTACAACATCTACGAGACCCTGACCAAGATCAACGAGGACGGCTCGGTCTCGCCGCTGCTCGCCGAGAGCTGGACCGCATCGCCCGACCTGAAGACCTATACGTTCAAGCTGCGCAAGGGCGTCAAATTCCAGAACGGCGAGGCCTTCGATTCCGCCGCGGTGAAGTTCTCGTTCGAGCGCAACGCGGCCGCGAACAGCACCAACAAGGACAAGAGCCTGTTCCAGGCGATCGAGAAGATCGACGCGCCTGACGCCAACACCGTCGCGCTCACGCTGAAATATCCCGAGCCGAACCTGCCGTTCCTGATGGGGCAGGCGAGCGCCTCCATCGTCGAGCCGAAGAGCGCGGCCACCAACGTGACGCAGCCTATCGGCACCGGGCCGTATCAGTTGGGCGCCTGGGTCAAGGGCTCCTCGCTCACGCTGAACAAATGGGCCGATTATCGCAACGCCTCGGCGATCAAGCTGTCCAAGGTGACGATCCGCTTTATCGGCGATCCCGCCGCGCAGATCGCTGCGCTGCTGTCCGGTGACGTCGATGCGTTCCCGCGCGTCACCACCCGCGGCGTTGCGCAATTCAAGAGCGATCCGCGCTTCACCGTGCTGATCGGCGGCTCCAAGGCCAAGACCATCGTCGCCATCAACGAGAAGAAGAAGCCGCTCGACGACGTCCGCGTGCGCCGCGCGATCCTCGCCGCCATCGATCGCAAGGCGATGATCGACGGCGCAGTCGAAGGTTTCGGCACGCCGATCGGCAGCTTCTACACACCGGGCTCGCTCGGCTATGTCGACACCACCGCGATCAACCCCTATGACCCCGAGAAGGCGAAGAAGCTGCTGACGGAGGCCGGCATCACCACGCCGCTCGAGCTCAGCCTGAAGCTGCCGCCGCCGCCTTACGCGCGGCAGGGCGGCGAGATCCTGGCAGCCCAGCTCGCCAAGGTCGGGATCAACGCCAAGATCGAGAACGTCGAGTGGGCGCAGTGGCTGTCGCAGGCGTTCGCGCCGAACGGTCCGCACAATTACGACCTCACCATCGTCTCGCATGTCGAGCCGTTCGATCTCGTCAAGCTGACCGAACCCGACTTCTATCTCGGCTACAACAACGAGGCGTTCAACGCGCTCTACAAGCAAATCGTGTCGACGCCTGACGAGGCCGGCCGCGCCAAGCTGCTCGGCGATGCCCAGAAGATGCTGGCGACCGATGCGGTGGCCGGCTTCCTGTTCCAGCCGCAATGGCCGACGGTCATCAACAAGAAGCTGAAGGGCGTCTGGAAGGAAGTTCCGCAGTTCGAGAACGATTTCTCAGCCTGGTCCTGGGAGTAGCGACCGCGTCGGCAGTCGAAGCTGTCGCTTCTTGCAAAGGCCTCTTCCCCCGCGGGAAGAGGCCTTTCGTTTGGCCCGCCAAACCATCGTTCGAAAACAACCCCATGCACCGTAGAGACGGGTTTGAAAGGGTTGGTAAAATTTCGGACTTGACGAAATTGCTTGCTCCGTCGGGCGAAACACCGGCATAATGCCACAATAGGAAATTCCGAACTGCGCGACCCCACTAACATTTGTTAGTGGCGAGCCGGTGCGCGAGCGGTTCCACGGCTGCTCGCGCAACTCTTCGTTGGCTGCTGATTCTTCCCGCACTTTCTGATTGCTGAAATGCCGAAAAACGATAGTGGAACAAAGTGGCCGGTACGATCTGTTTAACGAATTGCCGGTATTTTCATCACGATAACTCATCGCGCGTTACTTCAATTTTTTTTCGGTGTCGCAAATGACACCCTTCCTGGGGAACATTCGCATGCCGACGCAGGGCTCCCATCGGTCGCGGCTGCTCGCTGCGACTGTCGCATCTGCCGCACTCGGCGTTCTCGGTTTCGCGACGATCGGTTTTGGCGCCGCTGTGGTCGGCGAAAGCCGAAAGGTCGAGATCACGCAGAAGGCACCTGGTGGTGTCGATGCGCTCAAGGCGCTGTATCGCAGGCCGGCGACGATCCCGTTCCCCAAGGATAATGCTTTCACGCCCGAGAAGGCTGCTCTCGGCAAGAAGCTCTATTTCGACACGCGCCTCTCGGTGACATCGGCGCAGTCGTGCGCGAGCTGCCATAGCCCGGGTTTCGGCTGGGGCGACGGGCTTGCGGTCGGTGTCGGTCACGGCATGGCAAAGCTCGGTCGCCGTTCGCCGACCATTGTCAACGCGGCCTGGAGCGCGATCTACATGTGGGATGGCCGTCTGCCGACGCTGGAAGACCAGGCGCTGGGCCCGATCCAGTCACCCGGCGAAATGAACATGAAGCTCGACCAGCTCATGACGCGGCTCGCAAGCATTCCCGAATATAAGCCGATGTTCGACGCAGCCTTCCCGGGCGAAGGCATGAAGCCGAGGACGCTGGCGCAGGCGATCGCGACCTATGAGCGTACGGTCGTCTCGGAACGGGCACCGTTCGACGCCTGGATCGAAGGCAACGAGAAGGCGATTTCCGAAGAGGCCAAGCGCGGCTTCGCCGTGTTCAACGGCAAGGCGCAATGCGCGGCCTGCCACGAGGGCTGGAACTTCACCAACGAGGGTTTTCAGGACATCGGCCTGCCAAGCACCGACGTCGGCCGCGGCGAATATCTGCCCGGGGTCATCAAGATGCAGCACGCTTTCAAGACGCCGGGTTTGCGCGAGATCACTCGCCGCAGCCCTTACATGCATGACGGTTCGCTCCCCACGCTGGAAGCGGTCATCGATCACTATGACCATGCCGGTGTCGACCGGCCCAGCCGATCGGACCTCATGCGTCCGCTCGACCTGTCCGCGCAGGACAAGGCTGACCTTGTCGCATTCCTCAAGACTTTGACCAGTGAGCTCGGGCCGACGGCCGTGCCGGTTCTTCCACGCTAACCCTCGAAAGTTTTCTCACATGCGCACAATCGCTCTCTTCACCTGTGTCATCGTTGCCGGCTTTTCGGTCGGCGCCTATGCCGCGACCGAAATCATCCATCAGCAAGGCCGCGCCTTCTCCGCCGAGAGCATCACGGTCAAGAAGGGCGAGGCCGTCACCTTCCTGAACGACGACACGGTGCCGCACAACATCATGTCGGCCAGCAAGGGCAACGAGTTCAATCTGGGATCGCAGGCACCGGGCACCTCGACGGACGTGTCCTTCAAGGAGCCGGGCGATGTGCAGGTGATCTGCGCCATTCATCCGCGCATGAAGATGATGGTCAAGGTGACGGATTAGGGTTGTCGTTTGACGCGTTTTCTTCACGCGAACCGGTATCCATTTCGCTCGAGAACGCTCTACCGAAGCGCCGGAGATTGATGATGTCGATACGCTACAAGATTTTCGGTGCCTTCAGCGTCGTGCTTCTGCTGGCTTGCGGCATCGCCTTCTACGGTATCCGCGCCATCGGCAATTCCGGCGACATGGTGGTCCGTCTCTATGACGGCCCATTGATGGGAATCAATCACGCGCGCTCCGCTCACGCGGCGCTGCACGACGCGCGGCTGGTGCTCCAGCGTGCCCTTGTCGCCGGCAGCGCCAGCGAAACCGTCGCGAAGTTCGAGGGGCTGATCCGCGACAGTGTCGAGGACTTGAAAGTAGTGCGTGAGCGCGCCGCAACGCCGAACGTTGCCGCCGCGCGCGAGAAGGCCGAAAAAGAGCTCAAGGATTGGTCGACCGCCGCGCTCAAGATCCTGAAGCCGTCGCCCGGCGGCGCGACGGAGATCCCGACCAGCTTCTTGCTTGCGCAGCAGGGCGACCGGCTGATGGCGTCGATCGACGATCTCGTCGAGCTCGTGGCGGCGTACGGCTATGAATATCGCATGGCGGCAGAGAGAGACGTGGAGGCGGCCCGCACCACGATGCTGTCGGTCGCCGTCGGAACCGTTGCGATCGGGTTGTTGATCGCGCTTGCGTTCTCGTACTCGATGAGCCGGCCGATCTCCGCGGCTGTGCGTGTTGCCGAGCGCGTAGCCGCGGGCAATTTCACCGATGACATTGCGGTGCGTCGCCGCGACGAGCTCGGCCGTCTGCTGAAGTCGCTTGCCGTCATGCAGGCGAGCCTGAAGACCCGCGCCGATGACGATCACGCCCTGATCGCCGCCAAGGACCAGAGCAGTGCAGAGCAGGCCGTTCACCGGCGGCGTCTCGAAGCCGAGATCGATGCCTTCCGGTCCGCCTTCAGCGAGGTCATGAGCAACACCGCGCGCATGACCGGCGAGTTGACGGATACGGCACAGGGCCTCGCCTCCGTCGCACGCAATGCCGGCACGCAATCGAACGAAGCGGCTTCGACGGCGAAAGAGACTTCGGCCAACGTCCAGACCGTGGCGACAGCCGCAAGTCAGCTCGGCCAATCCGTCCAGGCGATCACGTCGCAATTGGCGGATGCGACCACCATCGTGCAGCGTGCATCCGGCATGGCGGAGGCGGCCAACCAGACAATCGGCAGGCTCGCCAGTGCCGCCCAGCAGATCGACGAAGTTGTCGGCTTCATCAGGACCATCGCCGGCCAGACCAATCTGCTCGCGCTCAACGCCACGATCGAAGCGGCGCGGGCCGGTGAAGCGGGCAGGGGTTTTGCGGTCGTTGCCTCCGAAGTGAAGGCGCTGGCGACGCAAACGGCAAAGGCGACCGAGGAGATTTCGAACCAGATCACCGAGGTGCAGTCGGCGACGCGCGAGGCGGTCGACAATGTCGGCGCCATTGCGTTGATCATCGGCGATATCGATGGCTTCACCGGTCGGATCGCGGCCGCGGTCAACCAGCAGAATGCGGCGGCCGGCGAGATCTCCAGGAATATCGGGCAGGCGGCCTCCGGCACCGCGCAGGTCGCGCGCAGCATCGCCGGGACGGCGGAGGCGACTGACAACGCCAACCGCACGGCCGACATTGTTCTTGCCACGGCGCACGACCTCTCCAGCCAGGCGACGCAGTTGCGTTCGTCGGTGGATCGCTTCCTGTCGAACGTGGCGGCGTAGGCCTCCCTCCAAAGGAGTCCGGCCGTGGTGAGGCGAATGCAAATGCCGTCGCCTCAATGCGTTCACATCGCTTTGGCGAGCGCGAACAGCCGGAAATCTTCGAGAGCTGCGTGCCGATGCGGGGCGACTTCGCGCCGATAAGTCTCGGTGTCGACGATCGAGCGGAAGGTGGCGAAATCGCCGTATTCATTGATCGCCGCTTCGTCCCAGCGCTCGCTCGGCGAGCCAACGAGGCCCGTTAGGACTGGTCCGGAAAATATCCGCACGAGCGGCTTACCGGCGGCGAGACGCCGGAATGCCGGCCTATAGCGTTCATGAAAGGCTTCGCGGCCCGAGCAGGGCGCGGCGTCGAACCCGTCCTCGTAACGCGCATACGCGCGGAAACACAGCAGATTGAGCATATAAACCGGCTGGCCGGGTGGAATCGCGCGCTCCGCTTCGTCAAGAGCTTGCAGGGTGATTTCGACGAGGTTCATGGGACTTCCCGCTTTTCCAGCGTCGCAGAATGCGCGCTAGCGCTGCCTGTCTAGCCGTTCGGGAATGGCTCTTGTAGTGACCACGCAGCCATGATTATGTGGACTGTATGTCCACAACGACATTGCCTCCCGACGTCTCGCGTCTCCTCGCCTTTGTCCGTGTCGTCGAGGCGGGCTCCTTCGCTGAGGCCGCGCGGCGGGCGGGGACGACCACCTCTGCGATGTCCAAGGCGGTCGCCCGCTTCGAAAAGGCTCGCGGGTTGCGGCTTTTGCATCGCTCCACCCATTCGTTGGCGCTGACCGAAGAGGGCGACCGGCTGATGGCGGCGGGACGCGCATTGCTCGAAAGTCTCGCCCGTGTCCAATCCGCGCTTGGCGAAGTTGCGCGCGACGACGGCGGACGGGTGCGCGTGACTGCCCCTGCCTCGTTCGCGCGCGCTTGCATCCTGCCGCGACTCCCCGCGTTCCTGCGGGAACGGCCGGAAATCGAGATCGAAGTCAAATTCCGCAACGAGATTCTCGATCTCGCGGCGGAAGGCGTCGACGTCGCAATCCGCTCAGGGCCCCTCGACCGCGCACCCGGCCTCAAGGCGCGGCGGCTTTGCACGTTCTCCTGGATCGCTTGCGCCTCGCCTGCCTATCTGAAGGCGCGTGGCGAGCCGACGAGTCCATACGAGCTTTCTGCGCACGACCACGTCGGCTTTCGGAATCCCGCGAGCGGTCAGATCCTGACCTGGCGTTTCACCGACCCGCACGGCAAGGGACCCATTCGCGTCACGCCCAAGCCCAAGCACATTTGCGACGACGCGCACGCTTCGCTCGCTTTGATCGTGAACGGGTTTGGGGTCGGCTGGGGGCCAGCGTGGCTCGTCAACGAAGACCTTCGCGCCGGCCGGCTCGTCGAAGTGCTTGCGCTCTGGCGCGCGTCTGGCGAACCGCTATGGATGCTGCGCACCTCCGGCGGCCGCCCACCCTTGCGCACACAGCGCGTCATGTCGTTCCTTGCCACGCTTCCCGCCGCGCTCGGCGACAAGGCGGTGTGAAGCGCGTAGGATGGGTTGAGCCCTTGCGAAACTCATCGTTCTTGTTTCCATCATGATCGCGTGCCATTCCGGTCAAGCACACTCTGAGAAGCGCGTGCGCAATTGGGCGTCGTCTTCGTCTCACGCTCACTTCGATCTCACTCGCTACCCGAGGGATGACGGGCGATCAGTCCAAGCGCGTTCTTCGATATGGTGCGGGACGTCGGATTGAAGATGGGTTGAGTTCTTGCGAAACCCATGCCTGACGGCCGGAGCCTCGTCGATGCCATCCGATTGAGACGACGAAAGTCTGATGGGTTTCGCAAGGGCTCAACCCCTCCTACGCGCTACATTTATTCGAGCTAGTCGATGAGCAGGTACCGGACACAGAGCAGGTAAACTCGGATGTCTGCTCGGCTGGGGTGACCGGACACGTGGCTTTCCCTAGGCATGCTGACGTGTGCCAGCGAACATTGCAGATATTCTCGCCTTCTGCTCAAAATCGTGTCGCTTTGCCCATTTCCAATCGGCTGATTTTGAGAGCAGACGGATGCTGCGGCGCAACTTCATGCGGATTATCGGCGGCAGCTTGCTTGCGTGGCCTTCGCTTGCGAAACCGCAACAATCAAATTCCAAGGTATGGCGAATTGCCTATCTATATCCTGGCTCTCTCGCAAATCCTGCTGACCACGCGATATTTGACGTTTTTCGCGGAGAGATGAAGCGCTTAGGTTACGTTGAAGGCAACAATCTCGTCATCGATGACCGAAGTGCCGAGGGAAGGCTTGAACGGTTGCCGTCGTTTTTGACCGAACTGATTGGTCTTCGACCGGACGTCATCGTGGCGATCACAACTCCGGCCATAGCGGCTGCTCAGAAGGCGACGTCAACGATCCCCATCATCATGGCTCCATCTGTCGATCCGATTGGCTCGGGCTTCATCAAGAGCCTGGCTCATCCAGGAGGGAACATTACTGGTATGGCCGCCATGGCTGGCGATGCTGTTGGGAAGGCCGTGGAGCTTCTTCACGACATTCTGCCATCTGCAAAGCGGGTTGCCGTTCTCATGTCCAACAATCCCTCTCATCCATGGCATTACGGGATGGCGGAAGCTGCCGCAAAAAGCTTGGGCCTCACACCGATACCAGTTTTGGCACCCACGCCGGATGATCTTGAGCAAGCGTTTCGGACTATGAAAAAAGAGGACTGCGACGCCTTGTTAGTGCTCGGGGATGTAACGAGGCCTGCGATTGTAACTTTGGCCGCGAGGTCAAAAATTGCAGCCATCTACCAATCCAGCCCCTACATGCCATTAGGGGGGCTAGCAAGCTACCACCCCAGCATAGAGGGGATTTATCGCAAGGCGGCCCAATATTGCGATCGGATTTTCAAAGGAGCGGATCCGGCCGAACTTCCCGTCGAACAGCCGGTAACTTTCGAACTTATTCTAAATCTCAAGACTGCCGCTTCGCTCGGTCTGACCTTTTCGGATACCGTTTTGGCTCGGGCAGACAAGGTTATTGAGTGAGCACAATGATTTCCACTCGCGGCCCTTAGCAGGCATGCGCCCGTGCACCTTCGACGTCGGCTCTCGTAGGAACATGGGCCTCGTGATGCGCAGCTCTGGAGATGCGAAGCGGCGCATCGTCCGAAGACGATGCGCCGCCTCTCGCGTCATGCCGCCTTCGCCTCGACGCTGCCGATCCAGTTGCGGGCGAGCGTGACGTCGGCCTGCGACAGCTGGTGGCCTGCCGGCAGGACCTTGTGATCGACACGCGCGCCTGCTTCCGACAACAGCGCCGCAAGCCTGGCCGAATTGCTGGCCGGCACGATCGGATCGGCCTGGCCGGACAGCAACAGAACCGGCTTGCCGCCGAGCTCGGCCTTGGGCGGATCCGACAGCGGCACCATCGCGCGCAGCAGCACTGCACCTGCCAGCACGTCAGGCTTCAGCAGCAACAGCGCGGCTGCGATGTTGGCGCCGTTGGAGAAGCCGACCGCGATGGGCGCGGCGATGCCGTATTGCTTGCGCGCGTCGGTGACGAAGTCGCCGAGCTCGAGCGCCCGGCGGCGCACGTCGTCCTCGTCGAACACGCCTTCTGCGAGACGGCGGAAGAAGCGCGGCATGCCGTGCTCGAGCACGCGGCCACGCGGCGAGAGCAGGGCGGAGCCTGGCGAGATCATCTTGCCGAGCCCGAGTAGGTCGTTCTCGTCGCCGCCGGTGCCGTGCAGCAGCAACAGAGGCGGGGAGCCCGCGCTGGTCGCGGGCTCGAAGCGATGGATGAACTCGGTCATGATGCGGTCGCTTCCAGGCTCGGCAGCACGCCCTCGATCTGCTTGCGGTGCTGTTCGAGGAAGCTCGGCAGCTTCAGGTCGCGTCCGAGCGTCGCGACGGGTTCGTCCACGGCGAAGCCGGGGATGTCGGTTGCGATCTCGAACAGCACGCCGCCGGGCTCGCGGAAATAGATCGAGCGGAAGTAGTTGCGATCGCGCTGCTCGGTCGGATGCAGGCCGTGATTGCTGACAAGCTTTTGCGCCATCTTGCCCTGCTCGGCATCATCAGCCGCGCGGAAGGCGATGTGGTGCACCGAGCCGCCGCCCTGATGGCCGCGCAAGAAGCCCTTGGCTTCATAGATGTCGACGACGCTGCCTTGGGCATCGCCCGGCGCCTTGAAGCGGATCACGGAGCCTTCGCGGCCCGTCTCCTTGAAGCCGAACACGTCGGTGAGGACGGAAGCCGTCTTCGCCGCGCTGTCGAGCAGCAAGGTCACACCGTGGAAGCCGCGGATCGCATGCTCTGAAGGCACGTCGCCATTGCTCCAGCCCGGCTCGTTTTCGGCGCCGGGAATTCCGACCAGGGCCAGCGCCATGCCGTCAGGATCGGTGAACGGCAGCACGGACTCGCCGAAGCGCTTTTCGAGCGCCTCGTAGGCGATGCCCTTCTCGATGAAGCGCTGGGTCCAATAGCCGAGCGAGCGCTGCGGCACGCGAAACGCGGTCTGATGGGTCTCGCCGACGCCGCGGCGCCCTTGCGACACGCCGGCCCAGGGGAAGAAGGTCAGGATGGTACCGGGGCGGCCGGTCTCGTCGCCATAATAGAAGTGATAGGTGCCGGGATCGTCGAAGTTGACCGTCTTCTTGACGAAGCGCAGGCCGAGATCCCTGGTGTAGAAGCCGAAATTGCGGATGGGGTCGCCGGCAATTGCGGTGACATGGTGCAGTCCAGACATTGTCGTCCTCCAAAAATTCGGGGAGCGGTCTTGCTCTGGGTGGAAATATTGTTCCGCTTTGGATTGGAGACAATCCATGCAAATATGACGGCTATGTCTACGATTTGGAAACAATCGCCGAGGGCGGTCCTTGGATAAGGTCGCCAGCCTCCGGGCCTTCGTGAAGGTGGTCGAAAGCGGCAGCTTTGCCGAAGCCGGGCGGCAGCTGCGGCTGTCGCGTTCGGCGATCAGCAAATACATCGCCGACCTCGAGGAGAGCCTCGGCGTCCAGCTTTTGAACCGGACCACGCGACACGCCAGCCCAACCGAGAACGGCCAGCGCTATTTCCAGCGCGCGGTCGTCATCCTCGCGGAGATCGAGGCGGCTGATCAGGCGGTGACGCAGGCCCAATCGGCGCCGCGGGGACTGCTGCGCGTCAACGCGCCGATGTCGTTCGGCACGATGCGGCTCGGGCCCGTGCTCGCGGACTTCATGGCGCAATATCCCGAGCTGCAGCTCCAGATCGTGCTCAGCGACGATCTGCTCGATCCCGTGCAGGACGGCTTTGACGTGACGCTGCGGATCGCGGACCTGGAATCGTCGAGCCTGATCGCGCGGAAGATCATGCCGGTGCCGCGCATGATCTGCGCCTCGCCTGAGTATCTCGCGCGCCACGGCACGCCAAAGCATCCGCAGGATCTACGGACGCATGCCTCGCTCACCTACGGCTTCCTGCTGACAGGCAATCAGTGGAAGCTCTCAGGCGCCGACGGCGACCACTGGATCCAGCCGGCCTGGTGGCTCTGCGTCAACAACGCCGAGGTGTTGCGCGACGCCGCGATCAAGGGCAGGGGGCTCGCGCTGCTGCCGGAGTTCATCGCGGCGGAGGCTTTGCGGAAGGGCGAACTGCGGACGGTGCTGGACAACTATTCCGCGCCGCCGCTCGCGCTCTACGCGGTGTATCCGCCGACGCGGCATCTGTCGGTGAAGGTGCGGCTGTTCATCGATTTTCTGGTGGAACGGTTTGGACCGCGTTGACAGGTCTCGCATCGACATGCAGTCGTCAGGGATGACATTCCGCAACACAATTGAACCCTACTCTGCGACTGCCGCGTACAGGTGTCCGTGCTGTCAATTCCGGACATTGCACGAGCGGGGCGGCTTTGAGATTTGCCCTGTGTGCTTCTGGGAGGACGATGGGCAGGACGATCACGATGCAGGCAATGTCCGAGGTGGTCCCAACGGTTCGTTATCGCTTATCAGAGCGCGACAAAACTTTAAGCAATGCGGTGCTTCAGATGCGGACATCGCGCGTCTGTTCGACCTCCCACAGAAGAAGAGCGCTAGCTGGTAGGATGGGTTGAGCCCTTGCGAAACCCATCTCTTCGCGATCGCCGCAGGCCATCACCTGACTGATCGCGCTGCGCGAGATTGTCATAGCGCGACGCTATCACGAAAAATGTGCGATGGGTTTCGCAAGAGCTCAACCCCATCCTGCGAGCTGCTACGCTGCCTCAGCACGAATCAGGGTTGAGCGGCCGCGATGTATATCCTCAAGCAGGGCATAAAGGGGGATCCGCATCGGCAGTGGTCGCTGCCGGACCGCATCTTCTTTGGATACGGCGCCTGTCATATCCTTGCTGGCGTTTTCCTGGATCAACCTCCGCTTCCCGGTTTTTACGCCGAGCGAATTATCCCGGCGGAAGGTTTCCTGGGATTTCATGTCTACATGACCAACGGCGTCATCGTATTCGATTGTCACGGCTATTCCATCCGCGACCGGCTCCTGGAACATCACAGGCGGGTCTGGACGAGCCAACATGGCGGCTGGTTCTGTGCAATCGAGAGAGTCGATTTCGACCTTCTCTCGACAGCTGAATTGAACAAGCGAAAGATGCGAGGACCAGATCAGTATCTACACGATCCGGTCCCTCGCGCTCGCAGGTTCATCGAGCAACGAGATCACGCCAGTGCATCGGCCAAAGCGCTTGCGACCGCGTAGCTCGTAGGATGGGTTGAGTTCTTGCGAAACCGATCTCTTCACGATCGCCGCAGGCCATCATCTGACTGATAGCGCTCCGCCAGATTCTCATGGCGCGACGTCATCACGAAAAATGTTCGATGGGTTTCGCAAGAGCTCAACCCATCCTACAGGCTTCTACTTCTTCCCGTCGATGAACTCGCGCACTGAGAGACATATCACACCTCTGGACTCCCCCCGGTCGCCGTTGATTGCAGAACAGGCCGCTCAGAGCGGCATTCCGCAACGCTTCCTGCAGGTCCCGTAAGGCAGCTTTTCCCAGAGCCCCTTGGCTCTCAGATCTTTCTCGCAAGCCGAGCGGCATGCCTCGCCTGCGGGTTTGACTGCCCTCTTGTCAGTCTCGGCGTTCGCAGCCGTCGAAACTGACGCGGACGTCAGGATGAGAACGATCCACGTCGTTGCCCTAACAAGATGCATGATGGTTCTTCCTCGGTTGTTGAGTCCAACAGGAGCTCACAGGATGGGTTGAGCCCTTGCGAACCCATCTCTTGCGATCGCCGCAACCGCGGCCATCATCCCACTGATAGCGCTCCGCCAGATTGTCAGGGCGCGACGTCATCACGAAACAAGTGCGATGGGTTTCGCAAGAGCTCAACCCATCCTACGAGTTCCGGCTGGCCGAACGCTGCTCTGCTGGCGCGAGCATATTGTCCAGCGCGCACATCGAGACCTCGCGCAGCGCCGCGAGTTCGCGCGCGGCGCTCTGGCAGTCGCGCGCGGACATCGACGGCGCTGCCTCTTCGATCTCGCGGCAGCGCTCGAACAGGCTGACAAGGCCGAGCGCGCTCGCGGCGCTGCCGAGCTGGTGCGCGGATCGCGCGAGCTGCCTGGGATCGGCGGCCGCGGCGGCCGCTTTGATGTCGGCAATCAGCTTTTCGCTGGTCTCTCTCAGCAGATGATGCAGCTTCGTGATCTGGCTGGTGCCGAGCAGTTCCTTCTGGTCGTCGAGAAAGTGCCGATCGATCAACGCCCCTGATACGAGCGGCGCGTCGGTCGCGCCGTGTTCGGGCTCGTCCTCGATCGCCTCGCGGAGCGCATTGATCAGGATCGGCTTGCTGACGACCTTGTTGATATCAGCGCTTGCGAGCCGCTCGCGGGTGCTGGGCGAGGCGTCGGCGGTCACGACGATGATCCGTGGCATGGGCCGCAAGGGAAGCTGCCGAATGCGCGTGGCCGCCTCCACGCCGTCCATGTCGGGCATGTGCAGGTCCATCAGGACGACGTCGAACGGCTGGCTTCCGGCGAGCGCGACGGCGGCCGCGCCATTCCTTGCGATTGCGGCGCGGTGGCCGAGCCTGATCAAAATCGCTTCGCCGACCTCGCAATTGACGGGGTCGTCGTCGACCAGCAGCACGCGCAGCGGTCGCGAGGGCGGCGGCAACGCGCCCTGCACAATGCTGCTTCCCGCGGCGCCAAGCGGCACGACAAGCGTAAACACGCTGCCGTTGCCCGGCATGCTCTCCACCGTCAAGTCGCCGCGCATCAGCCGCGTCAGCCGGCGCGCGATCGCAAGGCCAAGGCCGGTGCCGCCGAACCGCCGCGCGATGCTGTCGTCGGCTTGCACGAAGTCCTCGAATATCCGTTCGTGCATGTCGGGCGCAATGCCGATGCCGGTGTCGCGAACGACGGCGCGCAGCAGCGCTTGGTCGTCACGGCGCTCGATCGTTGCACGCATGGATATCCTGCCGCTCGGGGTGAACTTGATGGCGTTGCCGATCAAATTGAGCAGGATGCGGTTGAGCCTGACGGGGTCGCCGTGGACTGACGTGCTGACTGACGGATCGCAGGAAAGATCGAAGGAGAGGCCCTTGCCGAACGCCTGCGGACGCATCAGATCGGCCGCCGTCTCGATCAGCTGGTCGAGGCGGAAGTCGCGCGTCTCCAGTGTTTCGGCGCTGGCCTCGAGGCGGGCATATTCGAGAATGGCATCCACCAGTGCGATCAGTGTTTCGCCCGAGGCGGCGGCGGTCGCGAGGTGGCGGCGCTGGACTTCACTGAGCCTGCCGTCGTCGAGCAGCTGCAGCACGCCCATGACCCCGTTGAGCGGCGTGCGCAGCTCGTGGCTGACCACGGCGAGGAAGCGCGATTTGGTTTCGTTGGCCGCAACCGCGACGCTGCGCGCGCGCTCGGCCGCATCGTGCTCGGCAAGCGCGTGATCGCGCGCCTTTTCGAGCTCGGAGGTGCGTTCGATCACCTTGCGCTCGAGCGTTGCATAGGACTCGCGCAAATGCGCCGCCATCCGGTTGAACTGGTTGCCCAGCGCCTCGAGCTCGTCGCCGGTCTTGATGGCGAGCCGCTGTTCGAGATCGCCGCTGCCGATTCGCCGTGCACCCTGGGTCAGCATCTGGATCGGCACGGTCATGCGCCGGCTGAGCCAGAGCGATACCAGGGCCGCGACAGCGAGCAGGACGATGAGCAGGAACGTCGAGCGTCCGATCGAGGCGTAGATCGGCGCATAGGCTTCGCTGAGCGGAAGCTCGACGAACACAAGCCAGCCGAGCGAGGGGACCGTCGCATAGGTCGAAAGCACGCGCTGACCGGACAGATCTTCCTTGATCAGGCCGCCCGAGGGCGGCCCGACGCCGTCGAGAGCGGCGCGCACGTCAGGTTGGCCGGAGAGATCGCTGCGGCGCAGCGCCGGCCACAGATCGGGATGCGCGATCAGCACGCCGAGGCGGTCGACCACATAGGCCTTGCCGGTATTGCCGACCCTGATCCCGGCGACGAGGTCCCAGATGAAACGCAGATTGACCTCGGCGATCACCACGTTGGGCTCACGGCCGGTCCCGCGCAGGGCGATCGTCATGAAAGGCTCGGTGTCGGCAAAGAAGTAGACCGGTCCGTAATAGGCTCGGCTTTCATTGGCGCCCCGGAAAGCGGCAAGGGAGGAGCGGTCGATCTTGCTGCCGACCCTGTCGGCGACACGGCGCGACACGTGCACCTGCTCGCGGCCCTGTGCGTCGAGCTCGGTCAGTTCCGCGATCGCGGGCGACAGACGCAGCAGGCGGATGGCGTTCAGGCGCTCATCCTCGTTGGTCGAGAGCTCCGGAGGCAGACGGGCGAGCCATCTGATCTGGTTTTCGATCTGGCCGATGAACTGGCCGATCTGGATTGCGGCGCTTGCCGCCTGCTCGCGCTGGGTTGCTGCGAGGAGCAGCTTCTGCTCGCGATAGGAGAACCAGACGTCGAAGCCGGTGTTGATCGCGAGCGCAGCGAAGGCAAGCGCGACGATCGAGTAGAGATATTTGCGGAACAGCCGTCCGGGAGGCGTCCGCAATTGTCCCTGGTCGACCTGTTCATTCACTCGCGAATCTCGTCGGCGCGCGCCAGCAGCGTATACGGGATCGTCAATCCGAGCGCGCTCGCGACGGTGCGGTTGATCAACAGCTCGTATTTGCGCGGCGACTGCACCGGCAGGTCGCCGGCCTTGGTGCCGCGCAGGATGAGGTCGACGTAGTCGGCCGAGCGCACCTCCAGCGTCGGCCCGTAGCTCATCAACCCGCCGGCATCCATGAAGTAGTGGAACGGATAGATCATGGGCACGCGATACTTCGCCGTCGTCGCGACGATGGCTTGCCGATTGACCACCAGGAAGCTGTCAACGAGCGAGATCATGGCTGCCTTCGGAGGCTCGGCGAAGCGCGCGATCGCGCCGTCGATTTCCGCTGCCGTGCCGATGGGCGCAAGATCCACCTTGACGTCCGATGTCGCCGCCTCCTGCTCGAGCGAATCGAGATAATAGCGCCCGGCGCGCGGCGTGCTCGCCGGATTGAACAGGACGCCGATGCGCTGGATGTCAGGCACCGCCTCCTTGATCAGCTGAAGCCATTTGCCGCCCATCTCGGGGGCGCCGCTGGTGAAGCCCGTGACATTGCCGCCGGGGTGGGCGAGGCTTTGAACGAAGCCATTGCCGACGGGATCGTTGGAGGTCGCGAACACGATCGGGATCGTGGTGGTGGCCGCCATGACGGCCGCGGTCTCGACGGTCGAGCCGGTCAGGATAACGTCCGGCTTGAGGTCGACGAGCTCCTGCACTGCGGTTCTCATCTTGTCCGGGCCGCCGAAGCTCGAACGGACCTCGAAACGATAATTGACCCCTTCGACCCAGCCGCGCTGTCGCAAGCCTGCGATCAACGCACCGAGGCGTGAGGTCGAGCTCTCGCTCATGTTGCGTTTGGTCAGCTCGTCGTCGAGCGGCAGGACCGTGATCGAGGCGACGATTCGCATGCGATCCGGCGTTGCGCCGAGCGCAAAAAAACCTGCGGCAGTTGCGCCCGCAAGCCGGATGAAATCGCGGCGGGCGACCGCCGCCACGACACAGGCAGGAGCAGGCCGCACAGTCATGAAATGTTTCGCAAAAGTTGTCCCTGGCGATGTGCATAACGCGAAAGGACAACAACCACAATTGATGAAAAAATGCGCGTGTGAATGTTCATTCGCAGCCACGGGCAGCCCGATACCGTATTGCTACGCAAATCGCTGGCTCGATCGAAGTCCGGTCCGTGATGCTTTGCAAGGCCTTCTGGCATTGCAACATCTCCCTTCCTGACGAGGCGGTGTTTCGGGAAAACCGATTGAGCGAACTGCCGATTTTTGAGCCGTTGTTTCAGGTTTGTTTTCGAAGGTCTACGATGCGCAAAATCTATCTCGTGCCGGCCCTGGTTGGCCTTTTCACCACTGTTGCGGCCGGGCCGCTGATGGCCCAGGGGGCTCAAGGCGCGGCTGCCAAGCAAAAGGCCGCGGCCGCGCCGAAGGCGGTCGCGGCAGGTGCGCCGCCGGCCGCAGCCGCCCCTGGCGCCGCCGTACAGCCAGCCCCGAGCGAGGGCGCCACCGCCGACGACAAGACCAAGGCGATCGACGGTTTCCGCTCCGCCAAGTTCGGCATGAACGAGGCCGACGTGCGCGCGGCGATAACCAAGGACTTCAACCCGAAGGCCGACGCCATCAAGGCCCAGGACAATCCGTCCGAGCTGACCCACAGCGTGCTGATGTCCGTTCCGGATCTGTTGCAGAACGGCGGCACCGCCGAGCTCTCCTACGTGTTCGGCTACAAGTCGAAGTCGCTGATCCAGGTCGGCGCGGTCTGGTCCAAGTCGACCGATGCGGCCATGACGCCGGAGAAGCTGTTCTCCAACGCCAACATCCTGCGCGCTCATTTCCTCAGCGAGGGCTTCAAGCCCGATTCCATCGCGGTCAACATGCCGGTCAACGGCGGCATCGTGATGTTCCGCGGCAGCGATTCCAAGGATCGCTCGGTGATCCTGCTGCTCCAGGGCACGTTCGAGAACAAGGAGAACAACCAGCGCGTGCTCACGCCGACGAGCCTGCTGCTGTTCTACGTTGCCGACGCCAAGAGCCCTGATGTCTTCAAGCTTCCGCCCGGCCAGTTCTGATCCCGAACTTTCTCACGTCGTTCTCCACCCGGTTGTGGATCGGCGCAAATGCCGATGAAGAGGATCTGAAATGCGCGGACCGTCTGCGAGGCGAGCCAACAACGAACGGATGCTGCAAGGCCTTGCACGCTTCCGTTCGATGTCGCTGCTTTGCGCGATGCAGATGGTCTTCCTGCCGGTGTTCAGCGTCCGTCTCCAGGCGCAGACGGCGAACGTCATCGTCCCGGACGGACGCACCGGGACCGCCTTGCACACGTCCGGCAGCGTCACCAACGTCACGACCTCGACGGTGGCGGGTGCGAACGCCTTCAACTCGTTCTCGCAGTTCAACGTCGGGCAGGGCAACACCGTCAATCTGCAGCTGCCTAGGGGTACGCAAAACCTCGTCAACGTCGTCCGCGACGCGCCTGTCTATGTCAACGGCACGCTGAACTCCTACATGAACGGGGCGATCGGGGGTAACGTCTACTTCGCCGATCCCAAGGGCTTTGTCGTCGGCCGCAGCGGCACGGTGAATGTCGGCAGCCTCAACGTCTCGACGCCGACGCGCGAGTTCACCGACAGCCTGATCGGCCCGGGCGGAGCGATCAACGGCACGGCGGTGGGCAATTTGATGGCGGGCTCGTTCCCGGTCTCGCCTGACGGCAATGTCAGGATCTACGGCCGGATCAATGCCGTCGACGGCGTTCGCCTGACCGGGCAGAACGTTCTTGTCGGCGGCGCCAGCCAGCGCGACATCGCCAATCTCGATCATGCCGCGAAGTTCGCAGCCTCGGTCAATTCGAAGGGCCTGCACAGCGCCAGCGCCATCACCGTCAGCAACGGCTCGATCCATATCGGCGCCGTCAACAAGGCGACGGTCAATGGCCGCCTGACGGCGCGCAGCAAGACGACGACACCGAGCAACATCACTGTCACCGCCGGCAACGGCATCGAGGTCGGCAGCGACGCCAGGCTCGTCACGGCGAGCCGAACCGGCGATGCCGGCAACATCACGCTGAAGACCCAGGGCGACCTCACCGTCAAGAGCGGCGCGAAGATCAATGCCAGCTCCGTCAAGGGCAATGGCGGCGTGGTCGACCTCAGCGCCGATGGCAAGTTCGATGTCGGCGACAAGGTGAAGATCAATCTGGCGGCGCCGAACGGCAAGCAGGGCACGCTGGTCCTCGATCCCGTCGACATCGTCATCGGCGGCGCTGGCGATGCCAATGTCAACATGTCGAACGCGACGGTCGCGGCCGCGATCGCGGCGTTGAACGGCACCGGCACCTTCACGCTGCTGGCGAGCAATTCGATCACGATCGAACAGCATGGCCGGGTCGACGCCGGCGCCAGCGGCGTCAACGTCACCTTGAGCGCGCCGACGTTGACCCTGCTGGCCGGCAGTTACGTGCGCGGTGATACGGTATTGCTGAATTCCGGCGCGAACGGCACCATCAACGTCAACGCTGCCGCCAACGGCGGTGCCCAGCTGGTGAGCAACACGGCGCTGCAATTCGTCGCCGCACACCTGATGCTGACCAGCACTGCCACCGCGTTCGTCGGCGACGGCACCGGTTCGGGCAACAGATCCGGATCGGGATTCATCTCGAATGCGACGATTGCCAGGTACGCCGCCGCAATGAACGGGGCGGGCGACCTGACCGTGAGTGCGGCAACCTCCATCACGGTGGACGCCACCGGTATCGTCGACACCCGCGAGATCAGCAACGGCCTTTCCACCGCCAGCTCACTCGGCGTGACGCTGAAGGCGCCGACCATCATCGTTCAGGACGGCGGCCAGATCCTGACCAAGGCGGTCAACGATTCCAACTCGGCCTTCACGACCGGCGACATCACCCTTGATGCCACCAGCGTGCTGACCGGCACCGTTTCGCTGGCAGGTACGCTGGCTGGCGGCGTCACCACGCTCCGGGCCGGCGCCTCGGTCACGCTGGGCACAACGGCCGTCATCGACACCCGCATTCGCGATTCCAATGGTTTTGCCGCCGCGAACTCGCAAAACGTCGTGTTGAACGCCCCGTCGATTACCGCATCGCAGGGCAGTCAAATTCTCGCCGGTGCGGTCAATGCCGACAGCACGACGACCTATGTCGGTGGCAACGTCAGGTTCGACGCGACGAGCTCGTCGAGCGGCGTCGTCGCGGCCAACGGCGCGATTGTCGGCGACAATGTCGACCTCTGGGCCGGTTCAACCGTCAATGTCGGCCCGCAGGCCACGATCGCCGCGTCAGTTCCGTTGGGTACGGCAGCGATTACGCTGCAGGCGCCGAGCATCTCGGTCGCCGCGGGCGCAGCATTTTCGGCGCCGGGCGTCTACGGCGGCGACCCAGTCGCGGGGGCGGTGGTCAACTACAATCTGCAGTCGGCATTCTCGGTCAACGATTCCGCGACGAACGCGACCGTGCAGCAGTACGTCGCCGCGCTCAACGGCAGCGGCAAGATGACATTGTCTTCGACGGTCTCGCTGGCCGTCGGCTCGGCCGGCGCCATCACAGGCGGCAATGTGGACGTCGCGCTGAGCGCACCGTCGATCACGCTCTCCGGCGGCAGCAGCGTCAGCGGCAATGCCGTGTCTCTGCTGGCCGGCAGCGACCTCAATATCGACGCCAGCCGGACCGGCGGCGCCCAGATTTCGTCCGTGACCCCGCTGCACTTGTCCGCGCTCACGTTGAATCTCACCAACAGCGCCGCCGCCGTCGTTGTCGGCGATCCCAGTGCGGATGCCGCAGTCAATCTGACGAATTCCACGATCGCGAATTATCTCGCCGCGGGTTCGATCGGGACGTTCAAGATCTCAGGCGCATCGTCGATCGCGGTCGATGCCAGCGGCATTATCGACCTCCGCCATCAGAGCGGAGGGGTCACCAATGGAGTGTCGGCGAACATCGTCCTTGCCGCGCCGACCATCAGCATTGCCACCGGCGCGTCCATACGTTCGGATGTCGTCAATACCAGCAGCACGTTCTATACGGCCGGCGACATCACGCTGACCTCGTCCAACATCACGGTTGGGGCCGGAACCCTGAACGGCGGTGTCGTGACGTTCAACGACGGACAGAGCGCGATCTATGTCGGGCCGTCCGGCGATACGAACGCCGGCAACGCGGGCTTCCTCTCCAATGCCCAGATCGCGAGCTACCTCGCCGCGCTCGGTGGATCGAGTTCCTTCAGGCTTTCCGCAAGCACCTCGATCTCGATCGACAGCGGCGCCGTCATCGCTGGTGGAAATTCCCGCAATCTGACGTTCTCTGCGCCGACACTTTCCTTCGCGGCCAACAGCACCGTAAGCGGCAACACCGTCCTCCTGAACGCGGGGAGTGCCGGCGTCATCAACATCAATGCCGCCTCCAGCACCGGGGCGCAGATCAGCGCGCAAACGCCGCTGCAAGTGACGGCCTGGCAGATCAACCTGACCAGTGCAGCCGCCATGTTCGTCGGCGATGCGAGCACGTCGACTAACAATTCCGCGGCTGGCTTCATCTCCAACACGACCGTTGCCCGCTATGTCACCGCGATGCACGGCATCGGCACGCTGCAACTGTCGGCCTCGTCCTCGATCGCGGTCGACGGCACCGGCGTCGTTGACGGCACCCCGATGAGCAACAACGTGTCCACCGGAAATTCGGTGAACCTGCTGTTGACTGCGCCGTCGATTACGGTCGCCGCCCTGGGCAAGGTGACGGCGCTCGCGGTCAACAGCGGCACCAGCTACACGTCCGGCACCGTCACCCTGAACGCAGCCGGCAGCGGTTCAGGTCTTGTCAGCGTTGGCGGCACCGTCAAAGGCGGAACGGTTCTGCTCAGTTCCAACCTCATCACGGTTGCGAATGGAGCGACGCTCTCGGCGGGCCCTGGTGGCACCGTGATTTTCGCCTTCGACGAGGATCTGACGGTCAACAGTACGTCGGGCAGCAACGGTACCGGCGGCATCCTGTCGAACAACGTCATCACCAACTATGTCGGCGCCATGAGCGCGGGCACCTTCGCGCTGTCGGCCGGTACCCACGGCCTGACGCTGGCATCGACGGCATCCATCACGGCGGGCAACGGCATCGCGGTCGCCCTGTCGGGCGCCTCGCTGAACGTCGTGACCGGCGCGTCCATCAATGCAGTCACGGTCGGGTTCGGCTTCAACGAGGACAACATTGTCATCGCGGCGAGCAACCCCAACACGCCGAACTACGCATTCGTCAGCAACAGCCAGATCGCGGCGCTCATTCTCGCGTCGGCCAACGCGACCAAGCTGACGATTTCGGCGAACAAGGAGGTCGACGTCGCGGCGTCGGGCATCATCGACACCCGCTTCCTGAATGCCCAGTCTCATTCCACACACAACGCGCTGGGCATCGAACTCGATGCGCCGATCATCAAGGTTGCGACCGGCGCCCAGATCCTGGCCAGGGCGATCAATTCCGGCGGCAGCACTTTTACCGACGGCGACGTCACGCTGTCCGCGGCCTGGAGCACGAGCCTCATCGCCGGCCTCGCAAGTTCGACCACGAGCATTACGGTCGATGCGGCAACGATCACGGGCGGCAACATGACCATCGCCGCGAACTCGTCGGCGTCGTCAAACTTCACCAGCAACGCCTTTGGGTATCTGGCTACGATCGGCATCTTGCTCGCCGGGCTCGGCGTCAATGGCGGTTACGTTGCCGGCGAATCGAACGCAACGGTGGCGATCAACTCACACGCCAATATCTCGGGATCCGGCAACGTCGCGATCACGGCAACGGGGTCCGAGACGGCGGCAGGCCCTGTCATCGCCATTAGCGCGATTTCGCCGTTCGGCGCCTCCGCCGTGGTCGGCAGCGTCAAGGCGAATGTCTCGGTGACCATCGCCGACCAGGCAACGGTCGCCGCCGGTGGATCGCTGAGGATTGCTGCGGCCAACGATGCCATACTGGATGTCTCGGCGCTGACTATCACGACGGCGGGGCAATTCGTCACGACCGCAGCCGTTGGCCTTGCCGACATCCAGACCCAGGCGGTCGTGAACAGTGGCGCTAATATCAGCGCCGGCGCCGGCGGCATCAGCGTCACCGCGCGGAACGGCAACTCGTTCTCGACCAGCGCGACCGCGTTCGCCTTCAACCCGACGAGCGGTTCCGGTGGCGTCGGCGGTGTCGTTGCGGTCAGTAACGTCAGCAGCGTGGCAACAGCGATTCTTGGCGCGAACGTCGGCAGCTTGGGCGTGGCGGCGGCTGGCCCGGTGCAGGTCTCGGCGTTTTCGGATACCAGCAAGAACGCGGTCAGTGCTTCGGTGACGCTAGGACAGCCGGCCCTGGTCGGCGGGATCGTCTCTGGCGTCGCTGGCCTTGGCAAGGTGTCGGCTGGCGTTATCGGCGCGCTGATGTCGCCGCTGGTATCGATCGAGTTTCCGTTGAAGGTCGCAGGCTCGCTGTCCCTTGCCACCAGCAACCAGTCGGCAAATGCCGAGATTACCGCGACCGGCGGCGGCAGTGGTCCGGCGATCTATTCCTCGGGTGACGTCAGCGTGGTCAGCCGGTTGGTCGACGACCGGATCCGCAACAATTCGTCGTCCTCGGTCACGGTCAGCAATCCGAGCAAGCCCGAAGCGGCAACCATCGCCGCGGCGGTTGCCTATGGAACCTACACCAACAATTCGAACGCCTATGTTGGTCAGGGTGTCATTATCACCGCATCACGGATCGCGGTGTCGGCCGATACCCAATTGCCCAACACCAATACCTGGGGCCAGTGGGACGGGCTGAACGAGACACTCAGCCATCTCAACGCGAATTTCGGTGTGGTCAACAACATCGTCACCACCTATGCCGACGCGACCGCGAGCGGCGGGAGCTCGGCCAGCGTTTCCGGCTCATTCGCCTATTTCGGCAATACCGACAACACCACGGCGTGGATCGCGAGCGGCGCGACCCTGACGTCGAACAAGACTACGACAGGTAGCTGGTCGACGCAGGTCGCCGACGGCAGCCAGAACGGCCTGACGGCGAATTTTGCCAGCAACATCACCGTAGCGGCGACAGCGACCAACAACTCGATCAATATCGGCGGCGTGTTCGGACCGTTGGTGCTGTTGCCGGGAGCGGATTCCGGCGGAGTGGCCGCCGGCGGCTCGCTCAACCTCATCATTTCGACCAGCAATACCAACGCCGGCGTTTCCAACGGCGTCACGCTCAGCGCCAAGGACATCGCCGTCACGGCCATCACGACCGACCTGATGTTTGCGATCGCGCCGTCGTCGGGGTCGTCGTCGGGCAGCATCGCGCTCAACGGTCTGACATCGCTCGGCTTCATCAACAACGAAACCCACGCCTCGATCAGTTCGGGTGCCACGGTCACGGCGCCGACGATCAACGTCGAGGCCTACCAGAACATCTCGGTGCTGTCGCTCGCCGGCGCGATCCAGCTCAGCACCACCTCCGGCGTTGGTCTCGCGGTCGCGTACCTCACGGCCAACACGGACACGGCCGCCTATATCGGCGACAATCACAGCGACGTCAGGACGTTCAGCGGCGACGACAGCGGCGCCATGTCGGCTGACGGCGGCAATATCACCAGCAGTGCGCTGACAGTGCTCGCGGCGACTGCCGGCCGCCTGACGGTTGCTTCGGTGGCCGTGGTGGAATCGGATCCGTTTGCCCAAGTGGGCTCCGTGACCAAGGCAAAGTCGATCCTGTCGGGATCAACCGGCGTGTTCGGGACTTCCGTGGCCAGCCAACTTAACCGGGCCGCTGCGGCCGCTGCCTCCAAGTCCGGCAAGTCGCCGAGCTTCAGCATCGATATCGCCGGCAGTTCGGCGGTCTCGCAGACCGCGATCGACACCACGGCCTTTATTTCCGGCGTCACGATCAATCAGGGCAATCCCTACGCGGCTGCCGCTGCGCCGTTCGTGCAGGTTCAGGCGCTGAATTACACCATTCTGGACAACGGTTCCGGCGCCGCCGCGCTCAATCTTGCCGGCGGCAGCAATCCGAGCGCCGCCGTTGACGGCACCATCGCGGTCGCGATGTCACAGAATTCAACGACCGCCTTCATCGCCAACACGACGCTCGGCGACGAAGCCAGCGCCAGCGTCACGGCGCTGACCGGCGGTTCGGAGACCGTTGTCGCTCTCGGGCTGACCGCGACCCGCACCGGTATTGCGGCCTCGGTCGCGGCCTCAGTCGCCCTGATCTCCGACAGCACCACGGCCTATATCGACAATTCGAACATGACCGGTGTTGCGGCGGGAACGTCGAACGCGCTCAACGTCAATGCCTACCAGACCAGCAACATCGCGATCGGCGGTGGCTCCCTGTATGTGTCCGGCAGCTCCAGTAACAGCAGCGGCAGCGTCGGGCTGGCGCTGACTTATGCCGAAATTCGCGATCCCGGCGGGAGTAAGGCCGTCGATGCCCACATCACCAATTCGCAAGTCAACGGCTTCAATACGCTGACCGTGATCGGCGACGAGGCGGCCGTGATTGCGGCCGGCGCGGCTTCGGTCGGACTGGGCGGGAACGGCCTGGCCGGCGCCATCGTGGTCGACGTGATCAGTCCGACGACCACTGCCTACATCAGCGGCAGCACTATTACGATGTCGGCCGGCGGCACCATCACTGTCAGTGCGGAAAGCGTCGACTCCTCCAGTCTCGATGGCGCGCTCGCCATCCTCGTCGAGAGCACGAATAACGGTCAGGCCGCGCATGACAATTGCCCGACCTCGAGCGGCTCGCAGGCTTGCGTCGATTTCAGCGGTGCCGCGCTCAACGGTGGCGTCGGCGCGGGGCCGGGCGCTGCGATCATGTCGGTCGCCGGCATCGTCGAGGCCGGCAAGAACAACGTCGGCGTCGCCATCGTCGCCGATGCCATTTCCACCACGCACTCGGCCTACGTCACCCAGACGCTGATGACTGCGACGACCGGCAACGTGCTGGTGGCGGCGGAAGATTCCTCGAAGATCCAGTCCGTTGCGGTCGGCTTCGGCTTGTCGACCGGGCAGTTCGCCGGGCAGGGTGGCGTCGTCGTCAGCACCATCAGGAACGACGTTTCGGCGGCGATTGGCGACGGCAACTCGACCCCCACCAATACGGTGGTGAACGCCGGCAATGTGACCGTCCAGGCGCGCGACAATTCCGCGATCACCTCGACGGCGGCGGTTGCGGGAGCCTCTACCCAGGGCAGCGCCGGCGGCCTTTCCATCGTCTACAGCGAGATCAGCAACCAGCTCAACGCCAGCGTGACCGGTGCGAAGATCGTCGCCGGCAGCGACGCGACGGTCAGTGCCACCTCGAACGCCACGATCTCGACGGTCGCCGTCGGCGTGGCCTTGTCCTCGCAGATCGGCCTTGCGGGATCGGTCGCGACCAATGTGATGGGCACCAACGTCACCGCCAGCATCACCGGCGGCGCCGATGTGCTCGCGAGCAACAATGTCGGCGTGCTCGCCAACAACACCGATGGCGTCGCCGTGTTCGCCGGCGCTTTCGCCATCTCGAAGGGCGCGGCCGGCGGCGGCGGCTCGATGGTCACCAACTCGATCAACGGCAGCACCTCGGCGTTCATCGGCGGCCAGACCACCTTGGTCGATGCGCTCGGAACCAGCTCGTCGGATACCCTGTCGGTCAACAGCGGAACGCTGACGCACGACTTCAATATCGGCGGCTTCAGCGCGCCGACCGACAATATTCCCGATCTCAGCGAGACGCAGGAATCGGTGAAGGGCCTTGCCGTCGTCGCCAGCTCGCATCAGGCGGTGGTCGCCAACGTCGCAGGTCTCGCCGCAGGAAGCAGCATCGCCATCATGATCAACCCGATCGTGAACGTGATGCAGGGCACGACGAACGCTTATATCGACAAAGCCAGCATCGACACGCGCCTCGCCAATTCGTCGCCGGCGACACAACCGTTCCCGCAAATCGACGTCGCGGCCAGCAGCTTCTCCTATTCGGGCACGTTCGGCGTCGGCGTCGCGGTGGTCACCGGTGGCGGCGGCGTCGGCGGCGGCGCGACCATCGTCAGCACGACGATGGCGCGGAGCACGTATGCCACCATCACCAATGCGACGATCGGCACCATGATTGGCGGCGCGCCCGCGGTCGGCGCGGTCACCGTCAAGGCTAATGCCGAGCAGGACGCATCTTCGATCGCGCTCGGCTTCAACAGCGGTTCGGTCGGGCTCAACGTCTTCAAGGCGACCACCGAGGCCTATGTGGATGGCGGCGCGCTCAACGCCACGTCGCTGTCCGTTCATGCCACCGACAGCACGGGGATCGCTTCGGCCAATGGCAGCGGCGCCTATGGCAGCCAGGCGGCGATCGGTGCCGCGTTCCTGGTCCAGGTCAGCGCCAACAAGACCGAGGCCTATGTCGGCGACGAATTCTTCTATCGCGGTGACAGCACGACGGGGCATACCACCGCGATCACGCTCGCCAGCACCGGAACCCTCGACGTTGCGGCGTCGACCACGGACAATTTCAAGGCCTACTCGGTCGGCGGGGCGGTCTCGAGCGGCACCGCCGCCATCGCCGGGATGGCGAATATCGAGATCGCCAACAACACGACGATCGCGGGACTTTACGACACCAATGTGCAGACAGCGACCGGCGGTACGGTCGGCGCGATTTCGATCAACGGCACCGAAACCGTCGACATCATGGAGATCGCCGGCGCGCTGTCGATCGCGGCGACTGGGGCAGGGGTCGGCGTCGGCGCGGCGGCCAACGTCATCTCCTTCGAGAGTTCGACCGTTGCGGAGGCACGTGGCAGCACCCTGAAATCGTCAGGCACGGTCAGTGTCGTCGGCCAGAGCACGCGAGAGGTCCAGTCCTACGCGGTGACCGCCGGCATCGGTGGGTCGGCCGGACTTGCCGCAACGATCGGCGTCATCAATGTCGGCGTTAATCTCGCCGATGGCGCCGTGTTCGCTCAGCAAATGGGACAGCTCGGCGGCACCCTCGATGCGACCAATTCAGGAACCAATTCCGACCAGGGCGGCAATGCTGTCGCGAGCGGCACGGCCGGCTCTCCGTCGGGCGCGCATGCCAGTTCGAGATACGATGTCAGCGGGGCGCTGAACGGCGGTGCTGACGGCGTGACCGCGCAGATCGACGGTGGCTCAGTCATCGCCAACGAAATCGACGTGGGAGCGACCAGCGCGACCAGCGCACAGATGTTCCTGCTCGGCGCCGGCTTCGGCAAGAATGCCGGCGTCGGTGCCGCGGTCGGCTTTGCCACCGTCGGCAGCAATGTCCTTGCCAGCCTCAATCCCGTCACCGCGGTGGCGCCCACCATCAACGTGCTGGCGACGGTCCAGGATGCGAGCAGTGGCTCGCATCCCGGCCGCACCATCGACATTCAGTCGATCGCCGGTGGTGGCGCGCTTTATTTCGGCGGCGATGCCGCCGTTGCCGAGGGTGAGATCGGCAATGTGGTCACGGCGCAAATCGGCGGGCAGATCTCGGGAACCAACGCCGCCATCAATGTCGGCGCCCGCGACACCTCCTCGCAGCGCGCCCAGACCGAAGGCGCATCGGTCGGCATCGCCGCAATCGGCGCATCGGTTACGACGGCGCAGAAGACCAGCCTGGTGACGGCCCAGGTGCTGCATGGTGCCCAGATCACGGCCGCCTCGCTCGGCGTGAACGCCTCTAACGCCGGCATGCTTTGGGCCTATTCGGTCGCGGTCTCTGGCGGCATCCTGAGCGGCAACGGATCGACCGCCTTTGCGACCGACCTTGCGCACGTCACCACACGGGTCGGATCCAACGCCATCATCACGACCAGCGCCAGCAGCGGCCTGACGCTGAATGCGACCGACACGCCGGATGCGGAGGCGAATGCGCTGGGCGTTGTCGCCGGCGGAGCCGCGGTCGGTGCCTCGGTTGCGACCGCAACCGTCAGCTCCACGGTGACGTCGGAAGTGCTTGGTGGTGCAGCGCTGACGGGTAACGTGAATGTCGCCGCCTACGAGAAAGTCCAGAACGGTGGCAACGCGGCCTATACCAACGCAATCGGTGCCTCCGGCGGCGCTCTTCTCGGGGTTCAGGCAACGGCATCGCTCGCCTCCAACAACTCCAGCGTCGCGGCCACGATCGGTGACAACGTCACTTTGTCCTCCGGAAACGTGACCGTTCTCGCCCAGAACACGACCGGCCAGAGCGCCAATGCCACCGGTATCGCGGCAGGCGGCATCCTGGCGGTTGGCGTGGTGGTGGTGAACGCGACCTCGAGCACCACGACCGTCGCCACGATCGGCGACAACACGGACGCCTCCAACACCGGCGTGATGCAGATTTCAGCCATCGGTGCCGACAACAATTATGCCCATGCGATTTCCGGTAGCGGCGGCACCTTTGCCGGAAACGGCGCCTCGGCGAACACGTCGGATAATTCGACCGTCAATGCCGGCATTGGTAACGGCAACCGCGGCGCCGCACCCTCCGGCTCCGACAACTTCATCTCGGTCGCCTCGCTGGCGATCCTCGCCACCCACACCGACAACTACACGACGATCGCCGATTCGGCGCAGGCCGCGGTCCTCGGGGCCAGCGGCGCGGCCTCGACACACAGCGCCAATTCCGTCGTGACGGCGGGGATCGGCATCAACAATACGATCGGGGTGAGGGGCACCAATCCCGGCCATTGCGACGTCTCGGATTGCGCCCCCGACCTGACCATCGCCGCCAACAACATCTTCAATGAGGTCGGCACCGGTTCCAGCGCCAATGCGGGCGCCGGTGGCGGCATCAACGGCGTCGGCGCCACCAGCGCCATCACGCTCGCGGGCGTTGCGACCGTCAATATCGGCAAGAACACGCACATCACCGCGGGCACCGACACGGTGCTGAACCCGGGCAATGTGAGGATGCTCGCCACCAGCACGATCACCGGCACCGACCGCGTGACCCTGGTCACCGGCGGCGGCATCGAAGGTGCCGGCGTCTCGTCGTCGCTGTCCGCGAATGTCGACAATAACATCAATATCGGCTCGGCGGCGGCGTTCGATGCCGGCGCGCTGACGTCGCCGTCTGCGGCCACGGCCGACCAGGTATGGATCACTTCGTTCGGCACGATCGGAGCCGGCACCTACACCATGTCGTCGGCCAACACCTCGTCCAACGCCAACACCTATGGCGTCGCGTTCGTCGCCGCCGCGGCCTTCGCCAACACTGACATCACCACCAACCAGAACATCGTGGTCGGCTCGTCGGTGCTGACGGCGTTCGACAACATCGATCTCACAGCCGGTCGGAGCCCCGACGGGTCGAGCCCGACCACCATGCAGGATGACGCGTCTGCGATCAGCTTCGCGAGGGGACTCATCGCGGTGCCGGACGCGCGCGCGTCCTCGACGCTCACCAACAACACCAGCGTCACGATCGCGGCCGGCGCATCGGTCAACAGCGGCCAGAACATCATCGCCGGCGGCTATGCCGGCGTGGTGAACGCGACCGCGACCGGCAGCGGCCACGGCTACGAGCTCGGATTCATTCCTGCCAGCGACGGCCACAGCGACCCCAGCAACAACGCCCATGCCGAGCTGACGGTCAGCGGTGCGCTGACGGCCGGGATCTACAACTCTCTGCTGATCACCATTTCCTGCGACTACAGCGCCAGCTGTCTCAGCGTGGCGCCTGGCGGCGCGCCGTTCAGCTTCAGCTACACCAATGCCTTCGACGGCACCACGCTGATCAACAGCCATTTCGACCAGGAGGTCCGCCACACCCTGCTCGCCGGGCTGAGCACGTCGGGGAACGCGTTCGCACTGGGTCAGCTGTTTGCTTCGGGTGGCACCGTCACCCTGAACGCCGACCACATCACCGGCAGTGGCACCGTCACCGCCAGGGGCGCGCCGACGATCTCGGTGAACAACCAGAGCGACGCTAATCTGATTCTCACAGGCGCCTATATCGGCATCGCTGCGGCGGGCGACATCTTCTTCACGGGCGCGGCGAGCGGCTTCGCGAGCGGATCGACGGCGACGCTTCACGCCAACGCGAACACCAGCGGGATCGCCACGATCGCGATCAACAACTCGTACAATCCGCCAAACTACGATCTAAGCGTCAACGGTCCGACGCTGCTGATCCTCGGCGACGTCACCAACGTCAACGGCCTCGTCACCGTGAACAACACGCTCGGATCCTACGGACTGTCGGCCAATCTGACCGGCCAGCAGGTCCAGATCACCGTGCCGAACGGCGCGGTTGCGGTCTCGGCGAATGATGATTCGGGCATGTATATCGCTGGCGGCTCGCCATTCTCGGAATGGTCGAGCTTCATGGTGTTCCCGGGTGGCAACCCCGCGAGCGGCGCGCCGGTCGGCAACATCGCAGCCGCGGTTTTGGCAAATACGTTGTATCCGGACGCCACTAGCGCTGCCGCGCTGAACAGGGACCTCTACGGCGAAGTCGGCGACCACCCGCCGGGCAATATCAGCATGATCCTGTTCGGCAACTGCATCATGTATTCCGGCAATGGTAATTGCATCCAGTTCCACGACCGGTACACGTCCAATTGGAACGGGGCCGTCAGCCAGTCGCAGAATTACGATTTCAACGTTAACAACTCCGACGCGATGCAGCCGTACATCACGTACTTCCAGCCGCTGACCAAGTCGACCGATGCGAGCCTGAGCGTCTCCCAGCAATATGCGCAGGCGAACCTGAGCGGCAGCCTCGCGAGCTTCCAGATCTACGGCTCCCAGGTCGCAATCAAGGCCAGCATCATCGACGTCAACGGCAGGATCACGGCCGGACGCCAGACCAATTACAGCATCAACCTGGACTCGAGCCTGTCCGCGCCCGCGGTCGTCACCACGACGACGACGGCCGTCGGCAACGACAACTCGTTCGGCTGCATGTTCTTCCAAACCGGCTGCGCGACGACGGTGACGAACACGAGCGTCTCGGGCGGATCCATTTCCGTGTTCGAGTACAATTATCAGCAGGCCATCCTGACCAATCCGACCGTCAACGCGCTGATGACGCTGGTCACAGATCAGTTCGGCGCCCCGCTGGCGACCTACAATGCCGCAACCAACCAAATCACCGTCGCCAACATCAACGCGTCGTCTGGCGGCGGCAGCGTGCTGCTCGACGGCAAGATCATCAGCACCAACCAGCTCGGCAACATTCACGTCAACGGCGGCTACGGCAGCGTCAGCATCAACAACCAGACCGGCCTCGACCTCGTGGTCAAGGGCGTCAACACCGGCAACACGGCTGCGGCCGCAGCGTTGACCAGCACCGTGACCCTGGTCGATCGCAATATCACGTCCGGCAACAACACTTCGACCTACGTCTATTCGCCGGCGACCAACGCCATCAACCTCTACAAGACCGCGAACGGCGCGCCACCCGTCACCAGTGCCGGCTGTACTGCGGCCAATAACTGCTCCACGACCTCTGGATCGGACGGATATTACGATCCGGTTTCGGGGCTGCGCTTCCAGTGGATGCAACAGGCCTCGATCCGTCGTGGCACTCTGACCACCGATCCGATCACCCACGTGGTCACGAACGTCATCGGGGCCTACTCGGACTGGGAATTCACCGGCGACGTCAATCAGCCGTGGTCATACGTCGCGGCGAACGGCACGCTGTCATCGACCCCGCAGGGACAGATCACGACGGGCAATTCCACGAGCTTGCCGGTATTCCAGGAGACCATCACCGGGAGGGTGGATCATTACGCCCAGACCAACGTCCAATATGGCAATTGTGACGGGCACACCTGCAGCTATTTCTTCTATCAGAACGGTAGCAACTACGCCGACTGGAACTACAATCTGGCGGACCAGGGCACGCTGACCCTCACCTCGTCGGTGAAGGCGGACAACCGGTTCGGGATCAATTTCGGCGGCAACGCCAGCGGCACGGTGAACATCGCCTCGAACGGCAACGTGATTTTCACCGGCGGCATCGTCAATCCGAACGGCGCGCTGTCGGTGAGCTCGTCCTCGCAGCAGCAGCTCTTCAACACGACGACCGGCGGCAGCATCTCGCAGACCTCGACCGGCTCGATCCTGACGCAGAGCGCTAGCTTCACTGCCTCGGGAGCCATTGGTTCGAAGGCGGCCCCGATCAACGCGACGTTGTCCAATACCGGATCGGCACCGGGTGCCCTGTCGGCGCAGGCGGGCGTCGGCGGCGTCTACCTGAACCTTGGTTCGGGCGCGACGCTCGGGCAGGTGTCGTCGGGCAACAGCAACACCGGCTTCGGCGACGTCGACATCACCGCGACGGGCGATCTGATCGCGGGGGCTAATGCGCAGGTCACCGGCCGCAACATCTCGTTGATCAGCACGCTCGGTGCCGTCGGTTCGACCAGCAATCCGCTCTCGATCAGCGCCAACGCGTCGCAGCAGGCCGACGGCTCGTATAGCGGCGGCATCGTCAACGTCGTCGCCCATGGCGACATCGGCCTGACCCAGACGGCAGCGTCCTCGGCCTATTCCAGCGATCTCAGGGTCGGCCTGATCGCGTCGGCGAGCGGCGACGTGCTGCTGAACGTGCCCTATGGCACGATCCGCGACGCGAGCGGGCAGACCGCGTCGCAAACGCTGACATCGGCGCAGGTCGCGGCGGTCTCCTCGGCCTTGCACCTGACTGCGCTCGATGGTGCCAACGATACCGCGCTTGCGAGCGTGATTGCGTTCTCCAATACGGTGAACCGCGATCTCGTGGCCTATAGCGTGCTGCTGCAGCATGGCACGATCCAGGCCGGTTCGGCGCCGCTGAACGCGTCCGGAATCGCGCATCTGGCCGTCGGTGTGCTGAGCTCGACCGATTACGCCACGTTCCAGAGCCTCACAGCCGCAGCCAATGCCACGATCGGATCGGACGGCACCCTGACCCTGACGGCGAACGGCATCAGCCAGTTCAGGGCGGCGGCGGCCACCGCACTCGGCATCGCCAACCCGACATCGGCGCAGATCCAGAGCTACGCCAACAGCCAGTACCAGGCCTTTGCAACGGCGATCCAGAGCTACGCCAATGCGCAGGGCACTTACGTGCTGGCGAGCGACCTCGCGTCGATCGCGACCTATGCGCCGACGGCCCTGTCGGCTGCGGACTATGTGACGTTCCAGACGTTGACCTCGAACGGTGCGACCCTCGGCACTGCCGGCGTTCTGACCTTGACCGCGGCCGGCGTTGCCGCGAACGCCTCGGCGGCGCTGGGATCGACGGCTTACACCGCGTTCCGGACACTGACCTCGAGCGGCAACGCCACGTTCAGCGGCAACACCCTCGTGCTGACCGCGGCGGGCCTCTCCGCCTATGCCTCGTCCGCACTCGGAGCTGCGTCTCCGGGCTACACCGCGTTCCAGAACCTGACCTCGGCCACGAACGGATCCGTCAGCGGCGGCGTGCTCACGCTGAACGCGACTGGCATCGCCTTCTTCACCGCAGCCGCGGCCGCGGCGCTCAATGTTGCCTCGCCGACGGCAGGGCAAGTGCAGGCTTATGCCAATGCGCAATACCAGGCCTATGCGCAGAACATCCGGGCCTACGCCAATGGCCAATACCAGGGCTATGCGCAGACGACGCAGACTTACGCCAACACGGCCTATCAGGGCTTGAAGACCACTATTCAGGCCTACGCGCCGACGCTGTACCTGCCGATCGCCACCGTGTTCGGACAAGCCTACGGGTCGAACTGGAAGACCAATTCGCAGGTCGCAAACTATGCGGCGAATTCGTCGGCACTACTGACGCTCAACACCTATGGCAGCGTCGTCAATGGCGTGTTCACGCTGGGCACCGGCGCGATCGGCGACGCCGCCGTCGCCAACTACGCGTCCGCCGGGCTGACGTCGACGCAATACGGCCTGTTCCAGACCCTGACGTCCGCGCAGAACAGCTCGGTCAGCAATGGCGTTCTCACGCTGACGGCAGCCGGCGTTGCGTATTATGCGTCGTCCGCGCTCGGATCGGGCTCCGCCAATTACACGACGTTCCAGGCGCTGACCGCGAACGGCTCGACCGTCAGCATCGCCGGCGTTCTGACCTTGACCGCGGCCGGCGTTGCGGCGAACGCCTCGGCGGCGCTCGGGTCGACGGCCTACACCGCCTTCCAGGCGCTGACCTCGAACACCAACGCCACGGTCAGCGGCAACACCCTCGTGCTGACCTCGGCGGGCCTGTCCGCTTACGCCTCGGCCGCGCTCGGATCGGCGTCCGCCGGCTACACCGCGTTCCAGAACCTTTCCTCGGCCGCCAACGGATCCGTCAGCAATGGCGTGCTCACGCTGACCCCGGCCGGCGTCACCTTCTTCACCGCCGCCGCAGCCGCGGCGCTGCATGTTACCTCGCCGTCACAGGCGCAGGTTCAGGCCTATGCCAATGCGCAGTACCAGGCTTACGCGCAGAGCATCCAGACCTACGCCAATGGCCAGTACCAGGGCTATGCGCAGACGATCCAGATCTACGCCGGCGCCAAGTACCAGACCTTTGCGCAGACCATCCAGACTTACGCCAACGGCCAATATCAGGGTTATGCGGGGACCATCCAGACCTACGCCACCGGCCTGTACCAGCCGCTGCAGACGGCCACGACGTTCAATGCCACGCCTGCGGTCGCGTTCTCGCTGCTGAGCGCCAGCGGCTCGCTGCAGAACGGCACCTTCGTGCTGACCAACAGCGGCATCCTGAGCTACGCAAAGAGCGCGCTGTCGAGCACCAACTACGCCCAGTTCGCCAACCTGCTCAGCAACGGCAGCTTGAGCGGCGGCACGTTCCAGCTCACGACCAACGGCGTCTCCTCGCTGGCCCAGACGGCGCTGACGCAGGACTACCAGAACTTCCAGACGCTCTACACCAACGGCTCTCTGGTGAACGGGGTCTGGACGCTGACGGCCGCGGGCATCGCAGCCTTCCGTCAGGCGGCAGCGACGACACAAAATCCGAACCCGACCGACGCGCAGGTGCAGGCCTATGCCAATGCGCTGTACCAGTCCTATGCGGCGAACATCAACGGCGCGGCCAACGTGCAGTATCAGGGCTACCTGACGTCGATCTCGACCGCGGCAAGCACGGCGTACCGGAACTTCGCCGCCGAATTGCTGGCGCAATACAATCAGTACAACCCCAACAACCCGATCGCGATCACCGATCTGCTCGGATCGACGGCGACATACACCGCCGCCAATGCGATGCAGTTCCTGCAGACCTTTGCGTTCCTGCTCCCTACCGCTGATAGGACGACGTTTGCGAGCCTGATGGCGCTCGGGCAGATTCAGAACGGCACCTTCGTGCTCAACAACGTCGCGTCCTATGCCCAGACCGGACTGAGCGCCACCAACTTCAGTGCGTACACCGCGCTGCTGGCCTCCGGCACGTTGTCGAACGGTGTGCTCTCCCTGTCGCCGGCTGGCTTGAACGGCATGGCGCAGGCCCAGCTGACGCCGAACTACCAGTCCTACGTCAATCTCACCTCCAACGGCTCGTTGCAGAGCGGTAACTTCGTCTTCAGCAACGCGGGCGTGTTCGCCAACGCGCAGGCCGGCGTGACCGCCGCCTATAATTCGTTCCAGCAGTTGATGACCAACGGCTCGGTCGTCAACGGCGTGTTCACGCTGTCGAGCAGCGGCCTGTCGGCCTACACGCCGATTGCCGCGGCGGCGCTGGGCATCGCCAACCCGACGGCGCTGCAGGTGCAGACCTACGCCAACCAGCAGTACCAGAACTCGCTGTTCAGCAGCGCCAACCCGATCTACCAGTCGTACGCACAGTCGATCAGCTCCGGCGCCCAGGGACAGTACACGGATCTGGCCCACAAGGTCTTCGTTTACCTGCAGCAACATGATCAGCAGGGCTGCAGTGGCTTTGGCGGCTGTTCGGGCCCGATCCTGGCTCCGGGGCAGACCTCCGCCACCGATGCCCAGGTTGCGCAATATGCCAGTCAGGCGCTGTTCGGCACTGACCTGCAGAACTATCAGACGCTCACCGCCAACGGCACGGTCGCCAATGGCGTGCTGACGCTGAATGCGGCCGGTCTCGCGCCGGTGTCCGCGCAGGTGCTTTCCGCGCCGCTCGCGACCGCCTTCAGCTCGCTCCTGAGCACGGGCTCGCTGCAAGGCGGACAGTTCGTGCTCAGCTCGGCGGCCGTTTTGCAGAATCTTCAGACGTTGGCGACCGGCGGCAGCGCGGCGTCCGGGCTGTTCCAGTTCAACACCGCCGGCATCCTGGCCAATGCGTCGACGGCGCTGGGCAGCAATCCCTTGCAGCAGCTTCTGGCGAGCGGCTCGGTCCAGACCACGACGGTGAACGGGGTCTCGACCCCGAGCTTCGTTCTCAGCGATCCCGGCGTGTCCTATTATGCTGCGGCGGCGCTGACGGCCGCGAACTACCTGACGTTCCAGGGGCTGACCGCGAGCGCCAATGGTGAGGTCGTCAACGGCGTGCTGACGCTGTCCGCCGCGGGCATCGCGCAATTCTCGGCGGCGACGGCTGCGGCGCTGCACCTGGGCACGACGGCTCCGACGGCGGCACAGGTTCAGGCCTATGCCAACAGCCAGTACCAGGGCTTCGCGACCACCATCAAGACCTACGCCAATTCGCAGTATCAGAGCTACGGCAGCACGTTCTCGTCCTACGCCAACGGTCAGTACCAGCCGTTGCAGCAGGAGGTGCTGAACTACGCCGCGAACAACCTCAATATCGTGGTTGACCTGCCGAGCGGCACATACCGCACCAGCTTCGATTTCAGCGGGACTTGCCAGTACAATAATTGCTCCGCGCCGGCGCCGATCACCAATGCGGTTCTGGCCGACTGGGCGCAGCAGGCGCACTCGGGCACGAACGTCAACAATCCATTCGGCAACGGCTTTGGCACGATATCGACCGCGGACTACAACAGCTTCACCGCGATGCTCGGGCAGGGCACCGTGCAGAACGGAACGCTGACGCTGAATTCGGCGGCGCTGCAAAGCTACTACTCGAACCCGGCGTCGACCTCGTCGATCCTGAATCAGTCCTATCAGGTGTTCCAGGCGATCGTCGGGGCGGGTAACAGCACGATCCAGAACGGCACGCTGACGCTGACCTCGGCCGGCATCACCAACGTTGCGGCCGCCGCTGCAGCCTTCCTCGGATATAATCCGACCAATGCGCAGGTGCAGGCCTTCGCAGCGCAGTCCTATGTGAGCGATCTGGCTTCGATCCAGGGTTACGCCGCGACCCAGTACCAGTCCTACGCAACGTCGATCAGCACCTACGGCAACACCCAGTATCAGGGCCTCGTCCAGACCATCCAGAACTACGCCAGCACACAGTACCAGGCGAACGTGACGACGATCCAGGCCTACGGCAATTCGCAGTACCAGGCCCTCACGGTCAACGGCACGCCGCAGGTGAGCACCGGCATCCTCAGCCTGGTGGCCAACTCGGTCTACTCGACGGGACAGATCGTCTCCACGCTGAGCAATGCCGCGTTGCTGCCCTCGGCAGGGACCGTGGGCACCAATGTCACGGCCAGCGTTGTCGGCCGTAACGTCACGCTGAATGCCGGCAACAGCGTCGGCAGCACGGCGCCCAGCGTCTCGATCGGCCTGACCGATCTGAAGGACGGCACGATCACGACGACACAGCAGGCCGCGCTGTCGGTTGCGACCACGCCGGGTTCGATCACGTTCAGCGCGACGGTCAGCAACCAGGTTCTGGCCGGGATCGACCTCGCTCATCTTCCGGCCGGCGTCACCGTCAACGGAAACACGCTCAGCGGCCTGACGCTCGGCAACCTGCCGAGCGGCGTCACGGTCAACGATCTGAACTCCGTCGAGCTGGCGCAGACGGCGCCGCTCTACGTCAACGCCAGCGGCACCTTCAACGCGACGGCGGGTACAGCGCTGTACGTCCAAGCGGCCGCGAGTGAGGGACATCCGGTCGCGAGCCTGACGGTCGGTCAGATCACGGCCGGCGGCGATGTCACCCTGCTGGCGCCGCAGAGCATTCTGGCGGCGACCAATTCCTCCGGCGCGGCGCTGTATGCCAACCAGGTGGTGATCAATCCGGTCAACGGTGCGATCGGCAACCTGACGATGGCCGCCACGAACGCGATCGGTTCGGCCGCCAACGCGTTCACCTATCAGATCAACGGCAAGCTGGTCTCGGCGCAGGCCGGCACCGACGCCTATCTGACTGCAACCGGTGGCGACGCCATCTTCGGCAAGGTGTTTGCCACGAACACCGTCTCGCTCACCGCGACCAACGGCAATATCGACAGCTATCTGGCGGGTGTCACGATGGCCGCCAGCAACATCATCCTCAACGCGTCGGGCGATGTCGGAACACAGAACACACCGTTCACGGTTCAGGTCGGCGCCACCGGCCTGTTGAGCGGTACGATCGCCGGATCCGGCTTCTTCTATAGCCCGACGCTGGCGACACAGAATCCGGTGTCGCTCAACGTCGGCAACCTGACAGCCGCGAACGGACTGACACTGATCAGCGATGCCGGCATCTCGTTCAGCGGCGCCGCGGGTTCGTCGCAGGGATCGGTCACGGTCTGCTCTGGACCGTGCCTGACCGGTTCGACCGCGGTCGGCGGATCGATCACGATGAGTGCGAATGCCTCGATCCTGACAGGACAATCGATCAGCCTGACCGCGCCCGGCGACATCGTGCTCGGCGAGCTGATCTCGACCGCCAGCCCGTCCTCGACCGCGACCGTCATCACGGTCAACAGCACCGGCGGCACCATCACGGCGAACGGCGATGGTCACACCAACCTCACGGCGACGGCGGCGAACGCCGAAGCGTCGCTCGCCGCAAACAGCGTGGGCACCTCGAGCCAGAGGCTCAGCGCCAATGCGTCGCTGCTGACGGCGACCGCCTCTACTGCAGGCATCTATCTGAGCTCGGTCGCCGATCTCGATGCGGTCGAGCTGTCGGCAATCCACGGGTCGGTCGATATCGTCTCGAGCGGCAAGCTGACGCTCGACAACGTCCTGGCGGGCACGGCCATCGGCGCGAGCGGTACCATCACCGCCAAAACGCTGACGCATACCGGCGACGTCGTCATTGGGACCGCGACGAGCCGTGGCTACATGACGGTCGACAGCGCCGGCGCCCTTCGCTTCACGCAGCTTGGCACCACGGCTGGAGCCATCGGGCTGACCGCCTACGCCGCCGTGAACGGCGGAACGCTCGATGCGGCGGCTGGGCTCGGCGTCACCTCGACGACCGACAGCATCACGCTGGCGTCAGCGAGCAGCGGCGGCTCGCAGTCGATCCGGGCCAACCAGAACGTCACCTTCAATAGCCTGACCGCGACGGGTATCACCGGCGATGCCGGCAACATCACGGTCGTCGCCAGCAACGGCTTCGTGCTGGCGCAGACGGTGCCTGCGAACGGGACGGCGACGCTAGGTTCGGTCGTGGCCAACGGCTCGGCCTCGTTGACCGCAGGCACGACCAACACGGGCAGGGTGCTGACGGCCACCACTGGGTCGGCCTCGATCACCGGCGGTGGCCTGGTCGATTGGACCTCGCTCACGGCCGCAACGACGCTGGGTGTGACCTCGACGGCCGACAGCATCACGCTGGCGTCAGCGAGCAGCGGCGGCTCGCAGTCGATCCGGGCCAACCAGAACGTCACCTTCAATAGCCTGACCGCGACCGGCATCACCGGCGATGCCGGCAACATCACGGTCGTCGCCAGCAACGGCTTCGTGCTGGCGCAGACGGTGCCTGCGAACGGGACGGCAACGCTAGGCTCGGTCGTGGCCAACGGCTCGGCTTCGTTGACATCAGGGACGACCAACACGGGCAGGGTGCTGACGGCCACCACTGGGTCGGCCTCGATCACCGGCGGTGGCCTAGTCGATTGGACCTCGCTCACGACCGCAACGACGCTGGGTGTGACCTCGACGGCCGACAGCATCACGCTGGCGTCCGCCAGCAGCGGCGGTGCGCAGACGATTCATGCGAGGCGGGATGTCACCTTCAATAGCCTGACCGCGACCGGCATCACCGGCGACGTGGGCAACATCAACGTCACCGCCGACCAGGGCTTCATCCTGGCGCAGACGGTGACGTCGGGCGGCGTGACGACGCAGGGCTCGGTCACGGCCCATGGCTCGGCGGCGCTCGTTGCCGGTACGACCATCACAGGCAATACGCTTGCGGCAACGACCGGCTCGGGCCTGCTGACCGCAGGCGGTCCGATCAACTGGAACGGTCTCAACGTCGGCACGACGCTCGGTGCGACAGCGAGCCAGGGCAGCATCGCCGTCCAGACCGCTCAGAGCGGCGGGACGCAGACCATCCACGCCCATGACGCCGTGACGTTCAACGCACTGACGGCCACCGGCATCACCGGCGACGGCGGCAACATCAACGTCACCGCCGACCACGGCTTCATCCTGGCGCAGACAGTGACGTCGGGCGGCGTGACGCAAGGCTCCGTGGCAGCCCATGGCTCGGCAACGCTGATCGCGGCATTGTCCAACACCGGGCACAATCTCACGACGACCACAGGCGATGCGATCCTGCGCGGCACGGTGGTCCGCTGGGACAACCTCAACGTCGGCGGCTCGCTCGGTATCAGCGCGACATCAGGCGGCATCAATCTCGGAACGGCCGTCAGCGGCGGCACGCAGACGCTGCACGCCGTGACCGACATCGTCTTTAACCAGCTCACCACCACCGGAATCCCGGGCGATGCCGGCGACATCAACCTCACGTCCGACACCGGCGCGCTTCGCGGCGGATCGATCAGCGCCAACGGCGATACGCATTTCGACACAGCCGGCCCGATCGCGCTCGACCGTATCAGGGGCAGCACGATCAAGCTGTCCTCGCGCGGCGACCTGACGATCGGCTTCGTCAGCGTGGTGAGGGAACTCGACCTCGCCGCCAACACCATCAACGTCAAGGGCGAGCAGATCCGCTCGACGCCGCCCATTCCGCTGATCATGAACGTGACCGGCTACAACGGCGGGACGGCGACATCGGCCAACATCTCGCTCGATCCGGACAGCATCATGATCAATCAGTTCAAGGTGGTGGATGCCAACTTCCTGACCGATGCGCGCGCGGTGTCGATCCTGAACGGCTATGTGCCGGGTCAGCTCATTCTCATCACGGCGACCGAGCAGGTGCTGCTGAACAACCGGTCGCCGGCGCCGACCAACTGGCCCTCGCTGCAGCTCTACCAGCCGGGCGGCGTCTTCACGATGAGCCAGGTCGCAAACGCCAATGTCAGCAACGCCTATGTGGTGTTCTACAGCGGCGACATGTCGGCGACGGTTACCAATTATGGGGCAACCCACACCTGCTGCACCGACTACACCGGCGCCAGCATGATGCGGAACATTGCGGTCGACGGCGAGGGCTATGAGAGCATCGACACCTGGTTGGCGCAGAAGAGCGTGGGGACGTTCTACCAGCTCGGTCTCTCCGGCCATGCGCGGCTCGACGCATTGCTGTCGCCGCGTCCGGTCGAGACCATCGGGTCCGGTCCTGCAGTGAACATCGAGGGGCTCAGCGACATGCGCAAGCTGCGCCGCCACGGGCAGCGCACGGGGCGCCCAGGCTGGAAAGATGCCGCAGCTGGTGTCGTGACGAAGCCGGCGACAAGCCGTCTTGCGGAGGCGTGGTAGGTCTGGGATGCGGATTCTGGGGGCGGCACTGGGGATCGGGCTTGCGGCGTCGAGCATCGTCGCCGCGCGCGCGCAGGTGCCCTCGATCAATCCCGGCGCCATTCAGAACGACGTCGACCGGCAACGCCGCCAGTTCGAACAGCAGAGCGCGCCGCCCAAGCTGAACGGTCCCGCCGTGGTCGGTGGCCAAAGGGAAAAGTCCCCGCTGATGAAGCCGGGCGGCCCGAAATTCCGCCTGCGCAAGCTCGAGTTCGACCCGTCCAAGTTCATCACGCAGGCCGAGCTCGATGAGATCGCCAAGAAATATGTCGGCAAGAATGTCGATATCGCGACGCTGTTGCAGATCGTCGCGGACATCAACGCGATCTATACGGAGCGTGGGATCGTCACCGGCATCGCGACGCTGCCGGATCAGGATCCCAAGGACGGGACGGTCAAGATCAAGCTAACCGAAGGCCGGCTGCAGAAGACCACCGTCGAGGGCAACCAGCAGACCCGGACCGACTATATCCTCCAGCGGGTGCAGGAGCCGGAAGGCGAGGTCCTCGACGTTCCCAAGCTCAATCGCGACGTGACCTGGTTCAACCGGACCAACGACGTGCAGATCAAGGCGCTGCTCCAGCCCGGCACGAGCTTCGGCCTGACCGATCTCCAGTTCGCGGTGATCGAGCCGCCGGTCGACACCTGGCAGCTCTTCGTCGACAACCAGGGCTCCGAAAACACCGGGCGCTGGGAGGGCGGCACTTTCTACAAGCGCCACGGCCTGTTCGGCGTCGACGACCGCCTGACCTTCTACGGCGTCCGCTCCGACGGCAACCTCAACGGCAATGTCGCCTACAGCGTGCCGGTCAATCCCTGGGGCGGACGCGTCGGCGTCAGCTATACCGAAGGCAAGATCAAGATCATCGAGGGGCCGTTCGTTGCGCTCGACGTCACCGGGCGGTCGAGCCAGGCCGCGGTGAATTTCAGCCAACCGGTCTGGGCGACGCAGAACTGGCTGGTGCTGCTCAACGCCGCCGAGACCGAGGGCAAGACGGTGAGCCGCTTCTCGACGGTTGCGGTGACCGACGACCATTATGACAAGGCCACGGCCGGCGTCTCCGTGACCAATTCCGGCAACACCTATTCGATCACGGTCTCGCCCGCCGTGAACTACATCGAATGGCAGGACCACGTGCTCGGCAACAACCGCACGTTCAACACCTATACCGGCTCGCTGAGTGCGACCAGCGCGGCCGGTCCCCCCAATTTCAGCACCAATGTGCTGGCGAGCTGGCAGTACACGCAGGAAAAGCTGCTGCCGGGCGACCAGATTTTTACAATCGGTGGTCCGACGACGGTGCGCGGCTATCCGTCCAACGCGGCGTCCGGCGACAGCGGCTATTATTTCAACGCCGAGCTGCACTACAACTGGTCGCAATGGCTGCGGGGATTTGACACCTACATCTTCACCGACTGGGGTGCGGTGTATTCGACAGCCCCCGGCATCACCGAAATGGCCTCCGTCGGCGTCGGCTTCTCCTGGACCTATGCGCAGTTCATGACGTTCGAGGCCAATTACGCGACACCGCTGAAGAATGCGGTCTCGACCCAGCGCCATTACGAGGCGTATGGCCGCGTCATCTTTCGCCCGCTGTTGATGTTCGAGAAGCAGCACACCGCCACGCCTGTGGCGGCTGTTGCAGACAAGAGCAAGTCGTAAGGCCTCTCTAGCGCCGCAGCGTGAACTCGCTCGCGTCCCGCCGATGCTCCCACTTCGCCCGCTCGAGCTCGGGCTGGTCGCACTCGGCCTCGGGGTAGCCGATGCAGAGATAGGCGATGAACTTCCAGGAGGCGGGCACGTCGAGCACGCCGTGGATGCGCTGCGGGCTGAGGATGGAGACCCAGCCGAGCCCGATGCCCTCGGCGCGCGCGGCGAGCCACATCGCGGTGATGGCCGCGACCACGGAATATTCCAAGGTCTCCGGCATGGTGGCGCGGCCGAGGCCGTGGCCGATGTCGCTGGCCTTTTCGGCGAAGATTGCGAGGTGGCAAGGTGCCTGTTCGAGACCCGAGAGCTTGAGCGTGGCATAACGGGCGGCGCGCTCGCCGGAATAGCAGCCGAGCGCATCGGCGTTGCACGTCTTGAAGTCGTCGATCACGGCGCGGCGCCGCGCGGGATCATCGACGATGACGAAGCGCCACGGCTGGCTCAGGCCGACGGACGGCGACAGGCAGGCGGTGTCGATCAGCCGCTCCACGGCGCCGTCAGGCAGCGCCCGGTTGCGAAAGCGGCGCACGTCGCGGCGCCACACGAACAGCTCGCGCAATTGCCGGCGGAAGGTATCGTCAAACTCGACCATGGCTCATCCTCCGCCGTGGAGGAAGGCTGCCGCGACCAGCAGGATCAGGATCTCGCCGACCTGCTCGAACGTGCCGAGGATGTCGCCGGTGTGTCCGCCGATCTGGCGAATGGCAAGTCGCGCCAGGATCAATCCGGCTGCTGACAGCAGCGCGAGGCCGACCAGAGCCTTGGCCGGCCCGAGCGCCAGCGCAAGCACGAGCGTTCCGAGACCGAACGCCGTGGCCACGCTGCGGCCCGGCGGCGCTCCTGCGTTCGCCGAAAGCCCGTCGGCGCGCGCCGGGGCGACCAGCGACATGAAGGCCGGCAAGCCCGCGCGCGCTGCCGCATGCGCGGAGACGAGTGCGAGCATCACGGCCCAGGGATTGGCGATCGCCGCAAGCGCGCTCCAGCGCAGGCCAAATGAAACGATCAGTGCGCAGACACCATAACTGCCGATCCGGCTGTCGCGCATGATCTCGAGCTTGCGCTCGCGCGTGCGGCCGCCGCCGAGCCCGTCGGCGGTATCGGCAAGCCCGTCCTCGTGGAGCGCGCCGGTGATGAGCGTGGTCGTCGCGAGCGCGAGCAGGGCGGCGAGGTTCGGCGCCAGTCCAACGCCAATGGCGATCTTGTAGACGAAGGCGCCCGCAAGCCCAACCAGCAATCCCGCGACCGGCAGCGCCCAGGTCGCGCGCGCGACGGTGCCTTCGCCAGATGGCTTCGACGAGGCCACGGGGAAGATCGTGACGAAGGACGCCGCGATTCTGAGATCGGCGACGACGTCTTTCAGAATGTCGGCGCGCGGCGTCATTTCAGCTTCATCGGCAGGCCGGCGACCACGAACTCGACTTCGTCGGCGGCGGCTGCAATGGTCTGGTTCATGATGCCGGCAGCGTCGCGAAAGCTGCGGGCCAGCGCATTGTCGGGGACGATGCCAAGTCCCACCTCGTTGGTGACGAAGACAACGGGGCTCTTGAGACGGGACAGGGCGGCGGCGAGCTCGCTCACTGCGTGCTCCCAGTTGCGCTCGGCATGCATCAGATTGGAGAGCCACAGCGTCAGGCAATCCACCAGCCGCGCACCGCCGCCATCGCTTGCGATCAGCGCGGGCACGAGATCGAGCGGCACCTCCCGCTCGATCCAGTCGGTTCCGCGCCGCGTGCGGTGTCTTGCGATGCGCGCCTCCATCTCGGCATCAAGCGCCTCGGCCGTCGCGACATAGACGGGCTGCCCGGGAAACGCACGCGCGCGCGTTTCCGCACGCTTGCTCTTGCCCGATCGCGCTCCGCCCGTGATCAAGATGACGGCCATCAAAGTCTCCTGTGGGCCTGACTAATCACCAATCGCGGCCAAAGACAAAGCCGAAATCAGCCGATCAGGGGCTTGCGCTTGCCCCTGGCTTTGCGCAACAGGGGCGGGACAGGAGGCGGATGTGGGCTTTGCGGGCGCGATGGTGGTGGCGATGGCGGTGGATGCCCTCACGGGCTGGCCGTCATGGCTGTTCGCGCGGCTCGGCCACCCCGTGACCTGGCTGGGCCGGTTGATCGCAGCCGTCGACGCCAGCTGGAATCGCGAGTCCGACCCGCCAGCGTTTCGCCGCGCCGCCGGCGTCGTCGGCGCGCTTCTGGTGATTGCGCTCACGGTCGCGCTTGGTTGGCTGCTTCAGTCTCTGCTTCCCTCAGGCTGGATCCGGATCGTGCTGATCGGCATCCTGGCCTGGCCGCTGGTCGCACTGCGCTCGCTGCATGATCATGTTGCTGCTGTCGCCAGGCCCCTGCTGGACGACGACATCGCCGCCGCGCGCGAGGCGGTCTCGCGCATCGTCGGCCGCGATCCCGCCGCGCTCGATGAGGCCGGCATCGCACGCGCGGCGATCGAGAGCCTCGCCGAGAACGCCTCCGACGGCGTCGTCGCGCCGGTGTTCTGGGGCGCGCTGTTCGGCTTGCCGGGAATCCTCGGCTACAAGGCCATCAATACGCTGGATTCCATGATCGGCCATCGCAGCGAACGGCACGAGGCCTTTGGCTGGGCAGCCGCGCGTATCGACGATGTCGCGAACTTCATTCCGGCGCGCGTGAGCGGATTTTTGTTCGTGCTGCTCGCACCGCAGCGCTCCCAGGCGCTGTCGTGCATGACGCGTGATGCGCGCCGGCATCGCTCGCCCAATGCCGGCTGGCCGGAAGCGGCGATGGCCGGCGCGCTGGGTGTGCGGCTCAGTGGTCCCCGGACCTATCACGGCAGCGTCACGAACGAGCCCTGGCTCAACCAGGGCGCACGCGATCCGCTTGCGGCCGACATCGCCGGGGGACTGGCGATCTACCGCCGCGCCATGATGTTGCTCGCGGGCCTGCTTGCGATCCTGGCCTTCGCGTGAAAGAACGGGACATGCGCGAGCACGGTGGAAATCTCGATCTGGCCCGGCAGCGTTTTGGCGGGCGCGCAGAAGACTGGATGGATCTGTCGACCGGCATCAACCGGCTGCCTTATCCCGTGGGCAAGATATCAGCGCATCACTGGCAGGCGCTGCCGTCGCGATCCGAGATCGAGGCGCTGCATCGGGCTGCCCAACACGCCTATGGCACATCAGCGCCTGTTGTCGCGATGGGTGGCGCACAAGCCGCCATTCAATTGTTGCCACAGCTCGCGCCGCGCGGCCTGGCCCGCATCCTCGCTCCGACCTACAACGAATATGCGTCCGTTCTCTCAGCCGGGGGATGGCAGGTCGAGGAGGTGAAGGAGATCGACGCGCTTGCGGGCGCGAACCTTGCCATCGTCATCAATCCCAACAATCCCGACGGCCGCCGTCACGACCCGAACGACCTGCTCGCGCTGTTGCCGCGCGTTGGACACCTCGTCATCGACGAGAGTTTTGCCGACGCCGTTCCCGAGCTCTCGCTCGCCTCGGAAGCCGGTCAGCCGGGGCTGCTGGTCCTCCGCTCGTTCGGCAAGTTTTATGGTCTTGCCGGCCTGCGGCTCGGCTTCGCGATCGGCGAAGCGGAGGACATCGGCAAGCTCGCGGCGGCATCAGGTCCATGGCCGGTCTCGGGCGCCGCGATCGCGATCGGCTGCCGCGCCTTGCATGATGATGCCTGGGCGAAGGCGACGTCAGCGCGGCTCGTGCGGGACTGTGCGCGCCTCGACGAGATGGTGCAGGCGCAGGGCTGGCGGCTCGTCGGTGGCGCATCATTGTTCCGTCTCTACGAAACGCCTGACGCGCTTGTTGCGCAGGAAAAGCTCGCGGGCGGCCAGATCTGGTCGCGGGTGTTTGCGAAAGAGCCGACGTGGCTGCGACTCGGCCTTCCGGGCGCCGAGGCCGAATGGACGCGCTTGGCCAAAATTCTAGCGCGCTAGCGCGAGCAGGCCTTCGACGTCGAGATGCCGTTCGATGTGATCGGCGAGGGCCTCGAGCGCGCTCTCGACCCTCGCGTGATACGGCTCCTCGCCTGCGGGAATGTCAAGCTTTGCCAGATATGCCTTGCGGAAATCGTCCGACGTGAACAGGCCGTGCAGATAGCTGCCCTGCACGCGCCCGTCGCGCGAAATCGCACCCTCCGGCTCGCCGTTCAACTTCGCGAACGGCCGCGTGCGGTCGGGTCCATCAGTGCGGCCTATGTGGATTTCGTAAGCCTGGATCGGCTGATCAGTCGCCGCGTGAACGGCTGCCACACGCGTCAGCGTCTTCTGCGGACTCATCACGGTCGTCACGTCCAGTAGCCCGAGACCCTGTGTATCGCCGGCAGGACCTTCGATTCCGGCCGGATCAGCAACGCTGCGCCCGAGCATCTGATAGCCGCCGCAGAGGCCGAGCACATGGCCGCCCCTGCGGCGGTGCGCGATGAGATCGATGTCCCAGCCTTGCGCGCGCAGGAAGGCGAGATCGCCCCGCGTGGACTTTGAGCCGGGGATGATGACGAGCCTGACATCGCCGGGGATCGCTTCGCCCGGGCGCACCATCACGAGATCGACTGAAGGCTCGAGCTTGAGCGGATCGAGATCGTCGAAATTGGCGATCCGCGACAGCGCGAGGCAGGCGATCTTGCACTGGCCGGGCTTGCGCGCGTCGCTCAGGCCCAGCGCATCCTCGGCCGGTAGCTCGCCGGCGCGCGGAAACCACGGCAGCACGCCGAGGCCGCGCCATGCAGTCTTTTGTTCAATCAGCTTGTAGCCGTCGTCGAACAGTGTGGGATCGCCGCGGAACTTGTTGATGACAAAGCCCTGGATCATTGCGGCATCATCAGGGTCGATCACCGTTTTGATACCGACCAGCTGTGCGATGACGCCGCCGCGGTCGATGTCGCCGACCAGCACGACCGGAACGTCGGCCTTGCGGGCAAAGCCCATATTGGCGATGTCGGCCTTGCGCAAATTCACCTCGGCCGGGCTGCCGGCGCCTTCGACCAGCACCAGATCAGCGCGCGCCTTCAGCCGTTCAAAGCTCTCCAGCACCGCGCCCATCAGCGATGGTTTCATCGCCGCATATTCGCGCGCGCGTGCGGTTGCGATGCGCTTGCCGTGCACGATGACCTGCGAGCCGACATCAGTCTCGGGTTTCAGCAGCACCGGATTCATGTCGGTATGCGGCTCGACACCGGCGGCGAGCGCTTGCAACGCTTGGGCGCGGCCGATCTCGCCCCCATCGACGGTGACGGCCGCATTGTTCGACATGTTCTGCGGCTTGAAGGGAAGCACGCGCAATCCGCGCCGTGTGAAGGCCCGCGCGAGACCGGCGACGATGAGCGACTTGCCCACGTCCGAGCCGGCCCCCTGGATCATCAGCGTGCGTGTCATTGATCTCAGAACTCGACGCCGGGCTGCGCCTTGATGCCGGAGCGGAACGGATGTTTCACCAGCGTCATCTCGGTGACGAGATCGGCGATCTCGATCAGCTCGTCCTTGGCATTGCGGCCGGTGAGCACGACATGCGTCATCGGCGGCTTCGAGGTCTTCAGGAAATCGACGATTTCGGCGATGTCGAGATAGTCGTAGCGCAGCGCGATGTTGATCTCGTCGAGCACGACCATGCGCAGGCTCTCATCTGATATCAGCTCCTTCGCCTTCTCCCAGCCGGCGCGCGCGGCCGCGATGTCGCGCGCGCGGTCCTGCGTCTCCCAGGTGAACCCTTCGCCCATGGCGTGGAACTGGCAGAGCTCGCCGAAATGGCCGGTGAGCAGGCGCCGCTCGCCGGTATCCCAGGCGCCCTTGATGAACTGCACCACGGCGCAGGGGAAGCCATGGGCGACACAGCGCACGATCATGCCGAAGGCGGAGGAGGACTTGCCCTTGCCGGCGCCGGTGTGGACGATGATGAGGCCTTTTTCGCCGCTCTTGGTCGCCATGATCTTGTCGCGGGCGACCTTGATCTTCGCCATTTTGGCGGCGTGCTTTGCGTCAGTCTTGGCGTCATTCTTGGCGTCGGTTTCGTCGGCCGTTTGGGTCTCCGGTTCAGTCGTCATCGTATCCGGTCCTTCGGCTTGACAAGAGGCGGCCGGGGGCAAATGGTGGCCCGGCGTTGGTTCCTGTCCTATGACAGGCGAAGAGGGAATGCGATAGGGTCCGAATCGGCAAGATTTGGGTCCAAAATGCAGCCGCCCCCGCGACCGTGACCGGAGAGATGCCCAAAGCCACTGATCCCCCAGGGATCGGGAAGGCGGGGATCGAAGGGGAAACCCTGCTCCGCAAGCCGGGAGACCTGCCAGCGCGGACGATGTTTGGACCGGCGGACGGGGTGTTCCGCGACGGGGAAACGGACCTTCGCAAGCAAGGTCCGTGAGCCTCTTCGCCTCCCGCTGATACTTCTGGAAGAGGCGATGACTGTCACACTGCACGTCTGCATCACCTGCCGCGCCGGCCAGACGCTGGGCGAAGGCGAGGCCACGCCCGGCAAGCGCCTGCACGGCGCGATTCTCGAAGCCGGCGTGCCTGAGGGCGTCAGCGTGGTTCCCGTCGAGTGCCTGTCTGCATGCAGCCAGGGCTGCTCGGTCGCGCTCAGCGCGCCCGGTCGCTGGTCCTATGTCTATGGCCGCCTGTCGGATGCGAACGCGCGGGACGTGGTTGCAGGCGCTGCCGCCTATGCTGCCGCGCCCGATGGCCTCGTGCCCTGGCGCAGCCGCCCCGAAATCTTCCGCAAGCAATCGCTTGCGCGCATTCCCCCCATCGCCGTGTTGCCGGAGGCCGCCGAATGAACTCGCTTGCAAAAGTTCCTGTGACCGTGGTCACCGGCTTTCTCGGTTCGGGCAAGACGACGCTGATCCAGCATCTGCTCAGCAATCCCAATGGCAAGAAGCTCGCCGTGCTTGTCAACGAGTTCGGTAGCGAAGGTGTCGATGGTGAGATCCTGAAGTCCTGCGCCGATGAGAACTGCCCGGAAGAGAACATCGTCGAACTCGCCAATGGCTGCATCTGCTGCACCGTTGCCGACGATTTCATTCCGACCATGGAGAAGCTGCTGGCACGGCCAGTGCGGCCCGATCACATCCTGATCGAGACCTCAGGCCTGGCACTGCCAAAGCCGCTGCTGAAGGCGTTCGACTGGCCGGAGATTCGCTCGCGCATCACGGTCGATGGCGTGATTGCGCTGGCCGATGCCGAGGCGGTGGCCGCCGGTCGTTTCGCGCCGGACCCGGCTGCCGTCGAAGCGCAGCGCGCGGCGGATGGGAATCTCGATCACGAGACGCCGCTGTCAGAAGTGTTCGAGGACCAGATCGCCTGCGCCGATATCGTGCTGCTAACCAAGGCCGATCTCGCAGGCGCCGCGGGCATCGAGGCCGCCAAGGCGTTGATCACCGCCGAGATGCCGCGCCGCGTGCCGATGCTGTCGATCACTGACGGTGCCATCGACGCGCGCGTGATCCTCGGCCTCGGCGCTGCCGCCGAGAACGATCTCGCCGCGCGTCCCTCGCATCATGATGGTGAGGACGACCACGAGCACGACGATTTTGCCTCCGTCGTGATCGATCTTCCTGAGGTCACCGACATCGATGTGCTGGTCGCGTCGGTGCAGCGTCTTTCGCGCGAGCAAAACGTGCTTCGCGTCAAAGGCTACATCGCCGTCGCGGGCAAGCCGATGCGGCTGCTGCTGCAAGCGGTCGGTGAACGCGTGCGCCACCAGTTCGACAAGCCCTGGGGTGCAGGCAACAGGCAATCAAAGCTCGTCGTGATCGGCGAGCACGGCGATATTGACGAGGTCGCGATTAGAGCGGGACTGGGAGTCTGATGCACGTCGTCTTCCGCGAGAGCCGCGGTCTCGAGGAGACCACGACGCCAAGGGACATCGGCCAGGACCCGGCCGATCTCGTGGTACTCTCGTTCTCGGATTCCGACCTTGCGGCATTCGCGGCGGGCTGGCGGCGTGGCCAGGACAGCCTGCCGTCGCTGCGGCTCGCCAATCTCGCGGAACTGCGTCATCCTCTCTCGGTCGACACCTATATCGAGCGCACGCTGTCGCAGGCGCGCGGCATTCTGGTGCGCCTCATCGGCGGTGAATCCTACTGGCCATACGGGCTGGCGGCGCTCCAGCAACTGGCCAAAGACCGCAATATCGTTCTCGCCGTGCTGCCGGCCGACGGCCGCGACGACATCAGGCTGGATGCGTACTCGACCTTGCCGGTTTCGACGCTGCGCCGGCTCAAAGCGCTCTGCGACACAGGCGGTCCCGTCGCGGCGCAAGCCGCGATTGCGCAGCTCGCGCTGGCCTCAGGCCTTTATGCCGGGCCTGTTGTCGGCGAGATGAACGTGCCCGAAATGGGCTTTTACGACCCTGCGCGTGGTGTCATTGCCGCGCCGACGCCGCGCGAGCGGAAGCCCCTCACGCTCGTGACGTTCTATCGCTCCTATCTCACGGCTGCCGACACCGGTCCCGTCGATACGCTGATCGCCGCGTTGCGCGAGAAGGGTTTTGACGCCTATGGGGCCTTCGTCACGTCGCTAAAGGCGGCAGGCGTCGGAGATTGGCTTCGCGCGCATCTCGCGCAAAATCCGCCAGCCGCGATCGTCAACGCGACGGCGTTCTCGGCGATGGGCGACGACGGCACGACGCCGTTCGACGCTGCGCCGTGTCCCATCTTCCAGGTCGCGCTCTCCTCGGCGCGGCGCGAGGACTGGGCGGAATCGCTGCGCGGCCTGTCGCCTGGCGATCTCGCCATGCATGTAGTGCTGCCTGAGGTCGACGGCCGCCTGTTCGCCGGCGTGGTGAGTTTCAAGTCGGCCGCGGAACGCGATCCCGATCTGCAGATCTCGCATCTGGCCCATAGGCCGGATGAGGAGCGTGTGAAAGCGGTTGTCGCCCGCGTCGCTGCTTGGCGAAGGCTTGCCTGGAAGCCGGCGGCCGTGAAGCGGTTGGCCATCGTCCTTTCGAACTATCCCGGGCGTCCGCATCAGATCGCACATGCGGTCGGTCTCGATGCGCTGGCGTCGGTCGAAGCGCTGGTGGCCGATCTCGGGGAGGCCGGCTTTGATGTTGCGCCGGTGCATGCACTCGGCGAGACGTTGCTGAAGCAGAAATTGACATGGAGTGTCGCAGACTACCGCGCGGCGCTCTCGCAGCTTCCGCAAGGTTTGCAGGACGATCTCGCGCAAGCCTGGGGCGCGGCGGAGAACGATCCGAGCTGCCGCGATGGCGCTTTCCACTTCGCAGCCATCGCAAGCGGCCGATCGATCATCGCGGTCCAGCCCGAGCGGGGCGATGCGGCGACACGCGATGGCGACTATCACGATCTCGCCCGCACGCCGCGCCATGCCTATGTTGCATTCTATCTCTGGCTCCGCGGGCAGGGGATCGATGCTGTTGTGCATATGGGCGCGCATGGCACGCTGGAATGGCTGCCGGGGAAATCCGTGGCCCTTTCATCCGCGTGCTGGCCGGAAGCGCTGATCGGCGATCTCCCTGTGATCTATCCCTTCATCGTCAATGATCCCGGCGAGGCTGCGCAGGCCAAGCGGCGGATCGGCGCCGTCACCATCGGCCATCTGCCGCCGCCGCTCGAACAATCCGCGATACCGGAAGGCCTTCGCCGGCTCGAACGCCTGCTCGACGAATATTCGACCGCCGATGGTCTCGACCCCGCCCGCCGTCAGCGCCTGATCGCCGCGATCCGCGACGAGGCGCGTGCGGCCGGCCTCGAAGACGATCTTGGTATTGTAGCCTCGGCTGCGCCAGCCGAAGCCATCCCGCGGATCGATCGCTTCGTCTGCGATCTCAAGGAAAGCCAGTTCGGCGAGGGCCTGCACGTGTTCGGCCGCGGGGCCTGTGGCGATGCTGAGCGGGATGCGCTACGCATCGCGCTCGCAGGACAACGCGTGGCGCCGGGCCCGTCCGGCTCGCCCTATCGCGGACGCCAGGACGTGCTGCCGACGGGACGCAATCTCTTCGCCGTCGATCCGCGCGCCGTGCCGACGCCCTCAGCGCATGCGCAGGGCATCAAGCTCGCCGAAGAGCTGCTGCGTCGTCATTTGCAGGATCATGGCGACTGGCCGAACGGCCTCGTGGTCGATCTCTGGGGCTCGGCGACGATGCGCACCGCGGGCGAGGAGTTCGCGATGGCGCTGCATCTGGCCGGCCTCGCGCCGCACTGGGATCATGCCTCCGGCCGCGTCACCGGCTACGACATCATCGCGCCGGCTGAGCTCGGCCGTCCCCGCATCGACGTGACGCTACGCGTGTCCGGCCTGTTCCGCGATGTATTCGCGGGCCTGGCGCAATTGTTCGAAGCTGCTTCCGAAGCGCTCGCATCGCGCGAGGAAGAGGGCGACGAAAATCCTTATCGCCATCGCGCTTCCCGTGTGTTCGCGCCGCGCCCCGGACAATACGGCGTCGGCCTTTCGGCCATCCCCGATGCGTTCACATCGGAGACGCGCGATGCGGCCGGCGAAGCCTGGCTATCGGCATCGTCGTGGGCGTTCTCCGCCGATGGCGAGATCAGGCCGGATCGTGCCGGTATCGAGCGGCGGCTCGCGTCTGCCGATGCGTTCGTCCACGCCCAGGATCTACCCGAGACCGATCTATTGCTTGCCGCCGATTATGCCGCGCACGAAGCCGGGGTCGCGGCAGCGGCCACGCATCTCGGCGCATCAGGGCCCTCGCTCTATCATCTCGACACGACGCGCCCCGACGAGCCGCATGCGCGCACACTCACCGAAGAAATTTCCCGCGTCGTCCGTGCCCGCGCCGCCAATCCGGCCTGGATCGCCGGCATGATGCGCCACGGTTTTCGCGGGGCAGCCGAGCTATCAGCGACGCTGGAGCATATGGCCACCTTTGCTCATCTCGCCGGCGCCGTGCCGCCGCATCTGTTCGATCTCTACTATGATGCGACGCTCGGCGACTGCGATGTCCGCGCCTTCTTGGCCCGCGAGAATCCGGCGGCGCTTGCCGTAATGGAAACCTGCTTCACGCGCCTGCACGAGGCCTCGCTCTGGCGGACGCGCCGCAATTCGATTGCGGCGGCGCTGAAGGAGGCGTCATGAGCGCGGCGTCGGTGAAGGGCTGGTGTCCCGGCGCGCTGCGGCCGATGCAATCGGGCGATGGGCTCGTGGTCCGCGTTCGCCCGTTCGGCGGCCGGCTCGATGCCGCACAGACCGCCGGGCTCGCGCATCTCGCCGAGCGCCATGGCAATGGTTTGATCGACATGACCAGCCGCGCCAATCTCCAGATCAGGGGCGTCAGCGAGGCCAGCCACCGGCTGCTGGTCGACGGGCTCGCACAATTGACGCTGCTCGATCCCGATGCCGAGACTGAATCCCGGCGCAACATCCTGGTCACGCCGTTCTGGCGCGAGGGCGATGAGACCCAGGCGCTCGCCGCCGAGCTCGAAGAGGCATTGGCGGGCTCTGCGCTCGAGCTGCCGACGAAATTCGGCTTCGCCATCGATGACGGCACCTCGCGCGTGCTTGCCGGAAATTCCGCTGATGTGCGGATCGAACGTGACGCTGCCGGTGGCCTCCTCGTGCGCGCGGATGGCGTCAGGCTCGGTCGCAGCGTCGCGCGTGGCGAGGCTGTAAGCACCGCACTTGCTGTCGCACGCTGGTTCGTCGCATCAAGTATCAGGGATGGGCGCGGGCGCATGGCAACGCATCTTGCGGCCGGGGCAAAAATGCCTGAGGGCTTGCGCGGCCAGGCGGAGCCTGCGCCGATCATGGCCGCCGCGCGTCCTGGTCTCTATCCGCAAGGCGCCATGGTCGGCATCGCCTTCGGTCAGATGCCGCATACGACGCTCAATCAGCTCTCTGCTTGCGGGCTTGCGCTGCGGATGACGCCGTGGCGGATGGTTTTGAGCGAGGGCAAGCGGACAATGCCATCGGCCTCTGGCTTGCTCACGGAGCCTTACGATCCGGCGCTGCGCGTCATTGCCTGCAGCGGCGCACCACGCTGCCGCGAGGCCCATGCCGATACGCGGGGGCTGGCGGCGGCGCTTGCGCAAAACATCGGTGGGGCCGCGCAGCTTCACGTTTCGGGCTGCGCCAAGGGCTGCGCCCATTCCGGCGCGGCCGCGATCACGCTGGTCGCGACGGCCAAGGGATTCGATCTCGTGCGCGGCGGCTCGACGCGCGACGAGCCGATCCTGCGCGGGCTCGACCACGACGACATCGTTCGCGATCCCTCCATTCTGATGGGAGGGCACTGATGCCGCATATTTACGAGACCGATGATGCGGCGATCTACCGACAATCCTTTGCCACTATACGGGCGGAGGCCGATCTGGCGCGCTTCACGCCTGAGGAGGAGCAGGTCGTGGTGCGGATGATCCATGCCGCCGGCATGGTCGGCCTCGAGGCGCATATCCGCTTCACGCCGGGCATGGCAATCGCCGCGCGCGCGGCCTTGCAGAAGGGCGCGCCGATCCTGTGCGATGCGCGGATGGTGTCTGAGGGAATTACGCGCGCCAGACTGCCTGCGGCAAATGCCGTGATCTGCACGCTTGCCGATGAGACCGTTGCCGCGCTGGCGCGATCCATGCGCAACACCCGCTCGGCCGCGGCACTGGAGTTGTGGCGGCCGCATCTCGACGGCGCGATCGTCGCGATCGGCAATGCGCCGACCGCGCTGTTTCATCTGCTCAACATGCTTGAAGATCGCGACTGTCCGCGGCCGGCGGCGATCATCGGCTGTCCCGTCGGCTTCGTCGGCGCGGCTGAGTCAAAGGCCGCGTTGATGGCTGATCCGCCAGTGCCGGCACTCACCGTTGAAGGCCGCCTCGGCGGCTCCGCGATCACGGTCGCTGCCGTGAATGCACTGGCGAACCGGAGCGAATAGCCATGGGACGCATCATCTGCTGCGGTCTCGGCCCTGGCGATCCTGATCTGATGAGCGTGCGCGCCGATCGCACGGTGCGTGGCGCCAAGCACGTTGCCTATTTCCGCAAGAAGGGTCGGCCCGGGCAGGCGCGGCGCATTGTCGAGGGGATGCTGGCTGGCGACGTCACTGAATATCCCATGGAATACCCTGTCACGACCGAGATTGCCTTCGACAGCCCGGACTATGTCCAGCTTCTCGCCGGCTTCTACGACGAATGGGCGGAGCGCCTGGCGCGGCTTTCGCGTGCCGTCGACGTGGTCGTGCTCTGCGAGGGCGATCCCTATTTTTACGGCTCCTTCATGCACCTCCACACGCGCCTGCAGGGCCGCGTCGAGATCGAGGTGATTGCCGGCATTCCCGGCATGGTCGGCTGCTGGAATGGCGTCGGCCAGCCGATTGCCCTCGGCGACGACGTGACGACGGTGCTGATGGGCACGCTTCCTGAAGCCGAGCTCGAACGCCGCATGCGCGATTCCGATGCGGTTGTGATCATGAAGACCGGACGTAATCTTGCAAAAGTGCGGCGCGCGCTCGCGTCCGCCGGGCGGCTCAACGATGCCTGGCTGGTCGAGCGCGGCACCATGCCGGGCGAGCGCGTCGCGCGGCTTGCGGAGATCGACGCCGCTGAGTGTCCTTACTTCGCGATCGTATTGGTGCACGGCAAGGGCCGGCTTCCGGACGCCGCCGAATGACGGGCACGCTGACCATCGCGGGCCTCGGCCCGGGTAGCGAGGCGCTGGTGACGCCGGAGGTGTCCGCCGCGCTCGCTGCCGCGACCGATATCTTGGGTTACGCGCCCTATGTTGCGCGTGTGCCGGCGCGACCCGGGCTCACCCTGCATCCCTCCGACAATCGCGAGGAGCTCCAGCGTGCGGCTGAAGCATTAAGGCTCGCGGCCGAAGGCGGCCAGGTCGTTATCGTCTCCTCCGGCGACCCCGGCGTCTTCGCGATGGCCTCGGCCGTGTTCGAGGCGCTCGAACGGGCGCCGCACTATCAGGATCTGCCGATCCGCGTGCTGCCTGGCATCACCGCGATGCTGGCCGCCGCCGCGCGCGCCGGTGCGCCGCTGGGCCATGATTTCTGTGCGATCAATCTCTCCGATAATCTGAAGCCGTGGACGGTGATCGAGAAGCGGCTGCGGCTTGCCGCGGAAGCGGATTTTTCGATTGCGATGTATAATCCGCGCTCGGCAAGCCGGCCGGAAGGATTTGGCCGCGCGCTGGCCGTGTTGAAGGAGGCTGGTTGCGGCGAGCGCCTCGTGATCTTCGCGCGCGCGATCAGCGCTTCCGACGAGAAGATCGCGACCGTGACGCTGAATGACGCGACGCCTGAGATGGCCGATATGCGCACGCTGGTCATCGTCGGCAATTCCCAGACGCGGCGCGTCGGCCACTGGGTCTATGCGCCGAGGCAGGTCCGATGACCGAGCCACTGCATCACCTCAGCGACGCTCTCCACCCGCAGCCGTTCAGGCAGCTTCGGTCGCGAGATCATGATCACGGGCAGGCCGAGGATGCGGGCCGCATCGATCTTGGCGCGGGCGCCGTCGCCGCCGGAATTGCGGGCGACGATCGAGGCGATGCCGCGCGTGCGCATCATCTCCAATTCGCCGTCAAGCGTGAACGGTCCGCGCGATACGATCACATCCGCGGCGAAGGGCAGGGGCGCTTCGGGCGGATCGACGAACCGCAGCGTGTAGGCGTGCTGTGGCTTCGTTGCGAACGGCGCGATGTGCTGACGGCCGATGGCGAGAAACACGTTGGCCGGCGCCTCGGGCAGCGCGGCGGCCGCTGCGTTGACATCGCCGACTTCAATCCAGATGTCGCCGGGTGCTTTCACCCAAGAAGCGCGCTCCAGCGCGATCAGCGGCGTACCGGTCTCCGCGCACGCGTCGATGGCATGACGGCTCATCTCGGCGGCAAAGGGATGCGTCGCGTCGATCACATGGGTGATGCGTTCGCTACGGATATAATCAGCAAGTCCGCTCACGCCGCCAAAGCCGCCGATGCGGGTCGGCAGCGGCTGATCGGCAGGCGCGCGCGTGCGCCCACCGTAGGAATACACCGCATCAATCCCTGCGCGCGCGATCTCCGCGGCGAGCAGGCTCGCATCGGCAATCCCGCCCAGAATAAGGGCGCGCATCATGGCTGATTCCTTGGCTGATCCCTGGCTGACCATCATCGGTATCGGCGAAGATGGCCTTGCCGGGCTGTCGGAAGCAAGCCGAAAGGCGCTTGCTGGCGCGGAAACCGTGTTCGGCGGTGAGCGCCATCTAGCGCTCGCGAATGCGGGGAGCCGTGGCCGCACCTGGCCAGTGCCATTTGATTCTGATGTCGTGCTCAGTTGCCGCGGCCGGCCGACTGCGGTGCTGGCTTCCGGCGATCCCTTCTGGTACGGCGCAGGTGCAGGCCTCGCCGAAAAACTCGGCGGCGGCGAGTGGATCGCACATCCCGCACCGTCGACCTTCTCGCTCGCCGCCGCGCGGCTGGGCTGGCGGCTCGAATCCGTCATCTGCCTCGGTCTTCATGCTGCGCCGTTCGAACGTCTTGTGCCGCATCTGGCGGACGGCGCTCGGATCATTTGTCTCGTGCGAGACGGCAAAGCTGCCGGCGATCTGGCGCGATGGCTGACGGAGCGCGGATGGGGTGTCTCGCCATTCTGGACTCTCGCCGCGCTTGGCGGACCCCATGAAAAAGTCGGCAAGTATCACGCGGAGACCTATACGCGTGCTCCCACTGTAAATCTGGTTGCTGTCGCCTTCGAGGCGAGGGGGGCGGACGGGCTGTCTCGCGGCTCAGGCCTCCCGGACGCTCTTTTTGCCCACGACGGTCAGATCACAAAACGGCCGGTGCGCGCCTTGGCGCTCTCAGTGCTCGGGCCGTGTCCTGGCAGGAGGTTGTGGGACATCGGTGCGGGTTCTGGATCAATCTCGGTGGAATGGGCATTGGGCGGCGGGTCTGCGATCGCTGTCGAGGCGCGCGAGGATCGTGCCGCCAACATCCGCAGCAATGCGGAAGCGTTCGGATTGGAACACAAGATCACGGTCATCGCAGGCACTGCGCCCGAAGCGCTCGCAACCTTGGACGCGCCGGATGCTGTTTTCATTGGTGGCGGTCTCGATCGCGCAATGTTCGATGCCGTCTGGTCGCGACTTGCGCCGGGGACACGGCTGGTTGCACATTCCGTGACGCTGGAGACGGAGGCATTGCTCGGCGAACTGCATCAACAGCATGGCGGCGAGCTGATGCGGGTCGAGATTGCGCATGCCGCTCCGCTCGGCCGTTACCGCGCGTGGGAGACGACGCGTCCGATGGTGCAATGGAGTACGGTCCGATGAAGGTCGCCGGGCTCGGATTCAAGAAGGAAGCGACGCTGGCCTCATTGCGCGAAGCGCTCGTGGCCGCAGGCGGCCCAGGCGGCCTCGCGGCCGTAGCGACCATCAGCGACAAGGCTGACGCGGAGGTGCTGAAGCAGCTGGCGCACGAGTGTGGCGTTCCGATCAAGGCTGTGCCAGCCGACGTGCTGGCATCCATCGAAACGCCGACGCAATCGAAGCGGATCACCGAAACGTTCGGCACAGGATCGGTCGCTGAGGCAGCAGCTCTCGCGGCCGCCGGCGTCCGCGCGCGATTGATCGCGACGCGCGCGATCTCGCAGGATCGCACCGCGACCGCCGCGATCGCGGAAGGAGACGGCCCATGACGGTGCACTTCATCGGCGCCGGGCCGGGCGCAGCCGATCTTCTCACGCTGCGGGGGCGCGATCTGATCGCGTCCTGTCCGGTCTGCCTCTATGCGGGCTCGCTGGTGCCCGAGGGCGTGCTGGCGCATTGCCCGCCGGGTGCGCGTATCGTCAACACCGCGCCGCTGTCGCTCGACGAGATCATGGCCGAGATTGCCGCCGCCCATGCCGAGGGCAAGGATGTCGCACGGCTGCATTCCGGCGATCTCTCGATCTGGTCGGCGATGGGCGAGCAGCTTCGCCGTCTGCGCGCGCTCGGCATTCCGGTCACGGTCACGCCCGGCGTGCCGTCCTTCTCCGCGGCCGCCGCGGCGCTCGAAACCGAACTGACACTGCCCGGTCTTGCCCAGTCAGTCGTGCTGACGCGCACACCGGGCCGCGCCAGCGCAATGCCCGAGGGCGAGAAGCTCGCGGCCTTCGCCGCGACCGGCGCCGTGCTCGCCATTCACCTGTCGATTCATCTGCTCGACAAGGTCGTTGCCGAACTCACCCCGCATTATGGCGGGGATTGCCCGGTCGCGATCGTCTGGCGCGCGAGCTGGCCGGACCAGCGCATCGTCCGCGCCACACTGGCAACGCTCGATGCCATTGTAGCTGCCGAGATGGAACGCACCGCGCTGATCCTGGTCGGCAGGACACTTGGCACCGCGGATTTCGACGAGAGCCGGCTTTATGCTGCTGAATACGACCGGCGCTACCGGCCCGTCGGCGCTGAGCCGCGCTTTCCGGAGGCGTCGTGATGGCGGCAGGCCTTGTCATCTCCGCGCCGGCCTCCGGCGTCGGCAAGACCACGCTGACGCTGGCGCTCGCGCGCGCCTGGCGCCATCGCGGCTTGAACGTGCAGTGTTTCAAGAGCGGCCCAGATTATATCGATCCGGCCTTCCACGCAGCCGCCACAGGCCGTGCTTCGGTCAACGTCGATAGCTGGGCGATGGACCGCGCGACGATCGAACATTTGGTGAGCCGTGGCAGCGACGCCGACATCGTGCTCGCCGAGGGCTCGATGGGCCTGTTCGACGGCGTCGCCGCGCGCGGTGTCACCGGCACCGGCGCCACCGCTGATATCGCGGAGATGCTGGGCTGGCCGGTGGTGTTGGTGATCGATCCCTCCGGGCAGGCGCAGACGGCCGCGGCGATCGCCGCGGGTCTTCGCGATTATCGCGCCGGCGTGCGCCTTGCGGGCGTCGTGCTCAATCGCGTCGCCAGCCCGCGTCACGAAGACCTTGTGCGGCGCGCGCTCAACGAGGCCGGCATCGCCGTGTTCGGCGCGCTGCCGCGCCATGCGGAGATCAGCCTGCCGAAGCGGCATCTTGGCCTTGTGCAGGCCGAGGAGCAGGCGGAGATCGGCAAGCTGATCGACGAGGCCGCGCGCTTTGTCTCCGAGCATGTGGATCTCGATGCGGTGCTGCGGTCGGCGGCTTCCAGGTCGCCGCAAGGCGTAACGAATGGCCTGAACGTGATGCCGCCCGGCCAACGCATCGCGCTCGCCCGCGATGCCGCGTTCTCCTTCGTCTATCCGCACATGCTGGAAGCCTGGCGCGCGGCCGGCGCGGAGATATCGACCTTCTCGCCGCTGGCGGATGAAGAGCCCGACGCCAGCGCCGATGTGTGCTGGCTCCCCGGCGGCTATCCCGAGCTTCACGCCGGAAAGATCGCGGCGAACATGCGCTTCCGCAGCGGCCTGCGCGCCTTCGCCGAGACGCGGCCCGTGCACGGCGAATGCGGGGGGTATATGGTGCTCGGCACTGCTTTGACCGATGCCGAGGGTATCCGTCATGAGATGGCGGGCCTGCTCGGACTGGAGACGAGCTTTGCCAAGCGTCGCATGCATCTGGGCTATCGCCTTGCCGCGCTCGCGGCGCCGATGCCGGGGCATCAGGTTGGCGCGCGTTTGCGCGGCCATGAATTTCACTATTCGACGATCCTGGCCCAGCCAGACACGCCGCTGGCGGTCGTGCGCGATGCGACGGGTGCGGTCGTCGCCGAGACCGGTTCGCGGCGCGGCCACGCCACCGGAACGTTCTTTCATCTGATCGCGGAGGACCGGTGAGCGGCTTTGTTTCCTTCGTCTCCGCCGGCCCCGGCGATCCTGAATTGCTCACGCTCAAGGGCGCTGCGCGGCTGCGCGAGGCGGATGTCGTGCTCTATGACGATCTTGTCTCCGGCGCGATCCTCGATTTGGTGCGACCCGGGGCCAACCTCGTCGCTGTCGGGAAGCGGGCAGGGCGGCCGTCGACGAAGCAGCATCATGTCAACCGCCTGCTGGTTGACTACGCAGCCACGGGCGTCCGCGTCGTGCGGCTGAAATCGGGCGATGCCGGCATCTTTGGTCGACTTGAGGAGGAGCTGGAGACGCTGCGCGAGGCCGGCGTCGGCTATGAGATCATTCCCGGCGTCACCTCGGCCTGCGTCGCCGCCGCGCAAGCTGGCATCCCGCTGACACGTCGTCACACCTCGCGCCGGGTGCAATTCATGACCGGTGCCGATGTCACCGGCGAGCTGCCCCCAAATCTGAACTGGACCGCACTGGCCGATCCCGATGCGACGACCGTGGTCTATATGGGCCGGAGAACCTTTCCGGCGCTGGTCGCGAAGCTGATCGAGCATGGCCTCTCGCCGAGCACGCCGGCATTGTTCGCGGAATCTCTCGGCCGTGCCGATGAGCGTCTGGTCCGCACCACTATTGTCGAGCTGGCCGATCAGCTGAGCCGCGGCGGTGCGGCCTCCACGGCCGCGGTCATCATGTTCGGCGCGCTGGCGGAGGGCGCATCGTCATGATGAAGTTGTCTCTGATCGGCATCGGTTGCGGCGATCCCGCGCAGCTCACGCAGGCTGCGATTGGCGCGATCAACGCGGCAGATCTGGTCCTGATCCCGCGCAAGGGCGCCGCAAAATCCGATCTCGCCGATCTCAGGCGAACAATTTGCGCCGATGTGCTCACCAACGCCACCACGCGGATCGCCGAGTTCGATCTTCCTGTGCGTGACGCCAGCGAGGCTGACTACCGCAAGGGCGTGGACGATTGGCACGACGCGGTCGCCGCGAGCTGGTCGCAGACGATCGCCCATCATCTCGGCGGTGAGGGCAAGGTCGCGCTGCTGATCTGGGGCGATCCCTCGCTCTACGATTCGTCGCTGCGCATCGCGCGGCGGCTCAATCCGTTGCCAAACATCGAGGTCGTGCCGGGCATCACCTCGATCCAGGCGCTGTGCGCGGCGCATGCGCTGCCGCTCAACGATATCGGCGAGCCATTTCTGGTGACGACGGGGCGGCGCTTGCGCGAAGGCGGCTGGCCTCAAGGCGTCGATACCGTCGTTGTGATGCTCGACGGCGGCACGGCGTTTCAGTCGCTGGATCCTGAAGGCCTTCACATCTGGTGGGGTGCCTATCTCGGTATGACCGACCAGATCATTCTGTCCGGCACGCTGGCCGAAGTGGGCTCGCGCATCGTTGCCGCGCGGCAAGACGCGCGCGAGCGTCATGGCTGGATCATGGACAGCTACATTCTCAAGCGCAGGCCATAAGCGAGGCAGCATGCTCCCCGAATGGATCACCCAGAAATGCCCCGAGATCTCCGCTGATCATCGCGAGGCGGCCATCGCGCGGCAGGCGCAACTGACGAAACCGACCGGGGCGCTCGGCCGGCTCGAGCAGCTCGCGATCGAGCTTGCGGGCCTGCAGGCGAGCGAACGTCCGCGCGCGACGCGCGTGCCGATCATCATCTTCGCCGGCGATCACGGCATCGTCGCACAGGGCGTGTCGGCCTATCCGCAAGCCGTTACCATCGCGATGATGGCGAACTTTGCGTCCGGAGGTGCTGCAATCTCGGTGCTGGCGCGTGAGCTGGGCTCCAGCCTGGAAGTGGTCGACGCCGGCACGCTGGCCGAGGACGCGTTGCCGGGCATCGTCACCGACAAGCCGCGCCACGGCACGCGCGATTTCAGCGTTGAGCCTGCGCTCACGCCGGCGGAGCTGGCATTTGCCTTCGAGGCCGGCCAGCGCGCAGTAGCGCGGGCGAAGGCCAGTCAGCCCGATCTGCTGATCTTCGGTGAAATGGGCATCGGTAACACCACAACGTCTGCGGCGATGGCCGCAAGCCTGCTCGGCATCAGCGCCGAGGAGATCGCGGGCAGTGGTACCGGCGTCGATGCGGCGGGCCGCGCGCACAAGGTGCGCGTGATCGAGGCCGCGATCGCGCGTCATGGCGTGGCGGGCACCTCGCCCGAGAAGATCCTGTGTGCCGTCGGCGGCCTCGAGATCGCGGCCATTTCCGGCGCGATTATCGCGGCCGCGCAGGCGCGCATTCCCGTGCTGATCGACGGTTTCATCGTCTCGGTCGCAGCACTGGCAGCAGTGCGGCTCAACCCGTCGTGCCAGCCGTTCCTGCTGCCGTCGCATCAATCGGCGGAGCAAGGGCATCGGCTGGTGCTGCGCGCACTGAACGTGCAGCCCTTGATCAGCCTCGATCTCAGGCTTGGCGAGGGCTCGGGCGCCGCGATCGCGTTGCCGCTGGTGCGATCGGCCTGCGCGCTCCACAACGACATGGCAACGTTCGCGCAGGCCAATGTGCCTGACAGGCCTAGCTGACTCGCTGATTGACCGACACGACACGCCAGCCGGTCGCGAGCCGGTCGATCCTGGTCAGCGACAGCGGATCGATCACGAAGCGCAAGGCGGCTGGCGACGTCAGGTCGAGCGCGATGCAGAGCGCGGCGCGGATGGTGCCGGAATGCACGACCAGCGCTGCCGAACCCGCGCCGATCCGTGCGAGACCCAGCCGGACGCGCGCGACCTGGTCCTCAAAACTCTCGCCACCGTGCGGCCGTCCGCGCGCTGGATCGCTCCAGAACCGCGCATAGGCCTCGCCACCGCTGCGAGCGAGCTCGTCATGCCGCCGGCCGGTCCAATCGCCAAAATCCTGCTCGCTGAATTCAGCCACCAGCTCGGGCGCGAGCCCCAGCGCGCGCGCCGTCTCGACCGTGCGTCGGGCCGGGCTCGCATAGCTCGCCGCATCGCGCGGCAGGCACAGACGCAGCGCCTCCAGCTGCGCGTGATCGCCGAGGTCGGCGGGCGCGTCATTGGCGTGGATGGTCCCTGCGATGCCGTCGACGGGGGCATGCCGTATCAGCCAGAGGAAGGTCTCGCCTTCCATGCAGATCTCCCGGGGAAATTGGCCGCTGCGGCAATATCGCCGCATCGGCACATTGACTCTGTCTTTGCCGTAATCCTAGATGCTCGCGACGGTTTCCCCGAAAGGGGATGAAAAGGGAATGCGGTGCGGGGACGTTGTCCCCAACGCCGCAGCTGCCCCCGCAACTGTAAGCGGTGAATCCTTCGTCACAAGCCACTGGGTCCTCGGTCCCGGGAAGGCGACGAAGCGGTCACGACCCGCGAGCCAGGAGACCTGCCGTCAGCCGTGGTCACACGCGAAGATGTCGGTCGGGGAGTACAGACATTCGGCTTCATCGGAGGGCTTATAGCCTGATGATGGGACCTTGGTTCGCGGTGACGTGCCACTGACGTCACACCGAGGTCCAGGACCGTGTCTTCCATCCGTATCGTACGACCGCGCCGCTTTCTGCTGGCGTCCGCCGCTCTCACATCTCTTGCCGCCGCCGATACGCCCGCTGCGCTCGCGCAGCAGGCCGGCCAATCTCTGCCACCGGTGGAGGTGTCGCCCCCGCAATCCCGCAAGCAGGCAAAACCGCCGGCGCGGGACGCGGCAAGCGGACGCCGCGCGACTGCGCGCAGGCCTGTCGCCGTAGCGGCGGTGGCAAAGCCAGTTGCGCCGAACGCTGCGGTGCCGACGCCGCTCAATAGCAACGCCGTTGCCGAGAGCGCTTCGCGCCTCGGCCTGACGGTGCGGCAGACGCCTGCGACCGTCGAGGTGATCTCCGCCGAGACCATGCGCGAGCAGGGCTACCGCACCGTCTCCGACGTTGCGCAAGGCGCGGTCGGCGTCACCGCCGGCGACAATCCTGCCGAGCCCTCGGCCTTCTCGATGCGCGGCTTCACCAACAGCCAGATCAACACGCTCTACAACGGCATCAAGATCGGCCCGCAGAACATGACATCGCGGATCATGGACACGGCCAACCTTGAAGCCGTGGAGATTCTCAAAGGCCCGGCCTCTCTGATATCGGGCGAGGGTGCCGCCGGCGGCGCAATCAATTTCGTCACCAAGCAGCCGCACACGGGGCCGATCCGGAACGAAGCCGATTTCTCGTACGACTCGCTGAACTCGTTCCGCGCGCATTACGGCTCGGGCGGCAGCACCAATGTGCAGGGGCTGGACTATCGCTTCGACGTCAGCCGTTCCTCGCTCAACGGCTTTGCCGACGACACCAACACCAAGACGTTCGACGTCTCGGGCCAGCTCAATTACCGCATCTCCGACAGCCTCAAGGTCTGGGGCGCGATCGAGTATCGCGAGGACCGCGGCAAGGCCTATTGGGGCGCGCCGCTAGTACCCGTGGCCTTTAGCAGCTCGCATGCGACGGCAGGCATCGTCTCGGGCACTTATGTCTCGAACTTCAACGGAACCAATCTCGGCCCCGTTACGATCGATGATCGCACCTTAAATACCAATTACAACGTGCTCGACAACCGCAACGTGGCACAGGAAGTCTGGCTGCGCGGCGGCTTCGAGCTGAAGCTGGCACCCGACCTGACATTAAAGAGCCAGGCCTATGCTTACGGCGCGGAGCGATCGTGGTTCAACAATGAGGTCGAGGCGTTCAACGCCACGACGAATACAGTGGATCGCAGCCGTTTCTATGTCGCGCACAGCCAGCGCTTGGTCGGCAACATCACCGACCTGACCTGGGACTCGAACATTGCTGGCCTCGACAATCGTCTCGTCACGACGCTCTCGTCGAGCTATCTCGATTTTGTCCGGCCCGGTGCGGCCAATTTTCCTGGCGATTCCGTCGATCTCGTCGATCCCGATCGCGGCTTCTACGGCCTGCTCACGACCAAAGAGCAGACTGCGCGTATCGACAACGAGGCCCTGTCGTTCGAGGACCGGCTGAAGCTGACACGGACTTTTGCGCTGATCGGCGGCCTGCGCGTCGAGCATATCGGGCTCGATCGCAACTCGACCGACGTCGTCGGTCTGGAGAACGCCGGCTTTCCGTTCCCGAAATCGTGGGCACCCGTCACGGGGCGCATCGGCTACACCTGGGAAGCGGTTCCGGGCCTGACGTTCTTCAGCCAGTACGCCACCGGCGCCGACATCTCGGCCAACAACATCTTCCTGCTGGGACCGACCCAACCGCTCGACCTCACCACCGCGCGCACCTATGAGACCGGCGTCAAGCATGTGCTCTGGGATAACAGGGCGGAGTGGTCATTCTCGGCCTACGATATCGTGCGCAAAAATGTCTATGCCGCAGCCGGCGGCCAGACGCTCAACATCGCGGGACGGCAGGACTCAAAGGGCGTCGAGCTCGCCGGATCGATCCGCCCGATCGAGCCTTTGCGTCTGTGGGGCAACATCGCCTATGTCGATGCGCGCTATGCCGACTATGATTTCGTCGGCGGCTCGTTCTCGGGCAACACGCCGCCGAACGTACCGCGCATTGTCGCCAATGCCGGCGCGTCCTGGCGGTTCCTCACGCCATGGCCGGTGGAGATCGGCATCACCGGTCGTCATGTTGGCGATCGCACCAACAGCGACGCCAACACCGTGACGATGAATGCGTACACGGTGGGAGACCTCTACGCCTTCGTCGATATTCCCAAGGCGGTCTTCAATGCCGTCGACCAGGCCCGCCTGACCTTCCGGGTGCGTAACTTCACCGACAAGCACTACGCGATCTGGGGCGACCCGTTCTATCCCGACCAGGTCCTCTTGGGCGCACCGCGGACCTACGAGATCTCCGCTGCGTTCAAATGGTGAGGCCATAAACGCATGATGGCCGCGATTGTCCTCTTGCACCGCTGGCTTGGGATCGCGTTCTGCCTGATGTTCGCGATGTGGTTTGCGAGCGGAATTGTGATGCATTTCGTTCCGTTTCCGTCGTTGACCGAGGCGGAGCGCCTTGCCGGCCTGGCGCCGGTGGAGCGCGGGCCGGCCGTCATGGCTGTTGCCGATGCCGTGACCGCGAGCGGAATCACCGGCGCCACGCGCGTTCGCTTGATCCAGCGCGGCGACGGGTCGGTCTATGTCGTGTCGGGACCGTCGCGCGTGCGGGCTGTCCATTCGTCAGACGGGGCCGACGCGTCGGTGGAGTTTCCCGATACCGCGCTCGCCATTGCGCAAGACCATGCCCGCCGACGCGGGCTCGATGCCGCACGCGCCACGATCGTTGCGCGCGCGGACTACGATCAATGGAGCGTCCCCAACGGCTTCGATCGCCACCGGCCGCTGTTCCGCATCGCTCTCGGCGATGCGGCCGGAACGGAAGTCTACGTGTCGTCGCGCACCGGTGAGGTCGTACTGGACACAACCCGCAGCGAGCGTGGCTGGAATTGGGTCGGCAGCGTCCTGCACTGGATCTATCCAGCGGTTCTCAGGAGCAACTGGGCGCTGTGGGATCGCGTGATCTGGACGCTGTCGCTGTTGGCCTTGATCGGGGCAATGTTCGGCGCGGTGCTCGGTGTGATCAGGATCAGGATTCGCGGACGCCAGATCTCGTCGCCTTACCGCGGCTGGCACGCGCTGCACCACATCATCGGGCTCTTTTCGACTATGTTCGTGTTGGCCTGGATCTTCAGCGGCTGGCTCTCCATGGATCACGGCCGGCTGTTCTCACGCGGGCAATTGACCGCGGCTGAGGCGAGCGTGACGAATGCGGTGCCGGACTGGCGCGCGGCTCCATCTTTCGATCAGCGGCCGCTATCGACGTCATCCCGTGAAGTCGAATGGTTCGCCTTCAATGGCAGCGCCTATCGGCGCGATCGGACAGACCTTGGCAGCCAGACCCTGATCAAAGCAGGCGAGCCAGCCCGCGATCGGCAGATGGCATTCCTGGAGGAGCAGGACGTCTCCAGCCTGACACCACGTTTGGCGGCCGGATGTGACGCGGCGTCCGTTCTTGCCGACAACGACGCCTATCCCGCCCGTCCCATCGTCCCCGGTGCGCCCGTCTATCGCTCCCGCTGCGGCGATCTCTGGTTCGACGTCGATGGTGCCGATGGCAGCATCGTGCAGCGGCTCGATGCCTCGCGGCGGGCCTATCGCTGGGCCTACAGCGCGCTGCACACGCTCGATCTCCCCGTTCTCATGGCGCATCCGCGCCTGCGCGATGGCCTGATCGTCGGACTTTGCGCACTGGGCCTGGTGTTTTCCGTCACCGGCATCGCGATCGGCTGGCGGCGTTTGCGGGCGACATTTGCGACCAAAGCGGCATGACGCGCCATTAAGTGTTTCTGGTCACGGCGCGCGCCGACAGCGTAACGACGCACATCAGCGCGGCGAGCATCCAGAAGGCCGCCGGCAATCCGACGGCATGGGCGACAAAACCGATGCCGGCAGGGCCAATCAGAACGCCGGCATAGCCGGCGGTGGTGATCGACGCCACCGCGAGCCCGGTGGGCATGGCCGTTTGCCGCGCCGCGCCGCGGAACAGCACCGGCACGAGGTTCGACGCGCCGAGGCCGATCAGCAGGAAGCCGGCGATGGCAACGGACGCGCTCTGTGCCAGCAGCAGCACGGCAAGGCCCGCGACCGCAAGCAGGCTTCCCCCGATCAGTGTCGCCCGATCGCCAATCCGTGCCACGACGGCATCGCCGCCAAGCCGGCCGGTGGTCATCGCGATCGAGAACACGATGTAGCCGATGCCGCCTCGCGCCTCGCTGACGAGGCCTGCGTCGATGACGAGCAGTGCGCCCCAGTCGAGCATTGCGCCTTCGATCAGGAAGGTGACGGCCGCGAGTAGCGCCAGCAACAGCACGATGCCGTGCGGCAGCACGAATAGCGGGCCTTCCTGCGCCTGAGCCCTTCGCAGGAGGCGCGGCCAGGTTATCGCCATCGCGATCAGCATCAGCGCGGAACAGATCAGGGCGCTTCCGAGCGGCCCAAGATGCAGCGACAACAGCGCCGTCATCACCGCGGATCCGGTGAAGCCGCCAATGCTGAAGAGTGCATGGAAGCCCGACATCAAAGGCTCGCTCGCCGCGCGTTCGACCTCGACAGCATGAATGTTCATGGCGACATCGATCGAGCCGAGCGCACCACCGAACGCGAGCAGCGTCAGCGCCAATGCCACGGGCGTGCCGGCGACGACCAGCAGCGGCAAGATCAGGGCAAGGCCGATCCCGCCGGCGATGATGATCGGCTTGGTGCCGTAACGTGCGCTCAGGATACCGGTCGCGAGCATCGCGAGGACCGAGCCGATGCCGAGGCTGAGCAGCAGCAGGCCGAGGACGGCGTCGTCGACCGCGAGCCGCGCCTTCGCGAACGGGACCAGCGGCGCCCAGCACGCAAGGCCAAATCCGGCGACCAGGAACGAGAGGCGCGTGGCGAGCCGCGTCGCTGGCCGGTCGGCTGAGGTCATCGATGGACTCCGGGAGGGAAGCGCGCGGGTGAGGGGTGTGCTTAGATCATCAACGGGAAGCGAAGGCCAGAGTTCCGGCAGCGCGGTGAGTTGACGTTTTGTATCATTGTGATGTCGTTCCTTGCGCGGTCACCTGCTCGGTCAACCCCCGCACATCAGAACATTCCATTTTACCGAAGTTCGGATTTGTCGCATATATCGGCCGTCGCGCGAGCCGCGGATGGCGGTGATGGACCCTAGGGGCACAAATAAATGGAAGCTGCGCTGACCGCTGTGCATAGCTCGTAGGCATCCGACGATCGGATATCGCGATTCGAGCGCCTGCAAATTAGCCAAACGGTTCGTTTGCTCCGAGTGCGGCGCGGCGAAAGTCGCTATTCGCACGGAAAAATCCGTGGCGCGCTGCACGTTTCTCCCTACACTTGCGTGCTCATTCCGCGGGCAGTTCGGCCCGCCGTGATGGTCGCGAGCCGCACCTTCTAGGCGTGCATCATCATCTCCGCGCCCGAGGGTTTATTGTGGTGCGGCTGCAGGTGCCAAACGGGAAAGGCGGACGGCATGAAAGCTGCTTGGCTGGAAAAGCGTCGCTCGGCCACGTTATGCTGCGCGCCGACCCGCCATTGAAGCTGCGATCGTCAGCCTCGCCAAAAAAAGTCGTCAAGAAATCAGGATATCGCTGATGCGTCTCGTCACAGTTGCCGCCGCCCAGATGGGCCCGATTCAGAAGGCCGACAGCCGCGAGGCCGTGGTCAAGCGCATGATCGCGCTGATGGACGAGGCGAAAGCCAGGGGTGCTGATCTCATCGTCTATCCGGAACTGGCGCTGACGACATTCTTCCCGCGCTGGTATGTCGAGGACCGCGCGGCATTCGACAACTGGTTCGAGCGCGAGATGCCGAATGCGGCGACCAAGCCGCTGTTCGAGCGCGCGGCGCAGCACAGAATCGCGATGAATTTCGGCTATGCCGAGCTGACGCCCGATGGCCACCACTTCAACACGGCCGTTCTGACCGACAAATCCGGCAAGATCGTCGGCAAATATCGCAAGGTCCATTTGCCCGGTCATGTCGAATACGAGGCACATCGATCGCATCAGCATCTGGAGAAGCGCTATTTCGAGCCGGGCGATCTCGGCTTCAATGTCTGGCGCGAGCTCGGCGGCATCATTGGCATGGCGATTTGCAACGATCGCCGCTGGCCCGAGACCTATCGCGTCATGGGCTTGCAGGGCGTCGAGATGGTGCTGATCGGCTACAACACGCCGTCGGTGAATGCGGAGCAAGGCGAGGAGGGTGTCGAGAAGCGCCTGTTTCACAACCGCCTCTCCGTGCAGGCCGGCGCCTATCAGAACGCGACCTGGGTGGTTGCCGTCGCCAAGGCCGGCGTCGAGGACGGGCATGCGCTGTTCGGCGGCAGCCTGATCGTCGATCCCAATGGCGAGATCGTCGCTGAAGCAAAGACCGACGGTGATGAGGTTCTGGTCCATGCTTGCGACCTCGATGCCACCACCTTCGGCAAGACCACGATCTTCGATTTCGCCCGGCACCGCCGCATCGAGCATTACGGCCTGATCACCAGCCGGACCGGCGCGGTGCCGCCACCGGCGAAGTGACGCCACCGGTCTTCCCGCAAGCTGACGACCACGATGGAGTGCCCCGTGACAGAACCCACCTACGACCTCATCATCCGCGGCGGGCGCGTCGCCACCACGACCGACGTGTTCGAGGCCGACGTCGCCATCTCCGGCGAGGCCATCGCTGCGATGGGCCGCGGCTTGCCGCCAGCCAAGCGCGAGATCGATGCGCGGGGCAAGCTGGTGCTGCCGGGTGGCGTCGACAGCCACGCGCATATCGAGCAGCTCTCTGCGGCCGGAATCATGAATGCCGACACGTTTGAGAGCGCGACCGTATCGGCAGCCTTTGGCGGCACCACCACGGTGATTCCATTCGCGGCCCAGCATGTCGGGATGAAGCTGCCGCAGGTGGTGGAGGACTATCACGCGCTCGCCAGGAAGGGCGCCGTGATCGACTACGCCTTTCACATGATCATCGCGGACGCGACCAAGGAAACGGTCGAAGAGCACATTCCCGCGCTGGTGAAGCAGGGGCATGCGTCGATCAAGATCTTCATGACCTATGACCGGCTCAAGGTCGATGACGAGCCGCTGCTCGATATTCTCCTGGCGGCGCGCCAGTCCGGCGCGATGCTGTGTGCGCATGCGGAGAACCACGGCATCATCGCCTGGATGGTGAAGCGCTTGCTTGCACGCGGCTACACGATGCCGAAATACCATGCCGTCAGCCACGCCCGCGTGTCGGAAGCAGAAGCCTTCACGCGGCTGATCGGCATGGCGGCGCTGCTCGACCAGCCGATCATGATCTTCCATGTCTCGACCGCTGAGGGTGCCAGGGTGATCCGTGATGCGCGCGGGCAGAGGTTGAAGGTGTTCGCGGAGACCTGTCCGCAATATCTGTTCCTCACTGCTGGCGATCTCGACAAGCCCGGCGCGGAAGGCGCGAAGTGGATGTGCAGCCCGCCGCCGCGCACGCATGCCGACCAGGAAGCGCTGTGGCAGGCATTGTCGCTCGGCGATCTCCAGACCATTTCGTCGGATCACGCGCCGTATCGCTTTGACGAGACCGGCAAGCTGCGCGCCGGCCCCAATCCGAACTTCAAGCAGGTCGCCAATGGCCTGCCGGGACTCGAGCTGCGCTTGCCGCTGCTGTTCGACGCGATGGTCTCGAAAGGACGCCTGGGTCTCGAAAAATTCGTCGAGCTGACCGCGACGGCGCCCGCCAAGATCTACAATCTGCATCCGCGCAAAGGCTCGATCGCTGTCGGCGCCGATGCCGATATCGCGATCTGGGATCCCAATCGCGAGACCGTCATCGCCGACGAGATGATGCACGATCTCGCCGGCTACACGCCGTTCGCTGGACGCAAGCTGAAAGGCTGGCCGGTGTCGGTGCTGTCACGCGGCCGGCTGATCGTCGACGGCGGCAAATGCCTCGCCAGTGCGGGCAGTGGCCAATTCCTGGCGCGCAGCGGCGGCGAAGCGGCGAAGCCGACCGGCCGGCTCGTCGCGGACATGGATCCGGAGCGGAATTTCGGAGCCAGACTGCTGTGATCGCGCGCCCCGCGCGATGAAGATCGTTGTCCGCGCAGCTGCGCAGCGACAGCCGGAAGTCGCCAATATCCTGCTAGCGAGGAACGGTTGCTGGCATACCATTTGCAAGCCAATGGGCTCTGTTTCACCTCGCTTTGGCCAATGAACGGCCGGCATCACGGCATGATTGGGAGGATATTATGGATCGCAGGACCGTATTGAAGGGACTGGCCGGCGCGAGCGGTCTGGCGTTGACCGGTGGCCTCTCGGCTCCGGCGATCGCGCAAGGCGCCTCAGCCCGCACCCTGCGTTTCGTGCCGCAGGCCAATCTCGCCAATTTCGATCCCATCTGGGGCACCCAATATGTCGTGCGCAATGCGGCGGCCCTGGTCTGGGACACGCTCTACGGCGTCGATTCCTCGCTCGTACCACAACGCCAGATGGTCGAATCCGAGGAAGTGACCGACGACGGCATGACCTGGACGTTCAAGTTGCGTTCGGGCCTGAAATTCCATGACGGCGAGCCGGTGCTGAGCAAGGACGTCGTCGCGAGCCTCAATCGCTGGGCTGCGCGCGATCCCATGGGCCTGATGCTCAAGGCGATCCAGCAGGAGCTCACGGCCGTCGACGACCGCACCTTCAAATGGGTCCTGAAGCAACCCTTTCCGAAGATGCTCTATGCGCTTGCCAAGAACAATTCGCCTTGCGCCTTCATCATGCCGGAGCGCATCGCGCAGACCGATCCGTTCAAGCAGATCTCGGATTATGTCGGCTCCGGCCCGATGAAGTTCTTGACGGGCGAGTGGGTGCCGGGCGCGAAAGCGGTGTTCGAAAAATTCGCCGATTATGCGCCGCGGCAAGAGAAAGCGTCCTGGCTCGCGGGCGGCAAGCAGATCCTGGTCGATCGCGTCGAATGGGTGATCATGCCGGATCCGGCAACCGCAGCGGCGGCGTTGCAGAATGGCGAGATCGACTGGTGGGAAAACCCGATCGCCGATCTCGTTCCGGTGCTGAAGAAGAACAAGAACATCAATGTCGATATCGGCGACCCCCTCGGCAATATCGGCTCCTTCCGCATGAACTTCCTGTATCCGCCCTTCAACGACGTGCGCGCGCGGCGCGCCGTGCTGATGGCGATGAGCCAGGAAGACTACATGCGTGCGCTCGTTGGCGACGACGACTCGCTGTGGAAGCCGCTGCCCGGCTTCTTCACGCCAGGTACGCCGCTTTACACCGAAATGGGCGGTGACATCCTGAAGGGCAAGCGTGACCTTGATGCCGCCAAGAAGCTGCTTGCGGAGAGCGGCTATTCCGGTCAGCCGGTGACGTGTCTCGTCGCGCAGGACCAGCCGATCACCAAGGCGATGGGCGATGTGACGGCCGATCTTTTGAAGAAGCTCGGCATGAATGTCGACTTCGTGGCGACGGATTGGGGCACGGTCGGCTCGCGCCGCGCACAGAAGACGCCGCCGGGACAGGGCGGCTGGAACATGTTCCACACTTGGCATGCAGGCGCGGACTGCATCAATCCTGCGCCCTACACCGCCATTCGGGCCAATGGCGACAAGGCCTGGTTCGGCTGGCCGACCAGTGCCGGCACGGAGAAGGAGGTCACGTCCTGGTTCGAAGCCAAGAATTTCGACGAGGAGAAGGCCGCAATCGGCCGTCTTAACAAGGCGGCGATGGATGACGTCGTCTACGCGCCGACCGGTTTCTTCCTGAGCTACACCGCGTGGCGCAAGAACGTGTCCGGTGTCACCAAGGGGCCGCTGCCGTTCTTCTGGGGCGTGTCGAAGACCGCATGATCCTGCGCTGAGGCCAGATGCTCTCCTACATCCTCCGGCGCATCGTCGCCACCTTGCCGGTGATGGCGATTGTCGCACTGTTCGTGTTCGGCCTGCTTTACATCGCGCCGGGTGATCCGGCCGTGGTGATCGCGGGCGACCAGGCGAGCCCGGAGGATGTGGAGCGCATCCGCCAGAGCCTTGGCCTCGACCGGCCGTTCCTGATCCAGTTCGGAAGCTGGATGTGGCGTCTTATGCACGGCGATCTCGGCACCTCGATCTTCACCAACCTGCCGGTGTCCACGATGATCGGGCAGCGTCTCGGACCGACACTGTCTTTGATGATGGTCACGCTGCTGCTCACGATCGTCGTCGCGGTGCCGCTAGGCGTCGTCGCGGCGTGGAAGGCCGGCAGCTTCATCGATCGGGCCATCATGGGCTTTGCCGTGTTCGGCTTCTCGCTGCCTGTCTTCGTCGTCGGCTACGTCCTCGCCTATGTCTTCGCGCTCCAGCTCGAATGGCTCCCCGTGCAGGGCTATACGCCGCTCAACCAGGGCTTCTGGCCCTGGCTGCAGAATTTGATCCTGCCGGCAATCGCACTCGGCTGCGTCTATATCGCGCTGGTCGCGCGCATCACCCGCGCCGCCATGCTCGAAGTATTGCAGCAGGACTATATCCGCACCGCCAAGGCGAAGGGCCTCGGGCAGGGCGGCATCCTGTTCATTCACGCGCTGAAGAACGCTGCGGTACCGATCGTCACCGTGATCGGCATCGGCATCGCGCTACTGATCGGTGGCGCGGTCGTGACCGAGAGCGTGTTCGCGATCCCAGGCCTCGGCCGCCTCACCATCGATGCGATCCTGCGGCGCGACTATCCGGTCATTCAGGGCATCGTGCTGCTGTTCAGCTTTGTCTACGTCCTTGTCAATCTGATGATCGACGTCACCTACACGCTCGTTGACCCGAGGATCCGCTATTGACCGACACGACCGTCAATCCACAGGTGCTGCCGGCCGGCCTCGTGCTTGCGCCGCAATTGCCTGACATCCTCCGGCCGGTCACGATCCGCCGTGGCTTTATCGGGTTCTTGCGCAGCCATCCCACCGTCGCAATCGGCGGCGTGCTGCTGCTGATGCTCGTCCTGATCGCGGTTTTTGCGCCGTATCTGTGGACGGTCGACCCGACTGCGCTCGCGCCTGCCAAACGCACGAGGGCGCCGTCGGCAGTCTTCTGGTTCGGCACCGACGCGCTGGGCCGCGATATCTATTCACGCGTGCTGTTCGGCGCACGGGTCTCGCTGACGGTCGGGCTGTCGGTCGCGATCTTCGCCTCCGCGGCCGGTCTTGCCATCGGCATGGTCTCGGGCTTCGTCCGCTGGGCCGACAGCATCTTGATGCGCTTCATGGACGGCTTGATGTCGATCCCGCCGATCCTGCTCGCGATCGCGCTGATGGCGCTGACGCGCGGCAGCGTCGGCAACGTCATCCTGGCAATCACCGTCGCCGAGATCCCGCGCGTCTCGCGCCTCGTCCGCAGCGTGGTACTGTCACTGCGCGAGCAGCCTTATGTGGATGCGGCGGTCGCATGCGGCACGCGCGCGCCGATGATCATCCTGCGCCACATCCTGCCCAACACGGTCGCGCCGATGCTGGTGCAGGCGACCTATATCTGCGCCAGCGCCATGATCACCGAGGCGATCCTGTCCTTCATTGGCGCCGGCACGCCACCCACCATTCCGTCCTGGGGCAACATCATGGCCGAGGGGCGCGCACTATGGCAGGTCAAGCCCTACATCGTGTTCTTCCCGGCGGCGTTCCTGTCGATCACCGTGCTCGCCGTGAATCTGCTCGGCGATGGCCTTCGCGATGCGCTCGATCCGCGCATGGCCAAGCGTCTCTGACGGGGGCTGATCGCGATGGCGTTGTTAGAGGTCGAAAATCTCCAGACCCATTTCCGTACCCCCAGCGGCATCAACCGCGCGGTGGACGGTGTGTCCTTTCATGTCAATGAGGGCGAGACGCTCGCCATTGTCGGCGAGTCCGGCTGCGGCAAGTCGGTTACCTCGATGTCGCTGATGCGGCTGATCCCGGAGCCGCCGGGCAGGATCGCGGGCGCGATCCGCTTCGCCGGCAAGGATCTGCTGCGGATGTCCGACCGCGAGATGCGGGCCATCAGGGGCAACGACATCTCGATGATCTTCCAGGAGCCGATGACGAGCCTCAACCCGGTTCTGACCGTCGGCCGCCAGATCCGCGAGACGCTGATGATCCATCAGGGCCTGGATAAGCAGGCGGCAGAGACGCACGCGATCGAGATGCTGACGCTCGTCGGCATTCCCGAGCCGAAGCGGCGCGTCCGCGAATATCCGCACCAGCTCTCCGGCGGCATGCGCCAGCGCGTGATGATCGCGATTGCGCTCGCCTGCAATCCAAAGCTCCTGATCGCCGACGAGCCGACCACCGCGCTCGACGTCACCATCCAGGCGCAGATCCTCAAGCTGATGCTCGATCTGAAGCGTCGTGTCGGCGCCGCGATCATCCTGATCACCCACGATCTCGGCGTCGTTGCCGAGATCGCCGAGCGCGTCATGGTGATGTATGCCGGCCGCAAGGTCGAGGAGGCGCCGGTCGCCGAGCTGTTCCGCTCGCCGCGCCATCCCTATACGCAAGGATTGCTCGGCGCGGTGCCCAAGCTCGGTTCGTCGCTCGCCGGCACCACGACGCGGCTCGCTGAAATTCCAGGGCAAGTGCCCGATCTGCGCAAACCGATCGCCGGCTGCGTCTTCGCCGGCCGCTGTGCGCTGGCGACCGATCTGTGCCGGCAATACGCGCCGGGCCTCGAAGAGAAGGGCCCGGGCCATATCGCGGCCTGCCACTACGCATCCAAGGGAGCCGTCGCGGCATGAGTGTCCCTCTGCTCCAGGTCAACGACCTCAAGAAACATTTTCCAGTCAACAAGGGCCTGTTCGGGCGACAAACCGAATTCGTTTATGCCGTGGACGGCGTGTCGTTCGAGATTGCGCGTGGCGAGACGCTGTCGCTGGTCGGCGAATCCGGCTGCGGCAAGTCGACGGTCGGCCGCGCGATCCTGCGGCTGTTCGATGTGACCTCGGGCCAGGTTGTCCTCGACGGTCAGCGTATCGACGACGCACATCCGAGCACGATGCGCCAGCTGCGGCAACGCATTCAGGTCGTCTTTCAGGATCCGTTCTCCAGCCTCAATCCGCGCATGCGGGTGCGCGACATTCTGGCCGAGCCGATCCGCAATTTCGGCCTCGCCAAATCGGCAACCGATCTCGAGACGCGCGTGACCGCGCTGATGGACACGGTGCGCCTGCCGCGCGAGGCGCTGAACCGCAGACCGCACGAGTTCTCCGGTGGCCAGCGCCAGCGCATCGGCATCGCCCGGGCGCTCGCGGCTGAGCCCGAGCTGATCGTCTGCGACGAGGCTGTCTCTGCGCTCGACGTCTCGGTCAAGGCGCAGATCGTCAATTTGCTGCAGGATCTGCAGCGCGAGTTTGGCCTTGCATTGCTGTTCATCAGCCATGATCTCGCAATCGTCGAACACATGACCCACCGCGTCGCGGTGATGTATCTCGGCAAGATCGTCGAGATTGCGCCACGCCGTGAGATCTTTGCAGCACCCCGACATCCCTATACCAAAGCGCTGCTCTCGGCGGTGCCGCTGCCGGAGCCCGGGGCCAAGCGCAATCCCATCATTCTCGGCGGGGACGTGCCGAGCCCGATCAATCCTCCAAAAGGCTGCCGTTTCCATACGCGCTGCCCGTTTGTGTTCGATCGTTGCCGGACCGAAGAGCCGCACCTTCGTTCAGAAGGCGAGCAATGGGTCGCCTGTCATCTGGATGCGCTGCCGGCGGGATAGGGCGCAGTCGTGATGCTGAACGCAGCCATAAAAAAGAGGCCGTCCTGTTGGGGGCAGGGCGGCCCCAAGAGGCTCGTAGGCCCGGGAGGAGGAGGGCGCGAGCCGGCGCAAGCGGCAGGGCACTTACGCGAAGAGCGGTATCGACGGTGTTGTCATGCAGCCGTGCTCACGATGTGGTCCTGATCCCATGACGGGCGTCGTCGTGGCATCGCTTCAACGTCAGGCCGGTGGTTCTTGCTGGCCGCACGCCAGCGCGCCGGGGTCTCGCCGCTGACGCGCTTGAAGACGGTCGAAAAGTGCGCCTGCGTGCTGAAGCCGACTGCCAGAGCGATCTCCGCCAACGGTCTCTCGGTCGTCGTCAACAGCGACTTCGCCTGTTCGATGCGATGATTGAGCAGATATTCACGCGGACGATATCCGGTCGCTGCACGGAACTGCGCGGCGAAATGCATCCTGGAAAGGCCCGCGACGCCGGCGAGCTCGGACAGGCTGATGCCGCGTTCGAAATGAGCGGCGATGTGTTGTTCGACGCGCCGCAGGCGCCATTTTGGCAAGGCATTGACCTTGGCGCGCGGCAATTCGGGCCGGGCCAGATGCATCGCCAGAATCTGGCCAATGCAATGCGCGAATTGATGTCCGGCAGCGTCGCCTTGCTCGGCGAGCGCTCTGGCCAGTCCCGCAGCGAGTGGATCGCGCAGCAGAATGAGGTCGTCGAGACCTTCGGCTGCGGCTACGGACCACCGCGTCGGGAATTGCTCGGCGGAGATGTGGAGGTGCAGGAAGGCGCAAGGCGACTGGAATTGTGCGCTCAGTTGCCGCGACGGCGCGCTGACAAATAGCGTGCCTGACGGCATGGTGCCGTCGAAGATGATCCGGCGGCCCCTGGTCAAGGTGGCCCGCGTCGTCTTCAGCGCAATGCCGACAAAATAGCGATCGGACGGCGTCGTCGCTGAATGCCAGGAGGTCTCGCGGGAATTCTCCCACCGCGAAATCGTGATGTCGTCTAGCTCGGTCTGCGCGCTGCAAGCGATCTGACGCCACTCGTTTTCCCGGGTGATCGCCTTGGCGGCGCGGGGCGCTTCGTGATTCCCCCGACCGGCCGGAAGATTGATCCGGGCGTGGGCCCTCTGCAATTCGGTCAGCATTGCCTGTTCCTTCTGAGCTGCGCGATCGTTCGCGAGGATCGGTGGAGACGCATCCTCGGCATGCTCACAGGATAGGCCTGGGCAGGCTCGGACGCCCGTTAGGGGTGATTAGGATCTGTTAGATTATGTGGGGGTGGATCGGATGCCGCGGCCAGTCGCAGCGACCTCAACTTAAGCCAATATGTCAGGGACTTATCGGTCACTCGAAGACGGCATCGAAGATCTCGACGTCGATCAGCACGGGTTTGGCAATCACGGCCGCGTCAGGCTGTCGCGTCAATGTGCGTCGGAGGGTTGGCACCACGATGCCGCAGAAATTCTCGTGGGCCCACGAATAGTGCGCGACACGCGCGCCCAGGAGATCGTGGTCGGCTCGTCGCTGCAAGGCGTTCTCGTCGAAATAGAAGATTTGCTCGGACGCAAGGTTGATGAGGCTCGACGGGAATTGCGCGCGAAGGCATCGCCACGTCTCGCTGTTCTCCTGCCAGGGCGGCAGCTCCTCCACCACGACGTCAGGACGGGCGAGGAGGAATGGTGTCGTGAGATAGGTCCAGATCTGGACGCCGCAGAAGAACACCAGATGCAGTTCGTCCGCCAGCGCATGCGTGCCGTTGGTCGGGAAGTCAAGGCTTGGGTTTCGCCAGGTTCGCAGCACCTGGCCATCCAGGCTCTCGATCGTGATCGCGTCCGCCTGAAAGGCGCCGGACTGCTCGCCGCCGGTGATTCCAGTGAAACGGACCGATTGTGTGCGCGTCGATCCTTCCGCGGTCACATCCTTGAATTCGCGGGCATGTCCGGCGTCGGAAAACAGGCTACCGCCGACCGACAGATGCAGAGTGAACCGGCTCAAGCTGTCCCAGCGGGCCAGTCCCCCGCAGGCGTCGATCGCATCATCAAGAAGTGCCATGTCTCACTGCATCCACCATGAATTGTCGTCACCATGGCGGGGCGCGGGCGGCTTGGCGTGTTAGAAGTTGTTAGGAGTTGCAAGAACGTGATTTTGCGGTATCCCGTTGAAGACGCTTCTAATTCAGGGTGCTCAGCAGCCCTTTGGCGGCGACCAGGTCGCGGCTCGACAGGCCTTCCTGATAGTGCGCGACGATCGGCGCCAGCAGGGCCTGGGCGTCGCTCTTTCGACCGGCCTGCAGCCAGACGCGAGCGAGGCTCATCGCCCCCCGCAGCTCCCAGCCGCGCGCGCATTGCCGGCGCGACAAGGCGAGCGATTGCTGGAGCCAGGCTTCGGCTTCCGTCGCCCGGGCGGATTGCACCAGAATGTCCGCCTTGACCCGGAGCATTTCCGGCATGTCGAAGGATTCGCCGTGATCGCCGATCTGGGCGATGGCCTCATCGATCGTGCGCAACGCCTCATCAGCCTGGTTCTGGGCCGCAAGCCCCTCCGCGAGCGCCGTTGCGAACACCGTCGTCATGATCCGGTGCCGCGTGGCGTACAAGGTCGCCTGGCTGCGGCGAAGATGCTCGATGCCTCCGGCGATATCCCCGCGGCGGAGCAGAAGCTCGCCCTTCTGGCCGATACCGACCGCGTGATAGGGGCCGAGAAAATGCCGCGCGGCGTGATCGATCAGCCGCTCGATCAGGCTCTCGGCGCTGGTCCAGTCACCGACCCACAGAAACACGTAGATGGTCCAGATCAGGGAAATGCCGAGCGTCAGCGGTTGCTCGAGCTGCTCGGCTTCCCTCACGGTGTAGCGCGCCGCCTCGATGGCGCGATCGGGCCGGCCGCTGAGCCAGAGCCCTCGCGCCAGAGCCACCAGCGCGACAATGCGGTCGTCATAGCCAAGATGGCCGATATTCAGCCGCTGTGAGCCCGGATTGTCCACCATCGCGCTCTCGCAGAACTGAACAGCCTTGTCCTGGTTGCCGATCAGATGATGGGCCACCCCCAGCATCCACTCGACGTTCAGCGTGCTGGTCGGGTCGTTCAGCTTCCTGGCGACGGCCTGGCCTTGTTCGCCGGTGCCGAGCGCACCGTGAAAATCGCCGACCCGGGTGAGATAGATATGCAGCCCGCGCAACAGCCAGAGCTGCCAGTGCAGATCGTCGAGTTCCTCGGCCAGTTGCAGGCTGCGCGTGAATGCGGAGCGGACCCCTTCCGCATTGCCCTGGGTGAACATCACGGACACGCCGTGGGCCGCCTGCAAGGCCATTTCCTTGCGGCGGTCGATGGTATCCGCAGATGCAAGCGCCTGCTGGGTCCAGCTATGGCATTCCGTCAGCAAGGTCAGCTCGAGGAAGAACTGCGCGGCTGACGCGGCCAGGTCCACGCCGACCGTGCGGTCGCCACTTTCCGAGAAGCTCCACGTTAGCGCGGCGCGCACATTGGGCAGATGATCGGCATAGGGCAGGAAACCGCCCGCGCTCTGCATGCCCGTCGATTTCGCCGAGATGTTGTGCAGGAAATCGCGGAAATATTCGGCGTGGGCGCGCGCGACGCGGGCCGATTCTCCGCTCTCGACGAGCTTGTCGCCGACAAATGCGCGAGTCGTATCGAGCAGGCGGTATCTCAGCCGACGTTCCGCAGGCGAGGTCGCAATGAGAGATTTCGAGAGCAGATTAGTGATCGCTTCGACCGCCTCGGCTTCGTCGATGCTCTGACTTGCGGCGACCGCGAGTGCAGCTTCCAGCGTGAATGGTCCGACGAAGATCGACAATCCGCGCAAGGTCGCGCTCTCCGCCACGGGGAGAAGATCGTAGCTCCAGCTCAGCGCCGCGCTCAGCGTCTGGTGCCGGGGTATAGCGGTGCGACGTCCCCGCCAAAGCAGCGAGAAACGGCTGTCGAGCAGCGATGCCGTGCCGGCGATGCCGTAGGCATTGACTCGCCCGGCGGCAAGCTCGATCGCGAGCGCAATGCCGTCCAGGCGCCGGCAGATATCGGCGACGAGAGGCGCATCCTCCTCGCTGAGTTCGAATTCGCTGAGGCTCTCGGCGATCCGCTCGACGAAAAGCTGGCTGGCCGGATAGGCAAGGACGTCGGCCATGCTCAGTCCGTCGCGTTGCGGCGGACAATCCAGCGGAAACAGCCGGTATACCCGTTCGCCTTCGGTGCGGAAGGATTCCCGACTGGTGGTGAGAATATGCAGCTCAGGGGCTTCCCGCACGATGCGCTCTGCCAGGGGGGCGAGCTCGTCGATGATATGCTCGCAGCTGTCGAACACCAGCAGCATCGGGCGGCTGCTCAGCGACTGCAGCAGCCCCGGTAGCGGGTCGTCGGAACTGACGGTCAGGCCAAGGGCTGCGGCGATCGTGCCAGGGACGAGCTGAGGGTCCGTCAGCGCGCCAAAATCGACGAAGCAGACCTGGCCGTCGAAGGCCGCATACTGGCCATGCGCCACGGCGAGCGCGACGGAGGTCTTGCCGATGCCGCCGGGGCCGACGATGGTGACGAACCGATGCAGGGAAAGTTCGGCTCCGATCTTCTCGACCGCGTCGTCGCGGCCGATCATCTTCGCAAGCGGGGCGGGCAGGGAGCGAAGTGCGGAAACAACCGCGCCGGTCCTGATCTCTGCAGGTGCCGCGCGGAGCAGCGGCGCCGTGAAACAATAGCCCCGGCCAGGCACGTTGACCACATAGCGGGAGCCTTCGCCGGCATCGCCCAGCGCCTTGCGAAGCGACGTGATGTGAAATCGCAGGCTGCCCTCATCGACATTCACATCGGCCCAGACCCGCTTGACCAATTCCCGCTTGTCGACGACCTCGCCGGCACGCTCGGCGAGAAAGATCAGAATGTCGAGCGCGCGGCCGCCGAGATGCAGCGGCACGCCATCCTTTTCGAGCAGCCTGGACCGCGGAAACAGCCGGAAGGCCCCGAAGGAAATGGCTGAGTCCTGGTCGTTAGTGTCCGGCACGCGCCATGGTTCCAGCGAAAGGAAAGAGCTGCTGTCTGTTTGATCTACCAGAACGTTACCGAGAGTAAACCGGCCGAAAGCGGCGAAATCGAGCAACAGGCATAGGACCGGGTCGAAAGCGTTGGGATGAAACGCCGCGAATTTTGTTTAAACGCGAACGGCTTATGCGGGAAGCGGGAAATATCAGAGTGCTTCAGGCTGAAGCTTGTGCCATGGCCCGAAGATATCACGCGCCATGCAATCATAACACAATCTTGCAACGTCTAACGAGCGTGAGCGGCGGGTCTGCATCAGTATAGGCTTCGAGTTAGGCCCAATTTCAATGGGGGAAGCTATGATGCCCGATATCAGCGCTCGGCCGAACGACAGGGGCGTTCGATCACATTATGTCGCCAATCTGGACGACGTCTCGCGCGACTGGGAACTCGTCCTGCGTGAGTCTCACCATCGTATGAAAAACACGCTGACGCTGCTGGGCGCGTCAGTCCGTCGCGACTTCACGCGGGCCGGAGGCCGGGACATGTCGGTTGCGGTGGAGCGGCTGGAGCGGCGGATTGTCGCCTTCGGCAGGCTCTATCAGCTCTTGTCCGACAATGACGACCTCTCGGAGATCTCCGTCGGAGCCTTCTTCGAAAAGCTCTGTGGTGCGCTTTCCGAAGCGGTGCTGGAACCGGCCGGCATCCGCTGCGAAGCATCGGTCGAAAACGGGGCGCTGCCGGCCTGGCAGTGCCACCGGCTCGCGCTGATGTTGACGGAACTGATTACGAATGCGGCAAAGCATGCCTTTCCATGCAAGAACGGCGCGCTGATCCGCATCGAGGTTGTGAACCGCGAGGGCAGCTGGCTTTGCGCAGTGGCCGACAATGGCGTCGGCGCGACCGGACCGCTTCAAGGGGCCGGCAGCCGGATCCTCGAGGGCTTGGCGCGCAGCATCTGTGCCCGGATGCATGGCGAAGCCGGGCGGGGCGGCACACGTGTCACCATCGCCATGCCGCTCGCTGCTGCGTGAGGAAGTGGCGCACATTCGCTAACGAAGCATAACAACCGATAGCGAGCACTATTTCATCGTTCGCGCAAAACTCGTGGTGTCACAAACGGTCTCGGTGCCGAGCCCGTATCTCAAATCAGGGAGTGCGACATGACCATCGCCGGGATGAATCACACAGCCGCCGCCAACCCGGCGAAATCGCGTGCCGTCGACCTCAAGCTCGAGGTCGTCGTGATCCCCGTGTCGGATGTGGATCGCGCCAAGGCATTTTATGCCAGTCTTGGCTGGAGGCTGGATGCGGATTTCGCCTCTGCCGACGGCTGGCGCGTCATTCAGTTCACACCGCCGGGCTCAGCCTGTTCGGTGATCTTCGGCAAGAACGTCACGTCAGCGGAGCCCGGCTCGGCGCAAGGCCTGTATCTGATCGTCTCCGACCTCGAAGCCGCACGACAGGATCTGCTCGCGCGTGGCGTCAAGATCAGCGAACCCTTTCACGGTGGCGGCGATGTTCACGCCGGCACGGACGAGCCATACCTGTTCGGCAGTATCAGGCTCAACGGTGCTGATCCAAAACGCGGCAGCTACAGCTCGTTTGCCTCCTTCAGAGATCCAGATGGCAACTGCTGGCTGTTTCAGGAGATCACGACGCGGCTGCCGGGTCGGATCGAGGCCACGGACACCACGTTCACCTCGTCAAGCGAACTTGCAGGCGCGCTGCGGCGCGCGGCAGCGGCGCATGGCGAACACGAGAAGCTGACTGGCGGACACGACGAGAACTGGCCGGTCTGGTACGCCGATTACATCGTGCGCGAGCAAGCCGGTCAGCCGCTGCCGACCTGACTTACGACCTTAGCCGATAGGTCGGCATTCACGGCGCGCGATAGCCGATCTCGCGCCGTAATGCGTTTGCACGGCGCATCTTGTGATGATCATGCTTCACCTTTCGAGCTTGCGTCGCGACAACTCGCAAAGGCTAACGCGCCCTAACAATCCATAACGAGCCAATGGACTGTCTCTGAGCCAATCTAGATCAAGGACGAGCCGATCTCGATTTCGAGTTTCGGTCAACGTCACGGACCAGAACCAGGGAGATGCGTAATGACAACGCAGACACGAGTCGACATCATCAACCCGGACCGCCGCCAATTGCTGGGTCAGGCCGCGATGATGGCTGTTGCTGCAGGCACGGCGAGCCTGTTTCCGGCGGGTTCGGTCAAGGCCGCCGCGAGCGATGCAATCCGCCCGTTCCACGTCAGCGTGCCTGAGGAGGATCTACTCGACCTGCGCCGCCGTCTCGCCGCGACGCGGTGGCCGGATCGCGAGATTGTCGCCGATCAGTCGCAGGGCGTGCAGCTGTCGACCGTCCAGCAGCTCGTTCGCCACTGGCAGACAGACTACGACTGGCGCAAGATGGAGGCCCGCCTGAATGCGCTCCCGCAATTCGTCACCGAGATTGACGGCGTCGACATTCACTTCATCCACGTGCGTTCGAAGCATGACAGCGCGCTCCCGATGATCGTCACGCATGGCTGGCCCGGCTCGGTCATCGAGCAGATGAAGATCGTCGGTCCGCTGACCGATCCGACCGCGCATGGCGCAGCAGCCGCAGATGCGTTTCACCTCGTGATCCCGTCGCTCCCGGGATACGGCTTCTCCGGCAAGCCCGCGGCCCTTGGCTGGGATCCGCAGCGTGTTGCAAGGGCCTGGGTCGTGCTCATGGAGCGGCTCGGCTACAGCAGGTACGTCGCCCAGGGCGGCGATTGGGGTAACGCGATCACGGAGCAAATGGCGCTGCTGGCGCCTCCGCAGTTGCTCGGCATCCACACCAATATGCCCGCGACCGTTCCGGACGAGATCGCCGAGGCACTCCAGCCCGGTGGGGCAAAGCCGTCGGGCCTCATGGCCGACGAGAACCTTGCCTACGATCAGCTCGACGATTTCTACAAACATGGCCTCGGCTATGCGATCGAAATGTCGAACCGGCCGCAGACGCTCTATGGCCTCGTGGATTCGCCGGCAGGTCTGGCGTCCTGGATGCTCGACCACGACGCCCGCAGCACAGCGATGATTACACGAGCCTTCGACGGCAAGTCCGAAGGATTGTCGCGCGATGATGTCATCGATAACATCACGCTCTACTGGCTGACCAACACGGCGGTGTCTTCGGCGCGTCTGTACTGGGAGAACAAGCTGGCGTTCTTCGCGCCCAAGCACGTGAAGATTCCGGTCGCTGTCAGCGTTTTCCCCGACGAGATCTATGCCGCGCCGCGCAGCTGGGCCGAAAAAGCCTATCCCAAGCTGATCCATTACAACCGGCTCGACAAGGGCGGCCACTTCGCGGCATGGGAACAGCCCGTGCTGTTCTGCGCGGAGGTGCGCACCGCGTTCCGCTCGTTGCGCCAGTCGATTTGAGGCAGGCCGGCAAGTTGAGGCAGGCCGGCAAGGCGTGTCCCGCCCTTCAAAAGACACTTCGGCGGTGCAAATCCTGAAGTGTCCCACGCAATGCCAGCGGCGCCGCCCTTCCACCGGTGCGGAGCGCCGCTGGTCGATCCGCCCCCAACAAGGAGAAGTGAGATGATCCGCAAGGCAAAGGCAGTTTGGCAGGGCACGGGCCGCGATGGCACTGGTCATCTGTCGAGCGAATCCGGCGTGCTCGCCGCGACCCCTTATTCGTTCAAGACCCGTTTCGAGACTGAGAAGGGCACCAATCCCGAGGAATTGATCGCGGCCGCACATGCCGGCTGCTTCACCATGGCCCTGGCGTTCGGCCTCCAGCTCGCCGGGTTCACGCCGACGGAGCTGTCGACCGAGGCCGCAGTCTCGCTCGAACCGGAAGGCAAGGGATTCAAGATCAGCAAGTCCGCTCTCACGCTGCGCGCCAAGGTGCCTAATCTCGACGATGCCGGCTTCGCCCACATTGCCGGCGAGGCCGAGAAGAACTGTCCGGTTTCCAAGGTTCTCAATGCCGAAATCAGCCTCGACGCCAAGCTGGTCTAGTCGGACCGCTTCGAATAGATTGGCCATCCGGTCCTTCGCCAAGAGGCTGAAACCGGAAGGACGTCCCTAGCATGACGGGAGCTGACAAATGACGACAGAGCGCGCGGTTTTGGCGGGAGGTTGCTTCTGGGGCATGCAGGATCTCATCCGCAAGCAGTCGGGCGTGATCTCCACGCGCGTAGGCTACACCGGCGGACGGGTGAAGAACGCCACCTATCGTAACCACGATGGCCATGCCGAAGCGATCGAGATCATCTTCGATCCTGCGAAGACCACCTTCCGGACCATGCTGGAGTTCTTCTTCCAGATTCACGATCCGACGACGCTCAATCGCCAGGGCAATGATTTGGGGACCAGCTACCGCTCAGCGATTTTCTACACGTCAGATGAGCAGAAGCGTGCGGCGGAAGATACCATCGCAGATGTCGAAGCGTCTGGCCTGTGGCCCGGCAAGGTAGTGACCGAAGTTGCTCCAGCCGGCGAATTCTGGGAAGCCGAGCCCGAGCATCAGGACTATCTCGAGCGTTACCCTGAGGGCTACACGTGTCACTTCATTCGGCCGAACTGGAAACTGCCGCGGCGCGCGGCCGTCGCCGGAGGCTAGCGATGGCCAAGGGCTACTGGATCACCCTCTATCGTTCGATTTCCGATCCAGAGGCGCTGGCGGCCTACGCGAAGCTCGCGGGGCCCGCGATTATTGCCCACGGTGGTCGCTTCCTCGCCCGCGGCGTTGCTGCGGAGGTCTATGAGCAGGGCATCGCCCAGCGCACCACGGTGACCGAGTTTGACAGCCTCGAACTCGCGGTGGCGGCACACGACAGCCCTGCCTATCAGGAGGCGCTGAAGACGCTCGGCAATGCCTGCGAGCGGGATGTCCGGATCATCGAAGGACTGGAGTGAGGGGCGGCGGTGCGAACTCGAACCGAATCGCGCTGGTGCTTGATTTGAGAACGGTCGCTAAACTCTAACGAGAAGGCGGGCGGAAATGCGCAAGCCATCCTCGCCGCATTGCCAGCAGCGTTGGTTGCCAACCGGCTCGGCCGGTAAAGGGCTTGATCTCAGGCGGGCGTCGCGTCTTGGCGCGCCTCCGGCCGGCATCCGCAGATCGCGTCGACGGCCTTCCGGGCGAGTTCTCGCAGTTCGGCGCGGCGGGTGCCAGCACGCGCGCGAATGGCAATCGTCTGCATCGTGGCAGCAGCAAGGATTGCGAGTGCGGCAGGGTCGACGTCCGGTTTCAGCTCGCCCTCGTCCCGCGCGCGGCGGAAGCGAGCTTCGAAATCGGCATCGATTGCGCGCAGTCCGGCCGAGACGCTGTTGCGGATCTCCGCATCTTCCGCGACTTCGGTTACGGCGGTTCCGACCACGAAGCAGCCGCGCGTGGTTCCCCTGCCGGAAAAATAGATCGAGAGCGCTGCCTCATAGGCCAGCATCAAGGCTTCGTCCAAGGGATGGTCCCCTGCGAGGGCCTCGCGCGTGGCGGCCAGGCTCGTCTCCCAATAGTGCGCGAGCGCTTCAAGATAGAGCGCGTGCTTGTTACCGAACACCGCATAGAGGCTCGGCGGGCTCATGCCGGTCACGGCGGCGACCTTGTCGAGAGATGTGCCGGAATAGCCGGTCCTCCAGAACGCTTCCGTGGCCCGTTTGAGGGCCGTTTCTGCGTCGTAGGCGGGGGGGCGTCCGCGGCGCGACGGGCTCGTGTCGTTCTTCTTCCGTGCCATGTCAGCATGATCCTGGTTGCGACGGTCTACACGTATATTTGTATGGATCGTTATAAAAATCAATGGCGGGCCATCTTGATCACCATATGGAGGTACAATATTTGTAACGAACGTTATTAAATGAGATAAGGACAACGTCTATGAGTCTGAACTTTGCGCCAATCACCGGCTGGCTGGGTGATCGCAGGCGCTCCCGCGGGAGCGGAGCAACTGAGCCTTTGTTCGGAATGGATCTTGCCGAGCGGCTGCGCCTGCCCCTGATGGTTGTGCTGCCGGCCGCGGCTGCCATGTTCGGCGCCTACATGTATCTGGTGCAGGAACGCTTTATCTCGACGGATGACGCATTCGTGCGCGCCGCGAAAGTGACCATCAATGCACGCGTGTCCGGTCAGGCGGTCGAGATCGCCGTGCACGACAACGAGCGCGTTCGGCGGGGCCAGGTCCTGTTTCGGATAGATCCGGAGCCTTATCAGATTGCCGTCGACCAGGCCGAGGCCCGGCTCGCCAGCGCGCGGCTCCAGATCGAATCGCTCAAGGCGACCTACCGCCAGCAGCAGGCTGAACTGCAATCGGCGAGGGACGCTGCTGCCTTCGACGAGCACGAGTTCGATCGCAAGAAAATGCTGGTCGCTTCCGACTTCACGCCGCGCGCGGTCTACGAGCGGGCTGAAACCGATCTCAAGGTCGCGCGTCAACGCACGGCGTCGATCGAACAGCAGATTGCAAACACGGTCGTCGCGCTCAATGGCGATCCTGATACCGACATCGACCGCCACCCGACGGTTCGTGCGGCCAAGGCGCAGCTCGACCGTGCACGGCTCGATCTTTCCTACGCGACCGTGAGGGCGCCCGACGACGGTGTCGTTACGAAGGTCGACGACCTGCAGGTTGGTGGGTTCGTTTCCGCGGGGGCGCCCACGTTCTCGCTGATGTCGAGCCGGGACGTGTGGATCGAAGCCAATTTCCGTGAGACAGGCCTGACCCACATGCGTCCGGGCCAGGCGGCGATGATTGATGTCGACGCCTATCCGGACCGCAAATTCGAGGCGCATATCGTCAGCATGAGCCCCGGCACCGGGTCGGACTTCTCGGTTCTGCCGCCGGAAAACGCGACCGGCAACTGGGTCAAGGTGGTCCAAAGACTGCCAGTGCGTCTGGAACTCGACGATACCGATCCGAGCCGACCATTGTTCTCCGGCATCAGCGTGACGGCGCGCGTCGACACGGGCCGTCGCCGAAGCTGGATACAACTGCTCCAACCCGCGAGCGCGACGGAGGTCAAATGAGTAGGCCCATCCCATCGACATCGGGGGCCGGCGGTCGTTATGCAATCTCCGCGGCGGCCCTTATGGCAACCTATTTGCAGGCGGTGAACATTTCCCTGCCGAACGCGGCGCTACCGCACATCCAGGCGACGCTCTCGATGGCCAATGACGAGGTCGGCTGGGTGTTCTCCTCGTATATCGCTGCAAGTGCCGTGACCATGTCGATCACACAATGGCTGGCGGGACGGTATGGGCGGAAGGCGATATATCAGGCGGCGCTGATCACATTCGGCCTAGGTCTCGTCTTCGATACGCTGGCGACGACGTCGATCCAGTTCGTGCTGGCCCGGATTCTCCAGGGAGCGGCGAGCGGGCCGCTGGTGCCGCTCTCATTGGCAATTCTGCTCGAGGTGACGCCGGCAGAGCAGCGTGCGCGCATGGGTCTGGCCGCGACGGCCTGCTCGCTGCTCGGCATCAGTACGGGTCCCGCGATTGGCGGCTGGCTCAGCGAATATTACGGTTGGCCGTCGATCTTCAACGTCAGTGTGCCGATGACGGCCATCATCTTCGTGACGATGGCTCAGTTGCTGGGAGAGAAGCGTCAAGACCGAGGCCAGGCGTTCGACTTCTTCGGGCTGACGACCTTTTCCGTTGGCATGATCGGGCTACAGATGCTGCTTGATCGAGGCGAGCGCCTGGAATGGTTCGCCTCGAAGGAAATCTGGGTCGAAGCGATCGCCGCGGTTCTCGGCTTCTATCTCTTCACCGTGCACGTTTTGACGAGAAAGGAGCATTTTCTGCGCACGGTGCTGTTCAGGGACCGCAATCTTCTCCTCGCGACGGTGATTTCCTTCGTGCTCGGTTTCGTCCTGTTGCCGACATTGGCATTGACGTCTCCGATGCTGGAGGAATTGCTCAATTACCCAGTCGACACCACCGGCTACATGAATGTTCCCCGCGGCGTGGCGTTGGTGGGAGCCCTGGTACTGACGAGCCTTGCTCCGAGCCAGTTAGACTATCGGCCGTTCCTCATGGGTGGAATGGTGCTCGTGGTCTATGCCAATTGGTTGATGCTCGGCTATTCGCCGGGGATGGATTGGCGGCCGATTGTCGAAGCCGGTTTCCTTCAGGGTGCAGGTCTCGGCATGTCGCTGGCGGCGCTCGCGAGAGCGGCGTTCGGAACCCTTGATCCGAAGTTTCGCCCTGAAGGTAGCGCTCTGATCAACCTGTCGCGGCTCTATGGCAGCACCATCGGCATTGCCGTGGTCCAGCTGTTCTTCTATGCCAACACGCAGGCCGTGCACATAGCCCTCGCCAAGCACCTCACACCGTTCCGTGTGGCGGCGAATACGGCAGGTTCGATCGCGAAGCCGAGCCTCGCCGCTCTCAATGGCATTGTCACGCGCCAGGCGGCCACCGTTGCAGTCATCGATCAGTTCGAGATCCTGATGTTCGCCATGCTCGCCGTGATCCCGCTGGTCTTCTTTCTCCGCAAGCCCCGGCCCTCCGGTTAAGGGCCCGAGACAGAAAGTCGCATCTCATCTTCAACTTCAATCATTTCGTCCCGCGCAGGTGCGGGAGTCGGGGACAAGCAAAGGAGTATCAGCATGACGACGTCCGATTCGCTTCGTGACACGAGGATTCCCACACACGCGTCCGGCTCCATCCCCGCCGTGGGATTTGGCACGCTGATCCCGGATCCGGTCGTGACGAGGCAGGCCACGAAGGCTGCTTTGGAGGCGGGCTTTCGACATCTCGATTGCGCCGAGCGCTACCGTAACGAAGAAGCGGTCGGCGACGCGATGCAGGAGGTGTTCGCAACGGAGAAGCTTCGGCGTCGGGACCTCTTCGTTACGACCAAGCTATGGAACACCAACCATCGGCCGGAGCGGGTGAAGCCCGCCTTTGACGCGAGCCGCAGGCGACTGAAACTCGACGACATCGACTGCTACATCATTCACACGCCCTTTGCCTTTCAACCTGGCGACGAGCAGGACCCGAGGGACGAGCGCGGGCGGGTCATCTATGACTCTGGAGTCACGTTGGCGGAGACATGGGAGGCAATGGAGCGGCTCGTTGACGAGGGCCACTGCAGGTCGATCGGCCTTTCGGACATCACTTTGGAGAAGCTGCGCGAGATCGTCGCAGTCGCGCGGATCAGGCCCGCCATGGTGCAGGTCGAATCCCATCCGTATTTGCCGGAATGGGAGTTGCTCGACTTCTGCCGCGAGCATGGAATTGTGCTGCAAGCGTTTGCGGCACTTGGACACGCCATGAAGCCGAACGTCCTGGCCGATCCTGTGATCACAGCTATCGCGGAGCGCCTGCATAAGACGCCGGCTCAGATTGCGCTCGCGTGGGCCGTACAACGCGGCTCTGCCTTCCTGACCACCTCGACGAATCCTCGGCGCATCCGGGAAAACTTCGATATCTCGGCTCTACCTGAGGACGCCATGCGGGAGATAAAAGAGCACATCAAGACGAACATCAGGTTCAACTCGGTAGTTGAGACCGGCGTACCCGGCTTTATTCCGAGGGCCGAATGAACGGAATGACCTGAGCCGCGTTCCATGACCACGATCAGCTTTGACTTTTTGGATCGGAATCTCCGGAGCGAGATGCGTTCGGATCATGTTTGCAGGTCCGCAATCAGGTCGCGCGCGAACCGCATATCGGCGATCCCGGATCCTTCGGTCATCGCATTGCATGCCTTCTCCAGAACCGCGCGTGCCTCAGCGCGCTGGCCTTGTCCGATCCTGAGCTGCGCAATGCTGATCGCGCAGCGCAGCTGCCAGAAATGCGCGCCTTGCTGTGTTGCTAGATCCATGGCTTCGTGAAAGCAGGCGTCGGCGGCTTCCGATTGCGGTGACTCCCTCAGCAACAGCTCACCCTTGATGCGGAGTAGCTCCGGCAGATACCAACGCTCCTGCCTGTCGTTGCAGCGCGCCAACACGTTCTCGATCGTGTCGAAGCCATGATGAACCTGATTGGCTTGTCCGAAGCAGGCGGCTAGTTCGCCAAGCAGGGGAAGGAAGCGCGGCAGGAAGCGGGCATCGCCGGCGCGATTGAGCTCGTCTCGCAACAGCGGCAAGCCGGTCTCGACGTCTGTGCGCTTTGCAGCGACCAGCGCGTTGAACGCGCGGGCCCATAGCCCCCAGAGCCGGATGGCGTGGCGATCAGCATGCTCCAGCAATTCGGTCCCGTAGCGCTCGGCGGCGTCGTAGTCGCCAGCCAGGAAGGCAATCGGGCAGGCGGCCTGTCCCAGCACGCTGCAGAAGGTCAGCGCATGGCCGTTGGCCCGACCTTCGTGGATATTCTGTTCGGCCAACGCCAAAGCCTGATCGGCATGACCCTGCAGCCACAGGATGCGGGCGCGAAAGTATTGCGTCGATATCCGCAGATCGAGCGGGAAGATCTTGGGCTTCTCGGCCAATACATGCAGCGAGGCATTGACCCGGTCGATACGGACCCGTGCCTCGCTCTGGTCTCCGAGATAATGCAGTGCGACGGCCATCAACCGGTCCGCCAGCATGAGATCAGTCTTGTCGGACGAATTCGCGGCGGCTTCGGTGAAACGATCGGCGAGCGCGCGCGCCTTGCCAAACGCCCCGTTGTTGAACTGATCGATGCACAAGCCCCAGAGAGCCCGTAACCGGAAATCCTTGTCGTCGAGCTTCTCGGCCAATTCGAGCGTGGACTCGAGGATCGGGCGGGCCTCGCGTGCCCGGCCTTCGCCATACATCAGCGACCAGCCGAGCGCTGCCAGGAGCTGCATGCGTACGCGCTCCTCGTCATGGTCTGCCAGCGCGGCAAGCGCGGTCCTGGCGCGCTCGCGACACTCTGCGAACAACGAAAGCCGAATCCAGAGCGTCACGGCCACCGCCGTCAGGGCGATACCAAGCCGTGCATCGCCTTCAGGCGAAAAGGCCCAGTCCAGCGCAGCGCGCAAATTGTCCAATTCGGCGCCGTAGGCGCCAAGCCAGTCCGACAATGGGGAGGAGGTTTCGGCTTCAGCGCGTTCGAACAGGCCGTGAAAATATTCGGCATGCCGCTGTGCGATCCGCTTCGCTTCATTGGCTTCGCTCAGCTTGCCGAGCGCATAAGTGCGCGTGGTGTCCAGCAGGCGATAGCGCAATGTTCGCGCACCTGATGGTGCGATCAGCGACTTTGTGACGAGATTGTCGATCGCCTCCATGGTCGCGGCGGCGCTGAGCCCGTCGCCCGAGGCGACGGCAGCAGCCGCCTCCGGCGTGAACGGCCCGGCGAACACGGAAAGTCTCCGCAAAATGGCGCTCTCGGATGCGGGAAGCAGGTCGTAGCTCCAGTCGAGCGCGGCGCCGAGCGTCTGATGTCGCGGGATGGCCGTGCGCCGCCCGCGCCATTGCAGCGAAAAGCGGCTGTCGAGCAGGGATGCCGTGCCGGCGATGCCATAGGCGTTGACGCGCCCTGCTGCGAGCTCGATCGCAAGCGCGATGCCGTCGAGGCGGCGGCAGATGTCAGCCACCAGCGGTGCTTCTTCTGCGCTCAGCTGAAATGGTCCGGAGCTCTGCGCGATACGTTCGACGAAGAGCTGGGCCGCCGGATAGGCAAGGACGTCGGCCACGGCGAGGTCGTCGCGCCGGGGCGGACAATCCAGCGGGAACAGCCGAAAGATCCGTTCGCCTTCGCTGCGAAAGGATTCCCGGCTGGTTGCCAGCACATGCAGTCGCGGTGCTTCGCGAACCAGGCGCTCGACCAGCGGCGCGAGCGTCTCCAGCACGTGCTCGCAGCTGTCGAAGATCAGCAGCGTCGGTTTCGTCTGCAGGTGCGTCAGCAGCGCCGGGACCGGATCCTCCGCATTGATGGATAGCCCGAGCGTCGATGCGATGGTGATTGCTGCGAGTTCAGGCTTCCGCACCGGTCCGAAGTCGACGAAGAACACATGCCCGTCGAAATGGGCAAGCCGGCGATGGCCGACGGTCACGGCCACTGCGGTCTTGCCGATGCCACCGGGGCCGACCACTGTCACGAAACGATGCATCGCGAGCCCGGTCGAAATCTTCTCGATGACGTCGTCTCGCCCGATCACGTGCGCGAGCGGGGCGGGAAGGAAACGCGGTAGAGGGATATCAGTCGGGCGAGCAGGAGGGGCGGGAGCAACCTGGGTGAGAGATGCGACGAAGCAATAGCCGCGCCCGGGGACGTTGACGACATAGCGGGCCGACTTGCCGGTGTCGCCGAGTGCCTTGCGCAAGGCTGCGATGTGGAAGCGGAGGCTGCCATCGTCGACATTCACGTCTGCCCAGACACGCTTGACGAGCTCGCGCTTGTCGACGACTTCGCCGGGCCGCTCGGCCAGGAAGATCAAGATGTCGAGCGCGCGGCCGCCGACATGAAGATGCGCGCCGTCCTTTTCCAGGAGTCGCGACCTTGGAAATAGACGAAATGGCCCAAAAGAAATGGCCGAGTCCTGGTTGTTGTCTGACACGCGCCATCGCCCCCGCTGCGGGGAGTCAAAATTGTTTGACTTTTTCCTATCAGAACGAAGCGTACAGTAAACTGGACGAAAGCAGCGGGAGCGGCTTGAGGTGCGCGCGCTGTTGCATTGACTGGATCTGGGGCATTTTGAAATATTGCTGTCAGATGAACGGTTTAGGCTAGTGGATGAGGTTGGTCATTCGCTGAGCTGTCCGTCTTGCGCAGGGATCGTAGTCGAAAAACGGATGGACACTCTCATTTTGCGCACGAACCGCGAATGCCTCGCTGATCGACTGTGCCGTTGACGATGGCCGGTTGCTGCTGCGTATGGAGGCTTGGGAGCCGGTCCCTTCTCTGATCAAATCTTACGACGTTCGGAACAGGACATGTCTTCGCCCTCGAGACGAGATTTCGTCAATGCGGCCACGTTTGCCGTTGCGCTCGCCGGACTTTCGCGCGGCGGGAAAGCCGCTGATTATCCATCGCGCCCCATTCGGCTTGTGATTCCCTATGCGGCCGGCGGCTCGGGCGATCAGATCGGGCGCCCCTGGGTCGAGAAGATGTCATCTCAACTTGGCCCGACGTTTGTGGACAATGTCGGCGGTGCGGGCGGCGCGATCGGGACGTCAGCGGTGGCGCGCGAGAAGCCCGATGGCTATTCGCTGCTGCTGGGAAACGGCAGCACGCAGGTCATCATCCCCCTGACGACGCCAAATCCCTCGTATTCCGTCGGGGATTTCCGGGCGATCTATCGCCTGATCAGCAGTGCGCTGGTTTTCGCCGTCCATCCATCGCTGCCTGCCACAGACCTGCAAGGCCTGATCGCCTATGCCAGGAGCAAACCGGGTACGCTGTCCTATGGAACTCCGGGCATCGGCACCGGCAATCACCTCGTGGGGGAACTGTTCAAGCAGCAGGCCGGAGCCCTGGATATCGTCCACGTTCCCTATCGCGGCATCGCACAGGCCACCAACGACCTCGTGAGCGGTCAGATATCTCTCGTCATTGCCGTCATGTCGGTTCAATTGCAGCAACTGGGCCGGGCCGGCAAGGTGAGGTTGCTTGCGGTCACGACCGACAGACGGTTGAGCGGCGCGCCGGAGATTCCGACCGCGATCGAGTCCGGCATGCCTGATCTCAGCTACGAGGGATGGTTCGGTCTTTTCGCTCCGAAAAAGACTGACGACGCGATCATCGATCGCATCGCGCAGGCAACACGGGTGGCGATGGCCGATCCGGCACTGCTGGCGAATTATCGCGCGCAGGGGATGGAGCCCGACAGCGATTCGGGTCCGGAGAAATTCCAGCAGACTGTCGATGCCACTTCGGCAAGTCTTGCGCCGGTGATCAAATCAATCGGACTTCAAGCGCTGTAAGTGCGCCGGCGTTTCGTGTGTTGGAGGCGTCGTACAATCTCTGCGGGCCCGATGCCGGTGGCCCACGAACTGCGCTTGCAATGTTTAGTAAACCGTGCATTACTAAACAAATCGAGCCTGCCGGGCCTATAGAATCCGGGTGGCGCGAGGAAACACCAGTTTAGTTACTCAGCTCGTCGTGGACTGTGTCGCTCTGCTCGAAGCATTCGAGCGGGTAGGAAAGCCGCGCCATGTCGATGGCCGGCCCACTCGGAGGGAACGTGTAATGAAACGAACGAAGACGCTTGTAGTGGCATGCGCGGCAGTCGCCGCCGCGCTCAGTGTCGGCGCGGGCACCACGCCCGCGCACGCGCAAGGAAAGACCATTACGCTGTGCTGGGCCGCATGGGACCCCGCCAACGCATTGGTCGAATTGTCGAAGGACTTCACCGCCAAATCGGGTATCGGTATGAAGTTCGAATTCGTGCCGTGGACCAATTACGCCGATCGCTTCCTGAACGAACTCAATTCGCATGGCTCGCTGTGCGACCTCATCATCGGCGATTCACAATGGATCGGAGGCGCCGCGGAGAACGGCCAGTACGTCAAGCTCAACGATTTCTTCAAGAAGGAAGGAATCAGCATGGACGACTACATGCCGGCGACGGTGGTCGGTTATTCCGAGTGGCCGAAGAACACGCCGAACTATTGGGCGTTGCCCGCGATGGGCGATGCGGTGGGCTGGACCTATCGCAAGGACTGGTTCGCGCGGCCTGACGTGCAGAAGGACTTCAAGGCCAAGTACGGTCGCGAGATCGGCGTGCCGAAGACGCTTGCCGAGCTGAAGGACATCGCGCAATTCTTCCAGGGCCGCGAGATCGACGGCAAGAAGGTCTATGGTGCCTCGATCTATACCGAGCGTGGCTCGGAAGGCATCACCATGGGCGTCTCGAATTACCTCTACGATTACGGCTTCAAATACGACGATCCGAAGAAGCCTTATGCGATGGACGGATTCGTGAACTCGGCCAATGCGGTGAAGGGACTCGAAGCCTACAAGGAGCTCTACAAGTGCTGCACGCCGCCCGGCGCCTCCAACTCCTACATGTCGGAAGGGCTTGACGCCTTCAAGTCCGGTCAGGTCGCGCTGCAGATGAACTTCTTCGCGTTCTTCCCGGGCCTCTACAAGGACCCGAATGTCGGCGGCGACAAGATCGGCTTCTTCGTCAATCCGGCCGGTCCCGCCGCGCAGGCGACGCAACTCGGCGGACAGGGCATCTCGGTGGTCTCCTACTCGAAGAACCAGGCCGAGGCGCTGCAATACATCAAGTGGTTCTCCGGCGGCGACGTCCAGAAGAAGTGGTGGGCGCTCGGCGGCTATTCCTGCGCCAAGTCCGTGTTGAACGATCCGAGCTTCCCTGGTAGCGCGCCCTTTGCCAAGGAGTTCCTGCAGTCGATGGGCATGGTGGTCGACTTCTGGGCCGAGCCGTCCTACGCCCAGCTGCTGCAGGCGGAACAGAAGCGCGTGCATGATTATGTGGTGGCCGACAAGGGCACCGCACAGGAAGCGCTCGACGGTCTGGTCAAGGACTGGAAGGCGATCTTCAAGGAAGAAGGCAAGAAGTTCTGAGGTTGATACCCGGAGCGCGTGCGCTCGCGCTCCGGGCTTTCCTTCGAGATGACCGGGATCTGTCGCCACGCGACGGCCCGGGTGCCAGGATCGGTCGCTGCAATGAATGAATTGAGTGCCTCTTCGCGGATCACCTATCGGGCCGTCATGGTCCGGCCCAGTGTGGCGCGTCGTGTCCGCGGCCTGTCGGACAAGACACTCGCCTGGCTCTTCATCACGCCGACGATCGTGTTGCTGCTGGCGATCAATATCTTTCCGCTGCTCTGGACGATCTATCTGTCGTTCACGAATTATCGCGCCAACCGGGCCAATGTACCGACCATCTGGCTGGGTGCCGACTGGTACCAGTCGATCCTGACCGATCCGGACATCTGGGCGGCAATGCAGGTCACGGCGCATTTCGTGATCTGGACTGTTGTGATCGAGACCGTTCTCGGATTTGGCCTTGCCTACCTCATCGACAAGAAATTCCGCGGCCACGGCATGTGGACCACGATCATCCTGCTACCGATGATGCTGTCGCCCGCGGTCGTCGGCAATTTCTGGACGTTCCTCTACCAACCCCAGATCGGCTTGTTCAATTATGTGGTCGCCTTTTTCACGGGACGCGCGGCCTCGTCCTTCCAGATGCTCGGCGACGTCACGCTGAGCCCCTGGGCCATCGTCATCGTCGATGCCTGGATGTGGACGCCTTATGTGATGCTGATTTGTCTCGCCGGCCTGCGGTCGATCCCAGATTACATCTATGAAGCCGCCGAAGTCGATCGCGCGTCGAAATGGCGGCAGTTCTGGTCGATCACGCTGCCGATGGCGCTGCCGTTCATCATGTTGGCGGTGCTGTTCCGCGGCATCGAGAATTTCAAGATGTTCGACATGGTCAACCTGCTTACCGGCGGCGGGCCGGGGTCGACCACGGAAGTTGCCTCGATCACACTCAAGCGAGCAGCGTTCGAGAGCTGGCGCACCGGCTACTCCTCGGCCTTCGCGATCATCCTGTTCGTGACGGTCTTCGGCCTCGCCAACATCTATGTCAAGGCGCTGAACAGGGTGAAAAGCCGATGACATCAGCCACCACAGCCCATTCTGTCGTCGAGCCGTCGGCCACGACGCGGCGTTTTGCCGGCTCGCTGGTCGTGCTCTACGCTGTCATCACCATGATCCCGCTGGTCTGGATCATGCTCACCGCGTTCAAGTCGCCTGACGATGCGATCTCCTATCCGCCCAAGGTGCTGTTCAGGCCGTCGCTCGAAGGCTTCTGCAATCTGTTTACGACACGCTCGCGCCAGACGCCAGAGTTCATCCGCTCGTTGGGACCGCCGCAGGGGATGTGCGACAGCATCGCGCGCGACCGCAACATGGTGGTCGCAGGTCCTTCGAATTATGTGCCGCGCTTCATCAACTCGCTGATCATCGCGTTCGGCTCGACCGTGCTCGCTGTCGCGCTCGGCACCTTGTCGGCTTACGGCTTCTCGCGGTTCCGCGTGCCTCTGAAGGATGATCTGCTGTTCTTCATTTTGTCGACCCGGATGATGCCGCCGATCGCGGTCGCGATCCCGATCTATCTGATGTATCGCACCATCGGATTGTCGGACACGAGACTCGGAATGATCCTGCTCTATACCTCGGTCAACGTCTCGCTCGCGGTCTGGCTGCTCAAGGGCTTCATCGACGAAATTCCGCGCGAATACGAGGAAGCCGCGATGATCGACGGCTATACCCGCTTCCAGGCCTTCGTGAAGGTGGTGCTGCCGCAGGCCACCACGGGAATCGCGGCAACGGCGATCTTCTGCCTGATCTTCGCCTGGAACGAATACGCTTTCGCGGTGCTTCTCACCTCGGGCAATGCGCAGACGGCCCCGCCGTTCATTCCGATCATCATCGGCGAGGGCGGACAGGACTGGCCCGCAGTGGCCGCCGGCACGACGCTGTTCCTGGTGCCGATCGTGGTGTTCACGGTGCTTCTGCGCAAGCATCTGTTGCGCGGCATCACCTTTGGAGCTGTCCGCAAATGAGCCTCGATGTCACCCCAGCCATTGCACGTCGTGGTCTCGCCGACCGTGTTCTGCGTCGCGGCCCGCTCGAAGCCATCGCGACGACAATCATCGCCGCCGGCGTCGTGATGCTGATGCAGCCGTTCTCGCTGACACTGTATTCCTGGTCGTTTGCGACAACCCTGTTCGGCACGGTGATGTTCACCATCGTGTCCAAGGTGCGGGAGTAGGGCGCGATGGCACAGATCAAGGTCGAGGCGCTCGACAAATCTTTCGGTGCGTTTCATGCAGTCATGTCCGCCAGCTTCACTGTGGAGAATGGCCAGTTTCTCTGCCTGCTCGGGCCTTCCGGCTGCGGCAAGACCACGACGCTCCGCATGATCGCGGGACTGGAGCTGCCGACGGCAGGGACTATCCGGCTCGACGGCGAAGACGTGACGATGAATCGCGCGTCGGCCCGCGACATCGCCTTCGTGTTCCAGCTCTTCGCGCTCTATCCGCACATGAACGTCCGGCGCAACATCGGCTTTCCCCTGAAATGCGAGGGCATGGGTGCGGCCGAGCGCAACCGGCGGGTGGTCGAGGCCGCGCGCATCCTGCGGATCTCGCATCTGCTCGACCGTTCCGTCTCGGGCCTTGCGGGCGGCGACCGGCAGCGCGTGGCGCTGGGGCGGGCGATCGTGCGCAAGCCAAAATGTTTTCTGATGGACGAGCCGCTCGGCGCGCTCGATACCGAGATGCGCGAGGCCATGATTCATGAGCTGCGTTCTCTGCATGACCGGCTCGGCGCCACGACCGTCTACGTCACCCATGACCAGCTTGAGGCCATGGCGATGGCCGACAGGATTGCGGTGATGAACAATGGTGTGGTCGAACAGGTCGCAAGCCCGCGCGACATCTATGACCGGCCGGCTTCGCTGTTCGTTGCGGACTTCATCGGCTCGCCGCCGATGAACTTCCTGCCGTTCCGTGGCGGCTTGCAGACCGGTGCGGAGGCGATCCGACTCGGCGAACGGGACGTTGCGATTCCGGCTGCGCGCGAGGCGATGGCGGAGAGCGAGCTCGTGCTTGGGGTGCGGCCCGAGCACATACGTTTCACGGATCGCGGCATGGTGCGCGGCGAGGTCTATGGCACGGAATATCTGGGCACGACGCAGATCGTGACGGTGGCGACGAGCTACGGCGCGCTCAAGGCCCGCTCACCCAGCAGCAGATCGTTTCGGACGGGCGAGACTGTCGGGCTCGACTTCCGGCCCGATACGCTGTCGATCTTCGACAAGGCGTCGGGTCGGGCCATTCGCACCGCGCTGCACGAAGGAGTTGTGCATGGCTGAGGTTGAGATCATCTCCGTCTCCAAGGCCTTCGGCAAGACGCAGGCGCTGAGCGACTTGTCGCTGACGATAGGTGACGGCGAATTCGTCGCACTGCTCGGGCCGACCGGTGCCGGCAAGACCACCGCGCTGCGTTTGATTGCCGGGTTGGAGCAGCCGGATAGCGGCTCGATCCGCATCGACGGGCGCGACGTCACCGGCGATGCTCCCGCGGACCGCGACGTTGCCTTCGTCTTCCAGCAATATTCGCTGTATCCGCATCTCACCGTGTTTGAGAACATGGCCTTTGCGTTGCGGGCGCCAACCCGCCGCGTAGGCGAAGCCGATATCCGCACGAAAGTGCAGGAGGTCGCGCGTCTGCTTCATATCGAGACCAAGCTCGACAACAAGGCGACGCAGCTATCGGGCGGGCAGATGCAGCGCGTCGCGATCGGTCGGGCGCTGGTGCGTTCGCCTTCGATCTATCTGATGGACGAGCCGCTGTCCTCGCTGGATGCCAAGCTGCGCGGCGAACTCCGCCTCGAGCTGAAGCGGATCCAGGTCGATCTCGGCGCGACGATCCTCTATGTCACCCACGATCAGACCGAGGCGATGACCATGGCCTCGCGCATCGGCGTGATCGAGGGCGGACGGCTGTTGCAGATCGGCTCGCCGCGCGAGATCTACGAGAACCCGATCAACGCGCATGTCGCCGCAAGGCTGGGCCAGCCGACGATCAATCTGCTGCCAGCGGCCCTGTTCGGTCGCGCGCCTGCCGGTGCCGAGACGGTCGGCGCTCGGACCGAGCATCTGACGATTGCGCGCGGCGGCGGCGATGTCTCGGCAACCGTCAGGCGGGTCGAGCATCTCGGCGACCAGAGCCATCTCCATCTCGACCTTGCCGGCCGACCGGTTGTGACCCTGGCGGATCCCGAGGCGGGCTTTGGCGCCGGCGATGTCGTGTCGCTCCGTCTGAACAAGCCGCTGTTTTTCGATGCGAATGGCTGGAGGGTGGCGGCATGAGCCTTGATCGGGTAGCCAGGGAAAGACTGGTGCGAGCGCTGGCATGTTCAGTGATCGAGCACGCGGACGAATTGACGAGCCTCGACCAGGCGATTGGCGATGGGGATCACGGGCTGAACATGAAGCGCGGTTTCGAGGCGGTGCTCGCGGCATTGCCGGGCCTTGCCGACAAGTCGCTGCCCGACATGCTGAAGGCGATTGGAATGACGTTGGTCATGAAAGTCGGCGGTGCGTCAGGGCCGTTGGTCGGAACTTTCTTCATGGAGCTGGGTAAGTCTCTTCCGGAACAGCCGAGCCGGTCTGATCTGGTCGCGGCGACGGACAAGGCGATCGAGGCCGTCAAGGCGCGCGGTCGTTCCGAGGCGGGGCAGAAGACGCTGCTGGATGTCCTGGTGCCGGTTCACGCCATTCTGGCAGGCGGCGGTGATGCCAAGGCCATTGCGGCTGAAGCTGTGCAGGCGGCCGATCGCACCACGCCGATGCTGGCGATTCGCGGCCGCGCATCGTTCCTTGGTGAACGCTCCATCGGTCATATGGACCCGGGCTCGCGCTCGGCATCCCTTCTGATCGGCGCGGCAGTTGAGATATTGGAATTCGAGGTCAATCCATGAGCAACGTCGGAATTGTCATCGTGTCGCATTCGCCGAAGATCGCGGAAGGCGCGGCCGATATGGTGCGCCAGATGGTCGGTGAAGCAGTGCCGCTGGCCTGGACCGGCGGCGATGTCGATGGCGGGTTAGGTACGAACGTTGCCGGAATCCTCGAGGCGATCGAGACCGCCTGGTCGTCGGCGGGTGTTGCGATCCTCGTCGATCTCGGCGGCGCCGAGACCAATTCGGAGATGGCGGTGGAGATGCTCCCCGAAGATCGTCGCGCGCGCGTGCTGGTTTGCAATGCCCCGGTGGTCGAGGGGGCGGTGATTGCTGCGACCGAATCTTCGGGCGGCTCATCGCTTGCCGCCGTCAAGCGCAGCGCGGAGGAATTCTATGCATGATGCCAACGCCAACCGGGCGGCTCAGTCGTTCGCGCCGCTGACCGCCTCCGCGGTTCTCGTCAACCCGGTCGGCCTGCACGCGCGGCCATCGGTGAAGCTTACGCAACTGGCAAAGGGCTTTACCGCGAAGATCGAAATTGCGCTTGCGGCGGAGGGACCCTGGACGGACGCCAAGAGCCCTGTGAAGGTCATGCGTGTGAAGGCGCCGCAGGGCGCAACGCTCCATTTCCGCGTCAACGGTCCTGATGCCGAGGCCGCGCTCGCGGCCATGCTGGCGCTGGTGCATGACGGTTTCGGCGAGGCGTAAGTCGTGGGCGAGATCCATCTCACCGGCCATCCCGCTTCGCCCGGCCTCGCCATCGGCCCGGTCGCGGTGCTGACGACAGAAGTGGCGGGCAGGGCTGAGAAGGGCGATCCGGCACAGGAGGCCGCGGCGCTGAAGGCAGCGATTGAAGGAGCAGCAGCGGAGCTCGCCGACCTGATCGCGACGGTTCACGGCGAGGCCGCGGAGATCCTGGAGTTCCAGGTTGCGATGCTCGGCGACGATGCGCTTGCAGAAGGGGCTTACGAGGCCGTCGCGGGCGGAACGGCTGCCGATGAGGCCTGGCGCGCGGCACTCGAAGCCGAGATTTCAGGCTATCGCGCGGCGGACGAGGAATATTTTCGGGCGCGTGCTGCCGATCTCGTCGACATTCGCGATCGCGTCCTCGCGGGCCTGAACGGTGCAAACACGATCTCTGAGATTTCCGGCGATTCCATCGTCACGGGTGATGATATTTCGCCATCGACGTTCCTCGCTGTCGACTGGACCCGCGGCGGCGCAATTGCGCTCGCCAGCGGATCGCCGTCATCGCATGTTGCGATGCTCGCGCGATCGCGGGGCGCTCCGATGGTGGTCGGGTTGGGGCCGTTGCCATGGAACGGACAGCCGCCGTCACTGGCGCTGGTCGACGGTGACGCCGGCACCGTGATCTTCGATCCCCAGCCTGAAACGCGCCGCCTGTTCGAGCACCGGATGGCAGCCGCGACTGCCGCGCAGATTGCTGTCGATACTGGTCGCCTCAAACCCGCGCTGACCGCCGATGGAAAGCGCATCGCCGTCATGCTCAATGTCGCCGCGCCGGAAGAGCTGGCGAGTCTCGATCCCGCCATCTGCGACGGCATTGGCCTCGTACGGACGGAGTTTCTGTTCGAGGGATCGAGAGGGCTTCCGGGCGAGGATGCGCAATATCAGGTCTATCGGCGCATTCTCGAATGGGCCGAAGAGCGGCCCGTGACGATTCGCACGCTCGACGCTGGCGGCGATAAGCCGATTCCCGGCGTGACGGTCGATGGCGAGCGCAATCCATTCCTGGGCCTGCGCGGAATCCGGCTCTCTCTGGCGCGACCGGAGGTGTTTCGCGTGCAGTTGCGCGCGCTCTGCCGCGCGGCCGTGCATGGGACACTGAAGGTGATGCTGCCGATGGTCGCTGTCCCCTCCGAGCTCGACCGCGCCAACGCCATGCTGGACGCAGAGTTTGCGGCTCTCAGCGCAGAGGGCATTGCCTGCGCCCGGCCGCCGCTCGGCATCATGGTCGAGGTCCCCTCGGCCGCACTCTGCGCCGACGATTTCGACGCGGCGTTTTATTCCATCGGGTCCAACGACCTCACTCAATACACAATGGCCGCGGCGCGCGACATCGGCGCTGTCGCGGATCTCAACGACGCCGGCCATCCCGCGGTGCTGGCGCTGATCGCGCGGACGGTCGAGGCCGGGCTTAAGCGTGGCGTCGAGGTCTCGCTCTGCGGCGATGCCGCCGCCGATACGCGCTTGACGAATGCGCTGCTGGCGACGGGCCTGACGATCCTCTCGGTCTCGCCGATCGCTGTAGCCCGGCTCAAGGCTGCCATCGCCGGGGTGACCGCATGAGTGACGATGCAGGCGAAGACGCGAGCCGGCCGGGCGACAGCAACGTCGCGGATTACAAGCTCATCCTGCGGCGGGCGCTCGACAACCGGCCCTCGGGGACGCGGTTGAAGCTCGCGGCCGCGCTCGGCAAGAACCGCTCCTTCGTCAGCCAGATCACCAATCCGGCCTATCTGGTGCCGATCCCTGCAAAGCATGTCGCGATCATTTTCGAGGTCTGCCATCTCTCCGGCTCTGAGCGTGCGGCGTTCCTCGAAGCCTATGGGCGCGCGCATCCGGGGCGGCTGCGCGGCGCCCATCGCGAGGCGCGCACGCGCGTCGTGACGGTGACGGTGCCCGATCTCGGTGACGACAAGAAAAATCGTGCGCTCGAGCAGCTCATCGTCGACTTCGCTGCCCAGCTCGCCCGCTACGCCGAAAGCATCGGCTGACGAATTCGTAACGCAAAAGATAACCGGGAGGACGCCATGAAAAAGCTGATCAACAGCGCCGACACGGTGCTCGAAGAGAGTCTCGACGGATTGGCGGCAGCCCATGCCGATATCCTGCTGCTCGGTGCTGACAGGAAGTTCGTGCGCCGCCGCAATCTGAAGCCTGGCAAGGTTGCGCTGATCTCGGGCGGTGGCTCCGGGCACGAACCGCTCCATGCGGGTTTTGTCGGCCACGGCATGCTCGATGCTGCCTGTCCGGGGCAGGTCTTCACCTCGCCGACGCCGGATCAGATGATCGAGGCGGCGGAGGCCGTCGATACCGGGGCAGGCGTGCTCTTCATCGTCAAGAATTACGAGGGCGATGTGATGAATTTCACCATGGCCGCCGAGATGGCCGGGCGCGAGGTTGCAAGCGTGGTCACCAATGACGACGTCGCGGTCGAGAAATCGACCTACACGACTGGTCGTCGCGGCGTCGCGGGCACGCTGATTGTGGAAAAGATGGTTGGCGCTGCGGCCGAAAAGGGCATGCCGCTCGCCGCGCTCAAGACGCTCGGTGACGATGTGAACAGGCGCACCCGCTCGATGGGCGTCGCGCTGTTGCCGTGCACCGTGCCGGCGGTGGGCCGGCCGAACTTCACGCTGGCCGACAACGAAATGGAGATGGGCGTCGGCATTCACGGCGAGCCGGGGCGACGCAGGGTGCCGCTGGCCTCTGCCGATGCGATTGCAGCCGACATACTTGGCGCGATCCTGGATGATCTCGAACCGAGCAAAGGCAGCGAAGTCCTGCTTCTGATCAACGGGTTCGGTGCGACGCCGCTGATCGAGCTCTATCTGATGGCCAATAGCGCCAAGCGCATCCTGGACGGGGCGGGAGTTACGGCCACGCGTTTTCTTATCGGCTCCTATGTGACCTCCCTCGACATGGCCGGTACGTCGATCACTGTCTCCGTGCTCGATGGTCAATCGAAGGAATTGTGGGACGCGCCGGTGCATACCGCCGCGCTTCGCTGGCGCATGTGATTGGCGGAAACCAGGCTCGATCACCAACGACATGGCTCACGTCGCTCGATGACGGATTGGGGCGAGGGTTGGTCTTGCAAGATTGCGTGTGCACGATGCGCGCACGGGAGCTTCAATAGAAGCTCATCGCAGTCGGTATGAGCTGGCTTTGGCCAGCCTCGCACGATGTGCGCGACCCGCGGGCGTCTGGTTGCGGAAGCAATTTCTGTCGCTGGACGAGGAACGTGGCGTCGGAGCAATCGTGCCCCGTCCTCCACTCTAGGCAAATTCCCTGAAAGCACCGGCCGCCCTTGCCGCCGCCGCAGTCGGACGACCTGGGACGGCGCCAGCGGCCGTTCGAACCGGCTCGGGAAGGCGGGATCTCCCATTGACAGGTCGCCCGAGATGATAGAATTATAACAAGATAAGTTGCAAAAATAACAATATGTCACCATCGTACCAGCATCTCGCGGGGGCGACGGGAGGAAAGTTTGGAATTGTCCGGTTCGGTTGCAGCAGAATCCCTGCCGTCGACCTCGCTTGTGATGGTCAGTGCCATCAACAAGCGTTTTGGCGGCGTGCGGGCGCTCCGCGACGTCGACCTCCAGGTTCGCGCCGGCGAGGTGCATGCGCTGCTCGGCGAGAACGGCGCCGGAAAATCCACGCTGATCAAGATCCTCAGTGGAGTTCATAGCCTCGACAGCGGCACGATCGAGATCGCTGGCAAGCCCGTGGAATTCGACAGCCCGGCGAAGTCGCGCGAGGCGGGGATCGCCGTTGTCTACCAGGACCTCAGCCTCGTCGAATCCTTGAGTGTTGCGGACAATTTGCTGCTCGGTCGCGAGCCGCGCACAGCTTTCGGCTTTGTCCGGAAGCGCGCGCTGATGGTCAGGGCCGAGGCGTTCCTGAAAGAGCTGGGCATTCCCCTGGATACGCGCGCGACTGTCGGCTCGCTGCCGTTCGCCTACCGCCAGATGACGGAGATCGCAAAGGCGCTGATGGGCGAGGTCCGGCTGCTGATCCTCGACGAGCCGACGTCGTCGCTGACATCGGATGAGGTCCGGATCCTGTTCGACGCGATCGGGAAGGCGACGCGCCGCGGCGTCGGCGTGATCTATGTGACCCATCGGCTGAACGAGGTCTTCGAGATCTCGCAGCGCGTCACTGTGCTGCGCGATGGCGCCAACGCCGGCACGTTCATCACCGCCGAGACCGACATGAAGCGGCTGGTGAACGCCATCGTCGGGTCAGATCGATCGGTATTGACAGGCTCGCGCACTGAGCCTGCCGTGAAGCGTGAGTTGGATCCGTCGCCGGTTTTGTCGCTGTCGAACGTATCCAACGACCGGCTTCGCGCGGTCGATTTGTCCGTGCGGAAGGGCGAGATCCACGGTCTTGCCGGGCTGATCGGGAGCGGACGCACGGAGATTTTGGAGACGGTGTTCGGCCTGCGACCGCTCGAGAGCGGCGCAATCGAAATCGAAGGCCGCCGCTGGCTGCCGGCCGGGCCGGCCGATGCGATCGAGCAGGGCGTCGCGCTGGTGCCGGAGGACCGGCACGTGCAGGGCCTGGTCCTCGATCATTCGATCGAACGAAACGTCACCTTGCCGCGGATTCCGCATTTCTCGCGCTGGGGCTGGATGCAGCAACGCGCCGCAGCCAGGCGTGCGGAAAGTGCGGTCGCAAGGCTTTCGGTGAAAGCGCAAGGCGCCTCCAGCCTGGTCAGGACGCTCTCGGGCGGTAACCAGCAGAAGGTCGTGTTCGGAAAATGGAATGATCCGCGGCCGCGCGTGCTGCTGCTGGACGAACCGACCGTTGGCGTCGACGTCGGCGCACGTGAGGAGATCTACGCCGTGATCCGGAATGCCGCCCGCGACGGCAGCGGCGTTCTGGTCGTCTCGTCCGACCTCGTCGAATTGATCGAGCTCTGCGACCGCATCTCCGTGATCGTCAATGGGCGCGTCGCTCGAACGCTGGTGCGCGGCGAGATCGATGACGCCGAAGAGCTGCACCATCTCCTCCAAATCTACCAGGCCTCCGGGCTGAGCACATCGCAAGAGTTGTCCGCATGACCGAACTGACCGCTCCCAACGTCGTCGCTTCGTCGACCCGGTCCGACCGGCGCCGTAGAATTGTCCAGAATCTGCTGCGGGGCGAGAGGCCGTACATGCTGTACATCGCCTTCGTGATCCTGCTGGTCGTGTTCAGCCTGTCCTCGCCCTGGTTCCTCTCGGTCGACAACTTCCTGAACATCGGACGGCAGACCACGCTGGTGTCGATCATCGCAGTCGGCATGACCTTCATCATCATCGCGCGTCAGATCGATCTGTCGGTCGCATCGACGCTGGCGCTGTCAGGCATGGCGGCGGCTCTGGCGATGAGCCAGATCAACAACAACTGGATCGTCGGCGCCGTCGCCGGGCTTGGCACCGGCGCGCTGGTCGGGCTGATCAATGGCATCCTGACCACGCAACTGTCGATTCCATCCTTCCTGGTGACGCTGGGCTCACTGAGCATGGCGCGGGGACTGGCGATGATGGTGACCAACACCAAGCCCGTCATCATCACCAACGAAACCTATTTCGCGATCTTCGGCGAAGGCACGTTCCTCGGCATCCCGGTTCCGATTGCCTGGACATTGGCGGCGATGATCGTCGGCATCCTGCTGCTGCACTACAACGTGTTTGGCCGTCGCATCTATGCGGTCGGCGGCAACCCGACTGCGGCGCTCTATTCCGGCATCAACACCAAGCGGATCACGACGGCGGCCTTCGTCCTCACCGGCACGCTCGCGGGCCTCGCCGCGCTGGTGCTGTCCGCGCGCTCACATGCCGCGCGACCCGATGTCGTGCAGGGCATGGAGCTCGACGTCATCGCTGCCGTGATCCTCGGCGGTTGCAGCCTGTTCGGCGGGCGCGGCTACATCCTGGGAACGCTGTTCGGCAGCTTGATCATCGGCACCCTCAATAACGGCCTCGTTCTGCTCGGCGTGAGCTCGCCGATGCAGCTCGTGATCAAGGGCGCGATCATCGTGGCCGCGGTTGCCTTCACGAAACGCTAGCCAGAGTCAGGCGCGGCGCATGAGCCACTGGTTCATTGCGCCGCGTGGGTAGGGGCAAGGTCGCTGGCCCTCCGGTAATCGGCGACCAACATGGAGGAAACAAATGAAACCAATCTTGCGACACGCCTTGCCTTTGACCGTGTTGATGGCCACTGCGGCCGTCGCGACGATCCCGTCGGCCCGCGCTGAAGTGCCCGCGACCTGCGTCAAGGGCGTCGATCTCGCAACGCTCGGACCAAAATCGATCGTCGGCCAGGGCCCCCACGGCGAGAAGGCGGCTTCGCCCGAGGTGCTCGCGCTGTCGGAGGCCGACGTTGCGAAGATCAAGGAGAAGCACTTCAAGGTCGGCATCTCCATGCAGACCGTCAACCTCGACTGGTCGCAGCTCCAGATCCAGGGCATCACCGACACGCTGAAGAAGTACGGCGTGACGGTGACCGGCGTCGCCTCCGCCGAATATCAGGTCGACAAGCAGATCGCCGATATCGAGAACACCATCCAGCAGCATCCTGATGGCATCATCTCGATCCCGGTCGACTTCACCGCGACCGCGCCGACCTACAAGAAGATCGCCAAGGCCGGCATCAAGCTCGTGCTGATGGACAGCATCCCGACCGGCCTGAAGCATCCCGAGGAATACGCCACGATGGTCTCGGCGGATAGCCAGGGCAACGGCCAAATCGCAGCGCAGATCCTGGCGTCCTGCATGCCGCAGGGCGGCACCATCGGTCTCGTCAATTTCGGCGTCGACTATTTCAGCACTAACGAGCGCACCAAGGGGGTGCGGGAGTGGATGAAGGCGAACCGGCCCGACATCAAGATGAAGCAGGTCGATTTCACTGATCCGCCAAAGGTCTCGCAGATCGCGGGCGACTTCCTCACCGGCAATCCCGACGTCAAAGGACTCTACGCGGTGTGGGATCAGCCGGCACTGGATACGCTAAGCTCGATGCGCGCCCAGGGCATCGACATTCCCATGACGACGGTCGATCTCGGCCTGCAATCGGCGATCGAGATTGCCAAGGGCGGTCCATTGAAGGCGACCGGCTCGCAGCGTCCCTATGACCAGGGCGTCGCCGAGGCGATGGCGATGATGAACGCGCTGTTGGGCAAGGAAACGCCCGGCTGGGTCGGTGTGCAGTCGCTGCCGGTGACGCAGGCGAACGTGTTGGAGTCCTACAAGACCGTCTTCAAGAAAGACCCGCCGGCCGAGCTGACGGATGCCTGCAACAAGGCGAAGCCCGCTTGTAATTGAGCTCGCGGTTACAATGCGTGGTTCTACCGGACCACGCATTGTCCAGCAGGCCTGATCCGGGCGGACCAGCCCCCATCCGGATCAGGCTGCGCTGGTGATGTATTCGACGGGAAGGTTGCGGAAGTGCTTGCGCGTGTCTGGTGGCACTGCGCCGCCGACGATGATCCGCGAGAATGAGCCGACGTCAGAGAAGAAGGCCGGCTTGAGGCTGCCGAGCTTGCTGGCATCAACCACCAGGATGCTCTCCATAGCGGTCGCGATCACGGCCTGCTTGATAGCGACCTCGTGAAAATTCGAGCAGCTGGCGCCGCGGGTCCAGTGCAGGCCGCCGGCCGAGATGAAGGCCTTGTTGACCCCGAGACGCCGCAGATAGGACAGGCCGTCATCCGACGAGAATGATTGCGATGATGGATGGTAGAGCCCGCCCATCAGCATCACCTGCGTTGCCGGGCGGTGAGTGACGATCGTGGCAACGTTCAGCGAATAGCAGATCACCGAGAGCGGCATGTCCTCGGGCAGGCAATCCGCCAGCGACTGCATGGTGGTGCCGCAGTCGATGAAGATGGTGTCGCCTTCCCGGATCGAGGCGGCAGCGGAACGGCAGGCGAGGCGCTTGTCCTGCGTGTGCTGGTCGATCTCCTGCTCGAACGTGTACTTGATACCGGTCGGCGAGGCCGCATTGACCACGTAGCCGCCGAGCAAGGCGAGCGTACCGTCCGGACCGGCGAGGTCGCGCCTCACCGTCATCTCCGACACTTTCAGCAAGTCAGCGGCGTCCTTCAGATGCAGCGCGCCGCTGGTTTCGACGGCGCGGCGCAGCCGTTGCAGCCGCTGGACGCGGGTCTCGCTGGAGCGTGCGGTCGGTGTTTCAGCCATTTTCGTCACCGAGCTTGCTTATCCGGTTGACAATGATCTTACAATGATGTGAGTTTAGCAACGTCAATTTGTTACAATAATAACATCTAGTCCGGAGGGCGGTCCTGTCAGCGATGGCAGGCAACGGAAGCTCCGACGGGCAAGGGATGGGAGGATCGCATGTTGCAATCGGCACCAGTCTATCTGTCGCTTCCGCCGATTCGCTAGCACCGCACGCGTACCGATGGCGCAGGGCGTCTTGATATCAAATCCATCCGCGGTGCCGGTGCAGCCACATGCACGGGATCACAATCACACTCATGCCATCGCGCGCAACACCGGCCGCGCGCTCGAGGTGGACTGGGTCGACGAGATCAGGATCAATCTGTCCGCCGCCGAGCGCCGCGTCGCGAGCCTGCCCGGCCGACGCACCGTCAAGAAGGACGCGCAGGCGGCGTGGCTGCTCAAGGCAATCACCTGCATCGATCTGACGACACTCAACGGCGACGATACGACCGAGCGTGTGAAGCGCCTCTGCGCCAAGGCGCGGGCGCCGCTACGGCGCGATCTCCTCGAGGCCGTGGGCTTTGCCGGGCGCACGCTGCACACGGGCGCGATCTGCGTCTATCACCGCTTCGTCGCAACCGCCGTCGAAGCGCTCGAAGGATCCGACATTCCGGTGGCTGCGGTTTCGACCGGTTTTCCTGCGGGCCTCATCCCCCACGATCTCAAGCTCAGGGAGATCGAGGCTTCCGTCAGGGACGGCGCGCAGGAGATCGACATCGTCATCACGCGCGAGCATGTGCTGACCGGCGATTGGCGCGCGCTCTACGATGAAGTGCGGGATTTCCGGGCCGCCTGCGGGGAAGCGCATCTCAAGACGATCCTGGCGACCGGCGATCTCAAGACGCTGCGCAACGTCGCCAAGGCCTCGATGGTCTGTATGATGGCCGGCGCCGACTTCATCAAGACTTCGACCGGCAAGGAAGGCGTCAACGCCACGCTGCCGGTGACGCTGGCGATGCTGCGCATGATCAGGCTCTATGAAGAGCGCACCGGCTTCAAGATCGGCTTCAAGCCAGCCGGTGGAATCTCGACCGCGAAGGACGTGCTCAACTATCAGTTCTTGATGAAGGAGGAGTTGGGGCGCGACTGGCTCGAACCGGATCTATTCCGGATCGGCGCCTCGAGCCTGCTCGCCGATATCGAGCGCCAGCTCGAGCATCACGTCACCGGCCGCTACTCGGCCTTCAACCGCCATCCCGTGGGCTGAGCATGAGCATCGCACATTACTATGAGACCATGGAGTATGGTCCAGCTCCCGAGGCGGACGGCGAGGCGCGCGCCTGGCTGAAGCGGCATGAGGCGACGTTCGCGCATTTCATCGCCGGCAAGTTCGTGAGCCCAGCTTCGGGCAAGCATCTGACGACGATCGAGCCGGCCACCGGCAAGTCACTCGCTAAAATCGCGCAAGGCGTCGCTGCCGATGTCGAGGCTGCCGTCACCGCAGCCCGATCGGCGCAGGCACCGTGGGCGAAGCTCGGTGGTCACGGTCGCGCCCGCCATCTCTACGCGCTGGCGCGTATGCTGCAGCGTCATGCGCGACTGTTCGCGGTGCTGGAAGCGATCGACAATGGCAAGCCGATCAGGGAAACCCGGGATCTCGACGTGCCACTGGCCGCGCGCCATTTCCTGTATCACGCCGGCTGGGCGCAATTGCAGGAGCGCGAATTCGCCGACCACGTTCCGGTCGGTGTGATCGGCCAGATCATCCCCTGGAATTTTCCGCTGCTGATGCTGGCCTGGAAGATCGCGCCCGCGCTGGCGGCTGGCAACACCGTGGTGCTGAAGCCGGCGGAGTTCACCTCGCTCACCGCGCTGCTGTTCGCTGAGCTCGCGGCGGAAGCCGGCTTGCCGCCCGGAGTGCTGAATGTGGTGACCGGCGACGGCGCCACCGGCGCGCTCCTGATCGAAAATCCCGGTGTCGACAAGATCGCCTTCACAGGATCGACCGAGGTCGGCCGATTGATCCGCCAGTCGACCGCAGGCAGCGGCAAGTCGCTGACCCTCGAGCTCGGTGGCAAGTCGCCGTTCATCGTGTTCGACGATGCCGATATCGATGGCGCCGTGGAAGGCGTGGTCGATGCGATCTGGTTCAACCAGGGCCAGGTCTGCTGCGCCGGATCGCGGCTGCTGTTGCAGGAGGGTATCGCCGAGACCTTCCGCAAACGTCTGATCCGCCGCATGGAGACGCTCCGCGTCGGGTCGCCACTCGACAAGGCGATCGACATGGGGGCGGTGGTCGCGCCTGTCCAGCTCGAGCGGATCAAGGCGCTGGTCGAAACAGGTGTGAAGGAGGGGGCCGAGAAGTATCAGGCGTCCGGGGCGATCCCCGCAGAAGGCTGCTTCTATCCGCCGACCTTGCTCTGGAACGTCCATCCGTCCTCGACCGTGGCGATCGAGGAGATCTTTGGGCCCGTGCTGGTCGCAATGACATTCCGCACGCCTGATGAGGCCGTGATGCTCGCCAACAACACGCGCTACGGGCTTGCCGCCAGCGTCTGGAGCGAGACCATTGGCCTCGCGCTCGATATCGCGCCAAAACTTCAAGCCGGCGTGGTCTGGGTCAATGCGACCAATCTATTCGATGCCAGCGTCGGCTTCGGCGGCTATCGCGAGTCCGGCTTCGGCCGCGAGGGCGGGCGGGAAGGTCTCTTCGAATATCTCAAGCCGAAAGCATGGGCCGGCCGCAAAGCGCGAGCCAAGCTGCCGCCACTGCCTGAAGCCGCGACCGAGGGCGCTGGATTCGGCACGCCGTCGATCGACCGAACCGCCAAGCTTTTCGTCGGTGGCAAGCAGGTCCGCCCCGACGGGAATTATTCGCGCAGCGTGTTGTCGCCGAAAGGAAAACACCTTGGCGAGGTCGGCGAGGGCAATCGCAAGGACATCCGCAACGCGGTGGCTGCCGCGCGTACGGCTGAAGCTTGGGCGCGGGCGACGGCGCATAATCGCGCCCAAATCCTCTACTACCTTGCCGAGAATCTGTCAGCGCGCGGCGACGAGTTCGCCCGGCGCATCAGTGATATGACCGGCGTTTCGCCTGCCAAGGCGCGCGCCGAGGTCGAGGCGAGTATCGAGCGGTTGTTCAGCTATGGGGCCTGGGCCGACAAATATGAGGGGACGATCCATGCGCCGCCGCTGCGCGGCGTGGCGCTTGCGATGCACGAGCCGATCGGCGTCGTCGGGGTCGCCTGTCCGGACGAAGCTCCGCTGCTGGGCTTCATCAGCCTGGTGGCCCCGCTGATCGCGATGGGCAACCGCGTCGTCGCAGTGCCGAGCGAGCGGCATCCGCTGGCTGCGACCGATTTCTACCAGGTGCTGGAGACGTCGGACGTGCCGGCCGGCGTCGTCAACATCGTGACGGGCGAGCGCGATGCGCTTGCCAAGGTCCTTGCCGAGCATGACGACGTCGATGCGCTCTGGGTGTTCGGCTCGCAGGAGGCCTCGACTGCGGCGGAGCGGCTCTCGGTCGGCAATCTCAAGCGCACGCTGGTCGACCATGGACTGGCGCTCGATTGGTACGACAGGGCAGCGAGCGAGGGGCCGATCCTGCTCCGCCATGCGGTGCAGGTGAAGAACATCTGGATTCCCTATGGTGACTAGAGACGTCACCTGGCGGTGATATGAATGGGCATCCGGACCATCAGAGTCCGGTCGTTTTTGAAGAAGGGAGGACACAACATGCTCAAGGGCATCAACCCACTGCTCAATGCCGACGTGCTCTATGCCTTGCGCGCAATGGGGCACGGGGATCGCCTCGTCGTGTGCGACACCAATTTCCCGGCGGACTCGATCGCGCGTCAGACCGTGTTCGGCGAGCTGCTGCGCATCGACAATGTCAGCACGGCAAGGGCGATCGAAGCCATTCTCTCGGTGATGCCGCTCGATACGTTCGTGGACGATGCGGCGATGCGCATGGAGATCGTCGGCAAGCCTCAGGAGGTGCCGCCGGTGCAGCACGAGGTGCAGGCCGTGATCGACCGCGCAGAGGGGCGCTCCTGGCCGCTGGTCGGGGTCGAACGCCACGCCTTCTATGAGAAGGCCAAGACGGCCTATTGCGTGATCGCGACCGGCGAGCGGCGCTTCTACGGCTGCTTCATCTTCTCCAAGGGCGTCATCGCGCCGGACGGAGAGTGATGACCATGAGCAAGTCTGGCGTCGCAGTCCTCGGCATCTTCGTCGTCGACCTGGCCTTCCGGGCCGGCAACATGCCGGCGATCGGCGAAACCATCGCAGGCTCGGGATTTGCCATGGGGCCGGGCGGCAAGGGCTCGAACCAGGCCGTCGCCGCGGCGCGCGCGGGCGCGGACGTGACCTTCATCTCCCGGATCGGCAGCGACGCCTTCGGTGATCTTGCCATCAAGACCTGGGAAGCCGAAGGCATCAGGCCGCGCGTCGCCAGGACCAAGGAGGCGCCGACCGGCGCCGCCTTCATCTACGTCCACGAGACGCGTGGCGACAACGCCATCATCGTGGTGAGCGGGGCGGCCGACGGCCTCAGCCCCGATGATGTCGACGCGGCCGCGGAGGCGATCCGCTCTAGCCGCGTCTTCGTGACCCAGCTGGAGCAGCCGGTCGCCGCCGCGCAGCGCGGGCTCGAGATCGCGCGCGCCGCCGGCAGCATCACCGTGTTCAACCCGGCGCCCGCGGGCGTCTTCGACGATGGCCTGTTCGCCTTGTGCGACTACGTCGTCCCCAACGAGACCGAGGCCGAAGCGCTGACCGGGATCGCGGTCGGCGATCTCGCCGGTGCTCGCCGCGCGGGCGAGGCGCTGCTGGCCAAGGGCGCCGGCACCGCGTTGATCACGCTCGGCGAGCGTGGGGCACTGTTTCATGGACGCGATCGCTCGCTGCACGTGCCGCCGTTCGCTGCCGGCAAAGTGGTCGAGACGGCCGGCGCGGGCGATGCCTTCGTCGGCGGCTTTGCGGCAGCGCTCGCGGGCGGCGCCGATCCGCTGGACGCGGCACGCTTCGGCTCGGCGACAGCGGGGATTTCCGTGACGCGCGCCGGCACTGCGCCAGCGATGCCGCGGCGCGCCGAGATCGAAGCCCTGTTGAAGGTTTGATCTACCGATGATGCGGAACGATCCGATCAAGCATGTCTTCATCTGGCCGGCGGTGCTCGTCGTGCTGGCGATTTCGATCTTTCCGCTGATCTATTCCCTCACCACGAGCTTCCTCAGCTATCGCCTGATTCCGCCGATCCCGCCGCGTGTGGTGTGGTTCGGCAATTATGTCACCCTGTTGCAGGAGCCGCGCTTCTGGAACGCGATCCTCACGACGACCTTGATCGCCTTCATCGCGGTCAGCTTGCAATATGTTATCGGCTTTAGCGTTGCGCTCGCGCTGAACGCGCGCGTGCCGGGCGAACGGCTGTTTCGCGTGGCCTTGCTGCTGCCGATGCTGCTGGCTCCGGTTGCCGTCGCGCTTGTGGCCCGCATGATCTTCAATCCGACCATGGGTCCGCTCAACCAGTTTCTCTCCATGTTTGGCCTCGCGAACCTGCCGTTCCTCACCAATGGACATTGGGCGCTCGGCTGCATCATCGCGGTCGAGATCTGGCAGTGGACGCCCTTTGTGGTCCTGATGATGCTGGCCGGCCTGCAAACGCTCCCAGAAGACGTCTATGAGGCTGCCGAACTCGAGAACGCCAGCGCGTGGCAGCAGTTCTGGGGCATCACCTTTCCGATGATGCTGCCGATCTCCGCCGCTGTCGTCTTCATCCGCCTGATCGAGAGCTACAAGATCATGGACACCGTGTTCGTGATGACGGGCGGCGGACCGGGCGTCGACACCGAGACGCTGACCCTGTTCGCCTATCAGGAGGGCTTCAAGAAGTTCAATCTCGGCTACACCTCGGCGCTGAGCTTCCTGTTCCTGATCGCCATCACGATCATCGGCGTGACTTATCTGGCGCTGCTGCGTCCGCATCTGGAGAAGCGCCGATGAGCGGGCAGGGCCTCACCGGACTGTCGACCTGGAGCCGCCGCCTGATCGCAGCAGGCGTTCTCGCCTGGTGCCTGATCACGGCGTTCCCGCTCTATTGGGTGGTGGTCACAGCCTTCAAGACGCCGCCGGGCGTGGTCGGTGGTCCGACCTATATTCCCTTCGTCGATTTCACGCCAACGCTTCAGCCCTTCATCGATCTCTACCAGGGCATCCGCGGTGAATTCTTCCACACCTTCCTGAACTCGACCATCGTCGGGCTGTCCGCGGCAGCGATCGCGACCGCGATCGGGGCGATGGCGGCCTATGCGCTTGTCAGGTTCGAATTCAAGGTGCGATTTGGCGCCGGCCTGATCTTCTTCCTGCTCGCGCTCGGCGGATATCTGCTCTTCAACAACAATCTCGGATTCACCCGCGCGCAGGCGCTGCTGCTCGCGTTTCCGATCGCGCTGGTCGTTGCCATCGTCGCCAACCGCCTGCCGCTGCCGGGTCCGATCCTCGGCAATGAGGACATCCTGTTCTGGTTCGTCAGCCAGCGCATGTTTCCGCCGATTGTCACGGCCTTTGCTCTGTATCTGCTCTACAGCGAAATCGGCCGGCTCGGCTTCCAGCTGATCGACAGCTTTGTCGGCTTGACGCTGTGCTACGTCGCGTTCTCGCTGCCGATCGTGGTCTGGCTGATGCGCGATTTCTTCGAGGCGATCCCGATCGAGGTCGAGGAAGCCGCGATGGTCGACAACGTGCCGAGCTGGCGCATCTTCCTCGGCATCGTGGTGCCGATGTCGATGAACGGGCTGCTGGCGACTTTCATGATCACGCTGGCCTTCGTCTGGAACGAGTTCCTGTTCGCGCTGTTCCTGACCAATTCCAAATGGCAGACGCTGCCGATCCTGGTGGCCGGACAGAACAGCCAGCGCGGCGACGAATGGTGGGCGATCTCGGCCGCGGCGCTCGTCGCCATCGTTCCGATGATGATCATGGCGGGCCTGCTCAGCCGCATGATGCGGTCGGGTCTGCTGCTCGGGGCAATCAAATAGCAAAAACTGATCTAGGGAGGACTGGACGATGTTGCGACGGACGTTTCTGATGCTGACCACCTCGCTCGCCGTGGCTTGCGCTGCGAGCCAGGCGAACGCGGCCTGTAGCCCGGATTATTCCGGCGTCACCTTGACGGTGGCATCGCAGACCGGACCCTATATCGCCTCCGCGCTCAAGCTCGGCGCGGATGAATGGACCAAGAAGACCTGCGGCAAGGTCAATGTCGTCGAGTTTCCGTGGTCGGAGCTTTACCCGAAGATCGTGACGTCGCTGACCGCATCGGACGCGACCTTCGACCTCGTCAGCTTCGCGCCGGCTTGGCTGCCGGACTTCGTGCCCTATCTCAGCGAGATGCCGAAGGCGATGCAGTCAGGCAAGGACTGGGATGATATCGAGCCGGCCTACCGCGAACGGCTGATGGTGTGGGAAGGCAAGATCTATTCGCAGTCGATGGACGGCGACGTCCACACCTACACCTATCGCACCGACCTGTTCAACGATCCCAAGGAGAAGGACGCCTTCAAGGCCAAGTACGGCTACGATCTGGCGCCGCCCAAGACCTGGAAGCAATATCTCGACATCGCCGAGTTCTTCCAACGTCCCGACAAGGGACTTTGGGGCACCGCGGAAGCCTTCCGTCGTGGCGGCCAGCAGTTCTGGTTCTTCTTCAGCCACGCGGCAGCCTACACCAACAACCCGAACTATCCGGGCGCGATGTTCTTCGACCCCGAAACGATGGATGCCCAGATCAACAATCCGGGCTGGGTGAAGGGACTGGAAGAATATATCCGCGCCTCCAAGCTTGGCCCACCCAACGCCTTGAACTTCTCATTCGGTGAGGTCAACGCGGCCGTGGCGGGCGGTCAGGTCGCGGAATCGATCGGTTGGGGCGACACCGGCGTGATCGCGGCCGATCCCAAGCAGTCGAAGATCTCAGGCAAGGTCGGCTCGGCGGTGCTGCCTGGCTCTGACGAGATCTGGAACGCCAAGACCAAGAAGTGGGACAAGTTCCCGGCCGTCCTGCCGGCGCCCTTCATGGCGTTCGGTGGATGGCAGATTGCCGTGCCGAAGGTCGGCAAGAACCAGCAGGCGGCATGGGATTTCATCAAGACGCTGACCAGCCCCGAAGTCTCCGGCCAGGCCGCCATTACCGGCGGCACGGGTGTCAACCCGTACCGCAAGTCGCACACCGCGAATCTGGAGCTGTGGAGCAAGATCTTCTCGCCGCAGGAAGCCAAGCAATATCTCGGCGCGCAGGCCGACTCCATCAACGGCAAGAACGTCGCGCTCGACATGCGTCTGCCCGGCTATTTCTCCTACACCGAGGTGGTGGAGATCGAGCTTGGCAAGGCACTGGCCGGGCAGACCACGCCGCAGGCCGCGCTGGACACGGTCGCAAAGGAATGGAATCGCCTGACTGACGAGTTCGGTCGTGCAAAACAGCTCGCTGCCTATCGCGCGGCGATGGGCCTGCCGCCCAAAAACTAAAGCCGAGAACTAAAGCCAAGAACTAACCTGAGAACTAACCTCCGCTGAGACTTCCCCGGATGACGCGTCAGCGTCATCCGGGTCTTGTTGACCGTCGATCTAAGGGACGGGAAAAGGATTCCATGGCGCGCGTCGAGATCGAGAATGTCAGCAAGGCATACGGGCCCTATGAGATCATCGAGGGGCTTGATCTGAACGTGGCTGACGAGGAGTTCGTCGTGCTCGTCGGCCCGTCGGGCTGCGGCAAGACCACGACGCTGCGCATGATTGCAGGACTGGAGACGGTCACGAGCGGAAGCATCCGCATCGGTGATCGCGATGTGACGCAGCTGCGTCCGGGCCTGCGCAATTGCGCGATGGTGTTTCAGAGCTACGCGCTCTATCCGCATATGACGGTTGGCGAGAATATTGGCTACGGCATGAAGGTGCGCGGCGAGGAGCGCGCCAGCATCGCGAAAGCGGTCCAGGACGTGGCCCGGGTGCTCGACCTCGAGCAATATCTGGACCGTCGTCCCAAGCAGCTCTCCGGCGGGCAGCGGCAGCGTGTCGCGATCGGCCGCGCTATCGTGCGCAGCCCGGACGTGTTCCTGTTCGACGAGCCGCTATCGAACCTCGACGCCAAGCTCCGCATCGAGATGCGGACCGAGATCAAGGCCTTGCACCGTCGTCTCGCCAAGACGATCGTCTATGTCACCCACGACCAGGTCGAAGCCATGACCATGGCCGATCGCGTCGTGGTGATGAATCGCGGCCGGATCGAGCAGGCGGCCGATCCCATCACGATCTATGAAAAGCCCAGCAATCTCTTCGTTGCGGGCTTCATGGGCGCCCCCAGCATGAACTTCATCCATGGCGAAATCGCCGCGCGCGATGGGGCGCTGGTCTTCACCGAGCCGTCGGGGACGGCGTTGAAACTGCCGAAATCCCGCGAGGCGGCCTATGCAGGCAGCGTCGGCAAGCCTGTCGTGCTTGGCGTGCGGCCCGACCATGTGTTGCGGCAAGACGCCCCGGCTGGCTCGTCCGTTCGGATCATGGTGAAGGACGTAGAGCCGCTCGGGCCGCATACGCTCGTGATCGGCACCGTCGGCGCGTTCCCGTTCACGGCGCAGATGCCGGTGGGGGTGGCTGCGGCGCCGGATCATTTCATCGACGTCGCGCTCGATCTGGAGCGGACCCATCTGTTCGACAAGGCGTCGGGGAAAGCAATCACCTGACAACGCGGCTCAGAACCGCTTCGCCATCTCCGCGAGGCGGCGATGCGCGGTCTCGCGGGCGGCGCGGATCGGCTCAGTCGGACCCGCGGTCGGTCCGATCGGCACGAAGCGCACGTCGCTGACACCGATGAAGCGGAGCGCCTCGCGCAAATAGGGCGTAGCCATGTCGATGCGGCCGCGGTTCATGCCGGTGGCAAAGTCGCTGCCGGAGGCGAGGATAACGATGGTCGGACGATCCTTCAGCAATGGAAGATAGCCCTGCGCGGGCTCGAAGCGGAACGTCAGGCCGGGCTGGATGATGATGTCGAACCACTGCTTCAGCTTGTAGGGGATGCCGAAATTCCACATGGGCGTCGAGATCAGAACGCGGTCGGCCAGTGAAAAGCGCAGCGCCATCCGTTCGGCCTCGGCGAAGCTGTCCCGCTGCGCGTCATTGAAGGCCTGCGCCGTCATCCGCGCATATTTGGCCTCGACGATGGGTCCCGCAAATTCCGGCATCCGTTCGCGCCAGAGATCGACGACATCGATGTCCCAATTGGGGCGGGCCTGGCGAAAGCGGTCAAGGAAGACGGCCGCGCCGGCGCTCGACTCGGAATCGGGGCGCGGCGAGCAGGAGAGATGCAGAAGCTTTGCCACCGCTCATCCCAGCGCTCTGATGACGGCATCCGCCCTGGTAACGACGGCAACGTTCTGCATGGCAAAATTGATCGAGGCCGAGTGCCAGTCCGCATTCATGGTCGAACAGCAATCCTCCGGCACGATCATGAAATAGCCCTTGTCGGCGCCGGTGCGCGCGGTGTGCTCGACCGACATGTTGGTCCAGGCACCGGTGTTGATGATCATGTCGCGGCCGGTGGCTTTCAGGATCGTCTCCAGCTTGGTGCCTTCCCAGGCACTCATCCGCATCTTCTCGACCACGTAATCGCCGGGCCGCGGCTCGAGGCCTGACACCGGCGCGGCGCCCCAGCTGCCGCGCACCATCGCCTTGCTGTCGACAAGCCCTTCGAACAGCGGCGCGTTCAGCGTCACGCCGGGCGCTCCTGGCTCGACCACGAACCAGACATGGATGATGGCAACGCCGCGCGCCCGCGCCGTCTCCGCCAGGCGCCGGACGTTCTCGACGACATGCTGCTGCTTGGCATGGCCTGGCGCACCGGAGTCAGCGAAGGCGCCGCCATCCATGATGACGTCGTTCTGGAGATCCTGGATGATCATGGCGCAGCGCTGCGGATCGAGGCGCAGCTCGCCGTCGGCAAGGATCGGCGCCGCAGCTGCAGGACCGGGGCTCGCGGCGCCACCGCTGCTGCGCCTGCCGCTCATATAGGGTTCGTGGCGCGGTCCGGTCCTGGTCGGGATCGCGTAGACCGAATGCGTCGAGGTCAGGTAGAGCGTGCGAAAATCAGGTCCACCCCAGGCGAGGTTGGCGACCAGTTCGGGCACGCGAACCTTGCCGAGCAGCTCGCCCCGCGGCGAATAGACCCAGACGCCGCCGGGCGCGGTGACCCAGACATTGCCGTGCTGATCGCATTTCATGCCGTCGGGCAGGCCAGGCTCGAGCTCCGACTTGATGCCGCTCGCGAACACCCGAGCATTCGACAGCGAACCGTCGCCGCTGACGTCGAACACGCGGATCAGCGCCTGCACGGTGTCGTTGACATAGAGCAGTCTTTCGTCGGGCGAGAAGCAAAGCCCGTTCGGCTGGTCGAACAACGTTCGATCGACCACCAGCTTTGGTTCGCCGCCAGGCATCACACGGTAGACGCCCTGAAAGCCGAGCTGCCGCGGTCGCTCGACGCCGTAGACCGGCATGCGGCCATACCAGGGGTCGGAGAAATAGATCGCGCCCGAGGAGTGCACGCAGACATCGTTGGGACTGTTGAGCTCCTGCCCGCTAAAGTGCGAGGCCAGCACCTCGCGCCGTCCATCCGGCCGTTCACGGATCAGCGACGACGTCGCATGCTCGCAGACGATCAGATTGAGCTCGGCATCGTAGGTCATACCGTTGCATTTGTTCGACGGACGCTTGACCTCGGCGACACCGCGCCGCGAATCCCAGCGCCGGCGCACGTCGCCCGGCATGTCCGAGAACAGCAAATAATGATCGATCGGATGCCAGATCGGTCCTTCCGTGAACTCAAAGCCTGTGCCGACCTGGGCAACGGGTGCGTAAGGATCGATCAGGGTCTCGAATTCAGAACGTAAGGTGACGTGCGTCATCGGTCGGTCCTCACATCGTGCTACGCGGGAAACCAGTTGCGTGCGGGCAGGGACTGCACGATTGGTCCGGGCACCTGATCGTGCAGACGCCCCACGACATTGCCGCCTTCGATCTTGGCGGGGCGGTCGTGCACTGGCAGCAGATAGCGCGAGTTGCTGAGCAGCTTCTTGATTGCGGCCTTCTCCGCACGCTTGCTGGTGCCGTGGTTGCCCGTCGTGCGCGGCTCCCAGTCATGGATTTCGTGGAAGGGCGTGACGATCTGGTCGTTGAAATCGTAGATCACGTCGCCGCAGATGGTGGCGATTCCGTCGGCGGTCTCGACAATGATGTTCATCGAGCCCTCGGTGTGGGCATTGGCGGCATCGCAATAGACGCCGGGCATCAGCTCGATCGGGCCGGTGATCTCCAAGTCGAGAAAGCGGAGCGCACTCTTGGTGTGCAGGCGGTCGATCAAATGCTTGATGTCGGGCGCCGGATATTGCGGATGCATCAGGCCGGAGACTGAATATTCCAGCTCCTTGCGGTTGAGAACGACCGTCGTGTTCATCGGGAACAGATCGTCCTTGCCCGCATGGTCGATGTGCAGATGGGTGTGGCAGACGAAGCGCACGTCGCCCATGCGCACGCCGTGGCGGGCGAGCTGGTTCTCGATCATGTGTTCGTGGTATTGCAGTCCCCGCATGCCCAGCGTCTCCATGATCTGATTGGAGCGATAGCCGGTGTCGACCACGACAGGATATTTGCCGCCGAGGATCAGAAAGCCCAGCGTAAGGACGCGGCGGGTGCGGCCGCAGTCGCGACCGAGCACCAGGAAGCTCGATTCCAGCTCGATATCCCCGTAGTCCAGGATCTTGATCTCCAGCGCCATTCGTTTCCCTCCTCGTGTTCTTTCTTGTCTTTCAAAGCCGATAGACGCGTGTTGCGGTGCCTCGGAAGATCGCATCCCGCTGCTCGGCGCTCAGCGAAGCGGCGGCTGCGCGAAATGCGTCAACAAGCGCGCGATAGCTGGTCCACAATTTCTCGATCGGGAAATTCGAGCCGAACAGGCAGCGCTCGGCGCCGAAGATCGCAACGGTATCCATGACCACCGCGGCGATGTGCGCGGGATCATTGCGGTGGATGAAGGTTCCAAGCCCGGAGAGCTTCGAGACGACATTCGGGCAGGTCGCAAGCCGCGCCATGCCCGCGCGCCAAGCGGCGCGGCCTGCTGGCGAAAGGTCTTCGAGCATGCCGGCATGCTGGAGGATGAAGGTCACCTTGGGGCAGGATTCGGCGAGATGTGCGGCATCCGGCATCTGCGGCGTGAAGACCTGGAGATCAAAACTCCAGCCGTAATCGGCGAGCCGCGCGACGTTGCGGCGGACCACGGGATCGATGCACAGATCGGGCTTGGCCGCGAAACGATAGAGCGGGTTTGCATGCCAGTGCAGCTGCATGCGCACGCCGCGCACCAGGGAATAGCGCTTGAGGCGGTCGAGCTGCGGACGCACGTCGTCCACGGCGAAATTGGCATAGGCGACGATGGCGTGCGGCCAACCGGTCTCGTCGGCGGTCCGCTGCACCCAGGCCGCCTCGTCCTCGAAACGATCGTTGGCCCAGTTGGTCTGGACGTAAACCGAGCGGGTAACGCCGTTGCCCTTGAGATCGTCGAGAAATTCCTCGATCGGATAGTCGCGCCGGATGGCCTCGTAGGCTCCGAAGATGCGAGGTTGCATCGGGCCGACCAGCCAGGGCAGATCGGCCTGCCGCCAGATATGATGATGCCCGTCGATCATCTCAGTCACGCAACTCTCCTTCGTCCCAAGGCGAGGACATGCGCGACGATCGACGCGCTCGATCCGCCGTCGACGAGATCGTCGACGAAGCGCTCGATCGCAACGAGCGCCTCGGTCTGCGGCCGAAAGCCGGGTCCGGACGCCAGCGGCGTCAGCCAGCTCACGCGCCAGGCCCGCTGCGATAGTTTGGCCACCGCATCGCGCAGGGCATCGGGCTCGCCGCGCTCCAGCCCATCGGAGACGACGACCACGGCCGCCCCGCGGGCATAGCCGCCAAAGCGCGGCACCGCGAGGAAGGCTTGCAGCGCATCGCCGATGCGGGTGCCGCCGTCCCAGTCGCTGACGAGATGCGCGGCCGCGCTCAGCGCCTGCTCGCGGCGCTTCACGCGCAGCGCGCGGGTGACACGGGTCAGCCGGGTGCCGAAGGTGAAGACCTCGACATTGGGCGCGGCCTGCACCAGTGCATGCGCCAGCTTCATGTTTTCCTCGGTGCGGCTCTTCATCGAGCCGGAGACGTCGATCAGCAGCAGGAATTTGCGTGGGCGCTGGCGCCGCTTCAGATGCCCGAGCCGCAGGATCTCGCCGTCGCTGCGGACGGAGTCGCGCAAGGTGCGACGGAGGTCGGCAAACGGTCCGCGGCGGGCGCGCATACGACGGTGACCACGTCGCTGCGGCAGGCGCCGTGGTGCCTCGCGGGACAAACGGCGGAGCGCCTCGGTGGTGGACAGCTGCGCGAAGCGGCGCTCGACCAGCGCCTCGGTACGGGTCGCTGTCAGGCCGGACTCGTTGGCGTCGTCGGAGAACAGCGGCTCCTCGTCGCCGCGGCCTTCTTCCTGGAGCCGAACGGTCTCGTCATCCTTGCCGTCATCGGCATGCTCGATTGCCTCACTGCCGCGGAAATGGAGGTCGAATAGCCGGTCAAAGGTCACGCGGCGCTCGGGTGGCGGGGCGAGGGTGGCCAGAGCGGCCTGCCTGATATCCCCGAGGTCGCGCGGGCCCAGCAGTTCGATCGCGGTAAGGAACGCAGTGGTCTGCTCCGGCGCGACAGCAAAACTGTTGGCGCGCAGCAGTGCGACAAAGGAGACGAAGACGCGGGCGGCGCGCGGAAGTTGAAGCTCGGTGCTCATGCCGTGGCCTCCGCGAGCATTGCGTCGAGCCGGGGCGCGATGAAGTGCAGATCCTCCTCGTCCTTGAGCGCCACGCCGATCGAGCGCTTGAAGGCGTCGGGCCAACGCGCACCGCCCTTGTGCAGCAACGTTGCGGCCTCGGCCCAGTCGACAGCTTCGGCGATTCCGGGCGCTTTGCTCAGCGGCTCGCGCCGGAGCTTGCCGACCGCCGCGACGACCGCCCGCGCAGTGGCTTCGGCGACGCTTGAGGCTCGCAGCATCACGATGCGCGCCTCGCGCTCCTCGGTCGGATAGTCGATCCAGTGATAGACACAGCGGCGGCGGAGCGCTTCGTGCAGGTCGCGCGTCCGGTTCGATGTCAGCACCACCACGGGACGCTCGGCGGCGCGCACCGTGCCGCGCTCGGGGATCGAAATCTGGAAGTCAGAGAGGAATTCGAGCAGAAACGCCTCGAACTCCTGGTCGGCGCGGTCGATTTCGTCGATCAGGAGCACCGTGGAATCAGGCGCACGCAGTGTCGCCAGCATGGGCCGCTCGATCAGGAACGTCTCGCCATAGATGTCGATGCTCTCATCGCCGGCCTGGCGGATCGCGAGCATCTGACGAGGGTAATTCCATTCGTAGAGCGCCGCGGAGGCGTCGATGCCCTCATAGCATTGCAGGCGGATCAGCCGGCGGCCGAGCACGGCGGCAATGGCCTTTGCCGCTTCGGTCTTGCCGACACCCGGCGCACCCTCCAGCAGCAGCGGCTTACCGAGCGCGAGGCCGAGATAGGCCGCGGTCGCAAGGCCTTCGTCGGCGAGGTAATAGGCCGCGCGCAGCGCCTTCTCCAGCGCCTCCGGGCTGTCGATGCCGACGATGTTGCTGCGGACCGCCATGAACCAAAACCTCTAGCGCCGCGCCTGCGGCCGCGCGCCACCCTGGGCCTTGATTGCGCGGAGCACCTTTTCAGGGGTGATCGGAAGATCATCGATGCGCACGCCGACCGCGTTGAAGATCGCATTGGCCACCGCCGGCAGCACCGGGTTCGCGCACATCTCGCCGGGGCCCTTGGCGCCGAATGGACCATCCGGGGCAGGGCGCTCCAGCACCGCGATGTCATGCGGGCAGATGTCGCCGGGGCCGGGCATCAGATATTCAACGAAGTCGCGCGGGCCATGCACGGGCTCTGGATAGTAAGGCTCCGGCGTCTCATAGAGCGCGTGGCTGACGCCCATCCAGGCGCCGCCGACGAGCTGCTGCTCGACCAGGCGCGGATTGAGCGCACGGCCGAGTTCATAGGCCGAGTCCATTCGCACCATCGCTACTTCGCCGGTCTCGTCGTCGACATCGACCTCGGCGACGAGGCAGGCATGGGCGTAGCATGTCGCCGGCGACATCTCGCCGGTCTCCGGATTCACTTCGGAGAGCGGCACCAGGAAGATGCCGCGACCCGAGATGGTCTTGCCCTGCTTGAACTGCGCGGCAATCGCGACGTCCTTGGTCGAGATCGAGCGGTGCGGCGCACCCTTGACATGGATATTGCCGCGCCCGTCGGTCTCGAGATCGGCGGCGTTGACCTCCAGCTCCTCGGCGGCCGCCTCCATCATCACGCCGCGCGCCTCGCGCGCCGCCGCCATCACGGCATTGCCGACGCGATGGGTGCCGCGCGAGGCGAACGAGCCCATGCAATGCGGGCCGGTGTCGGAATCGGCCGTGTCGACATAGACATCCTCGACCGGCACGCCGAGCGTCTCCGCGCAGATCTGCCGCGTGACGGATTTCATGCCCTGGCCAAGATCGATCGACGACAGCGCCACCGTGAACTTGCCGCTCGGGTTGGAATGCACTAGCGCCTGGCTGGGATCACCGCCGAGATTCATGCCGATGGGATAGTTGATCGACGCGATGCCGCGTCCGCGATGCCGGGTCATCTAGCGCCTCCTGGTGCCGAAGACGGAGGAGAAGCGGGTCGCACCATGCGACGGTGCAGGTGGCCGCGGCGAGGGCGGCGGAGGAACCGGTGGAGGCGGCTCGCGCGGCGGTTCGCGCGTGACAGTGGGTGGCAGCCTGTCGTAGCTGGTGCGCTGCTGAGCCGGAGCGGTGGGACGTGCGCGCGAAGCATCCGCCGGTGTCGGCGGGATTACGGCGCGACTGCCGCCGCCGTCCTTGCGCGACGATGCGCGCTTGAATTCCTCGCGAAGCGGCCATTTTGCCTTTTCGGCCGCAACCTGCACACATTCGATCAGCGCCGTGTTCTTGGCTTCGCGCCGGTGCGCTTTCATGTCACCGTCGCGATAGGCGTTGAGGATCCGGAACTCCATCGGGTCCATGTTGATGAGGTGCGCCAGCTTGTCCATCTGGCACTCGATGGCAAAGTCCATCGCGGTGACACCGAAGCCGCGCATGGCGGTCGCCGGCGTGCGGTTCGTGAAGACGCAATAGACGTCGCCATAGACGTTCGGGATGGTGTAAGGGCCCGGCAGATGCGCTGCGCATTTCACCGCGGCGTAGCTCGACAGCCGCGTATAGGCGCCGCTGTCGAAATAGGCGAGGATCTTGCGCGCGACGATGCGGCCGTCACGCATCACGCCGTCCTTGATGTAGATGCGCTCGGCGCCGCGCGGCGGGCCGTATTGCATCTCCTCTTCGCGCCCGAACACGTAGCGCACGGGTTTTCCAGTCAGCATCGCGCCGAGAATGGCGAGCGGCTCGGTCAGCGTATCCACCTTGCCGCCGAACCCGCCGCCGACGGTGCCGCCGATGAAGTGGAAGGTGTTGGACGGGACGTCCAAAATCTTGGCGCAGGTATCGACCGAGAAGAACAGCGCCTGGGTCGAGGTGTAGACGACGAAACGGCCGTTGGTGTCGGGGGCCGCGATCGCGCCGTTGGTCTCGGTCGGCGCGTGCTCGATCGGCGACATCTGGTAGCGCTGCTCCAGCACGTGATCGGCCGTCGCCAGCGCCGCATCGGCATCGCCGAAGCGAAGCCGCTGGTGGTCATAGGTCTCGTGATAGGTGAAAGTGTTCTTCGGATAGGTCTCGTTGACCACGGGCGCGCCGGGCTTCAGTGCGTCCTCGACGTCGAATACCGCCGGCAGCGGCTCGTAGTCAATCCTGACCTTTGCGATGGCCTCAAAGGCCTCGCGCTCGCTGTCGGCGACGATGGCGACAATGGGCTCGCCCTTGTAGCGGACCTTGTCGACCGCCAGCGACGGCTCGTCGTCCTTGCCGAAATTGATCAGGCTCAAAAGCGTGTTGAGATTAACCGGCACGTCGGCGCCGCGGATGATCCGGCGCACGCCGGCCGAACGCTCGGCCTCGGCCGTGTCGATACGGCGGATGCGTGCATGTGCCTGCGTCGAGCGTACGACCTTCAGATGCAGCATGCCCTGCAGCTTGTGGTCATTGAAGTAGCTCGACGTGCCCGTAACGTGGCCGAGCATGTCCTGGCGCTGGGTGCCCTTGCCGATTTCCTTCAAATTATCGTCGCGCTCGTCGGCGAAAATATCCTTGCGCAGTTCCAGCATGGCGACGTCCTTCAGGCGCTGACCCGGCCGCCGGCGGCGGCGAGGATGGCATTGATGATCGGCTCATAGCCGGTGCAGCGGCAGATGTTGCCGGAGATGGCCTCGATGACCTCGTCGCGGCTGGGCGAGGGATTGCGGTCGAGCAGGGCTTTTGCAGCCATCAACATGCCCGGCGTGCAATAGCCGCACTGGGCGGCGAAATTGTCCGCGAAGGCGCGCTGGAGCGGATGCAGGTTCGGACCCTGCTTCATGCCGTCGAGCGTCTCAACGGAGCGGCCCGCGACTGTTTCCGCCAGCGTCAGGCAGGAGAGGTGGAGTTCGCCGTCGATCAGCACGCTGCAAGTGCCGCAGCCGCCCTGGCCGCAGCCGAATTTCGGCGTCATGTCGCCGATCAGTTCGCGCAGCGCCACCAGCAGATTGGTGCCGCCGTCGACGAAGATCGCGACGTCGCGGCCGTTGTGACGAAATTGCAGGGGTATTTTGGACATGCGGTCTATTCCTGTCCGGACAGCAGGCGGCGCAGGTGGACGCCGACAATTTCGCGGCGATACCAGGCGCTGCCGAGCGCATTGTCGGGGGGTGACGTTCCTTCGGTCGCCGCGGATGCAGCGGCGGCGATGGTCGCCGCGTCCAGCGAGCGTCCTTCCAGTGCCCGCTCGGCAGCGCGGGCACGGATCTGTGTCGGCGCCATCGAACCCAGCGCAATCCGCGCGCCTGCGATCCGGCCGCCTGAGATCGGCAGATGCGCGGCGAGCGTGATGACCGAACCGCCCTTCGGCTTGATACGCGCGATCTTGCGATAGCGGAACGCCTCGCTGCTTACAGGCCGGGTGCAGGAGATCGACAAGACCAGCGTTCCGGGCTGCCGGTCGCGCGCCTGCAAAAATTCTTCGACTCCGATGTCGCGCGCGCCAAAGGCGCCCGCGACGGCGACGGTCGCATCGAGCGCGAGCAGCGCGACGGTGAAATCTCCATAAGGATTCGGCGCAAAGAGATTGCCGCCGACTGTTCCCATGTTGCGTACCGCAGGGCCGCCGATCGAACGCGCAGGGGCGTGCAGGAAGCCAAGATCGCGGTCAGCGAGGATGCGCGCGAAGGTGACGCCGGCGCCCAGCGTGATGCGCGGGCCGGATGCGTCGATCCGGGTCAATGCCTGATCTTGGGCGCGGACGACGGTCGAGATCGCAACATCGCCCTCGTTCAGCGCTCGCATCACCAGCGTGCCGCCGCCGAGATAGCGCGCGCTGCGATCCGAGGACAGTGCCCCCGCCGCCTCGCTGGCGCTCGCAAAAGTCTTCACTGTCACGGCCATCTAGGCGGCCTCCTTCAGATGCCGGCGGATTGCATCGAATCCGGCCTGGTAAATGTCTTCGGCGACCATGTGGGTGATGCGGTCGCGGTCTTCCGGCCTGGCCGTGAAGCGCGACTCCCAGTGCCAGAACGTGCGGTCGCCGTCGGTCACAGGCAGCAGGCGGACATGGGCGACGTAGTTGAACATCGGGATCGGTGTATCGAGCAGGCAGTAGCTAAAACTCTGTTCGAGGTCGGATAGCGCCAGCAATTGCTCGCGCAGCTCCGCGCCGTCCTTCAGCTTGAACCGCCTGATACAGCCGATCTTGTCCGAGGCATGCGCGCGCTCGATCGAGGAGGTCGCCACTGCCGGATGCCAGCGGTCGTGCCCGTTGAAATCGCGCAGCATCGCCCACGCCGCATCGGTCGGTGCGTCCAGGATCGTGCTTTTGACGATATGCGGCACGGATATCAGCCTCCGAACACGCGCTTCAGGGCATCGAACCCGCCCTGGAACACACCGCCGCCGATATTGCCGACGAGCTCGGTCTCGCGCTCCGGCGCGCAGTCGAACTCGGCGGTCCATTCCACAAAGGTCTGGTCGCCGTCGGTGACCGGCGTCAGGCGCAAGGTTGCGACGTAGTTCTCGACGCCCATCGGGGATTCCAGGATCGAGTAGGTGCAGAACATGTCGTAGTCGGAGAGGCCGAGCAGCTTCTCGCGGATGCGGTCGCCATTGCGCAGGCGAAAGTCGCGCACACATCCGATCTTGTCCGAGGGCTCGCCGCCCTCGATGCGGCTTTCGGCAATCGCCGGGTGCCAGTTCGGCAGGCCGTTGAAATCACGCACGCGCGCCCAGACGCGATCGTTGCGCGCATTGACGACGGTGGAGACGTAGACGCGGGGCATGGGTCAGACCTCAGCTCTTCTTCCGCGGACCGCGTTCGGCCGGCGGTTCGCCGCCGCCCTCGGCCGCAGGCGGGGAGGCCGCGGGTTTGTCGCCGCCACCGCCGCTCTTGCGTGCGGACTCCTTGATACCCTGCATGTCGCGAGCTTCGCGGATCAGGCCCGGCATCTTGGCAAGGCTGCCACCCTCGACGCCGATGTCCGACAGAAGGGAGTCGATCAGCGGCGCCTGCACGCGGTAGCGCAGCGCGGAGTCGATCACCTCGTCGGTGGCGCTGCGTCCGCCATTGCCACCGCCGCCGTTGCCATGGAGGCCGTCAACCTGGAGGATACGGATGCCCTCGATCTTCTCCATCGGCTTGACGCTCTCGCGCACGATACCTTCGATCTTGTCGAGCAGCTTTCGGCGGAACAACGAATAGCGAGCCTGGTCGGTCAGCACGTTCTCGGCCTCGTTGAGCATCCGCTGCGCCTCGGCTTCGACGGCCGCACGCACACGTTCGGCGTCCGCGGCGATCCGTGTCTCCTCGGCCTGCTTCTCGGCGAGCAGCACCTCGACCGTCTTGCGTCGTTTTGCGATCTCGCTCTCGCGCGCGGTGATGACGCGTTCGGCGGCCTCGGTGGCCCGCATCCGCGCTTCCTCCGCCATCGCCTTCGCGGCCGATTCTTCCAGCGACTTTTGGTGAATGGCGATCGCCTTCTCCATCAAAACAGTCTCGACCTCCTTCTCGCGGTTGACCTCCAGCTTGCGCAGCTCGCGCTCGCGGCCGACACGAGCCTCGTCGAGGCCGCGGTCGGACGCGATGCGGGCGCGCTCGACTTCCTCGCGGGAGGCGATCTCGGCCTCCTGCAGTGACTGGACACGGGCCACCTCGAGCTGCTCGATTGCGCGTCGGCGCTCGAGGCGGGCGGCCTCCAGCGCCTGCTCGCGCGAGACGTCGGTGGTCTCGACCTCCTTGCGGGCGACGATTTCGGCCTGCCGAACCTGGCGGTCGGCGTCGATCCGCTCGGACTTCTTGGCGGAGAGCGCGATGACGCGGTCTTCGTCCGCGATCTCGATCGCCTTCTTCTGCTCGATATTGAGCACCTCGCGCTTCTTGGACGAGTTGATCCGCTCGGCCTCCAGCGCGAGATCGACCGTGATGCGCTGCCGCTCGATGGCATCGCGCCGCTTCAGCTCGGCGGCCTCCAGAATGCCGGTGCGTTCGATCTCCAGCGAACGCGTGTCGCGCTCGGCCTGGATGCGCTCGGCCGCGACCGCCTTCTCCTGGGCAATGCGGGCCGCCTCGATCGCCTCGCGGGAGGCGATGTCGGCCTCCTCGACGGCCCGGTTGCGCGCGATCTCCAGCGAGCGGACGCGCTCTTCCTGGGCAATGCGCGAGGCTTCCGTGGTCTCGCGCGCGGCGATCCCGGCGACTTCGAGGCTCTGGTTGCGCTCGATCTCCAGTTGCCGCGTGCTCTGCTCGGCGGCGATCCGCTCAGCGGCCAGCGTCCGCTCGCGGCCGATGCGGGCGGCCTCGACCGCACGCTGCGCCTCGATCTCGGCCTCCTGGATGGTGCGGACCTGCTGGATCTCCAGCGCGCGGGTACGCTCATCGGAGGAGATGCGCTCGACATTCACGATCAAGGTCTGGGCGATGCGGGCCTTTTCGGTGGCTTCGCGGGCGGCGATCTCGGCCTCGTCGACGGCGCGGGTGCGCTCGATCTCGCGGCGCTTTGTCTCCTCCTCATTGGCGATGCGGGCGTCGGTGACGACACGGTCCTGCTGGATGCGGGCCTTCTCGATGGCCTCGCGTGCCGCGATCTCGGCTTCCTCGACAGTGCGCATGCGTTCGATCTCGCGCTGGCGGACATCACGTTCGGAGGCAATCCGCGTCGTGTCGATCGAGCGCTGATTGGCGATTCGGGTCTTCTCGATCTCCTCGCGCGCCAGCAACTCCTTTTCTTCGATGGTGCGGGTGCGCTCGATTTCCTTCTGGCGCGTCTCGCGTTCGGCGGCGATGCGGGCCTCCGCAATCGCCTGCTCATTGGCGATCCGCGAGCGCTCGATCGCCTCACGCGCAGAAATCTGGGCCTGTTCGGCCTCGGTCTCGCGCAGCGCGCGTTCGCGGGCGACTTCAGTGCGCTGGAGCGCGCGGCGCATCTCGATGTCGCGTTCCTGCTCCAGCCGCGCGGTCTCGCTCTCGCGCTCGATTTCGAGCGCCTGCCGCTCGGCCTCAAGATTGCGGGTGCGGATCTTGATCATCGAGTCCTGCTCGATGTCATTGCGCAGCTTGCGCCGGGCCTCGATGTCCTCCATCAGCCGGGTCAAGCCTTCGGCGTCGAACCGGTTCGAGGGATTGAAGAATTCAAGGTCGGTCTGGTCGAGATCGGTGATGGCGACGGATTCGAGCTCAAGACCATTCTGGGCGAGGGCTTCGGCCGCATTGGTCTTGACGCGTGTGACATAGTCGCCGCGTCGTTCGTGCATCTCTTCGAGGGTCATTTCGGATGCGACCGAGCGGATCGCTGAAATGAACTTGCCGGCCAGCAGCGCATGGAGCTGTTCCGGCTCCATGGTGCGGCGGCCGAGCGTGGCGGCGGCGATCGAGACCGCTTCGCGGGTGGCCTGGACCCGGACATAGAAGTCGGCCTCGATGTCGACACGCATGCGGTCGCGGGTGATCACCGCGTCCTGCCGCGAGCGCACGATGCCCATCGGCAGCACGTTCATGTTGACGGGCGTGTAATCGTGGATGAAGGGCAGCACGAACGCGCCGCCGTTGATGACGACGCGTTCGCCGAGGAAACCGGTGCGGACGAACGACACCTCCTTGGAGGAGCGATGGTAGAGCCAGTTGACGATGTAGACGCCAACCACGATCACGATGATGGCGACGATCAGCCAGAGGATGAGCTCGCCGACCAGGATCCCTGACATGTTTCCCTCCCTCGATCTTGCAGGCGTTACGGCGCGCCGATCGCCTTGAATTTGCGGACCTGTTCCGTCAAAGCCCGCTCCACCGGCAGCCGCTCCATCGAGGAGGCGCCGTAGAAGCCGTGGCAGTAACGCGTGTTCTTCATGATGAAATCGGCATCGGCGGGATCCGCGATCGGGCCGCCATGGGCGAGCACCAGGATGTCAGGGTTGACGCTGAGCGCCGCGGATGCCCAGGTGTCGATGCGTGCCGGGCAGTCCTTCAGCTTGGGCGCGGTCTGCGCGCCGATCGTGCCGCCGGTGGTGAGGCCGAGATGGCAGACGATGATGTCGGCGCCGGCGATCGCCATCGCCGCCGCTTCCTTCTCGCTGAAGACGTAAGGCGTCGTCAGCAAGTCCTTCTCGCGCGCCTTCGCGATCATGTCGATCTCCAGCGCGTAGGACATGCCGGTTTCTTCGAGATTGGCGCGGAAGACGCCGTCGATCAGGCCGACGGTCGGAAAGTTCTGCACGCCGGCGAAGCCGAGTGTCTTGAGCTGGTCGAGGAACACATCCATGTCGCGGAACGGATCGGTGCCGTTCACGCCCGCGAGGACCGGCGTCTTGCTGACGACCGGCAGCACTTCGCCGGCCATTTCGACGACGATCGCGTTGGCATCGCCATAAGGCATCAGCCCGGCAAGTGAGCCGCGCCCAGCCATACGATAGCGGCCGGAATTGTAGATGACGATGAGATCGACGCCGCCGGCCTCCTCGCATTTGGCCGACAGGCCGGTGCCGGCGCCGCCGCCGACGATCGGCTCGCCGCGCTTCGCCATCTCGCGGAACCGCTTCAGGAGTGCTGCGCGTTCAAACCGGGCCATCGGTCACCTCGCTACTCTCCGGCGTGCCCCGGCGCGTCCGAACAGGGTTCGGAACGCGCTCACGATGATCGAGGCGAACTCGGGATCGTTGATGTTCTGCTTGACGCGAATGAGTTGCCGGTTGCCGGTCTGCCGTACCGTGCGCTCCAGCGCGCGGAACAGGGCAGCGTCGGCCTCGGGGTCCCAGAACGGCTGGCCGCGGGCATCGAGCGCGGAAACGCCACCCTCGGGCAGGAAGAAGCGCACTGGCCCGTCCATCTGGTTCAGCCGTTCGCCGATCCAGCGGCCCATGCGTTCGTTCTCGTCCGCAGTGGTGCGCATCAAGGTCACCTGCGGATTGTGGACGTGGAATTTGCGGCCGCGACAGCGCTCGGGGATGGTGTCGGGCGCGCCGAAATTGACCATGTCGAGCGCGCCGACCGAGCCGACATAGGGCAGGCGGGTGCGGATAACAGCGCCGAAGCGATCCTCCGTCGCCGGAAACACGCCGCCCATCAAGAGGTCGCAGATCTCGGTGGTGGTGAGATCGATCACGCCGGCAAGCTGACCGGAATCGACCAGCTTCTCCATCGATCGTCCGCCGACGCCGGTGGCGTGGAAAACAAGACACTCGAAATCGTCGGCGAGCTCGGCTGTGATCTTCTGCACCGCCGGCGTGGTGACGCCGAACATGGTGATGCCGATCGACGGCAACCCGGCACTCGCAGCGCGCTCCTTCGCTTTACGCGGGTCGAGCCGCGCCTTGACCATGCCGGCGATGGCATTGGCGCCGTTCGACAGCACCGCGCGCGAGATCGAATTCAGCCCCTGCACGTCGGTGACCGAATACATCATGGTGATGTCGGCAGGACCGACATAGGGCGCGACGTCGCCCGAGGCGACCGAGGAGATGATCAGCTTTGGCACGCCGACGGGGAGGGTGCGCATGGCAGGGGCGACCAGCGATGCCGCTCCCGAGCCTCCGGCCGAAATGACGCCGGCGATGTTGCCCTGGCGCTTGATCCAATTGGCGAACGCATCCGCCATCGCGGTGACAGCGGCGCCGCGGTCCGGGCCGAACACAGCCGAGCCGCCGCGGCCGTGGTTCAGCGCAATCTCCTGCGCGGAGACGTCGCATGTGGCGTGCTTGCCGCTTGTGGAGACGTCGACGAGCCGCGTGCGCAGCCCGCTCTCGCCAATGATGTCGCGGATGAAGCGAAGTTCAGTACCCTTGGTGTCGAGCGTGCCGACGACCAGAACCACTGGGGGCCCTGACGTCTGCGTCGTCACCGGCTCGCGCTTGCGCCGTGCGGGCTCGTCGAGGCGCGAGACCTGCGTCGACAGTGTGCGCGCGGCGGCTTCGATACGGCCGATCGGGACCGGCTGCGACCAGCGCGTCGGCGGAGTGGGGTTGGAAATGTAGACCCGGATCGGACCGCTGCTGCGTGGAAGCTGAGCAGCTGGCTTGGCCTCGCCGTCGGTAGAAGGCACATCGAGATCGGGCTCCAGTTCGGCGTGCAGTCCGACGCCAAGCAGGCGCTGCTGGAGCTCCCGGTCGGCGGACAGCCGAGCTGAATCGATGATGCGGTTGATGCGGCCGTTGACCATGATCGCGACGTTGCGCGAGATCGCGGTGGCGACGCCGATGTTCTGCTCGATCACGAGCACGGACATGTCGCCGTCTTCGCCGAGCTGAAGCAGCATCTCTTCGACCTGGGCGACGATGACGGGTGCAAGCCCTTCGGTCGGCTCGTCCATGATCAGCAATTGCGGATTGGTCAGCAGCGCGCGCGAGATCGCGAGCATCTGCTGCTCGCCGCCTGAGAGCTGGCCGCCGCCGTGGTCCTTGCGCTCGGCGAGCCGCGGAAAGGTGTCGTAGATGCGCTCGACCGTCCAGGGGCCGGAGCGCATGCCGCCGGCGAGCCGCAGATGTTCGTCGACGCTGAGCGAGCGCCAGAGTCGGCGGCCCTGTGGCACATAGCCGACGCCGAGCCGCGCGATATTCGCGGGCGGCCGCCGCGTGATGTCGTCGCCGCGAATCCGGATCGAGCCCCCGCTCACGGGCACCAAGCCCATGATCGCCTTGCACAGCGTGGTCTTGCCCATCCCGTTGCGACCGACCACGGAGAACACGCCGGCATCGAGCGTGAGGTCGACGCCCTGCAGCGCGTGCGAATGGCCATAGTAAACGTCGAGGCCGCGGACCTCGAGCGCTGCAGCGCTGCGGCGGGCCTCACTCATGGCCGCCTCCGAGATAAAGCTCCTGCACCTCGGGGTCGGACTGGATCTCCTCCGGCACGCCTTCCTTGAAGATGCGGCCGTTGTGCATCATCGTCACGCTCTCGACGACGCGTAAGGCCACGTCCATGTCGTGCTCGATGATGATGTAGCCGATATGCGCCGGTAGCGAGGTGAGGATCTCGACCAACTCGGCGCGCTCGGTCGGCGACAGGCCCGCGGCCGGCTCGTCGAACAGCACGAAGCGGGGTGCGCCGGCGAGCGCCAGCGCGATCTCGAGCTGCCGCTGCTGGCCGTGCGCGAGCTCGGCGACGCGCTGGTCCCTGACCGCGCTCAAGTGCACCGCCTGCACCAGATTGTCGGCGGCGTGCATCAGCGCATCATTCTGACCGGGCCGCAGGAACGAGAAGCGTCCGCGCGAGACGCCGCGGCAGGCGAGATAGACGTTGTCCTGCACCGTGAGGCCGGGGAACAGCGCGGAGATCTGGTAGGTTCGCCTGAGGCCGCGACGGATGCGCTCATAAGGGGGGAAGTGCGTGACGTCCTCGCCAAAGAAACGGATCGTGCCTGAGGTCGGCGGGAAGTCGCCGGTGATGCAGTTGAACAGCGTGGTCTTGCCGGCGCCATTGGAGCCGAGCACGGCGCGCCGCTCGCCGGGGCGCACGGTGATGGTGACGTCGGTGAGCGCCGCCAGCGCGCCGAACAGCCGCGTGACGCCGCGCAGTTCCAGGGCTGCACCGGCGCCGACGGCGGAGAGGCGCTGCGCGACGCTATCCATGACCGCGCCCCCCGCCCGGGCGATCCGACTGCGGACGATGGCTCCGCCGCCAGCGCTGCCACAGGCCGATCACGCCATCCGACGACCAGAATACGATCGCGAGGAAGCCGAGGCCGATCAGCAGCCGGAAGCGGTTGCCGTCGAGCCCGATCTTGACCAGGAAGTCGAGCGCAAAGGTACGCAACAGCACGAACACCAGCGCGCCGATATAGGGGCCGATCGGCCGCGTGATGCCGCCGACGATGGCGATGATGAGGATGTCGATGCAGGCGCCGACGCTGACAGAGCCCGGCGAGATCTGGCGATAGTTCCAGACCTGGAGCACGCCGGCGAGGCCCGCGATGAAAGATGCCACCGCGTAGGCCGCAACGCGGTGGGCATTGACATTGAAGCCGAGCGCCGCCATGCGGCGCGGATTGTCGCGCACGCCCTGGAGCGCGAGGCCGAACGGCGCGCGGGAGATGTAGTCGACGGCGAAATAGCAAAGCGCGGCGACCGCGAGCACGACATAGTAGAACGGAATGTCCGCCCGCCAGTTGACGCCCCAGAAATGCGGCGTCGCGACGTTGTTGATGCCGGTATGGCCGTTGAAGATCGCCCAGTTCTGGTTGGTAAAGTAGTAGAACGCCGCACCAATCGCGAGCGTGATCATGATGGTGTAGATGCCCTCGGTGCGCACGGCGAGCGCACCGCCGAGCGTGCCGAAGATGGTCGCGAGCGTCAGCGCCATCGGCACCGCCAGCCACCAGGGCCAGCCCAGGCTGATATTGGCGTTGTCGCTGGTTCCGAACACCGCGACCATGTAGGCGGCAAAGCCCGCGATGGTGAGCTGCATCAGGCTGACCATGCCGCCATAGCCGGCCAGGAACATCAGGCTGAGCGCGATGGTGCCGAGCATCAGCGTGGTTGCGAAGATCTCGATCAGGAAGAAGCCGTTGGCGATCAGCGGCATGATCAGCAGGATGATCGCTACGATCCAGGCGGCGGGATTGTTGAGGTCGGGCCAGGAGCGAGCAGCCTGCCGCTGCGCCGCCGAGGCGGGGCTGCGGATCTGAATGCGCGTATCGTGGGTAACGGACATGTCAGCGCCTCGCCAGCAGGCCCTGCGGCCGAAGCGCCAGCACCAGCACCATGATCAGGAAGGTCACGACGATGGCGTATGTCGGGATGTAGACCGAGCCGAGTTGCTCGGCGAGGCCGATGATGAGTGCGCCAAGCGCGGCGCCGGGGATCGAGCCCATGCCGCCGACGATCACGACGACGAGCGAAGCAAGCAGGAAGCGAATGTCTTCGCCGGGCGACAGTGACTGGAAGGTGCCGCCGACCACGCCCGCGATGCCTGCAAGGCCGGCGCCGAGCGCGAAGACCAGCACAAACACGGCCTGGATGCGCACGCCGGTCGCAGCAAGGATGTCGCGGTCGTCGACGCCGGCGCGGATGATCATGCCGATCCGGGTGCGGTTGAGCGCAAGCCACATCGCGATGCCGATGATCACGGAAGCCAGGAAGATCACGAGCCGGACCAGCGGATAGCGCAAGTAAACCGGCTCGCCCGACGATTTCACCGCGGTGATGAGCGGCAGATCGATCGGGCCAATCAGCCAGTTCGGGGTCTGGATCTGGTAGAAGTCGCCGCCGCAGGCCCACAGCATGAGATCGGCGAACACGATGGAGAGGCCGATCGTCACCATGGTCTGGCGCAGATCCTGGCCCTCCATGCGGCGGAACACGAGCACCTGGAGCAGGACGCCGACCAGCGCCGTCAGGATGAAGGCGACGATGAAGGAGAGGATCCACGATCCGGTCGAGGCGCTGATGGCGTAGCCGACATAGCCGCCGAACAGATAGAGCGAGCCGTGCGCGAGGTTGACGTTGCGCATCAGGCCGAAGATCAGGGTGAAGCCGCTGGCGACGAGGAAATAGAGGCCGCCGAGCGTGATGCCGTTGAAGAGTGCGTTGAGGAAAACCCGCTTGCGACCGATCGCGTCTTCAAGCCCGGGCGGCCAGACCGCAAAGATCAGCCACAGCACTACCGCGACCGCGATGATGACGATCAACGACCAGGCCGGATGGCGTTCGACAAAGCGGGTCATGGCGTCACCTCGCTCCGCTTGCGATGGCCACCACCACACCTCGAATGCAGGTCGGACAGCCCTGTGCAGGCTGCGTACCGCGCCATGGATTTGCGTCCTCCCCGGACATGCGATCCTCTTGCCGGGATCGCGTTCCGCCCATCCTAGTGGGGCGGCGAGAGAGGCACTTGATCGTGAGTATCTTTTCGCGCGTCCGTCAGCCGCGCAAAACCTTGGCGGCGCGGCGATAATCGGTCGGCGCCATCCCGACATTGGCGGCGAAGAAGCGGGTGAAACCGCTCTGCGAGGAGAAGCCGAGGTCGAAGCCGATATCGGCGATCGGCGCCTCGCTCGCCACCAGCGCCTCCAGCGCCTGCTCCATCATCAGGGTGTTGAGATAGAGGTGCGGCGTGACGCCGGTCTGGGTGCGGAACAGCCGGTAGAAATGCGGCCGCGACAGGCCGGATTCGCGCGCGATGGTGTCGAGCTCGATCTCCGCGCCGGGGCTCTCCGACATCATCTTGATGCACTTGCGAACGCGAAAATCGGTGATGGAACCATTCGCGCGCAGATCGGGCGCGGTCTCGGCCTGCTGCCAGCTTTCGTCGTAACAGATATCGATCAGCCGTCGCAGCTCGCCGTCGAGGCTGTTCAGCGAGGGTGCGCCGCACACAAGGGCGGCCGCGTGCCTGATGTGCTTGTCCAGCGCCGGCGTTCGCGCGAACTGGGTGCGGCCGAAGCGGAGGCGGTCGGCGCCGGGCGCATCGGGTGCGAACCATTCCGGATTGACATAGAGCACGAAGAAGACCGCGCCGCCGTCGAGGTCGGTGGGAAGGAAATTATGCGGCTCCCATGGATTGACCGCGACGACGGAGCCTTCGGTGAGGTCGTAGCGTCCGTCGTTGACATCGATGCATGCGGAACGCCCGCCGACATGGAAGATCAAATGACCTTCGCGATGCGCGTGGATATTGAAGGGGCGGTTCAACTGATAGACCGTCGCCCGGCCGAAACGGCCATGGAAGACGGCGAGCGCCCGGCTCATGCCTTCCCTCCCGGAAGCCTTTGACTTTTTTTGATAGCGTTCAACAACCGGGGAGAGAATGCAAGGGCGTGCGTGTCGCGCGCTTTGCAAATCTCTCCCCGGTCAGTCATCACATCGCTGATGCGACTACGTCAGTACTTCTTACATTCCGGTACTGTACGACTGGGCAAACCGATCTTGGCGAACACGGCGGGGTCGTAGCCCAGCGTCTGGTTCACGTTCGGGATCACCTTCACGACCTTCGAGAACAGCGCACCCTTGCCGTCATCCACCACTTCGGTGACGAAATTGGTGCCGATCGCCTGACGGTTGGAGTCGAGCTTGATCTTGCCGTTGGGCGCATCGAGCTCGATCTTGGCGAGCGCAGCCTTGTACTTCGACTGATTGTCGCTGAGATCGCCATTGACCTGACGCAGCGCCAGGATCAGCGCCATGGTCGAGCCGTAATAGTTGGTGGCGAGCAGCGACGGGCTCGGGAAGCGCTTGGCCGGCGGGAAGGCGTCCTGATAGTCCTTCACGAATTTTTGCCAACCCGGATCCTCCCAGGTGTCGGCCTGGCCGCTGGCGGCCAGCGTGCCGACAAGCGCGTTCTTGGCGTTGCCCTTGGACGACAGGATGGTCTGGTCGATCATGATCGAGCCGCCCATCAGATGCGCCTTGCCGCCAGCCTGCTGGTACTGGTTGAGGAAGTTGACGGCGTCGGCACCGCCGAGGCCCAGATAAATCGCGTCGACATCGTCGGGCAGGGCGGCGATGACCGAGGCAAAATCCTTGGTGCCGAGCGGCACCCATTGCCGGTTGGTGACTTGCCCGCCGGCGCCGCAGAACTCGAGCACGAGGCCGAACACCTGGGTGTAGATGAAGGAATAGTCCTCGCCGACGGTCGCGATCTTGCGATAACCCTTGGTCTCATAGGCGTACTTGCCGAGGCCGACCTGCCACTGCGCGCCGTCCATGTTGTAACGGAAGAAGTTCGGGGCCGGATCGACATAGGTCGTTTCCTGCGCGCCGGAGGCTGCGTTGATGAAGGTCAGCTCCGGATGAGTCTTCGCGAAGTTCTTGACCGCGATGCCCTCGTCGCCCGAGAGCGGGGACAGCAGAATCTGCACCTTGTCCTGCTCGATCAGCTTCCGTACCGCGCGCACCGCGGAGTCCGGTGTCGCGTCGGTCGAGGCGATGACGAATTCGAGCTCCTTGTCGCCGACCTTCTTGCCGAGCACGTTCAACGCGGTCTGGAAGCCACGGATGCCGTCCTCGCCGAGCACGGTGTAGGTGCCTTCGAGGGTGGCGGTGACGCCGACCTTGATCTTCTCCTGTGCAAATGCGGTGCCCGACATTAGCAGGCTGCTCAATGCAATCAGTCCTAGACTGCCTTTCAACATTGCTCTCCTCCCTGTGCGTTTTGTCGCTGTTTTTTCACTGCGCCTCACGCGTCCGCCGCGCGGTGCGACGTTCTTGCAAAGCTCAACGGGTCTTCGACGATTTCTTGGGATGAAAGCTAGCCGAACTCGCATGCGGCGCACGCGTCGGAGCTGCGCGCGGCTTAACAGGCAGTCTCATTTTGAATGGTGCGTCGCAATTCGTCCCGCGGTGCAATAGGCGCGGGCCCACGCGCCGTGGTTGTCGCTGAAACCCGGCCTCGGGATAGCGCGAGGTCGTGAAGTTCCCAGCTTGACACTGTCTGGCGAAAAGAACAGAAGTCGAACATGGACTCCAGGGAATCACGGGAAACTTCGACCAGAGCGGGGTCGCGCTGCGTCGAGGGCGACGCACGGATGACGCTGCCTGTCCTGCCGGTCTACTATTATCACGACCACTTCACGGAGATGCTGAGCTTCGTTTGCGAGACCTACGGTCCGGTGCTGGCCGAGAGGCATCATGGCTTTGTCGCTCGCTTCTCGTCGCTGTCGAAGGACGCCCAGTGCCTGTTCATCCGGATGGTCAACCGGAACGGCACGGTCTTCAATCCCTCCACGTTCAAATACGCTGAGATCGCTGACCCCGTCGGTGCGCTGGGGGAGCTTGGCATCGCCGGTTACGTCCGAGGCCTGACCGAACAGGACTACGCTGCGTTCCTGGCGTGCCTTGCAAAGCCTGACCTGTTCGACGGCGCCAAGGCAGCCGGCATGAGCGATGTCAGGGCGTCGTGGCCCAAGGCCAAGCTATCGGAGTACTATCTCGCCAATCTGTCGTTCGGCACGGCCTTCCGGCTTTGCGGTGGTGATGCCTTCATCGCGCTGGGCGACACCGAGCCGCTGGAGTTCCTGCTCTATCTTTATTTCGGCAAGACCGAGAACAACCTCAAGAATTTCGCGCTACGCGATCTCGGCATCCTGCGCACCAACGACCAGGCGGATTTCAGCGCCCGGTTTGCCGATGCGGACGAGGCGAGGGCCTGCTTCCACTACGCGCGCCTGCTGCGCCGCCTCGAGGCCAAATCTGACGAGGTGTATCGCAGGTCCGTTGCCGACATTCTCGGCGGTCCTGTCTGCCCGACGGATTACGCCATCGATCTGCGCAGCCGCGCGGCCCACAAAGCGGGTCTGCACTTCGAGAAGAAGGGCGAAGCCGCACTCGCGGTGCAGCTCTATGGCGCCGGCTCCTCGGCCGAATGCCGCGAACGGCTCGCACGGCTTCTCTATGCCGAAGGCGACAAGGACGCCGCCGAGGAACTGCTGCGGCGTATGATCGACGATCCCGCCAGCGACGACGAGTTCGTCTTCGCGAGCGACTTTTATGCCCGGAAGTTCGACGGGCGCCGGACGGGATTATGCACCGAGCTGCTGCGGGCCGGACGAACGCTTCGGGTCGACGATACCTGGCGCGGCAGCCCGGAGGCCGGGATCGCGGGCGTCCTGCGCCGGCAGGGCCTTGAGGTCTTCCACGCCGAAAACACGCTCTGGCACTGCCTGTTCGGATTGCTGTTCTGGGACGAGCTGTTCGAATCCGGACAGCTGCACAGCGGCTTCGACTGGATGCCGCATTGCCTGAAGGACAGAACCTTTGCGCAGATGTTCTCGTCCCAGATCGAGACGAAGCTGGCGGCCGTCGCCTCCAGCTCCGCGCTGCCCCAGATCCTGCGGATCGTTGCCGCGAAATGGGGCAAGCCGAACGGCGTGTTCGCCTGGGACCATGTCGATATCGACGCGATCCGCGCGCTGCTTGCGGGCGCAAGTGCCGATGGTCTCGCCACGATCCTCCGCCTGATGTGTGAGGACTATCGCGCGATGCGCGATGGCTTCCCCGATCTCATGCTTGTGGCTGATGGCGCCGTCTCGTTCATGGAAGTGAAGGCCGAGGGCGACGTCATCAGGCGCAACCAGCTGACGCGGCTTCGCCAGCTCGGCAACGCCGGCATCCCTTCGGAGATCGGCCGCGCCGATTTCCGCTTCGATCCGGACCAGGATTATGTGGTCGTGGACATCGAGACCACCGGCGGCTGGACCGGCGGGGATCGCATCACCGAGATTGGCGCGGTCAAGATCCGCAACCACGAGGTCGTGGCGGAGTGGCATTCGCTGATCAACCCGCAGCGGTCGATCCCCGCCAAGATCGTCGCGTTGACCGGCATCACCAACGAGATGGTGCGCAACGCGCCGTTGTTCGCGGAGGTCGCGGACAGCTTCATGCAGTTCATGGGTGACGGCGTCTTCGTCGCTCACAACGTCAATTTCGACTACGGCTTCATCACTGCGGAATACGAGCGCCTCGAACGCCGTTTCCGCTTTCCAAAACTCTGCACCTGCGCGAGCATGCGCCGGCATTACCCAGGTCACAAGTCTTACGGGCTCGGCAATCTCACCCGGGCCTACAATATCGAGCTGAAGGACCACCACCGCGCCCTGTGCGACGCCCGCGCCGCCGCGCATCTGCTCAATTTGATCAACGCGAAGCGCGACGAGCTCGAGAGCAGGGCGGAAGAGATCGCGGCGTAATCCTTCGAATCCTGGCGACTGGATCAAATTTCGAAAGTGAGTTGCGGCTCCGCATCGTCTCCGACCTGGAGCGATGACAGCGAGACGCCCAGAAGCCTGACCCGTTTGGGCAGGGGCATCTCGAGCTCGAGCAGGCCGCAGGCGAGGCGAACGAGCTCGTCCCGGCCTGCGACCGGTGTGGCCACGGACCTGCTCCGCGTGATGATCTCGAAGTCGGCAAACTTGATCTTCAAGGTCACGGTGCGGCCCCGGCTGCCTGATGTCTCGCAATGGCGCCAGACCTTGTCGACGAGCGGGCGCAGCTCGACGGCCAGCGCCTCGAAATCGGAAAGGTCGGTCGAGAACGTGGTCTCGGCGCCGATCGACTTGCGGATCCGGTTGGCCCGCACCGGCCTTTCGTCGACGCCGCGCGAGATCCAGTAATAATAGGCGCCCGACTTGCCGAAATTCACGTTCATGAACTCGAGCGTCTGGTTGCGGATGTCGAGACCGGTGAACAGGCCGAGCGCATTCATCTTTGCACTCGTTGCCGGTCCGATCCCGTGGAACTTGCCGACGGGCAGCGTCTCCACGAAGGCGGCCCCCATCTCGGGCGAGATCACGAACTGGCCGTTCGGCTTGCGGTGATCGGAAGCGAGCTTCGCTAGGAACTTGTTGTAGGAGATGCCCGCCGACGCATTGAGGCCGGTCTCGGCCTTGATCTTCTCACGGATCCGCAGCGCGACATCACGGGCAAGCGGGATGCCTTGCAGGTTTTCCGTCACGTCGAGATAGGCCTCGTCGAGGGACAGGGGCTCGATGATCTCGGTGTGCTCGGCAAAAATCTCGCGGATCTGCCGGCTGATCGCCTTGTAGACCTCAAAGCGGGGCTTCACGAAAATCAGGTCGGGACATTGCCGCTTCGCGGTCACAGACGCCATCGCGGACCGAACGCCGAATTTGCGCGCCTCATAGCTCGCCGCCGCGACCACGCCGCGCTCGGCCGAACCACCGACAGCAACGGGCTTGCCGCGCAGGTCGGGATTGTCGCGCTGTTCCACGGATGCGTAGAAGGCATCCATGTCGATATGGATGATCTTGCGAACGCGCGGCGCGTCGCCGTCCACGGCATCGGACTCGCTCATGCCTCGATGATACAATCGGCCCGCAGGAATCGCGAGGGAGTATGCGGATACGAGACCGTCACCGAACGAGAGCAATATATTGTTGGGCGAATGACAGCCTGATCGCGGCACCTTCAGCCGGAATCTCATCGGTTTGCCGGCTGACGACAAAAAGCTCGCCGATCGGCGTCGAGACGATCATCTCGACGTGATCGCCGAGGTAGGAGGATTTTCTGACGGTTCCGGCGAGGTCATCGCCGAGCATGATGCCGTGGGGCCGGATGGCGGCTTTTGCCGGCCCAGGCGTGAGGCCGCGCGCCGGAAGCGTCAGGCGGAGAGGCCCCAGCATGACCTGTGCCTGCCCGTCATGCACCGCTTCGATCATCACTTCCACGAGATTGGCATCGCCGATGAAATCGGCAACGAAGCCGTTCGCAGGGGCCTCATAAAGCTCGCGCGGCGAACCCTGCTGCGCGATCTTCGCATTCGACATCACGATGATGCGGTCGGAGACCGCAAGGGCCTCCTCCTGGTCATGCGTGACATAGGCGACGGTGAGCTTCAGCGACTGCTGGAGTTCGCGGATCTCCTGCCGCACCCGGCGCCTGAGCTTGGCGTCGAGATTGGACAGCGGCTCGTCGAACAGCAGCACCTGCGGCTCCAGCACGAGGGCGCGTGCCACGGCAACGCGCTGCTGCTGACCGCCGGACAGCTCGGCCGGATAGCGCTTCTCGAAGCCTTTCAGCCCGACCAGGGCGAGCTTCTCCTGCGCCATCGCCTCGGCCCGCGCCTTGCCCAGCCCCTTCACCGTCGGCCCATACGCCGCGTTCTCCAGCACATTCATGTGCGGGAACAGCGCGTAGGACTGGAACACCATGCTGACGTCGCGATCCGCCGCCGAGAGCCGCGTCACATCCTTGCCGCCGATCAGGATCTGCCCTTCGCTCGCGATCTCGAGTCCGGCGATCATGCGCAAGGTCGTCGTCTTGCCGCAACCGGAGGGGCCGAGCAACGTCACGAGCTCGCCGGCGTGAATCGTGAAGCTGACATCGTCCACCGCCGTCACATTGCCGTAGCGCATGCTGACATGTCTGAACTCGACGGAGGCGGGACCTGATTTGAGCATGGGAGATCCTATTTGGCGGGCTCGGCGGCCGAGGTCGCGAGCGCGACGGGCCTGCGGCCGAGCTTGCGCTCGCCGACGCCGAATTGGATGAGCGCGATGCCTGCTGCCATGACGACGATCAGCACCGAGGAATAGGCGATGGCGAGGCCAAACTCGCCGGCCTCGACCCGTCCGACGATGTAGGCGGTGGAGAGGTTGTACTCGGCCGACACGAGAAAGATCACGGCGCTGACCGAGGTGATGCTGCGCACGAAGCTGTAGATCAGCGCCGCGGCGAGCGCGGGCTTGAGCAACGGCAGCACCACACGGCGCAGCGTCGTGAAGCTGCGCGCCCGCAGGGTCGTCGAGGCCTCGTCGAGGCTCTTGTCGATCTGGGCCAGTCCCGCTATGCCCGAGCGTATGCCGACTGGCATGTTGCGGAAGACGAAGGCGAGCACGAGGATGAGGCCGGTCCCGGTGATCTCGATCGGTGGTACGTTGAAGGCTAGGATGTAGGCGACCCCGAGCACGGTGCCGGGAATGGCGAAGCTCAGCATGGTCGTGAACTCGAGCAGCTGCCGGCCGACGAAGCGTTGCCGCGTGAGCAGATAGGCGGTGAGCAGGCCGATCAGCGCCGTCAGAGGTGCGGAGATCGCGGCGACCTTCAGTGTCGTGAACAAAGAGGGCCACGCTGCGCCCTCGAAGAACAGGCCGTGGCTGAAATCGACGGCGAAGCCGGTGCGGTAATGCTCCAGCGTCGGCGTATGGTCGCGGCCCATCGTCTTGACGAAGCCGCCGATCAGGATCACCGCGTAGATCACCGCCGTCAGCACGACCCAGGGTATGATGACCGCGGCGGAGAGCACGGTGACGGAGGTCGGCAGCTTCGCCGGAATGCCGGCGTCGCCTTTGCCGGAGACCGTGGTGTAGCTCTTGCCGCCGAGCCAGCTCTGCTGCAGCCAGAACGCGCCGAGCGTGAAGACGAGCAGCACGATCGCGAGCACGGCCGCCAGACCCTGATTGTGTGCGGCACCGACCACGGCGAAGAAGATCTTGGTCGAGAGCACCTCGAAATTGCCGCCGAGCACGAGCGGGTTGCCGAAATCGGCCAGGCTCTCGACAAAGCCGAGCAGAAAGGCGTTGGCGAGCCCCGGTCGCAGCAGCGGCCATGTCACGGAGCGGAACGTCTGCCAATGCCTGGCACCAAGCGTCTGGGACGCCTCTTCGAGGCTCGGTGCGATGCCCTGGACCATACCCATCAGCACGAGGAAGGCGATCGGCGCGAAGGCCAGTACCTGCGCCAACAGCACGCCCGGCAGACCGTAGATCCAGCGCGAGCGTGGGATGCCGAACCAGTCGGACATCAAGCCGGTGACGACGCCGGCACGGCCGAACAGCAGGATGAGCGCAAGGCCGATGACGAAGGGCGGCGTGATGATCGGCAGCACCGTCATCGCGCGCATCAGCCGCTTGCCCGGCATCGCCGTGCGCAACACCAGCAGCGCGCAAGCGAGGCCCAGCAGCGTGGTGATGAGGCCGGTCAGCACGCCGAGGATCAGCGTATTCCAGGCGACGCCGCAGGCGATGCCGCCGCCGACGCAGCCGAGGCCCCAGATCGTCGAGGACAGCAGGCGGTCCGCGAATTCGCCCAGCGCCCAGCCGCCGGTGGCATCGACCAGCGCGCTGCGCAGGATCGTCGCCACCGGCAGGAAGATGAAGAGGCCGATCAGCAGCACCACGACGCCGATGGTGGACGTGGTGAAGAGATCGCCCCGACAGAACCCGCGATAGGCGAGGCCGTGGCAGAGCAGCAGGAGAAGCGAGAACAGGGTCAGCAGCGCGCCGAAACCCATGCCCGGTTGCGCGGCACCTGCGCCGCCCAGCAGCGCGGCGAGCCAGGGAATGCCCTGGCCAGGCAGCGTCACCGCAAAGCCTTGTGCGAAGAACGCGACCAGGCCGAACAGCCCGGCGACGATCAACGCCGGGCTGCTAAGGCTGGACTCGGCGCGGACGGCGAGGAACGTCGGCGCGAGGAGTGCGATGCCGATCGGCCAGAGCCAAGGCGCTGCGCCTGATGTCGCAAGCACCAGCGCGGTGCCGGCCCGCCCGAACGGATAGCCAGCAAGGTCCCAACCTTCCGGCAGGTACCAGGGCACGAGCATGTAGCCCAACCAGCCGAGCAGCAGGGCAAGCCGTGTCGAAGGGCGCATCCGATATCTCCGCAGCCTTGCTGCTATTTCGGCAGCGCCTTGACCTCCTTGTCCCACTTTGTCAGCAGCCGCGTTCGCTCGGCCGACGAGCCGTATTTGACGAAGTCGTAGTTGATCAGCTTCATCTCGCTCATCTTCGGCGCCTGCGGCGGCACCGTCGCGTTCTTGTTGGATGGCACCTGATACGACTTCGCGGGGGCGGCGAGGGCCTGTGCGGCGGGGCTCAGCGCCCAATCGTAGAACTTCTTGGCGTTCTCCAGATTGCGTGCGCCCTTGATGATCGACATCGAGCCGATCTCGTAGCCTGTGCCCTCGCACGGCGCGACCGGCTTGATCGGATCGCCTTGAACCGCGAAGACGACGGCATCGTGGATGAAGACGATGCCGACGGCGGTCTCGCCGAGGCTCGCTGCCTTGGCTGGTGCTGCGCCTGATTTGGTGTACTGGCTGACATTCTTGTGCAGGGCCTTGAGATAATCGAAGCCCTTGTCCTCGCCCATCAGCTGCACGACCGTGGCAAGCAGGGTATAGGCGGTGCCGGACGAATTCGGGTCGGCGACCTGCACGTCATCCCTGAGCTTGGGGTTGAGCAGGTCGGCCCAGCATTTCGGCTCCGGGATACCCTTGGCCTTGATCTGCTCGGTGTTGTAGCCGAAGCCGAGCGCGCCGGCATAGATGCCGATCGAGCGCTGCTTCGCCGCTTTCCACTGGTTCAGCGCCCAGTCGTGCAAATCCTTGTTGGCGGGAGATTCGTATTCGAGCGTCAGCCCCTCGTCGGCCGCCTGAAGATGTGGATCGCCGGTGCCGCCCCACCAGATGTCGCCGCGCGGGTTCGAGGCCTCCGCCCTGAGCTGCGCATAGGTCTCGCCGGCGGATTTCCGCGTCATCGAAACCTTGATGCCGGTCTCTTTCTCGAAAGTGGTGGACATCGCGCGGCACCATTCTTCCTGCACGCCGCAATACATGACGAGCGAGCCCTCGGCCGACGCCGGCGCCGCGCCCGCGATCAGGATACCGGCACCGAACAGCGCCCTGACAGTCAGGGATCTCGAAACCATGGTCCACCTCCCCAGAACGAGAACTTGATGTTCTCTGTAATTGGCTGTGACGGTGGCGTCTCTTCAGCTCCAAAGCAACAACTATTAAGTCGACTAGGTAATCCCGGTGATGTCGCTGAGCTGCGATGCCAGCGCCGGTACGCAGCACAGGATCGGGTTGCCCTTGCTGATGCCGTCGCCCGCGAAGAAGTCGCTGACCCAGCCGCCGGCTTCGCTAACAATCACAATGCCGGCTGCAACGTCCCAGGCGTTGATGTGCAGTTCGGCGTAGCCCTCGGTGCGCCCGTTGGCGACATTGCAGAGGCCCAAAGTGCCGGAGCCCGCGCGCTTGATGGAGCAGCCGGCGGCATAACCGCGGCTGATCATGTCGAGATAGCGCTGCGAGGGAATACGGGGCGACCAGCCCAGTTCGATACAGGCGCGGCTGATGTCGTCGGCACCAGAGACGACAATGTGCTGCCCGTTCAGCGTCGCGCCCTCGTCGCGCTGCGCGACATAGAGCTCGCCCAGTGAGGGCGCGCTGACGATGCCGATCGTCGGCTGGCGGTCGAGCAGGAAGCCGATGGAGATGCACCAGTTGCGATCGCCATGGGCGAAGTTCGCAGTGCCGTCGATCGGATCGAGGATCCAGACCGCATCGCTGGCCTCACCGCCGCCTTCCTCGCCGATGACAGTGTCACCAGGGAAAAGCGCCGACAGCCGCGCACGCAGAAAATCCTCCACCGCGCCGTCGGCGACGGTGAGCCAGTCCTGCGTGCCCTTCATCGTGACGCCGAGGCTTTCCCTGCGGCCGAAATAGTCGAGCGCGATGCGTCCCGCCTCGGCGGCGAGGCCCTGGGCCGCATAGCGGCGCAGCATGAGTTCGGCTGGCGTCATGGTCAGGCGGACTTGATGGTGACAGGGCGGCCGGTGCGCGCCGACTCGGTCGCCGCGTCGGCGAGCATCTGGGCGCGGAGCCCGTCGAGACCGGTCGGAGAGGGCGCCGCCTTGCCGGTGCAGGCATCGATGAAGGCCGCGAGCTCGGCACGATAGGCGGCGGCATAGCGTTCGAGGAAGAAGTTCTGCACCGGGTCGGCACGGAAGCCCTGGCCGGTCGCGATCTCGACGGTCGTTTCGTGGATGTTGCCGGCCCTCAGCATGCCCTTCGAGCCGTGCACCTCGATGCGCTGATCGTAGCCGTAAGTGGCGCGGCGCGAATTCGAGATCTGCGCGATGCGCCCGCTCGCCGTCTTCATCAGCACGGCGGCGGTGTCGACATCGCCGGCTTCGCCGATGGCCTTGTCCACCAGCGCCGAGCCGAGTGCGAAGATTTCGACCGGCTCCTCCGCCAGCAGGAAGCGCGCCAGGTCGAAATCATGGATCATCATGTCGCGGAACAGGCCGCCCGAGCGCTTCACATAATCGACCGGCGGCGGTCCGGGATCGCGCGAGATGACGCTGACGATCTCGATCTCGCCGGCCTCGCCGCCGCGCAGCCGCTTCTCCAGCGCCGCAAAATTCGGATCGAAGCGGCGGTTGAAGCCGATCATCAGAGCCTTGCCCGACCTCTCGACCGCGGCCAGGCAGCGGCGAATGCGGTCCGAATCGAGATCGACCGGCTTCTCGCAGAACACCGCCTTGCCGGCCGAGACGGCGGCCTCGATCAGGTCGGCGTGCGTGTCGGTCGGCGTGCAGATCAGGATGGCGTCGATGCCGGCATCGCCGATGATCGCATCCGCATCGGCCACCTTCGCGCCTGTCGCCTGCGCCAGCGAGGCCGCGGCCTCGCTCGAGGCGTCGGCCACCGCGACGAGCCGCGCATCGCCGCGCGCCGCAACATTGAGACCGTGAATGCGCCCGATCCTGCCGGCGCCAAGAAGTCCAAACCGCATTGTCATCATCACTGCTTGACTATTCGAATAAGCATTCCATTCTCTGCGCCGCCCAGTCAAGGTCGGAGCCTGCACTTCTCGATGTCATCAACCGCCTCGCAATATCGTATCGGATCGAGCGACGACACATTCGCGACACAGTTGCGCGAGCATGCGCGCACGGTCAGCGCAATGATGGAACATCTTGACAGGCCGGTCTGCGCCGGGCGGTTCAGCGGGAGCGAGTGATGGCGACGATCAGGCTCACGATGGCGCAGGCGCTCGTCGCCGCGATGGCCGCGCAAAGGACTGTCATCGACGGGAAGACCCAGCCGCTGTTCGCCGGTGTCTGGGCGATCTTCGGGCATGGCAACGTCGCAGGCCTCGGCGAGGCGCTGTATGCCGCGCGTGACCGCCTGCCAACCTTGCGCGCGCATAATGAGCAGGCGATGGCGCATGCCGCGATCGCTTTCGCGAAGACCTCGCGTCGCCGGCGCATGATGGCGGTGACGAGCTCGATCGGCCCCGGTGCGACCAATATGGTGACGGCCGCAGCCGTTGCTCACGTCAATCGCCTGCCGGTGCTGCTGCTACCGGGTGACGTCTTCGCCGGACGCCGTCCCGATCCGGTGTTGCAGCAGATCGAGGATTTCGGTGACGGCACTGTCTCCGCCAATGATTGCTTCCGGCCCGTCTCGCGCTATTTCGACCGCATCACAAGGCCTGAACAGATCATGCCCGCCTTCGAGCGGGCGATGCAGGTTTTGACCGACGCGGCCGAATGCGGACCCGTGACGCTCTCGCTCTGCCAGGACGTGCAGACGGAGGCCTTCGACTATCCCGAATGGTTCTTCGCCGAGCGCGTTTGGCAGCCCCGACGGGCGCGGCCCGACGAGGCGCAAATGGCGCAAGCCACAGCGCTGCTCAAGGCCGCGAAGCGCCCGCTCGTCGTCGCCGGTGGCGGCGTGCTCTACAGCGAGGCGGAAGCTGATCTCGCCGCCTTCTGCATGGCGCACGGCATTCCGGCGGCGGAAACGCAGGCCGGCAAGAGCGCGCTGCCTCATGATCATCCGCTTAACCTCGGCGCGATCGGCGTCACCGGCACGGGCGCGGCCAACGATGCGGCGCGACAGGCCGATGTCGTGCTCGCGATCGGCACCCGCTTGCAGGATTTCACCACCGGCTCGCGCTCGCTGTTCGCGGATCCCGCCTGCAGGATCGTCGGCCTCAATACGCAGAGCTTTGATGCCGGCAAGCATCGTGCGCAGCCGCTCGTGGCCGACGCCAAGGTCGGACTAGCGGAGCTCGGCGCCGCCCTTCAGGGTTGGACGGCGCCTGCCGTCTGGAGCGGGCAGGCCAAGGCTGGCCGCACGGCCTGGCTGGAAGCGGCCGCACGCTACACCGCGTCGGGCAACGAAGCCTTGCCAAGCGATGCCCAGGTCATCGGCGCCGTTCAGCGCCGCAGCCGGCCAAGCGATATCGTGCTTTGCGCCGCCGGCGGCTTGCCCGGCGAGCTGCACAAGCTCTGGCAGCCGGGCGCAGCCGGCGGCTACCACATGGAATACGGCTATTCCTGCATGGGCTACGAGATCGCCGGCGGGCTCGGCGTCAAGCTCGCTGATCCCAAGCGCGAAGTCATCGTGATGGTCGGCGACGGATCCTACCTGATGATGAATTCCGAGATCGCCACGTCGGTGATGTTGGGTGCGAAACTCATCATCGTGGTGCTCGACAACCGCGGCTTCGGCTGCATCAACCGGCTCCAGAACGCCACCGGTGGTGCCCCTTTCAACAACCTCTTGCGCGATGCTCGCCACGAGACCTTGCCCGAGATCGACTTCGCGGCCCATGCCGCTTCGATGGGGGCGATCGCGCGCAAGGTCGCTGGCATCGCCGAGCTGGAGGCGGCGTTCGAGGAGGCGCGAGGTCACGATCGGACCAGCGTCGTCGTGATCGACACCGACCCGCTGCGCTCGACCGATGCCGGTGGCCATTGGTGGGAGGTGGCGGTGCCGGAGGTCTCGGAGCGCACCGAAGTCGAGGCCGCAAGGCGCGGCTACATCGAGGCGCTCGCGCGTCGCAATATCTGATCGAGTGAGGACGACATGCCAATCCGTATCGGCGCCAACCCCATCGGCTGGTCGAACGACGATCTCCAGGAGATTGGCGGCGACACACCGCTCGAAACGTGCCTCGCCGAGGCACGCGAGGCGGGCTTTGTGGGCATGGAGCTCGGCCACAAATTTCCGCGCGAGCCGCAGGCCCTGAAGGCTGCGCTCGCGCCTTTCGGGATGGCCTGCATCTCCGGCTGGTATTCGGCTGAACTCCTGAGGCGCGATGCCGACGAGGAGATGCGGCATCTGCGCCCGCATCTCGATCTCCTGAAGGCGATGGGATCATCAGTCCTCGTTTTCGCCGAGACCTCGAATGCGATCCATGGCGATCGCAGCAAGCCGTTATCGCAGCGGCCGGTGATGAAGGCAGGCGACTGGGCGGAGTTCGGTCGCCGCATCACTGAAGTCGCGGAGCGTACGCTCGCCGAAGGCGTCAGGCTGGTCTACCATCATCACATTGGCACCATCGTCGAAAGCGCCGATGATATCGATGCCTTCATGGCGTCGACGGGCGAGGCCGCACATCTCCTGCTCGACACCGGCCATGCCACCTGGGGCGGTGCCGATCCGGCCGCGCTGGCTCGAAAATATCGCGCCCGCATCAGCCATGTCCACGCCAAGGACGTGCGCCGGGCGGTGATGGAGCAGGCGCGGCGCGAGGATTGGAGTTTCCTCGATGCAGTGCTGGGGCAGGGCAGCGCGCTCGGTGTCTACACCGTGCCCGGCGACGGCATGGTCGACTACCCCGCCGTCTTCCGCGAACTCAAGGGCTATTCCGGTTGGATCGTCGTCGAAGCGGAGCAGGACCCGCAGAAGGCACACCCGCTGACCTATGCCAAAAAGGGTGTTGCCCATCTGAAGCAGAGCCTGACGGCGGCGGGGCTGGCCTGATACGCGGACGCTGTTGAGTTCTGAAACGTCCGGAGCGGCACGACATGGCCATGGTTTTCATCACCGGCAGCACGGACGGGCTTGGCCGCGCGGCGGCACAATCGCTCCTTGATCAGGGCCACCGTGTGGTGCTGCACGCGCGCTCAGTCGATCGCGCTGCGGCGCTCGAGGACCTCGCCTCGCGCGCCGAGGGCGTTGCAATCGGCGATCTCCAGAGCGGCGCCGAGACGAAGGGCGTCGCGGATCAAGTGAACGCGATCGGGCGCATGGATGCGGTCATCCACAACGCCGGTGTCTATGCACAGCGGAGTCGCGGCTCCACTCCGGAAGGCCATGCGACGACATTCGCGATCAACACCCTTGCGCCCTATATGTTGACCGCGCTGATCGAGCGCCCCGCCAGATTGATCTATCTCAGCAGCGGCTTGCATCGCGGCGGAGAGCGGTCGCTGAATGACCTCGACTGGGCGAAGAGGCCGTGGGATTCGGCAACCGCTTACGCCGAGAGCAAGCTTCAAATCGTCGCACTCGCGTTCGCGTTGGCGCGACGCTGGCCGCAGGTCCTGAGCAACGCGGTCGATCCCGGCTGGGCGCGGACAAGGATGGGCGGCTCTGGCGCCCCGGTCGATATCGCGACGGGGCAGAAGACGCAAACCTGGCTCGCCGTCAGCGACGATCCCGCGGCGCTCGTCAGCGGCCGCTACTGGCATCATATGCAGCAGCAGGAGCCGGCCCGCGAATCCATGGACCCCGCCTTTCAGGACGCTCTGGTCGACAGGCTGCGCGAGCTGACGGGCGTCGCGCTGCCCCGGTCCTAGCGGCCTTTTCGCCGGAGTGCGCAGGGCGCGGCAAGCGTCTCAGACCCAGCCGCCGTCGACGATGTAGTGCTGGGCGGTGCAGGCAGAGGCTTCGTCGGAGGCGAGGAAGAGGGTGAATTTCGCGACCTCGTCAGGCACCAGCCGGCGCTTCAGGCACTGGCGCTGCTGCAGTTCGGCCTCGCCGGCCGGCGTCATCCATTTCTCGAGCTGGCGCTCGGTCATGATCCATCCCGGTGCAATCGCGTTCACGCGGATGTTGTAGGGACCGTAGTCGCGCGCCAGCGAGCGCGTCAGCCCAATCACGCCGGATTTGCTGGCGGTGTAGGCTGCCATGCCGCCTTGTCCGGCGATCCATGACACCGAGCCGAAATTGATGATGGCGCCCGCGTTGGCCGCCTTCATGTCCGGCAACACCGCCTGCGACGCGAAGAACTGGTGCTTCAGGTTCACCGCGATGCGGTCGTCCCAATATTCAGGAGTCATCTCCTCGGTCGCGTGCCGCTCGTCATGGGCGGCGTTGTTGACCAAAATGTTGATCGCGCCGTGTGCCTTGCGCGCCTCCTCGACGCCGGCGCGCAGGGCCGGGATGTCGGTCAGGTCGACGCGCTGGAAATGCGCGGCCAGCCCTTGATCCGACAGCTCGCGCGCCAGGCGCTGGCCCTCCTCGACCTTGATGTCAAAGAACACGACCTTGGATTTCTGCTCCGCGAAGCGCCGCACGATCGCAGCGCCAATTCCCGCGGCACCTCCGGTGACGAGCACAACCTTGCCGGAGAGGTCGGAATAGATGGCGGCCATGGGGGAACCTTTCAGTTTGTTATGGGCGGCGAAGGCCGCCCCGATTCTTTCGCAGGAACTTAGCCGTTCCTCTCGTGAGGTCCATATGTCAGAATTTTAGTTGCGTACCTCAAAAACTGAAGGCAGGATTGCGCCCAAAGAATAAAAGCCGTTGGGAGGTTGTGATGAGACTGCTCGGGAAGCTGAGATTCGCCTTCGCTGCATGCCTGCTAGGCGCAAATGTCGCGGCAGCCGACACCACCGTGAAATGGCTCCACATCGAGGTCAATCCGGCCCAGGTGAAAATCTGGGAGGAGGTCGCGCGCAGCTATGAGGCCTCGCATCCCGGCGTGAAGGTCGAGATGCAGTTCCTCGAGAACGAGGCCTACAAGGCCAAGCTGCCGACCATCCTGCAATCCAAGGATCGGCCGAACATCATCTACAGCTGGGCCGGTGGCGTGTTGAAGACGCAGATCGACGCCGGCGTTCTTGAAGACATCACGGACCAGGTGAAGGGCTATAGCGACAGCATCACGCCCGCGGCGCTCGCCGCCTTCACCAGCAATGGCCACGTCTATGGCCTGCCCATTTCGCTGTCGCAGGTCGGCTTCATCTGCAACAAGGATCTGATGGCCAAGGCGAAGGTCGATCCCGCTTCCATCAAGACGTGGGACGATCTGCTCGCCGCAGTGAAGACACTCAAGGCAGCCGGCGTGACGCCGATCGTGGTCGGCGGCGCCGACAAATGGCCGCTGCACTTCTACTGGACCCACCTTGCGGTGCGGATCGGTGGCAAGGCAGCCTTCGACGCTGCATTGCGCGGCGAGAATGGCGGCTTCGCCGGCGAAACCTTCCAGAAATCCGGCGAGCTGTTCAAGCAGCTCGTTGATCTCCAGCCGTTCCAGAACGGCTTCCTCGGCTTCAAGAACCCTCAGGCGGTAGGCTATTTCGGCGATGGCAAGGCTGCGATGTCGCTCGCAATTAGCTCGGTCTATAATTTGCAGCGCGCGCTGGCCGCCGACAAGGTCGGATTGAGCGAGGACAAGATCTGTTGGTTCGATTTCCCTGTCGTGCCCGGCGGCAAGGGCGCGCCGACGGACACGCTCGGCGGCATCACAGGCTGGCTGGTCACCAAGGACTCGCCGAAGGAGGCGGTCGATTTCCTCAAATACTTCATCTCCAAGGACGTGCAGACGAAACTTGCCGCGGGCAGCTACATCATCCCCGTGGTGCAGGGTGCGGACGCCGGTCTCAACAATTCTTTCATGAAGCTGATCGCGTCCAATCTCGCAAAGTCGAACTACCATCAGAACTTCTATGACCAGAGCCTCGGCCCCTCGGTCGGCCGCGTCGTCAACGACGTCTCGGCGGAGATTGCCGGCGGCAGCATGAGCCCGCAGGACGCGGCGAAAGCGATCGAAGCGGCGTTCAAGCAGGGTAACTGACGGTGGCGCGACGGATGGCGATCACCTCGCCGGTCGGCGTTGCCGGCGAGGCGGCTCCTCAGGCCGCGGTCCGCGGCCCGCATTGGGACAGTCGTTTCACCGTTCTGATCCTGTTCCTGCCGCCGGCATTGCTGCTGTTCACGCTGTTCGTGGTGCTGCCGATCGGCGAGGCGGCATGGTACTCGGGCTTCAACTGGAACGGTTTCGGCAGGCCGACCCACTGGATCGGCTTCGATAACTATCGCTTCGTCTTGGAAACGCGCGCGTTCTGGCTCGCGCTGCGCAACAACGGGCTGATCATCGCAGTCTCGCTCGCGGTCCAGCTGCCGCTGGCGCTGACATTGGCCCTGATGCTGGCCGAGAAGTTTCGCGGCGCGGTGGCGCTGCGCATGCTGTTCTTCATGCCCTACATTCTGGCGGAGATCGCGACCGGGTTGATCTTCTCCTTCGTCTACGACGGCGACTACGGACTTGTCGCATCGATCTGGCGCACCTTCGGTGCCGAGCCGCCGCATCTGTTGGCCTCGACCGACACGGCGATGCTGGCGGTGCTGATCGTGATCGTGTGGAAGTATTTCGGCTTCCACATGATGCTGTTCATCGCGGCGCTGCAGAGCCTCGACAAGACCCTGGTCGAGGCGGCGCGGATCGACGGCGCAACGCGATCGCAAACCTTGCGCCATGTCGTGATCCCCTTGCTCTACCCGACCATCCGGCTCTCGGTGTTCTTCGCCATCGTCGGCTCGCTGCAGCTGTTCGATCTCGTGATGCCGCTGACGCGCGGGGGGCCGGCGGATTCCTCGAACACCATGGTCAGCTTCCTCTACAACAACGGCATCTCGCGCATGCGGGTCGGCTATGGCAGCGCCATCGGCGTTATCCTGTTCGCGATCTGCGTGACCTTTGCCTTCACCTACAAGCGATGGTTCATGCGCGATGAATAGTGCCGAGACTGCCCGCGCCCCGTTCGACCCCGCCGTGCTGTTCAAGGCGGCATTTCTCGGGATCGTTGCCATCTTCGTGCTGGTGCCGCTGCTTGCGACCTTGCTCGGCGGCTTCAAATCGCTCGGCGAATTACGCGTCAATCCGTTCGGCCTGCCGCAGCATTGGGAGTGGCAGAACTATGCGGACATCCTGTTCTCGGGGCGCTACTGGCAGCTCCTGCGCAATTCGCTGATCATCTCGACCCTCACGGTGACATTGACGCTGATCGTCGCCTCGATGGCGGCGTTCACCTTCGCCCACGTCAGGTTCTTCGGCTCGTCGATGCTGCTGAGCTATCTGACGCTCGGCCTGTTGTTTCCGGCGGCGACCGCCGTGCTGCCGCTGTTCATCAAGGTGCGCGATCTCGGCCTGCTCGATACCTATTTCGGCGTTGCGCTGCCGCAGGTGGCCTTCAGCCTTGCCATGAGCGTGCTGCTGCTGCGCCGCTTCTTCAAGGACATTCCCTATGAACTGCTGGAGGCCGCGCTGGTCGATGGCTGCAGCTACATCAAGTTCTTTCGTTACGTGACGCTGCCGCTGTCGCGGCCGATCCTGGCGACCGTCGGCACCATCACCTTCGTCAACAGCTGGAACGCCTACCTGCTGCCGCTGGTAATGCTCAACACCGATGCGCTCTATCCCTGGCCGCTCGGCATCATGGTTTACCAGGGCGAATATTCGTCCGAGTGGCACCTGATCCTCGCCTTCATCACGCTCACCATCCTGCCGACGATCATTCTGTTCCTGCTGGCGCAGAAGCATATCGTCGCCGGCCTCACGGCAGGCGCAGTCAAGGGATGAACAAGACTTCACGGAGACAAAAATGAGAAAAGTCGGCGTCGGAATCATCGGCTGCGGTGTCATCAGCACCGCTTACCTCAAGGCAGCACAGCGCTTTCCGGTCATGGAGGTGAGGGCGCTCGCCGACATGCGGAGCGATGTCGCGGAGCGCCAGGGGGCCGCCTTCAACCTGCCGGCGATGCGGGTCGACCAGCTGCTCAAGCGCGACGACGTCGAGATCGTCGTCAATCTCACCGTGCCGCTCGCCCATACCGATGTCAGCCTCGCGGTGCTGAACGCCGGCAAGCACGTCCATTCCGAGAAGCCGCTCGGCATCAACGTCGCGGAAGCCCGCAAGGTGATGGATCTCGCCGCGCAGAAGAACCTTCGCGTCGGCTGTGCGCCCGACACGTTCCTCGGCGGTGGGCACCAGACCGCGCGCAAGCTCATCGACGACGGCGCGATCGGCACGCCCGTGGCGGGCAGCGCCTTCTTCGGCTGCCCCGGCCACGAGCGCTGGCATCCGGCGCCCGGCTTTTACTATTTGCGCGGCGGCGGGCCGATGCTCGACATGGGACCGTATTACATCACCGATCTCGTGCAGCTGCTTGGGCCTGTCGCCAGTGTGATGGGCTCGACCGCGCGCCCGAGATCCGAGCGTTTGGTCACCAGCCAGCCGATGAACGGGGCCTTGATTCCGGTCGAGGTGGCGACCCACGTCGCGGGCACACTCGAATTCGAGAGCGGGGCCGTCGTCTCGATCACCATGAGCTTCGATGTGCCGAAGCACCGCCACGCGCCGATCGAGATTTATGGCGACAAGGGCAGCATGCTGGTGCCCGACCCGAACCGCTTCGGCGGCGAAGTGCAGGTCGCCAAGACCGGCGGCGAATTCGAGACGATGCCGTTGACGCACGGTCATGTCGAAGGCGAATTCCGCTCGATCGGCGTCGCCGACATGGCTTCCGCGATCCTGAACAACCGGCCGCACCGCGCCAGCGGCGCGCTGGCCTTCCATGTGCTCGAGGTGATGGAGGCGTTCCAGATCTCGGCGGACGAGGGACGGCGGGTCAAGATCGAAAACCGCGTCGAGCGGCCGGCGATGCTGCCGGCCGGACGTGAAACCGGACAGATCGACTGAGGGAATGAGCATGCGCAAGGCATTGATTGTATGGGGCGGCTGGCCGGGACACGATCCGGATTTGTGCGCCTCGATGATCCGCGGCTGGCTGAAGGCGGAAGGCTTCGAAGTCCAGATCGAGACGACGACCGAGGCATTCGGCGATCCCGGGATTCATGATCTCTCGCTGATCATCCCGATCTACACCATGTCGAAGATCGAGAAGGCGGACGCTCTCAATCTCTGCGCCGCGGTGCGAAGCGGCGTCGGGCTCGCCGGTCATCATGGCGGCATGTGCGACGCGTTCCGTGACTCCGTCGACTACCAGTTCATGTGCGGCGGGCAATGGGTCGCGCATCCCGGCAACATCATCGACTACAAGGTCGACGTGACCAAGCCTGATGATCCCATCATGAAGGGCCTGAAGAGCTTCGAGCATCGTTCCGAGCAGTATTACATGCATGTCGACCCCGCGATTGAGGTGCTGGCGACGACGACGTTTACCGGCGAGCACGCATCCTGGATCGATGGCGTGGTGATGCCGGTGGTCTGGAAGAAGCAATATGGCGTGGGCAGGGTGTTCTATTCCTCGCTCGGTCATCGCGCCTACGAGCTCGACGTGCCGGAGATCCGGACGTTGATGACCCGCGGCATGCTGTGGGCGGCGCGCGAATGACTGAAGGCGCGACCCAGCCCATGGTTCGCGCCACGCTCGAGGATGTCGCGCGCGCCGCGGGGGTTTCGCTCGCCACCGTCGATCGCGTCGTCAACCGGCGGGAGGGCGTGCGCGCCAAGACCGTCGCGCGTGTCGAGGCGGCGGTGGCAAAACTCGGCTATCGTGCCGACGTCGCTGCTGCGCGCCTCGCCCGCGGACAGTCGTTTCGTTTCGCCTTCGTGCTGCCGACCGGCAGCAACAGCTTCATGACCAATTTGTCCGAGCAGGTCCAGCGCGCCGCCGACTGGCTTGCCGGCCAGCGCGGCTTCATCGACATCCTCCACGTCGACGTGTTCGATCCTGATGTCCTCGCCGGCGCGCTGGATGATTTGTCGCCGGTCTATCAGGGGGTCGCCGTGGTCGCACTCGACCATCCGAAGGTACGCGACGCGATCGACGAACTCACCGCGCGCGGGGTCGCCGTAGTGACCCTCGTGTCGGACGCGCCGAGCTCGCGCCGTCTGCACTATGTCGGCATCGACAATCCGGCCGCAGGCCGAACCGCGGCAACGCTGATGGGGCGCTTTCTTGCCGCCCGCGAGGGCAAGGTTGCCGTCATCGCGGGATCGTTGTCGCTGCGCGATCACACCGAGCGGCAGTTCGGCTTCCACCAGATATTGACGAGCGAGTATCCAAACCTCGCGACATTGCCGGTCATCGAGGGCCGCGATGACAGCGCGCGCACGCGCGAGCTCACCGCCGCGCTGCTGAAACGCCATACCGACCTGCGCGGCATCTACTGCTGCGGCGCCGGCAATCGCGGCATTGCCGAGGCACTCGAGGCGTCCGGCCGCGCGCGTGACGTGGTCTGGATCACCCATGAGCTGACCCAGCATACGCGGCGCTTCCTGGTGCGCGGCACGCTCGATGCGATCATCAACCAGGATCCCGGCCACGAGGCGCGCTCCGCCGCGCGGGTGCTGCTGGCGCATTGCATGGAAGAGCCGATCAGCCCCGATCAGGAGCGCATCCGGATCGACATCTTCCTTCGCGACAATCTGCCGTAACGGCCTGATGGTGTCGGGGAAGTGCGCGGGGCTGTTCAGGCCGGCACACGCGCAACGCACCAAGAGCTCCATCTTCCCAGATAGTTAGAGGCGCAATGTGCGCCCTGCCGGGCCTGTCCCGCGCCGACGATTGACAGCCAATTATTACATGTCTAAAAATATGCAAATTCATATAATTCACGAGACGCCTGAATGGACGCTCATCCGCTCAAGCTCAAGGTCAGGTCGTATGTCGCGGAGACGCCGTTCGTACGGAGCCTTGTGTTTGGCGTGGAGGACGGCGTGGTGCCGCGTTGGCAGGCCGGCGCACATCTGCGCGTGGCGCTTCCTGATGGAGGGGACCGGCCGTACTCGCTGATGGCGTTGCCGGGTCTGGCCGAGGATGCGCTGGCGCTCGGTGTGCTGCGCGAGGAGGCTTCGACCGGCGGCTCGCAATTCATGCACGCGCTGAAGGTTGGCGATGTCGTGAAGGCGAGCGCGCCGGTCAACAATTTTCACCTGCACGAGGGCAGCGCGCCGGCGCTGTTGTTTGCCGGCGGCATCGGCATCACGCCTGTCCTGTCGATGGCCGCGGAGCTCGCGGCGCGAGGGAGCCCGTATCGCCTGCACTATGCGGGTCGCACCCAAGGACTGCTGGCGTTCCTGCCGCAATTGCAGGAGATCTGCGCCAAGGGCCTGTCCGTCCACTACGACAGCGACGAGTCTCGCCTCGACATTGCAGCAGCGCTCGCCGATGCCGCCGCAGACGCCCACGTCTACGCCTGCGGGCCCTCAGGCATGATCGATGCCGTGAAGGTCGCCGCGCTTGCCGCCGGCGTGTCGGCTGGCCGCATTCATTATGAACTCTTCAAAGCCGAGCAGCCGTCATCGCCCGATCGGCCGTTCGAGGTCGAGCTGAAATCGACCGGGCGGGTCATCGGCGTTGCCGCCGGCCAGACCATCATCCAGGCGCTGCAAGCGGCCGGGCTCGACGTCCTCTACGACTGCCAGCGTGGCGATTGCGGCATCTGCCAATGCGGGGTGATCGAAGGGGTGCCTGATCATCGCGACGTCATCCTCAGTGACGACGAGAAGGCGTCCAACAAGGTCATGCAGATCTGCGTGTCACGCGCCAAGTCGGAACGTCTGGTGCTGGATCTCTAGGGGGAGGCGAAGGACGCCATGAACAAATACGGAGGCAATGCCGGGGCGATTGCGGCGCTGGTGCGCGAGGCCGAGGTGCACCGCGACGTCTATGTCGATCCCGAGATTTTCGAGCTCGAGATGGAGCATCTGTTCCCGAACAGCTGGATCTATGTCGGGCATGCGAGCCAGCTGGCAAAGCCAGGCGACTTCATCACCGCCAATATCGGCCGGCAGCCCGTCATGGCCAGCCGCCACACCGACGGCTCCATCCACGTCTTCTACAACCGCTGCCCGCACAAGGGCGTGAAGATTGCCTCGGAACCCTGCGGCAACACCGGAAAGTTCTTCCGCTGCCCCTATCACGCCTGGTCGTTCAAGACCGACGGCTCGCTGCTCGCGATCCCCTTGAAGAAGGGCTATGAGGGCACCGGCTTCGGCGACACCCAGGCGAATGAGGGGCTGTCGAAGGTCAGGAACGTCGTCATCTACCGCGATTTCATCTTCGCCCGCCTCAGCGATTCAGGCGTGTCCTTCGAGGATTATTTCGGCGAAAGCCTTTCGACCATCGACAACATGGTCGACCGCTCGCCGGAGGGGAAACTCGCAGTCCAGGCGACGCCGATCCGCTACATGCACACCTGCAATTGGAAGATGCTGGTCGAGAACCAGACCGACACCTGCCATCCCATGGTCGCGCATGAGAGCTCGGCCGGCACCGCCGTCAAGGTCTGGAAGCGCGAGCAGGGCGATGCCACGGAGACGCCGATGGCGGTGCAGCTCTACGGTCCCTTCATGAGCCCGTACGAGTTCTACGAGCAGAGCGGCATCAGGATCTGGCCGAACGGCCACGGCCACACCGGCGTCGCCAACTCGATCCATTCGAACTATCAGGATATCCCTGGATATCTCGACCAGATGGTCGCGGCCTATGGCGAGCAGCGGGCCCACGAGATCCTCGGCGAGGTCAGACACAACACGGTGTACTTCCCGAACATCATGGTGAAGGGCGCGGTGCAGATCCTGCGCAATTTCATCCCTGTAGCGGTCGACAAGACGCTGGTCGAAAGCTGGGTCTATCGCCTGGTTGGCGCGCCCGACAAGCTCTACGAGCGCGCCTTGATGTACAACCGCTTCATCAATGCGCCGACCTCGATCGTCGGGCACGACGATCTCGAAATGTACGAGCGGGCCCAGGAAGGGCTGAAGTCAAACGGCAATCAATGGGTCAATCTGCGGCGGCTCTACGACGGCCATGAAGAGCAGGACGTGACGGCCGTGATCAACGGCACGTCCGAACGGCAGATGCGAAACCAGTTCCACGCCTGGGCGAAATTCATGACCATGGACATGGACAAGCGCATCGAGGCGGCGGAATGATCAGCGAGAAGACCATCACGGACTTCATTTACGAAGAGGCCGAGCTGCTTGACACGATGCAGTGGCAGGCTTGGCTCGATCTGTTTCACCCGGAGGGGCGCTACTGGATGCCGCTGGAATGGCAGCAGCAGGACCCGGTGCTGCAGCCGTCCTTGATGTATGAGGACCTGCTGCTGTTGAAGGTCCGGGTCGAGCGGCTCGCCGGCGAGCGCACCTTCAGCCAGAAGCCGAAGAGCCGCTGCCATCATCTGCTCCAGTCGCCCCGGATCGTGGCGTGCGACCCGGCTGCCGGCGTGTTCAAGGCGCGGACGTCCTATATCTACACCGAGACGCGCGGCGATAATCTGGAGCGGTATTCGGGCTGGGCCTCGCATGATCTTGTCCGGGTCGGCGATGCCCTGAAGATCAAGCTCAAGCGCGTCGATCTCGTCAATTTCGACGCGCCGTTCGGCAATATCCAGCTTTTCATGTGAGACTGCTTTGACTACTGCGACCACAGTCTACGACCGCTTTCGCGAGACCGCTCTCCGCCGGGGCGAGGCGGGTTTCCTCAACGTGCTGCCGGAAACCGCCGGGATCTACGGCATCGCCGCCGGAGAGATCACCTACCGCGCCATGCTGGATCGGGTCGAACGCTGGCGCGCGGCGTTCGCAGAGCGCGGATACGGCGAGGGCCACCGGGTCGGATCGCTGCTCCAGAACAGGCCCGTCTTCGTCGAGCTGTGGTTCGCGCTCAACGCGCTCGGCGTCTCCGTGGTGCCGATCAATCCGGATTTGCGACTCAGCGAGCTCGAATACATCATCGCGCATTCTGAGATGAATGCGGCCTTTGTCCTTGCCGATCGGCGCGAGGAAGTCGAGACGGCGGCGCGTCGGGCCGACCGGCCGATCCCGGTCGTGACGGACGAGAGCGACGTTCCCGCGCCCTTCGGCGGCGTGCGGCCGGCGACGGCCGGAACCGAGGCGAGCGAATGCGCGCTGCTCTATACCTCGGGGACGACGGGGCAGCCCAAGGGCTGCGTGCTCACCAACAGCTATTTCCTGCATTCCGGCAACTGGTATCGCGATGTCGGCGGGCTGATCGATCTCAAGGGCGACGGCGAGCGCATGATCACGCCGCTGCCGCTGTTCCACATGAATGCGATGGCGGTATCGCTGATGGCGATGCTGTCGGTCGGCGGCTGCCTGACCATGCTTGATCGCTTCCATCCGCGCAGCTGGTGGGCGTCGGTGCGCGACAGCCGCGCGACCTGCCTGCACTATCTCGGCGTGATGCCCTCGATGCTGATGAGCGCACCGCCTTCGGCGCAAGATCGCGCGCACAGCGTTCGCTTCGGCTTCGGCGCGGGTGTCGACAAGCTGCTCCATGCACCGTTCGAGGCGCGCTTCGGTTTTCCGCTGCTCGAGGCCTGGGCGATGACAGAAACGGGCAGCGGCGGCGTCATCGCCGCCAATGTCGAGCCGCGCAAGGTCGGCACGTCTTGTTTCGGCCGCCCGGCCACCGAGGTCGAGGTGCGTATTGTTGATGATGCCGGCAATGACGCCCCCAGCGACACGCCCGGCGAGCTGCTGGTGCGGCGCGCCGGCGCGGACCCGCGATACGGCTTCTTCCGCGAGTATCTCAAGAACGAGGCCGCCACCGCCGAGGCGTGGGCCGGTGGCTGGCTGCACACCGGCGATATCGTCTCGCGCGATGCCGATGGCGACCTGCATTTCGTCGACCGCAAGAAGAACGTGATCCGTCGCTCCGGCGAGAACATCGCCGCGGTCGAGGTCGAATCCGTCCTCAACCGCCATCCTGCGATCCGGCAGGCCGCGGTTGCGGCGACGCCCGATCAGGTGCGCGGCGACGAGGTCGCGGCCGTGATCATCGCCGAACAAGCTGGCGCCGACCGCGCGCTGGCCGAAGGCATCGTGCGCTGGAGCCTGGAGCAGATGGCATATTACAAGGCGCCGGGCTGGATCGCTTTCGTCGACAGCCTGCCGCTGACGGCAACCGAGAAGATCCAGCGCGGCGGCCTGAAAGACTTCGTCATCAAGCTGATGCATGACGGCGCGTTCTTCGACCTGCGCGACCTCAAGAAGCGGCAAGTCTGATCGAGGAGTCTGATCATGGTCGAGATCCGCACCACACTCATCACCGGCGGCAATTCGGGGATCGGCGAGGCACTGGCGAAGAAGCTCGTCGCGCGCGGGGAGCGCGTGGTCTCGGTCGGGCTGGAGAAGCCGAGCTGGACGCACGAACTGCTCGCAGCCTATTGCGCCGATCTCTCCAACCTTGAGGAGACACGCGCCATCTCGCAGGAGATTTGCCGCGACCATGCCATCGATCGCCTCGTGCACAATGCCGGCGTGATCCTGCCGAACCTGCTGCCCGATGCCAGGCCGGAAGACATCCTGATGTTGGCGCAGCTGCATCTGGGCGCCCCGATGCTGCTGACCCAGGCGGCGCTGGAGGGGATGCTCGCGCGTCGCTTCGGGCGTATCGTGTTCGTCTCGTCGCGTGCCGCGATGGGGGCGGCGACGCGATCGGCCTATTCGGCCACCAAGGCCGGCGTGCACGGCATGGCGCGGACCTGGGCGCTGGAGCTCGCCGCGAGCGGCATCACCGTGAACGTCGTCGCGCCCGGGCCGATCCTGACCGACAATTTTTGGGGCATCATCCCGAAAGGCTCCGAGCAGCAGGAGCGGATGGCGCGCAACGTCCCGGTCGGCCGGCTCGGCTCGCGCGAGGATGTCGCGCACGCGATCTCGTTCTTCCTCGACGAGCGCTCGGACTTCGTCACCGGCCAGGTGCTCTATGTCTGCGGCGGCACCAGCCTCGTCGGCCTTGGCCCCTAAATCTGGTTCTGCCTGATATTCTCGACCATCTTGGCCAGCACGCGCGCGCAGACCTCGATGTCGTCAGGGTCGATGCCTTCGATCAGTCTGTCGTAATTGTTCGCCATGATCGGCCAGATCTTGCGCAGCAGCGCCTCTCCGTCAGGCGTCAGCCCGACGACGCGGCGGCGCTGGTCCTCCTCGGCGATCTCGCGCTTGACGAGGCCCGATGACACCATGGACTCGACCATGCGGCTTGCCGTCGACTGCTCGGTCACCGCGAGCACGGCGACCTCGTTGACTGTCAGGGTCTTGTAGATGAACAGCACCGACAGTGTCCGGAACACGACATTGTTGATGCCGTGCTCGCTGAGGTCGCGGTTCTGATCGAGGTTCCAGCGATTGGCGAGCCGGTTGAACAGATACGGTATGTAGGTTTGCAACTGGTCCCGCGTCCGCGGCGGACCCGATTTCCATCTGCTCTTGGATTCTCTGGCCATTATCTCTTGCGACTTTGCTTCTTGCTCTCGGTATGATCATTTGAGGACAGCGATTTCAGCACGGACAGCGCGCTGTCCAGATCCCGGGCCGGGACGTTCTCGAACCGTTTGGCGAGATGTTTCTTGTGGATTTCGGCCGCCTTCCTGAAAAGTGCTTCGCCCTTCGGCGTCAGGCGGACGATGAAGGACCGCCGGTCCTCGCTCGACATCTCCCGGCTGATGAGATCGTCGGCGAGCAGGCGCTGCACTAGGCCGGAGACATTGCCGCCGGTGACCTTCAGGTTTTGCGACAATTGGCCGAGCGCGAGACCATCCCTGTAACGATCGAGCTGGGCCAGCACGTCGAATTTTGCCAGCGACAGGCCGAACTCGGAGTTCAGCATCGAATTGAGCGAGGCGAACAGCTCGCCATGCAACGACAGCAATTGCAGCCAGAGCCGGGTTTCGATCTGCCCGGGCACGGGAACAACGTTCTCTTTGAGTGCTGCCGGCATCGCCCGGTCCGTTTGAATCATGCGAAAGTCTTGATGGTCTGGATTACGCCGTCGAGTGCCGTGCCAGCGCTGTCCTTCAGCGCGGCCTCGCGCAATCGGCGCGCCCAGTCGGCGGCATCCTCGCGGCGTTCGACCAGCTTGATCGCAGCGAGCGTCCTGTCGAATTTCGACAAGCCGCGGCTGTGGGTATCGGAATAGCCTTTGACGAGGCGGCGGCATTGCAGGATTTCGACGCCGAGCTGGTAATTGTTGGCGACAGCGTCGGTCGCGGCCTTGAGCCAGGCATCCCGGTGCGCCGTCTCGACGGCGTGACGGAGCGAGCGGCGGCGCAAGCCGCGCATCCCGCCGACGACATAGAGCGCCAGGAACCAGGGCAGCGAATAGGTCTTCACTCGGCGCCCTTTGTTGACACGCCGATCGAGCCAGCCGAGCAGGCGCGGTCGCGCGCCAAGCCAGCGGCTGACGCCCACGGGCAGCATGCCCATCACTTCCTCCATGCGCGGATGCATGAATTCCGTGGTCTGCAGCACCTGTCCGTCCGACATCTCGAGCTCGTTCTCGATGCGCGTGCGGCGACCGGCGCGGGTCTTGAGGTCGGCGACGCGGATCACGTCGTCATAGCTCATGGCGTTGGCGAGGTACTTTGCCGCGACCTCCGTGAAGGCATAGGCGTGCGCGCCGCCGCCAGCGCTTCGGTCGGCCGCGTGCAGGACCTTGAGGATATCGAGATATTCGCCGCCATAGGCGACGTCCTGGAAGTCGACAACCTTGCGCAAGCCCGCGCGCGCCATGGCAAGCGCAGGCGCGGGCAGTTCCTGGTTCAATCTTGCGATCAGTGCGCCGAGCTGCGGATCTGAGATTGCGGACGAGGGGATCTTGCTGACCGGTTTCGCTTGCGTCGGGGCTGCAACCTCGGCCGGACCGGATTTGACCCGCGCGAAGGCAGCCTCGAACGTCTCGACGCTGGCCTTGGCGCCTTTGCCGCCGGCGCGAATCACGTCGAGATAGCTGTCGCGGCTGAACGGCAGCACACCGGCCGCGGCGAGCGCGCCGAACATCGCGGCCGAGATGACGCTGCCATGCGCGATCGCGAGCGCATTCAGATCGAAGATAATCTCGGTCTTCGCCGCAATGCCAATGGCGCCGGTGACGGCGCCGCTGTCGGCGATACCGTTGCCCGGCGCGATCTTCTCGCCAACCGCGAACGAGCGGTGATTGGACGCGATCAGCGTGGTACGGTCAGGCGTCACCAGGCCGCGCAGGATCGAGCGGCCGGCCTCCATGAACTCCGCCGCCATCACCACGTCGACATCGCCGGGCGTCGGCATCAGCGACAGGATCGGCTTGCGGCCGTCAAGCGGCGGCATCGCCTCGATGTAATAGATCGTGGCGCCGGTACGCTGGGCAACGCCGGGCACGGAGGTCGATTGCGCGACCCAGCCATGGTTCTCGGCGAGCTGCACGATCCAGTCTGTCAGCACGCCGCCGCCCTGGCCGCCCATCGCGACGATCGCGATCGAGATCGGCCGCTCGGTCGCTTCGCCTGAAGCGGGCAGGGCCAGCCGGACCGTCTCGTCCCTCATGCCAGTGCCTCGAGCGCCGGCCGGCGGCGGTCGCGCCGCCGCTGCAGCCAGCCGATCACGTTCATCGCGATCTTCGATTTGAACTTGTCCCAGCCGGTCGGATTATGAATGACGTCGGCGCGATAGAACGAGGGGCAGAGCACGGCAGCCTCCGAGACCTCGCCGCAATTGCCGCAACCGACGCAGGAATTGTCGATCGCCGCGACGGGATCGTCGCGCAGGGGATCGTCGAGCTGCTTCACCGACAGCGACGGGCAGCCGGAGAGGCGGATGCAGGCGTGGTCGCCGGTGCAGACATCCTCGTCGACGCCAAAGCGCTCCTTGACGATGCGCACGCCGTCCTTGATCGCCTTGTTGATCTGCGGCTTCACGCGGCGCTGCTTGTTCAGCATGCATTCGGAGGAGGCGACAACGACCTTGGGGCCTTCGTCCTTGGTCGTCAGCGCCTCCTTCAGAATGTCGCGCATCTTGGCGACGTCGTAGGTGCGGTCGAGCTGACGCACCCATTGCCCGCCGATGCCCTTCACCGCCTTGACGATCGAATTGTTGGTGTCGCGCCGCTTGTTGATCGCGCGCGAGGACAGGATGTCCTGACCGCCGGTCGCCGAGGTGTAGAAATTATCGACGATGACGAACACGCCGTCATGCTTGTTGAACACGGCATTGCCGATGCCGCTGGTCAATCCGTTGTGCCAGAAGCCGCCATCGCCCATCACCGCGATCGAGCGCTTGTCGGCCTTGACGTTGAAGGCCGAGGTCGAGGCCGGGCCGAGGCCGAAGCCCATCGTGGTTGCTCCGATGTTGAACGGCGGCAGGATCGAGAACAGATGGCAGCCGATGTCGGCGGAGACGTGGTGCTGGCCGAGCTCTTCCTCGACCAGCTTCATGGCGGCGAAGATCGGCCGTTCCGGGCAGCCGGTGCAGAGCCCGGGCGGGCGCGCCGGCACCACCTGCTTGAGCTTCTCGACCGCGGGGTGATTGAGCACGGGCGCGGCATCCGGCGCCGGCGGCCGGTTGCCGAGCAGCCGCGGCTCGGTCTTCTCCAGAAATTCCCTGACGCCGCCGAGCAGCACCTGCGCGGTGTAGTCGCCGCCCATCGGCAGCACGTCCTTGCCGTGAACGCGCGCCTGGATATCCCTGCGGCGCAGCACGGTGTTGATGGCCTGCTCCAGATATTCCGGCTGGCCCTCTTCGACGACGAGCACCGCGTCCTTGCCGGCGCAGAACTCCGCGACCTCCGTGTCGATCACGGGGTAGGTGACGTTCATGACGTAGAGCGCCACTTGCGTGTTGCCGTAGGCGTCTGACAGCCCAAGATATTGCAGCGCGCGGATGACATTGTTGTACATGCCGCCCTGCATGATGATGCCGACCTTGCCCTGCGTCGGTCCCATCCATTCATTCAGCTTGTTGTCGCGGATGAATCCAACAGCCGCTGGCATCCGCGTTTTGATCTTCTCCTGCTCGTGCTCATAGGCCGCCGGCGGCAGCACGATACGATTGACGTCGCGCCTGGGATTGTTCAGCGCGTCCTTGATGGTGTGCGCCGGTTTGCGGTTGTCCTTGCAGGCAAAGCTGCCGTGCATGTGACAGGCGCGCACGCGCACCTCGAGCATGACGGGCGTGTTGGAGAACTCGGAGAGCTCAAAGCCCTTCTCGATGAGATTGACGATGCATTCATGCTCGGGACGAGGATCGAGCAGCCACATCTGCGACTTCATCGCAAACGCATGCGTGCGCTCCTGCATGATGGAGGAGCCCTCGCCATAATCCTCGCCGACGATGATCATGGTGCCGCCGGTGACGCCGCCCGAGGCGAGATTGGCGAGCGCGTCGGAGGCGACGTTGGTGCCGACGGTGGATTTCCACGCCACCGCGCCGCGCAGGGGATACATCACCGAGGCCGACAGCATCGCCGCGGCGGCCGCTTCGTTGGCCGAGCTCTGGAACACGACGCCGAGATCGTCGAGCACGTCCTTGGCGTCGGCGAGCACGTCCATCAGATGCGAGATCGGCGAGCCCTGGTAGCCGCCGACATAGGCGACGCCGGATTGCAGCAGCGCCTTGGTGATGGCGAGGATGCCTTCGCCGCGGAAGGTGTCGCCGTCGCCGAGCCGGAGATCCTCGACTTCGCGAGCAAAGGAACGTTCAGCCATTGCACCCTCCAGAAATATGCGATAGCATACGTTTACATGTGAAGTAAGTCAACGCCGCGCCATGCTATCACGCCTGCGGATGGTCTCTTTCGGCAAGGCGGTCATGAGCGAGCCGACAGGGTAGGGCCGATGCTGAAGCTGCCTCGCTTTAGAGCCGCCGCCGTCCAGGCTTCACCAGTCTATCTCAACGCGAGCGCGACCGCCGACAAAGCCGCCTCACTGGTGCGTGAGGCCGCGGCCAACGGCGCGAAACTCGTCGCGTTCCCCGAAGTATTCGTGCCCGGTTACCCCTATTGGAACTGGATCACCGATCCCGTCACCGGCAGCGCGTGGTTCGAGAAGCTCGCAAAGGTCTCGGTGCTGGTGCCGGGCCCGGAGGTCGACGTCGTCAGGAAGGCCGCGCGCGATTGCAGTTGCTATGTTGTGCTCGGCGTGAACGAGCGCAGCCCGGTCTCGCTCGGCGCGATCTACAATACGCTTGTTTTCATCGGGCCGGATGGCGCACTGCTCGGCAAGCACCGCAAGCTGGTGCCGACCTGGGCAGAGAAGCTGACCTGGACCGGCGGTGACGGCTCGAGCCTGCGCGTCTATGATACCGAGATCGGGCGTCTGGGCGGCCTTGCCTGCGGCGAGAACACCAACACGCTCGCGCGCTTTGCGCTCTTGGGCCAGGGTGAACTCGTGCACGTCGCCAGCTACATCTCGCTTCCCGTCGCCCCGCCTGACTATGACATGGCGGAGGCGATCAAGCTGCGCGCGATCGCCCATTCCTTCGAAGGCAAGATCTTTACCGTCGTCTCCTGCTCGACCGTGTCGGAGGAGATCATCGCGGCGATGGAGACCATCGTCCCCGACGCGCGTGCGCGTTTGCAGCGCAAATCGAGCGCGTTCTCCGGCATCATCGGGCCCGATGGCCGTGTGGTCGGCACGTCGCTGATCGACGACGAAGGCATCGTCTATGCCGACATCGACCTCGAGCGCTGCATCCAGCCGAAGCAGATGCACGACATCGTCGGTCACTACAACCGGTTCGACGTGTTTGATTTGCGGGTCAACAGGCGTCCCCTGGCGCCGCTGGGCATCGCAGGCGAGGGCGACGCCGCGGAGCAGAGCTTTACGCCGATCCCGCTGAGATCGGAATAGACTTTGGAGGACAGCATGCGCGAGAACGTGATCGGTCGGGCCAATGTCGAGGATACGCCCGAGCTCAAGGCCTACTACAAGGATCTCGAAAAGTACGAGGCCGGCGCGCTCTGGACTGTCGCCAACAAGATCGAGCCGTGGGCGCCGCAATCTGCCTCAGTCCCCGTGCTCTGGCGCTACAAGGATCTGCGCGAGCATGTGCTGCGCTCGGTCGATCTGGTCTCGCCGGAGAAGGCCGGGCGGCGGGTGATCTATCTCAACAATCCTGGAAGGCGCGATGTGTCCGCCGCGGTCGGCTGGCTCTATTCGGGATTGCAGGTCATGCATCCCGGCGAGGTCGCCACGGCCCATGCCCACTCGGCCTCGGCGCTGCGCTTCATCATGGAAGGCGCGGGCGCCTACACCGTCGTCGACGGCCACAAGATGACGCTGGGCGCGCGAGATTTCGTGCTGACGCCGAACGGCACCTGGCACGAGCACGGCGTCGAGGGCAACGGCTCGGTGTGCATCTGGCAGGATGGCCTCGACATCCCGCTGGTCAATGCGCTGGAAGCCAATTTCTTCGTCGTGCATCCAAAGCTCCAGCAGGAGCCGTCAGGCTATCCCGTCGACGACATGACCAAGACCTGGGGCAATCCCGGTCTTCGTCCAGCCGGCTCGAAATGGGCGAAGGGCTATTCCCCCATGTTCAAATATGAGTGGGAGCCGACCTACGAGTCCTTGCAGAAATACGCCGCGGCGACGGACGGCTCGCCTTACGACGGCACGCTCATGAACTACGTCAATCCGATCACCGGCGGTCACGTCATGCAGACGATCGGCGCCAGCATGCAATTGCTGCGGCCCGGCGAAAAAACAAAATCGCACCGGCATACCGGCAGCTTTCTCTACCAGGTCGCCAAGGGGCGCGGCTATTCGATCATTGGCGGCAAGCGGCTCGAATGGGAGGAGCGCGACATCTTCTGCGTTCCCTCCTGGGCCTGGCACGAGCACGGCAATGCCTCCGCGAGCGAGGACGCCTGCCTGTTCTGCTTCAACGATCTGCCTGTTATCGAAGGCCTCGGGCTCTACCGGGAAGAGGCCTATGGCGACAACGGCGGCTATCAATCGGTCGCGGCCTGATATCTCTTTGCAAAATTCAACCAGAACAGCCGGGTAAAGCCTTTCATGCGTCTCGTCACCTACACCTTGGGCAACAGCGGTGCCCGTCTTGGAGCTCTTGCGGGCGGACTGGTCGTCGATGTCGAGCACCTCGGTGCGTCCAGCGGCGTGACATGGCCCGATGATATGCTGTCGTTCATCGACAACAGCGTGACCCTGCTGCCTGCGCTTAAGGAGGCACTGGAGGACGCCAACGGCCGTTTCCCGGCTGGCTCTGCCGTCGCAGTCGAGGACGTCAGGCTGCAAGCTCCGATCCCGCGTCCGCGCAAAAACATCTTCGGCATCGGGCTGAACTACCGCGCGCACGTGGCGGAGTCCGCTGAGAGTCTCGACACCGACAAGGACCTGCCGAAGCAGCCGGTCGTCTTCTCCAAGCCGCCGACATCGGTCGTCGGCCCGGGCGGTGCGATCCATCACAATGCCAAGATGACGCAGCAGCTCGACTGGGAGGTCGAGCTCGCAGTCATCATCGGCAAGACCGCAACGCGCATCTCCACCGACAAGGCGATGGACCACGTGTTCGGCTATTCCGTGATGATCGACATTTCCGCGCGCGACAACCGCCGCGCCGGGCAATGGATCTTTTCCAAGGGCATGGACACCTATGCGCCTTTCGGCCCCTGCATCGTCACCGCGGACGAGATTCCCGATCCGCACGATCTCAGGCTGTGGCTGACCAAGAACGGCGTCATGAAGCAGGACTCCAACACCAAATACATGATCTTCGACATCCCGGTGCTGATCTCGGACATTTCGTCGGGCATGACGCTCGAGCCGGGCGACATCATCGCGACAGGAACGCCTGAAGGCGTCGGCGCCGGCATGAGCCCGCAGGAATGGCTGTGGCCGGGCGACGTGGTCGAGGCCGGGGTCGACGGCGTTGGCGTCCTCAGGCATCCCGTCGTTGCGATCTGATGACGGTCTTCTCGTTCGATCGCGAGCTCAGGTTCGGAGACTGCGACCCCTCGGGCATCGCGTACTTCCCGTCCTATCTGAACATCCTCAACGGTGTCGTCGAGGACTTCTGGGTTGAAGTCGGCTTTCCATGGCCGGAGCTGATCACCATCAGGAAGATCGGGACGCCGACGGTGCATCTCGCCTGCGACTTTTCGCGTCCGTCGATGTTCGGCGATCTCTTGATCTTCAATCTGCGTATCATCAAGGTCGGCGGTTCCTCGCTCCATCTGGATCATGTCATATCAGGCGCGAACGGCCCGCGTTGGCGCGCGCGCCAGATCCTGGCCGCGACCTCGCTGGTCGATCATCATGCGATCCCATGGCCCGACGACATCAGAGCTGCGCTCATGGCCCATGTGACCGCGGGTGAGGGGACCGAGGCAACACTGGCATGATCTCGCTGTTCATGACATTCTCCGATTCCACGGGTCAACGGCGAGTACGCCCTGACGAGGTGGACGCCGCGGCGGACTTGGTCGGATCGATCCCTGACATGACCGAGGCCCTGCTGTTCACGCCGCTCGAACAGTCGGTCGATCATCCCTACAAGGCCGACGGCTCAGGCCCCGTGTTTGCGCTTCAACTGCGCTTTCCCGACCTGTTCGCCTGCGAGGCGGCGATGGACGGCGGCAGCATCCTTGCCAGCCTCGCGATAGGGGCCGGACACGCCGGCCTCACCGGGCTCGACGTTACGCACCAGGTGATGCTGACACGCGCATTCCCCGTCGATGTCGCGGACCATCCGGCAGGGACGACAACGCCGTGCAGCTACCTCGTCCACTATCCCGGCCCGGCCGAGGACATGAACGCCTGGAACCTGCATTATCTCGAGCATCACCCATCGATCATGCGGACCTTCCCTGATGTCCGCCAGATCGAGATCTACACCCGCATTGATTGGATCGACCGCCTGCCGTCGCAGCGCGTCGAGCACATGCAGCGCAACAAGCTGGTGTTCGACAGCCCGCAGGCCCTCGCGCACGCGCTCGGCTCCGACGTGATCAAGCACATGCGCGCCGACTTCGTGAAATTCCCGCCATTCGCAGGCGGCAACAAGCATTTTCCGATGCTGACGCGGGTGGTGAGGAAAGACAGGATATGAGGCGGTCGCCTAATCGATGAAGGCGGCGAGTTCCTCAGGCGTACCCGAGGGGAAGGCTGCCTTGAGGAAATCCAGGAAGGCCGATACCCGGGCACTCAGCAATCTGCGCGATGGATAGAGTGCCCAGAGCGCGATCGGCGGCCCGTCGACATCGCCCCAATGGACGAGCTTGCCGGCACTGAGATCGTGACTGACGAGCGACACTGGAAGGCGCGCGGCACCCACGCCGGCGCGGACGGCGTCGCGGACCATGATGAGCGACGACAGGCGAAGCACCGGATCGGTCGGGATCCGAATTTTCCGGCCGCGTGCAGTCACGTCCCAGCCAGGGCCCAGATCGCCCGCGCCCCGTACCACGGTCGGAACGGCGCGATCGCTTTTCGGACGCTTCAGGTCGGGGCTCGCCACCACCACCAGCCGATCGCGCATCAGAATTCGTCCGACCAGCGTTTCATCCGGATCCGGATTGACCCTGATCACGAGATCATAGCCTTCCTCGATCATGTCGACGGAACGGTCTTCCGTCGTGATCTCGAGGCGGACCTCAGGATATTTCAGCGCGAAGCCGGCAGCCAGCTTTCCCATCGCGGTCTGCGAAAACAATAGCGGTGCGCTGACCCGCAACCTTCCGCGCGGCTTGTCGCCGCCGGACGCAATCGCCACTGCTGTCTGTTCGAGATCAGTGAGGAGTGCCGCCGTCCGCTCGTGAAGCGCTCGTCCTTCCTGGGTGAGCTTGACGGTCCGCGCGCCGCGCTCGAACAGGCGCAGATCAAGGCTGCTCTCCAACTCGGAGACCCGGCGAGAGAGCGTTGCCTTCGGCCGTCCAGAGGCTCGGGCGGCTTTCCCGAAGCCTCCATGTCGTGCAACCAGGTTGAAATCGGTGAGGGCAAGCAAATCCATACGGTCCACCTGTGATTTGGTGAGCGACCCGGCCGCGCCGCCGGGCTGATCGCGGTTGACTGCGCGTTCGTCTTGTCTTGCTCAGGAGTCAAGAAGTCCGCGCACCACCAACGCTATTCGCTGATCTCGCGCACTCTTCCTGATCCGACCGGAGCGCTCGAGCTCGGCCAATCCGTGAAGAGCCGCCCAGAATGTCTCGGTCGCGACCTCGACGTCGCCTCTCGACGGTGCGACCACGGAAGCCAGCGCCGCAAAACCGTCCTTCAACTCCGGCTTGGTGTCGGCTTCCGCGAAGCGGAGGCTGGTCGGCAGAGTGAACATCGCCTCATAGAGCGCCGGGTGCTGGCGCGCAAAGGTGAGATACGCCATTGCGACGTTCTCGATCGCTTTTCCTCGATCTCCCGATCGGTGCGCGGCCTTTCGAAGCGCTTTGGCGAGTTCGCCGAATCCTTCGAGCGCGACCGCTGTCACGATCGCGTCCCTGTTCTCGAAGTGAGAATAGACCACAGGCTGGCTGTATTCGATCTCGTCGGCAAGCCGCCGGATCGTGACGGCAGGCCATCCCTCCCGCTCGGCAATCAGCCGAGCTGCCGCCGTGATGCGGTGCTCCCGGTCGGCCCGCTCCCTGGTTTTCCTCTCGGCGACACCCAAGACCTGATCTCCAAACCGTGATGGCGCGACATAATAGCGGTACTTGATAGTCTAGCAATGCTAGAATAGTTAGCAACGAAAGAAGGAGGCGTCTATGTCCTGGTTTTCAATCGCTGTGGCGTGGCTAGCGGCCCTCGGCATCATCGCCATCGGAGTCATGTACCTGACCAACCCGCGGGCCGCGACGCAGAGCTTTGGCCTGCCGCTTCCCGAGCAGGGGCCGAACGTCGCCTGGTGGCTGCGGCTCAAGGGCGTGCGCGACGTCGTCTCGGGACTGGTCGTGCTCGCCTTGATGGCGTGGGGCGGCCCGCGGATGCTCGGCGTGGTGCTGCTGATCGAAGCGATCATCCCCGTGGGTGACATGTCGCTCATCCTCGCCGCGAAGGGCTCGACGGCGAGGGCGTTGGGTGTCCATGGCCTCACCGCGGCGCTGATGATCCTGGCGGCGATCCCTCTGATCGCGAACGCGGGTTGATCAGACGAGGATACGAGGCGCCGCGGTGGCCTTGTCACCCGAATTCGGCGTCCCCGTCGGTTCGATCAAGAGGATGTGCACTTCGCCCCGCGCCACGGGCCTGTGCTCAACGCCCTTGGGGACGACAAAAACCTCGCCCGGGTTGAGTGTGACCGTGCGATCCCGCAGTTCGATGTCGAGCGTCCCGCTGAGCACGAGAAAAAAGTCGTCCGTATCCTCGTGCTTGTGCCAATGAAAGGGCCCCTCGAGCTTGGCCACCATAATGTCATTGTCGTTGTAAGTCGCGACCGTGCGCGGAGAGAAACGGTCGGTGAATGTTGCGAGCTTCTCGGCGAGATTTGCGGGTGCTTTCATGGCGTTTCCTTGAGCGAGCGGTCTGGTCCACGTTTGCAAGACGGGGGCGTGCTGGTTAGCACGAGCTCAATCACGGAACGAGACTGCTGCGACTTAGGCATGGCCGAGAGGCGCACGAGTTCCGCATCGCCATAGCCGGAACCATGACGAGCCTGCCGGTGCTCAGGCGATTGCGGGCGCCCGGCCTGACGGCCGCTCCCGGAAGCGATCGTTCCACCAGTGAGACGAACTGTCCAAAATAGTCGGCTATCGTGATTGATTTGGATCGCTAGTTTCGTGGCTACGAACTCGGTCGACACCGCTGACGCGGCCGAACGTCAACCACAGCGACAAGGACGATCGTCATGATCTATTCGACCGCCACCGTCCCCGCGAACCCTGAGGGCGAAGCCACGCTGACCCGCGAGCAGGTCTGGAAAGGGCTGGAGCTCAAGGCGCGCGACGCCCGCCTTTTCCTGCCGCCCGGCCTCTGCACGCGCTGCGACGTCGTCGAGGAGAGCGCAACGCACCTGGTGCGCGAAGCCACGATCGCCGGCGCGGATCTGCGCGAGATCATCACGCTCGAAGCTCAGAGCAAGGTCACGTTCTTCCAGGCCACCGGCCCGCGCGAAGGCGTCATCGTCAACGAGATCGTCGAGAACGACGCCGGCGAGCTGCAACTCAGATTCTACTGCTACGTCGGCCTGCGCGGAAAGCGGCCTGATGGTCCCGAGGAGCGGGCCGAGCAGGCGCAGTCCGACAGCGACAAGGGCTACAGGGCCGCGCTGCTGTCGACGCTCAAGCGCACCCGCGAGCTGCTGGCCGACGGCACGCTCTGACCAATCCCATTACGCCGAGCAATCTGGTCCCCGATCACTCTCATTCATGGAGGCAACAATGAACACGCTCACGGACAACAACGCGAAGACATCCGCAACGAAGATCCTGGTTCTTGGCGCAACCGGCGGCACCGGTCGCCAGATCGTTCAGCAAGCGCTCGCCCGCGGCCATCAGGTCACCGCGCTGGTGCGGTCACCGGAAAAGACCGGCGATCTGAACGGCGCCCGGCTCGTTGTCGGCGACGTGCGCGACGAGAAGGTGCTTCGCGAAGTGCTCAGGGGACAGGACGCCGTCGTCAGCGCGCTTGGCACGCCGGCAAGCCCCTTCCGCGAGGTGACGCTGCTCTCGACCGCGACGCGCGTGCTCGTCCAGGCGATGAAGGCCGAGCACGTATCTCGTCTGGTGGCCATCACGGGGATGGGCGCCGGCGACAGCCGCGGGCACGGCGGCTTCGTCTTCGATCGCGTGATCTTCCCGCTGCTTCTGAAGAACGTGTATGCCGACAAGGACCGGCAGGAAGCCATCGTGAGGGAGAGCGGGCTCGACTGGGTCGTCATTCGTCCCACTGTTCTGAACGACAAGCCGGGTCGTGGCTCGGCGCGGGCCCTGACGGATCTCTCGGATTTCCACGGCGGCAGCATCTCCCGACAGGACGTCGCGACATTCGTCCTGGATCAACTGCGCAGCGACGATTGGCTGCATCGTGCTCCGTTGATCACGGGATGAGGGGCGAGGCCTCTGCTTCCTCCCGTGAGGGCGATGGTGGATGGAAACGGCGCGAGAATCTCGCCGGGTGTGTTTGCCAATTGGAAAGATGACTCCAAAATCATAGGGCCGAGCCCGCGCTTTCAACCGTGCCCGTGGAGCTTGGATATCGCATCCATTGCAACGCTCCAGAAGAAGCCATTTTGAAATGCTACTAACCACTTAGCCAAAGTGAGCTGCCCGCGGTTGAGACCAGCCTTCTCGTATAGGTAAGGAAAGGCAACGAGCCCGGCAATCGCCGCCACAGCAAAAGATGACCAACTGAGCGAAGCGGATGCCTGAGAAGTCAGCCAGTCGTAGACGACCTTGGCCAACGCGCCGAGCAAGACACCCAAGAGGATCAAGGGTTGTCGCACACGGCTTTGACCGCTCGAACCGCCGAGTTCGGGGACCGTAGTCCAAAGTGAAAAGTAGTTGATGATGTTAGCCAAGCCACGTCTCCATACTGTAATTGCCGGTAGCATTTTCAGCGTCACGAAGACCCGTAATTGGGGGCTGTCCCGAGGCCAGCGCAAGGAAGTTGGAGAACAACGGTCGCGATAGATCCGGTCGAATGGTTTCCTGAGGGGCCACTACGGCCGCCGCACCACACCGCAACAGGGTTTGAGAAATGGACTCCACCATTGAGTATTGTGCCGTCTCGCAACAAAAGAGATAGACAACCGGCTTGTTGCGATCGATCTCGTCGCGCATCGCTTCGATATCGGCAGGCCGCACTTGCGATCCGTCCGGGAAATAGAGACAGTCGCTCTCTGCGTGAGCAACCAGGACGATCACGTTCTCCTTGCTCCGCAGCGCGCGGGAGAACTCTGACGCTGTCGCATGTGTGGTAGAGGCAGGCGAGAAACCGCGGTCAGCTATCGTTTGCCCGTAGGCTTGAGGTAATGCTTCCCAAAGATCAAAATCCGCAGAATCGAGACCTAAACGGGCGAGATCCTCCGCCGATGCTGGCATTGCCGAAAGAATTGACGTGTTCTCTGGTGTGAGTGGAGCCCTGTCATAGAGCATCCCTATCCGTTGCATTATCGGCTCGGCCTGATCGGATCGCGATCTCACGACAACTCGCCCGGATATTATTTCCTTCATGTTTATTTCTGGGAACGCACCATTTAGAACGACCACCGGATCCGATGGATTAAGTCCATCGGCCAGCGCGCCTCGCATTGCCTCCAAGACCTGTCTTGCGACGTCTGTCGGATCGAGAAGGCCCGGCAAGGTAACGAAAACACTGCCCGCTTGTCCCGATGCGAATTGAATAATTGTCTGGCCCTCTTCAGTGTCCTGGTAGACAGAGAATACGCCTTGATCTTCTACACGTATCTTGTCCGACCAATCCGAAGCGAGAAGGCGCGCAGCCTGGTTGATCTTTTGTCTTGTAGCTTTACCAATCGGGTCCGGGTCAAAACTGACCTTCGCTTGGCCCAATTTTGTCCAGGCAGCACCCCGCACGTTGAGCTCGTCGAGGAGCAACAGCTCACGGCTCTTCCTTCTCTTTCGCTTCAGTCCAGACGAAGAGATCGCCAGTGCGCGCCAAGGCAATGTACCGAGCTTTCCCTTGACGGCATCTAACCGCCATTGATGTTCGGCAATCGTGCTCTCCAATCTCCTTCGTTCCCCTGATAGTGCCAACTGGATTTTGCCTGGCGATTGCGGTTGCTGTTCCTTTTCGAAGTCCTTGAAGAGGCGTAGCGCATCGAATGCGAGGGGAGTAGGAGGGTTGAAGTTCGCCTTTTTGCAAAATTCGTCAAAAGTCGCGACCACGTTACATGAAAACGGAGATTGAAATGGATCCGGGTCAGCGCTTGCGGCATCCGTTTCAGCCTCCGGGCTGGCCGTGATTTCTGCGCCGCTTCTCAAGGCGCGATCGCGAATGAGTCTCCCCAAGGCTTTGATGGCGCCGCCAGTTGCTCCATTTGTTGAACGATTCTCGGACGTTGTTCGGGGACGCGCCCCAGCGGCGCGATTGGACGTCACTCGACCGGTTGGTTCAGCAGAACTATCCTGTGCATTGACGCGCGTCTCCGCAGCGGCGCGATTATGTGCACGACTGCCTTCTGAACGGACCTGGATCTTTGTTGCCAGGTCAGAAAGTTCGCGCGTCAAGTCCCGCAAGGACTCAACAGAAGGCTCATAGTCCGGAGGCTTGGAAGTGGTGGTGGTGACGCCCTCTAAAAATTTCTGTCGTTCTTGGTCGTCGGATAAGGCGTGGTATCGCTCTAGCTCTTGAGGAGATAAATCTGCGTAGATTGGTTCCTCGCGAACGAGTCGCGCGGGACCGACCGCGGCGCCGGACTCGTCAACTGGTGTCTCATAATATTTCTTCCAACCGATCAGTAGCCACACCATGGAGTTAGCCTCCCTCGGCAGGACATGGCTTAGCTCGCGAGCCTTTGGTGTCGACGAGCATGGGCTTCATTTCGAATTGATCGTCGTGCAGTCGAATATTCGCTAAGTAGAGCACTGCACGCAGGGGTTTAATATGATGTACTTCACACTATGCTAGGTAAAGCAGTGAGGTGAATTGCCGTCGGTTCAATCCGCTATCAAAACCGGATTCGGCATGCCTCTGGCTTGAACGACGCCGGCCCCCGGGGGGGCGCGCATAACGCTTTGGCTGACCTTGAGACTTCCGCGTGGCCATACGAACCCGGCATTCGCCTTTGCGTGCGCGCCCGGGACGCAAGTGTTAGCGCTTGGGTCACGAGCGGGATGATGACACTATGCCACTGTTTTGCCCGACGGAACAAGCGAATTTCGCAAAATCCGCAAGAGAGGACTAAGCCATTGACGTCGATGCTACCGGCTACTGTGCATGGGGTTGTTTTCGGCTGTTCTGGTCGGACCGGCCTCAATGCCCGCCGAGATAGGCCGTGATCAGCCTCTTATCGTGGATCAGATCCTTCGCAGGGCCGGACTGCACGATCTCGCCGGTCTCGAGCACATAGCCGTAGTCGGCCGTCTCCAGCGCGGCGCGGGCGTTCTGCTCGACCAGCAGGATCGAGACGCCGAGATCGCGCAGCGATGCGATGGTGCGGAAGATCTCGCGCACGATCAGCGGCGCAAGGCCGAGGCTCGGCTCGTCCAGCATCAGCAGCTTGGGCTTCGCCATCAGCGCGCGGCCGAGCGCGAGCATCTGGCGCTCGCCGCCGGAGAGGGTGCCGGCGGCCTGGCGCTGCCGCTCCTTCAGGCGCGGGAAGCGGTCGTAGACCTCGTCGAGCGTCTTCTGCACGCCGGAGCGATCGCGCAGGCTGTAGGAGCCGAGCAGGAGGTTGTCGGCGACCGACATGTCGGAGAACAGCTCGCGCTTTTCCGGCACGAGGCAGAGCCGGTGCTCGACGCGATCCTCGACCGACATCCTGCCGATGTCGTTGCCCTGAAAGACGAGGCGGCCGCGCGAAGCGAGCAGGCCGATCGCTGCCATCAAGAGCGTGGTCTTGCCGGCACCGTTCGGGCCGATCACGGTGACAATCTGCCCTTCCTCGACCGACAGCGAAACGTTGCGCACCGCTTCGACATTGTCGTAGCAGACGGTGACGTCAGTCATCGAAAACATCTCGGTCACGCGACGCCTCCGAGATAGGCCTCTTGCACGCGCTCGTCGCTGCGGATCGCGGCGGGCGCGCCTTCGCAAAGCTTAGAGCCGAAATCGAGCACGACGATGCGATCGACCAGCGACATCACGAACTCCATGTCATGCTCGACGATCAGGATGGTGAGATGGTCCGATCGCAGTGACCGTAGCAGCTCGGCCAGCCGCAGCTTCTCCTGGCGGCGCAGGCCGGCCGCCGGCTCGTCGAGCACCAGCAGCGCCGGATCCGCGGCGAGCGCGCGGGCGATCTCGAGGATCCGCTGGTTGCCGAGCGGAAGATTGCCGGCGAGCTCGAACGGCTTGTCGCCGAGCCCGACGCGTTCGAGCTGCATCAAGGCCTCGTGCCGGATGCTCGCCTCCTCGCGCCGGTTGAGGCGGAAGGCGCCGGCGAACAGGCCGGCGCGGGTGCGCGCATAGGTGCCGAGCATGACGTTCTCGAGCAGGCTCATGCGCGGCCGCAGTTTGACATGCTGGAACGTCCTGGCGACGCCGGCCTTGGCGATGCGGGACTGCGGATCGCGCGTGATCGGGCGCCCGGCAAAGACGATCTCGCCCTTGTTCACGCGAAGCGCGCCGGTCAGGCAATTGAACATCGTGCTCTTGCCGGCGCCGTTCGGGCCGATGACGGCGAGGATCTCGCCGGAGCGGACTTCGAAGCTGACATTGTTCACCGCGACGAGGCCGCCGAACCGGCGCTCGGCACCGTCGACTTTCAGAAGCAACTCGCCCGGTGTCGGCTGCGGGCGGCGGGGCAGGGGTGGCGCGGCCGGCGGCCGCTCGCGCTTGATCTTCGGCAGATAGCGCGCGACGAACGGCACGATGCCTTGGCGGGCCCATTGCAGGAACAGGATGAACAGCGCGGAGAAGGCGACGATCTCGAGCTGGCCGGATGCGCCCTTGGCGATCAGTGGCAGATAGTCCTGCACGCTGTTCTTCAGAAGCGTGACGATGGCAGCCCCCACGACGCCGCCAAGCAAGCTGCCGGCGCCGCCGACCATCGACATCATCAGATATTCTATGCCCATGCCGGCGTCGAACGGCCCCGGGCTGATGAAGCGGCTCATATGGGCGTAAAGCCAGCCGGAGAGCGAGGCGAGGAACGCCGCGATCACGAAGGTGACGAGCTTGATCCGGAAGGCATTGATGCCGAGGCTCTCGACCAGGATGTTGCCGCCGCGCAGCGCGCGCATGGCGCGGCCGAGCCGGGAGTCCAAGAGGTTGTAGCCGAGGAAGAGGACCACGGCGACGATGCCCCAGATCAGGAAATAGATATGGACGCTGGACACAAGCGCGAATGATCCGACGCTGATCGGCGGGATCGACGAGATGCCGTTGAAGCGGCCGAGCCCGTCGACATTGCCGAACAGGAAGCCGATGGCGAGGCCCCAGGCGACAGTCGAGAGCGACAGGAAATGGCCCTGCAGCCGCAAGGTGACTACACCGAGGATGCCAGCGACGCAGCAGGTCAGCGCCACGCCGAAGACGAGGCCGAGCCACGGCGAGTATCCGTTCAGCGCGGAGACCCAGGCGGTGGCATAGGCGGCGACACCGACGAAGGCGGCCTGTCCAAACGACACGATGCCGCCGACGCCGGTGAGGAGCGCAAGGCCGATCGCGACCAGCGAATAGATGCCGATATAGTTCATCAGCGTGATGCTGAACGGGCTGAGCACCAGCGGCGCGAGCGCGAGACACACAACGGCCGCCACAGCCGCGAGCTGAACGTGAAGGCGCGTCATTCCTCGATCTCCTCCTCGGAATGCAGCGAGGCGAGCGATCGCCAGATCAGGATCGGGATCAGCAGCGAGAATACGATGACATCCTTCAGCGCGCTGCTCTGGAAGGAGGCGAAGCTTTCGAGGATGCCGACGCCGACGGCGCCGATTGCGGCTCCGGGATAGCTGGTCATACCGCCGACGATGGCGCCGACAAAGGCCTTGAGGCCGATCAGGAAGCCGGAATCATAGAATACCGTGTTGACAGGTGCGATCAGGATGCCGGAGACGCCGGCCATCAGCGAGCCCAGGAGATAAGCGATGGTGCCGGCGCGGGCGGGGCGGATGCCCATCAGGCGCGAGCCGGTCCGGTTCACCGCGGTGGCGCGCAACGATTTGCCGACCAGCGTGAAGTCGAAGAAGAGATAGAGCAGGCCGGAGAAGACGAGTGCAGCAATCACGATCAGCATGGTCTGGCCCGAGATCAACACGCCGGCGAATTCGGTGGAGAACGAGGTCAGCGGTTCGGTTCGTACACCTTCGGGGCCGAAGAAGAGGAGCCCGAGGCCGACCAGGGCGAAGTGCAGCGCGACCGAGACGGTTAGCAGCAACAGCACCGTTCCGTCCGCGATGGGACGAAAGACGATCCGGTCCAAGAGCGGGGCAATCGGCGTGATCAGCATCAAGGCGAGCACGAGTCTGACGGCGAGAGGAGGATCGGCGCGCATCGTCAGCCAGGCAATGCCAACCACGGCCAGCGGCAGAACGAGATAGAAGAACAGCGCCCGCGGAAGCAGCCGAAGCTCGCCCGTGCGCACCAGCGAGATGATCTCGATCAGGGTCGCGAGGCACGCCAGGATCACGACCAACGCGCCCGTGCCCGGAAAGCGCTTCGCATCGAGGGCGGCCAGCGTCAGCGCCGTAAAGGCGGCGATGTCGCCAAAGGGGATGAAGATGACCCGTGTCACCGTGAAGATGAGGACGGTTCCGATTGCCACCAGCGCATAGACCGCGCCGGTGGCGATCCCGTCGATCGCAAGAATGGCTGCGATGTCGCTCGTCATTGAGAACGCCGTCCCCTTGTTGTGCTGGCCAGCCGCCGTCCGGCTACGGCGCGTACTTCCAGGCGCCGCCGTTCAGGCGCACCACGACGAGCGAACGCTCGTCGACGCCGGTCACCGAACCTGGCTTGAAGTTATAGACGGCATGCACGCCGGCCAGCTCCTTGGTGCTGAGGATCGCGTCTCGCAGCGCCGCGCGGAATTCCACTGTGCCCGGTTTCGCGGTCTTCAGCGCGCGCTCCGCGGCGTTGGCGAAGATCAGCCAGGCGTCGAAGGAATAGGCGGAAAAGCCGTCGGTGGTCGGGATGTTGTGGACCTTCTGGTAGACACTGCGGAATTCCAGCGCGATCTTCTTGGCGAAGTGGTCGTCAGGCAGCTGCTCGGCGACGATCACGGGACCTGCGGAAACCTGGATGCCGTCGGCCGCCTTGCCGCCGACATTCACGAAGTCCGGATTGACCAGAGCCACCGTGCCGTAGGTGTTTCCCTTGAAGCCGCGGTCGGCGAGGCTGAGGAGAGGCAGCGCGCCCTGCGTTCCCGAGCCGCCGTCCAGCACGGCGTCCGGCCGCGCGGCCAGGACCTTGAGGATCTGCGCGGTCACCGAGGTGTCGGTACGGGCATAGCGCTCGTTGCTTTGGATCTTGATGTCGCCAGCGGCTTCGGCCGCCTTGGCACCGTTATAGACGAGATCGCCCCAGGCGTCGGAGAAGCCGATATAGCCGATGTTCTTCATGCCGTCGCGCTTCATGCGATCGGCGACGATCTTGACGAGGAGGGAGGCCGGCTGCGGCACCGACACCACCCACTGCTCGGGCGTATCAGGAAGCTTGCCGATCGGCGAGACCGCGATCATCGGCACCTTCAATTCGCTCGCCACCGCCGCCATGGCGATGGTCGAGGGCGCAGTGGCCGTGCCGATCAGGAGGTCCACCTTCTCTTCTTCCACCAGCTTGCGTGCGTTGCGGGTCGCGGCCGATGGGTCGGAGCCGTCATCCAGCTGGATCAGGCGGATGGTCTCGCCGTTGATGGTCTTCTTGTATTCATAGGCCGCATTGATGCCGCGCCCGTAGGGGATGCCGATCGACGAGCCGTTGCCGCTGAGCGAGGTGACGAAACCGATCGTGATGTCGGCATGCGCAGCCGGGGCGGCGACGATGCCGACGGCGAATGCAAGGAAGCTCAGAGTCTTGCGCATATGCGTTCTCCTCCGTTGATGCTGGATAGGAATGCCGTGAAGCTGCCGCGCGGGGACCCCGAACGACGAACTATCGATTGAAAACATTGCTGCGGCGCCAAATCCCGGGCGCGACCGAAGAGAGTTTGTTCGCCCCGGCGCTCAGCAGTCATGGTGATGCTTGTCGCGTGAACGTCGAACCCACCGGCGGATGCAAGCGGGCCTTTTGCGGAGCGATGAAAGGTCGTCGGTGCGGCCGCGATGCGCGGCCGGCGATGCTGCTGCTACGGCCGGCTGTTCGAGCCCGGCGACTGTCCACACGATCGAGTCTCTCAAAATCGGTGCCCTGCAACATTCATTGTCATGGCCGCCGGTCTCTAGCCGGCGATGAATTACTTAAAGCCTAAAGTATCGTCTGTGGCGCCGTCAACACGTGTCATGGGGCTGTCAGGAAAAAATGTTGTTGCATACAATTTCGTCAGTGTGCGGCGCTTCTTGACGGTCCGGTTGAGCAAAAAGGTCGTGCGGCCTGGTTCTGAAAGGCGAGCCTTGAGGTCGCCGTCGCGCGCATTTGACGCGCGAATTAGTTTATGATTGAAATATATTCATCGGCAGCCGACGACCGATCCTCCGATCAACGTTTGAGGAGAAGGACGATGCGCATCTTCTGGCAGAGCTTCGTTGATGCGAGCGCGAACGCGCCCTACATGGCGCGGCTGTCGGAATACCTCAACAACATCGCTGCACCAGGCACGACGGTTCACGTCGAGGGCATCAGCCCGCCGGACCGCGAGTTCGGCCGGCTTGCGGAACTACGCTGCGCAGTCCAGGCGATCGACAACGGCATCGCGGCGGAGGAGGGCGGCTTCGATGCCTTCGTCATGGGGCATTTTCAGGATCCGGGCCTCTACGAGCTGCGCTCAGCGCTCGACATTCCCGTGATCGGGACCGGCGAGGCGACGTTGCTGGCGGCCTCGCAGCTCGGCCGGCGTCTCGGTCTTGTGACGCTCGATCCCGTCTTCGAGGTCTGGCATTATGAGCAAGCCGAGCGCTACGGCCTCGGAGATCGCATCGTCCACGTGACCGGCCTCGGCTGCAAGCCGGAGGATTTTGCCGATGCATTCGCTGGCGACGCCGCCGCGCAAGCCCGCATGATCAAGGATTTCGTCGCCTGCGCCCTTCCGCTGGTCGAGCGCGGCGCAGATGTCGTGATCCCGGCCGGCGTGCTGCCGGGCCTTCTGGTCGGGAAGGAGCATGGCCTGAAGGTCGGTCATGCGCCGGTGGTCAACTGTGCGGCCGTGGCGCTGAAGAGCGCCGAGATGTGGGTGCAGCTCCGCAGGCTCAACGGCACCGAGCCCAGCCGCGGGCCGAGCTTCAAGCGTGCCAGCGCCCAGGCGCGCATCGATTTCCGCGCAATGCTGGCCCGTGACAGCCGCTAAATCCTGGAGAACCCATCGTGATGACTCCCGAAAAGATCCTGTACGAGACCGAGGTGACGGCGACCGGAGGTCGGGATGGCAAGGCCGCCAGCACCGACGGTCTGTTGTCGGTGTCGCTGTCGGTGCCGAAAGGGCTAGGTGGCCCCGGGGGCGAAGGCACCAATCCCGAGCAGCTTTTTGCTGCCGGCTATGCCGCCTGCTTTCTCGGTGCGGTCAAGCTCGTCGCGCGTACGCGGAAGGTGGTGCCCTCTGCCGAGCCGTCAGTGACTGCGAAGGTTGCGATGGGGCCCGTGCCGGTCGGATACGCGCTGGCTGTCGAGCTGAAGGTCAATCTGCCCGGCGTCGAGAAAGCGGTGGCGGAACAGGTCGTTGCCGGCGCGCATGAGCGCTGCCCCTATTCGAACGCAACCCGCGGCAATATTGCCGTGAAACTGACGGTGGTCTGAGGCGGATGAACGAGGGCGGTCGGTGACCAATTCCTTGCGCGCACCGTATGACGGCGTCGTAATTGCGGCTCCCGTCACAATCCCCTATGTGCGCTACTCCATCGAGAGCGCGCAATGGTGGATCGGCCGTGCCCTGAATGCGCTCGTTGCGCAGGCCGGCATCAAGGCCTCCGACATCGACGGCTTGTGCGTCTCCAGCTTCACCATGGGGACTGACAGCGGAGTTGGATTGACGCAGCATTTCGGACTGTGCGTCCGGTGGCTCGACACGATCCCGCTCGGCGGCGCGAGCGCCATCGCAGGCCTGCGCAAGGCGGCGCGCGCGGTTCAGGCGCGCGACGCCGACATCGTGGCGTGCGTCGCCGGCGACACCAATCACGTCGATTCGTTCAGGCTGACGCTCGAGAACTTCTCGCGCTTCAACCAGGATGCCGTCTATCCCTATGGCGCAGGCGGGGCCAATTCGAGTTTTGCGCTAATTGCACGCAACTACATGCGGACCTTTGGGGTCACGCGTGAGGATGTCGGCAAGATCGCCGTCGCCCAGCGCGCCAATGCCTTGCGCAATCCGCACGCGCTGATGAAGGCGCCGCTGACGATGGAGCAATATCTGGCCGCCCGCCCGATCTCCGATCCCATTCATCTGTTCGATTGCGTGATGCCATGCGCCGGCGCGGAAGCGTTCCTCGTGATGCGCGACGAGACTGCGGCATCGCTGGGTTTGCCTGCGGCGCGGTTGCTGTCGACGATCGAGCGGCACAATGCCTTTGCCGACGATCCGATGCAGGTGCGCGGTGGCTGGGCGATGGACGTGGGCGAACTCTACGCGATGGCCGGCGTGAAGCCTGACGATCTGGATATCGTGCAGACTTATGACGATTATCCCATCATCACCATGATGCAGTTCGAGGATCTGGGCTTCTGCAGGAAGGGCGAGGGTGCCGCATTCGTGCGCCAGCACGATCTCACCATTGACGGCGACTTCCCCCACAACACGTCGGGCGGACAGCTCTCGGTTGGGCAGGCCGGCGCCGCCGGCGCTTATCTGGGTCTCGTCGAGGGGCTGCGGCAGGTTCTGGGCACTGCGGGTACCACGCAGGTCAGGAATGCGAGCCTCGCTCTGGCCTCGGGGTTCGGTATGATCAACTATGATCGTGGTCTCGCCTCTGGCGCCGCGATTCTTGCAGGGCCTTCGCGATGATTGACCCGATCAAGCCGCCCCGACGCAAAAACCCGCTGCTGCGGACGCGGCTGCCCGCGTCGCCCCCGCGAGCGCGCAGCAGGACGTCGCACGGGTTCACGCGGGCCGCCGCCGAAGGCCGCTTCATGCTGCAACGCTGCGACGCCTGCGGCTCTTTTGCTTATCCAGCGCGTGAGGCATGTCCGTCCTGCTTGTCGTCAGACCTTCCCTTCGTCGATGCGCCGCGCCGAGGCCTGCTGCTCGCCGAGACGACGGCACGCGTGCCGAGCGATGTCTATTTCCGCGAACGTGCGCCGTGGCGTATCGGCCTCGTCAAGATGGACTGCGGTCCGACAATTGTCGCGCATCTTCATGGCGATTGCGTAGAGGGCGCAGCCGTCCGCATGTCGTTGCAACTCGACAAGAGCGGGCAGGCGGTGGCCTTTGCCCATCCCGAGGGGGAGACTCCGAACATGTCGGACGACAAACAGTACCGGGAAATGACGGCCGATCCGAAATTCCGGCGGGTGCTCGTGACCAATGGCCGCACTGTGATCGGCCAGGAAGCCGTCGCGGCCTTGAAGGCGGCAGGCGCCAAGACCGTGTTCGTCGGCGTCGCCGAACCGTGGCGGCCGTTCGCCGGCGAGAATCTGTTGCGCGGTCAGGATGGGATCGAGATCGTGACCCTCGATGCCGCCGACGAGAAATCGGCCACCGACCTTGCCGCCGATGTCGGCGGCAAGGTCGATATCCTCGTCAACACGACGGAATATGTGCGGCCGGGCGGTCTGCTCGATCGCAGGGGCACGAGCATTGCACGCGATGAGATCGACCAGGCCTATCTCGGCTTCATCAATCTCGCGCAGGCCTTTGGGCCTGCGATGCGAATGCGAGGTGCCGACGGCATCAATAGCAGTAGCGCATGGGTCAATATTCTCTCGGTCTATGCACTGGCGAACTGGCCTGCGTTTGGCGCCTACTCGGCCTCGCAAGCAGCGTGCCTGTCGTTTTCGCATTGTCTGCGCGCCGAGCTGCGGCCGGGCGGCGTCAAGGTGATGAATCTGTTCACTGGGCCCGTCGACACCGAATGGTTCCAGACCGTCCCACCGCCGAAGGTCGCGCCGCGCGCGATCGCACAGGCGATCGTATCCGGGCTTAAGGCTGGGCTCGAGGAGATGTATGTCGGAGACGTCGCCGAAGAGATTCGGCAGCGTCTCGCGGCCAATCCAAAAGCGCTGGAGCGCGAACTCGACAGGTAAGAAGCGGCAATTCAACCAAGCTGGAGGACGTGACAATGCAAAGCAAGAATCTCCTGGAGCTGGCGAGTGCGATTTCTTCCGGCGCGGTGCGCGTCGTCGACCTGACCTTTACGCTCAGTCCGGATTTTCCGGTCATCGTCCTTCCGCCCGAATTCGGCCAGGCAGCTCCTGTCCGTATCCAGGAAATCTCGCGATATGACAGTCGCGGTCCGGCCTGGTACTGGAACAACGTCACCTTCGGCGAGCACACCGGCACGCATTTCGACGCGCCGATTCATTGGTTCACCGGCAAGGATCTGCCAAACAATGCCGTCGACACGATGCCGCCGAAAGACATGATCGCGCCGGCTTGCGTCATCGATTGCTCAGCACAGGCCGCGCAGGATCCGGACTTCGTCCTGACCGTCCCGCTCGTCGAAGCATGGGAGACGAAGCACGGACGGATCCCCGCTCGTCACTGGGTTCTGTTGCGCACCGATTGGTCGAAGAAGGGGTGGCGCGACTACGCGAATCTCAGGGATGACGGCGCGCATACGCCGGGCCCGAATCCGGCCGTGATGAAATGGCTGGTGGAGGAGCGCGGCGTCATCGGGTTTGGCACCGAGACCATCGGAACCGATGCGGGGCAGGCCGGGCATTTCGATCCGCCTTATCCGGCGCATCACTTCCTGCACGGCGCAGGGCGCTATGGTCTGCAATGCCTGTGCAACCTGGATCAGTTGCCACCCACCGGCGCCGTCATTGTGGCCTCGCCACTTAAGATTCAGAACGGCTCCGGCAGTCCGCTTCGCGTCATCGCGCTGGTTGCGTCGACCTGAGCCCTATTCATGGCACTTGCCAATCAGAACAAGAAATTCTCACGAAAGACAGGTGCCATGAACTTGATCAAGAGTTTGCTCGCTTCCGCTGCAGTGCTGCTTGCCATCCCGCAAGCAGCGCAGGCCGAGATTCTCGTCGGATTCGTCACCGGCCTCAGCGGGCCGGTGTCGTCGATTGGAATTCCCAACGCGAAGGGGATTGCGGCGGGCCAAGCCTATCTCGGCGAGATCGGCGGCGAGAAGGTCCGGGTCATCCAGCTGGATGATGGCTCTGATCCAACCGCGTCCGCTCGCAATGCGCGCAAGCTGGTCGAGCAGGAGAAAGTCGATGTCCTGATGGGCACGTCCGGCGCACCCCAGACGCTCGCGATGGCGACGGCGGCGATCGAGATGAAGATTCCGATGATCGCAGTGTCGCCGATCGCGCCGGTGCCATCAGGCGATGGTGGCCCATGGGTCGTCCAGACGCCCCAACCGACACCGCTGCTGGTGCAAGGGATCGTTGACAATATGAAGGCGAAAGGTCTGAAGACCGTTGCCTTCATCGGGTTCTCCGATGCGTTCGGCGACCTCATGTACAACGCGCTCGAACAAAGTGCGAAGACGGTCGACATCAAGATCATTGCCAATGAGCGCTTCGCGCGCTCGGACTCTTCCGTCACAGCGCAGGTGCTACGCGTCGTCGCCGCGCATCCCGATGCGATCATGCTGGGTGGAACGGGAACGCCCGGTGCCCTGCCGGTGATCGCGCTGTCCGAGCGCGGCTACAAGGGGCCGCTCTACGGCAATCACGGCATGATCAGCGCCGACTTCCTGCGCCTCGCCGGCAAGGCGGCCAACGGCATCATCTGCCCGACCGGACCCGTGACCGCGGCGGAGCAGCTTCCGGCCAGCAATCCGATCCAGAAGGTGGCGCTGGATTTCCGCGCGGCTTTCGAGAAGGCGAACGGCGAGGCGCCGACGGATTCGTTTTCGTCCTACTCCTTCGACGGCTGGCTGGTGCTCGCCGATGCCGCCAAGCGTGCGATGGCATCAGGCGCCAAGCCCGGCTCGCCGGAATTCCGTATCGCGCTTCGCCGGGCGCTGTTCGCCACCAAGGAGGTTGTGGGGACCCAGGGCGTTTACACCTATACGCCGGCGGATCGACATGGCGTCGACGACCGCTCGCGCATCATGGTCCAGATCGAGGACGGCAAATACAAGCTGTTGCCCTGAGCGAGGCAAGAGCGATGGAGAGCAGCGTGCATGCGCAGAGCGGTGGCGCGGTCGGGGACGGTATTCCCACGCCGGCCTGGGCGCGCGTGGTAACGTTGTTTCCGCCGTCGGACCGGATTCTGTCCACCATCCTCACGCGACAGGCCGAGCGCTATGGCGACCGTGTCCTGCTGGTCGCGGGCGAGACGCGCTGGACCTTTGCGCAGGCCGCGGCGATCGCGGCTGCCTCGGCCCAGGCGCTTGTCGATGCCGGCATCAAGCCGGGCGATCGGGTCGCGTTGATGTGCTCGAACCGTCCGGAGTTCTTGCAGGTCTATCTCGGCTGTGCCTGGCTCGGCGCCATCGCGGTCCCGATCAACACGGCGCTGCGTGGCTTCCAGCTCTCCCACATCTTCCGCAACTCGCGTCCCGCGCTTCTTGTCGTTGAGGCTCAGTTCGCTGGCGCGATCGACAGCGTCGAGGCCGGTGTCGAGCTGCCGCCCCGAACCTGGATCATCGGAGCAGCCGACGAAGCATTCGATGCCAGGCTGTCCGCGGTGCCGTTGCCGGCGTTTGGCGCTTCCGCGCCGGCCGGCGCCGTGCGTCCCGGCGACACCGTTGCGATCCTCTACACGTCAGGCACTACGGGGCCGGCAAAGGGGGTGTGCTGTCCGCAGGCGCAATTGTTCTGGTGGGGCATCTATTCGGCGCGGGCGCTGGGCATCCGCGAAGGCGATGTGCTGTTCACGACACTGCCCTTGTTCCACACCAACGCGCTGAACGCGTTCTATCAGGCGCTGCTGAACGGCTGCACCTACGTGCTGGAGCCGAAATTCTCCGCCTCTGGCTTCTGGACCGCCGCGCAACGGCATAAGGCAACGGTCGGCTATCTACTCGGTGCGATGGCATCGATGCTTCTGGCGCAGCCGGAGACGACGAACGACAAGACGCATCGGCTTCGTGTCGCGCTTGGCGGCGGCGTGCCGCCGCAGATCCACGCTCCGTTCCTGCAGCGGTTTGGCGTGCCGCTGGTCGACGGCTACGGGTCGACCGAGACTAATTTCGTGTTCGCCGGCACCATCCCGTCCGATCGTCCGGGGACGATGGGCTATCTGGCCGACGGCATCGAAGCGCGGATCGTCGACGAGAATGATTCCGCACTTCCTGATGGCGAGGCCGGCGAGCTCGTGCTTCGCGCCAGCGAGCCCTTTGCTTTCGCCACCGGCTATTTCGGCATGCCGGAGAAGACGGTCGAGGCCTGGCGCAACCTGTGGTTCCACTCTGGCGATCGGGTGGTCCGGGATGCTGACGGACACTATCGCTTCATCGATCGCATGAAGGATTCGATCCGCAGGCGTGGCGAGAACGTATCTTCATGGGAGGTCGAGCAGACCATCCAGTCCCATCCCGCGGTCGCCGCTTGCGCGATCTACCCGCTGCCGTCGGAATTGGGAGAGGACGAAGTTGCGGCGGCGATCCTGCTCGAGCCGGGCCGATCGCTGGAGCCCGTCGATATTGTCAGGCACTGCGAAGGCCATATCGCCTATTTCGCCATCCCGCGCTATGTGCGCATTCTGAGCCAGCTGCCGCTGACGGAAAACGGCAAGATCAAGAAGGGCGTGCTGCGCGATGAGGGCGTCACCGCGGATACATGGGATCGCGAGGCGGCCGGCGTGAAGTTGCGGCGTTGAGCATCGGCCGACTCAGGGCTTCTGTAGCGCGTCCCTGACGGCGCTCTTGAGCTCGTCGAGCTCGCCGATCAATCCGTCGAACCGGTCCGCCGGGAAATCCGCCAGCAGTTCGGCAAGCCATGCGCCGTGGCTCTTGGCCATTCGCCTGAAGGTCTTGCGGCCTTCGACCGTCATGCAGACAATCTGTACGCGGCGGTCGAGGTTTGACGGCGTGCGGGTGATGTATCCATCCGCGACCAGTCGGTCCACGATCGGCGTCAGGTTCCCGGCCGAGACCATCAGGCGCTTGGGCAGCTCTCCCAGCACAAGCCCGCTCGGCTCACGGTCGAGTTGGGCGAGAACATCGAAGCGCGGCATCGTGAAATCGAACTCTTCGCGAAACCGGCGCCGCAGCTCGCCCTCGATCAGAGTTGTGCAGGCGAGCAGCCGGAGCCAAACTCGCGTTTGAGCCCTGTACTCAGCTTCCTGATCCGCCCCATTCTTGGCCGAAACAGGCGTGGGCTCCTTCGCGAGTGCCAATCGAATCTCCCGGGCTTCGTGGCCATTTGAAAGCTGGAGCAGCTCTCATGGACATGGGCAAGATAGTTCGTGCCAAAAGTAAATTCAAGGCGGAGCCCGAGGGTCTCGGAATCGGCGCCGCTGCTGCGGCTTTGAGCTGCCGCGTCGGGTCATCGCAGAACCGCCTTGACAATGCATGCGCCGACGAAATACTTTATGCTTAAAATAATTTGAGTGAGAGCTCGACACACGGCGCGACGCGCGAAAGCGAGGGATCATGCGCATAGTCTGTATCGGCGGCGGCCCGGCCGGCCTTTATCTGGGCCTGCTGATGAAGCGTCGGCATCCAGAGCACGTCATCACGGTCGTCGAGCGCAACAAGCCCTACGACACGTTCGGCTGGGGGGTCGTGTTTTCCGACGCCATGATGTTGGCGATGCGCGTTGCCGATCCCGAGAGCGCCGCCGAGATCGAGGATGCCTTCAATCACTGGGACGACATCGAGCTGGTCTTCAAGGGGACTCGCCAGCGTACCAGTGGCCATGGCTTCATCGGCATTGGCCGCAAGCACCTGCTCAACATTCTCCAGAGGCGCTGTGAGGCGCTGGGTGTCGAGCTCGTGTTCGAGCGCGAGGTCGAGTCCGATCTCGAATTTCCTGACGCCGATTTGATCGTTGCCTGTGACGGCGTCAATTCCAGGATTCGTGCCCGCTATGCCGAGCAATTCCAGCCAGACATGGTGATCCGGCCGAACCGCTTCATCTGGCTCGGCACAAAGAAGGCGTTCGACGCCTTCACGTTCGATTTCCAGAGGACCGAGCATGGCTGGTTCCAGGCGCACATCTACAAGTTCGATGCGGAGACCTCGACCTTCATCGTCGAGACCACGGAAGAGACCTACAACGCCCACGGGCTTGGCGAACTCGATCAGCAGGGGTCGATCGAGTTCTGTGAGAAGATCTTCGCCGGGACGCTCGACGGTGCAAAACTCCTGACCAACGCACGCCATCTGCGCGGCTCGGCCTGGCTGAATTTCAGCCGCCTGATCTGCGGCAAATGGAGCGTCTTCAATGGCAAGTCGCATGTCGTTCTGATGGGCGATGCCGCGCACACCGCGCATTTTGCCATCGGCTCGGGCACCAAGCTCGCGCTCGACGACGCCATCGAGCTCGCCAATCAGTTCGACCGCCATGGTCACGGTCGCGAGGGCATCCCGACTGTTCTGGAGGCCTATGAAGAGGTGCGCCGCGTCGATGTCGCGCGCATCCAGAATGCTGCGCGCAACGCCATGGAATGGTTCGAGGTGGTCGGCCGGCGCTATGCCGACACGCTCGAGCCGCCGCAATTCTTCTATTCGATGCTGACGCGCTCGCAGCGCATCAGCCACGAAAACCTGCGTCTGCGCGACCGCACCTGGCTGGAAGGCTTTGAGCGCTGGTTTGCTGCGCGCGCAGGGATCGCACTCAAGGACGGCGAACGGGTGCCGCCGCCGATGCTGACGCCGCACCGCGTGCGTGGCCTGTCGCTGGCGAACCGCATCATGGTCTCGCCGATGGCGATGTATTCGGCGCAGGACGGGCTCATCAACGACTTCCACATCGCCCATCTCGGCGCGCGCGCCATGGGCGGCGCGGCGCTGATCTTTGCCGAGATGACCTGCGTCTCGCCGGATGCGCGGATCACGCCGGGATGTCTCGGGCTCTGGAACGATGCGCAGGCTGAGCAATGGCGCCGCCTGGTTGAGCTCGTCCACAGTGTTGGACATGGGAAGGTCGGGATTCAGCTCGGCCATGCCGGGCGCAAGGGCGCGACCCGAGTGCCGTGGGAAGGAATCGATCAGCCGCTGGCATCAGGAGATTGGCCCCTGATGTCGGCCTCGGCCTTGCCGTATCTGCCCAACAGCCAGTTGCCGCGGGCGATGGACCGCACCGACATGGACCGTGTGCGCGACGATTTTGTCGCAGCGACACATCGTGCCGCTGCCGCCGGCGTCGAGTGGCTCGAGCTGCATTGCGCCCACGGCTATCTGCTGTCGAGCTTCCTCTCGCCGCTGACCAACCGCCGCACGGACGACTACGGCGGCAGTCACGAGAACCGGGCGCGCTTTCCGCTGGAGGTGTTCAAGGCCATGCGCGCGGCGTGGCCCTCCGATCGGCCGATGTCGGTGCGTCTGTCGTGCCATGACTGGACCGACGGCGGCAACATTCCGGCCGACGCGGCGATCTTCGCCGCGATGTTCAAGGAAGCGGGGGTGGACGTGATCGATTGTTCCTCGGGGCAGGTCTGGAAGGAGGAGCGGCCGATCTATGGACGCCTGTTCCAGACGCCCTTCGCCGATCTGATCCGCAACGAGGTCGGCATCGAGACGATCGCCGTCGGTGCGATCTCCGAGGCCGATCACGCCAACTCGATCCTAGCTGCCGGCCGTGCCGATCTCTGCGCGATTGCGCGGCCGCATCTTGCCGATCCGGCCTGGACGCTGCACGAAGCCGCGCGTATCGGCATCACCGCGGTGAGCTGGCCGAAGCAATATCTGTCCGCCAAGGGGCAGTACGAAACCAACCTGGCACGCGCCGCCGCGGCGGCCGCCCCATGAACGGAGGAGATGACAAATGAGCTCCGTTGCGAAGGTCATCAGGCGCGACTGGCTGGACTGGCCGTTCTTCGAACAGCGCCACCACACGATCGGCGAGAAGCTCGATCGCTTCGTGCAATCGGGGGCGCTCGACACGGTCGACCACGATGATGTCGACGGCGCCTGCCGCAGCCTCGTGCGCGCGATGGGCGAGGCGGGGCTGCTCGATTGCGCGGTCGCGCCACCCGATGGCGATGCGACCACGATCGATTCGCGTTCAATCTGCCTGTCGCGCGAGTCGCTCGCCTATGCCGATGGCCTTGCCGATTTCGCCTTCGCCATGCAGGGGCTCGGCTCCGGCGCGATTGCGCTCGGCGGCTCAGTTGAGCTGCGCAAGCAAGTGCTGCCAAAAGTTCGCTCCGGCGAATGGCTCGCGGCCTTCGCGCTGTCCGAGAAGGAGGCGGGGTCTGACGTCGCGGCGATGTCCTGCACCGCGCGCGCCGACGGCGACGATTATGTCATCGACGGCGAGAAGACCTGGATCTCCAACGGCGGCATTGCCGACGTCTACACGCTGTTTGCCCGAACCGGCGAGGCGCCGGGCGCCCGCGGCATCTCGGCCTTCGTCGTCTTTCCCGACGATCCCGGCTTCGGCATCGCCGAGCGCATCGATGTCATCGCGCCGCATCCTTTGGCTACGTTGCGCTTCACCAATTGCCGGATTCCGGCGAGCCGTCGGCTCGGCGCGCCCGGCGGCGGGTTCAAGCTTGCGATGCAGACGCTGGATATTTTCCGCGCCTCGGTCGCGGCCGCGGCTCTCGGTTTCGCCCGGCGGGCGCTCGACGAAGCCCTGTGGCACGCGCGCAGCCGGCACATGTTCGGTGCGACCTTGGGGGATCTCCAGCTGACCCAGGCCGCGCTCGGCGACATGGCAACCGACACCGATGCCGCCGCACTGCTGACCTACCGCGCGGCCTGGCGCCGCGACGTCCAGAAACTTCCGACGACGCGCGAAGCCGCCATGGCGAAGCTGACCGCGACCGAGACCGCGCAGCGCGTCATCGATCGCGCTGTCCAGATGTTCGGCGGTCGCGGCGTGCGCAAAGGAGAGGTCGTCGAAAGCCTCTACCGCGAAATCCGGGCGCTGCGCATCTACGAGGGCGCGACCGAGGTCCAGAAGCTGATTGTCGCTCGCGAGCTGTTGAAGCCGCGCTGAGAAGATAGAGAGTTCCGCATGAGTACGATGAGAAAACCGGAAGCTGTCGCGACCGGTCTGCAAGTGCTCCAGCCCAGCGGCTGGCCGCAGCCGAAGGGATATGCCAACGGCATCATGGCCGAGGGACGCCTTGTCGTGACGGGTGGTGTCGTCGGTTGGGATGTCGCGGGGCGGTTTGCCGACGGGTTCGTCGCGCAGGTTCGCCAGACGCTCGAAAACATCGTCGCGATCCTGGCCGAGGGTGGCGCGCAGCCGCACCATCTCGTGCGCCTGACCTGGTACGTCGTCGACATGGACGAGTACGTCACGAATCTGAAGGCGCTTGGGAAGGCCTATCGCGAGGTGATCGGCACCCACTATCCAAGCATGGCGCTGGTGCAGGTCGTGCGTCTCGTCGAGCCCTCGGCGCGCCTCGAGATCGAAGCGACCGCCGTCGTCTCAAGCTGATCAGCGCATCGACTGCCAGGCCAAGAGCCTGCGCTCAGCCAGGGACATGGCAACCGACGTCACATAGCCCATTGCCCCGAGCAGGATCACGCCGGCAAAAAGATCAGCCGAGCGGAATGCGCGCGCTGACAGCAACACCCAATGGCCGAGGCCGTCGAGCCCGGCCAGCACCTCGCACACCACCGAGAGGATCAGCGCGACGGTGAGGCTCAGCCGCATGCCGGCGAGGATGTCGGGCAGGGCTGACGGCAACGCGATCTTGAAGACGACCGCGGGCCTCGACATCTGCAACGCGCGCGCGACTTCGTAGAGGCGCGGCTCGACGGCGGCAAAACCGTGAATGGTCGCAAGCATGATTGGCCAGATCGCACCGAAGGCGATCACGAACAGGGCCATGCCCTCCGTCAGGCCGAACAGCGCGATCGCGACGGGGATGATAGCGGAGACCGGCAGCGGGCGCAGAAATTCCAGCGATGGCGCGATGTAGGTGCGCATCAGGCGAGACGATCCGATCAGAGCGCCGAGCGCGATGCCCGCGATCGAGGCGGCGAGCCAGCCATAGGCCATGTGCTCCAGCGTGCCGACGAGCTTGCTTGCGAGATCGCCGCTCGCAAAGCCACGTACCAGCGCGGTCCAGGCGCGGTCCGGGCCGGGCAGAAACACAGGCGAGACCAGCTTGAGATTGGCGATGAGCTGCCAAAGACCGACAAAGCCGGCGGCGACCGCAAAGCTTGCCATGCGCCAGATCATTGCGGTGGCGCTCATGACCCGGCTCCGGCGGTCGCTGCACGGCCGAACAAGCGGTGCTGGACGACGATCAAAGCGAGGTTGAGTCCATAGCCAATGGCACCAATCCAGACGAGATAAGCGAGCATCAAATCGGGTCGCAGCGCCTGCTGGGCCAGCATGATGCCGGCGCCGAGGCCGAGCGGATTGATCGCGATCTCGACCGTCACCGCGACGATCAGTGCAATACCGGCGGACAGCCGGAACGCGACGAAGATACGCGGCAGCGCGGCCGGAATGATGATCTTGATGGTCCGCTGCACCGGCGTCAGGCGCAACGCGCGTGACACTTCCATCAACCGTGGCTCGATGCCGCGGACGGCGGTGCGGCTCAGGATCAACATCGGCCAGACGCAGGCAAAGGTGACAATCACGATCTCCATGCGATAGCCGAAGCCGAGCGCGATCAGTGCGATCGGCAGCAGCGCGATCGACGGAATCGGCCGGATCGCCTCGACGGTCACTTCCATGAGACGATCGAGCATGCTCGAAACGCCGAAAGCGATCCCGAGCCCGAGCCCGATGATGCTGCCGATCGCGAGCCCCGCAAACGCCGCCAGCAGAGTGTCACGGGTGGCAATCGGGATCGTGAGGTCGGCGAGTGCTGCGACCAGAGCGGCGAGGACCGCACTCGGAGGCGCCAAGCTGTCGCTCTGCAAATGGGCAAGGCGGATCCAGAGCTCGAAGGCGAGAAGTGCCGCCAGCGGCAGCAACAGCGGCTTGGTGCGCGCGAGGCTCAATGTTCGGTCGCCTTGATGAAGTCGAAGAGTTGCCGGCGCAGCCGCAGGAATTCCGGGTGCTCGCGGGTGGCAAGCTGGTCGCGCGGGCGCGACAGGTTCACGTCCAGCTCGATTCCGATCCGCCCCGGATGCGGCAACAGACCGACGACGCGGTCGCCGAGATAGATCGCCTCGTCGAGATCGTGGGTCACGAAGATGACGGTCGTGTTTGTCGCCGCCGTCAACGACAGCACCTCGTCCTGCAGACCTTGCCGTGTCATCGCATCGAGCGCACCGAACGGCTCGTCCATCAGAAGCGTGGTTGGCTCCTGTGCGAGACAGCGCGCGATCTGCAATCGCTGCTGCATGCCGCCGGACATTTCCGCCGGATATTTCTCGGCATGGGCGGGCAGGCCGACCTTGCGTAGCAACTCAGCGATCCGGCCGGGTCGCTCGCGCGCGGGAATCCTAGAGGCCTCCAGCGCAAGCGAGATGTTGCCGGCTGCGGTTCGCCAGGGCAGCAGCGCCTTGCCGTAGTCCTGGAATACGATCGCGACCTCGCGGCGCGGTTCGAGCATCGCCTGGCCATCGAAGGTGACGGCGCCGCCGGTCGGACGATAGAGGCCCGCCGCGAGACGCAATGCAGTGGTCTTGCCGCAACCGGAGGCACCGACAATGCAGAGGAATTCGCCGGGACGCACCGTGAGATCGAGATTTTCGATAATGGTCTTGCCGCCAAGCCGGAGCGTTGCGCCATTGAAGCTGATCAATGGCTTTTGCTGCCGCGCCGCCTTTGCGTCGTCAAGTCTTGCAAGAAGGATCATCGGTTGCTCTCGCTGGCGGGCGGATAGACGAAGTTGATGGTCGAGTGTAGGTGTGCTTCCAGCATCTTTTGTGCACCTGGCACGTCTCGCGCCAGCACGCGGTCGGCAAGCATTTGATGGCTACGGATAAAGTCCGCACCGCTGTCAATTCCGCTCATCATCACGCGGCGGTAGCGATAAGCCTGGTCGTAGAGGTCGGAATGCGCGCCGAGCATCCGCCCCGAACCGCAAGCCGCGAGGAGGGCGGTGTGAAAGCCCTTGTGCAGGCGGTCGAAATCGGCGGCGCCCTCGCGGAATTCGTTGCCGGTGCGCTCGATGTGGCGACGCATCTGGTGCAGCGCGCTGACGATGCCGGCCTCCCATGCGTCATCCCCATGGATGATGGCTAACCGGATTGCCTCCTTCTCGACGGCGGTGCGCATGCAGGTGATGTCGGCCAGGTCTTCGCGGCTGACGTCGGCGACGCGAAAGCCACGTTGGCCGATGCCCACGATCAATCCGCGTGACATCAGGCGCGATAGACCCTCGCGGAGCGGCGTGGCGCCGATTTCATAGCGCTGCACGAGATCGACGATGCCAAGCCGCGACCCCGGCGCCAGGCGTCCGGCGAGAATGTCTTGCTCGAGGAGGGTAGCCGCGCGCTCGCTCAAGGTGCCGGCTTCGCCGTTCGGACGTTCGACAGGGCGTTCGGAAGCCGGCATCGCAGGGGTCCTCAGTTCAGCACCAGTTTGCTTGTATCGAGCTTTGATTGCAGCATCTTCTGCGACGACATCACCTCGATCCACCAGGAGAGGTTCTCCGGCTTCAGGCGTGGCTCGGACTGATTTGGAGGCGTCGCCTTGACGAGATCGAGCGGCTGTTTGGTGAACTTTGCGATCGAAGCGGAGGCCTTCTCGCGGTCGCTGTTGACGATCACTGCCGCTTCCGCGATCGCATCGCGAAACTTGGTCACGGTCGCGGCGTTCTTCTCCGCCCATTCGCGCGAGGCCGCATAGAAGATGATCGGGTCGGTGCGGGCGAGCTCGACGGCGTAGCGTGCGCCGACCGAGCCGAGGCCCGCATTGGTCATGCGGGTGACAAATGGCTCGGCGGTGAGAACGGCATCGACGCTGCCGGACTTGATGATGTCGGCCATCGTCGGGAACGTCACCTCGACGAACTTGACGCTCTTGGGATCGACACCTTTCTCCACCAGCCACTTCACGAACAGCACATGCAGGAACGCGTTAAGGCCCGGTGCGCCGACTTTCTTGCCGACGAAGTCCTTGGGCTCGTTGATGGTGATGCCGTTCCGGACGAAGGCCGTGATGGCGTTGTTCGACGTCGTGTTCATCACGGAGGCGCCGGCAATGCCGACCAGATCGAGGCCGCCGTCAACCGCCTGGAGGAAGACGGTCGAGGTCGGTCCGCCAATCTGGATGGAGTTCGACAGGATCGCGGCAGGGATGTTCGAGTTGATGGCGATCGGCGTCATCTCGACGTCGAGCCCGTGCTTTTTGAAAATGCCTTCGTCGACCGCGACCATGGCGGACGCACAGTCGGAGGTGGCCGTGCAACCGATCTGGATTTTCGCTTGTGCCGCCGCCGAGCCCGCCAATGCGCAAGCCATCTGAAGCGAAATTCCGAGCGTGATCGCCAATCTTGCCAACTGCCTCTTCAAACTATCCTCCCAAGGCGCATTTTTTTATCTTGATTATCGATATTTTATTCGATCATATATTTTCAATCAGAGCAAGGGGTGTCCAAGGTGAAACTCGCTACATTCAGGTCGGCTGGTCAGGACAAGATCGGCATCGTGCATTCCAAGGACGGTCGGATATTCGACATCGCCGCGTCCGCTGCGCGCGATGGTCAGGATCATCCGGCCTTCGCCTCGATGCTGGCGCTGATCGACGCGGGGCCCGGCGCGCTGGAGCAGGCGGCGGCGCTGTTCGAGAAGCACGGCGCGGATCCGGCGCTGTCCTCGGCGACATCAGCGGTGGACATCCTCGCGCCGGTGCCGGAGCCCCGGCAGATGCGCGACGGCATGTCGTTCCCGCTGCACATCCTCCAGGCGCCGCGCGGGCAGCGCAAGCTCGCGGCGCGCGCCAAAGGCGACATGGAGGAGCTGGCGCGGGTCGACGCCGAGCCGCTCGGCGAATTGCCCGAGGTCTATCGCAAGCAACCGATCTTCTACATCACCAACCGCTTCAGCGTTCGCGGCACCAACACCACCGTCAAATGGCCGCGCTATAGCAAGGTGATGGACTACGAGCTCGAATTCGGCATCATCACCAAGAACAGGGGCGCGAATATCCCTGCGGCGAAGGCGAGGGATCACATCTTCGGCTACACCATCTTCAACGATTTCTCGGCGCGCGACGCGCAGCGCATCGAGATGGAAGGACGGCTTGGCCCCGCCAAGGGCAAGAGCTTCGATGGTGGCAATGTGATGGGGCCGTGGGTCGTGACGCCGGATGAGATCGGCGATCCCTACAAGTTGAAGATGGAAGCGCGTGTCAACGGCGAGACCCGTTCAACCGGCGTCTCAGACGGGATGCTGTTCTCGTTCGAAGAGATCATCGCCCATGTCACGCAGGACGAGACGCTGATGCCGGGTGAATTCATCGGTTCAGGCACGGTGGGCAATGGCTGTGGACTCGAGCTCGGCTGGTATCTCGAGCATGGCGACACCGTCGAGCTCGAAGTCGAGAAAATCGGCGTCTTGAGGAACAGGGTCGAGCGGCAGGACGCCTGAGCTCGCAACGGACTGAAAAAATCAACGAGGAATCACCATGGCGCGCAAACTGATCGATATCTCCGTACCGCTGCAAAACGACGTGCCGGCCGATCCGCCGGGCAACCATCCGACCATTCAATACATCGATCATCAGCAGGGCTTGCCGCGCATGCTCCAGTTCTTCGATGGGCTGAAGGCGGAGGATCTGCCCGACGGTCAGGGTTGGGCGGTGGAAATGGTCAATCTGTCCACCCATAACGGCACCCATCTCGATGCGCCCTGGCACTTCCATCCCACGATGAACCGTGGCGAGCGCGCCTGGACGATCGACGAGGTGCCGCTGGAATGGTGCTTCCAGCCCGGCGTGAAGCTCGACTTCCGCCATTTGCCCGACGGATATGTGGCGACTGCAGGCGATGTCGAGGCGGAGCTGAAGCGGATCGGGCATACGCTGTCGCCGCTAGAGATCGTCGTCGTCAATACCAGCGCCGGCGCCAAATACGGGCGGCAGGACTACGTCACCTCGGGCTGCGGGATGGGCTATGAGGCGACCATGTATCTGCTCGAACGCGGCGTGCGGCTGACCGGGATCGATGGCTGGAGCTGGGACGCGCCCTTTGTCTACACCGCGAAGAAATATGCCGAGACCAGGGATGCCAGTTTGATCTGGGAGGGTCACAAGGCCGGACGCCACATCGGCTATTGCCACATCGAGAAGCTGCACAATCTCGAGCTTCTGCCCTCGACCGGCTTCATGGTGTCGTGCTTCCCGGTGAAGATCGAGCGGGCATCCGCGGGCTGGACGCGGGCGGTGGCCATCGTTGACGGCTAGAGGTCGCAAGCGTTCGATCGGTGTGGATCTACAGGCGTACGACTTCCCCCGTTCGAACGCTCTCGTCGGCGGCAAAGACGATGCGGAGCGAGTTGATCGCGTCCTCGTGATGCTCGGACAGATCGATTTCGCCACGGATCGCACTCAGAAACATCAGCTGCTCGCGTTCGCAGAGTTCCTGATGGCCGGGCTCATCGGCGGTCGAGATTATTTCGTCCGGCTTGGCAAAGCGGTCTTCGCTGTCACGCGCCGCGTGATGGACGCGAAGCGCGTTGGTGCGTGTATGCGAGTCATGTTCCGCCGAACCGGCGCCCGCATCGCCGCTCTCTTTCGCGACGATCGACACGCTGCCATCAGGGCCGATCATGTCTTTCACGAAATGGGCGGTCTCGCTCATCATCGGACCCCAGCCGACCTCGTACCAGCCGACCGAGCCGTCGTCGAACATGATGTGGAGATGGCCGTAATTGTACATGGCCGGCGCGATCTCGCTCGTCAGTCGCGCCCCGACTGCGTGAACCGCGACGGGGCGGGCTCGCGTCACCTGGCACATGATGTCGACGTAATGGACGCCGCAGTCGACGATCGGTGAGGTCGACCGCATAAGTCTCTTGTGCACCTCCCAGAAAGAGCCCGCGGACTGCTGGTTGAGATTCATGCGCATCACGAGCGGCTTTCCGAGCGTTCGTCCGATTTCGACGAACCGCGACCATGCGGGATGGACGCGCAGGATATAGCCGACCAGCAGCGCCTTTCCGGCTGCGTGTGCAGCGCTCACGACGTGCCGCGCGGCATCCAGCGTGTCGGCCAGCGGCTTTTCGCAGAAAACATGCGCGCCGGCGGCGAAAGCCCGCAACGCCATGGCGGCGTGATGCTCGGTGTAAGTGCAGATCGCGACCGCATCGGGACGCAAATTTGTGAGCGCCTCCTCGTAGCTTTCGAAGCGCGGAAGAGCAGGAAACTCGGCCTCGAGATCGTCGCGATCGGCCGCGCGAGAGGTGCAAAGACCAACGAGCTCGAAACCCTCGATCGATCTGTAGGCGCGGGCATGGCTTGTTCCCATGGTGCCGAGGCCAACCACGAGAACGCGGATCTTCTGTGGGGACGAAACGGAGAGCGAGGACATGGCTCGATCGCGTCCTTCAATCAGGTGTTAAGGGGGCAGCCCTCGATCCAGGTTTCCTGCACGCGCAGCTCGTCGTCGAGATGCACGAGGCTGGCGAGATAGCCTGGTGCGATACGGCCGAGGTCAGTATCGCGCCGGAGAAACGTCGCCGGAATGCGCGACGCCATTGCGAGGGCATTGGCGAGCGGAAGCCTGAGGACGTTGACGGCATAGCGCACCGCCTCATCCATGGTCAGAACCGAGCCGGCGAGCGTCCCGTCGTCGAGCCGCAGGCAACCGTCAACGGACGTCACGCGCCGGCCCTGAAGATCGAAATGATCGGGGCCGCCGGCCGCCGGCGGCATCGCGTCGGTAATCAGCATGAAACGATCGTGCCGCTTGGCGGCTAGCGCAACGCGCAAATTCGCCTCGTGGACGTGATGACCGTCGGCGATGAGGCCGACGAACACATCGTCCAGATCGAGTGCGGCACCGACCATGCCCGGCTCGCGTCCCGTCGGCGGGCTCATCGCGTTGAACAAATGGGTGAATGCGCGCGCGCCTGCTTCCACGGCCCGGCGCGCCTCCTGGTAGGTTGCGTCGGAATGGCCCAGCGAGACAAGCACGCCCTGCCGCGTGAGCTCGGCGATGCTCTCGGCTCCGACCCGGTTGGGCGCGAGCGTCAGCATGATCGCGCCACATTCTGCCTTGGCGATTGTCGCGATGTCGTCGGGTTCGAGATTGCGGATGTAGTTGAGTTCATGCGCGCCCTTGCGGCGCGGATCCAGGAAAGGGCCTTCCAGGTGAATGCCAAGTGCCGCAGGGGTCAGACGCCGCGCCTCGCGCGTCGCTGCGATCGCGGTGGCCATCACCTGCGGCGTGTCGGTCACCAGCGTCGGCAGCAGCCCGATGGTCCCATGGTCACGGTGCGCGGCCGCGATGCGGGCGATGCCTTCGGGCGTCGGGTCCTCGTTGAACAGGACGCCGCCGCCGCCATTGACCTGAACGTCGACATAGCCGGGCGCAAGCAGGCCGCCGCCGAGATCCCGCATGGCGCCGTCAGGTCTCTGCGAGTGGGGAACGATTGCGGCAATGCGCGCGCCGTCGACGACGACCGCATGGTCATCGAGAAAGCGTTCGCCATCGAAGATCCGCGCGCCGGACAGAACGATCATCAGACGGTCTCCGTTACCTTGCGCAGATTGCGCGGGCGGTCGGGATCGCGCCCGAGCCGGAGCGCGAGCGCTTCGGCAAGCCGGTAGAAGCGGTGGATCATGACGATGGGCTCCAACAGGGGCGCCTCGACTCGTGCGGTCGCGAGTCGATCCGGCTCATCGTCGCCGCCTGCTTCGATTGCGATTACCGTCGCGCCGGCGTCGGCCAGCGCCGCGAGCGCCGGCAGCATGCCTTCGCGCGCCGGATCGGACGGCAGGAAGGCGATGATAGGGAAGCCCGAAGCAACGAGTTCGGCCGGGCCGTGCAACACCTCGGCCGCGGAGTAGGCCTCGGCGTGAATCGCGCACGTTTCCTTGAGCTTGAGCGCCGCTTCCGCGGCGATCGCAAGCGTCGCGCCGCGACCGAGCACGAAAGCGCTGCGGGCATTTGCAAGTCTGGCCAGCATCGCCGCGGGCGGCGGCGTTGCCTGGGCGCGCAGGACGTCCGGGAGGCCGGCGAGGGCGTCTGCGAGCTGCCGATCCTCGCGCCAGGCGGCGACGAGGCTTGCCCCGGCGACAAGACCGGCCACCATCGACTTGGTCGCGGCGACGGAACGTTCCGTCCCGGCGCAGAGCGGCAGCAGGATTTCAGCCTCTTGCGCGAGTGGCGAGGCGACGTCATTGACCAATGCGAGGGCCAGCGCACCGCCGCTGCGCGCGGCGCGCTGCATTTCCACAATGTCAGGGCTGCGCCCCGATTGCGAGATCGCGACGGAAACGCTGCCTTTGAGCCGCATCGGCGTCCGGTAAAGCGTCGCAATGGAGGGGCCGATCGAGGCGCAAGGCACCCCCGATAGAATCTCGACGAGATATTTCAGATAGAGCGCGCAGCAATCCGACGAGCCGCGGCCGATGGTTGCAACGAGCGGCGGATCGAGCGCGCGCAGACGGGCGCCGACTTCAGCAAGCCGATCAGCATTCTGACCAAGCTGGCGCGCAGCCGCTTCACCCGCCTCGCCGATCTCCTGAAGCATGTGGGTCGTCATCGCTGCGTCTTTCGGGCCGGGGGCGACAGCGTGAGTTCGGAGACGAAGTCATAGGCGTCGGCGCGGTACCAGGACTTCGTGAACTCGACGCAGGACCCGTCGGCGAGGTAGGCGATGCGCTGGATGTAGAGCGCGGGGCTGTCAGGCGCGACGCCAAGCAGTTCGGCATCCGCATGATCGAGGAGGGTCGCACGCAAGCGCTGCAGGCCCCGGGTTGGTCTGAAGCCCCTTGCGGAGAGCGCCTCGTAGAGCGAATCGCCGACCGATTCCTGCTCAGGAAGAAAGCGTATCGGCACGGCAGCGCGTTCGATCGCCATGGGCGAACCGTCGGCCAGGCGCAGGCGTCCGAGCCGGAACACGCGGTCGTTCGGCCGTACACCGAGCATCATCGCCTCTTCCGGCGTCGGCAGGAAGACGCCGCGTTCAAGCTCGCGCGAGCTCGCCTCCAATCCGCGCAGCCGCATGTCTTCGGTGAAGCTCGTCAAACGCGAGGAGGGCTGTTCGACCCGCGGCGTTGCACGATGGATGAAGGTGCCGGCGCCGTGACGGTGAAACAGCACGCCTTCGGCGATCAGATCAGCGATCGCCTTGCGCAGCGTCGTGCGCGATACCTCGAGCAGCTCGCACAACACGCGCTCGGCCGGAAGCAGCTGCGTCTCCGCGAAGCGTCCGGTCTCGATCTCGCGCCGAAGCGCATCGACCACGGCACGATAGAGCTTTTGGCCGGGCGCCGTCTCGACCGTCATGGACATGCCGCGTCCTCCGCGAGCGTTCCGCCGGCAAGAAGGATCGCACCGTCGACGGCGTCGCGTCGCGGCTGGGCGAGACGCTTGGCCACATCGGGCGGCAGGAAGGGGCGCAAGGGCTCTCCGAAGCCGCCCGCCAGCGCAATGCGCTCGGCGCCGAGCGCGTTCAGCGCGTTCGCGAGAGCCGCTATCGCGGACGCTGCTTCCGCGACGATTTCGCGCGCGCGCATATCTCCGGACCTTGCGACGTCAAGGATCTGGGGCGCGAAGGCTCCGTAGTCTCTGGGTCTGGCGTCCGCTGCCCAGCGGCTCATCCGCAATGGATCGTCATCAAAATGTCGACCGAGCGCCTGTGCCAGTCCGCTCATCGGCTCCAGGCCGTCGATCGCACGCAGCGTCGCGCGCAGCGCGGATTCGCCGAGGCGCGCGGCGGATCCGTCGTCGCCGAGCCAGAAGCCGCGTCCGCCGATGATCGTCGTTCGGGTCCCTACGCGCGCGATGCCCGCCGAGCCCGTGCCCGCGATGATCAGGCCGCCATCGCCGACGCCGTTGGCGCCGACGCAAGCGGCGACAGCATCATTGACGGCGACGACCCGCCCGAAGCCGGGCAGGGCGGCGGAGACACGCTCCGCTTCATTGTCGTCCGAAAGACCGGCAAGGCTGAGGCCGAGGGCGATCTCCTGCCGCGGTGCGCCGGCGCTGATCGCGGATTCGATGGTGTCGCGCACGACCAGCATCGCCTCGTCGAAGTCGAGATAGATGTTCGAAGCCGGCCCTACGGCGCGCCCGAGTTCGCGGCCGGACGAGTCCCGCAATCTCGCGCGGCAACGGGTGGCGCCGCCGTCTACTCCGAGAAAGAACCGGGCTGTCGCCAAGGGGCCTCCTAAAAAAATTCTTAACGGCTCTAGACAAGTGGTATGTCACGTGTCTAAAACGAATACAAGAGGTATCTACCATTGGTATTCACGATGCTGGTACTGCCGAGTGGAGAGACGGTCGGAGAGAGGTGCGGCGACACCGCCGACGTCGTGACGACCGATGAGGCGATGTTTGCGGAGGCAATGCTCGCCTCCTATCGCCGAGCGATTGCTTCGGTCGCGGCTGTTTCCAGTGATATCCGTACGGCGGCACTTCGGCTCGCCGCCGTTTGGCGAGCCGGCGGACGTCTGGTCTATGCCGGCGCAGGGTCGTCGGGCCTTGCGGCGGCCGAAGATGCCGCCGAGCTTCCCGGGACGTTCGGCCTTGACCAGAGCCGTATCGCGATTGTCCTGCCTGGCGGAGCCGTTGAGCCATTTCGCATCGACGGCGCGGCCGAGGACGATGCTGCAGCCGGTGAGCGTTCGATAGCCGAGCTTGGTGATCTCTCCGGCGACGCCGTGATCGCTGTATCGGCGAGCGGCTCGACGCCGTTCACTGTGGCCGCGGCCGCAGAGGCGCGTCGCCGCGGCGCCTTCGTTATTGGCATCGCGCATCGTCCCGCCTCGCAATTGCTCGTTGGCGCCGACGCGTCGATCCTGCTCGAAAGCGGGGAGGAAGCGCTGCGGGGCTCGACGCGGCTCGCGGCCGGAGCCGCGCAGAAGGCCGCGCTTGGCATGCTCTCATCTTTGATGGGACTCGATCTCGGTCACATCCATCAAGGGCTGATGGTCAATCTGAAGGCCGATAACGCCAAGTTGCGCGAGCGGGCGCGCGGGATCGTCGCGGCGATTGCTGATGTCAGCGATGCCAAAGCGGCAGCGGCGTTGCGTGAGGCTGACGGAGACGTCAAGCCGGCGGTGTTGATTGCGTGCGGCATCCCCAGCATGAGTGAAGCCGTCAATTGGCTCGCCGCTGCTGAAGGCCGCATCGACGACGCATTGCGCCGCGCAAGGGGTAACGGAATCAAGGGCGAAGGCCCGAACAAGGGAGCGTAGCATGAGACGGACATTCAAGGCCGGATTGGGAGCTGAGGTTGCCGCGTTGGCGTTGCTCGCGGGGCTGGCGTCGGCCCAGGCGGGCTCGTTGAAGATCGAGAGCTGGCGCAATGACGACGCCGACATCTGGAACTCCAAGATCATTCCCGCCTTCAACAAGCACTATCCCGACATCAAGATCGAATTCGCGCCTTCGGCGCCCAAGGAATACAATGCTGCCCTCAATGCGCGGCTCGATGGCGGGACCGCCGGCGACCTCATCACCTGCCGTCCGTTCGACGCCTCGCTCGCGCTCTATCAGAAGCATCAGCTCGATAGCGTCGACGCCATCAAGGGCATGGACAATTTCTCCGATGTCGCAAAGGCCGCGTGGCAAACCGACGACGGCAAGACCACTTTCTGTGTTCCGATCGCCTCCGTCATCGCCGGATTCATCTACAACAAGGAAGCCTTCGCCAAGGTCGGCGTGACCGAGCCGAAGACGCTCGACGAATTGCACGCCGTGCTCGAGAAGTTCAAGAAGGACGGGACCTATGTCCCGCTGGTGATGGGCACGGCCGACCAGTGGGAGGCCGCAACCATGGGCTTCCAGAACATCGGTCCCGACTATTGGAAAGGCGAGGCAGGGCGGGCCAATCTGATTGCCGGCAAGGAGAAGCTCACCGACCCGCAATACGTCGCGGCCTTCAAGGAGATCGCAAGCTGGGCACCCTATCTCGGATCGGGCTTCCAAGCGCAGACCTACGCCGACAGTCAGAACCTGTTCTCGCTCGGCAAGGGTGCGATCTATGCCGCTGGCTCGTGGGACATCTCGACGTTCAGGGGCCAGGCGAAATTCGCCATGGGTGCTTTCCCGCCGCCGCAACCCGCCGGCACGACGGATTGCTATATCTCCGATCACACCGACATCGCGATGGGCATCAACGCAGCCTCGAAGAACAAGGAGGATGCCAAGAAATTCCTGGAATGGTTGACGACGCCGGAATTCGCAACGATCTACGCCAACGCGCTTCCCGGCTTCTTCCCCCTCGCCAAGACTCCGGTGAAGGTCGAGGACGACGTCGCTGCAACGATGGTCGGATGGCGGCAGACCTGCAAGTCGACGATCCGCAATTCGTATCAGATCCTGTCGCGCGGAACGCCGAATCTCGAAAACGAACTCTGGAACGTGTCCGCGCAGGTGGTCAACGGCAAGCTGACGCCCGAAGCTGCCGGCAAGCAGCTCCAGGATGGTCTCGACAAGTGGTACAAGCCCGCCAAGTGATATGAGGTCTCCCTCTCCCCGCTTTTGCGGGGAGAGGGACCGTTCTTGGTCGATAGTTGCTGCACGCTTCGCCAGGAGATGGCACCAGCAAACAGCGGCGATAACGCATGTTAGGTTTGTTCTTTCCCCGTCATGGCTGAACCGGTCTCGCACGTCACGGCCCAGATGCCCCGCGCAAAGCTCGCGGGCCTTCTGCTGTTCTTTCTCGGGCCTGCGGTCGTGATCTACACCCTGTTTTCGATCTACCCGCTCGTCGCGACGATGGCGCTCTCGACGTATACGAGCGATACGTCCGGAGCACGATCTTTCGTCGGCCTCGCCAATTTCCAAACGCTGCTCGGCGATGCGCTTTGGTCGAAGCCATTCTGGAATGCGCTCGGCAACAACCTGATATTCTTCGTCGTGCATATGTGCGTGCAGAATCCGGTCGGTATTGCGCTCGCTGGATTGCTCAGCCTGCCGGGTGTGAGGCTCAAAGGCTTTTATCGCACCGTGATGTTTCTCCCGACGATGTTGTCGGTTGTCATTGTCGGCTTCTCCTGGAATCTGATCCTTTCGCCCCTCTGGGGCGTGGCCTCCGGCGCCCTGAAGGCGGTCGGATTGGGCTCGCTCTTTGCCCCATGGCTCGGGCTCGAATCGAGCGCGCTCGTCACCCTGTCCCTCATTTCAGTCTGGCAATTCGTCGGCATCCCGATGATGTTGATCTACGCCGCGCTGCTCAACATCCCCGAAGAGCTAATCGACGCGGCACGGGTCGATGGGCTCGGACAGTTCCGCATTTTCTTCCACATCAAGCTGCCGCTCGTGCTGCCGACGATCAGCCTGGTCTCGGTCCTGACCTTCGTCGCCAACTTCAACGCTTTCGATCTGATCTACTCGGTCAAGGGCGCGCTTGCGGGGCCGAATTTCGCCACCGACATCCTTGGCACGTTTTTCTACCGCACCTTCTTCGGTAATCAGCTCCAGCTAGGCAATCCGACGATGGGCGCTGCGGTCGCGACCGTGATGTTCTTCATCATCCTTCTCGGCCTCTGCCTCTATCTCTTCCTCGTGCAGCGGCGCATTCGCCGTTACGCTTTCTGAGGGGGAGGCATGACTAGGGATCAGCGCGCAAGGAGCATCGGTGTCCATCTCGTCCTGATTGCCTATAGCCTTCTGGCGGTAGGTCCGATCCTGCTCGTCGTGATGAATTCGTTCAAGGTGCGCAGCGCCATCTTCGGCAGTCCGCTGACGCCGCCGGACGCATCAACCTTCAGCCTGATCGGCTACGAGAAGGTGTTCCGGTCATCGCATATCCTTTTGTACTATTCGAACTCGCTGATCGTGACTCTCGTCAGCATGGCGCTCGTCCTGCTGTTCGGGGCAATGGCGGCCTGGGCGCTGACCGAGTACCGTTTCCGGGGTTCGACGGCGCTGGCGCTGTTCCTGTCGATCGGCATCATGGTGCCGATCCGGCTTGGCTCCGTCGCAATCCTGAACATGATGCGGTCCGCCGGCCTCAACGACACGCTGACGGCCCTGGTCCTGGTCTATGTCGCGCAGGGCCTGCCGATGTCGATCTTCATATTGAGCGAGTTCATCCAGCAGATTCCCAAGGATTTGCGCGACGCCGCGCGCTGCGACGGCGTGCCGGAAACCCGCATCTTCTTCGAGGTGGTCGCCCCGCTGCTGCGACCGGCCATTGCCACGGTCGCTGTCTTCACCATCGTGCCGATCTGGAACGACCTCTGGTTTCCCTTGATCCTGACCTCGAGCGATTCAACCCATACGGTGACGCTCGGCGTGCAGCAGTTTCTCGGCCAGTACATTACCGACTGGAATTCCGTGCTCGCCGCACTGTCGATGGCGATCCTGCCGGTCGTCGTGATCTACGTCATCCTCTCGCGCCAACTCATCGCAGGCCTCACCTCCGGCGCGGTCAAATAGGTTGTCAGAATGGCCAATCTGAGCATCGAGCACCTCAACAAGCGCTATGGCGCGACGACGGTGCTCAACGACGTCAATTTGAGCATCGAGGACGGCGAATTCGTCGTTCTCGTTGGTCCCTCGGGCTGCGGCAAGTCGACCCTGCTGCGGATGATTGCCGGGCTCGATGGTGCATCGGGCGGGGACATCCATATCGCCGGCAAGCTTGTCAATACGCTCGCGCCGGCCGAACGCGGCATCGCGATGGTGTTCCAGTCCTACGCGCTGTATCCGCACATGAATGTGCGCAAGAACATGACGTTCGGCTTGAAGTTCACTGGCGTGCCGCCGACCGAGCGCGAGCGGCGCGTCACGGAAGCGGCGCGCATGCTGCGGCTCGAGGAGCTGCTCGAGCGCTATCCCCGCGATCTCTCCGGCGGCCAGCGTCAGCGGGTTGCGATCGGCCGCGCGATCGTGCGCGAGCCTGAAGTGTTCCTGTTCGACGAGCCGCTCTCCAATCTCGACGCAGCCCTGCGTGTCTCGACCCGCGTCGAGATCGCGAATTTGCACAGGCTGCTGAAGTCGACGATCGTCTATGTTACGCACGATCAGGTCGAGGCGATGACGCTTGCCGACCGCATCGTCGTGATGAACAAGGGCTGCATCGAGCAGGTCGGCAAACCACTCGACCTCTATTATGAACCCGCCAATCTGTTCGTTGCCGGCTTCATAGGCTCGCCTGCGATGAATTTCTTCGAAGCTGAGGTCGAAGGCATCGAGGGCGGACGAGCGCGCGTCACCGGTGCCGCATTTCGCACCCTTGACATATCAGCGGCATCGCTGAAGGTCGGCGACAGGCTGACGGTCGGCGTCCGCCCGGAGCATCTTGTCCGGGGAGAAGCCGGTGCTTTCACCGCCGAAGGCATCGTCGAGCTGGTCGAACGGCTCGGCGAGGCCTCCTTCGCCTATCTGCGCCGCGTCGACGGCAAGATGTTCGTTGCGGAGGTTCGTGGCCGCCAGACGCCGGCGCCGGGCGAGACGGTGACACTAGTTGCTGCGAGTCCCGATGTCCACGTCTTCGATGCCTCTGGCTTGCGTGTTGCGACAGAAACCCGGTGATCATTCGCCCATGACGAATGTCGTCCGCTATCTGACCCATCCTCAGGTCAATATCGATCCGTCGATTCCCGTTCCGCGTTGGGGCCTGAGTGAGGTCGGCAGAGCGCGTACGGAAACCGTGATGGCCACTGGGCCGCTGTCAGGTACCACGCAGGTCATCTCCAGTGGAGAGCGAAAGGCGATCGAGACCGCTGAGATCATCGCGGCAAAGCTGGGGATCGACGTGGAGGTGCGCGAAGCAATGCACGAGAACGATCGATCGGCCACAGGCTTCCTCGTTCCCGACGAGTTCGAGGCGATGGCCAATCAGTTTTTCGGGCAACCCCACGTCAGCATTCGTGGCTGGGAACGCGCGGTTGACGCCCAACTGCGCATCGTCGGCGAGGTCGAGCATGTGCTGGCTCGCGGCACGCCTGGCGACGTGCTCTTTGTCGGCCACGGTGGCGTTGGGACTCTCTTATTTTGCCATTACTCCGGTTTGGCGATTGATCGCGTCCATGACCAGCTTGCTGGCGGCGGCTGCTGCTTCGCATTCACTTCGCATGGACGCCGCGTGCTGCATGGCTGGCGCCGCCTCGAAGAGCTGTGATTGTCCTAGCAGGCACGGCGAGGCAATAGCGAGGGCTGGTTGGCGCGTGCGGCGGAAAGGCTGCACGCGCCGGGAACAGGTTAGATGTCAGCGCGTACCGATACGTTGATGTCGTGGGCAGAAACCGGAAAAATGCGCCACGTCCATCGTTCCCTGTTGTGTCCGGTTGTCACCCGGCGGTGCCGGGGTTAACGCCATCAGGCGGTTTTGGTTCGATGGATGGGCTACAAGACCTCGCGTTGCCCGACGGGCAAAACACGCGAGGGGTGGGCAATATCCGTCGGCAAAAACATTCCACTTTACCGAAATTCGGAAACGGCGCATGTGTCGCGCAACCCGGCCCAAGGAAGAGGGCGTATCGCGATCGTCACGACGCGGGCCGGACGGCGGTGGGCGTGGATCACATCGGCGCGAAGGGCTTTGCAGGGCGGGCAACCGTGAGCGAAGACCTCGCGCAAACGACCGGTGTGATCCGCGTACGGCAAAACCGTGTGGTCCTGGCGCCCGGAGCCTGTGCGCCAAGGCTCGTGGTGATGTGCGATGTCCAACCGGGCGTGCACATCAGTCATCTGCGAGACGTCTGGGGCAATAGTGCATCGCTCCCCGGGGGGATCACGACATAAGCCGTCAAACCACTGCGCAGGGAAGGCCGGATGTTTCGGCTTCACCTGTATGCCGCTGTGCAGCCTGTTGTAGCGCAGATATCGCACAGTGGACCGCGGGTGCCAGCCTGGCACCCGGTCTTCCCTGCGCCCTCTTTCAGAGGAGGGTGAGAACGATGCAAAGCTCGGGCGCACTGCGCCGCGAGAATGCGAACGCGAGTCCTGAGCGTGGGGGTTGGATTGGCGGAGAGTCGCGGAGGAACTGCACCGCGGCCTCTCGGGTTGGCCCGGTCATACGATCCTGTCGACTGTTGCCGTCCAGGCCTTGCGATAAGAATCCAGGCCGGAAATCGAAATCGGAGCGATCGGGCTCGGCTCCGCAATAAGGTAAGAGGGCGGCCATTGCGCGAGCATTGCCGCGCCGCGTGCCGTGCCCGCGGCATCCTCAGCCCCGAAGACACGCTGCGTCGGTCGTAGCGCGCCAAGAGTCTGACAGAAGGGACGATTACGAGCGAAGGTTCCTTCGACGATGAGATCGCCGATGGTCGCTCCCATGCGTGTCAGCAACAGATCGCTGACCAGCGCGCAATAGAGGGTCGCAAGTGCGGCCCGATCTCGCGCTGCGACCTCGCCGCGGACCACGCCCTCGGTCGTCGCATAAGGCCCGCCCTGACCGGAGAAGCAGGGCAGGGCTATCGTGCCCGAGGCGATCACGCGCTCGATCGCGTCGATATCCGGGTTGCCACCCCCGCCTGCGATGACGGCGTATTCGCGTCCGCCCATGAAGCGTCCGCAGGCGATCGGACGACCCAGCACGTCGACGTTGGCGAGCGTGTCATCGCGAGGATCGAGCTGGTCGAGCGAAAGGCCCACGCTCATCAGGATCACCCAGGTGCCCGTCGACAGCACCGTGAACGGCGCCTGGCGCGAGACGAGGTAGGGCAGAAGTGAAGCGTTGGAATCGTGGATTCCGCAAAAGACCGGAGTTTCGGGCGCAAGCCCGGTCGCGGCAGCGATGTCAGGCTGAATCGGACCAAGCGGGTCGAAGGCGCGGCGCATCGGCGGCAGCAAGTGGCCAACGTCGAGGGCGCCGACGAGGCTCGAGACCTGTCCCTGCCGCGGTAGCCAGAGATCACCATGGGCGCCGAGCGTGGTGACTTCCGAGACCGCGACGCCGCTCAAGCGCCAGGCCCAATATTGTGGATAGCCAACGAAATGCTTCGCTTTGGCGAAGAGATCCGGACAGCGCCATTTCTGATAGGCCAGCTGCCGCCCGAGATTGAGGCCAGCGGGCAGTTTCGGAGACAGGCTCTGCGAAAAAGGTGGTCGCAGCTTGGCGTAGTCGGGCTCGATCTCGTCTATGCCTTTGAACTCGTAGTCCATGACCGGAGCCGCGAGGTTGCTCTCGCCGATCAACGCGCCGGCTGCGCCATGCGCCGTCGGAACAATCGCGCCGATCCGATGCGTGCGTGCGGCCTCGCGAAGCGCATCGAGGAAGAAGCTCCATCCGCTCTCGACGTCTTCGTGCGGATATGGCGATCCCGGCAGAACGCGATTGGGCGCCGACTTTTCCCAGAGAAGGCGGCCTTCGTCGAACAAGGCAAGCTTTACATTTGTCTTGCCGATGTCGAGCACCGCGACCGTCTGGCTCATCGTCAAGCTCACGGCAAGAGGGCGATTTCGATAAGCGTCGCCCGACCGCGCTCGGCGGCCGGGCGACGAGTTCAGATCAGAAATCGAAGTCCTTGATGTTCTGCTTGGTGAAAATAAAGGGAGAACCAAGCAGGATCTCGCTGCCATTGACCACGTTCAGCTTACCGAGCTTGCCCGCGTCGACCGAGGTCGCGCCCGGCTTCAGGCTGCCGTCGACCACGGCACGCATCACGTAGGTTGCGGCATAGCCGAGATCGACCGGATTCCACAGCACGACCGACTTGACGCAGTCCGCGTTGACATACGGCTTCATCGCGTTGGGCGTCGCGAGGCCGACCACCGCCACCTTGCCGCAGAGCTTGGCCTTGGTGACGGCTTCCGCCGAAGCGGGCGTCGCGACCGACGTCATGCCGAACAAGCCCGCGAGCTTGTCACCATGCTTGTTGATCAGCGTCGTCGCCTGGTTGAAGGACAGGTTGTTGTCCTCCTGCGCCTCGACCGTTTCGAGCCATTTCAGCTTGGGATGGCACTTTTGCGCATAGGCCCACATTTCGGCGATCCAGCGTGCCTGGTTCGGCGTCGTGAAGGTCGAGGTGACGATCGCAAAGCTCTTGTCCTCGCCGGCCTCCTTGGCCATGGAGTCGACCATCGACTTGGCGATACCGTTGAACTCGGCCTGGTTGACGAACCATTCGCGCGCGTCCGGCGACGAGTTGGCGTCGTAGCCAACGACATGGATGCCCTTCGACAGCGCCTTCTTCAGCACCGGCGCGATCGCCACCGGATCGTTGGCGGCGAAGAGAATGCCGTCGACGCCGCTGGTGATGTAATTGTCGATGAACTTGATCTGCTCGTCGATCTTGGCCTCGGTCGGGCCGTCGGTTTTCACCGTGACGTTGCCGAGCGCCTTGGCGGCATCCTGCATGCCTTTCGAGGTCGCGTTGAAATAGCCGATGCCGATCAGTTTCGGCACGTCGACGAGCGTGATCGGTTTGCCGGCTTTGTCGGCCGCATTCGTTGGCTTGCCACCGTCATAAGGCTTGGCCGCGGGCGCGGCACTGGCCTCGCCAGCCGAACAGGCGAGCGGATTGACCGGCAGGTCGTCCGCGCCGTCCCATCTCTTGTCCGCCGCCGAGGCCGTTCCGGCCAGCAGCGTCGCGCCGAGGAATGCAGCAGCTAATCCGAGCTTCATCTTGTTTTCCTCCCATTTTGATGCCGCTTTTTTGCGGCTAGACACGCCGTCAAACGCCCTCGCGTCTCCGCTGGAGCGAACTCGCCACAAGAGTTGAAAGGATGAGGACCGTGCCGATGACGACGATCGTCGCGTCGCCCTTGACGCCGGTCAGGGCCAGCCCGTTTTTCAACAGCTGGATCATCGCGAGGCCGACCACGGTACCCCAGATGGTGCCGACGCCGCCGAATATGCTGGTGCCACCGAGCACGACCGCCGCGATCACGTCCAACTCATAGCCGATCCCCATGTCCGAGCGGGTGGTGGTCACGCGCGAGACCAGAACACAGGCGGAAAGGCCGGCCATCAGGCCCGATAGCGTGTAGATCATCAGCTTGACGCGATCGACCGGCAAGCCGGAAAAGCGCGCCGCAGTCTCGTTGTTGCCGATCGCATAGAGTGTCCGGCCGAAAGTGGTGCGGTCAAGAACGATGGCCGTGACCACGATCGCAATCAGCAAGAGCCAGAGCTGCGCCGGGACACCGAAGAGGTTTTCCTGTCCGACGAAATAGAACCATTCAGGGTAGCCGCGCACCGAACGCGCCTGGCTGATCCCCTCGGCGAGGCCGCGGTAGAGGGCGAGCGTCGCGATGGTCATGATCAGCGGCGGCACTTTCACTCTGGTGATGACGATTCCGTTGAGGAACCCCGCCGCTGCACCGACGAACAACGAGAAGCAGATTGCCAGCGGCAGAGGAAGGCCGAAAACCTTCCAGGAATAGCCGAGCAGGATCGCGCAGAGGCCGACGATCGAGCCCACCGAGAGATCAATGCCACCGGTGATGATGATAAAGGTCATGGGCAGCGCGATGAGCCCGACCTCGGTCGTCAGCCTGCCCTGGTTGAGCAGATTGTCGAGCGTGAGGAAACGGCTGTTCAAGCCCCCGAGCACGATCAATGCGACGAGCAGGATCACCGCGAGCATGGTTTCGTGGCGCAGCAGCCACCAGGGCACGACGCGCTTGGCGACCTGGGGGAGAGGGATCTCGCTCATGGCGCTCATGCTCCGGCCATGCGCCGGCGCCGCAAGATGTCGGCGATCACGGTCACGAGGATGAGAACGCCTTGCACCGCGCGGATCCAGTAGGGCGAGACGTCGATGAAGACGAGCGCGCTGGCAATCTCGGCGATCAGGACGGCCGCAAGGGTCGAGCCGACGACTGTGCCGACGCCGCCAAGAATGCTGACGCCACCGACGACCGACGCAGTGATGATTGTCAATTCGAGATTCGGCGGTACGGTCGACTGGATGACGCGCAGTTGCGTTGCGTAGAGCAGGGCGGCCGCTCCGGCAAAGAGTCCGTGGAGCGCGAAGACCATGACGATCGTGCGCGGTTGCGAGATGCCGCAGAGCCGTGCCGCTTCGGCGTTGCCTCCGACGGCATAGATCGCACGGCCCGAGGCCGAATAGCGCATCCACAACGCGGCCAGGATCGTCACCAGGATCATGAGAAAGACCGGGAACGGCAGTAGGCCGAAGAGCTCGATATCGGCGAGATGGAAACTGTCGGGCAGATCGGTGATCCATTTGCCTCCGGTGACGCTTATCAGGCCGCCTTTGAGGATCGACAACATGCCGAGCGTCACCACGATCGCCGGAATGCGCAGATAGGCTATAATGACGCCCTGCAAGGCCATCACCACAACGCCGGCAACGAGTGCTGCCAGCCAGGCGACCACGATCGGTGCGCCATTCACGGCCAAAGTGCCACTGAACGTCGCCAGGACGCCGATCAGCGCGCCGACGGAAATATCGATGTTGCCGGATACGATCACCATCGACATGCCGACTGCGGCGACGGCAATATAGGCGTTGCCTAGCAGCACGTCGGCAAGATTGCGTGCCGCCAGAAAACGCGGATTGTAAAGCCCGACGGCGATGGCAAGGCCGATCACAGCGATCGCGAGCAAAGCCTCCTGCGAGGCAAGCACCTTCAGCCGCCGTCGCGGATCAGCCCCGGCACCGGCCAAGGTCATCGCCGTCATGCCGCTTTCTCCGCGCTTTCATGGCTGCCCATCATTGCTGCGCCAACCGACTCCGGGGTTGCCTCTTCGCGCGGAAATTCGGCAACGATACGGCCTTCGCGCATCACCAGCACGTGGTCGCTCATGCCGAGCACCTCCGGCAGTTCGCTCGAAATCATCAAGATAGCGAGCCCTTGGGCCGCAAGCTCGCCCATCAACCGATGGATCTCCGCCTTGGCACCGACATCGATGCCGCGCGTCGGCTCGTCGAGGATCAACAGCTTCGGCCCATTGGCGAGCCATTTGCCTAGCACGATCTTCTGTTGATTGCCGCCGGAGAGCTTGCCCGCGATCTGCTCGAGCGAGCTCGTCTTGACGGCAAAGCGCTTGACGCCATCGCCGGCGAGCTTGCGTTCGGCGCCACGATCGATGAAGCCGCCGAATGCGACCTTGCCCAGCGCGGCGAGGCTGAAGTTCTCGCGCACCGTCATCGGCCGCACCAGACCTTGCGTGCCGCGATCTTCGGGAACGTAGGCGACGCCCAAAGACCGCGCCTGGGCGGGTGAGCGAATGTCGGCCTGCTGCCCATCGATCCGGATCTCGCCGCCATCGGCCGGCGTGACGCCGAAAATGGTTTGCGCCAGCTCGCTCCGACCCGAGCCGACGAGGCCGGCAAGGCCCACGATCTCGCCAGCGCGCACCGTGAGCGAGACGCTCCTTGTCAGCGGCCGTCGTTCGAGGCCCTTCACCTCGAGCACCGGCTTGCCGATCGGAACCGTGACCTTCGGGAACAGGCTTTCGATCCTGCGGCCGACCATCAATTGCACGAGCCCGGCTGCGTCCGTATCCGCGACGCGCCTGGTTGCGACATGAGCGCCATCGCGCAGCACGGTGACCCGATCGGCGATCGCAAAGATCTCATCGAGCCGATGGCTGATATAGATCACGGCGACGCCGCGGGCTTTGAGCTTGCGCACGATATCGAACAGCCGCGTCACGTCGTATTCGGTCAGGGCCGCGGTCGGCTCGTCCATGATCAGGATGCGCGCATCCTGTGACAGCGCGCGCAGGATTTCGACGCGCTGCCGATTTCCGACACTGAGGGAGCCGACGATACGGTCGGCTTGCAGATCATGAATCTCCAGCGAAGCAAGCAGGGCATTGGTCTTCTCGCGCATCGCCCGCCAGTCGATCCGGCCAAGGCGAGCGCGCGGCGCATGCCCCATGAAGATATTCTCGGCGACCGTGAGCTCCGGAAACAGCAGCAGCTCCTGATAGATCGTGGCGATGCCGGCGCGCCTGGCATCGTCCGGCCGCGCGAGGTCGACCGGGCTGCCGTCCACGAGCACCTCGCCGCGATCGGGCGGGAACACGCCGGAGATGATCTTGATCAGAGTCGACTTGCCGGCACCGTTCTCGCCGAGCAGGGCGTGGACCTCGCCCCTGGCGGCCTCAAACGAGACGCCTGACAGGGCCCGCACGCCCGGAAAGGACTTTTCGATCGCACGCACCGACAGGAGCGGTGCTGTCGGAGTTTCGCTATGCGGGCCGGTTGTCATGATCACGCCGCCGCAGTGGTTTGAGCGCTCGCATCGACGACAACGACGCGGACACCGTGTCCGCGCAGCATGTCGAGTGCGTCGTTTGGTGCGTCGGCATCGGTGATCAACGTGTCGATGCGCGAGAGTGGGCAGACGACAAGGCTGCCGCGCGAGACGAATTTTGAGGAATCAGCGAGCACAATCAGCTTGTCGGCGCGCTTCAGCAGCTTGGATTCGGCGCGGGCGAGCAGGGGATCGCCTTCGATCACACCGAGGGGGCCGATCGAGATCGCACTCATGAACATCCGCGTCGCCGAATAGTGCTGAATCGCATCCTCGTCGAAAGGCGAGACGATCATACCCTGCTCCCGGTAGACCTCGCCGCCCGGCAAGGCGACGCGGCATTTCGATGTGTGGATCAGCGCGTCGGCGAGGAGATAGGAATTGGTCAACACCTTCAGGCGACGCTCGCGCAGATACTCGCCCATCTGATAGGTGGTCGTGCCACCGTTGATGATGATGGTGTCGCCGTCGGCGCAGAGGGCGACGGCCGCTTTCGCGATGGCGCGCTTGGCGTCGATGTTGAGTGTCTGGCTGACGTCGAAGGAGCGCGTGGCAAGGGAAACGACGTCGCCCGGTGCGTTGGCGGTTTCCGGCAGGGCTTCGAGCCCGCCGTGCACTCTGATCGCGACACCTTGCTCGGCGAGCCTGGCAAAGTCGCGCCGGATCGAGGCTTCGGAGACGCCGGTCGCGCGACAAGCGTCGGCGATGCGCACCAGCGACCGCTCGCGCAACAGTGCCTTGATGACCTGCCAGCGTTCCCGCTCGTGCACGTCGCCCTCCCTTTTGCCGGTAAATAGGTCACGCTCTCGCGCGACGGTCAACTGCAAACCATCACATTCGCTCAATATCGCGCTGCATCAATCATATTGCGTCGCGGCTGTGAGTGTGAGTGATTGACCTTGATTGAATCCCCGGCCTAAGCTGCTCGAAAGATCAAGCACAGGGAGGATGCGTCATGAGCGAGGTTGCGGCCACGCCCCTGCCAAATCTGTGGGACGACGCGCGCGCCGCCGGGCTCGATGAGGCCGGTCAATTGCTCTACCGCTCGAACCTGCTCGGGGCTGATCTGCGCATCACCAATTTCGGCGGCGGCAACACCTCGGCCAAGATCGAGATGAAGGATCCGCTGACGGGCGAGAGTGTCCGCGTGCTCTGGGTCAAAGGGTCGGGCGGCGACATCGGCTCGATGAAGCGCGACGGCTTTTCGACGCTGTATCTCGATAAGCTGGAGGGCCTGAAGGGCCTCTATCGTGGCCTCGCCCATGAGGACGAGATGGTCGCCTTGTTCAATCACTGTACCTTCGATCTCAATCCGCGGGCGACGTCGATCGATACGCCCTTGCACGCCTTCGTGCCGCACCGGCACGTCGATCACGTCCATGCCGATGCGGTGATCGCCATCGCCGCCTCGGAAGACGCCGAGCATCTGACCCGCGAGGTGTTCGGCGGCAAGCTCGGCTTCTTGCCGTGGCAGCGGCCCGGCTTCGATCTTGGCCTGAAGCTGGGCGAGATGGCGGCGCGTCATCCTGACTATGTCGGCGTGGTCCTCGGTGGGCACGGGCTGTTCACTTGGGCTGAGACGTCGAAGGCCTGTTACGAGATGACCTTGCGGGTGATTCAGCAGGCCGCGGATTGGCTTGCCGCACATGAGCAGAAGCCGGCCTTCGGCGGCGCCAAGGTCCAGACGGCCGCACCGGACAGGCGCCGCGCGATCGCGGCGAGGCTGATGCCGCTGATCCGTGGCAAGATCTCTGCGGATGAGCGCAAGATCGGCCATTTCACCGATGCGCCGGAGGTGCTGGAGTTCGTCAACTCCAGCGCGCTGACGAAGCTGGCGCCGCTCGGCACCTCCTGTCCGGATCATTTTCTTCGGACCAAGATCCGTCCGTTGCTGTTGCCCTACGATCCCGCGCGCGACAACCTCGACGAGGTGGTCGCCGGTCTCGACGACCTCCTCGCCGCATACCGGCGCGACTACGCCGCCTATTACGAGCGCTGCAAACACCCTGACACACCGGCCATGCGCGATCCCAACGCGGTCGTGTATCTTGTGCCGGGAATCGGCATGTTCACCTTCGCCAAGGATAAGGCGACGGCGCGCGTTGCGGCCGAGTTTTACGTCAACGCGATCAACGTCATGCGCGGCGCCTCGGGCGTCAGCGCCTATGTCGGCCTTGCCGAGCAGGAGGCCTTCAATATCGAATACTGGCTGCTGGAAGAGGCCAAGCTCCAGCGCATGCCCAAGCCGAAATCGCTTGCGGGGCGTATCGCCTATGTCACAGGCGGCGCCGGCGGTATCGGTGGGGCGACCGCGCAGCGGCTGCTCGGCGAAGGCGCTTGTCTCATCATCGCCGATATCGACGAGAAGGCGCTCAACGAGCGCGTTACGGCGATCACGAAGCGCCATGGCCGGGATGCTGCGATCGGCGTGAAGCTCGATGTGACCGACGAGGAGGCCGTGGTGGCGTCGTTCGAAGAGGCCGCGCGCGCCTTCGGCGGTGTCGACATCGTCGTCTCGAATGCCGGGATCGCCTCGGCCTCGCCTGTCGAGGATACGAGTCTTGGGCTCTGGCAGAAGAACATGGACATTCTCGCCACCGGCTATTTCCTCGTCTCGCGCGAGGCATTCCGGCTGATGCAGCGCCAAAACATCGGCGGCGCCATCATCTTCGTGGCCTCGAAGAACGGCCTTGCCGCTTCGGCCGGCGCCTCGGCTTATTGCGCCGCCAAGGCCTCGGAGATCCATCTCGCCCGCTGCCTCGCGCTGGAAGGCGCAGTGCATGGCATCCGCGTCAACACGGTCAATCCGGACGCGGTGTTGCGCGGCTCGAAGATCTGGGAGGGCGAGTGGCGCCAGCAGCGTGCGGCGTCCAACAAGGTTGCGGAGGACCAACTCGAGGAAGTCTACCGCCAGCGCTCGATGCTAAAATTGTCGGTCTTTCCTGAGGACATCGCCGAGGGTATCTACTTCTTCGCGTCCGACCTTTCGGCCAAGTCGACCGGAAACATTCTCAATGTCGATGCCGGCAACGCCCAGGCCTTCACGCGATGAGCCCCTCGTTCTCGATCAGTGCGGATTTCGTCGCCGAGCACAATGCGCGGCTCGAAGGTGCGATCAGCGAAGACTATGACGCCCTGAAGCGCGCGCTGGCGCGGCATGGCATCGATGCGGACGCCCTGGTGCAGAAAGTCATGGCCTTTAGCGTCGCCATTCCGACCTGGGGCGTTGGCACAGGGGGCACGCGGTTCGCGCGATTTCCGGGGCCGGGCGAGCCGCGAAATGTTGTCGAGAAGATCGACGATTGCGCGGTGATCCAGCTGTTGGCACGGGCAACTCCGACGATCTCGCCGCACTTCCCGTGGGACAAGGTCGACGATTATGCCGCCTTGCGCGAACAGGCCGCGGGTCACGGCCTGGCCTTCGACGCAGTCAACTCGAACACCTTCCAGGATCAGCCGGGCCAAGAGCTTTCGTACAAGTTCGGCTCGCTGTCGCATACCGATGCGCGGGTGCGCGCGCAGGCCATCGCCCATAACGTCGAATGTATCGAGATCGGCCGCAAGCTCGGCTCGAAGGCCCTGACCGTCTGGATCGCCGACGGCTCGAATCTTGCCGGCCAGTCGAATCTGACCAGGGCGCTCGACCGCTACATCGACGCGATGCGTGAGATCGTCGCGGCACTACCTGCCGACTGGCGGGTGTTCCTCGAGCATAAGCTGTACGAACCGGCGTTCTACTCGACCGTGATCTCGGATTGGGGCACGAGTTTTGCGGTCGCGCAGGAGCTCGGGCCCAAGGCGCATTGCCTCGTCGATCTCGGCCACCACGCGCCGAACGTGAATATCGAGCAGATCGTGGCTCGGCTCGTTCGCTTCAACAAGCTCGCCGGCTTTCATTTCAATGATTCAAAATACGGCGATGACGATCTCGACAGTGGCTCAGTCGAGCCGTTCCGACTGTTTCTCGTCTTCAACGAGCTGATCGACGCCGAGCGTCGCAGAGTGGAAGGTTTCGCGCCTGCCTATATGATCGACCAGTCGCACAACGTGACCGATCCTATCGAGAGTCTGATGCAATCGGCGATCGAGCTGCAGCGCGCTTATGCGCAGGCTCTGATGGTCGATCGCGCCGCCATTGAAGCGGCGCAGGACGCGAACGACGCGCTCGGTGCTCATCTCGAATTGAAACGCGCCTTCACCACAGATGTCTCGCCGCTCCTTGCCGTCGCCCGCATGCGGGCCGGCGGGGCCATCGCCCCAATTGCTGCCTATCGCGCATCCGGCTACCGGGCGCGAAAGGCGAGGGAACGTCCCATCGTCGGTGGGACTTCGGCTGGCATCGTCTAGGAAGGTGGTCTCTCGTCTTGCCAGAATTGTGGCTACGTTCCTGCGCGCTCCGATCAACTGCCTGTGCGCGCTGACTCGTCGTGTCTATGACACTGATCGATCTTGTCCAGCGCGAGCAGCAGCGACGCAACGCGGTTGGCCGACGCGGCCCATTCTGCCAGACGCGGATAGTTGTCCGTGAACCAACTGCAGGCGCTTTGGACCACGACGAACGCCGCAGCAGCCTGAACGACCTCGCCGAGGAGCATCGTCCCGGCAACGTATTTCGGCGTGCAGAGCAACAATCCAATGACTGGCGTCACCAGAGAGTTTGTGTGGGTTATGACTGTCAGGCGCATGAGCTGCCAGCAATAATCCAGCCACGCGGCGATCACCGCCTTGAGGGCAAGGCGAATGGCGCGGAGTCCATCCTCGCCTTCGGTTTCGGACGCCACGCCCTCTCCGCGTTCGCGCACATGAGTCCCGATGGCCCTCAATTGCGCCTCAGCCCGCTTGTTCTCCTCAAGTACGTGCGTCAGCCGCTGACCGATCAGTATCGTCATGGCTGCCACGACAATCGAATAGATAATGACGGCGACGACGAGATATCCGGGAATGGTCACAACGAAGGTCCCCACGTCGATTGCGAGGCTGCCTCCAACCACCCAGAGGATCCCGATGAAGGTCGTCCCTGTCAGGAGTGAGGCAATAAGCCCTAGAACGAGGTCGACCGGAAGGTCCGTCGCCAGCCTGCCGTCCTCGGCGATCCGATATTCAGGAGCCTGATAATCTCCTGCCACGGAGTTCAGTCGCACGAAGCGATTCCGCTCCAGCCAGTACCAGTAAAGTTCGTCGCTGAGCCATGCTCTCCACATCCGCTGCAGTGTCATCCGGCCCCAGACCGAGAAAACGACGAGCGACAGGCTGGCCGCGGCAAGTGGGATGAATCGTATCGCCTGGCTTAGAAGCTCCTTTCCGTCCCTGCGTTCGATCGCGTTGAAGAAATCGCGGTTCCAGAAGTTCAGCGAATACTGGGTCAGCAGTTGCAGGAGAACCGTTGCAATGAGCGACACGGTGAGCAGCCAGGCCCAACCCGCCGACCGGCCAGCCCAAAAGCCGCGGGCACTTTTCCAGAAGCGCACCAGCAACTGCTGTTCACCCGGCGAGTGGCGTGCCACGTTGCTAGGCATGATAGCCAGCAACGCTTGCGACGTTCACGCTGGCTGCGAGACGATGAACGTCCGCACCAAGACAAAGTCCTGTTCCGGGGCTGAGCAGCGCCGCCGAACCGCCGGCAACGCCATAGCGCAGCGCGCTATCGAGCTTGTCGCCGTTTGCGAGGCGCGACACCATCGCCCCAAGGAAGCTGTCACCTGCTCCGGACACGCTGACGGGCTCCATAACAAGGCCGTTCGCACGCAAGACGACGTCGCGCGAGATGAGCAGGGCCCCGCTGGGGCCCATCGAGAGAGCAATGATCTCGATTCGATAGCCTTGGAGCAGGCGGCGGCCCGCATCCACCAGCGAGAGCTCGTCGGTGCGGCTGATCCCGGCAAGCTCCTGAAACTCCCGAAGGTTGGGCTTGATGAGATAGACGCCGGCTTCCAGCGCTGGTTTGAGCGATGCGCCGGACGTATCCACAATGACCTTGGCGGCCCCTTTCGATGCCCGGACTACTCTGCCGTAGAAATCGGCCGGTGCGCCGGGCGGCAGGCTCCCGCTCGCGATGACAAACGCAACTTGTGGACTGAGACGCGCAATTGCGTCGAGACATTGCTGCCATTCAAAATCGCTCAGGCAGGCGCCCGGAAACACCAGCCTGAATTGCTCCCTGCTGGTTTCGTCGAAAACGGTGATGTCTTCGCGCGTATCGTTCGATATCGGGATCACGATGCTGCGCACGGCCTCGCGTTCAACCAGTGCCGTCAGGGTTTGCCCGGTTGTACCCCCAGCGGGATAGACTGCGGTTGCGTCAAGGCCGAGCCGTTTCAGGACCCGGGCGACATTGATTCCACCACCGCCGGGATCGCGCTGAGGTTCGGCGCAGCGCATCTTCGTGTAGGGCACCATCTTCTTGACCGAGGTCGACAGATCGACCGCCGGGTTGATCGTCAAGGTCACGATGTGCGGCATGTCAGACAAGGCCTTCCACCTCCATCAGGTTACGAAGGCCGACGAATGCGACGTCGTCGTCAAGGATCAGATAGGCCGGGATCGGTTTGAGGAATGTTCGGAGCCGCCCCTTCTCCTCGAAGCGTCGGCGAAACTGGGAAGCGGCGAGATAGTCGGGCATGTGGCGCAAAATGCCGCCGCCGATGAATATCCCGCCTCGCGCGTTCAGCGCGAGCGCCAGGCTGCCTGCGACGGACCCCAGCATCGCGCAAAACATGTCAACGGCGCTGTGGCTGATCGCACAAGTCCCCTCAATGGCGGCCCGTGTGATGTCGGCGGCCCGACGCTTTGGCAGGCTCGCGCCCTCGATCGTGGCCAGGGCGTCATGGAGGTTTTCCAGCCCTGCGCCCGACAAGATGCGTTCGGCAGACACATGTCCGAAGCGGCGGCGCAAGTGCTCGATAACGGCATCCTCGCGCAAAGAGCCGCTTGCCATCGTGGAATGGCCTCCCTCGCTGGATAATACGATTTGCCCGCCGGGGTGCGGTATGCTGATGGCCATTCCCAAGCCAGTGCCGGGGCCGATTGCAGCGAGAGGCGCTCCCGGTTGGCGCTGCTGTCCCCCCAGCTGCAGCAGACTGCTCGGGCCAAGGCGAGGCAGGGCCCACGCGACCGCTTCGAAGTCGTTGATCAGGCGTACGGTCGAGAATTCATGGACTCGGCGCAGTTCCTCTGCATCGACCACCCAGGAATTGTTCGTGAGCGCGCAGCGCCCATTATGAACCACACCGGAGGCGGCAAGGATTACGTGAACCGGTCGTTCGGCCGTTGCCACAGCGCCGAGGTAGGTAGCGAGCGCCTCCTGAAAGGTGTCGTAGTCGCTAACGGCCATGTGAGTGATCGCGCTGAGTTCGCCGTCAGTTTGCTGCGCGAAGCGGGCATTGGTCCCTCCAACATCTGCAAGCAGAACTCGGCCTGGCGTGGTTGCTTTCATCATGGCCGCGTCGCCTTGATCAGCCCGGCATACCAGCCGAAAGACGATTTCGGGGTTCGCCGAAGCGAAGCATAGTCGACGTATGTCAGGCCGAACCTGTTGCTGTACCCGAAGTCCCATTCGAAATTGTCGAGCAGCGACCAGACGAAATAGCCGCGAACGTCGACGCCGCTGGAAGCGGCATCGTTCATCGCGTCGATATAGGCCCTCAAAAAATCTATCCGCCCCGGGTCGACCACCGCGCCGATCTGGTCAGGCTGGCCGAAATCGCCGTAGCCATTCTCGAGCACGTAGATGGGCAGGCCATAATTTGTGTGGACCTCCTGCAGCGTCTTACGGAACGCGTCGGGCTCGATCGGCCATCCGATCGGGGTCAAAGGAACGGCGGGCGGCTTGTCGCCAAAGTCGTAGCCGAGCATCGAATCCGGTCGCGCCTTCACGTAGACCGGGCTGTAGTGGTTCAGTCCAAACCAATCGAGCGGACGGCAAATCCGCGCCAGGTCGCCTGGCTGCATATGCGGTTCGATCGCCCCTCGCATCGATATTGGATATGTGCCACGGCATTGCGGATCCGGATAGGCCGCATTCCAGTACACATCCAGGCGTCGCGCAGCCGCTGCGTCGGCTTCGCTTGCGCTGGAAGGCCGGCATGGCTGTCGATTGTGGATACAGCCAATCGAGGCGTCGATCACGTTGGCGCGGAGCGCATCCACAGCCGCTCCGTGCGCGAGATTGACGTTATGGATCATGAGGTGGAGCTTGTCCTCGCAGCCGCGATCCGGCTTGCCGAGTGAACGGCTGAACAGGCTGAACATCGACGGCTCGTTGAATGTCGCAAAGCGCTTGACCCGGTCGCCAAGTCGCCTGGCGATCAGACTCGCATAGTTGGCGAACCAGAAGACCGAGTCCCGATTGAGCCAGCCGCCATGCTCCTCCAGAGCCTGCGGAAGGTCCCAATGATACAAGCACAGCCACGGTTCGATACCGGCGGTCAGGAGCTTGTCGATCAGCCGGTCATAGAATGAGAGGCCGGCTTCATTGGCGGACCCGCGTCCTAGCGGTAGGACGCGCGGCCAGGCGACCGAGAACCGGTACGCCTGTACGCCGAGCGTCTTCATGAGGCCGACGTCCTCTCGGTAGCGATGATAGTGGTCGCAGGCGACGTCACCGGTATCGTGAGTTCTGATTTCACCGGACCGACAATAGACGTCCCAGATGCTTGGTCCGCGCCCATCCTCCTGCGTTGCACCTTCGATCTGGAAGCTGGAGGTCGAAACGCCCCAGATGAAATCGGGGCGCAGACAAGAGGTGTTCGGCAATTGAGTTGTCGGCATGAACGACCTGCTTGGCCCTGCAAGATTGGCGACGGGACTATGCTGCCTCGCCAGCCACCGCTCGGGCGGGTTGCTCCCCTGCGACATTGGTACCGCGCCGGTTCGGGGCGGTATTGAGATAGCTCAAGTAGCCTCGCCCGGACTGTGCGATGGGTTTGAGCTCTTGGACCGTTGCGGGGGCGCGCTTGCAAAGAACAAGATGGGGAGGGGTCATCGACGACGATCTCAGCGGAAACGGCTTCTTCCGCGTGGTCGAGCGTGGTGGCGTATTCTGGCTCGTCGATCCTGACGGCGGTCGCTTCCTCTCAAAGGGGGTCAATACAGTCCGTTTCGATCAGGATCGCATCGGCCGCACCGACCGCGTGCCTTACGCCGAGGCTTGTCGCGCCAAGTATGGCAGCCTGCAGATCTGGCGCGCCGCTGTGTCTGATCGGCTGGCAAGCTGGAGATTCAACACGGTCGGCTGCTGGTCAGACGAACTCGTCGCCAGTTCGGGATCGCAATTGCTGGCGACCACGCCGACCGCGGAGCTCGGCGCATCCTTTCGCCTGCATCGTCGCGATCAGATCTTTCCGGATGTCTTCGATGCGGAGTTTTCGGCGCATATCCACGCAAGCGCCGATCTTCGTTGCAGGCACCGGCGCAATGATCCCGGCTTGCTCGGCACCTTCATCGACAACGAACTCTACTGGTCGCCCGATTGGCGAGGCACAGACGAGCTCCTGACGCTGTTCCTGAACCTGCCGTTTCGCCGACCAGGCCGGGTTGCCGCCATCTCGGCTCTGCACGCGCATTATCGGGATTTTGCTCAGTTCAATGCGATATGGCGTACGCAGGCGCGATCATGGGACGAGCTCGACCGGATCGAACATGTTGTGGCGCCGTTCGTCAGGCTTCGACCCGGCGTCCTGAACGACGCGCTCGAGACGAAGGCCAATCTGGCAGATCCTGCCCGCGAGGCATTCTCAGCGGATTGCGATGCCTTCGTGGCCGTCGTGGCGGACAAGTATTTCGAACTGTGCGTCTCGGCAATCAAAACGGCCGACCCCAATCATCTCGTGCTCGGATCCCGATTCGGCTATCAACCGCCGGCTGGCGTTATTGCAGCAGCCGGCCGCCATCTCGACGTGATCTCCTTCAATTGCTACGAGCTCGACCCCGGACCGCTCGTTGACGCCTATGCTGCCACCGGCAAGCCATGCCTGATCTCCGAATTCTCCTTCCGGGGTGATGACGCGGGCCTGCCAAATACCAAAGGGGCGGGGCCAAGGCTCGCTACTCAGCTCGATCGGTCCCGGGCTTTCGAGGGCTACGTTGCGGCCGCCCTCAGCAAGCCGAATGTGGTCGGCTATCACTGGTTCGAGCATGCCGATCAGCCGGCACAAGGGCGCTTTGATGGTGAGGATTCGAATTTCGGAACGGTGACCATCGACGACCAAGTCTATGACGAGCTGACGAAGACGATGATCGAGGTGAACGCTGCCGCAGAGCGTATTCATTCCGCTGCCGTTCCGGCCGTGGTCTGAACCGCCCGGCGATGCGTCACGTCGCGGATTTTGGCGGATTGGCTTCGGCGTCCGCCACCACAGCCATGGTGCGAAACACGCTCGAAGGATTGACGCTGATCGAATCGACCCCAAGCCGGGTCAAATATCTCGCGATCTCCGGATAGTTCGCAGGCGCTTCGCCGCAAATCCCGATATGGCGACCGTTGCGTTTCGCGCCGACTATCGCCAGCCGGAACATCTCCAGCATTCCGGGATCGCGTTCGTCGAAGTCGAAGGCCACGATATCGGAATCCCGGTCCACCCCCAGCGTGAGCTGGGTGAGGTCGTTGGAGCCGATCGAAAAGCCGTCGAACAACCGGGAAAACGCGTCGATCTGGATGACATTATTTGGGATCTCGCACATAACGTAAATCTCGAGACCGTCTTCACCGCGCTTCAGTCCGTTGACAGCCATCGTCGCGATCACGCGTTCGCCCTCCTGGACGGTTCGGCAGAACGGCACCATCACGCGGAGATTGGAAAGGCCCATCTCTTTGCGCACGAGGCGCAGCGCGGCGCACTCCAAGGCAAAACCTTCGAGATAGGCGGGATGACTGTAGCGGGAGGCCCCCCGGAAGCCCAGCATCGGGTTGTCCTCCCTGGGCTCGAAATTGTCCCCGCCAAGCAGCCTGGCGTATTCGTTGGTCTTGAAATCGGAAAGCCGTACGATCACCGGCTTGGGATAGAAGGCTGCGGCGATGGTACCGATGCCTTCCGCCAAGCGCTGAACAAAAAAGTCCGCCGGAGTCTTGAAACCCCTGACAAGGCGCACGATCTCGGCCCGCGCCTTGGCTGATTTTATCTTGTCCGGCTTGAGCAATGCCATGGGGTGGACGCCGATATGCGCGCTGATGATGAACTCCATCCGGGCGAGCCCAACTCCTGCCTGTGGCTGCATCGCCGTGCGGAACGCCATCTCAGGCGTTCCGACATTCACCATGATGGCCGTGCGCGGTTGCCGAAGCTCGCTCACGGACGTCTTGGTCACGTCAAACGCAACCTTTCCCTGATAGACGCGTCCCACATCGCCTTCGGAGCAGCAGATCGTAACCTCGGTTCCGCTCTTGATCCTTTCTGTCGCGAGAGTGGCTCCTACCACGGCGGGAATGCCCAGTTCCCGGGCGATGATCGCCGCATGGCAGGTCCGTCCGCCCTTATCGGTAATGATTCCGGCCGCAATCTTCATGACCGGCTCCCAATCGGGACTGGTGGCGGACGCCACCAGGATTTCGCCCGGCCTGAAGGCAGCGAGATCGCGCGCAGACACGACGCGGCGTGTACGTCCTGAAGCGATTTTCTCTCCGACCGCTCGCCCCTCGACGATGACCGAGCCGCGTTCCCTCAGATTATAAATCTCGTACACGTCCGCCGAACGCCGCGAGGCAACGGTCTCAGGTCGCGCCTGAATGATATAAAGCTTTCCGTCAGCGCCATCCTTAGCCCATTCGATATCCATCGGCATCGCCGCGCCGGCGTGTTCGGAGTAGTGGGCCTCGATCCGGACGGCGATCTCGGCAAGGCTGAGCACTTCCGGGTCGGAGATGCAGAACTTTTGGCGCTCAGATTGCGAAACTTTGCGGGTGAGGGTTGCATGATCAGCGCCCCGTTTGCCGTAGATCATGCGAATCTGCTTGGCTCCGAGCCGGCGCCGCAGCACGTGGCGGTATCCCTCGCGTAGCGTCGGCTTGTGGACGTAAAATTCGTCCGGATCGACCTGGCCCTGCACGATGGTCTCGCCGAGACCGTAACAGCCCGTGACGAAGACGACGTCACGAAATCCGGATTCGGTATCGAGCGTGAAGATTACGCCGCTGGCCGCCAGATCGGATCGAACCATCTTCATCACGGCGACCGAAAGCGCGACCTTGAAATGATCGAATCCGTTGTCGATCCGGTAAGAGATCGCGCGATCGGTGAAGATGGAGGCGAAGCAGCGGCGGCAAGCTTCGAGCAAGTCGTCTGGCCCGCGTACATTGAGAAAGCTTTCATGCTGCCCTGCAAAGCTCGCTGTCGGCAGGTCCTCGGCGGTCGCAGAACTGCGCACGGCGACCGCAATTCCCGCCCCGGCTTCGCGCTCGAGCTGCTGGTAGGCGTCCACGACCTGCTTGCGAAGGAGGGGTGTGTCCGTCGCCTCGTATATGAGCGCACGAGCCTTCGCCGCGTTTTTGGTGAGCTGTCTGATGTTGCTCTTGTCGATCGCATCGAGGAGCCGATGCAGATCGCCCGCAACGTTGTCGCGCGCCAGCGCTTCGCGATAGGCGTCGGCGGTGATCGCAAAGCCGTTCGGGACCGCAATTCCCTGGGACGAGAGCGCCGAGTACAGTTCGCCCAGGGAGGCGGTCTTGCCTCCGACCAAGCCCACGTCGGCCAAGCCGATCTCATGAAACGATCTAATATACCCGCTCATGAAGGCAGCAGATCATGTCGCAGCATTCCGGGCTTGAGCCAAGTCAAGTTGTCCCTGCAGGTCAATAGACGAAGGCGGGAGTTTCCAGCAGGTGGTCATTCACCGCCACCACGCCTGGGATCGCTTCTGCGGCAACGCGAACGGCCGTACGTTCGGCGAGCGATGGCGCGAAGCCCCAGATATCGATCACACCATTCTGCACGGTCGCATTCAAATTGAACGTATGTGCCCATGGCTGCTTCCTGATTTCCTCGAAGAATCGCTTTCGGATGGCTGAATCCGGCAGCGATATCTCGAGCTTTGGCCTGGCGCTTGCGACCGCCTGGAGCAAGTTGGCTCGGCTGACGATTCCAATGAGCTGGCCTTCCCCGTTGACGATAGGAACGCGTTTGATCTTACGCTCTTCGAGAAGCATCGCGATCTCATACAGGGGCGTCTCGGGTGCAGCAGTCGCTATATCCTGCGTCATGATATCCTGTACCTTGATCGAGTGCGATTTGACATAGTCGGTCGCGAGTTGGGCGTCGCCGATCAACAGGCGCAACCACCAGGAGGAAGAGCGTTCGGTCGCGCTCTCGGCCCTGTGCAGCAAATCACCTTCGCTCACGATTCCGAGAACCTTGTTGTCGGCATCGACGACCGGTACGGCGCTGATCCGACGCTCCAGCAGCATTTGCGCGACTTGGCGGACGGTTGCGGTCGGTCCCACGGTAATTACCGGTGATACCATCACGTCTCGTGCTTGCATGGCAAACCTCCATATCGCCGTACAGGTCTGGACGATCTTGTCGGATCGCGAGTCGCCTGGTTTGATCGGGATCAAGCGGCGCAGCCTGCCAGGCGAAAGGAGCGGAGACGACCACCCCCGTCGCCTGTCACATCGGCGGCAGGCGAAACCGGCTTGTTTGATTTCAGTCAATCGTCTCGCCGATCATGGGCCGATAAAGGGGCGTCGCATACTTTGCCGGAGCATTATCATGTCTGTCGCAAGCGTCATGGTCTACGTCGATTCGGAACAGCAGGAGGCAGGACAAGTCGCCGTTGCGAGGGGTATCGCGAGGACGTTCGAAGCGGCCGTCCTGGGTGTTTCCGCGGTGGCTGTGGAGCCTCCCTTTGTGGCGGAAGGTGTCATCATCGAGCAGACCGCCGAGGAAGACATCAAGCGCATAAAAGCAACGCTTTCCGCAAAAGAGGCTTGGTTCAAGAGGGTGCTCGGCACGGCGGGTGAGACGGCCGAATGGCGCTGGGCGCTCGATTATCCGACCGACTTTTTGGTCGAGCAGGCCCGCGCGGCGGACCTGGTGATCCTCAAGCGCAGGCCGCACACGTCAAGCCACTCTCATTTTTTCGATCCCGCCGGCGCCATGCTACGGATGGGACGACCGACGTTATCGGTGCCGGAAAGCGTAACGGAGTTGTCCGGTGACCGCATCGTGGTCGGTTGGAAGGATACACGGGAGGCGCGCCTCGCTGTTCGCGACGCGATGCCATTTCTGACCAGGGCTTCGCAGGTCACAATCGCGGAAATCTGCACGCCGAGCGATCAGGATGCGGCTCGTAAGCGCGTACGCGACGTGGCTGGTTATCTTCAGCGGCATGGAGTGCAGTGCCAGCACGAGATTCGTGTTCATACGGCGGAGCCGGACGGAGGCTATCTCGTTCGGTTGGCGTCCGAGCTTGGCGCCGACCTTATTGTCACCGGCGGCTATGGACATAGTCGATTGGGAGAATGGATCTTTGGAGGCATGACACTGAGCCTGTTGCAACAGGCGCCGGTCTGCCTGCTGATGTCGCATTGAGACCAGCGCAACAGGGGAGTGCGTGATGAACAAGAATCGTCAAACGGCGCAGGAAAGCGCGGCTGAGCAGAAACCAGAGCTACCCGCATCCAATCGTGATGAGCAGGTGATCGTAACTGGGCAGGAGGATCGCGCGATCAAGGAAGCCCTGGAAGACGACGAGGTGCGTGAAATGCTGAAGCTGTATAACCGGGGCAAGCATCTGTAGGCCGCGACCGCAGCCCCGAGAGAACGCGTCGAAAATGCCCTTCGAAGAAAGCGGTCGTTGCACGAGCCATCCAAGCGTGGTCGCCTCGAGGCTGCGGATGTGCATTCAATTCCGATCGGCCGCCTGTCGGTGGCGTTGACCGCGCGTGTGACCCGCTCGTGCTCATCACCGTCGGCGAGGCTGCGACAGTCGCAGCCTCACCTCGGCGGAGGCGTTCAGGCGGCTTTTACATTGATGGTCTTGGCCGGCTTCTGGGCTTCTTCGGTCTTCGGCAAGACAACCTTGAGCACGCCGTTCTTGAACGTCGCCTCGATCTTGTCGGCATTGACGCCGTCCGGCAGTGCGAAGTAACGCTCGAAGGAGCCATAGCGGCGCTCGGAGACGTAATAGTCCTTCTTCTTCTCTTCAGTCTCTTCCTTCTTTTCGCCGCGGATGGTGAGACCGCCATTGACGAGCTTGACGTCGATGTTCTTCTCGTCGAGACCGGGAAGCTCCGCCGTGATCTCGTAAGCCTTGTCGCTCTCGGCAATATCAACGGCTGGTGCGTTGAAGTTCTTGGACAGATCACGCTCCAGCCGAGCGAGCGACGGGAATGGCCGCTTCCAGAAGCCGTTGCCGAAGTCGTCGAAGATCTGATCGATTTCGTTTCTCAGCGCCTGAAATGGCTGCCATGCCGTGCCAGCAGCTGCGGGCGCAGTGGATGTCTTGGTGACGGGTAGCTTGGTCTCGGTTGCCATGATCATCTTCTCCTGAGAGGTTGACCATATCGGTCACCGGAAAGAATAGTCATGGCTGTGGCGCGCTGGTTGATTTCCCTCAAAAGTCTACAGCAATTCCGGCAAGTTCCAGATGATCGTATTGTCGATCTTCCGGCGTTGAAAAATGATGTAGCTGGGGCGTGCCCTACATCGCCATGTCGTGCTCTGCCAAGCGCTCACGCTTCGGTTCCGGAAGTTCCGTCATCGTCGCTTCCGTCAGAAGCAGGACGCTTGCCACCGAGACGGCGTTTTCAAGCGCGGTCCGTACGACTTTGACGGGGTCGACAATGCCGGATTCGACGAGATCGACATAGACCTTGCGGGCAGCATCGAAACCGAAATTTCCCTCGCTGCCGAGCATCCGCGCGACCACGACGCCGCCGTCGGTAGCAGAATTCTCGGCAATCTGACGGGCCGGTGCTTCGAGTGCTCGCCTCAGGATTTGAACACCAGTGCGTTCGTCTCCCTCGCAAGCAGCTTCTTCCTTGGCTATGGCCGCAACCGTTCGAAGCAGCGCAAGTCCGCCGCCAGGTACGATGCCTTCTGCAACCGCTGCCTTGGTGGAGCTGATGGCATCGTCGAGGGCCTCCTTCTTCGCCTTCATCTCGGCTTCGGTCGGTGCCCCGACCCGGATCACGGCGACGCCGCCGGACAGCCGGGCCAAACGTTCCTCGAGCTTCTCCCGGTCGTAGTCGCTGGTGGTCTTCTCGATTTCGACCCGAATCTGCGCAACCCGCGCGTCGATGCGCGAACGATCGCCGCCGCTGCCGATCAGGGTGGTGTTCTCCTTGTCGGCAACCACGCGCGAGGCGCGGCCGAGCTGCTGCAGGGTAGCACTTTCGAGCTTCAAGCCGATCTCTTCCGAGATCACTTGTGCGCCGGTTAGAATCGCTATGTCTTCCAGCATGGCTTTGCGCCGATCGCCGAACCCAGGTGCCTTGACCGCGCAGGCCTTGAGCACGCCACGTAGCTGGTTGACGATGAGAGTCGCTAGAGCTTCGCCCTCGATGTCTTCGGCGATGATCAGGAGCGATCGGCCGCTCTTGGCAACTTGCTCGAGGACGGGAACGAGGTCGCGCAGTGCTCCGATCTTGTGGTCGCAGAGTAGGACGTACGGATCCTCCAGCACCGATTCCATCCGGTCGGCATCGGTGACGAAGTAAGGGGACAGGAAGCCACGATCGAATTTCATCCCTTCGACGACGTCGAGGAGGGTTTCGGTTGTCTTGGATTCTTCCACCGAAATTACACCATCACCGCCAACCTTTTCGATCGCGTCGGCGACCAGCTCACCGATGGAGGTATCGTTGTGGGCCGAAATCGTCGCGACCTGAGCCCTTTCGGCTCTCGTCTTCACCGGTTTTGCCATCGCGCGCAGCGCCGCGATCGCGGCCTGTGTGCCTCGATCCAGGCCACGCTTCAGGTCGATCGCGCTCGCGCCGGCAACAACGTTACGAACTCCATCCGACAAGATCGCATGCGCAAGGATAGTCGAGGTGCTGGTGCCATCTCCGACGACATCACCCGTCTTTTCGGCGGCCTGGCGAAGAACCTGGGCGCCAAGGTTCTCCTCGGCGTCCTTGAGATCGAACTCCTTCGCGATTGTGACGCCATCGTTGCAGACGATCGGCGCTCCCCATCCTTTCTGGATCAGAACAGATTTTGACTTCGGGCCGAGCGTAACGCGCACCGCGTCCGCGAGGAGGGAAGCGCCGCGCAGGACCTTCGCGCGCGCGGCTGAATGGAACAGAACTTGTTTGTGTGCCATTGAAATGCCTCGGGTGTGCTGCGGTTTGCGGATATTTCGCTGCACAGTGTGTACGACTGTATTTGGCAGCGATTGATCTCGGTCAACAGGGGGCAATGTCGATGTTGTGGTTTCCACCCGTGTTGGTGACCGAGTTGACCTGAATCAATCCGACGCAGCCGTCTCCCATTACCAATTGAGTGTGAGCTGATGTTGACGGGAGGGACAGTTGGAGTCAGGTCAAGGGTCGCGGAAGCAGACCGTCGCGATGGCCATCATCTTCGCCGGCAGCATGTTGCTCGTTGCCCTGCAATTCCTTTTCGCAACCTATAATTCGATCGAGACTATTCCCTACAGCCAGTTTGAGCAGCTGCTCGCCCAGGAAAAGATCGCCGAGGTATCCGTGGGGCCGGATACCATCCAGGGAAAACTGAAGGAGCAGCTCCCGAGCGGAAAGTCCGCGTTCGTCACGGCGCGAGTTGATATGTCCCTGGCAGATAAGTTGGCGCAGAAGGGCGTGAGCGTCACTGGCGTTCCCGGCAGCGGAGCATTGCAAAGCCTGTTGTCCTGGATCTTCCCGGTCGTCGTCTTTGTCGTGATCTGGTACTGGATCGGACGCGGCATGACCGGCCGGCAAGGGTTCGGCGGACTCATGGCGATCGGTAAATCGCGCGCCAAAGTCTATGCCGAGAAGGACATCAAGGTGACCTTCGCCGACGTCGCCGGGGTTGATGACGCGAAGTTCGAGCTTCAGGAGGTGGTTTCGTTCCTCAGGGATCCCGGGAGCTACGGCCGCTTGGGTGCGCATGTGCCGAAGGGCATTCTGCTGGTGGGACCGCCTGGAACCGGCAAGACGTTACTGGCCCGCGCTGTTGCGGGCGAAGCTGGCGTTCCGTTCTTCTCGATTTCGGGCTCCGAATTCGTTGAGATGTTCGTCGGCGTGGGCGCCGCGCGCGTGCGGGACCTGTTCGAGCAAGCCCGTAAGGCTGCCCCATGCATCATCTTCGTCGACGAGCTCGACGCGCTTGGACGTAGCCGCGGGCCGCTGTCGTTCTCGAGCCACGACGAGAAGGAACAGACCCTCAACCAGCTCCTGTCAGAGCTTGACGGCTTCGATCCGAGCGTCGGCGTGATCCTGCTGGCAGCGACCAATCGTCCCGAAATCCTGGATCCCGCACTGCTACGGGCAGGACGGTTTGACCGGCAGGTCCTCGTCGACCGGCCGGACAAGACGGGGCGCATTGCCATTCTCAGGGTGCACGTCCGCAAGATCCGGATGGGCGAGGAAGTCGATCTGGAGAAAGTGGCCGGCCTCACAACCGGCTTTACCGGAGCTGATCTTGCCAATCTCGTCAATGAAGCCGCGATAGCTGCGACCCGGCGGGGCGCCGCCGAGGTCTCTTTCGTTGATTTCGTCGCCGCGATCGAGCGGATCGTCGCCGGAGTGGAAAAGAAGAGCAGGGTGCTCGGCAAGGAGGAGCGGCGTAGGGTCGCATATCACGAGATGGGCCATGCTCTCGTGGCAGCGAGCCTGCCGGGGGTCGATCCGGTGCAGAAAGTATCGATCATCCCGCGCGGAATCGGTGCGCTGGGCTACACCATTCAACGTCCCACCGAAGACAGGTTCTTGCTGACGATTGAAGAGCTGAAGAACCGTATCGCGGTGCTGATGGGTGGACGTGCGTCGGAGCGCCTGATTTTCGATGGTGCGATTTCGACCGGGGCCGCCGACGATCTTCAACGTGCGACCGAGGTGGCCATTGAGATGGTGACCAAATACGGCATGGACGAGACGGTCGGGCAGCGCACCTATGCCCCCAAACCCCAGGCATTTCTCGCGGCCCAGGATGCGGTCGTTACTGCCGCTGAAGCCACCGGCCGCGAGATCGATCTTGCTGTGCGCAATTTGATCGAGGATGGTGATCGTCGTGCCCGCGATATCCTGCAGCGACGCCGCGCCGACCTTGACGCCGGTGTCGAACTGTTGATTGCAAATGAAACCGTGACCGCAGAGCAGTTTACGCCGCTACTCGGCAAGAGCATCGAAAAGAACGAATCCATCGCTGCCTGATCGCAACCGACCCGGCCACCATCTACTCAGCAGTTCGCAGCTTGGTGTCACGTTGCCAGCGCGACTTCCGTCCCCTCTCAAGCGGGCCGTGATCCGATTCTGTGGCGAAGGCGGTGGCAGAAATCATCCAGTACCGTGTGAACATTCTCAAGGTGGATCAGGCGTCTTTCCGCGTCTTCCCGCTCTGACGTGCCGAGGGCGAGAGAATCGCGGCGGGAGGCTGCTTGTGCGACCAATTGGCGGCTCCCTGCAACTTTGGTTTCTGCAAACTCCAGATGTTCGCCGTCCTCGCCGAGCTTGTCGAGCTCAGCGATAAGCAGTGCGATAGTGGTACTTCGGCGCTGCGTCGTGAGGTTCGTGTCTTTCAAAATCTCCAGGTAGTGATCGACGTTTGCCCGGGCGACGTACCTATGCATGGTGTGCTCCCCCGCTACGCGCAACTGTTAAATGTTACCACCAACGGATGGGGCGGCTAAATCGGATCAGGTGTAGATGGCGGTATTATGATGCGGAATTGGCTCCGGCAACCTACGTGATCTTCCTGAGTTGATGTTCGGGCGGGGGAGAGACAGGTCTGTGTAACGGAGCTTCCATGTCCAACATCCTGTTTCGCTGCCCCAATACGGGCATGAACGTTCAACGTCCCATCAGTGAGCCCGCCTCAGGCACGTCCGCCGGCGCGGTCGCGGTCGTGGATTGCCCGGCTTGCGCGCGGATTCATTTGATCAATGTGTCGACAGGTGAATTGTCGCGCGATGTCCGGAGCAGATGATGATCGAGATGTCCGTTGATCCCGATCAAGCCGAGCCTGGGAGAGGTGGCTAGTATCTTCTGGCGTAACTGGCCCACGACTACGCCCCCCAAGCCGCCGCCGAGGCCCATTCCCCAAGGCTCTCGGCGGCCTTTTTGCTTCTTGGGATGGGATAACCCGTTTCGCCGTCAGCCGCAGGACTGATATGATGCGCATGTACTACTTCGACATGAAGGACGGCGTTCCGGTTCGGGACGAAGCCGGCCTGGCGCTGGTGAGTGATGGCGCGGCCATTGCACACAGCAAGCGTCTTGCGGACAAGGTGCGCAAAGAAAAACCCTCAGGGAATCCGGATCTTCGGATTGTCGTTATCGATGAAAGCGGCCGAGAGGTCCACCACGAACACGTCTATCCGCGGTGACCAGTGCGACTGTTGCGACCGTGGCTCATCAGAAGATTTGGTTAAGGGTTCGAGACGCTGTGCGCTACCAATGGCCACGATCACTTCTGATGGATGGAGACCGCCGTCTTTTTCGACTACGTCGAGACTCCGAATAGCTTGCGCACTGCGGAGATGTTCGTTCTCTATCATTCAGGTGTTGATGCGATGGTCCGAAGGTCTGCCAGCCGAGCGATGGAGTGGGCCGCAAGCTGCTGGGCCAGCTCCAATCGCGACGGGTCGACGGCTTTGTCGGCCTCATCCAGATAAATCGAGGACAATTGCTCCGCGCGGCGAAGCGCGCGACGCTTGATCTCGTCGAACGCTTCAGCGCGCGGCAATGCGTCGTTTGCCTCGGACATCTGTGAGCCGTCCCCAATCAGGGACAGGAGGTGTCTTCGCTGCGGCGCGGGTGCGTCCTGCGACCATCGAAAGATGTCCTTGAGAAGAAGGCTTTCAAGCAGCGCCGCCGAAGACAGCTCGGTGGCTCCGGGCGCGTCTCCCGCAAGAGCGTCTCTTCGCTCAGCCCGCCATGCCAATCGGCGTTCGCGTCGAAGCAGATTACCATCGCGCAGCGCCTCGCGAGCCATACTCTCAGCGGCGGTACGTACGATTCCGATGTCAGCGCGTGCTGCAATATAAGTCCAAAATATGAAGGCACGTTCGCGGTGCCGGACCGCCAGGGCCCATGCGCCATAGGCGGCCGAGAGAAGCGAGTTCTCGATGTCTGAAAGCTCTTCCGCGAGAACCAGCTCCATCGGCATCCAGCGGAGATCGGCCTGAGCCGGCGCGCGTCCGATAGCCGCGATACAGGCTTTTTCGATTGCTTCGGCGCGTTCCTCTTCGCGTTGACTCAACGCTTCGAACACGCGACGGACGGGCGCGAAGGCCTCGTCGCTGGCTGCGGCGAGCTTGCCATAACGCTGCGCAGCTCTTTCGGTCAGTGTAAGTGCGATCGCATAGAGTTCGCCGATGTTCCGGACGGGAGCGGGCGGTTCTATTGCCAATAGGGGTTCGCTGCGCATCTTCAGTTCCAATCAGATTGTAAAGTTTGACCTGATCTGGATCGCGTCAGTTTGAGATAGCTCAAAATCGAGCCCAGTCGCGCTTGTTAGAAGGAGTGGGACTCAGAACAACGGCGTTCTGCTAACTGAAAGCAGCGCCCTTGCGTGAATTCTTCAACATCCGTCTGTTCTTAGGGTTTGCCTTGGCCATTGTTGGCTGGATCGGCTTCGGCTGTCCGGCTCACGCCGCTGGTAGGTTGAGCGACTATCTGTCGAAGGCGCAGCCGGGCGAACTGGTTCCCGGTGCGAACAGGCTGGGAGCGATGCAGGGCGATCCGGCGATCGCACCGGCATACAAAGATGACCTGCTTCTCGGGTTCGTCTACCTGAATTCGGACTTCGCCAACGCAATCGGGTATTCCGGCAAACCGATTCAGCTCCTGATCGGGATCAACCCGAGGGGTGTCCTGACCGGCCTGAAGCTGGTTGAGCACAAGGAGCCCATCGTCCTAGTGGGCATTCCGGAAAAGCGCATCCTGGAAGCCGTCAACAAATTGATCGGCACCGACATGGAACCTGTCGTGCGCGGGGCGGTCCCCGCGCCGCAGGTCGATATTGTGAGTGGCGCGACGGTCACTGTTCTGGTGATGGGGGACAGCATCGTCCGCTCCGCGACGAAGCTCATCAAGAGCGGTCGTCTCGGTACACAAGGCAATGCGCAGGCCGGCACTGCGCCCCAGTCTACCAAGACGATTGATCCCGGTAAGAGCGAGACCCGAGACTGGCAAGGCTTGCTCGGTGACGGCTCAGTTCGCCGCCTGACCATGACCCTTGCCGATGTCAACCAGGCCTTCGAGAAATCCGGCAACGCGGGCGCGGTGGCCCATCCCGAAGAGGGAGATCCTGGCAACATCTTCATCGACCTCTATGTTGCCGACGTCGCGGTGCCGACGATCGGCCGCAGCCTGCTCGGCAAAGATGGATACGAGCGCCTGACTGCAAGGCTCAAGCCGGGCCAGCAGGCTCTCGTCGTTGCTGGGACAGGCCGCTACTCCTTCAAGGGAGCCGCCTACGTGCGCGGTGGGATATTCGATCGGATCGAGTTGATCCAGGAGACCAACAGCACCCGATTTCGCGATCGCGACCACACCCGGCTGGGGAGCCTCGAAGCCGAGGGCGCACCCGACCTTCCGGAGATCGCCCTTTTCGTCGTGCCGGCTGAGTTCAATTTCGATCCAACCGAACCATGGACGCTGCAACTGCTCGTGCAGCGCGTGGTGGGCACGCGTGACAAGGCATGGGTAACCTTTGAACTGGGATATGCGCTGCCCGACGCCTACGTAAAGCGCGAGCCGGTGGCGCAACCGCCCGCCGCATCGCCGGCAAAGATACCGGAAGCGACTGCAAATCGGCGCGGTGCTGCTCCTCCGCCTGCCGAAGACGAGCCGCTGTGGATGAAGATCTGGCGAGGCAACATCGTCAAGATCGGCGTGACGGTCTTCGCGCTGGGCGCGCTCACGCTGATCTTCTTCTTTCAGAATCAACTCGTGCGGCGCCCAAACGTCTACACCTGGGTGCGCCGGGCCTACCTCGCGTTCATCCTGGTTTGGCTGGGCTGGTATGCGAATGCTCAGCTGTCGGTTGTCAACGTTCTGACGTTCGCCAATTCACTGTTGACAGGCTTCAGCTGGGAATACTTCCTCTCCGCACCGCTGATCTTCCTGCTGTGGTGCTCGGTCGCTGCCGGCCTTCTGTTCTGGGGGCGCGGTCCATTCTGTGGCTGGCTGTGTCCGTTCGGCGCGTTGCAGGAACTAATCAACAACGTCGCACAAGCGCTGAAGATACCGCAATATCGATTGCCATGGGGTCTTCATGAGCGGCTGTGGCCACTCAAGTACATCATCTTCCTCGCCCTTTTCGGCATGTCGTTGTATTCGACCGCATTCGCCGAGCAGCTTGCGGAGGTCGAGCCCTTCAAGACGGCGATCATCCTGAAGTTCGCGCGCGAATGGCCGTTCGTCATCTACGCCCTGACACTTCTGTCGGCCGGATTGTTCGTCGAGCGCTTTTTCTGCCGCTACATGTGCCCGCTTGGTGCGGCACTGGCGATTCCGGGGCGTATCCGCATGTTCGAATGGCTGCGCCGCTGGCCTGAATGCGGCTCGCCCTGTCAGCGCTGCGCCAACGACTGCCCGGTGCAGGCGATCCATCCTGAAGGGCATATCAACGTCAATGAATGCATCTACTGCATGCACTGCCAGGAACTCTACTTCGACGACCACCGCTGCCCGCACATGATCCAGGTGCGGCTGAAGCGCGAGAAGCGCGAAGCACTCTCGTCTCAGTCGATGCGCAGTGGCGGCAAAGGCCCGAGCACGATCATCACCGCGGGCGGCAAGCCGGTCGAGCTGCCGCGCGTGGAAGCTATCACCCCACCGCCAACTTGATGACCCAGGAGGCTATCATGAGTGAGAACAAGAATGGAAAATCCGTCAGCCGACGCACGTTGTTGGGGACCACGGCTGCGGCTGCCGGTGTAGGCATTGCAGGCGGGGTCGGCCTGTCGAGCGACGGCCGCGGCCTCGTTGCGGCTGCGGACGCGCAGACCAACGCGGCACCAAGGGCGCCGGCGGCGCGGACCGCGGTGCAAAAGACCGAGGTGGCGCCAGGCGAATTGGACGAATACTACGTGTTCTTTTCCAGCGGCCAATCCGGCGAAATGCGCATCGTTGGCTTGCCCTCGATGCGCGAACTGATGCGCGTTCCCGTGTTCAATCGCTGCAGCGCTACGGGATGGGGACTGACCAATGAAAGTCTGAAGGTGCTGACTGAAGGGTTGCAGCCAACGACCCGCGAATTGCTCAAGAACCGCGGCGGCACGTTCATGAACGGCGATCTGCATCACCCGCATATCTCGTTTACCGATGGTACCTATGACGGCCGATACGCCTTTATGAACGACAAGGCCAATACCCGGGTCGCGCGTGTGCGCCTTGACGTGATGAAGTGCGACAAAATCATTGAGCTGCCTAACCAGCATACCGTCCATGGTCTTCGAGTGCAAAAGTATCCCCGCACAGGATACGTGTTCTGCAACGGTGAGGACGGCGTACCGCTCCCGAACGACGGCAAGGTGCTCGACAAGCCGAAGGAATACCATGCGATCTTCACGGCTCTGGACGGCGATACCATGAAAGTGGCCTGGCAGGTGATCGTCGACGGCAATCTCGACAACGTCGATGCCGACTACCAGGGCAAATACGCATTCTCGACTTGCTACAATTCGGAGGAAGGCGTGAATCTGGCCGAGATGACGGCCAAGGAGCAGGATTGGGTCGTTATCTTCAACCTCAAGCGGATCGAAGAGGGCGTAAAAAAGGGCGACTTCAAGGAAATGAACGGCGTTCCGGTGCTCGATGGCCGCAAGGGCTCGCCCTACACGCGCTACGTCCCGGTCTCGAACAATCCGCACGGCATGAACACCGCGCCCGATGGTATCCATATCGTCGCGGCTGGAAAGCTGTCGCCGACCGTCACGGTGATGGACGTCCGGCTGTTCGATCAGTTGTTCGACGACAAGATCAAGCCGCGCGACGTCGTCGTGGCCGAACCAGAACTTGGCCTCGGACCACTGCATACCGCCTATGATGGCAAAGGCAACGCCTACACGACGCTGTTCCTCGACAGCCAAGTCTGCAAGTGGAACATCGACCTCGCAAAACGCGCCTTCAAGGGCGAGAAGGTCGATCCCATCATCCAGAAGCTCGACGTTCACTATCAGCCTGGTCACAACCACTCCTCCATGGGCCAGACCAAGGAAGCCGACGGAAAGTGGCTCATCTCCCTGAACAAGTTCTCCAAGGACCGCTTTCTCAATGTCGGTCCGCTGAAGCCGGAGAACGATCAGCTGATCGACATATCGGGTGACAAGATGATTCTCGTCCACGACGGTCCGAGCTTCGCCGAGCCGCACGATGCAACGATCGTTCATCGCTCCAAGATCAACCCGATCTCGATCTGGGACCGAGCCGATCCGATGTTCGCGGATGCGGTGAGGCAGGCGAAGGCCGACGGGGTCGATCTCGAAGCTGACTCCAAGGTGGTCCGCGACGGCAACAAGGTCCGTGTCTACATGACGTCGACCGCGCCCGCGTTCGGCCTCGAGACCTTCCAGGTCAAGCAGGGCGATCAGGTGACCGTCTATGTCACCAACATCGACGCCGTAGAGGACCTGACTCACGGCTTCTGCATCGTGAACTACGGCATCCAGATGGAGGTTGCGCCGATGGCGACAGCCTCGGTCTCGTTCACCGCGGATAGGCCCGGCGTGTACTGGTATTACTGCTCCTGGTTCTGTCATGCCATGCATATGGAGATGAAGGGCCGGATGTTTGTCGAACCCAAGATGGTCTGAACGAGGACAGAACGTGCGCCTCCTGCAACGACTCATTCCGGCGGCTATCGTTGCCGCCGGGGTTCTTGGTTCCGCCACCGCGGCGGAGCTGAAAGCTGTCGCGGACCAGCCGCTCCAGGCGGTGCTGGACCGCGCGCAGGAAGGCGACGTCGTCAAGCTAGAGCCCGGCCTTTACAAGGGTGGGATCACGATTGACCGTCGGCTCGTCTTGACTGGAGGATCTGATGCCGTACTCAGTGGTGTCGGTTCCGGCAATGTCATTACTGTGGCCGCACCGGAAGTCACCATCCGCGGCATCACCATCAGGGACTCCGGCCGCGATCTTCAGGCCATGAATTCAGGGATATTTCTCGAGAAGACCGCAGAGCGTGCGGTGATCGAAAACAACCGCCTGGAAGGAAACCTGTTCGGCATCTATGTTCACGGCGCAGCAGGCTCTCGCGTCGAGCGCAACGTCATCGAAGGATTGCGCGAGGGCCGCCGCAGCGAGAGCGGGAATGGCGTGTCGCTCTGGAACGCGCCTGACGTCACCATCGCGGAAAACACCTTCCGTTATGGCCGAGACGGCATCTTCACGATCAGCAGCCGCAAGGACCATTTCATCAACAACCGTTTCGAGCAGGTGCGCTTCGCGGTGCACTACATGTACACCAACGACAGCGAGGTCCTCGGCAACGTTTCCATCCGTAATACCGTGGGCTATGCCATCATGTATTCGAACCGACTGGTGATCCGGAACAACATCTCGGATCGCGACCGGGACTACGGGATACTGTTCAACTACGCCAACTACGCCGAGATCGACGGCAACCGAGTCGTTGGCGGACCGCTGGAAAATAATGTTGCAGTCAGCAGCGAAGGTGCGCCAGATGAAAAGGAGATGGTCCTCGACATAACGCCGACGCGTGACGTCCGCAGCGGGCCGGAAAAGTGTGTGTTCATCTACAACACCAACCACAACAAGTTCCGCAATAACTGGTTCGAACACTGCGGCATCGGCGTCCACTTCACCGCCGGCTCGGAAGGTAACGAGATTTCCGGCAATGCCTTCGTCGGCAATCGCAACCAGGTGAAATACGTCGGTACGCGCGATCTCGACTGGTCAAAGGGTGGTCGTGGCAATTACTGGAGCGACAACCCGGCGTTCGACCTGAACGGTGACGGGATTGCCGACACCGCTTATCGGCCCAATGATCTGGTCGATCGCGTGCTGTGGACGGCGCCGTCCGCCAAAGTCTTGATCAACAGCCCGGCGGTGCAGGTCTTGCGCTGGGCGCAGGCGCAGTTCCCGGCTCTTTATCCCGGCGGTGTCGTCGATAGCCATCCGCTGGTCGCGCCGCCACCGAAGCCCTCGCCCGAACGGAGTCCCAGATGACCGCTACCGTGTCGGTGACCGGTGTCGACAAAAGCTATCGCAACGTGCGTGCGCTCCGCGACGTCTCGTTCGCTCTCGTCCCCGGGCGGCTGAGTGCGCTTGTGGGCCACAATGGCGCTGGCAAGACCACGCTGATCAAATTGATGCTCGGTTTGATCCGCTCCGACCGCGGCGAAATTCGCGTGATGGGGCAGGATCCAGCGGCGGGCGAGTTTTCGGCACGCCAGCTTCTAGGCTATCTTCCTGAGAACGTCGCGTTCAACGCGGCCCTCACGGGGCGCGAGACGCTGGCGTTCTATGCGCGTCTGAAGCGGATCAGGCCGGCCTCGGCATGGGCGCTGCTCGACCGCGTCGGATTGAGTGATGCCGCCGATCGTCGTGTCGGAACCTATTCTAAGGGCATGCGGCAGCGATTAGGTCTGGCCCAAGCGCTGCTCGGGCAGCCACGCGTGCTGCTGCTCGATGAGCCGACCACGGGGCTCGATCCGGCACTGCGGCAGACATTTTACGAGATTCTGAGCGAATTGCGGGACGGGGGCGCCACCGTCCTGATTTCGTCTCATGCGCTCAACGAACTCGAAGATCGCGCGGAGCATGTTCTAATCATGAACCGCGGCCGGCTGGTCGTGCAAGGCACATTGGCGGAGCTTCGCTCGCTCTCGCAGTTGCCGATCCGGGTCTCGCTCGATCTAGCAGCCGGCACCGATAACGCAATTGCCGCTCCGATTGGGGACAAAACCATTTCAGCCGCGGGCCGCAGGACCGTGCTGGTGGCTGACGAAAAGGGGAAGATGGATCTGTTGCGCGCGGTTGCGAACGATCCTCGTGTCAAAGATATCGAAATTGCGGTGCCGACCCTCGATGATCTCTACGCACACTTTCTCAAGACGCAGGAGCGGGCCGCATGAGGACGGTCGCAATCATCGCTTTCAAGGAGATCCAGGAAGGCCTGCGGAACCGCTGGGTATTGGCGACCACGCTGCTACTGGCCGCTCTTGCCTTATCGCTGACGTTTCTCGGCAGCGCTCCGACCGGCAATGTAGGCGCCGGCGCCCTCGACGTGGTGGTTGTCAGCCTGTCCAGCCTGACGATCTTTCTGTTGCCGCTTATCGCACTTCTAATCTCGCACGATGCAGTGGTCGGCGAAATGGAGCGGGGCACGATGATCCTGCTGCTGAGCTACCCGGTAGGTCGCGGCCAGGTCATTCTCGGCAAATTCTGCGGCCATGTTCTGATCCTCGCCTTCGCGACGATCCTCGGTTACGGCGCGGCCGCAGCCGCGCTCGCGATCACCGGCGCCTCTGTACTAGCGGCAAGCTGGTACGCCTTCGCTTCGATGCTTGGAACATCGATCATGCTTGGGGCCGTATTCGTGGCGATAGGATATCTGATCAGCAGTCTGGTCCGTGACCGCGGCACCGCCGCGGGCCTGTCGGTCGGAATCTGGCTTTTGATGGTGTTGGTGTTCGACATGGCGCTGCTTGGCATCCTGGTGATCGACCAGGGACAGAGTATCTCGGCAACGGTCCTGGAATGGCTTCTGTTTCTCAATCCTACTGATCTTTATCGTCTGGCGAATCTCACCGGCTTCAATGTGAGCCAGTTTTCCGGCATGGCCGGGCTGTCTGGATCGGCGACTACCGGCATTACGGCGCTGTTGCTCGGGCTGCTGGTCTGGATCGTGGCGCCGCTCGGACTTGCGACAACCTTCTTCGCACGGAGGGAATTATGACCCGAAGATCCGTGGGTGCGATGATCGTCGCTGCGCTGCTTCTCGTTGGCTGCAATCGGGACGCGGGCAACACCAGCATGCCGGCACCATTCCCCCTGACCCGTGATGCGATGGGCGTCTTTTGCGGCATGAACCTGATGGAGCATCCCGGACCTAAGGGGCAGATCATCACGGCGGGTCGCATCGATCCGTTTTGGTTCACCTCCGTTCGCGATACCGTGGCGTTCACGTTGATGCCGGATCAGCCGCGTGACATCCGGGCGATCTACGTCTCGGACATGGGCCACGCGGCGAGTTGGGACGACCCCGGCGCGACGAACTGGATCGACGCGCGGAAAGCGTTTTTCGTGATCCAAAGCCACAAGCAAGGCGGCATGGGTGCGGCGGAGGCGGTGCCGTTCGGCAACCGTTCGGCAGCCGATGGGTTCGCTGCCGACAATGGTGGGCGAGTGGTGACGCTCGCTGAAATTCCTGGCGCCTACGTGCTGGGGAGTGACACAGTGGGCGGCTCCGTCGAACATGATCGCGGCGATGTCAGGCTCAACTGAGGATCTCGATGATGCACAATCCAGGTCTCACGCGGCGGCGGATGATAGCAATCACGGCGACGGCGCTCGGTTCGGCTTTCGTGAGCGGCTCCCGCACCGCTCGAGCAGGAGAGGCGGTCAGCTGGCACGGTTCGGCGCTCGGGGCTCAAGTCTCGATGGAGATATATCATCCGGACCGTGTCGAAGCCGCGCGATTGGTCGAAAGCTGTCTTCTCGACGTGCGCCGGCTGGAGCAGCAATTCAGCTTGTATCGTCAAGACTCCGCGATATGCACGCTCAACCGCACCGGCATTCTCGTCGCGCCGGATCCGGACATGGTAGCTTTGCTGGATGCGTCGTTGGCCTTTGGCGAGTTGACCGGCGGCGCATTCGATCCAACCGTTCAACCGCTATGGCGGCTCTATGCCGACCATTTTTCTTCGGAGCATTCGGATCCGAGCGGCCCGCCGCAGGAGAAGCTTGCTGAAGTGATGGCAAGGGTCGGCCACCGCGGGCTGCTGGTGAGGCCAGATCGCATTGCTCTGACGCAACGTGGCGCTGCGGTTACTCTGAACGGCATCGCGCAGGGATTTGCGACCGACAAAGTCGTCGAGAAACTGCGAATGGCGGGCTTGTCGACGACCCTCGTCAATATGGGAGAAATACGCGCAATCGGGCGGCGACCCGAGGGCGCGCCGTGGCGTGTTGGTCTCGCAGACCCGGACCGACCTGGCGCGCTCACTGAGACGATTGATCTCGTCGACCGCGCCGTCGCGACAACGGCCGGCGCTGGATTCCGGTTCGACATCGCCGGTCGGTTTACGCACCTCTTCGACCCAAAAACGGGATGCAGTCCGTCCCTCTATCGAACGGTCAGCGTGGTCGCGCCGAGCGCAACCGAAGCAGACGCCCTCTCGACCGCGTTTAGTCTGATGGCCATTCCTCGAATTATGGATATCGTCGCGGCCCGTCCGAATGTCCAGGCGCGCCTGATCGATGCAGATGGTCGTATGACCGTATGTGGCGCGTGAGACATCGTTTCAGGCCACGGAACGACCCCGGATCCGAGCCAGTCGAACTCGACCAGCGCTATGTCCTCGCCATCTCGGCGCGGTACCAGTCGCCGATTTCACTTGCGGTCATCAGGGCTACGCCATCATGGCGGATGACATGGTCGAGCAGCGCCTCCAGATATTTGATCCGGTGTGGCACGCCGGTGATGTAAGGATGGATTGAGATCGCCATCACCCGTGCATTCTCGGCGCCCTCGAGATAAAGGCGATCGAACTGGTCGGTGCAGCGTTTCAAAAACTGCTCGGACGGCAAATGCTGTAGCGCATGAATGACAATGTCGTTGGTCTCCACCGAATAGGGGATGGTTGTGATCGTGCCGTGTGGAGTGGCGATTTCCTGCGGCAGATCGTCGATCACCCAGTCCGCGACGTATTCGATGCCGTTAAGGCGGAGCAGGTCGAGCGTTGCCTCGGTCTCAGTGAGGCCCGGGCTCTCCCATGAGCGCGGCGGCTTGCCGGCGAACTTGGAGATGGTATCGACCGCACGCTTGATCGCGTCGGCCTGGTCGTCGAGCTTGTGCATCGGCCCCTGCAGGAAGCCATGGCCCATGAACTCGAAGCCTGCTTCCAGCGCGGCGCCGGCGATACGGGGGTAGGAGTTGCAGACATTGCCGTTGATGGCGAGCGTTACCGGGATATTACGCTCGGTGAGCGCCTTGAACTGGCGCCAGAAACCCGCGCGCATGCCGTATTCGTGCCAAGACCAGTTCGGCACATCGGGCAACAGCGGCTGCCCCATGGGTGGTGACAGCACAGTACGAGGCATGGCGTTTTCGATCCGCCATTCCTCGACATTGAGGATGACCCAGACGGCGAGCCGCTTACCGCCGGGCAACTTGAGTTTCGGGCGATCGACCTGCGCCAGATAGGGGATCCGATCGGTGATAGCCATTGCGCTCAACCTGCGGCGTCGCGGCTTCGGGCGCAGGCGGCGTTGACGCGCGGCATGACTTGCTCTGCCATCAGGATCATGGAGCGGCGGCCGAGCTCGCGGTCGCGCCAGTCCTTGCCGGCGTAGAGGAATGTGCCGAAGCTGCCGACTTCTTCCTGGAAATCCAGCAATTGATCGGCGACGCTCTCCGGTGTGCCGTAGATAATGAGTTTTTCGCAGATGCTCTCCAGCGTCACTTCGTCGTCGGGCTGGTCGCGCCGGGTCTTGAACAGCTCGATGCGCCCATTTCGCTTCAGCTTGGTAAAGAGCGAGCGATAGTAATAGACGTAAGGTCCATTCGGATCAGTGGCATAAGCCTTGGCGGTCGCGGCGTCCTTGGCGACGAAGACGCTTTTGGCCACGCGCCAGTTGGCGGGATCGGCCGGACGGCCGACGCGCTCGCAGCCCTCGATATATTTCGGCCAGTGGCTCTTCACCCAGGCCGGCATCAGGAAGTTGGCGGAAATCGGTTCCCAGCCGCGTGCTGCCGCTTCGGTGACGCCTTTGGAGAAGGGCGCGACGGCAGTGACCACGATCGGCGGATGCGGGCGCTGCAGTGGCTTTGCGATAAAGCCCTGGCCGATGTCCTCGATCAGGGTTTTTTCGACCGAGATGTTCCAGTATTTCCCCGCGAGATTATAGGGCGGCTTGCTGTCCCAGATCGCCAGCACCTGGTTGATCGCCTCTAAAAACATCGCATTGCGATCGGCCTCGAGATTACCGAACAGCTCGGCGTCCGACAGCAGGCCGCCCGGGCTGATGCCGAAGATCAGCCTGCCGTCAAGCATGTGGTCGAGCATCGCGATGGAGGCGGCGATTGCGGCCGGATGGCTGTTCGGCATGTTGACCGTGCCGGTGCCGAGCTTGATCTGCTTGGTGGCGGCGGCAAGCCAGGCGATGAAAGCGATGCAAGACGTGATGTTTTCGGCGCGATCGGTGACGTGCTCGCCGACATAGGCTTCCGAAAATCCGAGCTCATCTGCCAGCAGGAAGGCTTCCCGGTCCTCCTGCAAGGATTGCCGCCAATCCTTGTCCAGGGGATGGATCGGCATCGTGAAGAACCCGAGTTTCATGTTTCTGCGGCTCCCCGACATTCTTGTTTGGCGTGAGCGTGCGTCGGCAGCTCGAACAGGGCAAGTCCGAAAGTCGATAGGACTGCAAAATCAAGTAGCTTGACCTTTGTAAAGTCCGACCCTCTAATTCGTGAAAAGCAGAAGAGCAGGGCCGGGGAGGGACTTGCCTGAATGAAAGCCTCGGCTTTCGCATACGCACGCGCGACCAGTGTTGCTAATGCGCTGGAGCTGCTTGCCGTCCACGGTGAGAAGGCGAGGGTGCTTTCGGGCGGGCAAAGCCTGATTCCCGCAATGAATCTGCGGCTCGTCGCGCCGGAGGTGATTGTCGATATCGGCGGACTCGCCGAATTGCGCGGGATCGTGATCGAGGGCGAGACGCTCGTCATCGGCGCGCTGACCCGCCATGCCGACCTCCTAAAATCATCCGACATTGTGAAATGCGCGCCGCTTCTTGCCGCCGCGGTGGCGCATATCGCGCACCCCGCAATTCGCAACCGGGGGACCATTGGCGGCAGCCTTGCGCAAGCCGATCCCGCATCCGAGCTGCCCGCCTGCATGCTGACGCTGGGTGCCTCCATCGTGGTGCGCGGGCCCGGCGGCGAGCGGCGGATCGCCGCGGAGGAGTTTTTCAGAGGGATTTACGAGACGCAGCTCGCCCCGCAGGACCTGCTGGTCGCCGTAGAACTGCCGGTGGCCGACAGTGGCTCGGCGCATTTCTTCCAGGAGTTTGCCCGGCGGCACGGCGACTATGCGATCACGGGCCTTGCGGCGCAGGCTGTGCTGGAGGGCGACCGGTTCGCCGCCCTCCGGCTCGGCTATTTCGCTGTCGGCGACAGGCCCGTTCTGGCGGAGGCCGCTGGCAAACTGACTGGTGTTACCGTCACGCCGGCGCTACTGGCTGAGGCCTCCGATGCGCTTTCAGACGAGCTTGATCCGCATGAGGATCAGCAGGCGACGCCGGCCATGCGCCGGCATCTCGCACGAATATTGCTGACGCGGTGTATGGCTTCGCTGCTGAAACGTCCGGATCTCCAAATTGGAGGCGTTGCGTGACGGCTCCCGTAGCGATCTCGCTCTCGGTGAACGGCGAGCGCGTCGAAGCGCATGTCCTGCCGCGGCTCAACCTTGCGGATTTCCTGCGCGAGCATCTCAAACTGACGGGCACGCATCTCGGATGCGAGCATGGTGTGTGCGGCGCCTGCACGGTCCGCGTCGGCGGCGAGATCGTGCGTTCCTGTCTGATGCTGGCGGTGCAAGCGAACGACACCGTAGTCGAGACGATCGAGGGCTTGTCCGATTCCGGCGAGATCGCCGATCTGCAGGCGGCGTTTCGCGACCGCAATGCACTGCAGTGCGGCTTTTGCACGCCGGGCATGCTGATGGCGGCGCAGGATCTGTTGCGCGAGAAGCGGATGCCCGCACGCGACGAAATCCGTGAGCATCTTTCGGGCAATTACTGCCGCTGCACCGGTTACCAGGCTATCATCGACGCAGTCGAAACGACGGCGCAGATGCGGATGGAGCTGAAGGTATGAGCTCGATCCGCACCAATCCCGAAAGGCTGTCGGTGCTGGACCGGCCGAACTCCTATATCGGCAAGACGGTGCCGCGGCCGAATCTCGACCGGCTTCTGCAGGGACGCGGCAGCTATGTCAGCGATCTCGAGCTGCCGCGAATGGCGCATGTCGTGTTCCTGCGCTCGCCGCATGCACATGCGAAGATCGTAAACATCGATGTCGCCCCGGCCAAGCAGATGTCGGGCGTGATCGCGGTCGTGACGGGCGAGGAGCTTGCCGCCGTCATCACGCCTTGGGTCGGCGTTCTCTCGCATCTCAAGGGCCTGAAATCCGCGCCGCAATCGGCGATCGCCGTCGGTCGGGTCTGCTGGCAGGGTGAGGCGGTGGCGGCCATCGTGGCGACGAGCCGCGCGGCGGCCGAGGATGCCGCGGAACATGTTGCGGTCCAGTACGAGGAGCTCGAAGCTGCCACCGACATGCGCACGGCGCTGGATCCGGCGACACCGATCATTCATGCTTCGCTCGGCGACAATCTCGCGTTCGAGCGTATTCACGAGGCAGGCGCCGTGGATCAGGCCTTTGCCGAATCCGATGCGGTGGTGGAAGCCGATTTCGTCTTCGGCCGGCACACCGGCGTGACACTGGAGCCGCGGTCCGTCGTTGCCAGTTGGAATGCCGCCGAAGCGCGGCTCACGATCCATCAGGGCACCCAGGCCCCGCACATGGTGCAGAACATCGCGGCGCTGCATCTGGGGCTGCGGGATTCTCAGGTTCGCGTCGTCTGCAAGGATGTCGGCGGCTCCTTCGGCATCAAGGTGCACATCTACGCCGACGAGATGGCGACCTATGCGCTGGCGAAGATGCTACGTCGCCCCGTCAAATTCGTGGCTGATCGCGTCGAGAGCTTCAATACCGACATCCACGCCCGCGATCATCGCTGTAAGGGCAAGATCGGAATTAAGCGCGACGGTACCATCACGGCGTTCGAGATCGACGATTTGACCGGGATCGGTCCCTATTCGATGTATCCGCGCACCAGCGCCATCGAGGCCAACCAGGTCGTTAACCTCGTCGGCGGCCCCTACAGCAACAAGAATTATCGAGCGCGGGCGCGGGTGGTATTTCAGAACAAGAATGTGATGTGCCAGTACCGTGCGGTCGGCCATCCCATTGCCTGTTCGGTGACGGAGGGGCTGGTCGATCTTGCCGCGCTGGAAATCGGCATGGACCCGGTGGAGATCCGCCGCCGCAATCTGATCGCTGACGACGCTTACCCCTGTACCTCGCCATCGGGGCTGCGGTTCGAGCAGTTGTCGCATCACGCGTCGCTGACCAAGATCGTCGAGATGATGGACTACCAGGCGCTGCGGTCCGAGCAGGCCAGGTTGCGCAAGGACGGCATCTTTCGCGGCATCGGCATAGCGAGCTTCATTGAGGTGACCAATCCGAGCGCTGCGTTCTACGGGGTTGGCGGAGCCAGGATATCATCCCAGGACGGCGTCGCGGTGCGGTTAGATGCACAAGGCTCGGTGATCTGCCTGACTAGCATCACCGAACAGGGGCAGGGCTCGGAGTCGCTCACGGCGCAAATCGTGGGCAGTGTACTCGGCGTTTCCATGGACCGCGTCCGCGTCGTCCTCGGTGATACCGACATGACGCCTTACGGCGGCGGCACCTGGGCGTCGCGCGGTGCTGGCATTGGCGGCGAGGCGGCGTTGCAGGCGACAAAGGTCCTGCGCCAAAATATCCTCGATGTGGCCGCCGCCATCCTGCAAGCGAGCCCGGCCGAGCTCGATATCGTGAACAATGTAGTAGTTAGCGCTAGCGACGGTACGCCGCGCATCGATTTGAACGAGCTCGCGCGCATCGTCTATTTCCGTCCCGACACCTTGCCGCCAGGCATCCAGCCCGAACTGATGGCGACGAGGCACTTCGTTCCCCGGGAGTATCCGTTTGCCTTCACCAACGGCGTTCAGGCCGCCTGGGTCGAGGTCGATACCGACACCGGCTTCGTCAAATTGCTGAGGCATTGGGTGGTCGAGGATTGCGGCACCATCATCAACCCGCAACTGGTCGACGAGCAGATCAGGGGCGGAGTGGTGCAGGGGCTCGGCGCGGCGCTGTTTGAAAAATGCATCTATGACGATCGCGGACAGCTCACCAATGCCAACATGGCCGATTATCTGGTGCCGATGTCCGGCGAAATGCCCGATATCGACGTCGGCCATGTGGTCTCGCCGACGCGCGAGTCCGAGCTCGGCGCCAAGGGCGCGGGCGAGGCGGGCACCGCCGGGGCGGCAGCGGCGGTGACCAACGCGGTCAACGACGCGCTCACACCGTTCGAAACAATAATTACCGAGATTCCCCTGACACCGCAGGTTATCCTGACGGCTCTGAAGAAAATCTGACGAGGGGCGCTGCTGGCCAAACAAGATCACGCCAAACAACAATATACCAGGGAGGAAACTGCTTATGTCGAAGAAGGTGTCCAAGCCAGGATCGATCTCGCGTCGTCGCCTGTTGGCGTCCGCGGGTGCAGCGATTGCTGCTTCGCCGCTCGGTGCAAACCTGTTGCAGGCGCAAGCGGCTCCGATCAAGATTGGCATGAGCATGCCGCAAACCGGTGGCCTCGCGGGCGGCGGCAAGGCGTCGCTGCTCGGCATCGAGATCTGGCGGGACGACGTCAACGCCAAAGGTGGGCTGCTTGGCGGCCGCAAGGTGGAGTTGGTGGTCTATGACGACAAGTCGAGCGCCTCGGAGACGCCAGCGATCTATTCGAAGCTGATCGATATCGACAAGGTCGATCTCTTGTTCGCGCCCTACGCGACGGTACCGACGGCGCCGATCATGCCGATGGTCAAACAGCGTGGGCTTCTGCTGATCGGCAACTTCTCTTTCCAGGTCAACAGCAAGGTCGGCCACGATATGTGGTTCAACAATGCCCCGTGGGGACCAGCTGACAGCTGGGCGACCTCGTATCTCGATATCGGCCAGAAGGCCGGCGGCAAATCCATGGCGCTGCTTTCGGCTGACCAGGAATTCGCGCAGAATCTGGCGAAGACCGCGCGCGAGGTCGCGACCAAGCGCAACTTGCCGATCGTGTTCGACCAGGCCTATCCGCCAAACACGGTTGAGTTTTCCAGCATCATCCGCGCGCTCAAGGCGACCAAGCCCGACATCGTTTACGTCGCGTCCTATCCGCCGGACTCGACCGGCGTCCTGCGTGCCGTCAACGAGATCGGCATCGGCGACAGCGTCAAGGTTTTCGGCGGCGGCATGGTCGGCCTTCAGTTTGGCGCCGTGATGGAGAATATGGGCTCGCTGCTCAACGGCGTTGTCAACTACAACACCTGGCTTCCCGAGAAAAGCATGTACTTTGAGGGAACCAAGGAGTTCTTCGACAAGTACACCAAGCGGGCTGTGGAAGCGAAGATCGACCCGCTCGGCTATTATCTGGCGCCGTTCGGCTATGCCAGCGGCCAGCTCACCGAGCAGGCCATCAGTGCCGTGGGATCGCTGGATCAAAAAGCACTCGCAAAGCATCTGCGCGAAAACACACACAAGACCATCGTGGGTCCGATCGCGTTTTCGGCCGATGGCGAGCGTAAGGAAACAGCAGTGCTGCAGGCTCAGTTCCGTGGCATCGTGGACAAGAACATCGAACAGTTTCGTAGCGCGGGCAAACAGGTGATCCTGTTTCCTGACAATCTAAAGTCCGGCGAGCTGGTGGCTCCGTTTGAGGCGGCGCGGACATAGGCGACGCATGTCGAGGCTGCCCGGGAAAATGTCGTCCCGGGCTCGTAAGTTCGAATACCAGCGCGGGCCGTTCGGGAGCGCTTCTTGAGCCGGGCTAAGGGGGACCGCAATTGTTTTCACTGGATCTGCTGCTCGATGCGGTGGTGATCGGGGTGCTGCTCGGCTGCTTTTACGGAGCGGTCAGCCTCGGGCTGTCCGTATCGTTTGGATTGCTCGATGTTCCCCATGTCGCGCATCCGGCGTTTCTGGTGCTGGCGTCCTATGCGGTGTATTTCCTAAACGAGAACTATGCGGTTGATCCACTGGTTGCCGGGCTGCTGATCACGCCGATATTCTTCCTGCTAGGGCTTGCGGCGTATCGCCTGTACTACGAGACGTTCGAGAAGCGGGGCAGCGACGCCAGCGTGCGCGGCATTGCCTTCTTCTTCGGCATCGCCTTCATCATCGAGGTGCTGATCATTCTGCAATTCGGCGTCGATCAACGCTCCGTCACCGCCAGCTATATCGGCAAGGCATGGCGGCTCGGTGATATCCGCGTTCCGTACCGGCTTCTCGTTGCCTTCGCTGTCGCGACTGCATTGACCATGTTGCTCACGTTATATCTGTCGCGGACCTTCATGGGCCGCGCCATCCGCGCGGTGGCGCAAGATCAGGAGGCGCTGCGGTTGATGGGCGCCAACCCGATCAAGGTCAAGCAATGGGCCTTCGGCATCGCCACGGCCGTGCTCGGGATCGCCGGTGCGTTGCTCATCATCGTCGCTCCTGTCGATCCGACGCTCGACCGCGCCTATATCGGACGAACATTCTGCGTCGTGGTGATGGCGGGGCTCGGCAGCCTCGGAGGCACACTCGTCGCCGCCATCATTCTGGGCGTTGCCGAGTCGATTGTCCTTACCCTGTTCGGCGCCTCCTGGGCTCCGGCGATATCCTTTGCGATGTTGCTCGGCATTCTGGCTGTACGGCCACAGGGCCTGTTTGGCAGGCGATCATGAAACGCAACGACATTGCTTTCTGGATCGGAGCGGTCGTCTTTCTCGCTGCCGTCCTTGTGATGACGCAGGTCGTCGCAAACCAATATCCGTTCTTCGCGGGCTACGTCATCCTGCAGTCCATCGCGCTCGCCGTCGCTTGGAGTATCCTTGGCGGTTATGCTGGGTATGTGAATTTCGGCACTAGCGCGTTTTACGGCGTTGGTGTCTATGCTTCGGTGTTTATGGTGAGTGCCTTTGGCGCGCCGCTTCCCCTTCAGATCCTGACGGGCGCCGCGGTCGGCGCGCTCATGGGGCTCGCGCTCGGTCTTCTGACGCTTCGCATGCAGGGCATCTTCTTCTCGATCGCGACGATTGCGTTGACGATCGTCATCGAGACGACGATCACGAACTGGCGATATGTCGGTGGAGCGGCGGGTATTCAGATCCAGCGGCCAGCGGTGACTTCGCCGTTCGACAGCTATGTGCAGATGCTATTCTTCGTCCAAGCCGTCCTCGTGGTCCTGGCGGTTGCGATCTCGCGCTACATCCAGAACTCGTGGATCGGCCGCGGCTTGCAGGCGCTCAGGGACGACGAACTTGCGGCCGAATGCTCGGGCGTGCCGACCTTGCGGTTGAAGCTGCTCGCCTGCGTGATCTCAGGGGCGCTGATGTGCGCCATCGGCGCCCCCGCTGCGATGTACCTGCAATACGCGGACCCCGGGTCGGCGTTCAATCTCAATTACTCCGTCACGACGTTGGCGATGTCGCTGATCGGTGGAACCGCGCATTGGGCAGGACCCATCATCGGTGCGATCCTGCTGGGCACGACGCAGCAAGTGCTGACCGTCACAATCTCGTCGGAAGTTAATTTGCTGGTGCTTGGCTTGATGCTGGTGCTGTTCGTCGTGGGCGCCCCGGAGGGTATCGTCGGCCTGATCAATAAGCTGCGCGGCCACCGAAAGGAGGGTGAGATATGACCCTCTCCGAGACCCAGGCGCCGCTGCTACGGATTTGCGCGCTCACGAAGCGCTTTGGCGGGTTCACAGCGCTCCACCGTGTCAGCGTCGATATTCGGCCCGGCGAGCGGTTCGGCCTGATCGGTCCGAATGGTTCGGGCAAGACAACCCTGATCAACTGCATTTCCGGGGCGTTTCGCACTGAACCCGGCACCATCCTGTTTCGCGATGAGGACATTACGCCGCTCCAGCCGCACCTGCGCACGCGCCGCGGGATTGCCCGCAGCTTCCAGATTCCGCGGCCGTTCCGGAGCATGACGGTTGCCGAAAATCTCATGGTCGCACTCGACTTCGCCGCGCACGAGCACGTGTCTGTGACGCAGCGCCGGGACACCATGATGTCGATCCTGGATCAAATGGGGCTAGGGTCGAAGGTCAACGTCTTGGCCACGCAGCTCAGTCAGGTGGAATTACGCAAGATGGAGCTCGCGCGTGCGATGGCAACGCACCCCAAGCTGCTGATTTCGGACGAGGCCATGGCGGGTCTTTCCAGCTCGGAAGTCGACGAGGTGTTGGACCTGCTGTTGAGCCTTGCAAGCCGGGACATCACCATCATCATGATTGAGCACATCATGCAGGCAGTGATGCGCTTCTCTGAGCGCGTCATGTGTCTTGATGCCGGCCGGATCATCGCAATCGGAGCGCCGTCCGAAGTCATGGCCGACAAACGGGTGCAGGAGGCCTATCTTGGCACTTAGCCTTGCCATCAATGACCTCGATGCGGGTTACGGCGCTGTGAAGGCGCTGCGCGGCGTTTCGCTCCATGTTGAGGCCGGCGAAACCGTTGCCTTGCTCGGCACCAACGGCAACGGCAAGAGCACGCTCATGAAGTGCATCGCGGGCCTGGTGCGGTCGCAACGTGGCGTCATCTCATTGACGATTGACGGAGCCGCGCACGATCTGTCCCGTCTTTCGACCGAAGACATCGTCGACCTCGGCGTAGCGATGGTTCCAGAAGGCCGGCGGTTGTTCCCTCGGTTGACCGTGCTGGAAAACCTGATGCTCGGTGCGTTCCGCAAGGCCGCCAGGCGCAATATAGACCGCAACCTGGCGGTCGCTTTCGAGACGTTTCCCGTTCTCAAGGAGCGGCAGGGGCAACTGGCGGGCACCATGTCGGGCGGGCAACAGCAGATGCTGGCGATTGCACGTGCCCTGATGTCATCACCACGGTTGTTATTGGTCGACGAACCTTCGGTGGGTCTCTCACCGCTCCTGGTCTCGCAGACGATCACCAAGATAGGTGAGCTCAATCAGCATCTCGGCCTGACGGTGCTGATGGCGGAGCAGAACTTCAATCAGGCGATCCGGATCGCCAGCCGTGGCTATATCATTGTCCATGGTGAGATCGTTGTGTCGGCCGGCTCGGTGGACGAATTGCGGGGCAACGATATCGTCAAGCGGCTCTATCTTAGCGGCGCCGCGTGATTGTTGCCTGATCGAGGCAAACTCACGCGCCGTTTTTGCGCGCAGCGTCGCGTCCCCGGCCCTACCACGCAGTAAAGTCGAAGGTGGGGTTCGATATGCGCCGGAATCAAGGGAAGATGAGGAGTTTGCGCAGCGGCAATTAGTGTCGAAGTCAACTAGGAGTAAGCCCTCACAGCCACAGGATTTGCTTGCGGTAGCTCAGATCGTTGAGCAGCGGCGCAGCGGGGCCCTGGTGGAACACCGCGCCGTGTTCCAGCGCGAAGACGCGGTCGGCTAGTGCGAGCACGAGATCGAGATTGTGCTCGACGATCACAATCGACATCTGTCGGCGGAGCTGGTCGAAAACTTTGAACAGCTCCAGCGTCACCGCAGGGGCTAGCCCCTCGAACGGCTCGTCGAGCAGCAGCAGGCGCACATTGCCGGACATCGCACGGGCGACCGCGACCATCTGCTGCTCGCCGCCGGAGAGATAGTCGGCTCCAATATTCATCCGTTCCTTGAGACGTGGGAAATACTGCAGGATCTGCTCTTCGTCCCAGACCACGCCATCACTGCCGTCGGTTTTGCGCGCGAGGCGCCCAAGCGCGAGGTTTTCGCGCACCGTCATGCCGGCGAACAGGCCGCGCCCCTGCGGTACATAGCCGACGCCGCGACGGGCGATGTCAGGTGCGGGGAGGCTGGCAATGTCGTCGCCACGATAGGCGATGCTACCGGTCGCCGCCGGCACGAGGCCGGCAATGGTCTTCAGGAGCGTTGATTTGCCCGCGCCATTGCGCCCGAGCAGTGCGACGATCTCGCCTTCGCGCACGTCGAGCGCAGCGTCGTTGAGGATGTGGCTCTTGCCGTAGAACGTGTTGACGCGATCGAGCCGCAGCACGGTTGCGCGGTCGCTGTCAGGCGTGTCACCGCGCCGATGTTCGACGGCTGGAATGCCCTTGCCGGTATAGATCTCCTGCACCCGCCGATCGGCCCTGACCGCGCCGGGGCAGTCGGACATCAGGACCTCGCCCTGGTTCATCACGGTGACCACCTGCGAGAAGCCGAGCACACGATCGATGTCGTGCTCGACGATCAGCACGGGGATGTTAGCTGCGATGTTCTTGACGAGGTTCGACACCCGCTCGCGTTCGGCTGCGGCAAGGCCGGCGAGCGGTTCGTCGAGCAGCAACACCTGCGGCTTCGAGCCGAGCGCGATGCCGAGATCAACCAGCCGCTGCCCGCCGTAAGAGAGCTCGCCGCCCTCGATCTCTTCGATGCCTTCGAGGCCGAGGAATTTGACCAGCGCCGCGGTCTCCGCGTGAATATCTCCGTAGGCATCGACATCGTTCCAGATGTCAAACTGCATGGCGCGCCGTGCTTGCAGCGACAGGCGAAGGTTTTCGTAGATCGAGAGCCCGCGGAACAGATTGGTGATCTGAAACGAGCGCGCCAGCCCCTGATGACAGATAAGGTTCGCTGGCACCCCGGCGATGTCGCGCCCCTGAAGACGAATCGTGCCCTGGTCCGGTGCGTAAAGCCCGGAGACCAGGTTGAACAGCGTCGTCTTGCCGGCGCCGTTCGGCCCAATCAGTGCGTGGATTTCGCCGGCGGCGACTTTGAGGCTGGCATTCTCCACGGCGCGGATGCCGCCGAACTTTCGCGAGACGTGGCTGACCTCCAGCACCGTTCCCGTCAACGTATCCGGCCGCAGGAAGTCGGGCAGCGGCAGGCCGTCATAGATCTTGCGTCGGCTCATCGCGGCCGTCTCCTCGGCAGGCGGACGCACGCGTCGCATGATCAACGCGCCGATGCCGACGAGGCCGCCGGGCGAATACATCACGAAGGCCACGAAGGTGAGGCCGAACCAGAACAGCCAGTCCGACGTCCAGATCGAGAACAATTCTCGGAACAGGATGAAGAACACAGCGCCGAGCGCGGGGCCGAGCAGGCTACGCATGCCGCCGATCACGACCATCGCCAACAGCTCTCCGGCGAACGGTACCGAGACGGCTTCGGCGGAGACCAGATAGTTCAAGAACGCGATTAGCGCACCAGCGAGGCCCGTGACGACCGCCGAGACGACAAACACCACGAGCTTGTAATGCTCGACGGGATAGCCTTGAAAGTTCGCGCGCAACTGGTTCTCGCGGATCGCAACCAGCACATGCCCGAACGGCGAGCGCACCAGACGCATCAGGACGTAGAGCACCGCGAGGCCGGTTGCCGCGACCATGATGTAGTAGTTGAGCGCGCTGTCAAAGCCGACTGGTCCGATGCCGCCGCGCTGCAGCCCGCCGAGCCCGTCCTCGCCGCCGGTAAGGCTCGTCCAGCGGAAGGCGGTGGTGTAGACGAGCGCTGCGAGCGCCAGCGTCAGCAGCGAGAAATAGACGCCACGCCGGCGCAGGATCAGGACGCCCGTCACGGTGGATGCGATGGCGACGACGACCATCGATCCCAACAGCGGCAGCCAGATCTCGCCGGGGAAGAAACGCAACTGAATCAACCCGGCCGCATAGGCGCCGACGCCGAACCAGGCACTGTGGCCGAACGAGACGAGGCCGGTATAGCCGATGCAGAGATTGAGCCCCATCGTGGCGACGGCGAGGCCAAGCATCCAGGTACCGGTGTTGAGTGACAGGTCGAGCGCGCGCAGCAGGAACGGCAGCGCGATGACCGCGGCGGTCGCGATCAGCAGCGGCCTCAGCCGGTCGATGGTCGAGGCATTCCTCATTCGAACTTCTCGATGCGTTCGCCGAGCAGCCCCCGCGGCCGAACCAACAGCACCAGGAACATCAGGATGTAGATCGAGGCTTCACCCGCGGCCGGCTCAAAGTGGATGGCGATACCGCGCACGACGCCGACGAGGAGCGCGGCGATGAGCACGCCCCAGAAACTGCCGAGCCCGCCGATCACGACGACGACAAAGGCTATGGTCATGATCTCGGCGCCCATCGCAGGGTGTACCGTCGTGATCGGCGCGAAGAACGCGCCGCCGAGCGCGGCAAGCCCGACGCCGAGCATCACGATCGCGGTCATGTAGGGCTGAAGGCGAATGCCGAGCGCCGCGACCATGTCCGGCCGCTGGATGCCGGCGCGCACGACACGTCCGAACGAAGTCTTGTGCAACAGCAGCCAGACGCCGACCATGATCGCCGCAACTACGCCGAGGATCAGCAGCCGATAGCGCGAGAACAGGAAGTCGCCGACGATCACCGAGCCGCGAAAGCCCTGCGGGATCTCGGTCGAGACGGGCGCCGCGCCCCAGATCATGCGGATCGCCTGTTCCGCGACCATCGCAAGGCCGAAGGTTACGAGCAGGCTGAGAATCGGGTCGGCCGTGTAGAAGCGGCGCAGGATGAAGCGTTCAAAGAGAATGCCGAGCAGGGCGACCGCGAGCGGCGAGATCGCTAAGGAGGGACCGAAGCCGAGACGCTTCGTCAGCTCGACGCAGATGTAAGCGCCGAGCGCATAGAAGGCGCCATGCGCGAGGTTGACGATGCCGCCAACGGAGAAGATCAGCGACAGCCCCAGCGCGATGAGCAAGTAATAGCCTCCGAGCACGAGGCCATTCACCACCTGTTCCAGCAAGAACTCGAACTGCATGTTGCGTCCTTGCCGCGCGCGGGCGCGTCAGGCCTTCATCTCGCAGGGGTTCTGTTCCTTCGTCGGGTAGATCGTCTCCAGCGGATCGTTGGCCGCCGGAACCGCATCGCCCAGCACCAGCATGTCCCACTGGTCCTTCATCTGGTCTTTCGGCTTGACCGTGAACGGATAGGCCTCCTGCACCAGCTGGTGATCCCAGGAGCGGAAGTAGGCCTTGCGCGCCTTGCCGATGTCGAACTGCGCCTGCTTCTCGAAATAGGCGATCAGCTCGTCGCTCGCGGTCGACTTTGTCGAGTTGATCGCTTCCGCCAGCAGCTTGAGCGTGATGTAGTCGATCCAGGCATGGTTCTCCGGCGGCTTGCCGTACTTCTTGGTGAAGGAAGCGACGAAGGCCTTCGACGCCGGATTGTCGAGCGTGTGATACCAGACCGTCGGCCAGGTGCCGCTGAGATTACCCGCGCCCGCGGCCCAGGCATCGCCGGTGTTGAGATTGAATCCGACCAGCGGGTAAGGGAAGCCGAACTCGGCATATTGCTTGACGAGGTTCGTCACCTGGTTGCCGGCGAGATTGCAGCAGACCACGTCGGGTTTGGCCTGCCGTACTTTCAGCAGATACGGGCTGAAATCGGTGACATCCGTCGCGATCAGCTCGTCGCCGATCAAGTTCGCATCGTGCGTACTGAAGAATATCTTTGCAGCCTTCAGAAGATCGTGCCCGAAAATATAGTCCGCCGTGAGTGTGAAGAACTTCTTTCCCTTCACCATGCCCTGTTGCGACAGGGCCGTGCCGACCGCGTTCACCATCACGGTGTTCGGGATGTCGCAGTGGAACGAGTATTTGTTGCAGCTCTTGCCCCGCAGCGCGTCCGAGCGCGCGCCGGTCGAGAAGAACACCTTCTTGTTGCGCTCGGCCACCTGCATGATGGTCAGCGAGGATGCGGACGAAATCTCCCCCAGCAAGACCACCGCACCGTCCTGCTCCAGCATGCGCTGCGCCTTGGTCGCGGCGGTCGCGGGGTTGATCGAGTCTTCCGAGAGGAGGTCGATTGGCTTGCCCAGGATGCCGCCGGACGCGTTGATCTCTTCCGCCGCGAGCTTCACTCCTAGCTGCGCGTAGCTGCCGATCACGCCGAGGAATCCGGTGAGCGGCGTCAGGTGCCCGATCCGGATCTTCTCGGCCTCGGCCCGCACGATTGCGGGAAACCCAAGTGTGGCGGCGCCTGCAAAGGCAGCGCCCGTCCTTAGCAATGTCCGTCGGTTCGTGCGGATCATCTCTATCTCCTCCCGGGTGCATCGCGCGCCTCCCTTCAAAACCGGGTATCCGGTATTGTGAGAGACCTTTTTCTAATGCGGGAGGATAATCCCGAACGCCATTGCCGGTGTCAACCGGCAAAATCGCCGCTTGTGCGCGTCTCAGGCCTTTTTCGTGAACGCCTTGTGCGCTTGATCCTTGGCGCCGAATTCGGCTGAGAGGCGGTCGGCCGCGGCCTGCACGATTTGCGCGCCGGCGTGCAGCGCCTGGTTGGAGAGGCGCCAGATCGGGCCGGATATGCCGAGCGCGCCGATGACCTGCCCGGTGAAATCGGTCACGGGCACGGCGACGCAGCGCACTTCCGGGTTGAACTCGCCGTCGTCGAAGGCAACGCCGGTGCGCTGCACTTCGGCAATCTCGCGCATCAGTGCTCCGACGTCGCTGATTGATTTCGGTGTCGACGGTTTCAGTTCCACGCGATCGATAAAGCGCTTGAGCTGCTCGGGGCGGAGCGAGGCCAGAATGATCTTGCCGAGCGCGGTGCAATGGGCGGGCCGGACCACGCCGACACGATCGGCAAGCTGGAACGCGCCGGGGCCGCTGGTGCGCGCGATGACAACCACCGCATCGCCCATCCGCACGGCAAAATGCCCGCTTTCGCCGGTCTGACGTGATAGCTCCTCCAGCACGGGCATTGCGACATTGACCATCTCGATCTCGTCAAGCGCGGATGCTGCGAGCGCAAACAAGGGACGACCGATGCGGTAGCGCTTGTTGTCTTTCTCCTGGCGGAGGTAGCCGAGCGACACCAGCGTCTTGGCGAGATGAAAGGTGGTGGAGTTGTGCAGGCCGACCAGCTTGCTCAGCTCTGCAAGCCCAATTCCTTCGCGATGCCGCGCCACCTCTTCGAGGATCGAGAAGGCGCGGCCTAGCGATTGAACGCCGCCGGCACGCTGCTTGTCCTCGGCCTCGCCGTCGCCATCCGCTTTGGGGGCGGGGACCAGCTTGGCAATCGCGGCCTTGCGCGGGCTTGCGGGCTTCTCGCCGGTCGTTGGCTTGATACGCGATCTCAAGGACTGAGCTCCCTCTGGTGAGTCGTCTTGGCTCCGTTCCTGCGACAGTAGCACGCAACCGGCGCGGTCGTCGGCGCGGAGCTTCGCGCTTCCTCGATGAACAGCCTATCACAATATAAATTGACGTATAGCATTATGAGAAATAGGCTGCCCGCGGCCCCATGATGACCGGCCGCGTTCTCCGCATCGGTACACAAGAAGTCGACGGGCCGAGAGGGAGACCGGTTGATGTCGCGAAATATGCTCAATGGCGCCCAGGTCATTGTCGATTATCTGATCCAGGAGAAGGTGCCGCAGGTGTTCGGGCTGTGCGGCCACGGCAACATCCAGTTCATCGACGCGCTGTACGAGCGCTCATCCGACATCAAGACGATCTCCGTGCACCACGAGAGCGTCGCCGGCTTCATGGCCGACGTTTATTACCGCGTCTCCGGCCGGCCAACCGCGACCTTCACATCCTGCGGGCCGGGCTCGGCGAACCTACCGATTTCGCTCGCAAACGCCTTCCTCGATTCCGTGCCGTTCATGGCGATCACCGGCAACGTCCCGACCAGCCAGTTCAATCGCGGTGCGTTCCAGGAGATGTACCGGCACTACCAGGCCGACTTTCCTTCCACCGTGAAGACGATCTGCAAGAAGGTGTTCCAGCCAACCCGCGGCGAAATGGTGCCGCTGGCGGTGCGACAAGCTTGGAAGACCATGATCACAGGACGTCCGGGCCCCGTTGTGGTCGACGTGCCCTTCGACGTCTTCATGGAATCAGCAGCTGAAGAAGCGCCAAAAGCGATCGAGTGGAACGCCAACATCTCCAGCCGCTGCGGCGCCGATCCGGAAGGCGTCGAGAAGGCGGTCGATATGCTGCTGACCGCTGAGCGGCCGGTCATGCTTGTGGGGCAGGGCGTGCGCTATGGCGGCGCGGCGGGGGAGCTGCGCAGGCTGGCCGAGCGGCTCCAGATTCCCGTTGCCGCGTCCGCGAGCGGCCTCGGTGCGCTCGACGTCAATCATCCGCTCGCGCTCGGCCTCGTCGCCCGCGCCGGGCATTACCAGGCCAATCACGCGACACGGCAGGCCGACGTGCTGCTCGCACTCGGCGTCCGCTTCGACGATCGCACCTCGAGCTCGTGGATTCCCGGCTATTCCTTCACGATCCCGCCGACGCGATTGATCCACGTCGACATCGATCCCGAAGAGATCGCTCGCAATTATCCTGTCGCGCTCGGGCTCATGGCCGATGTCCGTACCTTCCTGCGGCAGGTGCATGCCGAACTCGATCGCCGCGACAATCTTTTCAAGAAGGCGGATGCGCGCAAAAAGTGGCTGGCACAGATCGACGGCTATCGCAAGGACTGGGACAAGTTCGTCGCGCCCGGGTTCTCCGACGACACCACGCCAATCAACCCGCAGCGCGCGGCGGCCGAGATTGACAAGGCGCTGCCGGAGGATGCCATCCTCGTTTCCGACATCGGGGTGCATCACAACTGGCTGCTTGGATTCTGCAAGCCGAAGCGGCCGGATTCGTTGATCGGTTCGATGGGCTTTGGCCCGATGGGCTTTGGCGTCGCCGGCGTGATGGGCGCGAAGTTCGCGGCGCCCGATCGTCCCTGCGTGTCTGTCTGCGGCGACGGCGCCTTCTTCATGCATGCCAACGTGCTGGGAACGGCGGTCGAATACAATCTGCCTGTAGTCTGGGTGGTCTGGAACAATTACGCCTATGCCTCGATCCGCGGGCTTCAGCGCGGCTATCTCGGCGGGCGCGAACTGGCAACCGACTTCAAGCATCCGGAGACTGGCGAGCGCTACAATCCGGATTTTGCCGCGATGGCACGCTCCTGCGGCGTCGAAGGCGTACGGGTTGATCGCGCTGCCGACATAGGCGAGGCCATTCGCAAGGGAATCGCCGCAAACCGGCCCTATCTGATCGATGTCGACATCGCCGCCGACGTCAATCCTGCTGGCGCCGGTGTCTGGGAATTGCCGGGCCTCGGCCAGAGCAAAGCGGGCATCGGCACGCGCTTTCAGCCGGGCTGAGCTTGGTTCGCAAAGCAATCAATAAAATATCGGGAGATGGGAATGACGCTCGCAGGCAAGAAGGTCGTCGTGATCGGCGGATCCTCAGGCATCGGCCTCGCTACGGCGGAGCTTGTAAAGAGGGAAGGCGCGGAAGTCATCGTTGCCTCGCGCAGCGCCGCGAAGCTTAATCCGGTCGCCGAGCGGCTGAGGGTGACGGCGATCCTGACCGATGTTACCAGCGATCAAAGCGTGGCCGAGCTGTTCAAGCGCACGGGCCCCGTCGATCACGTCGTGCTGACGGCCGCGCAGCTCCGTACCGGACCGTTCAAGACGGTCGCGATGGAGGATGTGCGCGCGACCATGGAAGGAAAATTCTGGGGCGCCTGGCGCGTCGCGCGCGAGGCCGAGATCCGGCCGGGTGGTTCCCTGACGCTGGTGACCGGTTTTCTGAGCGTCCGGCCGCGCCCGAACTCGGCGATCATCAGCGCGGCCAATGGCGCGCTGGAGTCGCTGGCCCGTGCCCTGGCGCTTGAGCTTGCGCCGGTGCGCGTCAACGCAGTCTCGCCGGGTGTGATCGATACCCCGATCCGGGCTGCAATGCCGGAGGCGGCCCGGAAGGAGATGCTGGCCAAGACAGCGGCCGCGCTTCCGGTTGGCCGCGTCGGAATGGCCGAGGACATTGCCCGGCAGATTGCGAGCTTCATGGCGAACGGCTTCGCAACGGGCTCGATCGTCTATATCGATGGCGGCGCGCTGGTGAATTAGGGAGAAGGAACATGGCCGAAGACAGCAGCGGCGCCTTCATCCGCAACATCGCGGAAGTGCCCTGGCGCGAGTTTCCCAATCATTTTGGCGGAGCGCTGTCGAAACCGCTGGTGATGCCGGAGACCGCGGGCTCGCGCCGCATCGATTACCGCATCTCAATGTACCAACCGATGGCCTATGTAGCGCGGCATCATCACAAGGTGCAGGAGCAGGTCTATCACGTGCTCGATGGCGAGGGACTGATGGAGATCGCCGGCAAGAATCATGTCGTGCGCAAGCACGACGTGATCTTCTTGCCGCCCGGCGTCGAGCACGCGATCTCGAATTCCGGCCTAACGGACCTGGTATTTCTGGTAGTTACCTCGCCCGTTACCGACGGTGAGGGGCCAATCTGACAACCGGGAGTGAACGCGTTTCCGGAACACGGACGGGCCCTTGCTCAACAAGGCTGCCGTCGACACAAAGCGAACCACCTTTGATGAGATCAACAAGAATCTCATCATGTCCAATGTGAGCAGATTCCAACTGGTAACGCGAAGGGGACTCAAAGCAACGGCTCGAATGGTGCCCTGCTGGGAAGGTGCAACGGCTTGTGGTGCTCAGTTCGCGCAACGTGCCTCGAGCGCATCGACGAAGGCGCGATCCCATCGGCCCTCACGGATTGCGTGGATGGTGCCGTGCTCCTTTTGCTCCTGAGCCAATGCTTTCTCGATGACCGTTGCAGCCAGGGACGGTGGGAAAGCGAGAAGGCCGTCCTGATCCCCTACGATGATGTCGCCCGCGTTCACGGGCATGCCGCCGACGGTGATCGGGACGTTGATCGCTCCGGGACCATCTTTGTAGGGACCACGATGGGTGACGCCGCGAGCGTACACGGGAAAAGTGCGCTGACGGATTTCCGCAACGTCGCGAATGGCGCCGTCGAGCACCATGCCGGCAAGCCCGAGCGAGGCCGCGCCGAGTGTCATGATGCCGCCGACCAGTGCGTTGGAGATATCACCGCCGGCATCGACAACCATCACGTCGCCGGGACGACAGAAGTCGTAGGCGCGCAGGATGGCGAGGTTGTCGCCGCCGCGCGTCTTCACCGTTACGGCAGTGCCCACCATCGGCGCCGGCGCGTGATAGGGAATCAGCCCGATGCTGCCGCAATTGCGGTGCAACTGATCGCTGAGCAGGGCGACCGGGATGGCCCGCAGTTTTGTGATTACCGCGGAATCGACTTGCGGAGCCGAGGGGTTCTTTACAATGCCGGTGTTTGACATGAAATGCTTTCGATCGGGGTGTTAGCGGAGTTCGGAAACAGCGTGAGCGATGCGGTTGGTGCCGTCGTCGAGCACATCGAGCGAGGCGGCGATCGAGATGCGGAAGTATGGCGACAACCCATAGGCGCTGCCTTGGACCACGGCAACGCCAACGCTTTCGAGCAGGTACATGGCGACGTCGCCGTCGGTTTCGAGGCGCGCACCCGCCGGAGTGCTTCGACCGATCAAGGCAGCGCAATTGACGTAGAGGTAGAACGCCCCGTCGGGCGGCAGGCAGCTCAAGCCCTCGATCTGGTTGATGCGCGTCAGCATGCGGTCACGGCGGGTACGGTACATCGCGACGCTTTCGGAAACGAAGCTCTGATCGCCGTTGAGCGCTTCGACAGCAGCGGCTTGGCTGATCGAGCAAGCGTTGCCGGCTGCCTGCGACAGCAGCGTGTTCAGCGCACCGATGAGGTCGGAGGGCCCGGCGATCCAGCCGATCCGCCAGCCGGTCATCGCGTAGGTCTTCGACACGCCGTTGACCGCAAGCACGCGGTCCGCCAGCTCGGGCGCAGCGTTCAGCAAATGCGGCGTTGCGCGACCGTCGAAGCGGATGTGTTCATAGATATCATCGGTCATGACCAGCATGTGGGGATGCCGTGCGAGGACGTCGGCCAGCTTGCGATATTCCGCCGCTGAGTAGCTTGCGCCTGTCGGATTCGACGGCGAGTTGATGATCAGCCATCGCGTCTTGTCCGTGATTGCAGCTTCGAGCTGCGCCGGCGAGATCTTGAAGCCTTGACTTTCCGGGCACGCGACAATCTTTGGAACGCCGTCGCAGGCGATCACCATATCGGGGTACGACACCCAGTAGGGTGCCGGGATGATCACTTCGTCGCCGGCCTCGATCGTCGCCTCCAGCGCGCTGTAGATGCCGCTCTTGCAACCGTTGGTGACGATGATGTCGGAAGGTGAGTAGACGAGATTGTTCTCGCGCTTCAGTTTCGCGGCGATCGCCTGGCGCAAATCGACGGAACCGGCCAGCATCGTGTATCGGGTTGCGCCCTTGTCCATTGCCTTTGAGGCCGCGGCGCGAATGTTCGCAGGCGTATCGAAATCCGGCTCGCCAACGACGAGGCTGACGATGTTCTTGCCTTCCCGTTTCAGCGCCGTTGCCCGATCGGCTGCCGCCGAGCTCGGCGAAGGCTTGATGCGCCTCACGCGCGCGGAAATGCGAGGATGGTTCATAGAGATTGACCCTAGCTAAGCGAGGTGCGACGCTAGAGGCAGAGCCGGGCGCTGGCCAACACGAGTTCAATCTGGCCTGATAGGCATATCTTATGGATACTCTTCTCCCGGTCCGGAGCAGAAGGTAGTCTGAGGAGACGACATGAATCTCAGGCGACTGCAGTATTTCGTGAAAATCGTCGACGTCGGGAGTCTGACGCAAGCCGCCGATGTTCTGCATGTGGCGCAGCCGGCGCTCAGTCAGCAACTCGCGACTTTGGAAGGCGAGGTGCGTCAGCAGCTTCTGGTGCGCACCAAGAGCGGCGTCGTGCCGACCGAGGCCGGCAAGGTGCTATATCGCCACGCCCAGCTCATCCTCCGGCAATGCGACCAGGCGCTCGCCGACATGAATGCGGCCGCGAAGAACATCTCCGGCGCTGTGGCCGTGGGACTCGCGCCAGGGACTGCCGCGGCAGGACTGGCCCTGCCGCTGCTGCGCGCGGTGCGGGCGCGGCACCCCGGCATTCTGCTCTATTTGAACGAGACCTATGGCACTACGCTTTCCGAGCTCGTCATGAATGGCCGCATGGACCTGGCCGTTCTTTACGGCGGCAAGACCGCCGTCCACGGCCTCGCATTCCAGCCGCTGCTGCGAGAGCCGCTTTACCTCGTCGGCCGCAGCAGCATGATAGCGCCGCCGGCCGAAGTGCCGCTCGCGATGCTTGTGGACACCGACCTTTACCTCGCGCGTCCCTACAATGTCGTCCGCAAGATGGTGAACGACGCTTTCGCGGCTATCGGCAAGGTGCCGAAGGTTGTGGCGGAAATCGAATCCGCCAGCACACTGACCGCTGTGATTTCCGACGGGCTTGGCGCCACCATCCTGCCCGAATCGATGGCTCGGCAGGTCGCTTCGTCCTGCGATGCCTGGCAATCCTGCATCATCGATCCGGTGATCGAGGCGCCGCTGGCGCTGTGCCAGTCCGATCATTTGCCGCTCTCCGAACCGGCCCAGGCGATCAAGGAAATCCTGCTGGAGCTTGTTGCCGGTCTGCCGGGAAACCTCATTGCGCGTGAAGAGCGCTCTCAAAAGGCGTCATAGCGCTCCCTTATAGGGGCAAAGCCAATCCGTCTTGGTCGGCAGGAATCGATAGCGCTAGCGTCGAGGTCGGCGTTGCATGTGCAAGGCCACGATCCCGTATGGGTGGCGGAACATGGATGTGGACCGGATCAAGTCCCTGATCGATGCGATGACTGCGTCTGATCTGAACGAGATGGAATTCAGCGAAGGCGGCTGGTCGCTCAGGCTGGTCCGTCGGGCGCCGCCGAACGATATGGTTCGTGCACCGGTCAACACGGCCCCATCCACACACGCCAGACAGCGGCCAACTCGCACCGAGCCCGATGCAGTGCCGAACAGAGAGGCGAACGTCGCAGCGCCCCTGTTCGGAATTGTCCATCTGCAGCCGGCGCCGGATGCGCGGGTCTTCGTTTCGGTAGGTCAGGTTGTGACGGCAGGAACACCGCTCTGTATCATCGAGGCGATGAAGATGTTTCACGAGGTTCGGGCCGAACAAGACGGCACGGTGTCGGCGATCCTGGTCGCATCCGGTGAGGAAGTCCAGGCCGGACAAGAACTGATGCGGTTCGCGTGACCCCATGTTCAAATCGGTTCTCATAGCCAACCGGGGAGAGATCGCCCTGCGCATCCAGCGGGCGTGCCGGCGTCTCGGGCTGCGAACAATCGTGGTCCATTCCGAGCCCGATCGGGAGGCGCTGTATGTGCGTCATGCCGACCAGGCGCTATGTATCGGGCCCGCCGCGACAGCTCAGAGCTACCTGAACCAGAAGGCGATCTTGTTTGCGGCCGAGGTCAGCGGCGCCGAGGCGGTCCATCCCGGCTACGGATTTCTGTCCGAAAATGCCGGCTTTGCCGAGCAAGTTGAGGCTGCTGGCCTAACATTCATCGGTCCGACCGCCGCGAGCATGCGCGTGATGGGTGACAAGATCGCGGCCAAGCGCGCCATGAGAGCGGCGGGCGTTCCGTGCGTCCCCGGTCCCGATGCAGCCCTGACTGAGGATCTCGATGCCGTGCGCGCGGCGGCGCGTGAGATCGGGTATCCCGTGATCCTGAAGGCCGCGGGCGGCGGGGGCGGTCGCGGCATGCGGGTGGTGGAGAGTGAGGGCGGCTTGCGTGACGCGCTGCTCCTGACCCGGGAAGAAGCGCGGCGGGCGTTCGGCAACAGCGAAATCTATGTCGAGAAATTCCTGGGTCGCCCGCGCCATGTCGAGATCCAGGTGATCGCAGATACGCATGGTGACGCGGTCTGGCTCGGCAGCCGCGATTGCTCGCTGCAGCGGCGACATCAGAAGGTGATCGAGGAGGCGCCAGCGCCGCTAATCGGGGATGCGCGAGTCCGTGAAATCGGCGAGCGCTGCGCGGAGGCTTGTCGCCAGATCGGCTATCGCGGCGTCGGCACGTTCGAATTTCTGGTCGAAGATGACGCGTTCTATTTCATCGAGATGAATACGCGCCTCCAGGTAGAGCATCCTGTTACCGAGATGACCACCGGGATCGATCTTGTCGAGGCTCAGATCCGTGTGGCGCAGGGTGGAAGGTTGCCGTTCAGGCAGGATGACATCGCCTGTCACGGTCATGCCTTCGAGTGCCGTATCAATGCCGAAGACCCGGACAACTTCGTGCCTTCACCCGGCGTGATTGACACCTGGCAGATGCCAGGCGGGCCTGGCGTGCGCATCGACAGTCACGCAAGTGCCGGTTACCGCGTTTCGTCGTATTACGACTCACTACTCGGCAAGCTTATCGTCCACGGCGCGACGCGCGACGTGGCGTTGGCGCGGTTGCAGGTGGCGCTCGACGAGGCTCGGATCGAGGGGATTGCAACGAACCTGCCGCTGCACCGGCGCCTGGTCGCCGATCCCGAATTCATCCGCGGTGGGGTTAGTATCCACCATCTCGAGACGAAACTTCGCCGGAGTGGGCAGCCATGACGGCGGATCGTCCTCGCACGAGCCTGCTCGGGACGACGGCGCTGCTGTTCGAGGCGCCCGGCGAGACCACGCTTGAAACGCAGCGGCGGATCTGGGCCGTGGCCCACGAGGCTGCCGGATTTCCCGGCGTGCGCGAGGCTGTGCCAGGCATGAACAACCTCATGCTGGTCTTTGTCGAGCCGCCACGGCGGCCGGAGGAAATCGAACAAAGACTTCTCGAACTCTGGAACGTCGTCGCGCCACTTCCGATCGCCGGGCGCTGCATCGATCTCCCCGTTGCCTATGGTGGCGAAGCCGGACCGCATATGGCCGATGTTATCGAGCACACCGGCATGAGCGTCGATGAGATCGTCGAACGCCACAGCGCGCCAACCTACATCGTGTTCGCGCTCGGAAGTCACCCCGGCTACTGCTACCTCGGCGGCATGGACGCGCGCATCGCGACGCCGCGTCGCAAGGTACCGGTGCTGAAGATTCCGCGTGGAGCCGTGTCGATCGGCGGTAGTCAGACCGGCGTGTCCGCTTCCGACGGACCCAGCGGATGGAACACGATCGGCAGCACACAGATCGCATTCTTCGATGTAAATCGCAGCCCGCCCGCGCTGCTTCAGCCAGGCGATAGCATCCGCTTCAAGGTTGCCCGGGTGCTGCGATGATCAAGATTTTGTCAGTAGGCGCGCTTGCGACGGTCCAGGATCTCGGTCGTACCGGTGGGCTCAGTCTCGGCGTCGGGACATCGGGCGCCATGGATCCGCTCGCGCTTGCCGCAGGCAACATCCTGCTGCGTAACCAGGAGAACACCGCGGCTGTTGAGGTCCCGGTTTTTCCCTTCAAGGTTCGTTTCGAGCGCTCGACTGTTTTTGCCGTCACAGGCGCCGATTGTGCAGGACGGCTTGATGAGGCGCCGGTGTTGCCGTGGTGGGCGCATCGCGCCGAAGCGGGACAGGTGCTGTCGCTTTCGCATCCTAAGCAGACGACATGGCGGGCGACCCGCGCCTATTTGTGCATCGCCGATGGCGTTGACGTGCCGGCCGTGCTCGGTTCGCGCAGCACGCAGTTGAGAGGCTCGTTTGGTGGCTACGAGGGGCGGCCCCTCCGCGATGGCGACGAACTGCCGACCGGCCGTTCGAATGGCCGAGCCGTGCCCGGCTTCGGTCTGGTTCCGCCCGGGCTGGCGCTCCCGCTCGAGGCTGACGGCGTCCCCGCCGTTCGCGTGTTACCGGCCGCCGAGTACGACTGCTTCACCAATTCATCGCAGGATGCATTGTGGTCGACGGGCTGGAAGATCACCGCGCAGAGCGACCGCTATGGCTACAGGCTCTCCGGTCGTGAGCTCAACCCACTGCGTCCGCTGGAATTGCGCTCGCATGGCATCGTGCCTGGCGTCATTCAGGTGCCCCATGGTGGCCAGCCCATCATCCAGATGCGCGATGCACAGCCCTCCGGCGGTTATCCCAAAATCGGCACGGTGATCGAGGCAGATCTCTGGCGTCTCGGCCAGGCCCCCATCGGGAGCAACGTTCGCTTCATCCGCTGTAGCTGGGATGAAGCGCTGGGCGCCTCGGCGGATATTCGCCGCTGGCTCGCAAACAGCCGCCGTCTCGTCGAGCTTCACTGCGGCGAGAGGGGAGGCCGATGAGCAATCCTCTCGATCACGTCGACCAGTTGGGCGCCTGGCTCAAGGACGCCAATCTCGCGCTGCTTGAGCTGCGCGGTCCGAGCGCGACGTTGCGCCTGGTGAACGATGGCGCATCGGTACGCGTTGTCGAAGGCGAGGAATCGCCGTCCGTCGACGCGCCGTCGATGACCGTCCGCGCTCCATCGCCGGGCATCTTTCTCGATCGTCACCCGCTTCACGAACGCGCAATCGCTTTGGTCGCCGATGTCCGGGCTGGCGATCCTCTCGGCTTCCTGCAAATCGGGCCTCTACTTTTAGCCGTGCCCGCGCCCCGGGCAGGAACGCTGACAGATGTGTTAGTCGCGCACGGCACGATCGTTGGCTACGGCACGCCGCTGTTCGTACTACAGCCTATCGAAGGTGAGGCATCATGAAGATCGATCTCAACGCCGATATGGGCGAAGGTTTTGGTTCGTGGCCGATGGGCAACGACGAGGCGCTGCTCGACCTTGTATCTTCGGCCAACGTCGCGTGCGGCTTTCATGCCGGCGATCCGCTGATCATGCAGCGCACGGCGGAGCGCGCCAAGGCGCGCGGCGTCGACCTTGGGGCTCATGTCGGCTTTCCGGACCGTCAGGGATTTGGCCGGCGCGTGATGCAGATCGACACCACCGAGCTCGTCGCAATGGTCACCTACCAGCTCGGCGCGCTCGATGGCATCGCGCGGGCCGTCGGGCATCGCGTCACGCATATGAGCTTTCACGGAGCGCTGGGCAACATGGCCGCTGCCGACACCGATCTTGCCCGGCCATTGGTTCGCGCGGTCGCCGCGTTCGATCCCAATCTCCTGATCGTTTCCTCGAACAGCCGCGCGATCGAGGGTGCGGCGGCGCAGTGCGGTATCAGGGTCGCCACGACGTTCCTGGCTGACCGGGCCTATGACGACGAGGGCCTGCTGGTGTCTCGGGCAAAGCCTGGTGCGGTCATTCACGATGCCGGGGCGGTCGCCGAGCGCGTCGAGCGTCTGCTCCGTGACGGAGTGGTCATTGCCGCCAGCGGAAAGGCGCTCGCGATGCCGGTCAAATCGATCCTGCTACATGGGGATACCCAGGGCGCTGTCGAACTGGCCCGGGGGATTCGGGCCTCGATCGAGGCCACCGGCGGGGAGATTGTGCCGGTTTCCCGGCTCGTGGCGGGCTCCGGCGGAGCGGGTGGGTGATCATAAGGGGACCTTATCCCACCACAGTTAATCCGTCTTGGCGGGGAAGTTGCGCGATCGTTTAGCGTGTTGAGAAGGTGAGGGACCAGATGCCATTCTCCGATTACAGGACTGCTCTTGTTACCGGCGCCTCGTCAGGCATCGGTCTGGCGGTCGTCGAGCGCCTGGTGCGTGAGGGCCTGAAGGTTCATGCGCTCGCACGGAGCGCGGATGCGCTGAAGGCCTTGGCCGATCGCACCGGCTGCATCCCGCACGCGATGGATGTCAGGGATATTGCGGCTATCACCAAGCTTGCTCACGGCATCGAAGTCGACGTGCTCGTCAACAGCGCTGGTGTCGATCGGCCGAAGAAATTTCTCCAGGCGGATGCGGAGGACATCGATCTCCTGGTCGACGTCAACCTGCGTGCAATCCTGCATCTTTGCCGCCTGCTCGTGCCGGGAATGGCTCAGCGCGATCGCGGTCACGTAGTGAACGTCACGTCGATTGCCGGCGCTTACAACTTCGCGGGCAATTCGAGCTATCACGCGACCAAGGCGGCCGTCAGCATGCTGACCAGTCAGCTCAGGGTCGATTGCTTCGGCAAACGCGTGCGCGTCACCGAGATCTGCCCAGGCCGGGTTGCAACTGATATCTTCGCCCATGTCCACGGCGACAGCGCTGAAACACGCGCGAACTTTATCGAAGGCTTCGAACTGCCCGAGGCAAAGGACATTGCCGACGCGATCGCGTTTGCGATTGCGGCTCCGGTAGCGGTGAATGTGGGTTACATCGAAATCACACCGACCTTGCAGGTGCCGGGTGGCTTGTCGACCAGGCGCCCCGGGGGTTCCTCAGAACCCTTTCTCCCGACCTAGATGAGCGGCGCGCGATGAAGGGTTTCGACCTCATGGCCGTCCTGCTCAATCCGGAGTTCAGCCGGATGCTGGTCCATGGGGTGAAGATGACCTTCATCATCTTTGTCGGCTCATGGCTGCTGGCAATGAGTCTTGGGATGATACTCCTCGCGGTCCGGATGCTGCCGAGCCGGATCGCCAGCGCTTTTGTCGCGATCTACGTCTCCTACCACCGCAACGTGCCGACGCTGGTGCAGCTCATGCTCTGGTATTTCGGCATTTCGAGCCTGCTGCCGGACTCAGTTCAGATATGGCTCGGCGATCACAATGGCGAAGCGGTGTTCGCGGTCGTTGCTCTGGGGTTGTGCCAGGCTGCCTATTTCAGCGAAGATCAGCGGTCCGGTCTGCGTGCCGTGCCGAGGGGGCAGTGGGAAGCCGCCCGTGCCTTGGGGCATGGCTACGTCGGAGCCATGGCCTACATCCTGCTGCCACAAGCCGTCCGCAACGCGATGCCGGCGCTGGTGAACCATACGGTCTCGTTGTTCAAGAACTCCAGCCTTGCGATGGCGATCGGCGTCGCCGAGCTGACCCACGCCGTCAAGGAGGTTGAGAACCAGAGTTTTCGTCCGTTCGAGACTTACCTGATTGCCACGATCGTTTACCTCGTCTGCTCGCTGCTCCTGATGTGGCTTGGTCACTATCTCGAGCAGCGGAGCCGCATGGCCGGAGCGGTCTGATCATGTCGCTGCTCCCAAGCATGATCGAGATCGTCAGGGATAACTGGCTGTTGCTGCTCGTCGGTCAGTACCCGAACGGCCCGCTTGGCGGCATCGCGGCGACCCTCATCCTCTCAGTCCTCGGCATTGCCTTGGCATTTCCGCTGAGTGTCGCGATGGCGCTGGCCAGCCTGTCGCCGTGGCGCGCGCTGCGCTGGCCTGTCATGGCCATGGTCTACATCACTCGCGGCGTGCCGCTGCTGCTGATCATCCTGTGGGTCTATTTCGTGCTGCCGCTTTTGATCGGGCATAGCGTGCCGGCGTTCGCGACCATGCTGGTCACACTGGTCGGCTATGAAGCCGCATTCCTGAGCGAGATCGTGCGTGCCGGCATTCATGCGCTGCCGAAAGGTCAGATGGACGCCGCCCGCGCGCTCGGACACAGCCGTCTCGGCGCGATGCGCTACGTGATCCTGCCGCAAGCGCTATTCAACATGATTCCGAGCATCCTCAGCCAGTTCGTCTCGACCGTCAAGGAGACCACGCTCGGATACATCATCAACGTCCCGGAGCTTACCTTTGCGGCCGGCCAGATCAACAACCGCTTGCTGACCAAGCCGTTCGAAGTCTACTTCATCCTTGCCATCAGCTATTTCATCGTTTGCTGGACCTTGACGCAGGCCATCAACATGGTCGAGCGGCGGATTACCGCGCGCCGAACCGCAGGCGTGGCTGCCGCGTCCGCGCTGCCTGCCACAGCCGCAAGCGCATCAGGGGCATGACCATGTCGCATGAAACGCCATCCCGGGATGCCGATCCGATGATCGAGTTCGTCGCCGTGCATAAATTCTTTGGTTCGCTGGCCGCGCTGACCGACGTCAACGCCGAGGTGAACAGGGGCGAGGTGGTAGTGGTCTGCGGGCCGTCTGGCTCGGGCAAGTCGACGCTCATCCGGACCGTCAACAGGCTCGAGGAAATCCAGTCGGGCTCGGTGCTGTTCGAGGGCAAGGACGTTCATGCCAAGCTGGGTGGCACGGCGCTGAACCGGCTGCGAAGCCGCATCGGATTTGTTTTCCAGAGCTTCAACTTGTTTCCGCATCTGAGTGCGCTCGACAACGTCATGCTTTCGCCGATGAAGGTGAACGGCGTCAGGCGCAGTGACGCGCGCGAAACGGCGCTTCGGCTGCTCGACCGCGTCGGGCTCTCGGCCAAGGCGCAGAACTACCCGGCCCAGCTATCCGGTGGACAGCAGCAGCGCGTGGCGATCGCGCGCGCGCTCGCCATGGAGCCGCCGGCGATGCTGTTCGACGAACCGACCAGCGCGCTCGATCCCGAGATGGTGGGCGAGGTGCTTTCCGTCATGCGTGGGCTTGCGCGTGATGGAATGACCATGATGTGCGTGACCCACGAGATGAACTTCGCGCGCGATGTCGCCGATCGCGTCTGGTTCATGGACGCCGGAAGGGTGCTCGAGACGGGAGCTCCGGTCGACTTCTTCCGCTCACCACAACATCCACGTGCGCAGCGCTTTCTGTCGGATCTACACAGCCGGTGACCACACTGACTTGATGTGACCAACTTTGAGGAGAACAGAAATGTCCTTCAAGAACCGTTCAATCGGCCTGGTGGCCGCGATCGCGGGCCTTGCCGGGATCGCGTCGGCGGCGTGCGCCGACCAGCTGTCGGACATCACCCAGCGCAAGGAGCTGCGGTGCGGAACTTTTGCGGACGTGCCGCCGTTTGCGGCTCCGGATGCCAAGACACGTGAGATGGTCGGCTTTGACGTCGACCTCTGCAAGGCCATCGCCCAACGCTGGGGCGTTGCCGCAAAGGTCACTCCGCTCTCGGTCGAGGCGCGCGTGCCCGAAGTCAAGCTCGGGCACGTCGACATCACGGTGGCGAACCTCGCCTACACGCTGGGCCGCGCCGAGCAGATCCAGTTTTCAGATCCGTACTATATCGCCAAGGAGATGCTGGCAGTGAAGGCGAGCGATCCCGGGACCGCCAAGGCCGACTTTAGGGGTAAGCGGCTGGCTTCGACTAAAGGATCGACGTCGGAACTCGCGATCAAGATGAACGAATCTGACCCGCTGACCTTCGTCGATACTGGTTCGGCCTTCATGGCAGTTCAACAGAACAAGGCGGTTGGAATGGTGGCGAATACCATGACCATCACCAAACTCGTGAACCAGTCCAAGGAGGCCGGGCAGCCGCTAAAGATGATCGAGGAGCCCATGGTGCTGCAGCCGATCGGCGTCGGTATGAAGAAGGACGAGCCGGCGCTGCTCGCGAAGGTCAACGAGACCCTACTCGCGATGGACCAGGCCGGCGAGATCAATCAGCTCTGGGACAAGTGGCTCGGTCCGAGCACCGAGTTTAAGATGACCCGTACCGACAAGGTCGTGCCGCTCAGCCAGCTGAAGTTCACGCCGCTTCCATGATTTGTGAGCTGGCGCCATTCACGTCGACTAGAGCAAATTCTATCCTGAGCTAGGCTTTCAGCGGTCTGCTCTTTCGCTGGGCGAGCGTACGATTGAACGCGACGTCGGAGCGATCGATGTCCTCGCGCACAATGCGGGCTTGCAGTTCGGACGCTGGGGCGACGTCGACGATCTGATCGGTGTCGCCACTGCTGTGGGGCGGGACGGCGTCGTTCGTCAATGGACGCACGATCCATCGCGACGAGGAAAACGGCCTTGAGCATAACTCAAGTGTTCAGACCGACCGGGTGCAGAATCGATTGCAGTCATTGACTGTTCGCACCACAAGCGCCAGTTATCGGATCGCCCCGGGTCAATCGGTCGTGTGATCCAATTTCATCATGTCGTCACTCGCCCTCTGTTGAGGCGTTTCAGTCAACACCGCCGTACGTGTGCACTCGACTTCGCTCGCCGTTTTGTGCTCTGAGAATGCAAACTGCGCGTCTTGGCCTTCACGCGGGGTAAGAGTTTGGATCAAAGTCAAAATGTGACACGCTCGTCCAAACTCGATTTTCCCATCGGTCCAACACGTGATAGGATCGGATGGTATCAAGATAGATCAATGAAATGAATGGTTTACGCTGGAAGTTTTCTTGTGCCCCCATGATGGATTGGACGGACCGGCACTGCCGGGTGTTCCACCGTCACCTGACAAAACGGGCGCTGCTTTATACGGAGATGCTGACGACCGGTGCCATCATTCATGGCGATCGGGAGCGGCTGCTCGGCTTTGACGCGAGCGAGCATCCGGTGGCGCTTCAGCTGGGCGGGTCGGATCCAGCCGAGCTCGCGAAGGCGGCGCGGATCGGCGAACAGTTCGGCTACGACGAGATCAATCTCAATGTCGGTTGCCCATCCGACCGCGTGAAGGATGGCCGCTTCGGCGCCTGCCTGATGGCGGAGCCTGAGCTCGTTGCGAGGTGCGTCGACGCGATGAAGCGCGCGGTCTCCATTCCCGTTACGGTGAAATGCCGCATCGGCATCGATGACCAGGATCCCGAAGTCGCGCTGGATACGCTCGCGCGTGCCGTCGTGGCTGCCGGCTGCGACGCGCTGATCGTGCATGCGCGAAAAGCGTGGCTGAACGGTCTGTCGCCAAAGGAAAACCGCGATATCCCGCCGCTCGATTATGATCGCGTCTATCGGCTCAAGCATGCGATTCCGGATGTGCCAGTCATCATCAATGGCGGCGTCCTGAGTATCGAGGAGGCGAAAGCGCATCTTGCGCATGTCGATGGCGTGATGCTCGGCCGGGCGGCCTATCAGGAGCCGTGGCGGCTGCTCTCGGTCGACAGCGATGTCTTTGGCGAAGCTGCGCCGCACGCGACGATGCAGGACGCGTTCGAGGCGATGATGCCTTATATCGAGGCGCAGCTCGCGCGCGGCACGCGGCTGCACGCCATGACCCGGCATTTCGTCGGCGCCTTCCACGCGGTACCGGGCGCGCGGGCCTTCCGTCGCCATCTTGCCGAACAAGGTGTCAGGCCGGGGGCTGGCGTCGACGTCCTGCGCGATGCGATCGCTCGCGTCAGTGCTGACGCGCAGGCAGAGGCGGCTGCCTAGGGCCTCAATCCACCGCCGTGCGCGCGCGCCGATGGCTGCCTTGCAGCTCTGGATAGCCCGTCAGCATGAGCTTGTCCGCGCGCACGCCCCAGCTCTCCAGGCGATCGAGGAAGCTCATGCCGAGCAAATTCGTCTTCATCTGCCCGCGCTGCACCACGAGTGCCGGCACCGATTTCTCGACGAGATGGCCGACGGCGAGACGATCGAGCGTCAGCCGGGCCGCCTTGGTGTGGCCGCTGGCGGTTTCGAGGTCGACGTCGTATTCGAGCATCTCAAGTGGCACGCCGATCGCCTTTGCGGTCTCCCAGGTCAACACCACGGAGGTGGCGCCGGTGTCGATCACCATTGGCGTTGCCACGCCGTTGATCTTGGCGCGCAGCGCAAACTCGCCACCCTGGCCGCGCTGGATTTGCACTTCTGGCGCGGGCGAGGCGGCCTGCCCACGGAACATGTATGAGACCTTGTGACTCGCGCGTGCAATCTGGTCGGGATCGCCATAGGCGACCACGGCGCCCGCTGTGCCGGCCAGCAAGATGAGAACGAGCAGGAGGCGGATCATCGCGCGCCTCCGACGGCGCGGACACCGGTCAGGCGCGTCTCGGCGATCCCGCCGGTGGCGCAAGGCCAGCGTCCGCCATGCGCGCCGGCAACAGCGCCATAACCGCGAGCCGTTCGACGCTCTCCATGGCGTGCCAGCGTGCGATCTCCGGCAAGGTCCGGCCGCAACCGAAGCACAGCTTGGTTTTGGGATCGATCATGCAGACGGCGAGGCACGGCGTTTCTTTGCTCATACGGACATAGTGAAGGAATATCGGGCATGTCGGCAAGCATGTGTTTTACGAGCCCGTGCCCGCGCTCATGATCGGTCTGTGGCGCGGCCGGCGCTTCTCGTCGGGAACGGCGGAACTGTCCGGCTGCAGTGGCGGCGAATCCTCCGACAGCGGCGCCAGCGCACTCATCACGCGCTCGGGCGGGAAGGTGACGATCACTTCGGTGCCGATGCGCAGTTTCGACTTCAGCGTGAAGGTGCCGCCATGCAGATCGATCAGGTTCTTCGCGATGGGCAGGCCGAGGCCCGCGCCCTGTTCGGCCGATTTGATCGAGTTGGAGCCCTGGCCGAACGAGGCAAGCACGACCGGGATCTCGTCTTCGGGGATGCCTGGGCCGGAATCCTTCACGGATAGGTATTGCCCGCCCGAGGCGGTCCAGCCGGCCTTGAGCCAGATCTCGCCGCCCTGCGGAGTGAACTTGATCGAGTTGGAAAGCAGGTTGAGCACGACCTGGCGGATCGCGCGCTCGTCGGCCCAGAGCCGCGGCATGGCCTGCTCGAACACTTCGTGAATGGTGATGCCGCGGCTCGAGGCACGCAGCTTCATCAGATGATGGCAGTCGGCGACGATGCCGACCAGCGAGACCGCTTCCTCGTTCAATTCGTAGCGGCCGGCCTCGATCCGCGACAGATCGAGGATCTCGTTGATGAGGTTGAGCAGGTGCACGCCGGAATTATGAATGTCGGCGGAATATTCTTTGTAGACCGGTACCGCATGCGCGCCAAAGATCTCGCTCTTCATGACTTCGGAGAAGCCGAGAATGGCGTTCAGCGGTGTGCGCAGCTCGTGGCTCATCTGCGCGAGGAAACGCGATTTGGCGACGTTGGCGGATTCGGCGCGGTGGCGTGCCTCGTCCGAGATCGCCTTGGCCTGTTCGAGCTCGCCGATCAGCGCGTCCTTCTCGGCCCGCGCCTCCAGCGTCGCGAAGGTCGATGAGTGAAGACGATGCGCCAGCAGCACGAAATAGCCTTCGGCCGCGAGCGCGAGTGCGGCCAGGATGTAATTGTCCAGCGAGCCGGTCATTGCAAAGCTCAGCGCCATGGCGACCGCAACCGGCGCTGTGGCGGCGAGTGCTGCGATCGGCAGATTGGCGGCAAGCATGCTCGACACTGCGATCACCAGCAGCATCAGGAACATCATCAGCGTTTCCGTTACCATGTCGAGCACGGGATGGATCAGGATCGCCATCCAGCACAGGCCATAGAGCAGGTCGAGCACGACGAAACGCGTCCGCCAGGCGCGCGTTGCCGCTGGGGAGGCAGGTTCACCCAGGAAGCGGCGGCAGCTGCGGATCATCGCCGCATGCAGGCAGATCATGCCAGCGGTCCAGGCGGCGGCGGGGATCGGCTGCATCCACAGTCCGAACAGCACACCGGTCGCGACCACGAGCAGCATCACGACATAGGAGGCCGACAGCCGCGTCTGGGCATATTGGCGCAACAGCTCGGCGTCGAAGGCCGGCCGGGTTCCGCTGGTCGACGTTAACTTATCGCGTGCTTCGCGGACCCGCTGCGACGCAGCCCGTCGGCTGCTCGCTGATGGAGCGCTGACCGGTTCGGCCGGAAGCTGCACTACCTCAGGCTTTTCAGCGGGGTTACTCATAAAGCAACAACGATTCCTGCCCGCGTCGGACGCGGGCCTTCTGCATTGTCTATCTCTGGCAAGAAATCCTTAAGAGGTGACTTAAGGAGCTAAAGAATTACGTTAACGGGAGGTTAACTCGGCGGTCGGCACTTGCCAGATCGGTTTCGCCCTGCGCGACGGCGGTCATGCGTGCGTGGCTCCGGTAGGCTACCGAGCGGAGAATGCAGGCTCGCAGTGGAAAATCAAGCAGAGCAAGCTTAGGCGCCAACAGAAAGAGTCTTGGCTCAGAAGCCGATCTCGAGGGCAAGCCCGATCGCGAGGAGTAATGACAGGCAAACCACCGGAGAATAGGGCCGGCTTGCGCTCGTGGCCCAGCTCCGCGCGTGCCCGAGATAGTGACGTTTGCTGGCCGGTTCCGGATCGATAGCAGCGGTTTCCATGACAGATCTCGAAATTCGTTGGCTGCCGGAAAGGTGCTCTCAATCGCATTCAAATTCGAGATGGAGTAGCAACCAGTGATATAAATGGGCCATAAGTGCCCGCCGATTGCGCAGCCGATCACTGCTAGTCCTTTTCCAGGAGGCCGAGCCTGCGTCCAAGCCATTCCGTCGTCGGCGCCTGGATCAAGATTGTGATCAGGATGATCACGAAGGTTACGGAAGCGATCAGCTCGGCGCCCGGTGCTTTAGTGCCGAGCAGGAGACCGGCGAGTGCGGCCGGGATGACGCCGGTCTCGCGGGTCCAGCACATGAAGATGAGTTCGCGCACGTTCCAGCGTGCGCGGCGGTCGGGCAAGGCGCAGAGGAACACCGTCATCGGGCGTGCCACGAACATCAGAGCAAGCGCGACCGCCACTCCGCCTTTCCAGTGCTGGCCCATCTGGGCAAAGTCGAGCTGGGCGCCGAGCAGGGTGAAAATGAACAGGCGCATGATGAAGGCGGTCGTGAACACGAAATCGTTGAGCTTCTGCGCCTCGCCCGGCTCCATTCGGAAGCCCAGGGCTTCCTTGTTGCCGAGCACGATGCCGAAAACGAACACGGCCATAAAGCCCGATGCCTGCAGGCCGCTTGCGGCAAAATAGGCGGCGATCACGGCAACAAGCGTCACGACCGGCGCATACTCTGCGAGCATCGCCCAGCGCTCATGCGCGATCAGTAGTGCAGCCAGATAACCGAGGGCAACGCCGGCGGCGATTCCGATCGCGGCCTGTTTGACGAGGTCGAACAGCGCGCCGATCGGCGAAAATACGCCGCTCCCCATTGCTAGCCCGAGCACCGAAAAGGTGAAGATCGCGGCCATGGCGTCGTTGAACGCGGACTCGCTCATCACGGTCTGCGCAATACGATCGCGAATTCGGATCTGGCGAAAGATCGGCATGAGCGTCGCCGGATCGGTCGACGCAACCGTTGCCCCCAGCAGCAGCGCCAGCACCGGCGGAATGCCGAACACGAGATGCGCGGCAAGTCCGGTGATAGTTGCCGTGATCAGGACGCCGATCGTTGCCAACGTCACGATGGTGATCCACACCCGCTTAATGACATCGAGCCGCAGTGCCGCTCCGCCGTCGAACAGGATGTAGCTTGCTCCAAACAGCAGTATGATCTGGTTCAGTGCCGAGTCCGCGGGGATGTCGATCAATTTGAGCGCGCGTGGCCCCATCGCGATTCCAGCGAGCAGGAAGAGCGCGATATCCGGAATCCGGATTTTCTGCGCCAGCAGTCCGATGACGGTACCGACCGCTAGGATCAGCCCGCAACTCAACAGCGTGTGCTTGGCGATCTCGACTGAGGCCGACGTATCCACCTGGCAATTCCGAAATGTTTGAGATTTGGCCGAGTTCGGTGCCCCGCCGGCCTGTTTCGCTCGTTGCGACGTTACCTGCCATCGCGTGGCCCAAAAAGCGAAAACGAACGCTCGGGCGAGTTTGCCGCAGGTCACCGCCACAACGTAGATTGTGGCGATGACGCTCAGCTTGGGACGATCGTCCGTCAGTCGTCAGCGATTGAGACGCGCGAGCAGGCTCGACGTATCCCAGCGCTTGCCGCCCATCTTCTCGACCTCAGCATAGAACTGGTCGACCAGCGCGGTGACCGGCAGGTTGGCGCCGTTGCGGCGGGCTTCGGCGAGCGCGATCGAGAGGTCCTTGCGCATCCATTCGACCGCGAAGCCGAAATCGTACTTGCCCTCGTTCATGGTCTTGTAGCGGTTTTCCATCTGCCAGGACTGCGCCGCGCCCTTGGAAATGGTCTCGATCACGGCCGCGACGTCGAGGCCGCTCTTCTTGGCGAAGTGGATGCCTTCCGAGAGGCCCTGTACGAGTCCGGCGATGCAGATCTGGTTGACCATCTTGGTCAGCTGGCCGCTCCCGGCGGGCCCGAGCAGCTTGCACATCCGTGCATAGGCGCCGGAGATGATCGGCTCGGCGCCGGCATAGTCATCCGGCGCGCCGCCGCACATCACCGTCAGCACGCCGTTCTCGGCGCCGGCCTGGCCGCCGGAGACGGGGGCGTCAATGAACTTGAAGCCGGCCTTGGTCGCGGCCGCGTCGAGCTCGCGTGCGACTTCGGCAGAGGCGGTGGTGTGGTCGACGAAAATCGCACCCTTCTTCATGCCGGCGAATGCACCGTCGGCGCCGATCGTGACCGCGCGCAGATCGTTGTCATTGCCGACGCAGCACATCACGAAGTCCTGGCCCTCGGCTGCAGCCTTCGGGGTCGGTGCCGTCTTGCCGCCGAACTTGTCCGCCCACTCCTTTGCCTTGGCGGCGGTGCGGTTGTAGACGGTGACCTCATGGCCCCCTTTTTTCACGAGGTGTCCGGCCATGGGGAAGCCCATCACGCCGAGACCGAGGAAAGCGACTTTAGCCATGTGTGTGTCCGTAGCTTGAGTTTTACGGTTGCAGCCGGGCGAGGGGCGCCAGCCGGGGTCCTTGAGGTTCCGCCCAAGGGCGGCCGGGCGCACCATAAACCCTTAAGGGCTGAGGGCAACGGCTTCGTTTGGCCGCCCCCTGTGCTAGGATGGCGGGACTAAAGGACTTCAAAACAAGGGAGCGAAACAATGGGCGGCGTGAGCGTTGGTGTCCTCGATCATTTCAACATCCGGACCCGGAATCTGGCCGAGACGGTCCGCTTCTATGAGGACGTGCTGGGCCTGGAGAAAGGCGCCCGGCCGAATTTCGCCTTCCCGGGGGCCTGGATGTACAGCGAGGGCAAGCCGGTGGTGCACCTCGTCGATATTTCCCCGACCTCCGAGCCGCAAAAGCCGGATTCCGGCGTGGTCCACCACGTCGCCTTCGCCAGCCGGGGCTTCGACGGCATGAAGCAGCGCCTGACGTCCAGGGGCATGAAATTCGACTCCCGTCAGGTGCCAGGCGGCGAGCTCTGGCAGATCTTCGTCCACGACCCCAACGGCGTCATGATCGAGCTCAATTACGAGGCGGCGCAGGAGCAGGGGGCAGCCCCGGCCGAGATGGCTGACGATATCGGCAGGCAGTAGCCTTTTGGCCGTTTCCGCTCTAATGGGGCATCCTGATATCTTGAGCATGATCTGGTCGGAAAACCGCTTCACACTTTTCCGGATCATGCTCCCTCTAGGAGATGCGCTTTGAGCGTGACGCAGCAACAGGTCCTCGACAGCCTCGCCAAGATCAAGTCGCCCCGCGGGGTCGCGCTCACCAATGCCAATGTGCTGAGCGCGATCAGCGCCTCCGACGGCAAGGTGCTCTTCTCGATCAACGTCGATGCCGCCGAAGCGCGGGCCTGGGAATCGGTCCGGGCCGAGGCCGAGGCCGCCGTGCGGGCCATTCCCGGCGTCACCACAGTGATGGTCGCCCTGACCGCCGAGCGCAAGCCCGGCAGCACGCCTCCACCGCCCCCGCAGCCGAGCCGTGGCACACCAGGCGTGCAGCCGGTCCACGCCCACAAGCCGCCGCCACAGGGCGGCGCCCAATCGCCGATGGCGCGGCAGTCCGAGATTCCGGGCGTCGCTGCCGTGATCGCGGTCGCCTCCGGCAAGGGCGGCGTCGGCAAGTCGACCACCGCGCTCAACCTGGCGCTGGGCCTGCGCGACCTCGGTCTCAAGGTCGGGCTGCTCGATGCCGACATTTACGGTCCTTCTGTGCCGCGGCTGACCGGGCTGCACGAGAAGCCGGAGCTCGACGGCGAGCGCAAGATGATTCCGCTCCGGCGCTTCGGCCTCGCCATCATGTCGATCGGCTTCCTGGTCGAGGAAGAGACCGCGATGATCTGGCGCGGCCCGATGGTGATGTCGGCGGTGACGCAGATGCTGCGCGACGTCGCATGGGGCACGCTTGACGTACTCGTCGTCGACATGCCGCCGGGCACGGGCGATGCGCAGCTCACGCTGGCGCAGAACGTGCCGCTGAAGGGCGCCGTGATTGTCTCGACTCCGCAGGACCTGTCGCTGATCGACGCGCGGCGGGGGCTCGCAATGTTCAGGAAGGTCAACGTGCCCGTGCTGGGCATCGTCGAGAACATGAGCTACTTCCAGTGCCCGCATTGCGGCACAAAATCCGACATCTTCGGCCACGGCGGCGCGCGCCACGAGGCCGAGAAGCTCGGGGTACCGTTCCTGGGCGAGATCCCGCTGCACATGGCGATTCGCGCCACATCCGACGCCGGCAATCCCGTCGTGGACAGCGAACCCGATGGCCCGCATGCGGCGATCTATCGCGCCATTGCGGGACAGGTTCGGGACCAGCTCAAGGGCGCGGTTTCCGCAGCCTGACGCCGATCATCTGGGGACATGCGACTTTCGTCGCCCCCTGTCATGCCAATGTCGCGTTCCGTGGCAGGGGCTTCCGTGTTAAACGCCACGGCACAAAGCCCCTTCGGTTCGACGCGGATTGAGATCGCCTCGCCGGAATGAGCGGCGACAAAGAGGAAGTTCGGGGACACGCCCCAGCAAGGAGAGACCTGAAGATGAAGCGTCGTGATTTTCTGAAAGTGTCGGCAGCAGGCGCGGCGGCGACCGCCGCGGTAGCCTCGCCGGCGATTGCGCAGTCCTCGCCCGAGATCAAGTGGCGCATGACGTCGAGCTTCCCGAAATCGCTCGACACCATCTATGGCGGTGGCGAGCAGGTGGCGAAGTACGTCGCCGAGATGACCGACAACAAGTTCCAGATCCAGGTGTTCGCGGCCGGCGAAATCGTTCCCGGCCTGCAGGCGCTCGATGCGACCTCGAACGGCACGGTCGAGATGTGCCACACCGTGTCCTACTACTACGTCGGCAGGGACCCGACCTGGGCAATCTACGCCTCGGTGCCGTTCGGCCTCAACGCGCGCCAGCAGAACTCCTGGTGGTACCAGGGCGGCGGCGAGCAACTCGGCAATGAGTTCTTCAAGAAGTCGAACGTGATCGGCTTTGCCTGCGGCAACACCGGCACCCAGATGGGCGGTTGGTTCCGCAAGGAGATCAAGACCGTTGCGGATCTCTCCGGCCTGAAATTCCGCATCGGCGGCATCGCCGGCCAGGTGCTTCAGAAGGTCGGCGTGGTGCCGCAGCAGCTCGCCGGCGGCGACATCTATCCGGCGCTCGAGAAGGGCACCATCGACGCGGCCGAGTGGGTCGGCCCGTACGATGACGAGAAGCTCGGCTTCGCCAAGGTCGCGAAGTACTACTACTACCCGGGTTTCTGGGAAGGCGGTCCGATGGTCCACGCCTTCACCAACCTCGACAAGTGGAATTCGCTGCCGAAGAACTACCAGGCGATCCTCACCAACGCGATGGCCAACGCCAACAGCTGGATGGCCGCGCGCTACGACATGCAGAACCCGTCGGCGCTGAAGCGTCTGGTCGCCGGCGGCACGCAGCTCCGTCCCTTCACCAACGAAGTGCTGGAAGCCTGCCTGAAGGCGACCAACGAGCTGTGGGCCGAGCTGTCGGCCAAGAACGCCGACTTCAAGAAGTCGATCGACGCCATGCAGGCCTATCGCTCCGACGAATATCTGTGGTGGCAGGTCGCCGAGTACACCTACGACAGCTTCATGATCCGCTCGCGCACCCGCGGCTGATCGTCGGCTCAAGCTGTCAGACGGAATGGCCCGGCCTCGTTCGCGAGGCCGGGCTTTTTCGTGCGCGAAGCGGCAGGCGCACGCGAAATCTGAAAACAACCCCATGCACAGTAGAAATCGGGGGAGGGCGTGTTGCCATGTGGATGCCGCCAACTATCTGGCGCGCCGGGTCAAATCAGCGGGGTGCAGCAATTGTTGCGCAACCGCTCCCACACCGTCATTGCGAGCGCAGCGAAGCAATCCAGAATCTTTCCGCGGAGGGACTCGGAAGCCGTTTGACTCGTCGGGCAAAACAGGAGCAGAATGCAACAATCGTATAATCCGAAATTGGCGACGCGACGGCTATCCGATAGGCGAGGCGAGAGGATCAGCGCGTGCCATACTGGGTCAAACGAATTCGCCTCAAGTCGGGAGAGATTGTGACTGAGCGGGAGCTAGATCCCGACGAGAACTATTCTTTGGATGTCGCGCCCGTGGTGGGGGACGCAATAAACGTTCGCTGTCGCGGCAGGGATTTCGACGCGAAAGTCGTTTGGGGCCATTGGCCCGGAAGAGTTCATCCCGCCGGGACAATTGTGCCGCTTCGCGTGGAAGAAATTTAGCAAGATGGTAAGACGGCGCGCAGGCGGCTGATAATTCGGGCAAAACACAGCCGTGAATCCCTAATCGCTTAATCCGAATCATGCTGTGGCGCAAAATTTTTGAAGCGATGAGCATCAGCGCGTATCGTCTGCGGCTTAAGTCGTAAGACCAACGACCCGACCTCGCTCCGCGAGGCCGGGCCCATTTTTCCATGCCGCAGTGCGATGACGATGGCATTCGCATCGCCCTTGCGCCATTCTAGGCCTCAAGCCTCGGCAAGAAGGCCCACAATCACTGATACATCAGGGCAGGAAATCATGAAGAGACGAGACTTTATCAAGGTCACGGGGCTTGCTGCGGCCGGTGCCGCCACGCTCGCTTCTCCCGCGATCGCGCAGTCGATGCCGGAGATCAAATGGCGCATGCCGACGAGCTGGCCGAAATCGCTCGACACGCTCTACGGCGGCGCCGAGCTGATGTGCAAGATGGTTGCGGAGGCGACCGACAACAAATTTCAGATCCAGCCTTTCGCAGCCGGCGAGATCGTGCCGGGCCTCCAGGTGCTCGACGCCGTGCAGAACGCCACCTGCGAGATCGGCCACACCGCGTCTTACTATTATTTCGGCAAGGACCCGACCTTCACCTTCGGCTCGTCGGTGCCATTCGGTCCGAACATGCGCGTCAACCAGGCCTGGTACATGCTGGGTGGGGGCAAGGAAATCCTCAACGACTTCTACAAGAGCTACAACGTCACCTCGCTGCTCGCCGGCAATACCGGCTGCCAGATGGGCGGCTGGTTCAGGAAGGAGGTCAACACCGTCGACGATCTCCAGGGCCTGAAATTTCGCATCGGCGGCTTCGCCGGCCGCGTGCTGCTGAAGCTTGGCGTCGTACCGCAACAGCTTGCCGGTGGTGACATCTATCCGGCGCTCGAGAAGGGCACTATCGATGGCGCCGAATGGGTCGGCCCCTATGACGACGAGAAGCTCGGCTTCTACAAGATCGCGCCGCACTATTACTATCCCGGCTGGTGGGAAGGCGGTCCGATGCTGCTCGCTTTCGTCAATCTCGACAAATGGAACGCGCTGCCGAAATATTACCAGAGCGTACTCACGCAGGCAGGCCATTACTCCAACAACTACATGATGGCGCGCTACGATCAGGCCAATCCGCTGGCGTTGAAGAAGCTGCTCGCCAACGGCACCAAGCTGCATGCCTTCTCGCCGCCGATCATGGACGCCTGCTACAAGGCGGCGAAAGAGCTGCACGACGAGGTCTCGGCGACCAATCCCAACTTCAAGAAGGTCTACGAGTCCCTCACCAAATTCTCCAACGACAGCTATGCCTGGTTCCAGGTCGCCGAAGTCGGCTACGACATCTTCATGGCGCGACACTCGCAGAGCTGAGCGCGGCGTCCCGCGTGAGGGAAAGCCCCGGAGCAAACGCTCCGGGGCTTTTGCTCGAGGGCACCCACGAGAGAGGCCAACCTCTGAGCGCAATCCCCTTCCGGAGCGAAGACACGTCGCGCCCACGCGCTTCGTAAGAGCGCCGGGGAGGTGGTTATTGGTGGTGGGCGCTCAAGCTGCTGTGGGATGGCGTGTCAGGCAATCTCGCATAAGCGGCTGCGCTACACGATTGGTCAGTCCTTCAGGTGCGCCCGGAAGAACGCCAATGCGGCGGCGTTGAGCTGCGCATGAAACGCGACGCGATCAAATCCCGGCCTGTCGGTGCAGATGTTGGGGCGCCTCTTCGCCAGATCCTCCGTGCAGGGCGGAAGGAAGACGAAATGACCGGCATTTTGCACCAGATGATAGTCGGGCCTGGCCGGAAGATCGCGCATGATCGTTGACACATAATCCAGCGTGACTTCGCCGCCGGTCCGGTCGTCTCCGCTCAGCGCAGAGGCCCAGAGCTGCACCGGGATCTTCACTTCCTTCAGGCCGTCAGGGTCGAACAGCGGGCCGAACGCCGGGTCGGCAATGACGAGCGCCTTGATGCGCGGATCGTGAGTGAAGGCCAGCGCCGGGATCTCGTTGCGTCGCAGTTGTGCACAATCCGGTTTGGGCGAGCTCTCTGGGCAGAAGGCGATCATCTTGCGCAGATCGGGATTGCCGCCCGCGGCGACCAGGCCGGTGTAGCCGCCGCGCGAAAAGCCGAAGAAGCCGATATGTTCGGGTGCGAGCTTCGCATGATCAGGCCATGCGGTCAGCATGTAGTCGATCACGCGCTTGATGTCGGTCGGGCGCTCGGTGAATGCGGCGAGCGTGTCGGCACGGCTCATGTCGCCGCCACCGGTATCGACGGGATGGCTGAGCGCGATAACGACGAAGCCGCCGTCAGCAAGCGTCTCGGCCGTATCATGGTGGCCGGTGAAGCCTCCGCCATAGCCATGCGAAATCACGATCAGAGGTAGCTTGTCGCCTGAGATCGCGCAGTTCTCCGTCGCAGGCAACGTCAACGTGCGAAGCTTGACCTCGCCGACAGGCTCGCGACAGGGCGACCACACGGCCGCCTGGATCGCCGGAAAGCCTGATACGGCCGGAACCTCGATGAGGCGAAAGCCGGCGGCATGGGCCAGGGTGGCGATCAGACAAAAAACGGATGCGAGCGCGAACTTCAGAATAGACATGTGCTGCTCCCGCGCTTGGTCCGCCACGACCGCATCACCGTGACGGCAACTTGGCCTTGCTTCCCTTCATGGCAGCGGCAGGCGGATCCGCCAACACACATTCCCGCCAGACTGGCGTAGTGTACTGCGCCGGCCAGACCAGGGTGATCTGGCCGAGCACGGGTCGGCAGCAGCGCGTCCACCTCGCGAGCGCCATTTTTCGCTGGCCCAATCCGCCGATTGGTGGAAGAGATCGGCAATCGCCGCGTACGCGCGGTCGGAAATGCCGGAAGTTTGGATTCACTGCATGCGCCTTCTGATCGTCGAGGACAACGCCGAGCTGTCGCGGCTCGTTGCCAACGGGCTGGCAGCGGCCGGTTATGAGAGCGATATCGTCGGTAGTGCCGAGGAGGCTCGCGAGGCGGTGCACAATGTCAGCTATGCCGCGATGATCCTGGACCTCGGCCTGCCCGACGGCGACGGCCTGTCGGTGCTGCGCGAGCTGCGACGGCAGATGGAGCCGCTGCCGGTGCTGGTGCTGACCGCGCGCGGCGGCTTGCAGGACCGCGTCAACGGCCTGCGCAGCGGCGCCGACGACTATCTGGCAAAGCCGTTTGCGATGGAGGAGCTGGTGGCGCGGCTGGAGGCGATCCTGCGCCGTCCGGGGCAATTGCTCGGCCGTTCATTGCGGCTTGCCAATCTCGTCTACGACACCGAGAGCCGCCAGATCTTCGTCGACGACAAGCCGCGGATCATCTCCTCGCGCGAGACCTCCGTGCTGGAGATCCTGCTGCGCCGGCAGGGGCGGGTGGTGCCGAAGAAGAACGTCGAAGATCACATCTTCGGGATCGAGGGCGAGGTCGCCTCCAACGCGGTGGAGGTCTATGTCTCCCGGCTGCGCAAGCAGCTCACCGAACATGGCGCCAAAGTCGTGATCCACACCATTCGTGGCGTCGGCTACATGATGGCCGAGGAGAAATAACGTGGCCCGGCTCGGATTCCAGACCAGGTCCCTGACCGGATCCAAAATCCGGGCGCCGTCGTTCAAATCGCTGATCTCGCGCATCGTGTTCTTGCACATCATCGCGGTCGCGGTGGTGGCGATCTTCCTGCCGCTGGTCCTGTTCTGGCTGCTGAACTCCGAGATCGACCAGTTGCATCGAGCGGCGATGCGGACCCAGGCCGAGACGCTCGCCGAACGCATCGTTGTCCGGCCCGACGGCAAGGTGACGTTCAATCTGCCGGAGAGTCTGCGAGGCCTCTATTCGGAAGCCTATGGCCGCTATCAGTACGATATCCGCGATGACGACGGCCACCTGCTGTTCTCCTCGCACAAGAAGACCGGTGATGCGAGGTCGGACACGATCTCGGGTGCCGAAGTGACGCAGACGATCGACAGCTCCACCTTCCACATCAGGGTCGGGGAAGACCTGTCCCATCGCGACGTCATCACCGACGACATCGTGTCCAACTTCTTCCGCCGGGTCGGGTGGATCACCATTCCCATTCTTCTGATCCTGCTCGCCATCGACATCTTCATCTTCCGCCGCGCGATCGCGCCGCTCTGGAAGGCCTCGGAAGAGGCCAGCAATATCGGCCCGTCGCGCACGGACGTCCGTCTGCCCACGGAGCAGATTCCGCGCGAGATCATGCCGCTCGTCACCGCCGTCAACCAGGCCCTCGACCGCCTCGAGGACGGCTTTCGCGTGCAGCGCCGGTTCACGGCCGACGCAGCCCATCAGCTGCGCACGCCGCTCGCGATCCTGCGCACGCGGATCGAGACGCTCGGCGACAGTGCGGTCAGACAACTCCTGCATGACGATATCGAAGGCATGAGCCGGATCGTCGCCCAGCTCCTGGAGATCGCCGAGCTCGACACGCTGGTGCTCGATCCCGGCGAGACCGCCGACTTGCGCGCCGTCTGCGCCGAGGTGGTCGGTGCGATCGCGCCCCTGGCGATTGCGCAGCACAAGGACATCGCGCTCAAAGGCGCCGAGGCGCCCGTGTTCATCCACGGCAATTCCGAGATGCTTCAGCGCGCGGTCTTCAACCTCGCCGAAAACGCCATCAAGTTCACCGCGAAGGAGACGTCCGTCGACGTCGAGGTGGGCGACGACGGTTCGGTGCGCGTGCGCGATTGCGGCCCCGGCGTGACCGAAGAGGAGCGTGAGCTGATCTTCCAGCGCTTCTGGCGCAGGGATCGCCAGCGCAGCGACGGTGCGGGCCTCGGCCTTTCGATCGTGCGCGGCGTTGCCGACGATCACGCCGCAACAGTTGCGGTGGACAATCTCCCCGGCGGTGGTGCCGAGTTCACGCTGCGGTTCCGCCTGGCGGAGGAGGATGCCTCCGCCCTTGGCCGAAGCTGACCGCTATTTCAGCTTCCCTGTCGACAGATCCATGATCATTCGCGTGGTCAAATAGAGGCGCGGCACGATGCTGTCGAGCCTCACATATTCGGCGTCATTGGAATGCGCGCCGAAGCCTGACAGGCCCATGCCTTCGACGACGGCGCCCTTGGTCTTGAGTGCGGCAAAGGCGGCGTCGGTGCCGCCGCCCGTCGCCTTCTCGGCAACGTTCATGGATAGTCCGAGCTCCTGATAGATCGTCTTGCCGTAGGCCGCCACGCGACGCGAGGCGTCGTTGGCCTCGAGCGGCGGGCGGCGCACTTCGAATTTCAGCGCAACCTTGGAGTCCGGCAGCAGGTGATTCTTGATCTTTTCCTGGAGAGTCTTTTCCAGCTCGTCGAAATCGGAGACCTTGAGCGCCCGTGCATCGGCCTGCGCCGTGGCTTCGGCCGGGATCACGTTGCGGTTGGTGCCGGCCTTTGAGACGGTCCAGTTCAGCTTCAGGCCCTGCTCGGGCCTGGACAGGTCCTTCATCTGCAGCACCTGGTGCGAGAGCTCGTACAGCGCGTTGATGCCGCCCTCGGGCCTGGCGCCGGCATGCGACGACTTGCCTGTTACGGTCAGATAGGCCGAGCCGATGCCGCTGGTGGCAAGCCGCACCGCGCCATCGGTGCCGCCGCCTTCGAACGAGAACACCACGTCCTGATCGACGGCGAATTTGGTGATGGTGCTGCGCCAGCCGGGCGAGGAAATTTCCTCGTCGCTGTTGGTGAGCACCGTGAGCGTGCCGTAATCCTTGAAGTTCAGCTTCTGCAGCATCGCGACGGTGTGGAGAATGAGCGCGACGCCCTGCTTGTCGTCGGCGATGCCGAGGCCATAGGCCTTGTCGCCGTCGATGCGGAACGGCTGGTCCTTCAGCATGCCCTTCAGATACACCGTGTCCATGTGGGCGATTAGCATGATCTTTTTGGTGCCGGTGCCCTTGAAGATGGCGTGCACGGCAGGGCCGATCTTCTCGGGCGTGTCGTCGAGCCGATAGATGTCGGTGGGTTGCAGGATCTCCACCTCGCCGCCGAGCTGCTTGAGCTGATCGGCGACGCGGCCTGCGATCACGTTCAGGCCCTCGATGTCCCTGCTGCCGGTTTCGATGTTGACGAGATCGCGCAGCGTGTCGAGCAGCTGCTGCTGCTCCTTCTGCGCCAGCGCCTGGATGTCGGCCATCGGTTCCGCATGCGCCAGGCCCGCGGCACAGGCGAGCCAGAGAGAGGCAACCAACGAACCGGCGAGGGGAGCAGGGTACGATCGGAACATGCGCGGCATTCCCGGAAGTGGAAGGAACGTCCGGTATGCCCGTGTTTGCTGCACGTGTCACGCGCGTCATGCTCCGCGTTGGCGGAGCATGACGGTGAGCGATGTGTCCGCTACTTCTGCGGCGGGCCGAGATCCAGCGGTGGCAGGTCGATCTGCGGCACCTCGATCTTGACCTTGTCGAGGTCGACGCTGACCGGCTTGTCCAGGAGGCCCGTCACCGTGATCGGGAAGGCGATCACGATCAGCACCATGATCATCTGCAGGCCGATCCAGGGCATCGCGCCCCAATAGATGTCCGAGCTCTTCACTTCCTTCGGTGCAACGCCGCGCAGGTAGAACAGCGCGAAGCCGAACGGCGGATGCAGGAACGAGGTCTGCATGTTGACGCAGAGCATGACGCCGAACCAGATCAGCGCCGGTCCGTCGCCGACGACGGGCCCCAGGATCTTCTGCGCGATCGGCGCGATCATCGGCAGGATGATGAAGGCGATCTCGAAGAAGTCGAGGAAGAATGCCAGGAAGAAGATGAAGAGGTTGATGAAGATCAGGAAGCCCCAGACGCCGCCTGGCAGCGAAGTCAGGAGGTGTTCCAGCCAGACGCCGCCGGAGACGCCGAGGAACACCACCGAGAAGCAGGTCGAACCGATCAGGATGAAGGTGACCATGCAGGTGAGGCGCATGGTGGACTCATAGCCCTGCTTGATCAGGTCGCGCAGCTCGGGGATGCGGGCGGCCTGGATGCAGATCCAGGCGACCGCGAGATAGGTCACGGCGAAGGCGATCTTGAAGATCATGTTCTCGGTGAACAGCATCGCGATGATGGTGCCGATGCCGGCGGCGATCACGCCGATGATCAGCACCTTGCGGTCGGTCGAGGTGAAATCCTTGTGGTGGATCGCGGCGAGCACGATGGCACCGACCGCGCCCATGGCGCCGGCCTCGGTCGGCGTGGCCAAGCCCATCATCATGGTGCCGAGCACGACGAAGATCAGCACGGCCGAGGGGATGATGCCCATCAGGCATTTCTTCCACAGCGCCCAGCCGGTCAGCGTGCGCGCCTCCTTCGGCACCGGCGGCACATGCCCCGGCTTGATCAGGCCGAGGATGAAGGTGTAGCCGGCGAACAGCATGATCTGGAACACCGAAGGGCCCCAGGCGCCGAGATACATGTCGCCGACCGATTTGCCGAGCTGGTCGGCGAGCACGATCAGCACCAGTGACGGCGGCACAAGTTGCGTGATGGTGCCGGAGGCAGCCAGCACGCCGGTGATGTAGCGCATGTTGTAGCCGTAGCGGATCATCACCGGCATCGAGATCAGCGCCATGGCGATGACCTGCGCCGCCACCGTGCCGGTGATGGCGCCGAGGATGAAGCCGACGATGATGACGGAATAGCCGAGGCCGCCGCGCACCGGGCCGAACAGCTGGCCCATCGAGTCCAGCATGTCTTCGGCGAGGCCACATCTCTCCAATATGGCGCCCATGAAGGTGAAGAACGGGATAGCGAGCAGCAGCTCGTTGGAGAGCACGCTGCCGAACACGCGGCCCGGAATCGCCTGCAGGAAGTTGAGGTCGAAGAATCCGAGATGGATGGCGAGGAAGCCGAACGAGAGGCCGACTGCCGCAAGCGTGAACGCGACGGGGAAGCCGATCAGCATCGCCAGAACCAGGCCGCCGAACATCAACGGCGGCATCATCTCCAGCGTAATCATTGGGTCGGCCTCTCGTACTTGGCGTCGATCGTCACATAGCCCTGGAGAGCCGCGATACGCTTGATGACTTCGGAGACCCCCTGCAGCGCCAGCATCACAAAGCCGGCGGGGATCACGAACTTGATGGGCCAGCGGACCAGGCCACCGGCATTGCCCGACATCTCGCCGACGTCATAGGCCTGCATGAAGAACGGCCAGGACAGATAGGCGAGCAGGAGGCAGGAAGGGATCAGGAAGAACAGCGTGCCGATCAGGTCGAGCCAGAGTTGGCCGCGTTCGGACAGGGTCAGATAGAAGATCTCGACCCGCACATGTTCGTTGCGCTTGAAGGTATAGGACGATCCGAACATCACCAGGATCGCGAACATGTACCATTGCAGCTCCAGCCAGCCGTTGGACGAGTAGCTGAACGCGTAGCGGATCATGGCATTGGCCGCGCTGACCAAGCATGCGAAGAGCACGAGCAGGTTACAGACGTACCCAATCTTTTCATTGAGGGCGTCGATGGCGTTGCTCATCGCCAGCAATGGACGCATTTTACCTTCTCTCCGTCGCGGCCCAACAATTCACGGGAGGCTTCAGCACGCAACGCCCGGCCGGCGTGCGAAAAGCACGCGACCCCACGGATCGCAGTCCGAAAGCGATTGCGGCGTCAGTCCTCCCCTCGTGCCTTGCTGTCTTGACCGCGACCGCCAAAGGGGCGGGCCGGCTTATGGCTGCCGGGCAAGCAAAGGCGGTCGCACCAAATCAGCGGGCTTGTGCGCCGTCAATCGGAAAATGGACAAATTGACGACCGGTCAAAAGGTTAAGCGAGCCGGCAGGCGGCGAATCCTCAGCCGCCGGTGACGCTCATATGCCTGGAGACGCTGGGGCGGTCGTGGCGGCGGTCGATGATGAAATCGTGGCCCTTGGGCTTCAGCCCGATGGCGCGGTCGATGCTGGCTGCAAGCAGGGTGTCGTCGCTGGATGCACGCAGAGGTTTGCGCAAATCGGACGCGTCCTCGTGGCCGAGGCAGGTGTGCAGCGTGCCGGTGCAGGTGATGCGCACCCGGTTGCAGGATTCACAGAAATTATGGGTCATCGGCGTGATGAAGCCGAGCTTGCCGCCGGTCTCGGCAACGCTGACATAGCGCGCCGGCCCGCCGGTGCTCTCGGCCAGATCCGTCAGCGTGAATTGCTGGGCGAGCCGTGCGCGCACCAGCGAGAGCGGCAGATATTGGTCGATGCGGCCCGCGCCGATCTCGCCCATCGGCATCACCTCGATCAGGGTGAGGCCCATGTTCTTGCCATGGGCCCAGCGCATCAGCTCGGGGAGCTCGTCCTCGTTGAGATTCTTCAGCGCGACCGCGTTGATCTTCACGGCAAGTCCTGCAGCGCGCGCCGCTTCGATGCCTTCCAGCACCTTGTCGATCTCGCCCCAGCGCGTGATCTCACGAAATTTCTTGGGATCGAGCGTATCGAGCGAGACGTTGATGCGGCGGACGCCGCAATCGGCAAGCTCCTGGGCGTGTTTTGCCAGTTGCGTGCCGTTGGTGGTCAGCGTGAGCTCGCCGAGCGCACCGCTCGCCAGATGGCGCGACAGCGAGCGCACCAGTGTCATCACGTTGCGACGGACCAGCGGCTCGCCGCCAGTGAGCCGCAGCTTCTTCACGCCCTTGGCGATGAAGGCGGAGCAGAGCCGGTCGAGTTCCTCCAGCGTCAGCAGGTCCGCCTTGGGCAGGAACGTCATGTCTTCCGACATGCAATAGAAGCAGCGCAGGTCGCAGCGATCGGTGACGGAGACGCGCAGATAAGAGATGGTGCGACCGAACGGATCGGTCATCGCGCTCGACAGCGCAGCGCTTGGGGTCGCGACAATTCCGTTCATACCAAATGCCTTGCCAAATGCCTTGTCACTTACGGCGACGGGCGCACCTTTGCTTCAGCGGTGCTCTGCGGCCAATCTAAGCATGGTATGCCACGAGGACAATCGTGCAGTGCACGGAAGATCAGCGCTTGCCCGCGTTCGGATCGGGGAACGCCGAACCGGCTGCGGGCGGTGCAGCATCGGCGGGCACCGCGGCGGGCGCGGCTGCGGCCGGCTTCGGCTTCTTCGGCCGGTGCGGCTTCTTCTTCACGGGCTTCGGCGGCACTGCCGGGGGAAGTTCCGCGAAGACCGGGTTCGGGTCGGTGGAGACCGTAGCCGACGTGGTGAGATCGCCGGGATTCTTGATCACGTTCACCGGCACGGTGGTCGGCTGATATTTAGGCAGCGCGAAGGTGACCGTGAATGGCGCGTCAGGGGCAGGAACCGAGACGGAGCAGGGGGTCTTGCAGCCCCCGCCCAGCGAGGTCGTCGCATCGGCCCCCGGGGGATTGGATTCGAGCCGGACCTGGAGGGTCGGCGGCGCCGATTTGAACATGTCCCAAGACATTGAGGAGCAGCCACCTAGGCTCGCTCCCGCTAACGCAATCGCGATGACACGACGCATGACCATCCACTTCTTCTGCGACGAACCGCCACATAACCCCGCGGGGACCTTAGGAGCGTCGTTCCGGGCAAGCAACCGGCGGACAATGCATAGTTAATAGATGGTTAACGCGGGATTCCCTTGGGATAGTCGAGCTATCTCAGGTCCTTGCCGGGCGCTAGGCGGTCATCAGGCTGTGGGCGGCGGCCGGCAGGTCACGCATGTGATGGATCAGCCGGTCCGGCTTGAGGTCGACGATGGGCACGTCCGTATAGCCGAAGCTGACCCCGATGACGGGCACACCGGCGCGCCGGGCCACGCCGACGTCGGTTCCGGCATCCCCTACCATGATGCTGGCTTTGACCTCGCCGCCCGCCCGCGCCACGGTCTCGCGAAAAATGGTCGGATCTGGCTTCTGAACGCCGAACGTATCCGCACCGCAGATTGCCGCGAAGCGGCGGCTCAGGTCGAGCTGGTCCAAAAGCCGCTTCGACAGCCATTCCAGCTTGTTGGTGCAGACTGCCAGCCGATGGCCCTGCGCGGCGAACAGGTCGAGCGCGTCAAGCAGCCCCTCGAAGGGGCGGGATTCGACGGCAATATGGTCGCCGTAATAGGCGATGAAATCGGCCGTCATCCGGTCCATGTCGGCAGGCGTGACCATCCGCCCCTCGGCCTCCAGGCCCCGCTCGATCAGCTTCCGGGCGCCGGCGCCGATCATGTTACGGGCCGAGGCCATCGGCACCGGCGGCAGGCCTTCGCGGTCGAGCACGTAGTTCAGTGCCGTGATCAGGTCCGGCGCCGTATCCACGAGCGTGCCGTCGAGATCGAAGACGAGGGTGTAGGGGCCGGTCTTGTCTTTGGAGGTCATGCAAAAAGCGCTATCGATCCGCCCGGGCCGACGCAAGGGGCAGGGCCATAAGATCAGCTTATAGGCCTGTTTCCGGGCCCTGTTCTCGCGGGGAAAACGAGGCTACATAGGCCGCCGCAAGCGACTCTATCCGCGGCACACCTGACTTTGAGAGGCAGGCGCAAACGTGAATATGGACCAGTTGAAGCGGCAGGCTGCGGCGCGCGCGCTGGAGGAGGTGCGTGACGGGATGCAGCTTGGGCTCGGGACCGGCTCGACCGCCAAGCATTTCGTCGAGCTGCTGGGAGAGCGCGTTGCCGCCGGGCTCAATGTGATCGGCGTGCCGACCTCGGAAGCGACCCGGGCGGATGCGGAGCGCTGTGGTGTGCCGTTGACCACGCTTGACGAGATCGACCATCTCGATATCACCGTCGACGGCGCCGACGAGATCGATCCAGAGCTTAATCTGATCAAGGGCGGCGGCGGGGCATTGCTGCGCGAGAAGATCGTGGCGGCCGCGTCGGATCGCATGATCGTGATTGCCGACGACACCAAATGGGTGCCGACGCTCGGTCGCTTTCCGCTGCCGGTCGAGGTGATCCCGTTTGGCCTCGGGGCCACCCGCCGCGCCATCGAGAAGGCATTTGCGGAATGCGGCGTTTCCGGGCAAATGGCGGTCCGCAGGGCCAAAGATGGCCACGTTTTCGTCACCGATGGCGGCCACTGGATCGTCGATGCCCAGCTCGGACGCATTGCCGATCCGGCGAGCCTCGCCAGGGCGTTGAGCGCGATCCCCGGCGTGGTCGAGCATGGGTTGTTCATCGGCTTGGCCAGCTCGGCTGTTTTGGCGGGTGGCGAGGGAATCCGCGTGATTGAACGGCGATAAGCCGCCAAAAGGAGACTAGGAATGAAGAGCGTTTTGATGATCGTGTGCCTCGCCTTCGCGCTGGCGCTAGGGGCCGTGCCCGCGACCGCGCAACAGCAGGCGGCGCAGCCGCCGCTGACCCCGGGGGCCATTGCCGCGGCAAAAGAGATTTTGACGCTGAAGAACGCCAGCGCGATGTACGCCGGCGCCGTGCCCGGCATGGTCGAAAAGGTCAAGGCCACGCTGATCGGACAGAACCTCAACTACCAGAAGGATCTCAACGAGCTCGCTCCTGTTATCGCCAAGCAGCTGGCCGGCCGCGAGCAGGAGATCGGCGACGGCATGGTGGGGGTCTATGCCGGCATGTTCACCGAGCAGGAGCTCAAGGATCTCGTCACCTTCTACAAGTCGCCGCTCGGCCAGAAGTTGCTCACCGCCGAACCCAAGGCCATCAACCTCAGCATGCAGGTCATGAACGAGTGGGCGCAGCACTTCTCGGAGGTCGTCGCCAGCGCCTTCCGTGCCGAGATGAAAAAGCGTGGCAAGGATATCTGACAGCACCTATCTGAGAGGATAGCTGATCAGGAAGCCCCAAACGCGCGTCGCGGTTTGGGTTGAAGAGGTCGGGGTGGATAATGGCTGAATTCGACGTCGACCTCTTTGTCATCGGTGGCGGTTCGGGCGGCGTGCGTGCCGCCCGCATCGCGGCCGGGTACGGCGCGCGCGTCATGATCGCGGAAGAGTACCGCATGGGTGGCACCTGCGTGATCCGCGGCTGCGTGCCGAAGAAGCTGTTCGTGATCGGCTCGCATTTTCGTCACGAACTGGAAGATGCCGCCGGCTTCGGCTGGACCGTTCCGCCCGCGAGCTTCGACTGGCCGACGCTGATCGCCAACAAGGACAAGGAGATCGCGCGGCTGGAAGCGGCCTACACGACCAATGTCGAGAAGTCGGGCGCGCAAATCGTCAAGAGTCGCGCCGTGATCGAGGACAAGCACACCGTCCGCCTGCTCGCGGACGACAAGAAGATCACCGCGAAATACATTCTGATCGCCACCGGCGGTGCGCCCAATCATGGCGCCTCGATTCCCGGCATCGAGCATGTGATCTCGTCCAACGAGGCGTTTCACCTCAAGAAGCTGCCGAAGCGGATCGTGATCCAGGGCGGCGGCTACATCGCGCTGGAATTCGCCGGCATTTTTGCCGGCTTCGGCTCCGACGTCACGGTGATCTATCGCGGCGACAACATCCTGCGCGGCTTCGACGAAGACGTGCGTGCCCATGTCCGCAGCGAAATGGAAAAGCAGGGCATCACCATTCTCACCGGCTGCACGGTGACGAAGGTCGATCGTCACGGAGAGGAATTCACCACGCATCTGTCGAACGGCTCGAGCCTCGCGTCCGATCAGGTGATGTTCGCGATCGGCCGCCATCCCAACGTGGCCAATCTTGGCCTCGAGAACGCCGGTGTCGCCATCAACCCGAAGAACGGTGGCATCGCGGTCGATCATTTCTCCAGGAGCTCGGTCGACAGCATCTATGCGATCGGCGACGTCACCCATCGCTTCAACCTGACGCCGGTCGCGATCCGGGAGGGCCATGCCTTCGCCGACACCGTGTTCGGCAAGCGCGAGGTGCAGGTCGATCATTCCAACATCCCGACTGCGGTGTTCTCGCAGCCGGAGGTCGGCACGGTCGGTCTGACCGAAACCGAGGCGCGCGCGCAGTTCAGTCACGTCGACATCTACAAGACGACGTTCCGCCCGATCAAGGCGACGATGTCGGGCCGCGACACCCGCGTGCTGATGAAGCTCGTGGTCGACGGTTCGACCGATCGCGTGCTCGGCTGTCACATCGTCGGCGATTGCGCCGCCGAGGTGACGCAAGCCGTCGCGATCGCCGTGAAGATGAAAGCGACCAAGGCCGATTTCGACGCGACCATCGCGTTGCATCCGACCGCGGCGGAGGAGCTCGTGACGATGCGCACGCCGACCGCGCGCCACGTGCGCCAGGCGGCGGAGTAGGGCGGATAAAAAACGGGGAGCCGCGATGGGCTCCCCGCTGTCTTCTTGCTTCTGATCAGAAGTCGAACGTCATTCCTGTCGTGACGGCTTCGGCCTTGTTGCCGGCAACGACATTGTTGTTGGCATCGCGCCCGCAGACACCGTAGCCGTGTCCGCTGACACCCAGACAGTAATGCGCGCCGGGGCCGTTGCGCAGATAGCTGCCCACCATGTACCAGCTCACGAACGGGCTGAAGTGATACTTCACGCCCAGCGCGTACTGGTCGGCACTGGAGTCGACGGTGTTAAGCGCGAAGTCGGCGGCACCGGCCGGAGCGGAGACCGCGACCCCTGGGGTGGGGTAGGCGTTGATGACGCCCGTGCCCGGCGAGCCCGGCGAGGCATTGGCGTGAGCCCAGGACGCACTGAGGTCCCATTTGTCGACGGACTGGGTCGCGCTCAGGAAGTAGCCGTCGCGCGATCGCTCGTTGAAGGCGGCGACCGTGTTCTCGCGGCGCATGATCTCATAGATGCCGTAGAGCTGCAGGCTGCCGATCATGTCGTTGAACTTGTAGCCCGCGCCGACCTTTGCGGCCCACTCGTTGGCGATGCCGACCGCTCCCGTAGGCACCGTGAGCACGCCGCCGTTGCTCAGCGGTGTCACGGCCTCGTCGCCGGTTCGGTTGGTGCCCTCGTGCATCTCGTAAGCGGCGACGCCGGTGAAGCCACCCTGATTGTAGGTCAGCGATGCGCTGTAGAGGTTGCCGTATGAGCCGTCGGTGCAGCCCTCCGGCGCCGATGTGAGCGGGAAGCCCGAGCCGCTGCCGCGCGACGAGGTCGCAGGGCAGTTGAAATCGCCGAGGGCAAAGTCGCTGTTGTCCTTCGCCGTGTTCTGGCCCGGCGAGATCATGAAGGTGGCCTGGAAGCCGTTCCACACCGGCGATTCATACCAGATCGCATGCGCGGCGCGCCAATCGAACTCGGCGCGGAGATCGCCGCCGGTGTTGCCCATGATCGAGTTGTAGTCGCCGAGCGTCGCCGAGAACGGATCGAACTTCGCCGTCGCCTTCTTGTAAGGCGTGTCGGCCTTGCCGGCCTTGATCGTACCCCACGGACTCTCCATGCCGAGGAAGCTGTCGCGCGTGCCAAACGCGGCGCGTTCGGTCGGAACGGCTGCGACCTCGACGAGCGACTCGAACTGCGCGATGGCCGCCCATCCGGGATAGCCATACGGATCGAGGTTGTGCCGCGCGCGAACCCCGAAATAGGTCAGGTTGCTGGCGACGCCGAACTTGGTGCCCTGATCGTAGACGCCGGGATTGAAGATGTCGCCGGAGAGGTCGACGTGGCCGTAGAGCGTTACCGTGGTGTTGTCGATGAAGGGATTGCTTCCAGGCGCCTTGCTGTAGAGCGGCGCGCCGCCAAGGCTGACGACGGTGTGCTCCGGTGCGGGTACGGGGGAGGGCGCGACCGCTGCGTGAAGAACCGGGTTGCCCTTGGGCGACCCAGGCGCGACAGCGGTTGCCGCGGCCCTCGGCTCGCTGATGTGATTGACGCGTTCGCGCAGCTGCGCGTTTTCCTTTGCAAGCTTGGCGTTGCTGCGCTCGAGCGCATCGAGGCGGGCAACGACGTCATCTATGGTTGCAGCGTTTAGCTGATGGCTAATTGTAGTTGTGCAAAGGGCCGCGAAGCCTGTGCCGAGCAGAAAGGCCTTCCTCATTGGTTTCCCCTTTATCGCCGCGGACTCTCAGATGGGTCCGGGATAAAGTGGAAGGTAATGTATGCCAGATACCGTATACAATCAGATTGGTATGATGCTGGTCGCTTTCCCGACGGAGTGTGGCTAGCGAGCAACTATTCCTCGCAAAGTGTGTCGCGCGGCGATCTGCCGCATTGCGGCGGACGCGGCCGCCTTCGCGCCAAAAAGGCTAGTGGGTTTGAAGACTTGCCTTGGGCTTGCTTCAATCGCCCCACGGCGTTTCGCCGCGGGCGAGACGGCTGGCGATGTCGGTCTGGAACATCGACGGGCCGAACGCGAACCACTCATCGCCGATCTGGTAGACCAGCAGCCGCCTGTTCTCGGCGCAAAACTGCGTCAGCCAGTCCAGCGCTTTCTTCTTGGGCTGCGCGCCGACCGGCACTGCGACGTCGACCGGCAGGTCGCGCCAGAGGAAATTGGCGGCGAGCATGATCATGCTGGATTGGTCAGGGCGCATCCAATCCGGCAGCGGGCTCGATGCAACCAGCCAGCCGCAGATGAATTCGCGGCAGGGATGCTGCGGACGTTCGGGATAGATCGCGCACTGATGCGCGACGCTGAACGGGCAGGGCTGCCCTTTGCCCACCTTGTGGCCGCGCACCTCGATCTGCAGCCAGCCATCGCAGCAGGCGGTGCAGCTTCCGCAGGTTCTGGTGACGGCAGGGCTCACGGGCGAGCTGATGCTCCAGGCGCATTCGATCGCCTATGAACTACCAGTCCCGTTTGCGGAGGGGCAAGCGCTTCAATAGGCCAGACCTGTAGCAGAGGAGCATAGGTCAAACTCACCTTTGAAATCGGCAGATAGAGGCATTGATCACTTCACTCGATGTCTGTGATCTTTCCCTTGCCTTGGCAGACCTCGCATTTGATCGGATAGATTTTACGGCCGGGGTGAGCGGTCTGGATGGATTTGGGAAAGCCGGTGCCGTTGCACAGCGGGCAGGTATGCTCCTTGATCCTCGGGGTCATGCTGATCCTTTCCAACCGCCTTGCGGTTTGTAAAATCGGAATGTGTTAGCAATCAGCGGCCCCTCGGAGTGGGACCGCCTCCTCAACGCTCAGGTGCTGACCTATTCGCCGGCGGGCTCATCCTCGACGAAGCTCTGCTCGATAGCAGCCGGCATTTTCGCCACCGACATCAAGGAACGTGCGATCTGATTGAGCAACTGATCCGCGTTCTCCTCCTCGGCCAGATTCTTCGACAGCAGCGCGACCACCCCGCTGTGGCGCAATTGCTGCGCAAGGTTGCGAGCAGTCGTGTAACCCGCAATCTCGTAGTGCTCGACACGTTGAGCCGCGCCGATCAAGCCAAGGTCCGCGGCCGCGTCGTCCTTCTTGGAGCCTTCCTTGATCACTTCGTCGCCCTCTTCGACAAGTCCCTGCATTCCCTTGCAAGGCTTGGCGCGCGGCTTCTTCCCGAGCTGTTCGAAGCACTCGTCAAGACGATCGATCTGCGCTTCGGTTTCGGCCAGATGAACGGTAAACAGTTCGGCGAGCTGGTCGTAGCGTGCGGCCTCGATCATTTGAGGTAGCGCTTTCGTCAACTGCTTCTCGGCGTGTAGAAGGTCCCGCAGCTGATCGAGCAGCAGGTCGTCAAGACCAACGAGAGGCTCCGATGGCGAACTTTCGGCAACGATCGACGGCGCCGCGCCGGTATCGCCGCTTTGGAGTGCCGGGGATTCCATGAAAACCCAGTCGTCGCCCTCGTTCCAGGGACCTCGTGTGTCGATTTCGCCGTTATCGCCGGACCCTGTCGAGTCATTGAAGAACTGGTCCACGAGACCGGGCGTCGGAGCGATGCGGCCGATGCTGAACGTGGGCTTGTTCATGCTTTCCAGCGCGCGCGAGAACGCCTTCATGTGGGTGATTTCCCGCGTCATCAGGAACTGCAGGGCGTCCTTCGTGCCCGCGTCGTCACAGAAGTTGATCAGGCGCTCATAGACGATCTTGGCCCGCGCTTCGGCGGCAATGTTGCTGCGCAGATCGACGTCGAGTTCGCCGGTGATCTTGAGGTAGTCGGCCGTCCAGGCGTTGCCTTGCGAATTACACAGGCTGACACCACCGCCTCCGGCGATCGCGATCAAAGGATCGGCTTCCGCCGCGTCCCTGTCGAACTTCATGGGCTTCAAATGCAGCCGCGCAAGCGCGCCGACGACTTCGAGATGGCTCAGTTCCTCGGTGCCGATGTCCATCAGGAGATCCTTGCGATCCGGGTCTTCGCAATTCAGACCCTGGATAGAATATTGCATGGCGGCCGCCAACTCGCCGTTGGCCCCGCCGAACTGTTCCAGCAGCATGTTGCCGAAGCGAGGATCGGGCTCGTCGACCCGGACTGTGAACATGAGCTTTTTGACGTGATGATACATGAAGACCTCTGATTGGCGGGAGAATGCAAGGCACAACCTGGCGCTGTCATCGACGTTCCTAATTCGAAGTCGCGCCGCGCCCAGATTCAATGCAGCGTTTGCGCCGCGGCCTCGTCGACCGCAGCCATCAAGTCGGCTGTATCGGACTGCTGGATCATGTGTCCTGCGTTTGGAACGCGGTGCATTTTGCTGTGCTTGATTTCGTCATGCAGCCGCCCGGACTGCTCGTCGATGTCGATCAGGCGATCGTCCTCCCCGGCCAGGATGGTGACCGGCATGGCCAGTTCGCCGTAGGCTTTCGCAGACAGCATTGCAGCGGGGACCATCAGCGCTGCCTCGGCGGCGCCGGCACGAAGCTGCGATGGACGCACGGCCAGTGCTTTGGGGAAGCCGTCGAATTTTTGCGGGACGGATTTCGGTCCGAAAAGCTGCCGCAGCATCGCCGGCCACATGAGGCGGCTGAGGATCGGTGAAATCGTGTGACTGAGGATATCGCCAAATCCAGGGATTGCCGGCCCGGCCATTGCCATCATCGCATCGGTGCGAGCCGTCGGAAAATAATAGCCCGATGCCAGCACCAGCGCCTCGACCATTGCTGGGTGCCGGCTTGCCAGGGAGACCGCAACCGACGCTCCCCAGGAATGGCCGAGCACGATCGCCTTCTCGACGCCGAGATGCGCAAGCGCATCCTTGAAGAGATCGGCCTGGGCCGCTGGGGTCCATACGACGTTGCGGGGCCGCAGGCTGTGGCCGAAGCCCGGACGATCGAACACGATGACGCGATAGTCCCTGGCGGCGAGATCGATCAGTCCACTGGATTCGAAATCCTGGATCATGCTGCCGTTGCCATGGAACAGGACCAGAGGACGGCCGGTTCCTCGCTCGACATAGTGCAGGCGGACGCCGTCGATGTCGATGAACCGTCCCTGGGGCGGGTTATCGCGCTGTGCCTTGTCGGCAAGCCGCCGATTGACGATTGCGGTCGCGGCCATCACGCCGGCTGTTGCGATGAGCGCGGAGGCGAAGGGATGTTCCGCGAGGGCAAGAAGGGTCGTGGCCGTCAGGGACGGCGAACGTTTTTTCAGAATGCGCATGAATGCTTTCGCTGAACCGGTCAGCTGTTGAGAGAATAGTCCGCCCGAAACCGTGCCGAGCCGGACGTCGCGTTGGTCGTGCCGACCAAGTCCATGCGCGGCCGAATCTCCCCCTTGGGTACGACATGCGCGTTCACGGGGCACCTGGTGCAGACGCAACAGGGGGATCGGACATTTGTTCCTCACTCCAATCGATGCGGTAAAGCAGGTGTGGTCGTGATCATTGCTTCAACGCCTCCGGCCGGCTTCTGATGGCCGCGCTCTGGCGAATGTCATTCGAGGCACCATATGCAAGGTATCACTGGCACGGACCTGACAGGCACCGGTGACCGAGAGACGTTCCCGCGCTCCCGCCAAAAACAGGAGGCGCCCGTTGAACGTTGCACTGTATCCCTTGCATCTTTGGCGCGAAGCCAAGCGTCGTTGGACCTCCAGAGGGGGCCAGGACAGAAGCCAGCTGTTCCCGTCGCGAGGCACCGAGGGCTGCAATGCGTGCGGGCGCCTCGCCAAGGCTCCGGAATATTCAACTTACCTGCCCAGCGGCGATGTCGTCTATCAATGGCGGTGTTCTGCGTGCTGCAACTCCTGGCGGACCTCCGACTATCCAGCGAGAAGTGCGGATAGCCAATCCAGCCAGTCCGACCACCTTCGCGAAAACGCCGGGCGCTGCTTGACGTTGGAAGACAGCGCTTCCGACGACGCGACGCGCAGGCAATTCAGGCGCATGAACGCTTCCTGGCTCGCTCTTGCCGAGACGCAGGATTGGCTCGACGGCGCGGTAGCGCCGGTCGCACGGCCCTTGCCGCCAGGGCGCACAGGCTCGATCTCGTCGATTCCACACCCGCGGCGGGGACACTTGTCATGACTGAGAAGCGCAACCGCGTACGTCGGGCGAGTTCGCTCGGCGAGCGTTTGGCGGCCGATGCCGTAAGCCTGCGTGAGCAGGCCGCGCGCCTCGAACCCGGTGCAGAACGCGATGCACTCTTGAAGAGAGCACACCGCAACACGATCGCCGCCGATATCAACACTTGTCTGACCTCTCCAGGGCGCCGGCCGCGGGATTAGCCAACACGCAGGGGCGGGCCCAGCCGCTGCCTGTTGTGACCGCGAACGCGATGTCTCGAAGCGAATACGGAGGAACGAAAGCTCCGATGGGGGCTTGGCTTACTCCTTATACTCTGGAGACAATCATGAAACGTCCATCACTCTTCGTTTGCATTTCTTTGCTTGCGGCTGCCACGGCATTGGCGACAGCTCCGGCTTCGGCGCAAAATCCGCCGGCGCAATCAGGACCGAACAACAACGCGGTTAATAGTTCGGGGAAGAACAACTCCGACGCGCCGGTCGCCGGTCGCAACAGTTTCACTGAAGGACAAGCCAAGTCGAAGATCGAAGACGCCGGGTATGCCAACGTCACCGCGCTGAAGAAGGACGACAAGGGTGTTTGGCGCGGCCAGGCCAGTAAGGGTGGATCGGCCGCCGCGGTCAGCGTCGACTTCCAAGGCAACGTCAATTCAACCAAGTAAGAAAGAATCAACATGACTGTTACGATTTCCCGTCTTTACGACAAATACAGCGACGCCCAGCGGGCGGTTCAGCGGCTCGAGGCTGCCGGCGTGCCGCATTCTGACATCAGCATCGTCGCCAACAATTCCGACGGCTGGTTCAACAGCGACAAGAAGGTCGATCGCGATCGCGATGGCGTCGACGATCGCGCCGAAGGTGCCGGAAAAGGTGCCGGCATCGGTGCGGGCGTGGGTGGTACCGCGGGTCTTTTGGCCGGCCTTGGCTTGCTGGCGATCCCCGGCCTCGGACCTGTTGTCGCAGCCGGCTGGCTGGCCGCGACTGCAGTCGGTGCCGCCGCTGGAGCTGCGACTGGCGGAGTCGTCGGTGCGCTCACCGAGGCCGGCGTTTCGCGGGAGGATGCAGACTCCTATGCCGAGGGCGTTCGTCGCGGGGGTACGCTGGTGTCGGCGCGGGTCGCAGATGCCGACCGATCCCGGCTCGATTCGATCTTGAACGAGTCCGCTGTCAATTTGCGGGACCGCAGTGTCGCCTGGCAAAAGAGCGGATGGAAGTCGTTTGATCCTGCGAGCCAGCCTTATGGTGCCGAAGAGGTCCGCAAGGAGCGGCAGCTCTACGGCGGGGCACTGCGCTAAGTGAGCTTTCTGCGGCCCGCTTCGGCGGGCCGTTTTTTTCGGCTTACGCGTAGAGATATCCGACCGGTTTGCCTTCGGTGCGCAGCGGACGAATGTCCCTCTGCGTGATGATCTGGCTGGCCAGGCCGTCGATCTCGTCGCGCTGCGTCGGTGTCCAGCTGCGAAGATCGTTGATGCCCTTGAGAAGACCGAGCCGAAGCAGGTGGGTGTTCTCGGCGAGGCCGACGAGGCTGATCGCATCCTTGCCCGCCGTCACCACATCGCCGGCAGAGAGCTCGAAGCGCTCGCTATCCTTCTTCTTGAACTCGGCGCTGCCGCGAATGACGCGATAGATCACGACCTCGCCCTTGGCAAAGCACGACGCGTCCGCGGTCGCAGACGTGCTCTTCGGCAGGAGCGCGTGCCCACGCGGATCAGTTGCGATGACGTGGCCGGTCACGAGATGACCGCTCGGAATCTCGATGCCGATATCGCGCACGTAGACCTGCTGGGCCGATTTGACCGAACCGTCGGTGAGCGGCTTGTAGAGGGCATCCAGCGCGAGGGGATCCTGGAGCCAGAAGCCGGCGTCAGTGGGACGATCATGCAGCGGATGGCTCCAGGCCACGCGCGGCGTTTCGTCTTCGTTGATCTGATCCGGACCGACGATGGTCGGGTTCGGGAAGGTGGTGGGATCGGTGATGAAGGCTTCGAGGAATTTGCCGGAATAGCCCATCGAAATCGGATCCGGCACCACGGTCTGCGGCGTCTTCAAATTCTCTTCGGTTGGCAAACCCGACCAGGTGTAGAACAGCTGGCGGTGCACGATCGCGCTTTGCAGCATCACCGCGCCGGGGCCGACATTGTACCAGCGCCCGTCATAGTCGAAGGTGAACGCGCCCGAGGTGACCAGCACGAGCTGAAAGCCGCCGGGGGGCAGGTGCAGATGGAAGTCGGTGGGGCCGGTGTCGGGGCGATAGATCGGCAGGTTGGTCGCGACCTCGTGGAGCAGGAAGGTCTCGTTGTTGGCGTGAAAGCCTTCGTTGGCGCGATTGTAAAGCGCTTGCGGACGGTAGGTCGCTTCGAACTTGGCATTCTTGTCGCGATCGATCGCAACGAAGTCCTGGGCGTTGAGGCGGAGCGGTGCGCCGTTCGGATGGGTGAGGCCGGTGGTCTTGAGATCGCCCGCAGCATGCACGTTCATGACGTTCTCCGCTCTGCGCCATTGCCAAGCTTGCAATGTCATTGCGAATTTTGGGCCAGTTGATTTGCGGAGCAGCGAGCGCGCCCGGCGCCGCCATGCGGCGTACCGGTCCAGGAAAAAATCCGGTGGCTGCACGGGAGCTTAGATCGGCAGCTGACGTCGATCGCACAGCGGTGTCGCGATTGCCGGACGGCGGCGTGACTTGTCTAATTTGTCAGCAAGCGTCTCAGTGCACGCGCAGTGGCGCCGTCGACGGATCGCGCGTGACACCGCAATTGGTTGGGGCGGTGATTGACATTTTGTTCATGTTTTGTTCTTATGCTGCGACCGAGATGGAGGCAGCCATGGACAACCGCATCAACGACATTCGCAGAACCATCAGAGCGCTCCGCGTCAGCATGCGCGAGGCTGAGGCGATCATGCACGAGCAGATCAACCGCGATGAGGATTGCAGCTTCGTGGCGCAGGAGGTCATCAAGATGCGCTCGGTCATGAGTCTGCTGGTGAAGGAGCGGACCGCACTCGGCGATTTCGAGCCGATCGTCGTGAGCAGCTTCTTCATTCCGCGGCGCAGGTCGGCACGAAAGCTGGCGGCTGCGCAGGCTCCAACTGTCGAGTCCGTGTTCCGACCTCGCTCGGTGGCGCGGGCGTGAGGCGAAGGACGCCTCAAGCGCTATGGGGCGCCTGGGTACTGTGCATGATCGGCGCGCTCGCTCCTGAGATCGTCGATTGAGCGATCCATCGTGACACGGCTGCGATGTCGTCGCCGTTGTCGCGATAGGCGCGAAGCTGGAATTCAGCCGAGCTGCCGCGGTCCACAATGGTGCGGCAATGCTCGATCTCGGCGGCGCAGCCTAACGCGTCGGCGTCCTCAATGGTGTCATCGATGATTCGGGAGAGCATTTCCGAGATCGTCACCGGACCGTCCTTGGATGCAAAGATGCAATCAGTGCCGTAGCGCTGGGCGCGCCATTTGTTCTCGACCGCAATCGCGCGTTCGACCGCAGTAACCTGCTTCGACAGATGGGGCCGCAGATAGAGCTGGCGCGTCAGGCAGCGATACAGCGAGGCAATGGCGACGGCGTCGTCGACGAAGGTGCAGGTGTCGGGCGCGCGAAGCTCCAGTGTCGGATGCTTCATCGACGGCCGCATCGCCCACCAGATGTGGCTCTCGTCGGGGATCACGCCGGAGCGCTGCAATGCGCCGACATAGTCGTCGTATTCGCGCTTGCTCTCGAACAGCTCGGGCAGTCCGGTGCGTGGAAGCTCGGAATAGGCCGCGAGCCGATAGCCCTTCAGTCCCGTCTTGTGCGAATTCCAGAACGGCGAGGATGCCGCGAGCGCGATGAACAGCGGCAGATGCGGCAGCATCGCCCGCAACACCGCCATACGCTTCTCGGGATCCGGCAGTTGAACATGCACGTGCATGCCGCACATCATGTTGCGGTGGCCGATGCTGCGCAGATCCTCGATCATCTCCTCGTAGCGTGGCTTCGGGCTCGGCTGCGACATGCGCCAGACCGCCGTGGGGTGCGTGCCGCAGGCCATGATGACAAAGCCGTATTGCGCGGCGACGTTGCCGACCTCGCGGCGCAGGAACCTCAGCTCTTCCCGTGCGTCATTGACGTCGACGTGAACATTGGTGGCCACCTCGAGCTGGGACTGCAACATCTCGCGCATGGCCTGGCCGCCGGTCGACCAGTTCGCCGATTCGAACAGCTCGTTCGGAGTCTGGATCGCGACCTCGAGGGTATGACGATCGGCGAGGAAATACTCCTCCTCGATTCCGAAGGAATAGTCGGCCGCCTTGCCGCGGCCGCCAGCGGAGCGAATGACGAGATGCTGTCGGTCGTCGGAGGATTCGAGACGCAGCAATTTCAAAACGTCCAAAGCAATTGTCATTGTGCCACCCGGCGACGGTACTACCTGCGGGCGATAATCCGTCGGACGGGGGCCGGTTCCGCCTCGGAGCCACTGGAAATTGCAAGGTCGAACGGAACAATTTTCGCAGCTTCGAATGCGCGCGCGATCAGCGCGTGGTTCGCTGGCACCTCCGTCCGGTCCGTTTCCTTGTCGAACGGCTCTGACACGACAATGACCTGGTCGCCAACCTCGCGGAAATAGAGTGTGTTGGCGACATCGTTGACGGCGATGCGAAACGCATAGAGCTCGCGTCCATTGGCGATAGCGCTGGTGAAGCGCAGCCGAGCTCAGATGACGGCAGAGGTCGCGCAGATTCTCATCGCTCTGTGCCATCAGCGAATGCTCGTACTCGGTAACGTGAGGCTCGAACGAGGTGGTGTCGCCCCTGTGTGCGATCCAGCGGCACATGCGGTTCCCGTGCGGCAAAGTGTCATGAAGGTGCATCAACCATCCTCAGCTCGTCGCGGTTCCTGCCTCTTGCTCGACGCAGGCTCGCGCGGAGTGGGTTGTCTTAACGCTCGCGCCGTGTAGAAGAGCCGTGGGTGCTCACTGCATGTCGCGGTGACAGGTCAAGCGATGGTCGGGCCGCCACGCAGGATGCGTGTGCCCATGAACGATCAGCTGCCCGGCAGGCACCTGCCCAACTCACCGTTTTTCGTTGAGCGAGCGTTCTTGGCGCTCCAGCAGTTCGTGCATGTCGAGGCCGTCAGCGGCGTCATGCTACTGGTTGTCACGGCTTCCGCACTGCTGTGGGCGAACTCACCCTTCGCTCATTCGTATCATGAGGTCTGGAACCTGCCGATCTCATTTCACTTCGGTGGATTCGTCTTCGTCAAATCCCTGCATTTCTGGATCAACGATGCATTGATGACGATCTTCTTCCTCGTCGTCGGCATGGAAATCCGCCGCGAACTCCACGAGGGGGCGCTGAGCCGGTTTGATCAGGCCGCAGTGCCGGTGGTGGCTGCCGTTGGCGGTGTGGTCGTTCCCGCGCTGATCTATTTGAGCTTGAACACCGTCGCGGGTCGCGGCCAGGGCTGGGCGATCCCAACTGCGACGGATATCGCCTTTGCGGTCGGCGTGCTCGCACTGTTGGGGCGATCGATTCCCGCCGGCATCAGAGTGTTTTTGCTGGCCCTGGCCATTATCGATGACATCATCGCGGTTCTCATCATCGCACTGTTTTACACGAGCGGACTCGATTCCAGCGGCTTTCTAGTCGCAGCACTCGGCGTGCTCCTGGCGCTCGGGCTTCAACGGCTCGGCTTCGACTCCGCGATTGCCTATATCCTGCCGGGCGTGATTGTCTGGGCGGGATTCCTCATGGCCGGCCTCCATCCGACACTCGCAGGTGTTGTGCTCGGATTGATCACGCCGGTTCGCTCGGCGGCGCCCGAGATCGTGCCACCTGTCATCCGCGTCGAGACGGCACTGCATCCCTGGGTGGCCTACGCCATCATGCCGCTGTTCGCGCTGGCCAACGCCGGTATCGACCTCAGAAACGCCAAATTCGCTGACGGAGCGGAATTCGTGGCGCTCGGAATCGGGCTCGCGCTGTGCGCGGGAAAACCCATCGGCGTGATTGGTGCGGCCTGGCTTGCGGTGCGGGCAGGTGGATGCCGACTCGCGCCAGGTGTGACGTGGCCCGGCGTCTGCCTCATCGGGCTTTTGGCCGGCATTGGCTTCACCATGTCGATCTTCATCGCCATGCTCGCGTTCACCGATGAGAGAATGCTGGATGCGGCGAAATTCGGCGTGCTGCTCGGCTCGCTCATCTCAGTGACGCTCGGCCTCGGCTGGGGCGCGGAATACGCGCAAAGGCACCGCGATCAGTAAAGCGGCGCTGTCGATCGTCAATCCGACAGCGGGATCAGGCCTGCGACCTCGCGATCACCGGCGTTGTCGCTCGCCGCGAGGCCCTGCGCGACACCGATGCGATCGGCCTCCGGCCGGTTCTGGCTCATCTTGCGCTTGCCTTCGAACCGCACCACGGGGATGCGCACTCCGACAATCCCGCGCAGCTGCGCGGCGATGAAGTCGGCAGGCGCGTCACTGACCGCCCAAGGCTCTGCGCGCGCGCCTTCGTGCTTGCTTGTCAGCCGCGTCACGACCTCGAGCAAGCGCTCCGGCTCCTGGAAAAATTCCACCGGGCCGTAGGCATGCACGGCGATGTAGTTCCAGGTCGGTACGACCTTTTCGGTCTCCTGCTTGGTCGCGTACCAGGACGGCGTCACATAGGCATCGGGGCCTGAGAAGATCGCGAGCGCATCGCCGATCGGCGGCAGCTTCCATTGCGGATTGGCTTTCGCGACATGCCCATACAGCGCGCCGCGCTCGCCTTCGTTCTCGTCGAGGAAAAGCGGCAACGGTGTCGCGACCGGACCCTCCGTGGTCGCCGTCACGAGGCTCGCGAGGCGGGCTGCGCGAATGGTTGCGCGGATGCTCTCGATGTCGTCGTCCCTGAAAGCCGGGGGGATGTACATGGCGTGTCTCCGTTCTTGATACGGAGATAGCCGGAATCCGGCCTGTCATAAACGGCCGGTTTCAGCGATTTCATCGGGCCAGATCGGCAATCGCCTGCACTTCAGCCCTATTCGCCGAGCGTTTCGGCGTAAGTCTTGCCGTAGGGATAAAAATGCTCCTTGTGGCCCTGATCCCATTGCGCCTTGAATCCGGGCGCAGTGATGTCCCAATCCGGACGGCAGCTCATGCTGACGGCTCGGAGATCCGCGCGAAGCTCTTCGACGGTCGGGCGACCGAAGAACCAATAGCCGTTGTAGATCTTGTGAATACGCAAGCCGGGCGCCAGCACGATGACATGCGGAACCATTGGATTGTGGACGGGATCGGTGTATTCGGCGATGTCGAGATCCTTCTGCACGATCCGCCTGGGATCGGAGAGGAAAGGCCAGTGGGCTCCGGCGCCGGTTCGATATTCGTTGGTCTGGATGATGGTATCGGTGGTGATGGTGACGAGCCGGCAATAGCCGACCTCCATCTCGCGATGGAGCTGCAGCAGACCTTCGGTCTGGCGACGGTCCTTCGGACAGAAGCCGCCGCGGCCGAGCACGACAATCATGGGATCGATGCCCTGCAGCTCCGAGAGCCTGCGGTGCTTGCCGGTGTGGTCGCTGAGTTCGTAGTCCGGGAAGGTCGCTCCTGGCATCATGTCGGGTCGCATGAGGCTCTCCTGTGTCTTAAAGATCGATCACGATGTCGCTGTGTGGCTGGGCGCAGCAGATCAGAACATTTCCGTCCGCTGGTGCGTCGAGCGGATCGGGCGCATAGCTGACGTCACCGGCAATGAGGCCGCTCTCGCAGTTGTGGCACACTCCCGTCCGGCATGACCAGCGCACGGGGATGTCGCAGGCCTCGGCCAGCTCGAGCAGGCTGGCATAGGACAGTCCCCAGCGAACATTGAGGCCACTGCGAGCAAAGGACACCATGGGCCCGGCGCCCGGCGGTCCCGCCGGGACATGCGGGAGTGTCCTTTTTGTCGACGTTGCGATGCCGGGCGTCAGCGACGGTCCGGCGCCGAACAACTCGGTGTGGATACGATCGGGCGCGACGCCCCCCGCGCGGAGCCCCGAGGTGAGGTCGCTCATGAAGGGGCCGGGTCCGCACAGATAGAAGTCGGCGTCTTGCGGCAAATCGAGCTGCCGGAGCAGGGCAGCATCTAGATGTCCGACGCTGTCGAAATCCATCTCCAGCCGATCGCCGGGATCGGGCCTGCTGTAGCAGACATGGCTGTGATGGTGGGGAAGCCTGGTCAGGAGTTCGCGCACCTCGGTCGCGAAGGCGTGCTCGCGGCCGTTGCGGGTGCCGTGCAGCCACCAGACGTCTCGCGGCGATGCTTCTGCTGCGAGCGCGTGAAGCATGGCGAGCACCGGCGTCACGCCAATGCCGGCGCTGAGCAGGACGACGGGCCGCGTGTCCCGTCGCAGCGTAAAGCTGCCGCGGGGCGCACCGAGTTGCACGACGTCGCCGGGCCGGAGCTGGTCGGCGACGTATGTGCTGGCGATGCCGTGCGGCTCCCGTTTGATGCTGAGGCGGTAGGACGCCGCATCGGCGCGGCTCGACAGTGAATAGCTGCGGGTCATCGCCGTCGTGTCGGAAGTCCCGAGCCTGACGATGATGAACTGACCGGGCAGGCCGGCAGCGCCGGCATGTCCATCCGCAGGTTCGAGGACCAACGACGTCACGTCGTTGGTTTCGACGATCTTGCGCACGACGCGAAATGGCCGGAATCCGCGCCATGCGGGGGGCGGGCTCGCCGCCGGGCCGAGCCCGGCATTGCCGGCTGTCGCATTCTGGCCAAGCAGGGCCTCGAAGGAACGACGCCAGCCACGGCTCAGCGCCGGGATCTTCAGCGCGCGTTCGAGACGGTCACGCGGGTGAGGAGGCAGGTAAAGCAGCGCGTTGATCTCGGACACGCTCATGCTTTGAGGTCCACGCGCGACCTGAATGATCTCGTCGCCGGCCCCGACGTCACCTTCGTCGATCACGCGAAAATAGAAGCCAGGCCGGCCGTGCTTGACCAGCAGCGCAGCCATATCCGGTTCTTCCATGCGAATGCCGAGCCGGTAGCAGGTGACGCGCGGCTGCGTGACTTCAAACAGGGCAGAGCCGATCCTGTAACGATCTCCGATGCAGACCTCGCTATCGGCCAGGCCTTCGACCGTGAAGTTCTCGCCGAATTGACCGGGGACAAGGTTCGCGCGCCCCAGATGTCTTTGCCAGTAACGATAGGACTCGTCCTGATAGACGTACACGGCACGCTGTTCGCCCCCGTGACCCGCTGTATCGCCCTGGCCATCGCCGTCGATGTTGAGCTGCCGCACCCTGCGCCGCCCTTCGATGGGATACTTCCAAATGCCGGTATGGACGATCCTGCCTTGCCAGGCGACATCGCGCGGCAGGCCGACATTGACGGACAGCAAGCGTACCATTTCTGTTCCCCGGCTTGGCCTGCGCGGCGCTGCGACCGGGCGGATTCCGGATCGAGGCAGTGTCAATCTGCATCCAGATCGTGGCTTTGGCGCGTTAGGCGTTGTTAGACTTTGCTAGATGGTCTTGCCGCCGGCCGACTGCACGCTGATTTAAGGACCGGAAACGACAAGGCGGGAGGTAGCGATGGATGACCTGGCCATGCGCGCGGCGCTGCAGCGCCATTGGGATGCTTCGGATGCAAACGATTTCGAGGCAGAGCACGACATCTATCGCGAGGATGCCGTGCTCGACTATCCGCAGTCCGGCGAGCGCATCCGCGGCCGCCGGAACATTCAGGAGAGCCGTCTCGTGCAGCCGAACAAGAAGCGCTTCACGGTGCGGCGGATCATCGGCGGCGGCGATCTCTGGGTCAGCGAATTCGTGTTGACCTATGACGGTGTGCCGTCCTACGTCGTCAGCATCATGGAATTCTGCGACGGATTGGTGGCGCACGAAACGCAGTATTTCGGCGACCGGTTCGATCCGTCACCATCGCGCGCGCATCTCGTGGAGCGGGTGGGGTAGATCAACTTTCTCCGTCATTGCGAGCGTAGCGAAGCAATCCAGAGTCCTTCCACGGTGGCAGCCTGGATTGCTTCGCTGCGCTCGCAATGACGACGGGAACCGAACCCCGCTGCGGCGGCTGGTCGCAGTCGTGTCGCCTTGATTACGGCCCACCCATCTTTATCTCTCAAGCGAACAAGAATCCGGGCCCCTCTGGCGAGGACGCTGACCATCTCAGCAAAACCTCGCGATGTCGGATGACCTGTCCCGCGCGAATGCGATGGATCGGCCGATTGTCGGGCCTTCTTGAGCTCTCTCCGACCCGATCGTCCCCATTGCAGCTCCGTGCGGCCATTTCGCAAGCAAAGGGAGCAACGATGTCTGACGCCAACTATTCCAATCCCATCGAACTCGAGATCACCGAGCCATCTCGCTTCAATGAGCAGGCTGCGGTGGCGCTGGTGATATCAGGCGCGCTGGTTGCCGTCGCCGATCGCCGCGTCTCTCCGGTCGAGCGCGACGAGGTGATCCGCTTTATCAGGGAACGCGGTCTGGCGCCGCATATCAGCGATGACCGCCTGTCCTCCATGTTCGACGAGCTCGCTGCGCGGCTCGAAAAGCCTGACTTTGCCAATGTCGTGATCGACACACTGCGTCCGGTCTCGGACTTGCCGCTGTCGTCCCATCTCATCGAGCTGTCGGAGCGTGTCGCGGCGGCAGACGAAGACGTGCACCCGCACGAAGTGCAGGCGATCAAGCTGTTGCGCCTGCTGACGCTGGTGCTGCCGCGCGCCAAGCCGGTCGAAGCGGCCGCGAAGGGGTGATCATGAGCGCAGCTTCGGACGAGCAGAGGACGAAATTCGAGGCTGCCAGTGGCAGGCCTGCCGGTGGCGACCCGCGGCTCGACGCGCTCGTCCATCGTTTGCCGCCGCGCGTTGCCAGCACCGTCGACTATCTCCTGCAACCCTCCAGCCGCTGGGTCCGGATTCCCTCGGGCGCGCTGCTCGTCGTCGGTGGTGTGCTGTCCTTCCTGCCGGTGCTCGGCGTCTGGATGCTGCCGCTCGGCCTCGCGCTGCTCGCCGAGGACGTGCCGGCGCTGCGCGCGTCACGCTCAAAGGCTTTCGACTGGATCGAGCGTCGCAAGCCGCACTGGCTGGATCCGTCCGCTCCGAAGAATGATGAGACATGATCGACTTCATCACGGCTGACGCGCTGACCGCGTTAGTCCAGGTCGTTCTGATCGACCTCGTGCTCGCCGGCGACAATGCCGTCGTCATCGGCCTTGCCGCCGCCGGTCTGCCGGCCGAGCAGCGCCGCCGCGCCATCGTCGTCGGCATCATCGCCGCCACAGGCTTGCGCATCGTCTTTGCCGGCGTCGCGACGCAGCTTCTGCAAGTGATCGGCCTGCTGCTGGCCGGCGGCGTGCTGTTGCTGTGGGTGTGCTGGAAGATGTGGCGTGAGCTGCGCGAGCAGGCCGCGCAGTCCAGACAGCTCGCGTTCAGCCATGGCGGCGGCGCGACCGGTGCGACCGCGCCCCGGAAAACCTTCGGGCAGGCGGCGATGCAGATCGTTGCCGCCGACGTCTCGATGTCGCTCGACAACGTGCTCGCTGTTGCGGGTGCCGCGCGCGAGCATCCCTACATCCTGGTCTTCGGCCTGCTCCTGTCGGTTGCGCTGATGGGCGTTGCCGCCGATCTGCTCGGCCGCGTGCTGCAGACTCAGCGCTGGATCGCCTATGTCGGTCTCGCCATCATCGTCTACGTCGCCTTCGAGATGATCTATCGCGGCTCGCTCGAGCTCGCGCCCGTGATCGCTAGCCTCTGAACCCCGCCTTCGCCTTCCTGGAGTCATTGATGTCGTCTGAACCCAAAGCACCTTTGGCGAACCCGCCAATCGGCCTGTTTCCGCGGTTGATCTTCGGCTCGCGCTGGCTGCAATTGCCGCTCTATGTCGGCCTCATCGTCGCACAGGCGGTCTATGTGCTGCTGTTCCTGAAGGAGCTGTGGCACCTCGTCGCGCACTCCTTCGACGCCAGCGAGCAGCAGATCATGCTGGTCGTGCTCGGGTTGATCGACGTCGTCATGATCTCCAACCTGCTCGTGATGGTGATCGTCGGCGGCTACGAGACCTTCGTCTCGCGCCTGAACCTGCGCGGCCATCCCGATGAGCCGGAATGGCTGAGCCACGTCAATGCCAGCGTGCTCAAGATCAAGCTCGCGATGGCGATCGTCGGCATCTCCTCGATTTCACTGCTCAGGACTTTCATCGAGGCGGGTAACCTCGGCACCACGCGCAGCAATTTCACCGAGACCGGCGTGATGTGGCAGGTGCTGATCCACCTGACCTTCATCATCTCGGCGATCGGCATCGCCTGGGTCGATCGTCTCAGCGAGAATGGACATCGTAAGGAGAACGGTCACGCGTGATGACGTGAGCTGGTCTGATCAGAGACGCCGGCTCCGCGCCAGCGTCTCGGAGGGCATCTCGCCGAACGCCACCCGGTAGCCGCGCGAGAAGTCGCCGAGGTGCCAGAAGCCGTTGCCGAGAGCCGCGGCCTTGACGCTCAAGCCAGAGAAGCCGGACATGAGCTGAATGCGGGTAGACCACAGCCGCTTGAGCCGCAGATAATGATGCAAGCTCACGCCGTGCACCGCATGCGTCGCGGTCTGGAGTGTGCGCACCGAGATGTTGAGCGCGGCGGCGAGGTCTTCGCTGTAGAGCGGGCGGCTGCCGAACGTCGCCGCGACTTCGTCGAGCTGCGCGATCAGTTTGCGGTGCTTGTCGAACGAACCCGGCCGTGCGCGGAGACTGTCGGACGCCACCAGCGTGTCGTCGAGGCAGGCGAGCAGCGTCTCCTGGATCGGCCGGTTGAGCATGGCGAACTCCCTGGGGTCGTTGAGGCTGGAGGCCAGGTTGAACATGCTCGTGATCGCGGTTCGCAGCCGTGTCATGGCCGCGTCTTGTGGACGGTAATAGCTAAGCCCGCTGGTGTAGTCAGCCCAGCCGCGATGGCGCATTTCCGAGTTGAAGCGCATCATCAGGTAGGTGTTGGTGCCATATGCGAGGGAATCGATCGGGACCTTGCCACGCACGACGTTCACCACGGAGCTGTCGATCTCATGGCCGTTGGTGATTGAGTGAAACGAAAACGGGACCGTGAGGCCGATGCCCTGGTCGGTGCCGACCTCGGCCTCGAAACGGCGAGCGAAGGCGCGCTGGAACACGAACAGCCCGTCCTGGAGCGGCAGGATGGCGCGCGACAGCGAGACCTCATGCGGGCGCAGCGGCGTGCTGACGCCGAGGCCGAGGACGTCATTGGCGCGAAACTCGTCGAAGTCCGAGAAACGCTCGATGCGGAGGATGCGCGAAGCTGTGAGCTGACGTATCGGCATGTCTGGATACGGCGCGCTGCCAGGAGGAGGGGAAATAATGCGTGGAAGGTATCAGATGGCCGGCCCTCAGCCCTATTCCGGGAAACTACTGCGACGCCTCATCACACGACTTGCGGATAGGAGCCATTCTCCCGTCGCTCGCGCTCGCCCAGTTCGCGCACCAGTTCCTGGAGAAATGAGTCCGTGAACGCGGGCAGGGTGCGCTCGGCGCGGACATAGATACCGAGATCCGACCAGACCGGGCTGCCGGCATTGTCGAGCGGCAGGAACACGAGCTGCGCGTCGCGTGACAGCCTGCCGATGCCGAGCTGGGTCTGGAAGGCGACGCCGACGCCGCGCGCAGCGAGCTCGCGCATCAGGTCGATCGAGTTGGCCTGGATCGCCGGCTCCGGCGTCTCGGAAAGCTGCGCGATCAAGGGCTGCAGCAGATGGTAGATCGACAGCTCCGGCAGCGCCTGAATGACGGGGAAGGCGAGACATTGCTCCAGCGTCACGGTCTTGCGGCGCGCCAGCGGATGCTCGCGGGCGACCAGCGCCCCGAGGCGAAACCGCTTCAATGCGACCTGGCGCAGATCGGGCGGATGAATGAGCGCGATGGCGATGCCGATATCGGCCTCGCCCCGGCGCAGGGCTTCGAGCACGTCGGACGATCCCATCACCTCGGTGGTGAAGCTGACACGCCGATTCCTGCTGCGATGTGAGGCGATCAGATCCGGCAACACCGACTCCGTGAGGGACTCGATACAGGCGATGCTGATGGTGCCGTGCCAGGCGCCGGACAGCGAGGCGACATCCGAGCGGAAGCGGTCGAGGTCCTGCAGCACGTTCATGACGTGGCGTGCCAGCATCTCGCCGACTGTAGTCAGCGTCAGGCCGCGCGCGGTTCGCTCGAATAAGGGCGATCCAACCTCTTGTTCAAGCTTGAGAATTTGCCGGCTGACGGCCGAGGAAGCGACGTTCAGGAGGCGTGCTGCGGCTCGGATCGAGCCGGTGCGACGGACGGCGTGAAAGTACTGGATCGAAGGTGAATGAAAGCGCATGGGACCCTTGGTGCCACTATAGCTGTTGCCGAAACGGCAGCAACCTGTGCGAAATTCTCTGCCTTTTGAGAGCGCTGAGTTCTCCCTAGTGTCATGTGCCAACGGGCCCCTCGGGCCCGCGCGGTGACGCGCCCGCAACGATGCGGCAGGGGATTTTGGGGTGAATGAGACGATCGCTTGCGAGCTGGAGCACGGGCGGGATGCCCGTCTGGTCGACCGCCGCCGCGCGGCTGCTTATGTCGGCGTGACCGCCGGCCGCTTCGAGCAGCTGGTGCGCGACAATGTCGTGCCGCCGCCTGTCATGGTCGACAACAAGCGGCGCTGGCCGATCGCGTTGCTCGACGATGCCAGGGAAGCGGTCGGCAGTAGCTTGCCGTCGCAGCGGGTGGTGCAAACCGAAGTCGAGGCGCGTCCGTGCGACCGCGACGCCTTGCCGTCTTCGCGAGAGCTGCCAGATGCGGGCTGGTTCGAGCAGCGCGCGAGCTTCGTCCAGCGCGTGCGCCGCTCGCTGCTCTCGGGCAACGAGATCCGCCTGCTGCGCGAGTTCAAGCTGCTCAAGCAGAAAGAGATCAGCATGTACGGCTACTATGGCAGCTTCGAAGCGCTGATGGTGCGCGGCTATATCGTCGAGATCGACCGCAAGCCGCCGTCGAGCCGCCCCTTGGTGACCTATCGCCTCACCGTGCCGGGCCAGCAGGTGATCGCCGCGCTGAAGGACCATCCGGTCTTCTGATCCGCCGCGTTATGTGAGAGTTTCGTAGACCCTCGGATATCGATCAATTCCAGAAAAAGCGGCTGGACGCGGCTCGACGTGTCGATATATCGTGACGGATATAGCGGAGTGTGTTCCCGGGACGTGACGATGGAAATCAAGGTGAGGCAGCTCACGACCTGCGAGGTAGCGTCCGATGGCGGAGCGATCTCGCTGGGCTTCGAGGATGTGTCGGGCAATCCCGCCGCGGTCAGCGTCTCGCTCAACCAGGTCGGCGCTCTCATCATGACGCTGCCCGGATTGCTCGAGGCGGCGCTGAAGGCTCGCTACGGCAACCAGAGCTTGCGCTACGCCTATCCGCTGGCATCCTGGGTGCTGGAACAATCCACCGACACGACCCAGCGCATCATCACGCTGGAGACCGAGGACGGTTTCAAGGTCCGCTTCTCGATCCCGAGGGATGAGCAGAGCCTGCTGGGCGAAGCGCTGGTCCAGCCGATGCCCAAGATGATGGCGCGGCCGAATTGACGGTCAAGAGGACTTGCGGGAACGGACGATGTCGCTCTTGAGTGCTTCCAGGTCCTTGTGCGCGGCGCGTGCGGCGTCGCGCTCGATCTTGCGGTAGCGCGCGACAAGCTTTTCGCCGAACGGGGTCAGCATGGCGCCGCCGCCGTTCTTGCCGCCGGCCTGCGGCTCGACCGCGGGATGTCCGCAGATCCGGTTGATCTCGTCGACGAGATCCCAGGCGCGCTTGTACGACATGTCCATGGCGCGGCTGGCCGCGGAGATCGAGCCTTGTTCGCGGATCTGCTCCAGAAGCTCGATCTTGCCGGGCCCGATCCGGTCCTCGCCGTCGAGGTCGATGCGAAGGCTCAGCTGGGGCAGAGATTTGGCGCTCGCGCGCGACATGACGGCGTCTCTTGAACGGTTCTAATTCGAGCTTGCCATTCTTGATGACGCCTAATCAAGCGGGCTCTCTTTTCGAGATCGATAAAATTGTCTGCAATCCGTTCAGGAGCGGCAAACCGTGCGGATAAGAAGCCTGGCGCCTTAAACCAGAGGTTTGGAACCGACCTGCATTCTGCCGCAAAAGGGCAGGGCATCAACATGTCAGTTCTCAAGGAGGTCGTCGCAGCAGTCATGGGAGTCTACGCACTCCTGTTTGCATGCGACACATTGTTCGGGGTCGGCGAGGCGCGCTTCGACGATTCCTATTATAGCGCCAGCTTCTACGCGCCGAAGCCGCAGGAATTCCGTTTCGCCAGCGACACGCCGCCGGCGACCCGCGTCAGCGACGCCTTTGCGCAATTCTCGGCGGCGGAAGCCAAGCCGAACAAGCGCTACTCGTCTCTGACGACGATCATTCGCTAGGCGCGCTCGGCTGCGTGATCGCCCGGATGCTGTCCGGCGCGCTGCGGAATCAGCAGCAGGCAGATCACGATGAATGCCGCGATGACGGCGGAGGCCAATGGTCGGCTGAGCGCCAGCCCGCCCTGACCGAGCGGCTTGTCGAGGAAGTCGCCGACGGTCGCGCCCAGAGGTCGCGTCAGGATGAAGGCGGCCCAGAACAGGGTCACGCGCGAGACACGCGTCCAGAAATACAGCGCTGCGACCACGGCGAGTCCGGCCGCGAAGATCAGCGCGCCGCCGCGATAGCCCATGTCGCCGGTGTCGGCGATCCAGTCGCCGAGCGCGGTCCCCAGCGTCTGCGAGAAAGTGATTGCACCCCAGTAGAAGGCTTCCGCCCGCGGGCTGCTGACGCTGTTGACCGAGATGGTTCCTTCCGAGCGATACCAGAGGCCGAGCACCAGCACGAGACAGACCAGCAGCAGCGTCGCGCCACCGGTGTAGCCGATGCCGAGCGAACGGTCGGCGAAGTCGGCCATCGTGGTCCCGAAGGTGGTCGAGGCCACGATGGTTGACCAATAAAGTGCTGGATGGAATTTCTGCGCGCGGATCTGTGCCGCGACGAGGACGACCATCGCCGCCAGGAACAGGCACGTACCCGCGAGATAACCCCAGTTCAGCGTCATCGTCACGGTATCGCCGCCGGTCTCGCCCAGCGTCGTGGCTGCGATTTTGATGATCCAGAAGCCGAGCGTGACCTCGGGGACCTTGCTTTCGCTGACGGGGCCGCCGCTCCTGGAGTGATGTTCCATGATGTCCTCGTCGCGTCGAGTGTGGTCGCAACGAGATCAACCGCGTTGCCGCCCCTTTGGCATTCGCAAACGACGGTGGCGGAAATCAGTTTCAATTTGGCAGACAACGAAGACGTGATGAGCGGCAATGCCGCCGCCAGACGTCACTCCCCCTGGATCCACTCCGCCACGCCGCGCCACAGCGTGTCGCGATGGTCGGGGCGGAAGAAGCCGAAATGGCCGATCGTTTTTGCGCTGACGTCGGACGGCTTCACTGTCAGCACCTCCGGCTTGATCGCCGTGAAACCTGACGTGAGCAGCTCGACAGCGGGCCGCGTCGCCCAGGGATCGTCGGAAAAGCAGAGCGCGCGCAGCTCGCCTTTGAACTTCGCAAAGTTCTCCAGCGCCGGCAGTTTTGAATCGAACAGATAGCGCGGGCTCGAAACCCAATCGGCCCATTGCAGGAACACCCCTTTGGGCAAATCCTCCCCGATGCCGACCCAGCCTGGCGCGTAGCCGAATGCGTGGACCAGCGGCACGCCAATGAGGTTCATGAAGGCGAAGACGCGATATTTCTCCGGCGACGTCATCAGCCGCCAGGTCGCGGCCTGGGAGGCCACGAACGCCGCGCGCGAAATCTCGCTGTTGTTCTCGATCAGCCCGAGCGCCTGACCGCCGAAGGAGTGGCCGACGTAAGCGAGCGGAAGGCCATGATAGCGTTCACGCATCCAGCGCACCGCGGCGGTGACGTCCTGCGCGGCCCAGTCCGACATCGAGGCCTTGAAGCCAACCAGCGATTTCGGCTGGTTGTAGCCGACCATCGCGGGCAGCCGGGAGTCGCCAATGCCGCGATAATCGTAAGTCAGCACCGCGCAGCCGCGATGGGCGAGGTAGGAGGCAAAGCCCTTGTAGATTTTGCGCGGGACGGCGGTCGCCGAATTGATCAGGACGGCATGGCGCTTGGCGCCGCGCGGCAGGAACAGCGTGCCTGTCAGCGCATATCCGTCGGTCGCCGGGAAGCTGATCTCGTCGATGAAAACGTCGTCCAGTGGCGCGTCCATGGGGGAAGCTGTCTTGCCGGTTTGCTCTGCCACCCCCCAGCAAATGCGAATTCGGCTTTTCCCGCAAGGGTTTGCGTCGCGAAATGGATTTACAACTGGCGATGTCGCGCCAGCCTGTGTATAAGGCGGCCCTCGCAACCCACAGATCAGGTTGCACTTTTCGCTTCACGGAGAGATTGCGATGTCCGAGCGGTGGACGCCCGAGTCCTGGCGCAGCAAGCCGGTGCTACAGGTGCCCGAATATCCCGACGCCAAGGCCTTGGCCGACGTCGAGGCGCAGCTTGCAACGTTTCCGCCGCTGGTGTTCGCCGGCGAGGCGCGCAATCTGAAAAAGGCGCTGGGGCGCGTTGCGGCCGGCGACGCTTTCCTGCTGCAGGGCGGCGATTGCGCCGAGAGCTTTGCCGAGCACGGTGCCAACAACATCCGCGACTTCTTCCGCGTGCTGCTGCAGATGGCGGTGGTACTGACCTATGCCGGCGCCGTGCCGGTGGTGAAGGTCGGCCGCATCGCCGGCCAGTTTGCCAAGCCGCGGTCGTCGCCGACCGAGAAGGTTGATGGCGTCGAGCTGCCGAGCTATCGCGGCGACATCGTCAACGACATCGCCTTCACCAAGGAAGCGCGCGTGCCGGATCCGCAGCGCCAGCTGATGGCCTATCGCCAGTCGGCCGCGACGTTGAACCTCTTGCGCGCGTTCGCGACCGGCGGCTACGCCAATCTCGGCAGCGTGCATGAGTGGATGCTCGGCTTCCTCAAGGATTCACCGCAATCCCGCCGCTACAAGGAGCTGGCCGACCGCATCTCGGACGCGCTCAACTTCATGCGCGCCTGCGGCCTCGACCTCGAAAGCCATCCGGAGCTGCGCGCCACCGATTTCTACACCAGCCATGAGGCGCTGCTGCTCGGCTACGAGCAGGCCATGACCCGCGTCGATTCCACGACCGGCGACTGGTACGCGACCTCTGGCCACATGATCTGGATCGGCGACCGCACCCGCCAGCTCGATCACGGGCATGTCGAATATTTCCGCGGCATCAAGAACCCGATCGGCCTCAAGTGCGGCCCGTCGCTCAAGCCCGACGAGCTGCTGAAGCTGATCGACGTGCTCAACCCCGACAACGAGCCGGGCCGGCTGACGCTGATCAACCGCTTCGGCTCCGACAAGGTCGCCGATCATCTGCCGGGCCTGATCCGCGCGGTGAAGCGCGAAGGCAAGGTGGTGGTCTGGTCGTGCGATCCCATGCACGGCAACACCATCACCTCCACGTCAGGCTACAAGACGCGGCCGTTCGATCGCGTGCTGTCGGAGGTGAAGTCGTTCTTCACCATCCACGCCGCGGAAGGCACTCATGCCGGCGGCGTGCATCTTGAGATGACCGGCCAAGACGTTACCGAATGCATCGGCGGCGCCCGCGCCATCACCGACGAGGATCTCAACGACCGCTATCACACGGTCTGCGATCCCCGGCTCAATGCGGAGCAATCCATCGACATGGCCTTCCTGGTCGCCGAACTGCTGAAGCAGGAACGAGCCGGCAAGGTTCGGCCGATGCCGGCCGCAGCGGGGCTCTAAGACCTTGCTGCGGATCTGGAAGGCCACGATCAATTCCCGCAACGGAATGGCCTTTGCGTTCCGTTCGGAGCAGGCCATCCGCGAGGAGGTCTTTGCGCTGATCCTGTCGCTGCCGGTGGCGTGGTTCGTCGCCGCAACCGCGATGCGGGCAGTTGAGCTCGTGTGTGCGGTTGCGTTCGTGCTGGTCGTGGAGCTGCTCAACACCGCGATCGAGAAACTCGCCGACCGCCTGACCATGGATCACGACAAGCAGATCGGGCGGGTCAAGGACATGGGCTCGGCTGCAGTTGGCGTCGCGCTGCTGATGGCCGGCGCATTCTGGATCATCGCCATCGTCGAGCGATTGGGATTCCTCTAGCTGGACGAGGCGGCCATGACCGAACGTCTCAACGCCTTCGCGGTCACGCTCGCCCAGCTCAATCCGACCATGGGCGATATCGAGGGCAATGCCGCCAAGGTTCGCGTCGCACGCGCGCGCGCCATCGCCGATGGCGCCGATCTCGTGCTGTTTCCGGAATTGTTCATCGCCGGCTATCCGCCGGAGGATCTGGTGCAGAAGCCGGCCTTCCAGGCGGCCTGCCGCGTCGCGATCGAAACGCTCGCGCGCGAGACTGCTGACGGTGGCCCGGCCTTGCTGGTCGGCACGCCCTGGGTCGAGGACGGCAAGCTCTACAATGCCTGCGCGCTGCTCGATGGCGGGCGCATCGCCGGCCTGCGGTTCAAATGCAATCTGCCGAATTACGGCGTGTTTGACGAGAAGCGATTGTTTTCGCGCGGGCCTGCCTCAGGTCCTGTCACCGTGCGTGGCGTGCGGATCGGCGTGCCGATCTGCGAGGATATCTGGCTGGAGGAGTCCGAGGATTACGAGAACGTTGTCGAGACGCTGGCCGAGACCGGCGCCGAAATCATCCTGGTGCCGAATGGCTCGCCCTATGCCCGCGACAAGAACGATGTGCGTCTGTCGGTGGCGGTCGCGCGCGTCACCGAAAGCGGCCTGCCGCTGGTCTATCTCAACCAGGTTTGCGGCCAGGACGAACTCGTGTTCGACGGAGCCTCGTTCGCGCTCAATGGCGATCTCTCGCTCGCCGCGCAACTGCCGGCATTCGCAGAGAGCGTCACGACCTTGCGCTTCGTCAGGACCGGCGGGGATTGGCGCTGCACCGGTCCAATCGCAGAGCAGCCCGAAGGCGACCGCGCTGATTACGCTGCCTGTGTGCTGGGCCTGCGCGACTACGTCGCCAAGAACGGCTTTCCCGGTGTACTGCTCGGTATCTCCGGTGGCATCGACTCCGCGCTGTGTGCGGCGATCGCGGTGGATGCGCTTGGGGCAGATCAGGTGCATGGCGTGATGCTGCCGTATCGTTACACAGCGGCTCACTCGATTGCCGATGCCGGCGAGCTCGCCGGCCATCTCGGTATCCGTTACGAAGTGCTGCCGATCGCGGAAGCCGTAACCGGCTTCGAGACCATCCTGTCCGGCCTCTTCAAGAACCTGCCGCATGATATTACCGAGGAAAATCTTCAAGCTCGGACCCGCGGCACGCTGCTGATGGCGATCTCCAACAAGACCGGGCTGATGGTGGTGACGACAGGCAACAAGTCGGAGATGTCGGTCGGCTACGCCACGCTCTATGGCGACATGAACGGCGGCTTCAATCCGATCAAGGACATCTACAAGACCCAAGTGTTTCGGCTCGCAAGCTTGCGCAATGCATGGAAGCCGGAGGGGGCACTCGGGCCCGCAGGCGAGGTGATTCCGCCTGATATCATCACGCGTCCGCCGACGGCCGAATTGCGTGAAAACCAGACCGATCAGGATTCATTGCCGCCTTACGACGTGCTCGATGCGATCCTGGAGCGTCTGGTCGAACGCGAGGAGCCGCTCGACCAGATCATCGAAGCCGGCTTCGACCGCGAGACGGTGTCCCGGATCGACCATCTGCTCAACGTCGCCGAATACAAGCGCCGCCAGGCCGCACCCGGGGTGAAGGTCACGCGCAAAAACTTCGGCCGCGACCGCCGCTATCCCATCACCAACCGCTTCCGCGATCGGGGCGAGAAGCTGCCCGCACCCGATGAGACCCTGGTGTCACGCGGCAGCAAGGCGTCGATCGACGCGTTCGAGGGGTAGCCATTCATTCCGCTGTCATCATCCGCGAAAGCGGATGATCCAGTACTCCGCGGCGGATATCGTGAAAACCAATCGGCGCCGCGGAGTACTGGATGCCCCGCTTTCGCGGGGCATGACAGCTGAGTTGGGGGCTGAGTTACTACTTCTGCTGCGGCAGGAAGGTCGGGCCGACCGAGCGGATCGGCTTGTTTTCCGAGGTCGCGGTTGCGCTCGAATCCGCAGGTGGCGTCGTCGCCGGCGCGGCGGCGGTGGCCGGAGCTGCGCCCTTCTTGCCATTCGCAGGTGCGCCCTTGGTGAGCTGCCGTTGCTGCATCTTCTTGGCGCTTTCCTCGGTGACGATGATGTCACCCTGCTGCTCGACCGCGGCCTTGTCGTCGGCCGATTTCAACGCGTCGGCCCAGCTCTGGCCGGCCGCCTTGCAGGAGCAGGACGGGTTGAACTCGCTGCGGAATTTGAAGGCGGTCGGCAGCGACGTGTAGGGCTGACCGCTGATCGAGACCGCGGAGTTCATGTCCTCGCCGGGATTGCGGTGGGCATAGAGCACCGCTTCGGCTGCCGGGCACAACGCCTTGCAGGTCTTCTCGTCGTCCGGGAAGCGCGCCGGCACGGTCGCAAACGAGATCGGGAAATAGGCGCCGTCGCAGGTGCGCACGCACACGGTGCGATAGGTGCCGGATTGCGGGCCGAGATCGGATGGCGGCACACCTTGCGGATTATTCGGGTTGTTGCCGCCGCCGAACAGATTGCTCAGGAAGTTGCCGGCGCCTTGCGACTGCGCGGCATTGGCGTATTGCGGGCCGCAATTGTTCTGCGCGAGCGCAATCAGCACCGAGCGACGCTGGCTGTCGCGCTCGGGGTTGCCGCCGCCCGGACCGCCACCGCGCAGGCGCTCGAGATTGCTAGTGATCTGGTCCAGGTTGGCGCGCATCTGCTGGATCTGGGTGTTAACCGGACCGCATTGTGCGGATTGGCCGTTGAACAGCGAGAAGAAGCCGGACGAGTCGCAGCCCATGCGCTTGGCCTGCATGGTGACGCGATCGAGCTCAGCCTGCTGCTTGGCCTGGGAATCCTGGTAGCGGCGGATCTGGTCCTCGCGGGCAGGGTCGCTGCCGCCGCGATCCAGCGCGGCGAGCTGGCCTTCCAGGCGCACGCACATCGGGTTCGGTCCGAGGCCGCTTTGGGCAGGCGGAGGCGGCGCCGCTCCGGGCGGGCCAGCCTGGGCGAAGGCATCGGTGGCGAGCACGACGCTGAGAAGCACGGTGCAGGCAAGGAGAAAGCGGGGACGGGACAGAGACAAAAATTCAGGCATATCCGCCATTCTAGCGAGGTCACGGCCGCAAGTGACTTACCGATGCGATTTGGGAGGCCGACGCGCGCCCTCCAATAGCCGCTTCCCGCGGCATCGTCACGTCGTTTCAGGGGCCGAAGACTGGTCCTAAGGTCCGCCAGTTCCGAGCGAATTCAGCGCTGGCAGGTGATTGCGACATATTCGTCGCAATGGCCATGGGAGCAGTTTGCGCCGGATTTGGGGACAGAGCCGGTAATTTCGTCGGGATCGACCCGGCGGTAGGCGGATGCCTGTGCAAAGTCCCGTGACTGGCAGTAGGTGCGGGCGACCTGGGCGCCGCATTTATCGCCCTTGGCTAGGCACTGGTCGACGCCATGGCCGTCGGCCTGGTTGCCAATGATGAAGACGCGGGTCTCGGCCCAGGCGCTGGATGCAGCAAGGATCGAGGCGCAGGAAATAAGCGCGAGCAAGGATCGCATGAAAACACCTTGGGGCAAAAATAGGAACCGCCAGTTCCAGAATGGGCTCAAATGGTTAAGGATGATGAACCATCTCGGCGGGGGGCCGCGCTTTGCGGAAATAAAGCGGCATTTCCGTGGCTCTCTTGACGAAAGCCGGCCTGATAGCCCATATGTCGCCGCATGAACGGTCTCCTCGCCATCTGCATTATTTGCCGCGAGATTACGAGCTAGCGATTCGCTGGCTGGAGCCGTCTTTTCTCAAAACACATTGAGAGCACTGGACGCCCGGCCAACAGCCGACGGGTGTCCATATGGAATTGCGTCTCTACGATACGTTGACGAAGGAGAAGCGCACCTTCGTGCCGCTCGATGCGAACAACGTCCGCATGTATGTCTGCGGACCGACCGTCTATGACTTCGCCCATATCGGCAACGCCCGGCCGGTGATCGTGTTCGACGTGCTGTTTCGGCTGCTTCGCCATCTCTATGGCGAGGCGCACGTCAAATATGTCCGCAACATCACCGACGTTGACGACAAGATCAACGACCGCGCCGCGCGGGACTTTCCCGGCCTGCCGTTGAACGAGGCGATCCGCAAGGTCACCGAGCAGACCGGCAGGCAGTTTCACGCCGACGTCGATGCGCTTGGCGCGCTCCGTCCGAGCGTCGAGCCGCGCGCGACCGAGCATATCGCCGAGATGCGCGAGATCATCGAACGGCTCGTTGCCGGTGGCTTCGCATATGCCGCCGAGGACCACGTGCTGTTCTCACCGCAGGCGATGAATGCGGCCAACGACGGACTGCCGCGCTACGGCGCGCTGTCTAATCGCTCGCTGGACGAGATGATCGCCGGCGCCCGCGTCGATGTCGCGCCCTACAAGAAGGACAACACCGATTTCGTGCTGTGGAAGCCATCCAAGCCCGGCGAGCCATCCTGGCCGTCGCCATCAGGCATCAAGGCCGAGGGCCGTCCGGGCTGGCACATCGAGTGCTCGGCCATGGCGTGGAAGCATCTCGGCGAGCAGTTCGACATCCATGGCGGCGGCATCGATCTCGTGTTTCCGCATCACGAGAACGAGGTCGCGCAGACCTGCTGCGCCTTCCACCGGCAGCGCATGGCGAACTACTGGATGCACAACGGCTTTCTGCAGGTCGAGAGCGAGAAGATGTCGAAGAGCCTCGGCAACTTCATCACCATCCACGAACTGCTGGCGGACTGGCCGGGTGAAGTGCTGCGCCTCAACATGTTGAAAACGCACTACACCTCGCCGATCGACTGGACCATGAAGTCGCTGGAGGAGAGCGGCAAGACGCTTGACGACTGGTATCGGATCGCCGCCGACGTCGAACCCGGCAAGCCGGCTGCGTCCGTGGTCGACGCGCTGCTCGACGATCTCAACACACCGCAGGCGATCGCGGCGCTGCACGGCCTACGGGGCAGCGACGTGCCCGCGCTTGCGGGCTCGTTGCGGCTGCTCGGCTTCCTCTCCGAGAGCGCGGCGCAATGGAGGGATCGCAAGCAGCAGGCGAGCGGCGTCGACGTCAACGAGGTCGAACGCCTGATCTCGGAGCGGACGGCCGCGCGTGCGCGCAAGGATTTCGCCGAGTCTGACCGTATTCGCGATCAGCTCGCCGCCATGGGGGTCCTGATCAAGGATGGCAAGGACGCCGAGGGCAAGCCGGTGACGACCTGGGAGCTCAAGCGATGACCCGGCCCGACACGCCTTTTCCGAGGCATTGGCTCTATTACATCGCGCTGAAAATCCTCCTGCTCGGCGCTGCGGTGGCGCTGGTGCTCAAGCTCTATGGGATGTGGTGAAGACGATGGGACAGACTTTGCCAAAGCCCGGTTTGCGGCCCTTCTTGCCGGCTGACGTGCCGGTTCTTGCCGGCATCTTCACCGCCAGCATCGAGGAGCTGACCGGTGACGATTATAGCGAGGCGCAGCAGCAAGCCTGGATGGAGACAGCGGAGGACGAAGAGTTCGGCAAGGGGCTCGCGTCCGACCTGACGCTGGTGGCGACGCTTGACGGCTCGCCCGTCGGCTTTGCCTCTCTTCGCGGCGCCGACCATATCCGCATGCTCTATGTTCACCCGGCCGTGGCGGGGCAGGGGATCGCAACCCTGCTGGTCGACGCGCTGGAGAAGCTTGCCGGCGGCCGCGGCGCCACCAACCTCACGGTCGATGCGAGCGACACCGCCCAAAACTTTTTCGCCAAGCGCGGCTACGCGGCGCAGCAGCGCAACAGCGTCACCGTCAACGACGAGTGGCTCGCCAACACCACCATGAAGAAGACGCTCGGCACGACACCGGCGTCAGGAGCGCTGCAATGAACAGGGAGCGCCTTTATCTATTCGACACCACACTGCGTGATGGGGCGCAGACCAACGGCGTCGATTTCACGCTGACCGACAAGCAGGTCATCGCAGGGATGCTCGACGATCTCGGCATCGACTATGTCGAGGGCGGCTATCCCGGAGCCAATCCGCTCGACACCGAGTTCTTCAGCTCCAAGCCGAAGCTCAACCATGCTCGTTTTACCGCCTTCGGCATGACGCGGCGGGCAGGGCGTTCGGTCTCCAACGATCCCGGTGTCGCCGGGCTGCTGGAGGCGAAGGCGGATGCGATTTGCTTCGTGGCAAAATCCTCCGCCTATCAGGTCCGTGTCGCGCTGGAGACGACGAAAGAGGAAAACCTCGCCTCCATCCGCGACAGCGTCGCAGCCGCAAAGGCCGCTGGCCGCGAGGTCATGCTTGACTGCGAGCATTTCTTCGACGGCTACAAGGAAGATGCCAGCTTTGCGTTCGCCTGTGCCAAGGCGGCCTATGACGCCGGCGCGCGCTGGGTGGTCCTGTGCGACACCAATGGCGGCACCATGCCACACGAGGTCGAGGCCATCGTCACTGAGGTGACAAAACACATTCCCGGCGATCATGTCGGCATCCACGCCCATAACGACACCGAGCAGGCAGTGGCCAACTCGCTCGCCGCGGTCCGCGCCGGAGCGCGGCAGATCCAGGGGACGCTGAACGGCCTCGGCGAGCGCTGCGGCAATGCCAATCTCTGCTCGCTGATCCCGACGCTGAAACTGAAGAAGGAATTTTCGGACGCCTTCGAGATCTCGGTCACGCCGGAGAAGCTGGCGACCCTCGTCAAAGTCTCGCGCACGCTCGATGACATGCTCAACCGCGTGCCGAACCGCCATGCGGCCTATGTCGGTGAGAGCGCCTTCGTCACCAAGACGGGCATTCACGCATCCGCCGTGATGAAGGATCCGCAGACCTACGAGCATGTGCTGCCTGAAACGGTCGGCAATCACCGCAAGGTGCTGGTGTCAGACCAGGCCGGCCGCTCCAACGTCATTGCCGAGCTCGATCGTGCCGGCATCGCCTACGAGAAGAGTGATCCGAAGCTGACGCGGCTGGTCGAGGAGTTGAAGGAGCGCGAGGCGCAGGGCTACGCCTATGAATCCGCCAATGCCTCGTTCGACCTGCTGGCGCGCCGGACACTTGGCAAGGTGCCGCATTATTTCGAGGTCGAGCAGTTCGACGTCAATGTCGAGCAGCGCTACAACGCGCTCGGCGAGCGCGTCACCGTGGCGCTCGCCGTGGTCAAGGTCGACGTCGCCGGCGAGCATCTGATCTCGGCCGCGGAAGGCAACGGTCCCGTCAACGCGCTCGACGTTGCCTTGCGCAAGGACCTCGGCAAGTACCAGAAATACATCGAAGGCTTGACGCTGATCGATTACCGCGTCCGTATCCTCAATGGCGGCACCGGCGCGGTGACGCGCGTCTTGATCGAGAGCGAGGACGAGAACGGCGATCGCTGGACCACGGTCGGCGTGTCCCCGAACATCATTGACGCCTCGTTCCAGGCGTTGATGGATTCGGTGATCTACAAGCTCGTGAAATCGGGCGCGCCGGCGTAGGGACCGGTGGTGCCGCAAACACCGTCATTGCGAGCGTAGCGAAGCAATCCAGAGTCTTTCCACGGCGGCAGTCTGGATTGCTTCGCTTCGCTCGCAATGACGAGGAGAGAGGATCGCTAACAATGATCGACCACATCTCCGTCGGCGTCAGCAATCTCGAGCGCTCCGCAAAATTCTATGAGGCCACGCTCGCGGCGCTTGGGCTCACGCGCCTCGTCACGCGACCGCGCACAGTCGGCTTCGGCAAGGCCTATCCCGAATTCTGGATCAACTTGCGCGAAGCCATGCCGCCTGTCCCCCCGGAGAGCGGCGTGCACATCTGTCTGCGCGCGAAGACGACAGGTGAGGTCGATGCATTCCACGCCGCAGCGGTTGCGAGCGGCGGCGCATCCGATGGTGCGCCGGGCATCCGCCCGCATGACCGCGTGCGCTACTACGCGGCTTTCGTGTCCGATCCCGACGGCAACCGGATCGAGGCGGTGACGTTTCCGGCAGAATAGACTTACAGCTTCCGCGCCACTTCCGGAGCGAGCTGCTTTTCCGTCTCGGCGATCTGTGCCGCTGCCGCCTTCAGCTTCGGCAGGATGTCCTCGACGCGATCGGCCTTGAGGATGTCGACCGAAAGACCGGCGCGGATGAACTCGGTCTGACGCATATGCGACAGCAGCGAGAACAGCGGCTCCCAGAAATTGTCGATGTTGGCGAGCAGCACCGGCTTGGCGTGCCGGCCGAGCTGCTTCCAGGTCAATTGCTCGACCAGCTCCTCCAGCGTGCCGAGGCCGCCCGGCAGCGCCACGAAGGCATCGGAGCGCTCGAACATCAGCCGCTTGCGCTCGTGCATGTCGGGGGTGACGATCATCTCCTGCACGCGCGTCAGCGCATTCTCACGCTTGCGCAGGAATTCGGGAATGATGCCGGTGACGGTGCCGCCGTGATCCAGCACGGAGGTCGCGACCGAGCCCATCAGGCCCAGCGAGCCGCCGCCATAGACCAGGCGGATGTTGTTCTCGGCGAGTGCCTTGCCGAACGCCTCGGCGCCTTCGGTGAAGTGGGGATTGGTTCCGGGGCCGGACCCGCAATAGACACAGACGGTTTTGATTGTGCTCATTGGCGCCATGATGCATTGCAGCGGAGGGCCGTCAAGCCCTTCCGGTGATTCGGACTACCCGGAAATCTACCGGTAAATGGCGACAAACAATCGAAGATTCGCCATCTGGCGGGGTGCGCTTGCCCCTGGAAGCTTCTATATGACGAGCGAAAACAGTTAATCGCAACGCGCCCGCATCCGGCGGGCCCTTCCAGGTTTCTTCATGAGCCCTCCTCATTCGCCCGACGTGCCTGAGCCCGGACCGCTGGAGCGGGCCACGCTGATGGGCACGCTGGCGCATCTGTGGCCCTATATCTGGCCCGGCGACCGCGTCGACCTGAAGATGCGTGTGGTCTGGTCGATTGTGCTGTTGCTCGCTGCCAAGCTGATCACCCTGTCGGTGCCGTTCAGCTTCAAATGGGCGACGGACGCATTGACCGGTGCCAACACCGCACCGGTGCAGGCCAGCAATTGGCACCTCTGGGTGATTGCATCGCCGTTGCTCCTGACGGCGAGCTACGGCGTCATGCGCATCGTGATGGCGGTGCTGACGCAATGGCGCGACGGCATCTTTGCCCGTGTCGCCATGCATGCGGTGCGCAAGCTCGCCACCATCACCTTCATCCATATGCACGAACTGTCGCTGCGCTTTCATCTGGAGCGCAAGACCGGCGGCCTGACGCGCGTGCTCGAGCGCGGTCGCTCGGGCATCGAGGTGATCGTGCGCATGGTGATCCTGCAGCTGATCCCGACCATCGTCGAGGTTTCGCTGCTGATGGCCGTGCTGCTCTGGCAGTTCGACTGGCGCTACGTGGCCGCCACGCTGATCACCGTCGCGGTCTACATGTACTACACCTACATCGCGACCGAGTGGCGGATCGGCATCCGCCGCAAGATGAACGATTCCGACACCGAGGCGAATACCAAGGCGATCGACTCGCTGCTCAATTACGAGACCGTCAAATATTTCAGCGCCGAGGCCCGCGAAGCCGAGCGCTACGACAAGTCGGTCGCGCGCTACGAGGAAGCGAGCATCCACACCTATACTTCGCTCGCGGTGCTCAACACCGGCCAGGCCGTGATATTCACGCTGGGCCTGACCGCGACCATGCTGATGTGCGCGATCGGCGTGCGCAATGGAACCAACACGGTTGGCGATTTCGTGCTGGTCAACGCCATGATGATCCAGCTCTACCAACCCCTGAATTTCATGGGCATGGTCTATCGCGAGATCAAGCAGGCGATCATCGACATCGAGAAGATGTTCAGCGTGATCCATCGCGAGGCCGAGATCAAGGACGCGCGCGATGCGCAGCCGCTCGTCGTTTCCGCCGGCACCGTGCGCTTCGAGGACGTGCGCTTTGCCTATGAGCCGACGCGGCCGATCCTCAAAGGCATCAGCTTCGAGGTGCCGGCCGGCAAGACGGTGGCGATCGTCGGCCCGTCCGGCGCCGGCAAGTCGACCATCTCGCGGCTGCTATTCCGCCTCTATGACATCTCTGGCGGCAAGATCCTGATCGACGGCCAGGACATCCGCAAAGTCACGCAGGCAAGCTTGCGCGCCTCGATCGGCATGGTCCCGCAGGACACGGTGTTGTTCAACGACACCATCCGCTACAACATCCGCTATGGCCGCTGGGACGCCAGCAATGACGAGGTCGAGGAGGCCGCTAGCCTCGCGCAAATCGATCATTTCATCCGCATGGCTCCGATGGGTTACGAGACCCAGGTCGGCGAGCGCGGCCTGAAACTGTCGGGCGGCGAGAAGCAGCGCGTCGCGATCGCGCGCACCGTGTTGAAGGCGCCGCCGATCCTGGTGCTTGACGAGGCGACCTCGGCGCTCGACACCCACACCGAGCACGAGATCCAGGGCGCGCTCGACCGCGTGGCGAAGAACCGCACCTCGCTTGTGATCGCGCACCGGCTCTCGACCATCGTCGGTGCCGACGAGATCATCGTGCTCGACCAGGGCCGTATCGCCGAGCGCGGCACCCATGCCAGCCTGCTTGCACAGGACGGTCTCTACGCCAGCATGTGGAACAGGCAGCGCGAGGCCGAGGCCGCGCGCGAGAAATTGGCCCGTATGGCCGACAGCAGCGAGGCGCCCAACCGGGAGCCGCCGCCGGTGGAGGACGCCCTGACGGCGCAGGCGGCCGCGGAGTGAGCTTGTCTCCGGTCCCAACTCTGGCCTAAACAGGCTCGCGCGACCCACCCGTGCCATCAACCCCTCCAGCGGCAGATAGCGATGTCCATCCTCGATTCGATCCAACGTCAGATCCCGCCGATCCACAAGGAGGGCTATCCCTTCATCGGCATCTTCGCGGCGGTGAGCATCTTCCTGATGTGGCTGTGGTCGCCGCTGGGCTGGATCGGCACGATCCTCACCGTGTGGTGCGCGCTGTTCTTCCGCGATCCCGTGCGCGTGACGCCGCAGCGCGACGGGCTCGTGGTGTCGCCCGCCGACGGCCGTGTCTCGATGATCACCATGGCGCTGCCGCCGGCCGAGCTCGGGCTCGGCGACCGGCCGCTGCCGCGCATCTCGGTGTTCATGAGTGTGTTCAACTGCCATGTGAATCGCAGCCCGGTGGCGGGCAGGGTGGACCGTATCGCCTATCGGCCGGGGCTCTTCATCAACGCCGAGCTCGACAAGGCGAGCGAGGACAATGAACGCAATTCACTCGTCATCTCGACGCCGCAGGGCCGTATCGGCGTGATCCAGATCGCAGGCCTCGTGGCCAAGCGCATCGTCTCCTTCGTCAAGGAGGGGCAGGCGGTCGGCGCCGGCGAGCGGTTCGGCCTGATCCGCTTCGGCTCGCGGCTCGACGTCTACCTGCCTGTCGGTACCAAGGCGCTGGTCTCGGAGGGGCAGACTGCGATCGCCGGCGAGACCATCCTGGCCGACCTTACCGGCGACGACCCCGGCCGCACTTACCGCGCCAATTAACCAACGCGCCGCTGTCGGGGCCCTTCCGCCGCGATGGCGGAGGGGAACACGGCTTGCTATATCTCGCTGAGAGGTGAGGACGAGCCAATGACGCCCTACGACTACCGAGATCCCGATATTCGCCGCCGGCGGTTCCGCCCGATCCCGGTGCGCATGCTGGTGCCCAACGTCATCACGCTGCTGGCGATCTGTGCCGGCCTGACCTCGATCCGGCTGTCGATCGAAGGGCGGATGACGCTTGCCGTCTACGCCATCGTGTTCGCGGCCGCGCTCGACGGCATCGACGGCCGCGTCGCGCGCATGATCAAGGGCCAGTCCAAGTTCGGCGCCGAGCTCGACAGCCTTGCCGACTTCGTCAATTTCGGCGTCGCGCCCGGCCTGATGCTGTACTTCTGGCAGCTGCACGAGCTCGGCAATGCCGGCTGGATCGCCGCGATGGTGTTCGCGATATCAGGTGGCCTGCGGCTTGCGCGCTTCAACGCCACCATGGACGATCCGAACAAGCCCGCCTTCGCCGCCAATTTCTTCACCGGCGTGCCGGCGCCGGCCGGTGCCATCACCGTGCTGCTGCCGATCTATGTCGCGTTTCTCGAGCTCGGCCGCGCGCCCGCGGCGCTGACCGCGGCCTATACGCTGCTGATCGCCTTCCTGATGGTCTCGCGCCTGCCGGTGTTCTCCGGCAAGACCAAGCGCATGCGCGTGTCGCCAGAGCTGGTGCTGCCGGCTTTCGTCGCGGTCGTCGTCTTCATTGCGATCCTGATTGCCTATCCCTGGCACGTGCTGTCGGTCGGCACGGCGCTGTATCTGCTCTGCCTGCCGCTCGGTTACAAATCTTACCGCGATCAGGCGCGCGCGCTGCAAGCTGCGTCGCCTGCCGGCGGCGAAGTGCCGCCGCCGCCGTCCGCGCCGACAATGGCGAGCCTGTCGGAGCCACCGCGCGATGATGACCGGCCTGGCCGGCTGCACTGAGCTATCGCGCGCGGATATCTGCCATGAGAGCGCCTGAGTTGGGCTGAGGCCCGATCTCGGCTATATCGCCCTGTGCCGGCGGCATCGCGTCAATCAGCCGCCAATCTGGGAGAGAACGCCGTGACCAATACCGCGACCGGGCCGCTGCCCGCTTCCGTCCTCGAAGCGCTGGGCCGCTATGACACGCCGACGATCTGCAATGCCATGGAGATCGTGGCGCCCGAGCGCCGCCTGATCGGCTACACCACCAAGCAGTTGGTCTGCCCGTTCCCGGATCTGCCGCCGATCGTCGGCTATGCCCGCACGGTCGCGATCCGCTCGGTGTTGAAATCGTCGCTTGCACCCGAAGAGCAGTCGAAGCGCCGCATCGAATATTACGAATATGTCGGCACCGGCCACGGTCCGCGCATCTCGGTGATCCAGGACATCGATGGTCCGGACGTCGGCTACGGCGCGTTCTGGGGCGAGGTGCAAAGCAACGTGCACAAGGCGCTCGGTTGCCTCGGCGTCATCACCGACGGCTCGATCCGCGACATCCCGCAATGGGCGCCTGGTTTCCAGGCGCTGGCCGGCTCGATCGGCCCGTCGCATGCATGGGTGCATGCCGAGAGCTTCGGCGGCGAGGTGCGCGTCGCCGGCATGACCGTGAGGTCGGATGATCTGATCCACGCCGACCAGCATGGCGCCATTGTAATCCCACTGGACGTCGCAGCGAAACTGCCTGAGGCCGCCGAGCTCTGCGGCCGTCGCGAGACGCCGATCCTCGAGATCGCGCGCAGCCCCGACTTTTCGCTGGAGAAGCTGAAAGCGGCGCTGAAGCGCTCGGCGGAGATTCACTGACGGGGAATAGTCGATGGACATGCGCGGCAAGACGGTGCTGATCACGGGCTCGACCGATGGTGTCGGGCGCTATGTTGCAACCCGTCTTGCCGCCGAAGGTGCTGATGTCCTGATCCATGGCCGCGACGCGGCGCGTGCGAAAACCCTGATCGACGAGATCGTGAAGGCCGGCCGCGCTGCGCCGACCTTCTATCAGGCCGATCTGTCGTCAATGGCAGGTGCGCGCGAGCTTGCCGCAGCGGTGATCCGGGATCACAAGCGTCTCGACGTCTTCGTCAGCAACGCCGGCATTGGTTCGCAGAACGACGGCCCGCAACGACAGGAGAGCCGCGACGGTTACGAGCTGCGCTTCGCCGTGAACTATCTCTCCGGCTTCCTGCTCGTCCGTTTGCTGCTGCCGTTGCTGAAGGCCGCCGCGCCCTCGCGCATCGTCAATGTCGCGTCGCTCGGCCAGCATCCGATCGATTTCGACGACGTCATGATCACGAAAGGCTATAGCGGCTCGCGCGCCTATGCGCAGAGCAAGCTGTCGCAGATCATGTTCACGATCGATCTCGCGGAGGAGTTGAAGGGGGCCGGCATCACCGTGAACGCGCTGCATCCGGCGACTTACATGAACACCACGATGGTTCGCGCCGGCGGCATTGCGCCGATGTCGACCGTGGAGCAGGGCGGTGCGGCGATCCTCCATCTGGTCGAGGGCGACGACGTTGCCGCTAGAAGCGGCCTGTTCTTCAACGGCATGAACGAAGCGCGTGCCAATCCGCAGGCCTATGATGCCGATGCGCGCCGGCAGCTGCGCGCGCTCAGCCTGAAGCTGACAGGGCTGTCGTCCTGACGGCCTCATTTATGGTTAGCAAAGTGTTGAGATCGATGTCGCAGAACGGCAAAGCCGCCGTCGTTCCGTTGCGTTGCGCCGCTCGGTCGCAGCGGATGAACTTAACCTTTACGCGGCTTTAAGGGCACCACTCTACGGTTTCCGATGCGGTTCGGGGTTGGACCGCGCCACCGGCCAGGATGGCCGTTGTTGCGTTCGCGTTGGAGTCTCCCATGGATATCATGACGGGCGTCGGCCTCGTGGCGGGCATAATCGTCATCGCGACGATGATGCTGCTGGGAGGCGATCTTCACATGTTCATCTCCGAGCATGCGATGATCATCATCTTCGGCGGATCGACTGCAGCGACCATGATCCGGTTTCCGCTCTCGGCGCTGATGCACGGCCTGCCGCTCGGCGCCAAGTTCGCCTTCACCATGAGCCGTCTGTCGGCGCACGACCTCGTCGACGAGCTCGCCCGCATCGCCGAGATCGCCCGCAAGCAGGGTCCGGTCGGTCTCGAAAAGGTCGAGACCGACGAGCCGTTCCTCGCCAAGGGCATCCGCTATGTCGCCGACGGTTACGACCTCGATTTCATCCGCGACAATCTCGAACGCGACCGCGACAACTTCCTCATGCACCTCGACGAGGGGAGCAAGATCTATCGCGCCGTCGGCGATTGCGCCCCGGCCTTCGGCATGGTCGGCACCCTGATCGGCATGGTGCAGATGTTCGCCAACATGACCGACCCCTCCAAGCTCGGCCCGTTCATGGCGACCGCGCTGCTCGCGACGCTGTACGGCGCGCTGGTCGCCAACCTTTTCTGCATCCCGATCGCCGACAAGCTGCATGGCAAGCTCCTGGACGAAGAGACCAATCGCACGCTGATCATCGACGGCATCCTGATGATACGCGATTCCAAGAGCCCGACGCTCGTGCGCGAAATGCTGCTGGCCTATCTGCCGGAGAAGCATCGCCACGCCGAAGGCGAGCCAGTGCCGGCCTGACGCCGCCCGCCGGGATTTTGAGATATGGCCAAGAAGAAGCGCGGCGACTCACATGGAGGCGGTCACGGCTGGTTCGTGACCTTCGCCGACCTGATGGGCCTGATGATGAGCTTCTTCGTGATGCTCGTGGCGTTCTCGACGCAGGATGCCAATAAGCTGAAGGTCGTCGCGGGCTCCATGCGGGATGCGTTCGGCGTCCAAAGCGAAGCGCGCTATGCCGGCATCGTCGAGTCGGACGGTCTGCCGACCCGGCCGCGGCTGAAGAACGTCGACCACATCGAGCCCGAGGACGCTTCCAACACGCCGACGCCGGACCAGGAAGATCGCGACCGCACGCAGGGCGCGAAGATGAAGATCGATCGCAATTTTGCACTGGCCGCGGCCTCGCTGCGCCAGGCGCTGCAGGACATGCCGGAACTGACCGAGATGTCCAAGCACATCATGTTCGAGGAGACCAAGCAGGGCCTCAATCTCGAGATCGTCGACCAGGACGGCCGCTCGATGTTCGCGGACGGATCCAAGGTGCCGTACGATCGCACCCGCCGCCTGATCGAGAAGCTCGCGGTCCCGCTCAAAGCCACACCCTTGCGCGTCTCCATTGCCGGCCACACCGCGGCGGGCTTCGTGCCGACACGCAGCGACTATGGTGCCTTCGACCTGTCGGCCGATCGCGCCAACGCGGTGCGCCAGATCCTGGAGCGCGAGGGCCTGCCGCCGTCGCACATCTTTTCCGTCTCCGGCAAGGCGGACACCCAGCCGTTGTTCCCGGACGATCCATCGCTCGCGGCGAATCGCCGCGTGACCATCACCCTGATGCGCGAAGATCCGCCGCTGCCGCCGAACTTGAAGCCCTAATCGCCTTGCGTTACTATTTTACCTGAGAGCGGCCGATCGCGATGACGGCGAGCGTGGCTGCTCCGTCACAGCATCTGCCGCGGCCCCTGCTATGGTGGTGGGCCGATTGACAGGCGTACCCGAAGCGTCGAAAGGCGCCGGATCAATTCCAGGGACGAAGCGTTTTCCACTCTCATGACGGCGAGCATCACACAGACCGAGACCCAGGAGGGGCCGGTCACATCAGGTTTTTGGGCCCTGACGCTCGGGAGCATCGGCGTCGTCTTCGGCGACATCGGCACCTCGCCACTCTACGCGTTTCATGAGGCGGTGAGGGGCGCAGCTCACGGCGCGCCGGTGACGCGGCTGATGGTGCTCGGCGTGCTGTCGCTGATCCTGTGGGCGCTCCTGATCGTCGTCACTGCCAAATACGTGTTGCTGTTGTTGCGCGCCGACAATAACGGGGAGGGCGGCACGCTCTCTTTGATGGCACTCGGCCAACGCGCGCTGGGGCGGCGGAGCTGGTTCCTGCTCGCCCTCGGCGTGGTCGGCGCCTCGATGTTCATCGGCGATTCCATGATCACGCCCGCGATCTCGGTGCTGTCAGCGGTCGACGGACTCAAGCTCGCGACGCCCGCATTCGAGCATTATGTCGTGCCACTCACGGTGCTGATCCTGGTGCTGCTGTTTGCGGTGCAGAGCAAGGGCACGGCGCTGGTCGCCTCGGCCTTCGGGCCAGTGATGGTGGTCTGGTTCGCCTGTCTTGCGGTGCTGGGCGTCATTCACATCGCCGACGACCCGTCGGTGCTGGCTGCGATCAATCCCTATTACGCACTGCAATTCCTGCTTTCGCACGGCACGATCGGCCTGGTGACGCTTGGCGCCGTGTTTCTCGCTGTGACCGGCGGCGAAGCGCTCTACGCCGACCTTGGCCATTTCGGCCGCAAGCCGATTCAATCGGCCTGGATGTTCTTTGTGCTGCCCTCGCTGCTGATCAACTATTTCGGGCAGGGCGCGCTGGTGCTGTCCAATCCGGGCGCGATCGAGCATTCATTCTATCGCATGGTGCCCGAGCATCTGGTGCTGCCGCTGGTCGGGCTTGCGACTGCTGCTACCGTCATCGCGAGCCAGGCGGTGATCACAGGTGCCTATTCGCTGGTCTATCAGGCCGTGCAGCTCGGTCTCCTGCCGCGCTTCGAGGTGCGCTACACGTCGGAGACCCACGCCGGTCAAATCTATCTGCCGCGCGTCAACCGGCTGCTGCTGATCGGCGTGATGCTGCTGGTGCTGTTGTTCCACACACCCAGCAATCTCGCTTCGGCCTATGGCATCGCGGTCTCCACCACCATGGTCGCCGACGGCATCATGGGTTTTGTCGTGATCTGGAAATTGTGGAACTGGAAGGCTGCGACCGCGGCGGTCGTGATCCTGCCCTTCGTCATGGTCGATATCACCTTCTTCAGCGCGAATTTGCTGAAGCTGCTCGAAGGCGCCTGGGTCCCGTTGCTGTTCGGTGCGGCGATGGCGGGGACGATCTGGACCTGGCGGCGCGGCTCGGGAATCCTGATCCAGAAGACGCGCCGGATCGAGGTGCCGTTGGACGATCTGATCCGCAGCCTGGAAAAGCGGCCGCCGCACGTCGTCAAGGGCACGGCGGTATTCCTGACCAGCGACCCAGCTTTCGTCCCGACCGCGCTGCTGCACAATCTCAAGCACAACAAAGTGCTGCATGAGCACAACGTGATCCTGACGATCGAGACCGGGCACACGCCGCGGGTCGATCTCTCCGAGCGCTTCAAGATGGAGAAGATCAGCGAGAAGTTCTCCAAGGTCCGCCTGCGCTTCGGCTTCATGGAGCAGCCCAACGTGCCCAAGGCGCTCGCGATTGCGCGCAAGCAAGGCTGGCAGTTCGACATCATGTCGACGTCGTTCTTCGTGTCGCGGCGCTCGCTGAAGGCCTCGGCGCAATCAGGCATGCCGCTCTGGCAGGACCATCTGTTCATCGCGCTCAGCCGTTCGGCCAATGACGCCACCGACTATTTCCAGATTCCGACCGGTCGGGTGGTTGAAGTCGGAACCCAAGTCACCATCTGAGGCGGCAATTGGGACGCAATGACGGACCCATGCGAAATTTGCATGCCAAGGGCCCAGAATCGGGCTAGGCTATGCCGGCAGCGCAGGACTATAAGCCGCGCGCTCTCTTCAGCCGTTGTGCAGTGAAGCATTTTTAGAGGCCACCAGGCTCTCCCATGACAAGTGACGTAGCAGTTCCCGCCCCGGAAACGGCGGCGACCAATGGGCATGGCGATGCCCACACCACCGCCGGCTTTGGCGCGCTGACGCTCGGCAGCATCGGCGTCGTCTACGGCGATATCGGCACCAGCCCGCTCTACGCGTTCCGCGAGGCGGTGATTGCGGCGTCCGGCGCGGAAGGCGCGCCGACGTCGGCGGCCGTCCTCGGCGTGGCGTCCCTGATCCTGTGGGCGCTCATTGTCGTGGTGACGCTCAAATACGTCGTGATCCTCCTGCGCGCCGACAACAACGGCGAGGGCGGCACGCTGGCTCTGATGGCCCTGGCCCAGCGCGCGGTCGGCACCGGCGGGGCGACCATTGTCATGCTCGGCATCATCTCCGGCGCCCTGTTTTACGGCGATGCCGTGATCACGCCGGCACTGTCGGTGCTGTCGGCGATCGAAGGCATGAAGGACGTCACCCTGACGTTCGAGCCCTATATCGTTCCGCTGACAGTGGTGATCCTGGTGGTCCTGTTCGCCGTGCAATCCCGCGGCACCGCCCGTGTTGCGGCGTTCTTCGGACCTGTCATGTGCGTCTGGTTTGCGGTGATCGCTGCGGCGGCAATCCACCCGATCATCCAGCAGCCGCAGGTGCTGTTTGCCCTGAATCCCCTCTACGCCGTGTCCTTCATGCTGCATCATGGTATCATCGGCTTCGTGACGCTGGGCGCGGTGTTCTTGGCGGTCACCGGTGCCGAGGCGCTCTATGCCGACCTCGGCCATTTCGGCAAGCGGCCGATCCAGACCGCCTGGCTGTTCATCGTGCTGCCGTCGCTGGCGCTGAACTATCTTGGGCAGGGTGCGCTCGTGCTCGCCGATCCCGCCGCGATCGAGAGTCCGTTCTTCCAACTGTTTTCGCAAGGCTGGATGCGCGGCGGCATGGTCGTGCTTGCGACTGCCGCCACCGTGATCGCAAGCCAGGCCGTCATCACCGGCGCTTATTCGCTGACGCGGCAGGCGATTCAGCTGGGCTTGCTGCCGCGTTTTGAAATTCGCCATACGTCGGAAGCCCATTCCGGCCAGATCTTCATCCCACGCATCAACCAGCTGCTGCTGGTTGCCGTGGTACTGTTGGTGCTGTTGTTCCGCTCATCCAGCGCGCTGGCCTCGGCCTATGGTATCTCCGTGACCGGAACCATGGTGGTCACGGCGATGATGGGCTTTGTCGTGATCTGGAAGGTATGGCGGTGGTCGCCGTTTGCGGCGGCCGCCCTGATCGCGCCGTTCCTGTTCCTCGACCTGACGTTCCTCGCCGCCAACCTGCTCAAGGTGTTCGAGGGCGGCTGGGTGCCCCTCGCGCTTGGCTCGCTCATGATCATCATGATGTACACCTGGCGGCGCGGCAGCCGGCTGCTGTTCGAAAAGTCGCGCAAGCTGGAATTCCCGCTGGCCGACCTCGTGGCGATGCTGGAGAAGCGGCCGCCGCAGCGGGTGCCCGGAACCGCGGTGTTCCTGACCAGCGATCCCCTGAGCGCGCCGACCGCGCTGATGCATAGTCTGAAACACTACAAAGTGCTTCACGAGAAGAATGTCATTCTCACCATCGAGACCGCGCAGACCCCGCGCATCGATCCGGCCGAGCGGGTGAAGCTGGAGGCGATCAGCCCGACCTTCTCCAAGGTGACGCTGAAGTTCGGCTTCATGGAATCGCCCAACGTGCCGAAGGCCCTGGCGATCGCCCGCAAGCTCGGCTGGCAGTTCGACATCATGTCGACCTCGTTCTTCCTGTCACGGCGGGCGCTCAAGCCTGCTGTCCATTCGGGCATGCCGCGCTGGCAGGACCGGCTGTTTATCTCGCTCAGCCGCTCCGCCAACGACGCCACCGACTATTTCCAGATCCCATCGGGGCGCGTGGTCGAGGTCGGCACGCAAGTCACGATCTAGGGCTGGATTCAAAGCGCGCTTCAACTCGCTGCGATTTAGCTTTAACTTGCGCAAGGCAGCTCAAGCCTTTGTAGCGCTTGATTTTCGCATGCCGAGAGGCGAGGTTGCCGCCGCCGGGATCGCCCCGGCGCGAGCCCTGCGACGTTGGAGGATGATGTGGCAAATCAAGTACAGGATCTGACCCCCGAGGAGGTTTCCAAGGGTGTCGCAGAGGGCCGCTATCTGCTCGTCGACGTCCGTGAGCCGAACGAGGTCGAGGCCGAGGCCTACCCTTACGGCGTGGTCGTGCCGCTCTCGACCTTCGATCCCAAGGCGATCCCCGATCCCCAAGGCAAGGAGGTCGTGTTCGCGTGCCGCTCCGGCAAGCGCTCGGTGACCGCCTCACTCGCCGCCCAGGCTGCAGGCCTGCCTTACGACAAGCATCTGGCCGGCGGCATGCTCGGCTGGAAGGCGGCGGGTCTCCCCAGCAAGGTCGGTGGCTAACGTCGCGATGACCAAGAGCTCTTCGCTGAACAAGGTCTTCGCCGACCTTCCGGTCACTATCTTCGAGGCGATGTCGCAGGCCGCGCGCGACAACAATGCCATCAATCTCGGCCAGGGTTTTCCTGATGATCCCGGCCCCGAGGACATCCGCCGCGCCGCGGCCGACGCCTCCCTGAACGGCTACAACCAGTACCCGTCGATGATGGGTATCCCGGAACTGCGCCAGGCGATCGCCACCCATTACGGCCATTGGCACGGGCTGAAGCTCGATCCGATGAGCGAGGTGATGGTCACCTCTGGCGGCACCGAGGCGCTGACCTCGGCGATCCTGGCGGTGGTGCAGCCCGGCGACGAGGTGGTCTGCTTCCAGCCGGTCTATGATTCCTATCTGCCGATCATCCGCCAGGCCGGCGGCATTCCGCGGCTGGTGAGGCTCGAGCCGCCGGGCTGGCGGCTGAATGAGGACATGCTGAAAAGCGTCTTCAATTCAAAGACCAAGGCGGTACTGTTCAACAATCCCTTGAATCCGTCCGCGGTGGTCTATCCGCGCGAGGACCTCGAGCTCTTGGCGCGCTACTGCCAGGAGTTCGACGTCATCGCGATTTGCGACGAGGTCTGGGAGCACGTCACCTTCGACGAGCACAAGCACATCCCGCTGATCACCATCCCCGGCATGCGCGAGCGCACCATCAAAGTCGGCTCGGCCGGCAAGATCTTCTCGCTGACCGGCTGGAAGATCGGCTTCGTCTGCGCTGCACCGCCGCTGCTGCGGGTCGCCGCCAAGGTGCACCAGTTCCTGACCTTCACCACCGCGCCGAACTTGCAGGCCGCCGTCGCCTACGGCCTCGGCAAGCCCGACGACTACTTCCTGTCGATGCGGAAAGACCTGACGCGGAGCCGAGACCGCCTGACCAAGGGGCTGGAGAGCCTCGGCTTCCCCGTGTTGAAGTCGCAAGGGACCTACTTCCTCACCGTCGACCTGTCGCCGCTTGGGCTCAACGAGAGCGATGCCGAGTTCTGCTGGCGGATCGTCAAAGACTACAAGGTCGCCGCGATCCCGGTCTCGGCGTTCTACGAGCAGGACCCGGTGACCTCGGTGGTGCGCTTCTGCTTTGCCAAGAAGGACCAGACCCTCGACACCGCGCTGGAGCGGCTGTCGGACGCGATACGCGGACGCAAGAGGTAGACCGAGATGACGAACGTCAGCCGCTCCAGGTTTTGCCTTGGTTTCGCGATCGCCGCAGCGCTGACGTTCCTCTCGCAGGGGGCGGGCGCCGAGGAGCGCGTCGTCAACTTCTACAACTGGTCGAACTACATGGCGCCCGACGTCCTTGAGGCCTTCACCAAGGAGACAGGCATCAAGGTGGTCTACGACACCTTCGATGCCAACGAGACGCTGGAGACGCGGCTGATGGCCGGCAAGTCCGGCTACGACGTCGTGGTGCCCACCGCCTATTTCCTGCAGCGCCAGATCAAGGCGAACATCTTCCAGAAGCTCGACAAGTCGAAGCTGCCGAACCTCGACAATGCCTGGCCGATGGTGACCAAGAATCTCGCGACCTACGATCCCGGCAACGAATTCGCCGCGAACTACATGTGGGGTACGACGGGCATCGGCTACAACGTCGCCAAGGTGAAGCAGATCCTCGGGCCTGGCGCCAAGATCGAAAGCTGGGAGATCGTGTTCAAGCCGGAGAACCTCGCCAAGTTCAAAGACTGTGGCGTGCACATGCTCGACTCCGCCGACGATATCTTTCCGGCGGCGCTGAGCTATCTCGGGCTCGATCCGAACTCGACCAAGCAGGCCGACCTGGAGAAGGCTGCCGACGTCGTCGCCAAGGTTCGCCCGTCCGTACGCAAGTTTCATTCGTCCGAATATCTGAGCGCGCTCGCGACCGGCGAGATCTGTTTCGTGGTCGGCTGGTCCGGCGACATCATGCAGGCGCGCGCCCGTGCAGCCGAAGCCAAGAGCGGCATCGAGATCGGCTACACGATCCCGAAAGAAGGCGCGCAGATGTTCTTCGACAATTTGGCGATCCCAGCGGATGCCAAGAACGTCAAGGAGGCCTACGAGCTGATCAACTATCTCTACCGCCCCGACGTTGCCGCCAAGAACTCGGACTTCCTGTCCTACGCCAACGGCAATCTCGCTAGCCAAAAGCTGGTCGATCCAAAGATCCTCAACGACAAGAACATCTATCCCGATGAGGCGACGCTCTCAAAGCTGTTCGTCATCACGGCGCGCGATCCGGCCACCCAGCGCGTCATCAACCGGCTCTGGACCAAGGTGAAGACGGGAAGGTAAGGGAGCGTAAAGGCAGCGCCTACCGCCACCTGCGATGCAGCCAGAGCCACTGCTCGGGATGCTCGCGCACCCAGCCTTCCACGACGTTGGTGATCGCCTGCGTCGTGCCCTGGATGTCGATCTTGCCCTCGGCGTCGCGCACCGGCTGGATCTCTTCCGTCAGCTCAGTGCGGAAGCGGAAGCCGGGCAGGCGGATGACGCGCACGCCGTGGATGGGGCATTCGACCTGGCGGAGCAGGCGCGCCAGCGTCGGGTTGGCGCGGGTCTTGCGGCCGAAGAAGGTGACTTCGACGCCGCCGGTCAGATACTGGTCGATCAGCATGGCGACGTGCTTGCCGTCCCTGAGCGCCTGTCCGAGCCGCAAGGGTGCGTCGCGGCCCGCGGGAATCAGCGTGCCCATGTTGACCTGGCGCATCTCCTGGATGATGCGGTCGGCGGAGGCGATGTTCGGCCGGCGATAGAGGATCGCCGCATCGAGCCCATGTGCGGGCGCGGCGAGCGCGGGCAATTCCCAATTGGCAAGGTGCGCGGCGAAGATCAGCGCCGGCTTGCCGTCGTCCCTGATCCGGTCGTAGATCTCGATGGTGCGCTTGGGCAGCTCGATCCGGCTGCGTTCCGGATGCTCGCGATCGTAATCCCAGACATGGTCGATATGGGCGAACTCGGCGCCGACGCGGCCGAGATTGTCCCACACGCCCATCAGGATCTGTTCGATCTCTTCCGGCGATTTTTCCGGAAAGGCCGCGGTGAGGTTGGCGCGGCCGATGCGATGCTCGCGCAGGCGCGGCCCGATCAGCTTGGTGACGCGCGCGAAAAAGTCCGAGGTCTTGACCGGATCGAAATAGCGCGTGGTGCGCAGCATGCCGACCGTGGCGGCGCCGATCAGGCCTCCGGCGATCGATTTGGCTGCATTCCGCGCGCGAATCTTCGTGCTGATAGAAATCAGCGCCATGCTGCGTCCGGTCAGGCCGGTTCGCGGGTCAGGATCAGCGAGGCGTTCTGGCCGCCGAAGCCGAACGAGTTCGACATCACAGCGGTGACGCGAGCGTCGCGCGCCTTGTTGCCGACCACGTTGAACAGGATCGTGGGATCCGGCGTCTCGTAGTTGATGGTCGGCGGAATGCGCTGATGCTCGAGCGTCAGCAGCGAGAAGATCGCCTCGACCGCACCGGCGGCCGAGATGGTGTGGCCGACCATCGACTTGTTGGAGGTGACCGGAATCTTCTGCGCGAGATCGCCGAACACGGCCGAGGTCGTGTTGAACTCCATCTTGTCGTTCTCGGGCGTCGCGGTGCCGTGCGCGTTGATGTGGTCGATCTGGTCAGGCGTCATGCCGGCATCAGCCAGCGTCTTGTTCATGCAGCCGATGATCGGCTTGCCGTCGGGCGAGGAGCGGGTGCGATGGAAGGAGTCGGTGAGCTCGCCGCAGCCGGCGATCACGCCGAGAATCTTGGCGCCGCGCGCCGTGGCCGCCTCATAGCTTTCGAGCACCAGGGCGCCGGCGCCTTCGGCCATGACAAAACCGTCGCGGTTCTTGGAGAAGGGGCGGGAGGCCGCTTGCGGCGGATCGTTCTGGGTCGACAGCGCCGAGAGCAGCGAGAAGCGCACCAAGGCTTCCGGATTCACGGTGCCGTCGGTAGCGACGCACAGCGCCGCATTCGTCTCGCCGCGGCGGATCGCCTCGACGCCGAGCTGGATCGAGGTCGCGCCGGATGCGCAGGCCGTCGACAGCGAGATCGGCGAGCCCTTGGTGCCGAAGGTCTCGGCGAGGTGAGCTGCGACCGAGCCGAACATGAAGCGGTGATGATAGGCGCTGTACTTGCCGCCGCCGGAGATGCGCAGCAAATCGTCATAGGTGAAGTCGGGCGCGCCGACGGCGCGGCCGAGCTCGCGGCGCTGCGGCCATTCGACTTCGACCGGCGCAACCGCGAGGAAGAGGGGACCCGGGAAATCAGCCTTGTTGCCGATGCCGGCCTGCTCGAGCGCTTCTTCTGTCACAAGCTCAGCCATCCGCTCGGAGAGACCGGTCGAGGAGAACGGATCGACGCTGACGAAATCGACGGTGCCGGCCATCGTGGTCTTCAGGCCATCGACCGGAAAGCGCGTGATGGTGCGGATGCCGGATTCGCCGGCGACGAGCTTGGCCCAATTGTCTGCCTTGCCGGCGCCGAGCGAGGTCATGATGCCCATGCCGGTGACGACGACGACGGGACGCCCGAGTTTGTCGCGTGGTGCAGTCATGTCGATCCCCCGCCAGAGCTAGTCAATTGCCTCGACCAGCGCCATGCCTTCACCGCGCCAGTGTCCGGATCCCACCACGACAATCTGGGTGGGCGCCCCCTGCATTTCAATCTCGGTCCCGGTCGAATCGTTCGGCGGGAACAGCGCGCCACGCGAGATCGAGAGCGCCGCGAGCGCAATCCCGAGCGGGAACTGCGTTTCCATGGTGTGCCCGAACATCGTACCGGTCGCGCGCACCGGGAAGTCGGCGTGCTTCTTTAGGAAGTCGCGCTCCTCTGAAGTCGCCGGCTCTGCGCCCGATGCGCCCGAGATGATCGCGCCCTTGCCGTCGCGCTTGGGCAGCTTATCCCAGAGCTTCTCCAGCGTCGCTTCCATGTCGCCGGACTGCTTGCGCCGGGCCAGATCGGTCACGACGCTCGAAAGCTTTGCGTACGGCCTGGCGCCGCGCGCTTCTGCATGCGCTTTCGACTCCAGGACCAGGAAGGCACCGGCCGAGCCGAGCGCGAAGCCGGCGTGGTCCTTGCGCGCCCACACGGGAGCGAACTTGTCCTTCAGGTTGAAGTCGCCGAATTCGTAGAGGACCAGCAGGTCCTTGCGCTCGCCATTATGCGAGCCGCCGACCAGCGCAATGTCGCTCTCGCCCGAGGCGATGCGCGACAGCGCGATGCGCAGCGCATCGGCGCCCGCTACCTCTTCGCCCATGAAGGTGCGCGAGGTGCCGCCGAGACCGTTGACGATGGCGATGTTGCCGGCGAGCAGATTGGAGAGCTGGGCCAGAAACAGCGTCGGCCGGAGATCGCTCATCAGCCGCTCGTTGAGGAAGCCCGGCGCATTGGCGCCCTTGGCTTCGGCGTTCAGCACGCCGGTGTCGACGTTGAGATCGCGCTCGCCGCCGCCGGCGGCCACCACCATGTCGATCTTCGACAGGATGTCCTTGTTGCCCTTGATGCCGGCCGAGTCGAGCGCGAGGCCCGCCGCATAGACGCCAATGCGCTGCCAGGCTTCCATCTGGCGCTGGTCGCCCTTCTTCGGGATCTGGCTATCGAAGCTTACAGGCAGCAACGGGTGCACGATGAAGGGCGCAAAGCCCTTCTCGTCGACATTGATGCGCTTTTCCTGGAGCGCAGCCCAGTTGGCGTCGAGCCCTTCGCCGAGCGAGGTGGCAAGACCAATGCCGGTGATCCAGACTTCGGTCTGGCCCGGCTTCGAGGCGGTGTCAGTCATGGCGAAACGGCCTGTTGCGGAAAGCCGACGCGGGCTGCGACAGCGTCCATGTATCCGCGCATATCCGAATTGGGGAACGGGATCAGCGTGAAGGTGAGCGTCGAATTCGCACGCAGCTTGCCGCCAACCCGGATCTTCGCCTCGGTCATCGCATAGCCCGAGCCCTCATGAGCGACGCTTGCTTCGAGCGTCATGAGGTCGCCTGGAAACACCGAGCCGCGCACCTTGGCTTCCTTCACGGCGGCGAGAATCGGCATGCGCTCGAACTTCAGAACGCCAAGCAGGAGAAAGCCCGAGGCCTGCGCCATCGATTCGATCAGCAGCACGCCGGGCATCAGGGGATAGCCCGGGAAGTGCCCCTCGAAGATGGTGCTCTCCTTGGGGACCTGGGCCTCGACGACGATCGTCTTCTCGTCGACCTTGAGGTCGACGATGCGATCGATCATGTGGAAGTATTCGAGTTGCATGGCCGCCCGATTAGGCGCTCGCGCCCTTGGCGGCAACCAGCTCGTCGATGCGCGCGCACAGGTTCTTCAGCACGAAATACTGCTCGGTGGTCGCCTTGCCGTCGTTGACTTCCTGGGTCCACTTTTCCAGCGGTAGCTTGATGCCGAACTGCTTGTCGATCGCGAACGCGATGTCCAGGAAATCGAGGCTGTCGATGCCGAGGTCATCGATGGCATGGCTATCCGGCGTGATCGTGTCGCGCGGGATGTCGCAGGTTTCAGCGATGATCGTAGCGACCTGATCGAATGTGGAAGACATCACTAAGCCTTTGATATATTGCGGGTATTTTTCAGATTTCCCAGAGTGGCACGGTGGGTGGGCATCGCGCCCCTGATGACGCCCTCAAACCCCCCTCTGGATGGGTCGAGAGCCCGTATATCGGAGCGCCGCCCTGAGTTCAATGGAGCCGGACAGGGCCGTGGACAGGCCTGGGGATGCCTGTCAGCAAGGCCCCAGCCGGGGATAACCCGCCGCGGGCAGGCTACGGGCGCCAGGCCCTGCCTGGACAGGCCGGGCCTAGATGTGTGGCGTCGTGATCTTGACGCAGTCGCGTCGGCCCATCAGGACGCAATCCTGGGTGCGGCGCAAATCGGCGATGCTGACCGCAAGCCAGATCCCGATCGCAGTCAAGGCGATGGTGAAGGCAAGCGCGGCGATATTGGCGAGCATGCGATGCCGGAAATCGTCGGGCTCGGCGCGGGGCTGCTCGTAGCGCGACAGGTCGAGCGGCTCGGGCGTCGCTGCATGCAGCTTCTGGACGACACCGCTGCCCCGATGGATCGCCGGAGAGGGCGTCGTGCGCGGCCTGAACTGGAGCACCCGGTGCTCGTCGTCCGAGGTTATGGGCCGCTGGGATTTCATGGGGCGGGGATTACTCCGAAGCAGCGATTTTTAGATAGCATAGGCGACATCGGGGGTGCAGAAAATCTTCTCAACGCGCACGTGTATTGCGCGTTCGCATGATCGTCCAGGACAGAAGCGCCCCATCACGGGCCCGGTTGTCATCCCGGCATCAGGGACCTCTGGGGTTGCGCCGCAACAGAGCTGGTCGCATCGCGCTTGATGCCTCGAACGCATGTTGCCGTCGCAAGACCCATGGCATAATCGGGAACCCGGACGACAGCCTGCAACCAGACGAGGCCCTCGATCATGACGACCAATGCGCGCGAGCCGAGAGTGCACCCGGTACCGATCCTGTCGCTTCGGCCGACGCAGATGACGGTCGGCATGCGCGAGGTCAAGGAGAAGCGCAAGCGCTGGCGCGAGCACGGCAAGAAGAAGCAGGCCGACCTGCTCGGCACCCACATGATCCCCGTCGTCGCCGGACCTGACGGGCGCTACTACGTGATCGACCATCACCATCTCGGCCGCGCGCTGCACGACGAGGGCATCAAACAGGTGCTGGTGACGGTGGTAGGCGACCTTCGCATGGTCGAGAAAGAGGCGTTCTGGGGCGTGATGGACAACAAGCGCTGGGTCTATCCCTACGACTCCAAGGGCGAGCGTCGCTCGTTCCGAGATCTGCCGAAATCGGTCGCCGACCTCAAGGACGATCCGTTCCGCAGCCTCGCCGGCGAGCTCCGCCGCATGGGTGGCTTCGCCAAGGACACCACGCCGTTCTCCGAATTTCTGTGGGCCGACTTCCTGCGCCGCAAGCTGACGCGCAAGGCCGTGGACGTCAATTTCGACAAGGCACTCGAGAAGGCGCTGGCCGCGGCCAAGAGCAAGGACGCAATCTACCTGCCCGGCTGGTGCGGGCCGGCATCGGACGATTAGGCGCGCAGCGTTCGCATCAGTCGCGCTGGAATATCTTGGCGCCGGGGTAGGCACGCCTGGCGTATGTCACGACCAGCGCGCGGTCCTGGGTCTCCAGGAAGGGCGTGCGGATTCGATACGAGCCGACGACGAGGTGCCACAGTCCATTGAGCCTTTGAATGACGATTTTCATGTGAGTCTTCCTCGAAGACGCTGCACGCGAGCAGCTCCTGCTTGTCGCGGCCGTCTTGCGAGTCTCGATCGTGACCACGGGCGTAAAATTCCCGGTACCGCCCGCGCCGTCTGACGACAACGACACTGATTAGTTGGTTACGACATGCGGTCCCGTGAGCCGGATCGGATCACAGCCGCTTGAACGCAATCATTTTCCGCGCCGATGAAACCGTCCTGAAACAGAACCAGCCCACTTACGTAGGGTGGTGGAGCTCATACAGGAGGCTCACATGCGTCGTCTGATTTTCGGAATTGCTTTGGTCGTAGTCGCTTCAGCTGGTATCTCGGCGTCGTTCGCTGCGGTTCACCAGGCGAGGACTTTGACGTTTGAGGAGCGATTTGCGCCGGCGCTTCCGTTGATGACGAAGCACTAGCAGCGTAGCGCCTCGTCGTCGCAAGCAACGTCGCGGCGGAATTACTTCGGATGTTGCTGATCCGGCGAGGAGAGCAGTCGCTCCATGTCGGCAGCGGCTTCACCGTCGCGGGCCTTCTGCAGCAACGCGTGGCGCTCGGCGCCAGCCGGCAAGTTTCTGGCTGCGGCGCGAGCGTCTTCCGTGAACTTGTTCAGGCGCTCCTGGAGTGACAGGGCTGGGCGCGTACGGTTGCGTTTCTTGGTCATGATTTGCCCTTTCGAGGGCCAAGCAGACCATGAGGTGGCAAGTCGCGTCCTTAACTTTTGTTGGAACCGGGCAAGGCGATCGCGGGTTTCCGTTCTGACGGCGCTGCGGCGCTAACAGTTCCATCTCCATGACCGGAGCCAAACACAGTGCCCAGCGACGCGATCCGCGCGGCGCTCATCGAGCGCCTGCGCCTCTCGTCCGCAATCGCGGACGAGGACATCAAGGAAATCGAGGCGCTGCCGATCTCGGTCCGGCACTATCCGGCCGAGACGGCGGTCGTGCGCGACGGTGAGCGGGCGACCGATTGCTGCCTGATTGCGGACGGATTCTGCGCGCGTTCCAAGACGATCGCGAACGGCAAGCGGCAGATCCTCTCGCTGCACATTCCCGGCGAGATCCCCGATCTCATGAGCCTGTTCCTGCACGTGATGGACCATGATCTGTCGACGCTGACGCCAGCGACGCTCGGCTTCATCAGCCATGAGACACTGCAGAAGCTGCATCGCCGCCGCCCGGGTATCGCCGAACTGTTCTGGCGCGACACGCTGATCGATGCGGCGATGTTTCGCGAATGGATCGTCAATGTCGGCCAACGCCCCGCGCCCGCGCGCCTCGCCCACGTCATGATCGAGCTGCGCGAACGTCTCAGGGTGATAGGCCGCGTCGACGGCGGCAATTTCGAGATGCCGCTGACCCAGGAGCAGATCGGCGAAGCCCTGGGGATCACCGCGGTTCACGCCAACCGGGTGATCAGGCAGCTGCGCCAGGAGGGGATCGTCGAACTCAATCGCGGCCGGGTCACCGTGCTCGATGAGCGAAAATTTCAGGAACTGGCGGATTTCGACGACCGTTACCTCCATCAGTCGCCAACCCTTTGAGGTCCGGATGCCGCGCTTTCATTTTGACATCCATGAAGATAGCCGTCTCATCCGCGACGAGGATGGGCAGAATTTCGCCAGTGTCGACGTTGCCCGCAAGGAGGCGATGCTGACCGGCGCATCCATCGCCCGCGAAGCATTCGTGGCCGGCAGCGCCGACCAGGTCGTCGTCGACGTGCGCGAGGACGAACATGCGCCGTGCCTGAAAATCTCGATCACGCTCGAGGTCGAAGAGCCGGCAGACGGCTAGTTCCGGCGCCTTCGCGCGAGACGCGGAGAGGGCACGATTGTTCCTCCGATGCGAAAACTTATAAGCCTGCGCGCTGTAACGCACCCCTTTGAGCGAGAGCCGCTCTTTTCTCGAGGTCCGAGCTCGCGAGCAGTATAGAGCTCGCGGAGCAACGAACCCCGTTGTCGACCCTCAACTAGGACTGCCGCTGGCTCCAATGGTCATCCAGCGTCGGTGTCTCCATGTCGAAACGGTCGCGAATGGTGGAGCAGGTGCTGCCGCCGAGCCTGGCGATGGCATCGAGCTTCGCCGGGTCGATGTGCAGGCGCTCGGCATCCACGACGTCCGAATGGTAATGCGCGAACAGAATTTCGCCGAGGATGATCTGGCGCGACTTGCCGAGTTCGAGGGTGACATGGCGGCGACATTCGAATGCCGCCGGCGCCTCCTTGATCCAGGGTGACGCCACGGTCTTGCCGGGCATGGCGGTCAGGCCTGCAGCCTCGAGTTCATCATGATCAGGCGCGAACGGCACGGCGCAGACATGCATCGCTTCGGCAATGGCGTGCGAGACGATGTTGACGGTGAAGACCTCGGTCAGCCGGATGTTGAGGCCGGTGTCCTTGAACCGCATGTCCGGGTGGTTCTCGACGCCGAGCGCAAGGATCGGCGGATCGGCCGACAGGCAATTGAAGAAGCTGAACGGCGCGGCGTTGATCTTCCCTTGAAGATCGACCGTCGTCACCAGCGCGATCGGCCGCGGCACGACGGTGCCGATCAGCAGCTTGTATTTGTCGCGCGCCGACAGTTCGCGGAAGTCGAACGTGACGTTGCCGGGGTCGTGAGTGCTGCTATCCATGGTGTCTCTCGGGTTCGAACGGTCGCGGGATCGCCGACAACCGCGAAGTTTCGCGGTAATTATCGGTGCTTCGGACCAATAAGCGAGCGGAAGATTTGAGCAAAGGCCGCTAGGTCTGCCTGGTGTCCTCGTGCGGCTGGTCCTTGCCTCCGAGCATCCGGTGCAGGTGATGCTCAATGCGGCGACCGATCGTGAGCACCACAAAGGCGAGCCCCAGCGAGACTGCAACGATCTTCCGTTGCCCGGCGCCGCAGACCACACCGAGGCAGGCGGCAAGGAAGGTGCAGGCGGCGCTGGTCAGACCGCGGACGCGAAATCGGTCGCTTTCATGGACGATCACGCCAGCGCCGAGGAAGCCGATGCCGGTGAGGATGCCCTGGATCACCCGGCTGGTGGCATCGATGACCTTGCCGGGCTCGGAGAGTTGCAGTGCCAGCAGCACCACGGTCGCGGTGGAGAGGCTGACGATGCCGAGCGTCTTCAGTCCGATCGGATTGCCGTGCAGATCGCGGTTGAGACCGATCGCGCTGCCGGCAAGCGTCGCGACGCCAAGGCGCAGCAGGATTTCGGGCCAGTCGAGCTCAATCATTTCTTTTCAGTCTTGGGCAGGCGGCCCATCAGATAGAATTCTTCGTTCGGCCGCATGCCGGTGAAATTCGCCAAACGGTTTGACAGCGCGAAGAAGGCCGAGATCGCCGCGATGTCCCAGATGTCGTCGTTACTGAAGCCATGCGGAGCCAATGCGGCAAAATCCTCATCGGCGATCCGCTGTGCGTCGGTCGAAATCTTCATCGCGAAATCGAGCATGGCTTTCTCGCGCGGCGTGATATCGGCCTTGCGGTAGTTGATCGCGACCTGGTCGGCGATCAGCGGATTCTTGGCGCGGATGCGCAGGATCGCGCCATGGGCGATCACGCAATATTGGCACTGGTTGGCGGCCGAGGTCGCCACCACGATCATCTCGCGCTCGGCCTTGGTGAGCCCGCCGTCCTTCTCCATCAGTGCGTCGTGATAGGCGAAGAAGGCGCGGAATTCGTCGGGGCGATAGGCCAGCGTCAGGAAGACGTTGGGCACGAAGCCGCTCTTTTCCTGCACGGCGAGCAGGCGCGTGCGGATGTCGTCGGGCAGGCTGTCGATGGCGGGTGCGGCGAAGCGTTGCGCAGGCTTTGTCATGGGCATGGATTCCGGCTTGGGGCTGGCAAACATAGTCGATGCGGGCGGGCGCCTCAACATCAAGCCGGGGCATGACGGCGGAAGCTATTCTCGCCGCAAGGCCACCGCGCGGACCTCCGACGGCGTCACGCCGAAGCGGCGACGGAAGGTGCGGTTGAAATATGAGAGATCGCTGAAGCCGGCATCGAGGGCGATTGCATGGATCATCCGATCGGCGAGGCGCGGATCGGTCAGCATCCGGTGCGCCCGTGTCAGCCGCATGGCGACGACATATTCCGAGAAGGTGACGCCTTCGGTTTCGAACAACATGTGAATGTAGCGTGGCGTCAAGCCCTGGCGGGCGGCAACGCTTGCCACCGACAGCTCGGGGTTCTTCAGATTGGAAAGAATATCGGCCTTGACCGTCGCCAGCCGGCCGGCGCGACCGCCACGCTGTTCGGCGAAAGCCTGAGCATCGCGCGTCGTGCCGAGCGTCAGCGCTGCCAGGTCCTGCACATGGGTTGTCACGACATGTCGCATCTCCGGGTCGTCGATCGCCTCCTCGGTTTCGAGCATGCGCAGGTAGCCGATCAAGAGCCGAATGGCCTGAGCGTCGCCGGCATGCGGCGCTTGCGTCAGTTCCGAGAAATTCGGGACGAGTGGTTCGATCAGATGGCGCCGCACTGATATCGTCATGAATTCGGCGTCCCGCCCTGTGCGAAGAAAGCTTGCTGCGTTGTCTCGTCCGATCAGGGCCTGACCCGGCTGAAGCACGAGATTATCGTCACCCGCATGTAGCGACACCTCGCCGGCGAGGGCTACGGTGACGATGAAGTCGCCTCCCTCGGACGTGTCGACCAGCGTGCGACTACGCAGCGGCGAACACTTGCCACGGTAGAGGGAGAAGTCGGACAGGAACCGACTGGTGCCGTTCAAGCGGAGCGGGGCTTCGGCGTCAGGTTCGATATCCACCCTGAAGTGCCGGCGGCCGAACTCCTCCCGAATCCATTCCAGCGTCTTGCGATCGGACGTCTCGGGCAGATCGAATTGCAGTCTGCTGAAATTAGGTTCGCCGGACAATTTCCCTCCCAACACAATTCTGCCGACGTAGGCGCCAAGACATCGGCGCGCCTCAAAAAAGGTGCCTTCCGCGAGCGAAGGCTTCGTCCGTGCTCAACCTAGAGAGTTGGAAGTCCTGGACTCAAGTGCGTCGGCAGGCAGCGCCGCCGATTTGTCGTCTGCTGCAAGAAAATCGTCAGATATTGCAAAAGCCGTCGCGGGCGGACATCCGATCGCGTCGCCCGAAACAGTGCAGGCAAGGTTCGGTTCTGCGAACCACCTTCGCGGCGGGCATTAAATGCGGCGCATCCAGTCCCAGATCGTGCGGGAGCCATGGCGTGTGGAAACCTCGCCCTGCCAGCCGGCGCTTGCAAAGGCACGCACTGCGCGTGGACTCATGTCGAACGTGCGGCGAAAGGCACGGCTGAAATTCGTGGGGTCCGTGAACCCGTAGCCTTCCGCAATCTCAGCAATTGTCCTGTGCCGACAGGCCGGATCGATGAGCGCAGTGCGCACGCGGCGCAGCCTGACTTTCTGGATATAGGCTGCAACGCCGCCATGAATGCTCATGAGATAGTAAAGCCTCCGCTCTGACATGCTGAAGGCGGCGGCGATCTTGTCGACCGTCAGATCAGTATCGATCGCATGATCGTCGATATAGCGGCAGATTTCCGCCGTCAAAATCATCTGCGGTCCGACCGAATTCTCTTCGCGAACCGTCGCATTAATTGCCGCCGCTGCGAGCTCGAGTGTCGGGCGGTTGAGGGCGGTTGCAGCTTCCGGATGGAGCTCGGCTCCAGCCCGGTGCAACGCATGCAAATGGCTGCGAAACAGCATGACCAACGGGTTCTTCCCGGAGATGATGCGAGCGTTCTGCTCATCCGGTGCTTTCAGCAGCGGAGCCAGCATCGGGCGCGGTACGACCATATAGAGATCGTCCTGGCCATTGAGCTTGGAGGAGCTTGTCTGCGCTTGGTCGAGGATCAGCAGGTCGCCGGACTGCACAAGCTCGTGCGATCGGTTCTCGGCGGAAGCGACGCATTCCTTGCTATGAAAGTGAAGCGTGTAGCCGTCGAGTCCGTCTCGTGCGTAGCGCGAGCGCGAGCGCGCGACGTCCTGTTTAACGCCAACCTGCAGGTCGCCGAGGATGAAACCGTCGAAGTGGTAAGCCTTGGTACGAATGCGAAGCGGCTCATCCGCCTCGTCACGGTGGAGGCGGATATTGTACATGCTGCCGAGGCCCTCCTGCCAGGCGGCGACGGCATCTTTGGCGGGCAACGTCGTCAAATCGAACACGGATTGTGGAATCGTTGGCGCAACGGTCTCCGGTTTTGCTCCATCGTCGCCGACGATTTTCGGCACTGACGTTGCCCCCTCTGATCCGGTTTGCACTTGCCGGCCGAAACGAGGCCGTCGCGCGACAACTTGCCACACGAGGACACCCTAGTCGATCCTTCGCGCGAGCAACTGGTTCGGGAAGGATAGTCCCGGGCGCCAGGTCGATCAGGCGCAGGTCCCGCGCGGTAGGATCGTAATTTCCCTCCGGTCCAATTGGACTTCTCTCGAGTCCCGCTCTCCTGTGGCGCGCTCGCAACACGGCTCCGAAACCGCTCGACGCTTCTTTCCTGTCCGCGCCGCGCTTCCTTCCTGACCAAGCGCTCGGCGGAGCGTCACCCTACGGTGCTCCGATATCGGAAGCGCTGAGGAATCAATGATGTTTGGAGCAGGGCCGTCGCCAACCGGGAGTGTCATGCGCCGATGGCGCGCCGCCGCCGGCACGTTTGCCGCGGGGGTGATGCTGTCGTGGTTCACGGCACCCGCGGAAGCCGCATGTGTGGTGACCGGAGGCGGGGTCCAGACCGGGCTCCAGTCCGGAGACACTGCGACCTGCACGGGCTTAGGCAACACCGCCGTTGCAACGGCAGGCGGGGCGAGCGGCGTTACGGTCAATGTCGGAGACGGCAGCGTGCCCACTGTCTTGGACGGCGCAGGTCTGCCGGGCGTCAAATTCCTTAATGCGACAAGCAGCTCGATCATTGTGAAGAATATTGCCGCGTTATCGTCCAACAATACAGGAATCCTGTTGACGCTCAGCGACAACAATACGGTCGCGGTGAATGCTGGGGCGGTCCTGGGCACCGGCAACGCGTTCGGCGCTTCGTCGCTCGGGCTTGATGGCTCGAATAACAACACGGTCAACATCGGAGGCGGCGTTGGAAGCCTCTTTTTCGGCACCAATGCGATCAGCATCGTCAATGGTTCGGCCAACAATCAGGTGAACATCCTGTCGGGCGGCACCGTTCTAGCTGCCGACCAACCGGCAATCCTGCTCAGCGGGGCCGGCAATGGGAATGTCATCAACAATGCAGGCAAGATCTCGAGTGCCTCGAGCCACGCAATCCTCGGCTCGAACAATGATGACACCGTCATCAATTCCGGTGTGATCAACGGGAATGCCTTCGGGGTGGCCGTCGACTTGAAGGGCGGCAACGACCTCTTCGAACTTCGTGCCGGATCGGACATCACGGGACAGGTCCTGGGCGGCGCCGGAATCAATACTTTGCGCTTCGGTGGGGCGGTCGACCAGACGTTCGATCTTTCGAACTTTGGTCCGAGCGGCCAGTTCCGCCAGTTCGACAAGCTGGAGAAGACCGGGACGTCGACCTGGACGCTGACGGGTGCCACAGCCGATGCCTCGTCCCTGGACATCCAGGCCGGCACCGTTCTGGTCAACGGCTTCATGTTCGCGATCGTCAGGGTGAACGGCGGCGTGCTCGGGGGTACCGGCACCGTCGGCGATGTGGTCGTGAAGAGCGGTGGCACGCTGGCCCCGGGCTCGGGCACGCCCGGCGGCGCGCTCGCGATTTCGGGCAGCCTCGCGTTTCAATCCGGCGCGATCTATCTGGTGCATCTCGATCCCTCGACCGCCTCGATCGCCAAGGTCTTGACCACGGCGACGCTGACCGGTGGCAGCGTGCAGACGGCGTTTGCGGCTGGCAGCTATGCCGTCAGGCAGTACACGATCCTGCATGCGGCCGGCGGCCTCGGCGGCACGACGTTCAGCGGCGTCAGCGGCAACGTGCCGGCCGGCTTTGCCGAAAGCCTCAGCTATACATCGAGCGATGTGCTCCTGAACCTCACGGCCGCGCTCGGCACGCTTCCCGGAGCCGGCCTCAATCAGAACCAGCGGAACGTCGCCACGTCGCTCAACGCCTTCTTCAACAATGGGGGGACGCTGACGCCGAACTTCGTCACCGTGTTCGGTCTTACTGGAAGAGATCTCGCCACCGCATTGACGCAGCTCTCGGGCGAGGCCGCGAGCGGCGCGCAGCAAGGCGCGTTGCAGTTCACGGGGCAGTTCCTCGGCCTGATGCTCAATCCGTTCGTCGATGGCCGCGGTGGGTTCGGCGGGGGAGCGGGTCAGGCGGCGTTCGGCTTCGCGCCCGAGCGTGCGAGCCTGCCGGGGGATGTCGCGCTGGCCTACGACAAGGCGATGAAGGCGCCAGCCTTCGAGGAACGCTGGACCGCCTGGGGCGCGGCGTTCGGCGGCTACAACAAGACGAGCGGCGATGCCGTGGTCGGCAGCCAGGATCTCACGGCGCGTGCGACCGGCGTCGCGGCCGGGCTCGATTATCATTTCAGCCGCAATGCCGTGGTCGGCATCGCATTGTCCGGCGGCGGCACCAAGTGGGATCTGGCGAACGGGATCGGCGGCGGCAAGAGCGACGCGTTCCAGGCCGGCGTCTATTCGGCGGTTCGTTCGGGGCCGGCCTATCTCGCCGCCTCGATCGCTGCGGCCAATCACTGGATGTCGACCGATCGCTTCGCGCCGCTCGGCGATCATCTCACCGCCAAGTTCAATGCCCAGACCATCGGTGCGCGCCTCGAGGGCGGCTATCGTTTCGCGACTTCGATTGTCGGTGTGACGCCGTACGCGGCGTTGCAGGGCCAGAACTTCCGCACGCCGTCCTATAGCGAGACCGATCTCACCGGCGGCGGCTTCGCTCTCGCCTATAACGGCCGCGCTGCCTATGATGCACGCAGCGAGCTCGGTGCGCGCTTCGATCGCGCCACCATGGTCGCGCCCAATGCGGCCCTGACCTTGCGGGCCCGTGCTGCCTGGGCTCATGACTGGGTGAGCGATCCGAGCCTGGCCCCGGCTTTCCAGGCGCTTCCCGGCGCGAGCTTCATCGTCAACGGTGCGACGCCCACGAAGAATGCCGCGCTTGCCTCGGCCGGCGCCGAGCTCAAGCTCGCCAACGGCGTCACGCTGTCTGCGAAGTTCGACGGCGAGTTCGCGAGCAGGGCGCAGACTTACGCTGGCACGGGGAGCCTGCGATATGCCTGGTAGTTGACGCGTGCCCTGGCGTCTCAAGCGCGATGAGATAAGGATGAATCGTCATCGCGCCTTCGGTTAATGTTTGAGCATGATCGTTTCGGAAAACCGCTTCGCATTTTTCCGGATCATGCTTTAGCGCAGCGGCTTCTTCAATAGCGAGAAGCGGTCGGGGTCGAGGCCCATCGAAGGCTGCAGCATCGGCGTTTCGGCCGGCGCGAGCGTCTTGGCGGGCGGGGCTGCGAATACCGGATCGTTCGGCACGTCGCGCTGCGAGGTCGCACCGCGCCAGCGCTCGAGCACGGCGCCGACGAAATGCATGTCGTGACCGGAGGTGACAGAGGGAACGCTCGAGATGGTGGCCTCGCCGCGCGGCAATTGATGCGGCGGCACTTCCTTGAAGCGCAGGCGCGTCGGCAGGGCGACGCCTTCGCCGAACGCCAGCACCTCGCGGGTGCCGAGCGACGGCACGAAGGACAACAGGTTCGCGGCCGCATCCGAGACGGCGGCACGCAGCAGTGCCTGGTCGCGGTCGTTGGCAAGACGCATCGTGAACAGCGTGTTGCACTGGGAGATGATGGTGGCGTCGAGCTCTGCGGGGCGCTGCGTGATCAGCCCGAGATAGACGCCGTATTTGCGGCCTTCCTTGGCGATGCGCGAGACCGCCTTGCGGGTCGGCCCGAAGCCGATATTGCGGTCGGCGGAGGCGTAGCGGTGCGCTTCCTCGCAGACGAACAGCATCGGCGAGACGCCGTCGCTCCACAGGCCGAAGTCAAACGCCATACGGCACAGCACCGACACGACGGAATCGATGACCTCGGCCGGGAAGCCGGCCAGCTGCATCACAGTCATCGGCTTGCCGTTGGCGGGCAGGCGGAACAGATGGCTGATCACTTCGGCCATGGTGTCGCCGCCGACGTTGGCGTTGTCGAACATGAAAGCATAGCGCGGATCGTTGCGGACCGCTTCGATGCGCGAGATCAGCTTGTGATAGATGATGCGCGAGGAGCGGTTTTCCAGCTTGCCCATGCGCTCGTCGATCAGCGAGATCAGATCGACCAGGCGGTATGGCACCGGCGTATCGACGGTGAAGCCGATCTGCTTGGGATCGATGCGCTTCAAGCCGAGGCGATCGGTGTTTTGATATTGCGTGTAGATGCCCTTGGCGATCGGGATGACCTCGGCGAGGACGTCCAGCTCCTCCGGCACGCCGGCGCGGCCGCCGAACAGCACGTCGACGATTTCCTCGAAGTTGAACAGCCAGAACGGCAGCTTCAGGTTTCGCGGGTTGAGCACCAGCGCGCGGTCGCCGAAGCAGCGACCATATTCGTTGTGCACGTCGAGCAGGAAGATGCGCAGGTTCGGGCGCGCCTTCAGGATCTCGTTGAGCAGCAGCGACACGCCGGTCGATTTACCGACGCCGGTCGATCCCAGCACCGCAAAATGCTTGGACAGCATTTCCTCGATGTCGACATAGGCGATGACCGAGCGGTCCTGCTGGAGGAAGCCGACATTGATCTGGTCCGACCCGGTCGGCGCGTAGATCGTGCGCAGCTCCTGGCTCGTGATCAGATCGACGGCATCGCCGATGGTCGGATAATTGGTGACGCCGCGCTGGAATTTGGCCTTGTCGGCGGCGTTGAGGATTTCGCCCAGCAGGTCGACCGAGGCGATCGCGATGTAGTCGCCGGCGCCCGACAGGTTCTCGCAGGACACCTCGGTGATCATGGCGACGATGACCGAGCTGGCGCAACGGATGCTGACGAAGCGGCCGACGGTGGCCCGAGCTTCCGAGATCGACATCTGGCTCTGCGCCAGAAGCCCGACCCGGGCGAGCGATCCACGTACCGAAATCACGCGTCCAAAGGATGTCACGATGGATGAACCTGAAAAGTCAGACTGTTTTGCTGACTATGCGGGGTCGTCGCTGCACAAACGGTTAAACGGCAGACGCGGTCGCTTTGTTAAATCCGCTACAATCCGGCCATTAGGCTTGTTCCGAATGCATACTCGTGGGCGGAATTTGTCCGAAAATGCTGGTTTTGTAGGCCTGAGAGCCCCAATTCGAGTTAAGGAAGATTTTACCATCCGGGCAGTCCGTCCGCCGTTTGAAAGAGATGGCTGCTCTCAACCGCCGAACGGCGCCGGTCGCAGGCGGCATGCGTTGATTTGTTGACGAGACCTAATCATTTGTACATTAGTACAAATGAACCGCAGGCCGATCGCCTGCCTCGGACGCGCCGATGATCATTGTGCCGCGCGCCCGATTGCGCGATCCCGCAAAAGGGATCGCAGCCAAGTTTTGGAGGAATTATGCAGCCCGAACCGATCCTCGATCTCGCCCATCTCGGCCACATGGAATTGCTGACACCCAAGCCCGACGAGAGCTTGAAGTTCTTCGTCGACGTCATGGGCATGACCATCAGCGGACGGAAGGGCGAGTCGGTGTATTTGCGCGGCTGGGACGATTACGAGCGCTATTCGCTCAAACTCACGGCCTCGAAGACCTCAGGCATGGAGCACATGGCGCTGCGCGCGCGCAGCCAGCAGGCGCTGGAACGTCGCGTCGCCGCGCTCAAGGGCTCGGGCTTCGACATCGGCTGGATCGACGGCGACATGGGGCAGGGGCCGACGTTCCGTTGCCGCGACCCTGACGGACACATCGTCGAGCTCTACTACGAGACCGAATGGTATCAGGCGCCGCCGGAGCTGAAGCCCGCGCTGAAGAACCAGGCGCAGCGTTTTCCCGCGCGCGGCGTCAATGTCCGCCGGCTCGACCATCTCAACTGCCTCGCCGTCGACATCAAGGCCAACCGCGAGTTCTTCGAAAACTATCTCGGCTGCCGCCTCACCGAACAGATCGTGCTCAATGACGGCCGCGAGGCTGCGATGTGGCTGACCATGTCGAACAAGAGCTACGATTTCGCCTATTCGCTCGACCATTCCGGGACGCCCGGTCGCTTCCACCACGTCACCTACGCGCTCGACAGCCGCGAGGAAATTCTTCGCGCGGCGGACATCTTCCTGGAGAACGGGGTGCATATCGAGACCGGGCCGCACAAGCACGCGATCCAGCAGACCTTCTTCCTCTATGTCTACGAGCCCGGCGGCAACCGTGTCGAAGTCGCCAATGCCGGCGCGCGCCTGATCCTCGCGCCCGACTGGAAGCCGATCGTATGGACGGAAGAGGAGCGCAAGAAGGGCCAGGCCTGGGGGCTGAAGACGATCGAGTCCTTCCACACCCACGGCACGCCACCGGTGGAGATGAAGAAGCACGCTTGATTCAGTGTGCGGTTGACGCTCGTACCCGTACGATCGTCTCGCGCACGCCGGTCCATGTCGGTTTATCCGGTGCGAACTGTCCGCGCAGGAAGGTGACAAGCTCCTCGACCTGCGCATCGCTCATGCTATTCCCAAACGCGGGCATGTAGCCGAGATCGCTCGATGCGGGTTCGGTGATGCCGTGCAGGATCACCTGCACGAGATTGTCCGCCGTCGCGCTGTGCAAATTGCTGTTGAGCGCGAGCGAGGGACGGCTGCCGAACAGCGGCAGGCCGCCGACCTCGTGGCAGACGGCGCAGGCGCCCTGATAGAGCCGCGCGCCTGAAGATGATGTCGCGGTGACTTGTGTTGCGCTTTCGAGCTTTGCCGCGAGTGCCGGCGCATCAGTCGCGGCGTCGTTGAACGAGCCGAGATACACCGTCATCGCGCGGATGTCCTGATCGGGCAGGGCTTTGAGATCCCTCACGATGGGCGCCATCGGACCGGCCGCGACGCCGTGATAGCGCGAATGACCGGTGCGCAAATAAGTAAACAGCTCGTCCTCGTTCCACGGGATGGGCGCATGCGAGAGCGAGGTCAGCGGCGGCGCTTCCCAACCTTCCGCAAAGCCGCCGGCGAGATAGGCCTGGCTCTGCTCGGCGCCAACAGCATTGCGCGGCGAATGGCAGGCGCTGCAATGGCCGAGGCTCTCGACAAGATAGGCGCCGCGGTTCCATTGCTCGGACTTTGCGGGATCGGGCTTGAACTCTTTGGTGTCGTGGAACAATGCATTCCAGCCCGCGAGCAGCGGGCGGAAGTTGAACGGGAAGGCGAGCGTGTTCGCAGGTGCCGTTGCGCGCACCGCAGGCTGCGCCATCAGGTAAGCGTAGAGCGCCTGCATGTCGGCGTCGCTGGTTCTTGAAAAGTGAGTGTAGGGGAAGGCGGGATAGAGTTGCCGGCCGTCGCGATGCAGCCCCTCGCGCATCGCGCGCTCGAAGGCGGGATAGGACCAGGCGCCAATGCCGGTCTCGACGTCGGGCGTGATGTTGGTCGAATAGATCGTGCCGAACGGCGTCTCCAGCGCGCGGCCGCCTGCGTTGACCCCGCCGCTGATGTTGGTGTGGCACTCCGCGCAATTGCCAAGCGCCGCAAGCTGCGCGCCGCGCGCGATCGTTGCAGTGGAATAGACCGACGCATCGGGCCGGGCGACCGGCGCGATCGCACGCCCGGGCAGAAGCGCGGCGCCGATGCCGATCGCGGCGGTGCAGACGGCCGCGATCGTTGCGAAGACGCCGGCGCGTTTGGCGAACGGGTTCTCCCAGATGCGGGACCATTTGGGCGTTGCGGGCGCAGGTAGGGCTTGCGGCGCCGGCGACATTTCGCCGTGCAACCCCTTCAGGATGCGTTCGGGTGTAAACGGTGGCTCGCGAAAGCGTACGCCGGTGGCGTCGAAGATCGCATTGGCGATGGCCGCAGCGCTCGGCACTGACGCGGACTCGCCGACGCCGAGCGGCGGCTGGTCCTGACGCGGTAGCATCAGGACGTCGATCTTGGGCACCTCAGGGAACGGGATGATCGGATAAGCACCCCATTCCCGCGCTGTCACCGCGCCGCGCTCGAACGAGACCTCCTCCATCAGCGCGCGGCTCGTAGACTGGATCACATTGCCGTGGATCTGGTGGCGCACGCCGTCCGGATTGATCATCAGGCCGGAGTCCTGACCGGCCACGACGCGCGTGACGCTGACATCTCCGGTGGTTTTGTTCACGGCAACGTCGGCAACCCAGGCCGACCACGCGGCGCCATAGCCGGGAAACTTGCTGTGGACGTAGAGCGCATAAGCAAAGCCGCGCCCGTGCACGATCTCGCCGTCCTGCTCTTTGCGTATCGGACGCGGCATCCAGCCCGCGCGTTCGGCGACCGCATTGACGAGATCGACGGCGCGCTGGTCCTTGAGATAGCGCAGGCGGTATTCGATGGGATCGACGCCGGCCTCGGTCGCGGCCTCGTCGATGTAGGATTCATGCGCAAAGGTGTTCGGTAGCGCCGAGACGCCACGAAACCAGGAGGCGCGCACGATCGGCGCCATGTCGTGGGCGACGACGCGCATGTGGTCGTAATCGTAAGGCGGGATCGCGGTGCGGTCGCCCATTTGGAGCACGGCGGGCTCGGACGAGATGCGCCCCGTGAGCAGCAGCGCCAACGTCGGCGCGGCGTTCGAGGGATATCGCGTGGCGAGATCGTAACCGGCGATGCCGCCATCGGCATCGAGGCCGCCGTTGACGTCGATGAGCTGTGCCGTGCCCTTGGGCTCCCAGGCGTGCTCCTGCTCGCGCGTCAGCTGCACGCGCACAGGACGACCGACCGCGCGCGACAGCAACAGCGCATCCGCTGTGACGTCGTCGGCGCAGTTTCGGCCGTAGCAGCCGGCGGCTTCGAGACGGATGACCTCCACCTCGCTCTCGGGACGTTCAATCAGCAGTGCGAGATCGGCGCGCAGCACGTGCGGATTCTGCGTGCCCGACCAGACGCGAATATTGCCGTCCTGGAAATCCGCGACCGCGCAGGACGGGCCGATGGAGGCATGCATCTGGTACGGCCAGACGTAGGTGCGTTGCATCGGCTTGGTGGCGCCTGAGATCGCAGCATCGACATCGCCCTTGTCGATCAGCGTGCGGGGTATCGACGGATGGGCGCGAAGCGCTGTCTCGACATCGGCGAGATCGGTGAGTTTTGGCGTCGGCTTCCAGCTCACTTTAAGCTGCTCGGCCGCACGAATCGCATTCTCCTCGCGCTCAGCGACCACGCCGACGAAATCGCCGATGCGCACGACGGCGATGAGGCCGGGGACATCACGCACGGAGGATTCGTCGACTGCGATCAAGCTTGTGCCAACGAACGGGCCGGCATCGACGCCGGAATAGGGCGGGCGGACTACACGGCCATGCAGCATGCCCGGCAAGCGGATATCGTGCACGAAGGTCAATTCGCCCGTGGCCTTGGCGGGAAGATCGACGCGCGGCATCGACTGGCCGACGATGGCGTAGTCGCTGACGGCCTTGACCTGCACGTCGTCGGCCAGTTCGAGGCGAATGGTTTCGCCACCAATCAGCTCGCCATAGCTGACGCTGCGATTATGGCCGCGCACGAGGCCGTCTTCGATCTTGAGCTCGGTTTCCGGCAGCTCCAGTCGCTCGGCCGCGCGCGCGATCAAGAATTGTCGTGCTTGTGCTGCGGCCTTGCGCAGCGGAACGGCCGTGATCTGGATGGTTTCACTGGCAATCGTCGCCCCCTGGTTCGGCACGACCGCGGTGTCGCCGAGCACCACGACGACACGCGCAAACGAGACGTCCAGTTCCTCGGCGACGATCTGGCCGAGCGCGGTGCGGATTCCCGTGCCGAGATCGACATGGCCGTTATAGGCCGTGACCGAACCGTCCGCGGTGATGCGGATGAAGGTTTCCGACGTGACCTCGTCCACCGTGCGGACGACGATGAGCGAACCTCGCTCAGCTGCATTCGAAACGGGAGAGGCCATCAATCACGGGCCTCGGCGAGCTGGCTAGAGGCGCGCATCACGGCGCGCAGGATTTCCACATGCGTGCCGCAGCGGCAGAGATTGTAGCGCAGCGCGGCCAGCGCTTCCTGCTCAGTCGGCTGCGGGTTGATCGCGAGCAGCGCCTTGGTGGTCATGATCATGCCGTTGAGGCAGTAGCCGCATTGCGCGGCCTGCTCGTCGATGAAGGCCTGCTGCACCACGTCAGGCTTATCGCTTGTGCCGAGGCCTTCGAGCGTCACGATGTCGCGCCCGGCGCAACCGCTGACCGGAATGACGCAGGCGCGGGCGGCCGCGCCGTCGATCAGGACAGTGCAGGTGCCACATTCACCCAGGCCGCATCCATATTTGGGCCCGTTGAGTCCGAGATCATTGCGCAGCACGTAGAGCAGCGGCGTCTGGCGCTCCGCCGTAACGTCGTGGATCCTGCCGTTCACGGCGAGGCGGATCGGTGGCTGCGTCATCCTCGTTCCCAAACCCTGCGATCGCGAAATTTCTACGTCGCGACGATACCGTTTGTACACAAACGTGCAAGCCGTCATGCCGCAGTGCAGCGTGGCTGCCCGCTTTGTGGACAAGGCAGGGAGGCAAATGAGGTTTTATTCGGCAGGCGCGCCTTTTCGCGCGCGGCGCCGCTTGACAGCTATCGGGACCGCGCGCAACATCGTTCGTACACGAATGATAACCGCACTGTCTGCTGGCTTTGACATGGTGATGGAAACAACGAGCGCGGCCACCGACAAGATCCGCTGCGATGCCTGTCCGGTGATGTGCTACATCAAGCCGGGCGCGGCGGGCGCCTGCGACCGCTATGCCAACCACGACGGCAAGCTCGTCCGCGTCGATCCGCACGTCATTCTCGAGCGCACGGTGTCGCAGGGCGGCAAGCTGGTGCCGTTCAGCCGCAGCGAAGACTGGGACGGCAAGCTCGTCCACGAGCCCTCGACCTTCGTGACCGCGATCGGCGCAGGGACGACCTATCCCGACTACAAGCCGGCGCCCTTCATCGTCTCCTCCGAGGTCGACGGCGTCGACATGGTGACTGTCGTCACCGAGGGCATCTTCTCCTATTGCGGCGTCAAGGTGAAGATCGACACCGACCGCTATCTCGGGCCTGAGACCGCGACCGTGCGCGCGCAGGGCGAGGCGGTCGGCCATGTCACGACGAGCGAATACGGCTCGCAGATGCTGTCGCTCGGCGGCGTGCATCATCTCACGGGCGGCTCCAAGAAAGAAGGGCGCGTCACCTGCGACACGCTGATGGATCTCGCCAATTGCAAGGCGGTGGAGCTGACCATCGACGGCGGCGCCAGCGTGGTGGTGCAGGCCGGCCAGCCGCCGATCGTCAACGGCGTGAAAGAAGAGCGCATGCGCGTCGGCTGCGGCTCGGCGACCATCGGCATGTTCGCCAAGCAATGGCATGGCAAGGTCGACGAGGTCGTCGTGGTCGACGACCACATCACCGGCGTGCTCAGCGAGCATCAGGCGGGAAAACTGCTCGACATCGCCGACACCGGCATCAAGATGAAGGGCCGGCGCTCGACGCCCGGCCGCTATTTCCAGGTCGCCGATCCCGGCACCGGATGGGGCGGCACGAATATTTCCGATCCCTTGGCGATCCTCGGTCCGTTCGACGCCAAGGAGGCCAAGCCCGGCCTCTCGATGCTGATGGTGTCCACGACCGGCGAGCATTCCTCTTACTACGTGCTCGACGAGGCCTTGAAGCCGGTCGAGACGGAGATGCCGGTCGATCTGAAATTCTCGGTCGAGCGTATCCAGGAAAATTGCGAGCCGGCGCTGTGCACGGTGCTGTTCATGGCCGGTGCGGGCGGGTCCTTGCGTGCCGGCGTCACCGACAATCCGGTGCGGCTGACGCGCTCGGTGAAGGATGCGCTGACGCGCGTCACCAGCGGCGGTGCGGCGGTTTATGTCTGGCCGGGCGGCGGCATCACCTACATGGTCGATGTGACCCAAATGCCCGCGGGCGCGTTCGGCTATGTGCCGACGCCGGCGCTGGTCGCGCCGATCGAATTCACGATGAAACTGTCCGACTATGCTGCACTCGGCGGGCACATGGACTACGTCAAGCCGCTGTCCGAGGTGAGGGGTGGCGATGATGTCCGTCCGCTCCCCTGGCAGAACCCGATCCCGGGACGGCGGGCATGACACGCCTCCCGCAAATCGCATTGCTGTCTGATGGCCGGCGGCTGCATTTGCAGGATGGACCGATTGATCTGATCGTCGAGGCGAGGGGGGGCGAGCATCAGGTGCACGCGGCGTACGAGGCTGCGGCGCGCCGGTTCACCGGGCTGCTCGACGAGCTCTGCGCGGAGCTGCCGGAATTGCGGAGGGCGGCGCTGCCCGCGGCGTGTACGCTGACCGGTACGGTGGCCCGGCGCATGTATGCTGCCGTTACGCCCTACGCCTGGGATCGCTTCATCACGCCGATGGCTGCAGTGGCAGGCAGCGTGGCCGAAGAAATTCTCGGCGCGATGCTTCATGTCGCGACGCTCGATCAGGCCTATGTCAACAATGGCGGCGATATCGCGCTGCACCTCGGCGCGGGCCAGCATTTTTCCGTCGGCCTGATGGATCGGCCCGATCGCGACGGCGTGATGCACGCCATGAGGGTCGATGCCGACGATCCGGTCCGCGGCATCGCGACCAGCGGACGTCACGGGCGCAGCTTTTCGCTCGGCATTGCCGATGCGGTGACGGTGATGGCGGCAACGGCCTCGCAGGCCGACGCGGCCGCGACCGTGATAGCCAATTCCGTCGATCTGCCCGGACATTCCGCCATCGTCAGGCAACCCGCCAACGAGCTTCAGCCCGACAGCGATCTCGGCACGCGTCTGGTTGTCAGCGACGTCGGTGAATTGTCGCAGGAAGAGATCGCCACCGCGCTCGAAACTGGCGCGGAATGTGCACGTCAATTATTCGATCGCGGATTGATCGAGGGGGCCGTGCTCAGGCTTTGTGGTGATATGCTTGTCATCGGACCTAAGGATATAGAAGAGCAACGGCCGCGCCCGCTGGTGCTTGAGAACGCGGTCAGTGCCTGAACAGGGAAGCGAAGCATGAGCGCGATCATCCGCAAGATCGTTACCGTCGTCGAAGAGACGCAGATGGAGATGGGCCGCCAGGTCTCGCCGCCGACCCGGCGTGCGGCGGCGATCGCCGTGATCGAAAATCCCTTTGCCGGAAAATATGTCGAGGATCTCTCGCCGCTGATCGCGATCGGCGAGGAGCTTGGTGATTTGCTGGCAAAGCGCGCGGTGGCTGCGCTCGGCATCGATGGCGCCAAGGCGCAGAGCTATGGCAAGGCCGCCGCCGTCGGCGAGAACGGCGAGCTGGAACATGCCGCCGCCATCCTTCATCCCAAGATGGGCGCGCCGGTGCGCAAGGTGCTGAGCAAGGGCGCGGCGCTGATTCCCTCGTCGAAGAAGCGCAGCGGCCCCGGCACGACGCTGGACATTCCGCTTGGGCATAAGGACGCTGCCTTCGTGCGCAGCCATTTCGACGGCATGGAGGTGCAGATCAACGACGCGCCGCGCGCCAATGAGATCATGGTTGCGGTCGCCGTCACGGACAGCGGCCGTCCGCTGCCGCGCGTCGGTGGGCTGACGGTCGCCGAGATCAAGGGCGAAGACGGCTTGAAATAAGGGACAGTCCGGAGGGCGGGCACAGTCTCTCCGGCAGGATCGTGGTCGAGAGATAAAGTTCAAAACTGGAGGTTGGGATGCGAGCAAGAAATTATTTCGTCGGCGCGGCCTTCGCGCTTCTGGCTGCCGGCATGGGCCATTCGGCCCTGGCTGAGGACATCAAGATCGGCGAGATCAACAGCTATTCGCTGTTGCCCTCCTTCACCGAACCCTACCGCAAGGGCTGGCAGCTCGCGGTCGAAGAGATCAACGCCGCAGGCGGCATCAACGGCAAGAAACTCGTGGTCGTCTCCAAGGATGACGGCGGCAAGCCGGCGGACGCGCAGACCGCGGCCAACGAGCTCGTCTCCAGCGAAGGCGTCGCGATGCTGACGGGCACGTTCCTGTCTAACATTGGCCTTGCGGTCTCTGACTTCGCCAACCAGAAGAAAGTGTTTTTCCTCGCGGCCGAGCCCCTGACGGACGCCGTGACCTGGGCAAAGGGCAACAAGTACACCTTCCGCCTGCGTCCCTCGAACTACATGCAGGCTGCGATGCTGGTCGAAGCCGCGTCCAAGCTGCCGGCAAAACGCTGGGCGACGATCGCGCCGAACTACGAATACGGTCAGTCGGCGGTCGCGGTGTTCAAGAAGCTGATGTCGGAGAAGCGCCCCGATATCCAGTGGGTCGACGAGCAATGGCCGCCACAGGGCAAGATCGATGCGGGCCCGGTGGTGCAGGCGGTGGCGCAGGCCAATCCGGAAGCCATCCTCAACGTTACCTTCGGTCCTGACCTCGTCAAGCTCGTGCGTGAAGGCAACACCCGCGGCCTGTTCAAGGGACGCGAGGTCGTGTCGTTCCTGACCGGCGAGCCCGAATATCTCGATCCGCTCAAGGACGAGACGCCGGAGGGCTGGATCGTCACCGGCTATCCCTGGTACTCGATCAAGACGCCTGAGCACGATGCGTTCCTGAAGGCCTACCAGGCCAAATACAACGACTATCCGCGCCTCGGCTCGATCGTCGGCTACCAGACCATCAAGGCGGCCGCGGCGATCCTGGCGAAGGCGGGCTCGACCGACACCGACAAGATGATCGCGGCGGCCGAAGGCATTTCGATGCCGTCACCGTTCGGCGAGATCACCTTCCGCAAGATCGACCACCAGTCGACCCTCGGTGCCTTTGTCGGCAAGACCGCGCAGAAGGATGGCAAGGGCGTGATGGTGGATGCGTCTTACAAGAAGGGCTCGGACTATTTGCCCAGCGACGCCGAAGTCGAGAAGCTGCGGCCGAAAGATTGATGCCTCCTTATCTCTCCCTCTCCCCGCTCTTGGCGGGGAGAGGTGAAGTTCAGATCTAACCCGGACCGCCGATGGCCTTTTACGTCGTACAGTTTCTGACCGGTCTTGCCAGCGCGGCGTCGCTGTTCCTGGTGGCCTCGGGCCTGTCGATCATCTTTGGCGTGACGCGGATCGTGAATTTCGCCCATGGCGCCTTCTACATGATCGGCGCCTATATCGCCTTCACGCTCACCGAACGCTTCTCCGGCGCCTTCGGCTTCTGGGGCGGAGTTGTCATGGCGGCGCTGGCGGTGGCGCTGATCGGCGTGCTCGTCGAGATGGTGTTGCTGCGGCGCATCTATCACGCGCCCGAGCTGTTCCAGCTGCTCGGCACGTTCGGCCTCACCTTGATGGTCGAGGATCTCGTCGTGCTGATCTGGGGCCCCGACGATCTCGTCGGCCGCCGCGCGCCAGGCTTCAAGGGCGCAGTCGATTTCTTCGGCCAAAACATCCCGAGTTATGATCTGTTCCTGATCGTGCTTGGCCCGGTCGTGCTCGGCATTCTCTGGCTGCTGTTCCAGCGCACGCGTTGGGGCGTTTTGGTGCGCGCCGCGACGCAGGACCGTGACATGGTCGCGGCGCTTGGCGTCAATCAGAAATGGCTGTTCACATCGGTCTTCGCGGTCGGCGTCTTCCTTGCTGCGCTCGGCGGTGCGCTCCAGATCCCGCGCGATGCCGTGCATCACGCCATGGACCTGCGCATCATCGTCGAGGTCTTTGTGGTGGTGGTGATCGGCGGCCTCGGCAGCATCGTCGGCGCGTTCGTCGCGGCCGTGCTCGTCTCCGAGCTGAATGCCTTCGGCATCCTGATCTTTCCGAAGATTTCCATCATCCTGGTCTTCCTGGTGATGGCCGCGGTGCTGATCGTCCGGCCTTGGGGCCTGTTCGGCAAGCCGGAAGCGGCCGCGCGCAAGACGCCGGGGCTGTCAGTCAATCCCTGGCGGCCGCTGACGTCCAACGAGCGGCTGGCGTCGCTGGCCGCGCTGGTCATCGCCGCGCTGCTGCCGCTGTTCGCCGGCAATTACGCGCTGACTGTCGGCTCTGAGATCGCGATCTTCGTGATCTTCGCCGTCAGCCTGCATTTCCTGATGTCGGTCGGCGGGCTCGCATCCTTCGGCCACGCCGCCTATTTCGGTCTCGGCGCTTACGGCGTCGCCTTCCTCGCCAAGATGGCGGGACTGCCGATGATCGTCTGCCTCTTGCTCGGGCCGTTGCTCGGCTGCATGGGCGCTGCCGTGTTCGGCTTCTTCGCCGTGCAGCTCTCCGGCGTCTACTTCGCGATGCTGACGCTGGCCTTCGCGCAGATCGTGTGGTCGATCGCGTTCCAGTGGGTGAGCGTGACAGGCGGCGATAACGGCATCTTGGGCGTCTGGCCTGCGAGCTGGGCGGCGAGCCCGTCGCATTTTTACTGGCTGGCGCTGGGCGTCGCGGCGCTGGTGACGATTGCGCTCAGGATCGCGGTGTTCTCGCCGTTCGGCTATGCGCTCCGCGCCACGCGCGACTCTCTCCTGCGGAGTGAGGCGGTCGGCATCAATGCCAAGCGCATCCAATGGACCGCCTTCGTGATCGCAGGCACCACCGCGGGCATCGGCGGCGCGCTGTTCGCTTACCTCAAGGGCAGCGTCTTCCCCGATAATCTCGGCATCTCGCTCTCGGTCGATGCGCTGGTGATGGTGCTGCTCGGCGGCGTCGAGACCGTCTCGGGCGGGGTGATCGGCGCCATCGTCTACAAGGCCCTCAACATTTGGCTCGTGAGCCAGACTGATCTGTCAAAGCTCGTGCTTGGCGGCTTCATCGTGCTGATCGTGGTCGTCTTCCCCAAGGGCATCGTCGGCATGCTGGAAATGCTAGCGCAGCGTCGCAGGAAGTCACCACCGCCGGGATCCTCCTTGCTGGCCAAGCCGATCGAGTCCGCCGAATGAGCCTTGCACCCCCACTTCTTGCGGTCGAAGGTCTGACCAAATCCTATGGCGGCATCCACGCCGTGCGCGGCGTCTCGTTCTCGCTGCGATCAGGCGAAATTCTGGCGCTGATCGGTCCGAACGGCGCGGGCAAGAGCACCTGCTTCGACATGCTCAACGGCCAGAACAGACCTGATAGCGGCCATGTTCGCCTGCTTGGTGAGGAGACCACGGGCAAGAAGCCGCGCGAGATTTGGCGCATGGGCGTGGGACGCACCTTCCAGATCACCGCGACCTTCGCCACCATGACGGTGCGCGAGAACGTGCAGGTCGCGCTGATCTCGCATCGCAAGCAGCTGTTCGATCTCTGGGGCTCGGCGCCGAATGTCGACCGCAGCGAGGCCGGGCGGCTGCTCGAGCTGGTCGGCATGGGCGGCTATGCCGACCGTCCCTGCGGCGAACTCGCCTATGGCGACCTCAAGCGGCTCGAGCTTGCGGTCGCGCTCGCCAATGATCCAAAGCTCCTGCTGATGGATGAGCCGACCGCCGGCATGGCGCCGCGCGAGCGCGTCGAGCTGATGCGGCTGACGGCCCAGATCGCGAAGGAGAAGTCGATCGGCGTGCTCTTCACCGAGCACGATATGGACGTGGTGTTCGAACATGCCGATCGTATCATCGTGCTCAATCGCGGCACGCTGATCGCCGAGGGGTCGCCGGCCGAGGTGCGCGGCAATCCGCAGGTGCAGGCGATCTATCTCGGCGAGGGCCTGCTTTATGAGGGCGGCCATCGCGAGGGAGCCTCGGCATGAAGCTTACGGTACAGGACCTCAACAGCCATTACGGCCCCGCGCATATCCTGTTCGACATCGGTTTCGAGGTCGGAGAGGGTGAGGTGGTGGCGCTGCTCGGGCGCAACGGCGCCGGCAAGTCGACCACGTTTCGCTCGATCGTCGGCCTCGTCGCGCAGCGCACCGGCCGCATCGTGTTCGAGGGCAAGAATGTCTCGGCGAAACCGACCCACGAAATCGTGCGCGAAGGGCTCGGCTATGTGCCGGAGGAGCGGCGCATCTTCACGGATTTGACGGTGGAGGAGAATCTCGAAGTCGGCCGCCAGCCGAAACGGCCCAATGCACCGCACTGGGATCGGGAAAAGCTGTTCGCGCTGTTTCCGAACTTGGGCGAGATGAAGAACCGTCCCGGCGGCCGCATGAGCGGCGGCGAGCAGCAGATGCTGACGATCGCGCGTACGCTGATGGGCAATCCGTCGCTGGTGCTGCTGGACGAGCCCTCGGAAGGCCTGTCGCCGAAGATCGTGGAGCAGATGGTCGATGCCATCCTGACCATGAAGAAGGAGGGCGTCAGCATCGTCGTCTCCGAGCAGAATTTGCACTTTGCGCGGTTGATTTCCGATCGCGCCTATATCATCGAGCGCGGCCGCATTTGTTTCGGCGGTACCATGGCTGAGCTCGACGCGCGTCCGGACATCCGTGACGCGCATCTGTCGTTGTGAGGGGCGGGGGACGGATGGCGAGAAGCGTCACGGCGAAGAAGAGCGTCAAGCAGGGCAAGCCGCCTTACGTGCTCGACGAGCAGGTCGGCTTCATCCTGCGCCAGGTCTGGCAGCGCCACAGCTCGATCTTCTCCCGCGACATCGGCACCAATCTGACGCCGACGCAGTGGGCGGCGCTGTCCAAGCTCGCCGAGACCGGGCCGTGCTCGCAGAACCAGCTCGGACGTTTGACTGCGATGGATGTCGCGACCATCAAGGGCGTGATCGACCGCCTCACGGCGCGCGGCCTGACCGAGACCAGCCAGGATCCCGAGGACGGACGGCGCCTGCTGGTGAGCCTGACGCGTGCCGGTCAGCAGCTTGCGGAGAAGCTCGCGCCCAATGCGATTGCGATCACGCGGGAGACGCTGGCGCCGCTGGATGCGAAAGAGCGCGAGTTGCTGATGGCGTTGCTCAATAAGCTGAGGTGATTTCTAGTTTGTCACCGTCACCCTGAGGTGGCCGCTTCTTTAACGGCCCTCGAAGGGCGACGGCCCGGCTGCACCATCTCGGCCTTTTCATCCTTCGAGGCCCGCCTTGCTCCGCAAGGCGTGCACCTCAGGATGACGGGTCTGGTGTTTGCGCAAAGATTACTTCGCCACCACTTCCGGCACTCTCCCTGCCGGCGGTGTATTCCGGCTGCGCTGTGTCCGCACGATGCCGTCGATGATGGTCATGCCGATGCCGGGGAGGTCGCCGAGCTGGACGCTCTCCAAAATGTTCTTGCCGGGCGAGTGCTGGGCCTTGTCCATGATGACGAAATCCGCAGCGCGGCCCACTTCAATGAGGCCGCAGTCGAGCTGGCGCATCCGCGCGGTGTTGCCGGTGGCAAGACAGAACGCGAGCTCGGCCGGCAGTTCGCCGATCGAGGACAGCATCGAGACCATGCGCAAAATACCGAGCGGCTGCACCCCGGAGCCGGCCGGCCCGTCGGTGCCGAGGATGACGCGGTGCAGATCGCCCATCTCGCGTGCGATGCGCAGCGTGTAGAGCGCCGAGCGCTCATTGCCGTTGTGAACGATCTCGAGCCCGCGCTTGCAGCCCTCGCAGATGCAGCGGATCTGGTCGTCGGGCAGGGCAGTGTGTCCGCCATTGATGTGGCCGACCACGTCGGTGTCGGCCTCCAGCACGACGTCCTTGTCGATCAGGCCGGAGCCGGGGATCGACGGGCCGCCGGTGTGGATCGTGCTCTGGATGCCATATTTGCGCGCCCAACCGACCATCTTGCGCGCGGTCGGGCCGTCCTTGACGCCGCCAAGGCCGACTTCGCCGAGCAGCTTGACGCCGGCGGCGGCCATCTCCTTGAAGTCTTCCTCGACCATTTCGCATTCGATCACGGGCGCGCCGGCGTGAACCTTTACGCCGCCCGGACGAAGCGTCCAGAACGCGCGCTGGGCGAAGATCGCCATCGCCTTCAGCCCGACGACGTCGCGGGGGCGGCCGGGCATGTGCACTTCACCCGCCGAGATCATGGTGGTGATGCCGCCATGGAGCGAACTGTCGATCCAGTTGATCTGGTTCTGCCGCGGCGTCCAGTCGCCGGCCACAGGATGGACGTGGCTGTCGATCAGCCCGGGGGTCACCGTCGTGCCGTTGGCATCGACGATGGTGGTTGCACCTTCCGTGTTGAGGTCCTTGTAGCGGCCGATCGCAGTTATCTTGCCGTTCTCGGCGACGATGGTGTCGCCGTCCAGGATCGGCTTTTCCAGGGCGCCGGACAGGATCAGGCCGATATTGCGGATCACCAGCTTCGAGGGTCCGGTAGCCTGGGGTGCGTCATGCGCCATGGAAAGGGCTCCTAATTCCTAACTGCAACGCTTTCGATCTTGGGCAGCCTTGACCGCGGGATCAAGCAGGATTATTCATTAGTATACGAATGATCGTGTACAAACGACGCATAGCTGACCGCCTCGGAACCGCAGAGAAGCGAAACGGAAGGGTGAGATGAGCAATTTCAATCAGGAAAGCGTTTTGAGCGTCCACCACTGGACCGACACGCTGTTCTCCTTCAAGACCACCCGCAGCCCGACCTTCCGTTTCCGTAACGGCGAATTCACCATGATCGGGCTCAAGGTCGGCGAGAAGCCGCTGCTGCGGGCCTACAGCGTCGCCAGTGCCAATTACGAGGACACCCTCGAATTCTTCTCGATCAAGGTGCCTGATGGTCCGCTGACCTCGCGGCTCCAGCATCTGAAGCAAGGCGACGAGATCATCGTCAGCCGCAAGGCCACCGGCACGCTTGTCATCGACAATCTGGAAGCGGGGCGCAACCTCTACCTGATCGGCACCGGCACCGGCCTTGCGCCGTTCCTGAGCGTGATCAAGGATCCTGAAACCTACGAGCGGTTCGAGAAGGTCGTGCTGCTGCACGGCTGCCGTCACGTCAAGGAACTCGCCTATGGCGAGATGATCACCGAGCATTTGCCGAAGGACGAAATGCTCGGCGAGTACATCCAGAACCAGCTGATCTACTATCCGACCGTGACCCGGGATCCCTTCCGCAACCGCGGCCGCATCACCGACCTCATCACCTCAGGGAAGCTGTTCACCGATATCGGTTTGCCGGCCATCGAGGCCGCCCATGACCGCGTCATGATTTGCGGCAGCCCGGCGCTGGTGGCGGATACCCGCGTACTGCTGGGCGAGCGCGGCTTCGTCGAGGGCAACCACGGCGAGCCTGCCCAGTTTGTGGTCGAGAAGGCGTTCGCCGAGCGCTAAACGCAGCGCTTTCTCGCAATAAGACCGTATTTTCGCCGCGGCGCGGGCGTTGCCCCGCCGATTCGGCGCTTGATACACTGTGGGAGCGAATCAGCGGAGTTCCCACATGGTTGCGGACAGCGACAGCAACATCGCCTGGCACCGGGTTCAGTTGAAGAGAAACCGCGCCGAGTTGAAGGCGCTGGAGACCGCGCGCTTCACGATGGGCGAGATCGCGTCCTCCAAGCGCAACGGCCAGACCCAGAAGACGATCGGGGACCTCAAGCGCAAGATCGCGCAGTCCGAGCGCATCATCGCAGAGCATGACAAGCGCACGCGCAGGCCGCTCGGCACTGATCTGCAAAGCCTCAGCAATGGCAGCTGGAGCCATTGGGATGCCTATACGACGCAACAGCAGCGCAAGACCGGGCCACGCTCGCCGGGGCGGGGATAGCGAAAAGCCGGTTCCGGCCCTTGCGCCATTGGCCTCGCTCACCATCTGGTTGAGGCGCCACCAACCAATTCGGTGATCCCATGGCACCGCGCCTCGATTTCACCAGCGAGGCCTTCTTTCGCGATCCGCCCACGGCCATCGCCGCGCTGCGCGCGCAAGGCCCCGTGGTCGCGACCCGCTTTCCTCTTGTTGGCGACGTCTGGATCAACACCACCCACGATGCCACCGCGCAGGTGCTGAAGGACAGCGCCATCTTCACACTGCGCAAGGAAGACGGCGAGGTGGCAGGCCTGCGCTGGTGGATGCCAGGGCTGGTCAGGACGATCGCCAACAACATGCTGACGATGGACGAGCCGGACCATACACGGCTGCGCAGCATTGTGGACGAAGCCTTTCGCCGCCGCGCCATCGTGGCGATGGAGCCACGCATCCGCGCCATTGCGGATGGTCTGGCCGATGAGCTGTTTGCGAACGGCAGCCCGGCCGATCTGGTTGAGCGCTATGCGCGTATCCTGCCGCTGTCGGTGATCTCCGAGCTGCTCGGCCTGCCAATGGCCGATCGCCCGCGCTTCATCGCCTGGGCCAATGCGATGTCCTCACTGACGAACGCCGTCAGTTTCTTTCGCCTGCTGTTCGCGTTCCGCAAGATGCGTGGCTACCTCGAAGGGCAGTTGCAGATCGCGCGCGAGCGGGGCGGCGAGGGCCTGATTGCCGAGCTGGTCCAGGTCGAACGCGAGGGAGGCGAGATCACGCCGGACGAAATGGTCTCGATGGTGTTCCTGCTGCTCGCGGCGGGCTCGGAGACCACCACGCATCTGATCAGCGGCTCGGTCTACGAGCTGCTCAGAAATCCGGGATTGCGAGACTGGATGGAACAGGACTGGAGTCGCGCCGGGCTCGCCGTCGAAGAGTTTCTGCGCTTCGTCTCGCCGGTGCAGTTTTCTAAGCCGCGCTACGTGCGGCGGGATGTCGATCTCGAAGGCGTGCGCGTGAAGAAGGGCGATCGCGTCATGGTGATGCTCGCCGCCGCGAATATGGATCCGGCGGTTCACGAGCAGCCGGAGCGCCTCGATCTCGAACGCAAGCCCAACCGCCATATCTCCTTCGGCACCGGAATCCATTTCTGCCTGGGGCATCAGCTGGCGCGGATCGAGGGCGCCTGCGCGCTTCAGGCGCTGTTCACCCGCTGGCCGCGGCTCGGTCTCGCAGTCGATCCGTCGCAGATCCATTGGCGCAAGCGGCCGGGCCTTCGCGCGATTGCAAAACTGCCGGTCATCGCGTCCGATGGTCACCCCGTCGATTTGCGCGACGCGGCGAGATCGCGCTCCCAGCCGAACACCGAGCGGCCGTCGAGATCCGGCGAGACTTCACGCTCACCGGCGATATAGGCTTCGACCGATGGTCCGCTTGCGGTGCGCTCAAGCCGCCGTGCCTGATCGTCGAGGCGCTTGATCGCCTGCATCTCTTCCTCGCGTCCGAGTTTTGCGCTCTGGATTGCGCCCTTCAGCACGCGGATGGTCTCGTCATAGACCTTGATCGGAACGGGGTAGGGATGCCGGTCCTTGCCGCCATGTGCGAGCGAGAAGCGCGCAGGGTCCTTGAAGCGATAGGGCGCGCCGTGCACGACCTCGGCGACCATCGCCAGCGATCGCACGGTGCGCGCGCCGACACCCGGCGTCAGCAACAGCTCAGGGAAATCAACTGGTCCGCGTTCGGCTGCTGCGGCGAGCGTACCGTGCAAGCGGCGTGCGAACACATCTTTCGGCCTGACGTCGTGATGGGCGGGCATGATCAGATGCGGCAGCAGCGCTTGTGCCGGCTCGGGCGCAGTGCCCGAGAGCCGCTCGAATTCGGTGAGGATGCGATCGGGGCCGAGATCGTTGAGCAGCTCGAGCTGTGCGTTGCGCGAGGTTTCGGCGCGATGGTCGGTGAGATTGACGATTTCGCCCTGCTGCGGCCCGTCAATGGCGCTGTGGGGCGCGTCGACAAAACTCTTTAACGCTTCCGAATGCCAGTGATAGCGGCGGGCCTGGCGCTTGTCGCCGTTCATGCCCTGCTGCACCACCGTCCATTTGCCGTCAGCGGTGACGAAGAAGCCGTGCAGATAGAGATCAAAGCCATCCTGCACGGCGGCACTGTCAACCTTGGCCACGAGGCGGCTGGCGCGCGTGAGCTTTACGCCGTCGAAGCCGACGCGATTGCCGAGCTGCAACAGCTCGTCCGGCGTCTTGCGCGAATGCTGGCCGCGGCCGCCGCAGACATAGATGCCGAGCTCGTCCTGGAGCGGGCCAAGCCCTCGCTTCAGCGCGCCGATCACCGACGTCGTGATGCCTGAGGAATGCCAGTCCATCCCCATCACGGCGCCGAACGACTGGAACCAGAACGGGTGCGAGAGCCGCTGCATGAACGCATCGCGGCCATAATGCAGCACAATCGCCTGCGTGACGATGGCGCCCAACGACGCCATGCGGCTCGCAAGCCACGGCGGAACCCGTCCAGTGTGCAAGGGAAGATCGGCGCTGCCGGTTCGGCGAGTCATGATAGCCAACAAAATAGCGCAATTTGGCGACGGTTGCACCAGAGGGATGCTGCATTGCACTGAGCGTGGGAGCGAAGCCGCGGGGAGAGCGTTGGGTCGCCAACGCAATTGCGGGGACATGAATGAATCGCCAAGCCGTCATGACCGACATCGACAGGATGTTCGGGTGGGTACCGTCATGGTTTATTGGTCTCGGCCTGGTCGCCGGGGCGATGCTGATCGCGCTCTCGTTCTATCGGCTCGCGGCCTGGCTGCTCAACCGCACCTTCGGAACCCGGCTTCCGCTGCTCAGCGTGTTCATCGAACGCACGTCCGGCCCGGCGCAGCTCGCGCTGTGCCTTGCAGCCGTCGCGCTGGTTCTGCCGCTCGCGCCGTTGGACGATGCGTTCCGCACGCCGTTGACGCGCCTGTTCATCGTCGCCTTCATCGCGCTGATCGGCTGGATCTCGATCCGGATCGTCGACATGAGCGCGGCGCGCTATTTGCAGAATTTTCGCGACGTCACCGAAAACTTCGTCGCGCGAAAGCACGTGACGCAAGTGCGCGTGTTCAAGCGCGTGACCGACATCATCATCGTGATCATCACGGTGTCGACGGCGCTGATGACGTTCGACTCGGTCAGGCAATACGGCGTCAGCCTGTTCGCCTCGGCTGGCGCCGCCGGTATCATCGTCGGTCTGGCGGCGCGGCCGCTGCTCAGCAATCTGATCGCGGGCCTGCAGATCGCCATCACCCAGCCGATCCGCATCGAGGATGCCGTGATCATCGAGAACGAGTGGGGCTGGGTTGAGGACATCGCGGCGACGTATGTCGTGATCCGACTGTGGGACTGGCGCCGCATGGTGGTGCCGCTGTCCTATTTCATCGAAAAGCCGTTCCAGAACTGGACACGCGACACGGCCTCCCTGATCGGTGTCATCGCGCTCCATGTCGACTATCGCGCCGACGTGCCGCGTATCCGGCAATGGCTGAAGGGTGTGGTGAAGGACTCCAAGCTTTGGGACGGCGCAGTGGTCAATCTCCAGGTGATCGACGCGGACCATCGTACCATCGAACTGCGCGCGCTGGTTAGCGCGAGGAATGCGCCGCAATCCTGGGATCTGCGCTGCGAGGTCAGGGAGAAGCTGATCGCCTTCATCCGCGACGAGATGCCGGAGGCCCTGCCGCGCGAGCGTGCCATCCTGATCCCGTCGGGAGGAGGCGGTGATGTCGAATTCCTGCAGCACGCGACGGCGTCGGAGAAGATGCGGGCGAGCGCGCGCAACTAAGAGGGGATCCTCATTGCGCGCGGATGTCAGCGGCCTTCAGCACCGGCTCCCATTTGGTAGCCTCGGCGTGCATGTAGGCGTCAAAATCCTTGGCTGACGAGCCCACCGGAGTAGCGCCGATCTTGCTCAGCGTGGAGATCACGCTCGGGTCCTGGAGCACAGCCTTCAGATCGGCCTCGAGCTTTGCAACGATCTCGGGCGGCATTTTTGCAGGTCCCAGCATGCCCCACCAGACCGAGACGTCATAACCTGATACGCCTGATTCAGCGACTGTCGGCACATTGGGCAGTGCCTTGGAGCGCTCGGCCGAAGTCACCGCGAGCGCGCGTACGGGGCCGCCGTCGAGCTGGCCGATCGCCTCAGCGAGTGGATTGATGCTGAGCGGAATCTCGCCTGATATCACGGCGGTCAGCGCCGGCGCGCCGCCCTTGTAGGGGATCGCGACGATCCTGGTGCCGGACATGTGTTTCAGCAGCTCGCCGGCGAGATGTGCCGAGGTGCCGTTGCCGGACATGCCGTAGGAGAGCTTGTCCGGTTCTTTCTTCGCGGCGGCGAGGAGATCGCCGAGGGTCTTGTAGGGGCTGTCCTTGGCCACGACGATCGCGAGCGGTGACGAGGCGACTTCGGTGATCGCGGTAAAGTCCTTGAACGTGTCGTAGGGCACGCTCGGATAGATGAACTGGTTGAGCGGATGGCCGCTGGCGACCAGGATCAGCGTGTAGCCGTCGGGCGCGGCCTGCGTCAGCGCCTGCGAGGCGACGATGCCGCCGGCGCCGGGGCGGTTGTCGATCACGGGCTGCTGGCCCCAGTTTTTCGCGAGAGCCTGGCCGAGCGTGCGGGCGAGCACGTCGACGGCCCCGCCTGCCGCGTAGGGCACGAGGATATGGACCGGCTTGCTCGGATAGAGGTCGGCGGCACGCGCGGCGCCGCAAGCGAGCAGCAGACCGGCGCCGAGCATCAGGCGGCCGATCGTCGTATTCAACCCCAGCATATTTCAGCACTCCCTGAGAGCATTCGTGCCCGCGGAGCTCTTCGAGGCGCTCCGGGCGTTGCTCGTGGTTTTTGTTGACGAGACCTGATCTTTTGTACGATAGTACAAATCAGATGGCACGCAAGCCCACCAGCAAGGAAACGACCCGCAAGCCGAATATGCGCGAGGCGATCCTCGCCGCGGCCGAGGAGCTGTTCGCCACCAACGGCTTCAACGCCGTCTCGGTGCGCGATATCGCGCATGCGGCCGGGGCCAATCCCGGCAGCGTCACCTATCATTTCAAGACCAAGGACGGCCTGCTGCTGGAGATCTACCGGCGGCATTGCGGCCCGATGAACCTGCGCCGCTCCGAGCTGCTCGCCGCCGCCAAGCGCGTGCGCGATCTCCAGGACCGGCTGGAAGCGATCGTGCGGGCCTATGTGGTGCCGGCCTTTACCTCGGGTAGCGATCTCGCCGGCGGTGGGGCGCGCTTCACGCGTCTGCGCGCGGTGATGTCGGCCGAGGGCAACGAGGTCGCGCGAAAAATCATCGCGCAGACGTTTGACGACACCAGTCACGCCTTCATCGACGCGATCCACGAAAGCCTGCCGCACATTCCGCGCACCGACATCGTCTGGCGCAGCCACTTCCTGCTCGGCGCGCTCTATTACTCGCTGGTGACGCCGGACCGTGTCTCGCGCCTGTCGCGTGGCGAGGCCGATGGCAGCGATGCCGCCAGCGCCATCGAGCAATTGGTGCAGGCCACTGTCGCGGCGTTCCAGGCGCCCGCACTGGATCAGGCCGCGCCCGCAAGGCGACGGACTGTCGCAAGCAGCAAGACTTGAAAGAAACCGCCAGAGGGTGAGGCGCGTCACAGCGCATTCGCTCGCAAGCGGACAAGTAACGGGGTGTTTGAGGAAATGAACAGGCGAGAGTGCTTGCATCTCTTGACCGGGCTGGCCGGAGCCGCGCTCGGGAGCGAAGCGCGTGCGGAAGAGCCGAAGGCGATTCCGACGATCGCGCCGCCGGATCCCAATCCCAAGACACCGTCGTTCAAGCTGCCGCCGAAATCATGCGACAGCCACACGCATATCTTCGGGCCCGCGTCCCGCTATCCCTTCTCGGAAAAGCGCCCCTACAATACGGCCGACGCGCCGCTGGAGATGTTCCGCAGCGTGCACGAGAAGATCGGCGTCGAGCGCTGCGTGATCGTGAACGCGACCGTGCATGGTACCGACAACCGCGTTGTCACCAATGCCATCGCGCAGAGCGAGGGCGCCTACAAGGGCATCGCCAATGTCAGCGACGAGATGACCGAGAAGGAGCTTGCCGCGCTCGACAAGGCCGGCATCTGCGGCTGTCGCTTCGCCTTCCTCAAGCGCCTCGGCGGCGTCGGCGACATGACCAAGTTCCAGCGTATCGTGCATCGCGTTGCCGAACTGGGCTGGCACATCGATGTCTATTTCGAGCCCGGCACGATTGCCGAATTTGCGCCGATCCTGACTGCGCTGCCGACGCCCTACGTGATCGATCACATGGGGACCGTTCAAGCCGCGAAGGGTCTCGGCGATCCCGGTTTTACCGCGCTGCTCGAACTCCAGAGGAGGGACGAGAAGTGCTGGGTCAAGATCACCGGTCTCGAGCGCGCCTCCGCGGGCGGTAAGCCGTTCCATGATGCCGTGCCGTTCGCGAAGGCGCTGATCGACAACGCGCCGGAGCGCGTCATCTGGGGTACCGACTGGCCGCATCCCAACGTCAAGGTCATGCCCAATGACGGCGAGATCGTCGATCTGATTCCACTCTTCGCCCCGGACAAGGCCACCCAGCAGAAACTGCTGGTCGACAATCCCGCGCGGCTGTTCAAATTCAGCTGATGAAGATGACGTACACGCCCACCATTCCGCCGCCGGATCCCAACACGCGCACGCCAAAATTCAAGCTGCCGAAGCTATCCTGCGATGCGCATTGCCACATCTTCGGCCCCGGCGCGAAATACCCTTACGCGCCCGACCGATCCTACACGCCGCCGGATGCGCCGCTGGAAGATTTCAAGATCCTGCACGCCAAGCTCGGCGTGGAGCGCGCAATCATCGTCAATGCCAGCGTCCACGGCACCGACAACACGGTCGCACTCGACGCGATCGCGCAAAGCAACGGCGCCTACCGCGCCGTCGCCAATATCGACGATACCATCACCGAGCGTGGCTTGCGCGTGCTGCACGAAGGCGGCTTCCGCGGCTGCCGTTTCAATTTCGTCCGCCATCTCGGCGGTGTGCCCGACAAGCGCGTGTTCGACCGCATCGTCGCGATGGTGACGCCGCTCGGCTGGCACATCGATCTGCATTTCGACGCGATCGACCTGCCTGACTATGCCGACATGCTGACAAGGCTGCCGGTGAGCTACACCATCGACCATATGGGCCGGGCGAAGGCCTCCGAGGGGCTCGACCAGCTTCCGTTCAAGATCCTGATCGAGCTGATGCAGCGCGATGAAAAATGCTGGGTCAAGATCTGCGGCTCGGAGCGGGTGTCCTCGGCTGGCCCGCCCTTCACTGACGCCGTGCCGTTCGCGCGAAAGATCGTCGAAACCGCGCCGGACCGGGTCATTTGGGGCACCGACTGGCCGCATCCCAACGTCAAGGTGATGCCGAATGACGGCGACCTCGTCGACCTGATTCCGCTGTTCGCGCCCGAGCCGGAGTTCCAGCAGAAGATCCTCGTCGACAATCCCGCGCGTCTGTTCGAGTTCGACCGATGACCGCGATGGCGATCGACAAGCCGCGCCGGCGCGCCTGGTGGAAGGAGCTCTGGATCCAGGTGCTCATCGCCATGGCGGCCGGCATCGCACTCGGGATCGTCAACCCCGAGGCGGGCGCCAAGATGCAGCCGCTCGGCGACGCCTTCATCAAGGCGATCCGGATGCTGATCGCGCCGATCATCTTCTGCACCGTGGTGCATGGCATCGCCCACATGGCCGACATGGCGCGGGTCGGGCGCGTCGCGGTCAAGGCCATCATCTATTTCGAGATCATGACCACGATCGCGCTGATCATCGGTCTGATCGCGGTGAACGTGCTCAAGCCCGGCGCCGGCATGAACATCGATCCCGCCAGCATCAATGCCAGCGCGATCGAGCCTTACGTCAAGCAGACCGCCGTGATCGGCTTCGTTCCGTTCCTGATGAACATCGTGCCCGCGACCTTCATCGGCGCTTTTGCCGAGGGCAACATTCTCCAGGTCCTCTTCATCTCCGTGCTGTGCGGCTTTGCGCTGGTGCAGCTCGGCGAGCGCGCCGCGCCGCTGGTCCATCTGATCGACATCGCCGCCAAGATGGTGTTCGCCGTCGTTGGTTTCGTGATGTGGGCGGCGCCGATCGGGGCGTTCGGCGCGATTGCCTTCACCGTCGGCAAGTTCGGCGTGGGATCGCTGGCCTCGCTCGGCAAGCTGCTCGGCGGCTTCTATCTCACTTGCGTGATCTTCATCATCGTAGCGCTCGGCCCGGTCGCGCGGCTCTGCGGCTTCTCGCTGCTCAAGCTGATCCGCTACATCTGGGAAGAGCTGCTGATCTGCATCGCCACGACATCGTCCGAGACGGTGCTGCCACGGATGCTGACGAAGCTGGAGAAGGCGGGCTGCGAGCAGAGCGTCGTCGGGCTGGTGATCCCGACCGGCTATTCCTTCAATCTGGACGGTACATGCCTCTATCTCGCTGCCGCCTCGGTGTTCCTGGCGCAGGCGACCAATACGCCGCTCGGGCTCGCTGAGCAGATCGAGCTGCTGCTGATCCTGCTGGTGACGTCAAAGGGCGCGGCAGGGATCGCAGGGGCCGCCTTTGTCGTGCTGGCGGCGACACTGTCGGCCACCGGCACGATTCCGGTGACGAGCGTCGCGCTGGTGCTCGGCATCCATCGCCTGATGTCGCAGGGGCTGACGCCGACCAATCTGATCGGGAACGCGGTTGCGACCATTGCGATTGCCAAATGGGAAGGCGCGCTCGACGGCGAGCGCCTGAAGCGCGTGCTCGACGGTGAGGAACCTGCGGCCGTCGCCGCCTGATGAACCTGCTGCCGGCATGACGCGAGCAGCCTATGACGTTGATGAACGAAAGAGGAGAGTTCTCCCATGAAAACAGGTCTCGTGATCACCGCCCATCCTGGCGATTTCGTCTGGCGCGCCGGCGGCGCCATCGCTCTGCATGCGAAGAAGGGCTATCGCATGAAGATCGTCTGCATGTCCTTTGGCGAGCGCGGCGAGAGCCAGTTTGCCTGGAAGGAAAAGGGCGCGACGCTGGAATCGGTCAAGGCTGGCCGCAAGGACGAGGCGGAGCGGGCGGCCAGACTGCTGGGTGCCGAGATCGAGTTCTTCGATTGTGGCGATTATCCGCTCAAGCTCACCGAGGCGCATTTCGACCGCATGGTCGACATCTACCGCGAGCTCAATCCGAGCTTCGTGCTGACGCACGCGCTGGAAGATCCCTATAATTTCGACCATCCGAACGCAGCGCATTTCGCGCAGGAGACCCGCGTGGTCGCGCAGGCCATGGGCCACAAGCCCGGCGCGCAGTACAAATACTCTGCGCCGCCCGTTTTCCTGTTTGAGCCGCACCAGCCCGAGCAGTGCAATTACAAGCCGGATCTGCTGCTCAAGATCGACGAGGTCTGGAAAGAGAAGTACGAGGCTTTCCAGATTCTCGCCGCGCAAAAGCATCTCTGGGGCTATTACGAGCGCGTCGCGCTCAACCGCGGCATCCAGGGTAGCCGCAACACCGGTGTGCCCATGACCTATGGTGAGGCCTATCAGCGCCTGTTCCCGACGGTCGCGGAGGAGTTGGCATGAAGCGGGTCTTCATTCGCAATAGTGTCTGACCTGAAGGGAGTAGCGCGGATGGATCGTCTCAAGCTGAAAGCCGTGCTCGGCAGTCACCCTCATGTCAAGGCGGTGAAGAGTGGCGAGCTCCGCTCCGACCTGTTCGAGCTCGACTTCATCGAGTACACGCCGACCAACACGGCATTCAAGCCGATGGTGCGTGAGCAGGCCTTTGACGTCTGCGAAATGGCGATCGTGACCTATCTGATGGCGAAGGCCCACGGCAAGCCGCTGGTGCTGCTGCCGGCGACCATGCTCGGCCGTTTCCAGCATGCCTATGCGCTCTACAATCCGGCGCACGGGACGCTCGGGCCCGGCGATCTCGAAGGCAAGCGTGTCGGCATCCGCTCGTTCACGACGACGACCGGGGCCTGGATCAGAGGTATCCTTGCCAACGATTACGGCGTCAATCTCGACAAGATCCGCTGGGTCACCTTCGAGGATCCGCACGTCGCCGAATATGTCGACACCACCGAGCGTGCGCCAAAGGACAAGAAGGTGTTGCAGATGCTGCTCGATGGCGAGGTCGATGCCGTGCTCGGCGAGACCTCTGATAATCCCAGGCTAAAGCCGCTATTTCCCGATCCGGCGGCGGAGGCGGCCAAATGGTATGCGCGCCGCGGCGTCGTGCCGGTCAATCATCTCGTGGTCGTGACCGAAAGCCTTGCGGGATCGCGTCCCGATGTGGTCATGGGTGTCTATGATCTGCTCAAGCGGAACAAGGAACAGACGGGGCCGGCGGCGACGCCCGACCTCTTGCCCTTCGGGATCGAGGCGAACAGGAAACCGTTGGAGCTGATCGTCGACTACGCATTCCAGCAGGCGCTGATCCCGCGCCGCTATGCGGTCGAGGAGTTGTTCGACGCGACGACACGAGGACTGAACTGATGGCGGATCCGAAACGCTGGCAGATCGGGCTGGTTGGCTATGGCGAGGTTGGCCGTATCCTGGCCGAGGATCTGCGCCAGCAGGACATCAAGGTCGTAGCTTACGACATCAAGCTCGAAGGCGAGCAGGGCGCTGCATTGAAGGAGCACGCTGCGAAATTCGGCGTGATGCTTGCGGCTTCTCATGCGGAACTGACCGCGAAATCCGACTTCATCATCTCGGCCGTCACCGCCAGTCAGGCCGTGCCGGTCGCAAAAGCCTGCGCTGATGCTATCAACCAGGGCACCTGGTTTCTCGATCTCAATTCGGCCTCTCCAGGCGCCAAACAGCGTGCGGCAGCGCTGATCGATGGCGCTGCCGGACGTTATGTCGAGGGCGCGGTGATGACCTCGGTGCCGCCTTATCGGATCAAGGTGCCGCTGCTGCTTGGTGGCCCCGGCGCAAGAGAGCTGGAGCCGCTACTGAACGCGATCGGCTTCGCGGCGAAAGTCGCGAGCGACAAGCTCGGCGTATCCTCGGCCGTCAAGATGTGCCGCAGCATCATGATCAAGGGCCTGGAGGCCATGGTGATCGAAAGTTTCACCACGGCACGTGCCTATGGCGTCGAGGATGCGGTGCTGGCTTCACTCACGGAAACCTTTCCCGCGATCAACTGGGAGAAGCAGGGCGCCTATTTCTTCCAGCGCGTGATCGAGCACGGCCGTCGCCGTGCCGAAGAGGTGCGCGAGGTCGCCGAGACGGTGCGTGAGGCCGGGCTGACGCCTTGGTCTGCGCAAGGCACGGCCGAGCGTCAGGCCTGGGTCGCAGATCTCGCAGATGAGGGTCTGTTCGGCTCGAAGGGGACGAAGGAATTCGCTCGCAGCGCCGATTGGCGCATTGAGGCGGATCGCATTCTGGCGAAGATCAAGCGTTAGCGCTGAGGAACCGCTCAGCTCAGGACGCCGCTGGCGTGGTGCAGGCCCGATATTTCATCGCGGGCGAGTTCGATCAAGTCGATCAGGCGATTGGCTTCGCGGACGACGTCCTTGGTGCGCGAGCTCTTGAACTCGGTCAGGATCATGCGAATGCATTTGTCGGCTGTATCGAGCGTGCGCAGCCCGCGGGCCATGTCGTCCTGCGAGCGGATCGTGGCGATGTCGAGCCCCGACAACACTTCGCCGATGCCACTCAATCGCTTGACGGCCGTCTCGGCGGGCGTCTTGGCCCGGATGGATTGATAATCAATGCTGCTGAATGCGCTGAACGTATCCATAACTTCCCCAGAGAACGCAGATGGTCAGTGCGCATGCCCAATTATGGTTAGGGCCACCTTTCTAGCAACGCGGGGAGCTACGGTCCGGGATTCTACCGGACTCGGATTTCGGGGCGAATTGACGGTGAATCGGGCCAGAAAAGGCTGGTGATCAGCGCTGTTTCCCGACAATCCTACCGTCGCGCGCAACGAGCATACCTGCCTTGTACACAGCGCGGCCTTGTGGCACGGCGACCACGGCCTCCGGAACGTGCTCGGCGTCCAGCGCCACGAAATCGGCCTTGGCGCCGACATGCAGGCCGTAACCTTCAAGCCGGAGCGCCTTGGCACCTGATGTAGTGACGATTTCGAACGCGACGCGCAGTTCCTCATCGACGTTGAAACCCGAGCGATAGCCGAGCGTCGTTGCCCGCCGCAGCATGTCGCCGTCGCCATAGGGCCACCAGGAATCCCTGATGTTGTCGTTGCCGCTGAACACGGTGACGCCGGCGCTGCGTAGCGCCAGGATCGGCGGGAAGGCCCGGGCGCCCGGCGCATTGGTCATGATCGCGACGCCGGAGCGGGCGAGGATGTCGGCGATGCCCTTGAGCTGATCCGCTATGATATCGCCGAGCCCGTAAGCGTGGCTGATGGCGACATGGCCTTCCATACCGAGCGCACGCGTGCGCGCCGCGATCTGCTCGATCTCGAAAGCGCCGAGCGTGCCCATGTCGTGCAGGTGGATGTCGACATCGACGCCGTGCTTCTCGGCGACGCCGAACACGACGTCGAGATGCTTCTCGACATCGCGATCAAAGCTCGCGGGATCGAGCCCGCCGACGAGGTTCGCACCGAGGCCGATGGCCTCGTCGAGCAATTGCGGCGTGCCCGGGCTCGTCAAGATGCCGCTCTGGGGAAAGGCGACGAGCTGGATGTCGATCAAGCTCCTGTATTCCTCGCGTACGCGCAAGATCGTCTCCAGCGACTTCAGGCCGACCGAGCCATCGACCATGACGTGGCTGCGCATCTGCGTGGAGCCGTTGATGATGCAGAGATCGAGCTGGTTGCGCGCCCGCACGTCCATCGGCGCCGCCTCGGCCATGTTCTCGGCCTGGAAGGCCACGCGTTCGTGCACGTTGAAGCCGGCGGTGCACGGCTTGTGCGGCCGCCAGGCGTCGCCATAGAAGCTGGTGTCGAGATGGATGTGGCCCTCGACGAAGCCGGGAACGATCAGGGCATTGCCGAGGTCGACAGTCTCGGCACCGCTTGCGGGGGCGTCCGCCGGCAGCAGTGCGGCGATCAGGCCGTCCTTGACCGCGATGTGGTGCCGCGCCCCGCCGTCGAAGCGTGCGTTCAGGAAGATCTTGTCGAAGGCCATCCGGTTGCTCCCGTCGGGTCGATGTGTCGCGCGGTTCAGGTTCGCGGGTGAAGCAGCGCGGCCGGCGACCGCTCAAACGTCTGTCGCCCGGCCTTGAAGCCCATAAGGATATCCGGCAGCTCCGCAATGGCGAAGCGGCTGTCCTTGATATCGAGCACGACGAGATCGGCGGCGTTGCCGACCGCGATTCCGTAGTCTTTGAGATTCATCAGCCGCGCCGGCAGCTCGGTGACGAGATCGAGGCAGGTGTCGAAATCGCCGACTGAAGCGTGGGCGACATTGGCGTAAAAATTCGCCATCCGCAGCAGCGAAGCATCGCCGAACGGCGTGAAGGGGTTGAGCACATTGTTGGTCGCGACCGAGCAGACGATGCCGTCGCCCGCAAGCTTGTGTGCGAGCGTCAGTCCGCGCGGTGCGTTGTGGGTGGCCTCGCGCCCCATCAGGTAGAGATCGGTTGCGGGCAGCACGGTGACGGCGACGCCGGCGTTCGCAAGCTGGACGGTGGCTGCCTTCAGCCGTTCCGGCGGCAGGGCCGAGAGTTTGGTTGCATGCCCGATCGCGACACGCCCCCCGTAATTGCGTTGCTCGGTCTGCCTGATGACCTCGTCGAGATGTGACCAGGAGGGATCGAGATCGAAGTCGAGATGAAGGTCGACATCGAGATCGAACTCCTGGGCGAGATCGAAGATGCGCGCGAGATGCGCGTTCGGATCGGTGTCGGTATAGGGGCAGCCGCCGATCGCATCGGCGCCGTCGCGCAAAGCCTGAACCAGCAGCTCGTCGCTGCCGGGGTCGTTGGTCAGGCCTTCTTGCGGGAACACGCACAGCTCAAGATCGATCGCCCAGGCGTAGTCGCGCTTGAGCGCCTTGACCGCCTCGAAGCTGCGCAGGCCGATGCGCGGGTCAATCTCGACATGGGTGCGCATCCGCGTCGTGCCGTGCACGACGGCGCGTTCGAGCACCTTGGCGCCGCGCGCATAGACGTCGTCGGTGCTGAAATCCCGCTTCATCGCTGAGACGGCCCGGATGGCATCGCCGAGTGTGCCGTGAATGTGTCCGCAGCGCTCGAGCAGGCAGGCCTTGTCGAGATGAATGTGGGTGTCGACGAATCCGGGCAGCGCCAGCCGTCCCCCGAGATCGACCTCGACGGCTTCGCATGCCAGCCTGGGTGCGATCGCCGTGATGCGTCCGCCCGTCACGCCGATATCGACGGGCGTCGGGGATGATCGCGTCAGGGCGTTGCGGAAGATCAGGTCGAAGGCGGTCTGGGCTGTCATGGAGAGCGTCTGGCTTGATAAAGGCGGCGAGTCCTGGATGGTGGCAATGTAGCGGAGACGAAGGGCCTGCCGCCATATCGAAAGCCGCGATAGCTGGTAGACGCAGGCTGGTCTGGTGGCTGGGGCGTGGCTGGGCTATCAACCGCTCGATTGCGCCCGGCATGGCGGCGCAAGCGATTCTGGGAGCTCTCGATGCGTCTACTCGCCGTTCTCTTGGCCGTCACTTGTCTTGCCGGCGCAGCGTCAGCCGAGGAGCTCTCCGGTACGCTCCAGAAGGTCAAGGAGACCAGGAAGATCGCGTTGGGCTATCAGGAAGCCTCGGTGCCCTTCAGCTATCTCGACGGCAACCAGAAGCCTGTCGGCCTTGCCATGGATATCTGCCTCAGGATCGTGGACGCCGTGAAGAAGCAGCTCGGCATGCCCGACATCGCCGTCGACTACGTCGCCGTGACCTCGTCGAATCGCATCCCGCTGATGGTGAACGGCACGCTCGACCTGCACTGCTCGGCGACCACCAACAATGCGGACCGGCAGAAGCAGGTCGCCTTCACCAACACGCATTTCCTCAGCGCGACGCGATTTGCCGCCAAGAAGGCCGCGAAGATCAACACCATTGACGACCTCAAGGGCAAGGCGGTGACGGCAGTGGCGGGTTCGGTCAATTTGAACCAGCTCGCCAAGGTCAATACCGAGCGCAATCTCGGCATCAAGATCATGCCGGCCGTCGACCAGGCCGAAGCCTTCCTGCTGCTCGAGACCGACCGCGCGCAGGCCTATGCACTCGACGACATTCAGCTCGCGGTCGCCATTGCGCGCTCGAAGGAGCCGGCGCAGTTCATGATCAGCGACGAGACCTTCTCAAAGCCAGAGCCCTACGGGATCATGCTGCGGCGGGAGGATGCTCCGTTCAAGGCGTTGGCCGATCGCGCGACCGCCGATCTTTACGCGAGCCCGGAGATCGAGGTGCTTTACAGGAAGTGGCTGGAATCGCCGACTCCGCCGAACGGCATCAATTACAATGTTCCGATGTCGCCGGCCCTGCGCAGCGCCTTCAAGACCCCGAGCTCGAGCGCCGATCCGGACGTGTACGTCGTAAAGTGAGGCGAGGGCGGCTTCCACCTCTCACCGCCGGAGAGGAACCGCCGTGCCAAAACGTTACATTTGACAAAGGCGGGCGAGGCCAGGGTCGAGGAGACCAACCCACCCGCTGCGGCGCATTCGGGTGAGCCTGCTGAAGGATATCGGCGCGGACGAACTTGCGATAACCTTCGAGACGCTCCAGCGCATCGAGCAGCAAGTCAGCCGCCTGCTTGAGGCGAAGACGTTTCCAGAGGCGAAATAGTCATGCGCGAAAGTGAGCCGTTCCTGGTCCGCCACGCGGATCTGATTTTCGCCTTGAAGACGTTTGCCGCGTCGATGCTGGCGCTCGTCATTGCGCTCGCCATGGACCTGCCGCGGCCCTATTGGGCGATGGCGACCGTTTACATCACCTCGCAGCCGCTCGCCGGCGCCACCAGTTCGAAGGCCTTCTTCCGCGTGATGGGCACGCTGGTCGGCGCGATCATGACGGTGGCGCTGGTGCCGAACCTGATCAACGCGCCGGAGCTCCTGTGCCTCGCGATCGCGCTGTGGGTCGGGTTCTGCCTCTATCTGTCGCTGCTCGACGGCACGCCGCGCAGTTATGTCTTCATGCTGGCCGGTTACACGGTCGCGCTGATCGGCTTCCCCTCGGTGTCCCAGCCCGGAGCGATCTTCGACACCGCGGTGGCGCGGCTGGAGGAGATTTCGCTCGGGATCATTTGCGCGAGCCTGATCTCCACCATCGTGTTCCCCCGCAGCGTCGCACCGGCCGTGGCCCATCGCGTGGACACTTGGCTTTCCGATGCACGCCGGCTGAGCGAGGTTGTCCTGCTGCGCGAAGGCACCAACGAGACGCGCCGCGGCAAGCGCCTCAAGCTCGCGACCGACATCGTCGAGATCGACACGCTTTCCACTCATCTTGCCTATGATCGCCTGACCGACCGCAATGCCGTGACCGGCCTCGGCGAGATCCGGCTGCGGATGTTGACGTTGCTGCCGGTGATTGCCTCGATCGAGGACCGTCTGGCTGCGCTCGGCGAGGAGGCCCTGCGGCGCCAGCCGGAGCTGAAGCGCTTGCTGGAGGATCTTGCGCAATGGATCGCGAGTGACGTCAGCGCGCGGCAGCCGGCCGACCGTCTCCGTGGCGCGATAGCGGAGCAGCAGGCGGGCCTGAACGACGGTGCGTCCTGGGAGCGAATCATCACCACCAGCCTGCTGTCGCGGTTGCGCGATCTGGTCGACCTCTCGCGCGACTGCCGCGCGTTGACCGAGGCCATCGGCGAAGGCCGCAGCATCTCGACGATCGATCTTGCCTTCCATTCCGAAGCCGGCGCAGCGCCGGTGCGCCACAGGGATCGCGGCCTGGCGCTATGGTCGGCGGCAGGTGCTGCGACCGCTATCCTGATCTGCTGCGCGTTCTGGATCGGCACGGGCTGGCCGGACGGCGCCTCGGCTCCGATGATGGCGGCCGTAGCCTGCTCGTTCTTCGCCGCGCAGGATGAGCCGGCGCGATTCATCCGCAGCTTCGGCCTGTGGTCGCTGGTCGCCATCGTCGTGGTCGCGATCTATCTGTTCGCGCTGGTGCCCGCGATCTCTCATATCGAGGTTCTCATCGTCGCGCTGGCGCCGACGTTCCTGCTCTACGGATTCCTGATCGGCCGGCCCGCCACGGCGGGCACCGGCATGGCGCTCGCCGCTAACACCGCGACGCTGCTCGCGCTGCAATCGACCTACATCGCGGATTTCGCGTCCTACGCCAATTCCGCCGTCGCGTTCTTCGTCGGCGTCATCATCGCCGAGATCGTGACGCGGATCGCGCGCGGGGTGGGGGCGGAGTGGATCGCCAACCGCCTGGTGCTGTCGAGCTGGACCACGATCGCAGTCGCTGCCGAACGGCGCGGAAAGCGGGATCGTGCCGAGTTTGCCGGGCTCATGCTGCACCGTCTCGGGCTGCTGGTGCAGCGTATCGCGTTCCTGTCGGAGAGCGATCGCCGCGACGCCGATAGTCTCGTGCAGCTCCGCATCGGCATCAACATCATCGATTTGCGCCGCGCGCGCTACGGCCTTGCGGCGTCGACCATCGCCGTCATCGACGACATGCTCGACCAGCTCGCTGTCGCCTGCCGCAATTATGCCGGCGGAGGCATGCCGCGCGAGCTTCTGGTCAGCGTCGACCGGGCGCTAGGTCAGGCGGTGAAGGATCCCAATGACAGCGCGCGCGAAGATGCCCTGATCGGCCTCGTCGGCATCCGCCGCGGCCTGTTCCCGGCCGCGCCGGCCTATCGGCCGCGCGAGGATGCGAGTGTGGCGGCATGAGATATGTGATCGACATCTACGGCGTGCTGGTGCCGGCGCTCTTACTCTGGATCATCATCGCCTATGTGCTGAGTGCGCTGCTGCGCCGGATCATGCAGCGCTTCGACCTTTACCGCTTGGTCTGGCACCGCGCGTTGTTCGATTTCGCAGTCTTCGTCTGCCTGCTCGGCGGCGTCGTCTATCTCTCGGAGTATCTCTCATGAAAGGAAATTTCGCCTGGCTCGGCCGGATTGCCGTGACCATCATCGCTGTGATCGCGGCGATCGGTGTCGGCCGCGAGCTCTGGGGCTACTACATGGAGCAGCCCTGGACACGTGACGGCCGTGTGCGTGCCGACGTGGTGCAGGTCGCACCTGACGTCTCCGGCTTCGTCACCGACGTCCTGGTCAAGGACAACCAGAAGGTCCATCGCGGCGACGTGCTGTTCAGGATCGATCGTGAGCGCTTTGCGCTGGCGCTGCGGCAGGCCGATGCGTCTGTCGCCGGGCATCAGGCGACGCTCGATCAGGCCAATGCCGATCTGAAGCGCTATACCGCGCTGACGACGGACGCAGTATCGCAGCAGAAGCAGGAGCAAGTGCTCGCGACCCAGCTTCAGGCCAAGGCCGCCTTCGATGCCGCGGTCGCCGATCGCGCGGTCGCCCAGCTCAATCTCAATCGCAGCGAGGTGCGGGCATCTGTAAATGGCGTGATCACCAATATGGACCTGCGCCCCGGCGTTTACGTCTCCGCGGGCAGGGGCGTGATGGCGATCGTCGACAGCGACACGCTGCACGTCGAGGGCTATTTCGAGGAGACGAAGCTTGCGCGCATCCGCGTCGGTGACAGGGTTCAGGTCCGTCTGATGGGCGAGAAGGGTACGCTGTCAGGTCGTGTCGAGAGCATCGCCGCGGGCATCGAGGACCGCGACCGTGCCGAGGGGGCGAGCCTGCTTGCCAACGTCAATCCGACCTTCAGCTGGGTGCGTCTCGCCCAGCGCGTGCCCGTGCGCATCGCGCTGGATCCGGTGCCCGAGGCAATCTCGCTGGTCGCCGGCCGCTCTGCGACGGTCGAGGTGCTGAATCACCCCTAACCGATTTCCAGATAGTCCGGGCCGGGCAGCTCGGGGAATGATGCGGTCGGCAGCGTCTGGTACCAGAACGCGACCGAGGCAACGTCGTCTTGCAGCGGGAGATATTTCGATTCCTTGACGCCGGGCAGCCAGCCGAGGGCCTGGATGGTCACGCGCAAGTCGCTCTGGAAGCGGATCGGATCGGGGATGTGCCAACGGTACAGGCCGAAGCGCTGCTGCGACTTGTAGACGCCGTCGGGCCGGATCACCTGCGGCAGGCCGGCATAGGGCGTGGTGAACTCCACATAGCGGGATTGTCCCTGGCCGGCATGCGCGACATGGGGATCGAAATTGTAGGCGCCGCAGAAATAGTCCTCGGTGCCGGTGCCGCAGATCGTCGGGAATTCGCCGTCGCCGTCGATGAAGAACTTGATCTCGCCTTCGCCCCACCAGCCGTTGTTATTGACGCCCCAGGCCATGTAGGTGCCGACATAGTGACCGCGGCCATCGATGCCGTCGAGGATGGTGTAGACGTCCTTGTAGGGCAGCGGATTGGTGCGGCGGAACTGCGCATGGAAATAGGCGCAGTCCGCGGGCACCTCGGTCAGGGCGTAGTTGATCTGGTAGTAGACGGTCAGCGCCTCTTCGCTGCGGTTCTCCAGCGTGAAGCGGGCGCGCTTGCGGAACGGCATCTCCCAATAGCAGTTGAAGGCCCGTCCCGGATTGACGCAGACCGCGAGCGACGACACCTGCGCAAATTCCTCCCAGCCACAGGCGAAGAAATCGCCCGCCGGGCACTCCACGCTCGGATGCGCCTGGTCGTCCCAGTAGACGCGCAGGATGGAATGGCGCAGCCGTCCGCGTGCCAGCGTCATCCAGATCTGCTGGATCGCGCCCTGACCCTCGATGTCCGCGAGCGTGAAGGTCGCGCCGGGCTCGATCACGACAAAGGGAGACACCTTCCAGCCCTGGCCGAGGTCGCGGGCCTGACGCGCCGCCGGGCCATCGACGGACATGCCGCCCTTGCCCTTTTCGCCGGTGAAATTCTCGGGGCTGATTGAACGCGTCTGCGCATTCGACAGGCGCGACAGATTGCCGAGATGCAGGCCCAATCCGGAAAACGCCATGATGTCCTCGATCAGGAGTTAGCGATACCGGGATATATCGCTCCCGAATCTACCAAAAGATGAAGATGACGGCGTACCGAAAGCCAGAGACTACGCGACGCGATACGCTTTGAACTTCTCGCGCAGCGCCGATTTGAGCACCTTGCCGGTCCCGGTCATCGGGAATTCGTCCAAAAATTCGACCGCATCCGGCATCCACCAGCTCGCGATCCTCGGGCGCATGTGGTCGAGCAGGGTCTTGCCGTCCACGGTCGCGCCCTTCTTGCGGACGACCAGAAGGAGAGGGCGCTCCTGCCATTTCTCATGCGCGATGGCGACCACGGCGGCTTGCAGCACGTCAGGGTGGGACAGCGCGATGTCCTCGAGCTGGATCGACGAGATCCATTCGCCGCCGGACTTGATCACGTCCTTGGAGCGGTCGGTCAGCGTGACGTGGCCCTGCGGATCGATCACGGCCATATCGCCGGTGATCAACCAGCCGTCGTGATCGAGGCCTTCGTCGAGCTTCATGTAGCCGGAGGCGACCCAGGGCCCTCTGGCGCGCAAGTGCCCGACCGTCTTGCCGTCGCGCGGCAGCTCAACGCCTGAATCGTCGACGATGCGCAAGGTCGTGCCGAAGCAGGCGCGACCGGAGACCTGGCGCCGGTCGAAGAATTCGGTTTCGCTGAGATGCTCCGAGCCGGGCCGGAGGCCCGGCATCGAGCAGCCCAGCGCCTCCGTCATGCCCCAGGCCTGAATATAGTCGACCTTGTAATCGCGCTTGAGTTTCTCGACCATCGCGCGCGGCGGCGCCGAGCCCGATGACAACGTTGCGCGCAGCGTCGAGAATTTGTTGCCGGTGCGGCCGAGCCAGTCGAGCAGGATCAGCCAGAAGCTCGGCACGCCGGCCGAGAGCGTCACCTTCTCGCCCTCGAGCAGCTCATAGAGCTTGTCGGGCTCGTAATTGCGGCCAGGCAGGACCAGCTTCGAGCCGGTATAGGGCGCGGTGAACGGCATGTTCCAGCCGTTGCCGTGGAACAGCGGGGCCATCGGCATCATCACCTCGCGCACGCCTTCGACATGTCCGGGCAGGAAGTCGAAATTGCAGCAGGTCATGGTCTGCAGGATCGCCGCGCGGTGCGAATAGATCACGCCCTTCGGATTGCCTGTCGTGCCCGACGTGTAGCAGATGGTCGATGCGGACTTTTCGTCGAACTCCGGCCAGGCGAAGCCGGTGTCGCTCTCCTTTTCGAGCAGCTCCTCGTAGCAATGCACGTTGGCGAGTTTTGTCTCCGGCATCCGCTCGCGCGAGGACATGATGACATAGGCCTCGACCGTCTTCAGTTGCGGCGCGATCGCTTCGACGATCGGCAACGTCGCGCGGTCGATGAACAGCAGGCGATCTTCCGCGTGGTTGATGATGTAGACCAGCTGTTCGGGAAACAGGCGCGGATTGACGGTGTGCAGCACGTAGCCCATGCCCGGCGCGGCGTAGAACATCTCGAAATGGCGATGCGTATTCCAGGCCAGCGTGCCGACGCGATCGCCTTGCTTCATGCCGAGCCGCTTCAGCGCCAGCGCCATGCGCTTGATGCGCGGATGGGCGTCGGCATAGGTGTAACGGTGGATGTCGCCTTCGATCTCGCGCGCGACGATTTCCGCTTCGCCGTGGTAGTCGGCGGCATACTGGATCAGGCCGCTGATCAGCAGCGGCATGTCCATCATCAATCCCTGCATCGTTCCCTCCAGATCGCCACGTCGTTGCGTGGCATACGCTATGATTTGCGCGAAAGGTTAGCGGAACGCCGCGCGGCGTTCACGCAAAAAGCGATGGACGCGATTGCATGCGTCACTTTTTCGGGGCTAAGTGGCGCCAGCTCCCGGCGAAGCAGCGGGCCGCGGTGGAGGAGATCGATGTCAGCGGAAAGACACAAGACCGGAGCAGCCGGCGTACCTACGGTCGACATTCAAGCCTTGCGTGCGCGCTATCGCGACGAGCGTGACCTGCGTCTGCGCTCCGAAGGCAAGGCGCAATATGTCGAGGTATCAGGCGACTTTGCCCGCTATCTCGACGATCCCTGGGCCGATGCTGGCTTCACGCGCAAAGCCTTGAGCGAAGAAACCGAAGTGCTGATCGTCGGTGGTGGCTTCGGCGGCCTGCTGTGTGGCGCGCGTCTGCGCGCGGCCGGTATCAACGATTTCCGCATCGTGGAAAAGGCCGCCGATTTCGGCGGCACCTGGTACTGGAATCGCTATCCAGGCGCCGCCTGCGATACCGAAAGTTACATCTATCTGCCGCTGCTGGAAGAGACCGGCTACATGCCGGTGCGCAAATACGCGCGTGCGCCGGAGATCTACGAGCACTCGCGCCGCATCGGCCGTCATTTCGATCTGTACGAGCGCGCGCTGTTTCAGACCGTGATCTCGCGCATGACATGGCAGGAGCAGGAGGGGCGCTGGCTGGTCGAGACCGATCGCGGTGATCGCATCCGCGCGCGCTTTGTGATCCTGGCTGGAGGTCCGCTGAGCCGGCCGAAGCTGCCGGGCATCCCCGGCATCGAAAGCTTCAGGGGCCACAGCTTCCATACCAGCCGCTGGGACTATGCTTACACCGGCGGCAGCGCGGAGGGCGGTCTCGATGGTCTTGCCGACAAGCGCGTCGGCATCATCGGCACCGGCGCCACATCAGTGCAATGCGTGCCGCATCTCGGCCGTTCGGCCAAAGAGCTCTACGTGTTCCAGCGCACGCCGTCCGCGATCGGTGTGCGCGCCGACCGCCCGACGGATACCGCCTGGGCGGAAAGCCTGAAGCCCGGCTGGCAGCGTGAGCGGATGGACAATTTCACCGCGGTGATCTCAGGCGAGCCGTTCGAGCACGATCTGGTGCAGGACGGCTGGACCGGCCTGCTCGGCGAGATCCTGCTGGCGCCGCGCCGTCAGCCGCAGCCGGTGACCTCGATGGAAGAGGCGCTGAAGGTGATCGAGCAGGCCGACTATCGCAAGATGGAGGAGATCCGCGCCCGCGTCGATGCGATCGTGAAGGATGAGGCGGCCGCAGCGGCGCTCAAACCCTGGTACAAGGCATTCTGCAAGCGGCCGTGCTTCCACGACGAATATCTCGACACGTTCAACCGCCCCAACGTGCATCTGGTCGACACCAAGGGCAGGGGCGTGGAGCGCATCACGGAGAACGCGGTCGTGGCTGGCGGCAAGGCCTACGAGCTCGACTGCCTGATCTACGCCAGCGGTTTCGAGGTTGGCACCGACTATGCACGCCGCATGGGGTTTGAAGTCTACGGTCGCGACGGCAAGAGCCTGTCCGAGCGCTGGCGCGATGGTGTCAAGACGATGCATGGCTTCTACAGCCGCGGCTTCCCGAATTGTTTCCTGATCGTGACGGTGCAGGCCGGTCAAAGCGCCAACTTCCCGCACATCATCGACGAACAGTCGCAGCACATCGCCTATGTCATCGCTGAGGCACGCAAGCGCGGCGCAAGAACGTTGGAGCCGACGCTCGCGGCCGAGAACGCCTGGGTCGATGAGGTCGTGAAGGCCGCGGTCGGCCGCCAGACTTATCTGGCCGAATGCACCCCCGGCTACTACAACAACGAAGGCGTGTTCGATCCGGTCGCGGCGCGCAACAGCCAGTATTGGCGCGGGCCGATGGCGTTCCTCCGGCTGCTCGCCATCTGGCGGAAGGAGGGCAATCTGGACGGGCTGGAATTGACCTATGGAGCCGACGCGAAGAGCCAGGGGGCTCCGCTCTCGGCATGAACGGCATGATCCCGGCTCCATCAGGTGCGACCCGGCTCTACGTCATCATCGGCGATCCCATCGCACAGGTGCGTTCACCCGCGGGTGTTTCCGCGGAGTTCGCTGCGCGCGGCCATGACGGCATTCTCGTCCCGGTTCAGGTTGCGACCGACGATCTTGCTGATTTTCTCTCGGTGGCGAGCCGGTTGAAAAATCTCGACGGCATCGTCGTGACCATTCCGCACAAATTCGCCTGCTACCAGGCGTGTGCCAGCGCGAGCGATCGCGCGCGCTTCCTACGCACTGCGAACCTGATGCGCCGGCGTGCCGATGGTTCGTGGCACGGTGACATGGTGGACGGTCTCGGCTTCGTCGGCGCCGCGCGGACGAAGGGGATTGATCCCAAAGGGATGCGAGCTCTTCTTGTCGGCGCCGGTGGGGCCGGCTCGGCCATCGCGCTGGCGCTGGTCGAGGCCGGCGTCAGGGAGCTCGCCATTCACGATAGCTCGGCCGAGCGACGGGATGCGCTGATCGGCCGGCTCAACGAGCTCGGCAAAGCACCCGTGCGGTCGGGCAGCGGCGATCCCGCAGGCTTCGATTTCGTCGCCAATGCGACACCCGCCGGGATGAAGGGCGGCGATCCGCTTCCCGTCGACGTTATCAGGCTGGCGCCGTCAACTTATTGCGGCTGCGTCATCACCAAGCCGGAAATCTCGCCCTTCATCGCGGAAGCCCGCAAGCTCGGCTGCGTCACCGCGACCGGCACCGACATGTACCGGCAGCACCAGGGCATCATGGTGGATTTCCTGCTCGGGACCGACGGCAGCCTTTGATTCATGTCAAGCGTATTGCGTGCATCGATTGCACCGGTCGGGGCTTGAGCTGATACGGCTGACGTAGGATCATGCCCATGCGCGAGCCGGTCGCGCAATTTGAAAGAAGGATACGCTGGAATGACTGAGGGCAGGACCGTTGCGACGGCGATGATCGGCGCGGCCGCGCTGCTGTTGTTCCTGGCCCCCTCGGCCATGGCTGCGCAATGCGGCAACGGGCCCGGCGGATTCGAGGCCTGGAAGCGCGAGTTCAGCGCGGAAGCGCAGGGCAAGGGCATCGGCCAGACCGCGATCGCGGCGCTGATGCAGACCAATTATGCCAGCGCGACGATCAACGCCGACCGCAGCCAGCACAGTTTTTCGCTGTCGCTCGACCAGTTCCTGGCCAAGCGCGGTGCGACCACCATCGTCGCGCGCGGCCGGTCGCTGAAGCAATCGCAGGCCGCGATGTTCGCCTCGATCGAGCAGCGTTATGGCGTGCCGCCCGGGCCGTTGATTGCGATCTGGGGCATGGAAACCGGTTTCGGCAGCCAGCGCGGCAACCAGAACATGCTCTCGTCGATCGCAACGCTCGCCTATGACTGCCGTCGCCCCGAATTCTTTACCGAGCAGCTCTATGCGGCGCTGAAGTTGGTCGACCGCGGCGCGCTGTCTGGATCGACCCGCGGCTCCATGCATGGCGAGGTCGGCCAGACCCAGTTCATGCCCAAGAACATCCTGGCCTATGGCACCGGCAATCTCGACGTCGCCGCCAACGCGCTGAGCTCGACCGCGAACTTCCTCAAGGCCAACGGCTGGCGTGCGGGAGCCGGTTACCAGCCCGGCGAACCGAATTTCGCCGCCATCCAGGCGTGGAATGCGGCCGGCGTCTACCAGAAAGCCATCGCGCTGATGGGCCGGCAGATCGACGGGGGTGGCGGGGCGGCGGCCGTGCGTTGAGCTGCTCCGCAAGGCGTGACTGGGCGTCTCAGAGAAAGTTGTTGCTTTCGGGAACTGACGGCACGAGGTTTGCTTTGATCAAGTTCAGGGCTGGGCATGAGGAGACTCAACATGGCTACCCAGATCGTGATGGATCAGACCGGCGATACGCGCCACGAGTTTGATCCTGAAAATGCCGAAGCGTTGGCGCGGGCCGAACAGCGCTTTCGGGAATTGACCGGCGCGGGCTTTACCGCGGCGTACCGGACCGGACCCGGCGAAGTCACGCGTATCAAATCGTTTGACCCGACCGCGCACGAAACGCTGTTCTATCCCCGCCTGGTCGGCGGTTGATCTGAACGGTCCATGATCGCGGTCTTCAGGCTTCGCGCGCCCGCGCGAGCGCGTCTGCACGCGCTCCGCGAGCTCTACCGGCGCTTCTTTGGCGAGAACACGCCAGAGGCGCGGGGAAGGAGGCTATTGGCTGAATGGCTCACCGACGAGCAGCGCGCTCAGTTCGAGCAGCACCGGCACTTTGACGTCATCGGCTGCGACAGCGGCAAGCGTTATCGCATCCACTACGGTACTGCGGCCAATGTCCACGAGATCGACGCGTCAGGCAATGCAACGATGGGGTGGTGCTTCGTCCCGTCAGGCTTCCTGGTGCCCGGCGACGTCATGCTGGCGCAGAAGATCGCGCTCGAGACGGACGAGAAGGGGGCGCTGGCGCTCGCCAACCGGTTTCCGCCGGCGACGCATTCAGAGCATTTTTACCGGCGTCCGTTCTAGGCTACCGGGATCGCCGGTCAGAAGTGGGTGGTGCGATAAGCGTCCACCGCATGCGCCGCGAAGACGCCGATGCTGCAAAGCACGAGGAGGGCTGAGATCAACTCGATCATAGCTCATCCTCCCCAAGCGGCTGGGCGACGAGATGTTGGCAGCAGGCATATTCGCTGATCAGGTCGAGGAAGAATTGCATGACGCACGTCCCTGTATGATTTTGACAACCAGATAACCGGCCGTCTGTTTCAGGCGTGTTTCGTCGAGATAGGAAAGGGGTTTCGCGGGGAACCGGGACCTGGCCTGCAGGCCGCCGAACCGCTACATCCCCGTCACCGATCCATCCTCTGGCCGTGCGCAATGCGCGCGCGGCATGTCACATTTCGAGGCAAAATCATGGCTCAGGTCGCCTGGTTCGACGATCTCACCCTGGGGATGCGCTTCAAATCCCCCGAGGTCATGGTCAGCGAAGCCGACATTAAGCGGTTTGCCGCCGAGTTCGACCCGCAGCCGATGCATCTCGATCATGAGGCCGCCAAGGACACCCTGTTCAAGGGGCTGGCTGCCTCGGGTTGGCACACCGCGGCGATCGCCATGAACCTTGCGATCCAGACCCGCCCCTTCGGCCCGCACCCGCTGATCGGAGCCGGTGTCGACGGGCTGCGCTGGACCATTCCGGTGCGGCCGAATGACCGGCTGCATCTGGTCGGCGAGGTCATGAGCCTGACGCCGTCGAAGTCGAAGCCGCAGGGCATCGCCATGGTCAAATGGACGATGTTCAACCAGAACGGCGAGGAGGTTTACACCTTCACCCCGATCGCGATTGTGCCGCGGCGGGCGTAGGGAGCGCGCATTTCGCCACCGGCTGCGTCGAGCCGGCCCTTGCGGCCTTCCAGGAGAGATGGTCAGCTTGGCGTGGGGAAAACGCTGGAGGCTGACATGAAACGATTCTGCCTTGCCGCTGGACTATTCGCCGGGGCCTTGATCGCCGGGCCTGCGCTCGCGCAACAATCCAAGGTCGGTGACTGGACCATCGAGAAACGCAGCCAGGACACCCATTGCAACGCCAGCCGCGGCTACAAGGACAAGGACGACGAGAACCGTGACTACGTCATCGTCATCACCTACTCGGACAAGGCCATCGTCATCGTGATGATCTATGACGGCTGGGAGTGGGACAAGGTCGGCGAGATCCTGCGCGCCGACGTCGGCACCGACGATGCCGACATCATGTCGAAGGCGAAGTGGGAGGTCATGGACAAGACCACCGTGCGCGGCATCTTCGAATACGATCAGTCCATCATGGACCGCCTGTCGAAAGCCAAGCGTCTGACGCTGGACTTCGAGGACGATGACGACGACAGCATCGAGATGCAGATCCCGCGCGCCGGCGAGGCGCTCGCCGCGCTGAAGTTCTGCGAGGAGAACCGGAAATAGAGATCCGTGCCCTCAGGCGCGGTCGATTGAGCAGGCAGCGAGCGGACGCGTGATATCAGGCTCACAGTCCGCCCGCTGTTCGCTTTTATCCTAGTCTTTGGCGAAAACGTCCAAGCCGCACCCTGCGGTTGACGTTACGCAAGGACGATGTTCGATATTCCAGCATTTTTATCTTACGTTTTTGCTTCGTCCCCGGCGTCGTTCGTCCGATGACAATGCTGGAGGCGAACAGGTTCTCCGCGCTCGTCGGCGAGATCTACGATGCAGCGGTCGACCCAGCGCAGCGCGGTGCCGCGCTGGAGCAGGTCGCGGGGTTCGTCGGCGGCTCCGCCGTGACCATTCTCTCGCGGGATGCCGCCAGGCTCTCGCTCGAGATCCACCAGCACTACGGAACGGATTCCCGTTTCCGCGAGCTCTATCGTGACAGGTTTGTCGAGCTCGATCCGCTGCTCGATCGCCACCTTGATCTTGCTGTCGAACGGACCGTCGGCGTGGCCGACGTCATGCCCTATTCGGACTTCGTGGCGACCAGCTTCTACCGGGAATGGGTGGAACCGCAGGGCGCGGTCGACCTCGCGACCGTCACGCTCGAGCGGTCGACTGCACGCACGACGATTCTTCAGGTCATGCGCAGCCGGTCGCGTGGAAACGTCGATGATGCGATGCGCGAGCGCATGCGGTTGATTGCGCCGCACATCCAGCGTTCCCGCGTCATGAGCAAGCAGATCAGGGCCCGCTCGCACACCGTCGCCGATCTTGCGGAGGTCCTTGATCGCCTCAGCACCGCAATCTGCCTGTTCGATGCGGAGGGACGGGTTGTCCACGCCAATGCGGCTTGTCGCAAAATGCTCGCTGACGGCGGTCTGCTCGCGATCGTCGGCGATCGCATCGTGGCCCGCAACACCCAAGCCGACAAAATATTCCGCAGTATGTTCGATGTTGCCGCCAACAGCGGAATCGGCCCGGCCGAGCGCCGCAGGATCGAAATCATGACGTCGACCGACGGTCAGCACTACCTGGCTCACGCCTTTCCGCTGACGCACGAACGCAGCCTGCAACGCGACGGGGTCGCGACGGTGCTGTTCCTGCAAAAGGCTGCGATGGCCGCCCGGCTCGCAACGGAGGCGATCTCTGCTGCATTCAGGCTGACACCGTCTGAGATCCGTGTGTTGACGGCCATCATCGAGGTCGGTGGAGTTCCCGATGTCGCGGCAAAGCTCGGAATTGCCGAGACCACGGTGAAGACCCATCTCGGCCGTCTGTTCGAGAAGACCGGCGCGGGCAGGCAGGCCGATCTCGTGAAGATCGCGGCAGGCTTTGCTGCTCCGTTCGTTCAGGCGACCGGCCCTGACGACGCCGTGTGATCCAATTCATATTGTGCCCGACGAAATTGCGCGATCTCATTCCATTGTGAAGGCGAGGCGACGCGCGTCCTCCGAACGTATGACGCGTGTCATTTGACACTTTCGTATGGAACGTTTCCTGAAATGAGAAGGGCAATGCGCGCCACAACGATAATGCGCGATGGCACCGGATACGGGTGCGGGGAAACAACAGCGCGTGGCCGAGCCTGCTCTTCGGTTGGAGAGATTGCAGTGAGCAGCAAGGATCAGTCTTCCATTCTCAACGTGTCGACAAACGGCGTTCCCGAAAACGAACGTCTCGCGCTGCTGCGCGAATTCTATCGCTGCGGGGTGGTCAAAGCCGAGGTCGCCCCGAACGAAGGGCAGCCGCTCGACGCGAGCTTCAACTGTTACGCCGTGCCGGAAGCGCAATTGATGACGGGGAAGTTGTCGGGAGCTCGACTCATCAGGACGAAGGAACTGGTTGTCGACGGTGACGACAGTCTTGCCTTGGTCGTGGTTCGATCCGGAGCCGTCGGGATATCTGCGCGAGGTCGCGAACTGCTGCTCGGTCCTGGAGAAGCGGTGTTGGCCAGCGCCGAGGATACGGTAGTGCTCGAACGGCATCTGGCCGGCGATTGTTTCTCGCTTCGCGTGCCGCGGCGCATTCTCGCGCCGATGATCATGGATGTCGACGACGCGGTCATGCGCATCATCCGGGACCGGCCCAGCGAGATCAGGGTGCTCGTCGACTACGCGACCTCGCTGGTTCGGGAGAACGGGTTTGCGACGCCGGCGTTGCGCCAACTGGGTGTCGGACATTTGCATGATCTCCTGGCTCTCGTGCTCGGTCCCACCGACGACATCAGGGAAAGCGCTGGTCGGGGCGGCGCGAAGGCCGCCCGCTTGCGCAAGGCAAAATTCATGATCGTCAACAATTGCTGGCGGCAGGACTTGTCGGTCGCCGGCGTCGCGCAGGAACTCGGCGTCACGCCACGCTACCTCCAACGCCTGTTCGAAGCCGACGGCAAGACATTTTCTTCCTTCCTGATCGAGCAGCGCCTGAAGCGAGCCCATCGCATGTTGCGGGAACCGGAGTTCGCCGAGCGTCCGGTCTCGTCGATCGCCTACGACGTCGGCTTCGGCGATCTCTCCTATTTCAATCGCTCGTTTCGACGGGCCTACGGCGCGACGCCGAGCAACGTCAGGAGCGGCGCGGCGGAGTGAGCTCTTCCCGGCGAATTTGAGCAACCTGCCGTTCTTTCGAGCGCAAGCAGGGAATTTTTCACATGATCCTTGATCGTGGAATCATGACTGTTGCGGGAGTGTTGGGCAGGGGTGTCGTTGTTGCTGACGTGCTCTGCGGCACGCCGGTGCCGTATTCCGCCGACTACGTATTCCGGCGCGTGGAGTAGATATGCGCCGATTCTTCTTCGACCTCTTGGTCGGCAATGTCGTGAAGATCGATCCGGGTGGCATGGTGTTCGAGAATGCGCGGGCGACATTCGTCGTCGCCGACGAGATGGCAAAGCATCTCTTCGTCTGGCGCGATGATCTGCGCGATCGCGATGCCTGGATCCGCGTCAGGAATGACGGCGGCCGCGAGATATATCGCGCCGCGGTCTGGGCAGAGAGCGCGGAGAAGGCGGGCTGGGACCAGGCATAGTTCCTGCCGGCGGTGTCGCAACTCTGCACCAGTCGCAGCCGAAAGGGCCTCAGTTCGTTTTGAGCCGAAACCCAGTCGCATTAGTCCAAGTCGGATGATGGGCGTCCTTCTACCTTGGCGATCAGCGATTCACGGATCGCGGCGTCGCCCTCCTCCGATCGGAGGAGGGCGATCGCAACAGGCTGCACGCGCGTCGCGTGGCAGGCTTCGTTTGGGGAATGAAATGAAACGAAGGCTTCTTATGACCGTCAGCCCCCGCGTGCTGCGGATCCCGGTGTCCGCGCTGCTGCTGGCGCCATGGATCATGACTGAACGCGCGGAAGCCGCCTGCACGCCGCCGTCACCGGTCAATGATGCGGTCGTCACCTGCTCCGGAACGGTAACCAATGCGAACGGGACGATCGGCTATGGATCGGCAACCGACACCGGCAACACCATCAACGTGACCTCAGGCACATTCTTGAACGGCACGACCTCCGGCGTCACGCTTAACCGGGGCGCCATCAACAATGCCGGCGCCATCCTCGGCGGCACCGCGGCGTCGAATGACGCCACCGGAATTGCGGCCGGTGGGGACCTCGACCTGAAGAACACCGGAGATCGCGTTCAGGCAGCAGGGACCAATGGTATCGCCATCAGCAGCTCTGGTACGGTGAACATTGAGAATGCAGCAGGCATCTTCGCGATCGGCACAGGTGGAATCGCGATCCAGGCAAACATTGTCAACCTGGCGACCAACTCCGGCCAAGTCGATGGACTCCGGTTTGGAATCTTTGCAACGACCTCCGTTGTGGTCAACAACACCAGCTCCGGGTCAGTCTTCGCAGACGGAACGAACGGCGCAGCGATCACGACATCCGGTAGCGTCCTCATCAACAACGCCAACTCCGTTTTCGCAACATCGAGCGGCAGCGTGGCAATTCGCGCCGGCACCGTGACTGTCGCTAGCAACACCGGCACGATCGCGGGAGGCTTGGCCGGCATCTCCTCCGCCGGGGCGGCCACGATCAACAACGGCGCTTCTGGCGAAATTGAATCCACCCTCGCGAACAGCGTCGCCATATCGAGCGGGAGCGCTGTCACGGTTGCCAACGCCGGCGAGGTTATTGGCAACGCGGTGGGAAGCCGGGGCATCGCAGCGAATACCGTCGTGGTATCCTCGAATTCCGGAAGGATAGAAGCCGGAGCGCAAGGCGTCTTTGCCAATACGGCAACGGTGACGAACGGCAGCGGTGGCACCATACAGGCGCTCGACCAGAACGGATCCGCCGTCAATGCGCTGATCGCGAACGTCTCGAATGCCGGACAGATCCTGGCATTGAACGGCGGCGGCTTCGCTATCCTCGCCGGAACGGTGATCGTGACGGCCAACACCGGCACGATCTCAGGCGAGTTCAATGCGATCCGATCGCCGTCAGGTTCCGTGACGGTCAACAACAACGGTGGCACAATCCAGAGTACGAACTTCAATTCCACCGCGGTGTTCGCCAAAACGGACGCGACCATCGTCAATGCGGGCACGATCAAGGGCGGTGCAGGCGGCGGAATCGGAATCCGCGCCGATGGCACGGCGACGGTCGACAACGCCGCCGGCGGGCTGATCTCCGGCGGCCAATTCGGCATCAGTGCCGTCGACGTCAAGCTCAACAATGCCGGCATCGTGGAATCGAGCTTTGCGGCCGCTGGCGTCGATGCCCGGACAGCCGAGATCACCAATTCCGGCACGATCCGAGCGAATGACGGCGCCGCAATTCAAGCGTTCGATGCGCTGACGCTGAGCAATTCCGGAACGATCACCGGTGCACCGGCCGCGGAGGCCATTTCCGTTCGGGGAACCGCTGCGATCAACAATGCGGGCATCATCTCCACGGGCGTGCGCGGTGTGTCGGTCGATGGCGCCGCAACCATCGTCAACTCGGGTTCGATCTCCGGTGAAACCGGTGTGCAGGTGCGGGGCGGGGCTGAGATCGCGAACTCCGGCACGATTACCGGAACCGGCGGCACGGCGATCAAGCTCTCCGCCAACGCGGATACGCTGACGCTGCGGCCGGGATCGAAGATCAACGGCGTGGTCGATTTCGGCTTCGGCAACGACGTCGTCAACGTCGATTTCGGAGTGCGCAGCAGGGTATCGTCGCTGACAACGATCGACCTGCCGACCTTCATCAATTTCGACGGCACGATCAACACCATCACCTCGGGATTCAATGGTCCGTCAGTCGTCTCCGGAACGACGCTGGCAACCCTCGACCCCACTGCGCTCGCCCAGACGGACCGCACGCTGATGGACTTCACCGGCGGTGTGTCCTCGCTGGTGCGGGGCCGCTTGAGCGGCGCTGGGTCCGGCGCGAACAACATGATGGCGATGGCCTTTGCGCCAGATACCGCGCAGGCCGGCCCTTTCACCAAGGCACCGAAGAGTCTCTGGACCGATCCGGCGCCGATCACGGTCTGGGCCAACAGCTTTGGCGGTCAGCGCATCCAGGACGAAACCGCCGCAACCCTGCGCGCGACCTCGACCGCGTGGGGCGGTGCGATCGGCCTCGACCGCAAGGTGCAGCCGAACTGGCTGGTCGGCGCCTTCCTCGGCGGCGGGCAGGGCGGCCTCTCGGTCGACCTCAACTCGCAGTCGGTCGACACCGTTTATGTCTTTGCCGGCGCCTACAGCCGCTTCGAATGGGCCGCGCAGTTCTTCGATTTCACGCTCCAAGGCGGCAATGCCGACAACAAATCGCGGCGGCTGGTGCTCAACAATGCCGCGGTCGGCGGCATGGAGACGGCGACCGCCAGTTACAGTGGCTGGTACATCAGCCCCGAACTCGCCTATGGCTACAAGCTCGATATCGGCAACGGCTATCTGCTGACGCCGACGGCGCGGCTGCGCTACGTCGCGGGCCGGTTCGACGGCTATAGCGAGGCCGGCTCGGCGCAAGGCTTGTCGGTCGGCAGCCGCACGCTCCAGGATCTTGAGGAGCGTGGCGAGGTCGATCTCTCCAGGGTGACACGCTTCGACGGTGGCGCGCTCACGGCGAACGTCCACGGCGGCGTGATCGCACTCCAGCGCGTCGGCGACACCGGCATCAACACGGTGCTGCTCGGGCAGAACCTGTCCTTCGACACGCCGGGCAGCCGAAGCACGATCGGCGCGGTGGCGGGCTTCGGCCTCGACTATCGCACGACCAGGAACGTATCCGTGTTCGGTGCCGTGGAGGGCATGGTGATGTCCGACCAGAGCCGCACCGGAACCGCGAAAGGGGGCCTACGCGTCGCGTTCTGAGCCGGCATCAGCCCTGGCGGCCTGAACGCGGCGCTTGCCGGCCGGGCTCCATCCGCCCGGCCGGCGCATCCTCCGATCGGAGGATACCGCATGCGGGGGTTGTGATAGCTTGGTGATCGCTGTCTGAGTTGAACCTTTTGCTTCTGTGATAGACTCACCTAGGCCGCCGGGCATGAAGAACATTTCGCTATCGCCTGTTTGACCATTGGCTCTTTCGATGCCCCGACCTCCAAAACAGTCCGATTTGATCGAGCGCATCTATGATGCCGGTCTCGATCCTGGGTTGTGGGGCGACGTGGTCGTCATGCTCAATGGGTTCATTGGCAGCCGGGCCTGCGGTCTGATTTCGAAGGATCCGATCAGCAAGTCCGGTGCGACGCATTATTATTGCGGGGTCGATCCGCACTACATCCAGCTCTATGCGGAAACCTACGCCCGGTACGATCCCCTCGCCAGGCTTCCCCGCTATGGCGAGGTGCGCAACATCCCGGACCTCGTGAATTTCGAGGAATATCGCCGTGGCCGCTTCTATCAGGAATGGCTGCGCCCACAGGGCTGCGCCGATGTCGCCAACGTGGTTCTGGAGCAGTCGCAGTCGTCGTGTCCGATGTTGCTGACCGTGATTCCGGGTAAGGAGATGCTCGACGCGGTGCAGCGGGCGAGGATGCAGGCCGTCGTCTCGCATGCGAGCCGGGCCCTGGTGATCAATCGAGCGATCGAGCGGAAGCAGCAGCGCGCGACCGCGCTCGCTGACGTCGTGGATCAACTGAACGCAGGCGTGATCCTGCTCGATGCGGCCTGCAATATCGTCCACGGCAATCCGGCCGCGGAGGCGTTGCTCGCCGCCGACGACGTCCTGCGATCGGTTTCGGGGCGGCTCGTGGCAAGATCGTCCGCAGCAAATTCCGTCCTGCGCGAGACCTTTCGTGACGCGGGAGAGGTTGCCTTGGCGGCGGCCTCGGACCAGAAAATTCCGCTGATGTCGCACGACGGTTCCTACTACATCGCGCAAATCGTCGCGCTGCCCTCGCTGCTGCGTAACGGAGCAGAATCGGTTGGCGGCGCCATCGGAGCCCTGTTTGTCTGGAAGGCCGAGGTCGACAGTCAGTCGTGCGCCGGCCTGATCGACCGTACGTTCGGATTGACGCCTGCGGAGCTCAGGGTTCTGCAATCCATCGTCGAGGTCGGCGGAGTTCCAGAGACCGCGATCGCGCTCGGCATCGCGGAGACGACGGTGAAGACGCATCTGCATCGCGTCTTCGCCAAGACGGGTGTTTCGCGTCAGGCCGACCTCGTCAAGCTCGCGGCCGGGTTTTCCAATCCGCTCGTCCACTGACGCATCAGGGCGCTGAAGCAAGCATCAGCGCGTCGCCTTCAAATTCATCATCAGAATGTTATTGCGCGTCATTCGTTTGGGTGACGCGATTTGCTGCGTTCTCTCCTACCAGAACGCACACGATTTCTTGTTCGTCGCGCTCGAGCTTCGTGTGAAGCAACTCACAGCGCGCGGACGTGAAGTCCATCAATCTCGCTTGCAGGTTGAAAGGAGGTTGTCATGCCAACACCGTTCCGGAGCCTGGTTGGGACGTTCCACGGCGTTGCCAATCGCATGCTCGCAGCGCTGCATCAGCAGCGTGCGATCGAGGCGCGGCGCGTGTTGCGGCGCTATCGCCATCTCCTGGAAACGCAGCATGAAACATTGCCTTTGAACGAAATCGATTCTGTCTGCAGCGAAGAGGAATTTATAGAAGATGCCCACCGATCTGATGCGCACCAGCGTTCGGCCAGTCGCCGCAGTCTCGAGCACACGTAACCTCAATAGTGTCGCGCTGGCTCTCACCGCGGCCCTCGTCACGCTTCAACTCGCCGGTCTCGTCATGCTGGAGCGAGCTCACGCGCATGCCATGCAGGTGTCGTTTCCGCGCGAGCCTGCGGCGTGCGCGGACAGCACCGTAGCGCCCGTATCCCAGATTCCTTACGACTGAGCGGAGGGCGGACCATGCCTGACGTCGCGACCCTCCTGCTGCTCAGCGTTGCCGTGTTCGCCGGAGCCTTCGTCTCGGGGCTCTCCGGCTTCGCATTCTCGGCGGTGGCGGGCGCGGTCTTGCTGCGCGTGTTCCAGCCGCTGGAGGCGGTGCCGCTGATGATGGCGTGCAGCATCGGCGTGCAGGCAACCAATCTGTGGGCGCTTCGGCGCAGCATCCGCTGGGAGGGAAGCCTCCTGTTGATCGTCGGTGGACTGATCGGCGTTCCCATCGCAGTCTCGCTGTTGCAATCGACCGATACGCATCTGCTCCGGCGCGGCTTCGGCATCGTCGTGTCCCTCTATGCCGGCTACATGCTGCTGCGACCGACGCTGGTGACGGCCAGCGAGGCAGTCGGCCGGCACTGGGTTGCGCTGATCGGATTCGGAGGAGGGCTCGTCGGCGGGCTCACCGCCATGCCTGGCGCGATCCCGACGATCTGGTGCGACATGCGCGGCATGCCCAAGAGCGAGCAGCGCGGCCTGGTGCAGCCGTTCATTGCGGCGATGCAGGTCTTTGCGATCGCTCTGCTGGTGGGACACCAGGACCTCTCGTCAAAGGTCTTCGTCGACCTCGCCGTCAGCCTGCCTGCGCTGTTTGCCGGATCCGCGCTTGGCGTGATCGCGTTTCACCGGGTCAACGAGACGGTCTTTCGCAAGACTGTGCTCGTGCTGTTGTTGATCTCCGGGATATCCCTGATCTAGTGGCCGGGATTGGTGACTGAGCCCTGAACTGGCGCGGCGTTGGTGTCGCTGGTGTGATGCACCAGCGGCTTCATGCCGGTGATGGTTCGCAGCAGTACATAGAACACCGGCGTCAGGAACAGGCCGAACACGGTGACGCCGATCATGCCGGAGAACACGGCAACGCCCATCGCGCGCCGCATTTCGGAACCTGCGCCGGTCGAGAGCACCAGCGGCAGCACGCCCATGATGAACGCCATCGAGGTCATCAGGATCGGACGCAGGCGCAGCCGGCTCGCCTCGATCGCGGCCCGGATCGGCGTGCGGCCGGCGAATTCGAGCTCGCGCGCGAATTCGACGATCAGGATCGCGTTCTTGGCCGAGAGTCCCACGAGCACGATCAGTCCGATCTGGGTGAAGACGTTGTTGTCACCTTTCGAGAGCCAGACGCCGAACATCGCAGCCAACAGGCCCATCGGCACGATCATGATGATCGAGAGCGGCAGGGTCAGGCTCTCATAGAGCGCGGCTAGCACCAGGAACACCAGCAGGATCGCCAGCGGAAACACCCAGAGCCCGGAATTGCCGGCGATGAACTCCTGATAGGTCAGGTCGGTCCATTCGAAGGCGAAGCCGGGTGGCAGCACCTCCGCCGCAATCCGCGTCGCTGCTTCCTGCGCCTGGCCGGACGAATAGCCCGGCGCGGCCGCCGCGTTGATGTCGGACGACAGGAAACCGTTATACCGGATCGCACGCTCCGGACCTGCGCTCTGGCGGATCGTGAGCAGCGCCGACAATGGCACCATGTCGCCGGATGATGAACGCACCTTCAACTGCCTGATGTCGTCGGCCCGGGCGCGGAACGGCGCGTCGGCCTGGACATAGACGGAGTAGGTGCGGCCAAACTTGTTGAAGTCGTTGACGTAGTAGGACCCGAGGTAAATCTGCAGCGTGTTGAAGACCTCCGTCACGGGCACGCCAAGCTGCAACGCCTTGGTGCGGTCGATGTCCGCGAACAGCTGGGGCACGTTGACCTGGAAGCTCGAGAACACGCCGGCGATCTCCGGCGCCTTCTGCATCGCCGCCATGAACGCCTTGGTTGCATCGTTCAGGGCTTCATAGCCCAAGCCAGCACGATCCTCGATCTGGAGCTTGAAGCCGCCGATGGTGCCGAGACCGTTGACCGGCGGCGGCGGGAACATGGCGATGAAGGCTTCCTGGATGCCGGCATATTTCTTGTTCAGCTCGGCCGCCAGCGCGGGACCGCTGAGTGAGGGATCCTTGCGCTCGTCGAACGGTTTCAGCGTCGAGAACACGATGCCGGCGTTGGAGGAGTTGGTGAAGCCTGATATCGACAGGCCCGGGAAGGCGACCGAGCTCTCGACACCGGGCTGGGTCAGAGCGATGTCGCTCATCTTGCGGATCACCTCTTCGGTGCGGTCGAGCGTGGCGCCATCGGGCAGCCGCGAGAAGCCGACCAGATATTGCTTGTCCTGGCCCGGCACGAATCCACCAGGCACTTGCTGGAACAGGAAGGCGGTGACGCCGACGAGGACGACGTAGAGCCCCATCACCGCAGCCTTGCCGGAGATCACCTTGGTGACGGTGCCGCTGTAGCTGTTCGAGGAGTAGGTGAACGCCTGATTGAAGCGGCGGAAGAACCAGCCGAGGCTCTTCTCCATGATGATCGTCAGCCGGTCCTTCGGCTCGTCGTGACCCTTCAGCAGCAGCGCCGACAGGGCCGGTGACAGCGTCAGCGAGTTGACGGCCGAGATCACGGTCGAGATCGCAATCGTCAGCGCGAACTGCTTGTAGAACTGCCCCGTCAAGCCTGAGATGAATGCGAGGGGCACGAACACGGCGATCAGCACCATCGCAATCGCGATGATCGGTCCCGACACCTCGCGCATCGCCTGATAGGTGGCATCGCGCGGAGACAGCCCGCCCTCGATGTTGCGCTCGACGTTCTCGACCACGACGATGGCGTCGTCGACCACGATGCCGATCGCGAGCACCAGGCCAAACAGGCTGAGCGCGTTGATGGAGAAGCCGAACACGTGCATGACCGCAAACGTGCCCACGATCGACACGGGCACGGCGAGCAGGGGGATGATCGAGGCGCGCCAGGTCTGCAGGAACAGGATCACGACCAGCACCACCAATGCGATCGCCTCCAGCAGCGTGTGGATCACGGCCTCGATCGAGGAGCGCACGAACTGGGTGGGGTCGTAGACGATCTGATAGGACACGCCCTCCGGCATGTTCTTCTTGATCTCGGCCATGGTGGCGCGGACGTGGTCGGAGATCTCGAGCGCATTGGAGCCCGGTGCCTGGAAGATCGGGATCGCCACCGCCTGCTTGTTGTCGAGCAGCGAGCGCAGGCCGTATTCGGAGGCGCCGAGCTCGATGCGGGCGACGTCGCGCAAGCGCACGACCTCGCCGCGTGTGCCGGTCTTGACCACGATGTCGCCGAACTGCTCCTCGTTGGCGAGCCTGCCCTCCGCGTTGACGGAGAGCTGCAGGTCGATGCCCTTGACGTTCGGCGACGAGCCGACCACGCCGGCGGCGGCCTCGACGTTCTGCGCCTGGATTGCCTTGACGATGTCGCTCGCGGTCAGGCCATGCTCGGCCGCCTTCTGCGGATCGACCCAGACCCGCATCGAATAGTCGCCGGCACCGTAGAGCTGGACGTCGCCGACGCCGTCGATGCGCGCGAGGCGGTCCTTGACGTTGAGCACCGCATAATTGCGCAAATACGTCATGTCGTAACGGTTGTTCGGCGACAACAGATGCACCACCATGGTGAGGTCCGGCGAAGACTTCTTGGTGATGATGCCGAGCTGGCGCACCACGGCCGGCAGGCGCGGCTCGGCCTGCTGCACGCGGTTCTGCACCAGCTGCGTCGCCTTGTCGGGGTCGGTGCCGAGGCGGAACGTCACCGTCAGCGTCATCGCGCCGTCGGTGGTCGCCTGGCTCGACATGTAGAGCATGCCTTCGACGCCGTTGATCTGCTCCTCGATCGGCGTCGCCACCGTCTCAGCGATCACCTTGGGATTGGCGCCGGGATAGGTTGCACGCACGAGCACCGAGGGCGGCACGACATCGGGATATTCCGAGATCGGCATCGCGAACAGCGAGATCAGTCCGGCGAGGAAGATCAGCACCGACAGCACGCCGGCGAAGATCGGACGATCAATGAAGAACTTTGAGAGATTCATGGCTTTGCCCCTGGGCAATATCTTTCTCGTCTCCACACAGCTCCGCCGTCATTCCGGGGCGCGCTAAGCGCGAACCCGGAATCCAGAGGTGATGTGCTCTGAGCCTCGTTACTTCGAGATTCTCAGGTGCGCTATTGCGCACCGTAGTTCGCGCTACGCGCGCCCCGGAATGACGGTGACTAGCGTTGCACCACGTCCTGGTTGCTGTGGTTGGAGGCCTGCTGTCCGCGCGCACCCATCGCGGCCACTTCCATCTTGAGGAGAGCGCCAGGACGCACGCGCTGCAGACCGTTGACGACGATGCGATCGCCGGGCTTCAGACCCGCGGTGACGATGCGCAGGCCGTCGACCGCGCCGCCGAGCGTGATCGGCCGGTAGACCGCACGGCTGTCATCGCCAACAGCCATCACGAACTTCTTGTCCTGGTCAGTGCCGATCGCGCGCTCGTCGATCATCACCAGCGTCTGCTGCTTCGGCTGGCCCATCCGCACGCGGGCGAATTGGCCGGGGATCAGACGCCCGTCGTCGTTCTGAAAAACAGCGCGCACACGAATGGTGCCACTCTGGCCGTTGACCTGGTTGTCGATGAGCTGGATGTGGCCCTTGGCGGAGAGTCCGCCTGAGGTCGCCATTTCCACCGGGATCTGATCGAGATTGCCGCGCTTTCCCGACACCTCCGCGATCGAGTTCAGTGCGCGCAGCACAACCTCTTCATCGGCGTCGAAGGAGGCGTAGATCGGATTGACCGAGACCAGCGAGGTCAGAACGGGAGAGGCGGTGCCGGCGGCAACGAGATTGCCGACGGTGATTTCGATCTTGCCGACGCGGCCGTCCACGGGCGCGCGCACCTCGGTGTAGTCGAGATTGAGCTTCGCGGTCTGCAGAGTCGCCTCGGCCGCCTTCACATTGGCGATCGCTTCACGATTGGCATTGTCGCGCTGGTCGTAGTCGCGCCGCGTGACCACGGCATTGCCGACCAGTTGCGCGCCGCGCTCGAGCTCGCCCTGGGTGAAGACGACGCGCGCTTTCGCGGCCTCGAGCTGCGCGTTGGCCTTGTCGACCTCGGCCTCATAAGGCGCCGGATCGATCTTGAACAGGACGTCACCGGCCTTCACCAGTGCACCCTCGGTAAAATTGGTCGCGAGGATCGCGCCGGCAACGCGCGGCCGAAGCTCGACGCGGTTGATGGCCTCGAGCCGGCCGGAGAAATCGTCCCACAGCACGGTCTGCCTTGGTTCGATCAGCGCGACGGTGACGGGAACGGCCTGTTCGGCTGCCGCCGCCGTTGCGGTCGCCTGCGCGGCGCGAAAATAATGGCCGGTCGCGATCGAGCCGGCCACGGCGAGGGCGCCCACAACAGCAACGCCGCTGAGAAGTCGGCGGATCCGGCCGGGACGAGAGGTTGTTTGGGTGGGGGGCATTTGCGCGCTCCAGATATGTAGTGTTTACTACAGATGTGGAGCTGGATACCGCAGCGCAAGATACTTATATACCGTTCGCTAAGAAAATTGTACCCGCTTACCGCAAGATTGGGAAGGCGGAAGAGAAAAGAAAGATAGAACAAATAGATAGGACCAGGCGTTAGATCGAGGGACGACGCCGAATCCAAGGAGGATAGTGGCATGGGCATGGGACGCCCCCGCGAATTCGACGCTGATGTCGCGTTGGATCGGGCGATGGAAGTGTTTTGGCGCCATGGCTATGAGGGCGCCACGATCGCCCAGCTCACGGAGGCCATGGGTATCAACCCGCCGAGCCTCTATGCCTGCTTCGGCAACAAGGAAGGCCTGCTCAAGGCCGCGCTCGACCGCTACACCAAACTGCGTGGCGCGTGGATGGACGAAGTGGTGTCCGCACCGACCGCCCGCGAAGTCGCCGAGCGGATGCTGATGGGCATCGCCGAGAAGCAGACCGATCCCGCCAATCCGCCGGGCTGCCTGCTCGTGCAAGGCGGCATCGCCACCGGTGCCGGCTCCGAAAACGTCCCCTTCGAACTCGCAGCGCGCCGCGCCCAGAACGAAGAGCAACTGCGCGAGCGCTTTGTCCGGGCCAAGGCAGAGGGCGATCTCAAGGACACGTCGGATCCCGCAGCACTCGCGCGTTATGTCTCGGCGGTGTCCGTCGGCATGGGCGTGATGGCCTCTTCAGGCTCTGATCGCGAAGCGCTGCGGCAGGTGGCTGATGTCGCGGTGCAGGCGGTTGAGGCGCAGTCGGAGCGGGAGTAGGTTTGAACTCGTTAAGCGGCAGGCCGCCTAATGTCCGCTCAGACTCTTGCAGCCGCGGAAAAGCAGCATTCTCTCAATGTCGCTCAACGGCCAAGAGGCGGCGTTGATAAATCGCACCAAGACACAACTTATGTGGCCCAGGACTTATGTGGCCCATGCGTATTTGCAGATGATGACCGCCACGAGCAGTGCGAACATGAGCAAGTAAGAGAATTGCGAATTGGAAATCGTCTCTATGGGCCATTTCAGAATTGACGGCGGGACGCGCAAATAGTGTGCGTCTAGTGACGTCAGCCGGACATACACGAACCCGGTCCCGATGTAAGCCGCGCCAACAAGACTAACCAGTTGCCAGAAAATCATCACGCGCCTCCATCCGCGAGCCCGCCGGCGACAACACGATTCTAGAATGTTCGCGGCGAACCGTCGGCGTAGACCGGCTGCAACAATTCTTCTTCAAAATCCGCGACCATCTTCTGCTGGTTATCGATCCAAGTGCATTCGTATTTGACGTGCGGCATCATCTGGAGCCGAGGATATGCCATCGTCACCATCATGATGGGACCCCCGCTCTTGTGTCTGACGAGGTTGCCGGGTCTGAGAGAAGGGTCCATGGCGCTTCCTAGAGTAACGATCACCAGTTTACGGCCGTTCGCCAAACGCTTCACACGTCAAAATTGAATTAGGATACCGCGCCGTTAACGCCGAGTTTGCCTCGGGGCCGCGAGTACGTCGGCTCAAGGTCAAAATGCGAAGAGCTCAGGTTGAGCAAATCCGGTCCGCCCTACGGCGATGAGCGAACCTCCGTCAGACGCGGCGCAACTTCGCTGACGGGCCAACAGACGATATGGCCAGCGTCCTGCCTGGATGGCACCGCAAACAAAAAAAGCCCCGGCGCAAGCCGGGACTTTCTTCGCTTCCCGGAGGAAGACGTTCAATCAGTACTTCGCAACCACCGGACCACCGAATTGATAGGCCGCGCCTACGCGCACGCTGTCAATGTCGAGGTTGCCCCAGTTCGCGCGCCAGCCGCAACCCGCGCAAGCTGCTGCCCCGTTGGCTAGGACGGCCGGTACGATGCCGCTCGCACCGTCAAATCCGTAGTGGAGGTATTCGACGCGAACCAGCCACTGCGGCGCAACTCGCCATTCGACGCCGGCGCCGGCGACCCAGCCGACTTGGTTTCGTGAGAAGGCAACGGCCGAGGTCCCAAAACACGTGGTGGCAGCGGCGCCCGGACATCCGAATCCGAACAGGCCAGCCGGATTCGTCGACGGGGTGAACACGGCAGAGTACTTGGTATCAGTAAAGGCCACACCGCCTGTGCCGTAGAGCAACACGTTGTCGCCAGCACCCACGACCATGCCGACGCGTCCTCGCAACGAAGCCAACCACTGGGTTGAGCTGTTTAACTGCATGTTCGTGCCCAACGGGGGGAAGTTGGCGGGCTGCCCCGTGAACGAGCCGACGACGGTTTGGGCGTCGCTTCCCGTCTTATTGTCCGTCCATGTTATATCGCCCTCGAAGCCAAACACCCACTTGTTCTGCTGCCAGTTGCAGCCTCCATAGCCGCCGCCCAAGACGCTGTCGCGCGACAAACCATGCGATGTGGGTAGAACGCCGTACCCCGCGATTCCCGCTCCGTTGATCGCAGGCGCTCCGAAGCCCGGTGAGGGGAACGCCGATGTGTCCCCGTTCTGATGAGCGTGGTACCAGCCGACGTCACCACCGATGTAACAGCCGGTCCAGCTTACAACGACCGGCGGCGGCAGTGGAGGCGCCTTGACGGCCATGTCAGCCGCGTATGTGGAGCCGACGCTTGCGATGATCATCGACGACGCGATCGCCGATTTAAGAGCAGCCTTCATGCAGACTTCCCCCTTAGAAATTATTGATAATGCAAATTCCAACGGCAGCGTAATTTGAGGACGTGCGATTGACGAGCGCAAACGCCGGTTCCATTTGGCTTACCAGCATTTTCCTCGACCGATGTTGCCGGATTGCAACCTCAAAGGGTCAGCATCGCTGATGCATTTCAAGTTGGTGCGCCAAGCTGCCCGGACTGCGTGAAATATTTTTCATGAGCGTAGCCGTCCGTTCGGACGACCTGGTCTCATTGGCTTGCGCAAGTATGCGGCGCTCCGCAGCGGTTGTGTGGGGTGTTCGTCCAGGATATTTCGGTGAGCCCGTTCGAGCCCCTTGTTGCCAAGTACACGCTCCAGCTCGCCGCCGGAGAGTGCAGCAAAGCAAGACGCCCCGATGTCAGCCATCGGAGCGTCATGAGCGAGAGAGCGTGGAGCTATTGGTTCTCAGGACACTTCGCTCAGAACGGGCGCCGCCGCTTCCTCCGTCTTCAGCTCCTCGAGGCTGCGATGCCTGGGCTCGATGCCAAGCGCCCAGACCGTGATGATCTGAATCACCAGCAGCCCGATCATCAGCGCCATCACGCCGGCAACGCCGCGCGATTCAAACAGCGACACAACGAGGAACGGTGTGACGATCGTGGCGCCGCGCCCCAGCGTATTGACGATGCCGGAGGCGCGCAGGCGAACCTCGGTCGGAAACAGCTCGGGGATGTAGATGCCGAACAGCAGGGCCACCAGGACGTAGATCGGCACCGTCAGCGCAAAGCCCACGGCCGGCAGCAGGATCGGATCCGAGATCATGGGATAGAGGATGCCCAGCGCCACCGAGACCAGCGACGCCCCGATGATGGTCGGCTTGCGGCCCCAGCGATCTGCAGTCAGCGCACCGATCGCCGAGCCGATCGGCGCACCGAGTGCCATCAGCAGCGAATAGCCAAACGAGGTTGCGATCGAGAGACCCTGCTTGACGAAGAACACCGGAAGCCAGGTGACGAAGCCGTAGAGCAGGGTGTTGATGGTGATGAGGCAGACCGCACCGACGATCATCCGCGACAGCAAGGGTGCGGTGAACAGCGTGCCGAGATCGGCAGCGACCGGGGCCGATGTCGTGGCCACCGGCGCGGGCAAGGGCTGGCCTTGTGCCGCTTCTTTCTCGATGGCCTGCATCAGCGCTTCGGCCTCCGCGGTCCGTCCGACCGCTTCCAGCCAGCGCGGCGATTCCGGCAGTGACTTGCGCATGTACCAGACGATGAGCGCGCCGATGCCGCCGAGCACGAACATGGAGCGCCAGCCGAACTGCGGCACCACCACCGACGCGACCAGCAGCGCGACGGGCAGGCCGGTGACGACGCACACGGTGGTGAAGCCGAGCCATTTGCCGCGGGTCCGCGCGGGCACGAACTCCGTCATCGTCGAATAGCCGACGACATTCTCCGCCCCGAGCCCGACGCCCATCACGAAGCGGCAGGCAATCAGGAAGGCCATGCTTGGCGCGAACGCGGCGGCCAGGGAAGCGAGACCGAAAAGCAGCAAATTGAATTGATAGGTGAAGCGGCGTCCGTAGCGGTCACCGAGAAAACCGGTGCCGAACGATCCCAGCATCATGCCGACGAAGGTCGCGGAGATGAAAACCGCGTTTTGGGCGAGGGTTGAGAAGCCCGTCTTCAGCGTCACGCTGAGCACGGTCCCGGCGATGTAAATATCAAAACCGTCGAAGAACATGCCAATGCCGATCAGCAGCATGATGCGGCGGTGGAATGGCCCGATCGGCAGCCGATCAAGACGGCTGCCTGCGTTCACCGATGTCGACATTGACGCTCTCCCTTGACTGAAATCCCGATGATGCGGCCCGCCTTCTCTGGGCGATCTGCCGCGTGTCGTTCTGCTAGTTCAGCCGTTTCTGGCTGGCCGTGTCGCGATACCAGTCGAACGGCTGCTCATGCGTGGCGACCATCACGCTCTTGGTGTTGAAGTGGTCGTCAAAACTTTCTGTGCCGCATTCGCGGCCGATGCCGGAATCGTCGACGCCGCCCCAGGGCGAGGCCGGATCGAGCCGGTGGTGGTCGTTGACCCAGACGATGCCGGCCTTGACGGAGGCGGCGACGCGGTGGGCGCGGGCGACATCCCGGGTGCGGATCGCCGCGGCGAGGCCGAAGGGCGAGTCGTTGGCAAGCCGCAGCGCGTCGGCCTCGTCCTTGAAGGGCGTCACCGAAGTGAAGGGACCGAACACTTCCTCCTGGAAGATGCGCATATCGGAGGTGACGTCGGCAAAGACCGTCGGCTCGACGAAATAGCCAGCGTCGTGACCCGGCACCTTCGCGGCAACGCCGCCGGTGACGAGACGCGCGCCGTCTTGGTGGCCGTAGCCGGAATAGGTGAGCACGCGGTCGCGCTGCCGTGCCGAGATCACGGGGCCGAGCTGGGTGTTGGCATCGAAGGGATCGCCGATGCGGATCGTGCGGGTCTTGGCTTTCAGCTTTTCGACGAACTCGTCATAGATCGAGGCCTGCACGATGTGACGCGATGCGCAGACACAGGTCTGCCCGGCACCGATGAAGGCACCGAACGCCGCGTAATTGACGGCGCGGTCGACGTCGAAATCGTCGAACACCATCACCGGTGTCTTGCCGCCGAGCTCCATGGTCTGATGCGCAAACACCTTTGCGGCCGCGCTGCCGGCGATGCGGCCGGCCTCGGTGCCGCCGGTCAGGACCAGCTTGTTGATGTCGCCATGCTCGGCGAGCATCTTGCCGGCGCTCTGGCCGAGACCGAGAACGATATTGAAGACGCCAGGCGGCAGGCCGGCCTCGGTGAAGATCTGCGCGAGCTTCAAGGTCGTCAGCGGCGTGTATTCGGACGGCTTGACCACGGTGACGCAGCCGGTCGCCAGCACCACGGCGAGCGACTTGCACAGAATCATCAGCGGATGATTGAACGGTGTGCAGTTGGCAACGATACCGATAGGGGTGCGAAGCGTGTAGTTGAGATACGCGCCCTCGACAGGGATCACGGAATCGCGGCGCGACAGCGCGACGCCGGCAAAGTAGCGGAAGAAGTCGGGGAGCCGGGAGAGCTGGGCGCGGGTCTCATTGATCGGGCGGCCGTTGTTGAGGGTCTCCAGCCGGTACAGGCTGTCGAGATTGGCCTCGAAGGCATCGGCAAGCTTGTTGACCAGCCGGGCGCGTGCGCGCGTGTCCATGCCGCCCCAGGCCTTGCCTTCGAAGGCGGCGCGTGCGCTTCGCATGGCGCGGTCGATATCCTCAGCGGTCGAATTGGGAATGCGGGCGATCACATCGCCGGTCGCAGGATTGCGCACGTCCAACATCGCGCCGCCTCCGGCTTCGACTTCCCGGCCATCGATGAAATTGCCGTGAATTTCGACGTCGATCGAGGCGGGTTTCGACGGAACGTTCATGATGACCTCTCTTCGACGATGACGGCGTTGCGCTTGAGCGCCGGCAGAACGCGTTTTTCGGTGGCCCCGATATGGGCCTTGATGATGCGTGCCGCGGTTCGCGTTTCGCGGCTCTGCATGGCGTCGATCAGCGCGACGTGTTCGGCGACGAGTTTCGCCGGGTCGTGTCCCTTCAGATTCGAAACGCTGACGCGGACCAGCCGATCGGCCTGGCCGATCAAATCGCAGAGCGCCGTTGCCATGCGGCGATTGCCGGACGCATGCGCCAGCGCGGTGTGGAAGCCGCGATTGTAGACGATGAAGTCTTCGTGGTTGCCCGAGAAGCGGCGAAAATCGTCGAGCGATTTCAAGACGCTGTCAGGCGCACTCTCGATCGCCTCGGCAACGCAGGCCGGCTCCAGCGCAAGGCGGAAGCGTAAGAGGTCGCGCGCATCCGAGAGCGAGATCGGCGTGACCCGATAGCCCTGGCGCGGCTGCACCGTCACGAGGTGCTCGCGCTGCAATCGCAAAAGCGCGTCCCGCACCGGTTGCCGGCTCACCTCATAGCGCTCGGCGAGGTCCTGCTCTCGCATTTCATCGCCAGGAGCAAGGCGGCAAGCTAAAATATCAGCTCTCAGAAGATCGTAGATATTCTCGCGCAAAAGCATGACCTGTAGGACCTCCGTGAGTATAATCTCTCAGTCCTGATATTTCACGTCAAGGCCTCAATGCTTGAATTCCCGGCGATTTGATTTATCAATCGAGCCAATAGGACGCGCGGGTCGCGCGTGCTCTGACCGACGCAATCGAGAAAGACCGGACATGGACAGGCTTCTTGCCAACGGAACCGTCAACGCCGCGGAATCGGGCGAGGGGCCGCCGTTGTTTCTCTTTCACTCGCTGTTGTCGGATCGCGCGAGCTTCGATGCGATCGCGCCGGAGCTTGCGACATCGTTTCGAACCATCGTGCCGGAGCTGCCCGGGTTTGGCCGTTCAGGCGCCGTGGAGGGCGGCCTTGCTGCGGTCGCGGACCGGATGGCCGAGGCCGTACGGGATGCGGCGAACGGCGCGCCGGCGATCGTGCTCGGCAACGGCTATGGCGGCTTCGTCGCCTTGCAGATGGCGATCCGGCATCCTGAGATCGCCGCCAAGCTCGTTCTCGCCGACAGCGGCGCTGCGTTCTCGGAGCCCGGCCGCGAAGCGTTTCGCAACATGGCGAGGGTGTCGCGCGAGAAAGGGCTGGAGGCGATCACCGACGTCGCCATGCGGCGCCTGTTCGCGCCGGAGTTTCAGGAGCAACATCCTGAGCTGATGAAGGATCGTCGCGCAGCGTTCCTGCGGACGGATCCCGATGTCTTCCGTGCCGCGTGCGATGCATTGGCAAGCCTCGATCTCCGCGCTCAACTCGGCACGGTGAAGGTTCCGGTCCTCGTTCTGGTCGGTGAGCACGATGAGGCGACGCCGCCGCCGATGTCGCACGAGCTCGCCGCCGGATTGCCGCACGCCAGGCTCGAGATCATTCCGGGCTGCGCGCACGTGCCGCAGCTGCAATCGCCGCGGCAGTTTCTCGTTGCTCTCAACGGCTTCTTGTTCTGATCGGCGCGGGCGCCGCGTTCGAAATGGCGATGGCTTCCGAACCGTTAATGGTTCGGAGTGATTGCGAATTCACGACTGGGGATCATGCCATCGTGCGCCTGTTTTGCCCGACGTGTCAAACGTCCGCCGTCGGCGAGGCGCGGGGCGTGAGGCGCGAATTTCTCCAGTGATTTGTACTGTGCATGGGGTTGTTTTCGCGTTTTCGATTGAGCGCCCTCACGCAGCGAGGCGCCTTCCTCAAATGGCAGCAGCGCATCCAGGCCGCAGAAGCCGCGTCGATGGGACTATACGCACTGCTGCCCACGTGGCATTGGGAACGGTGAGGCCGTCCGGGGGGGAGGTCTCGGCCGACCCGCTGGACAACTGACCGCCATGTTCGCCCTGACTTTCCTCGGCACCTCCGCGAGCGTTCCATCTGCAGAACGTAACCATCCAGCGCTTCTCCTGGAGGCCGCGGGCACGCGCATGCTGATCGACTGCGGGGAGGGGACGCAGCGCCAGATGCTGCGAAGTGGCGCCGGCTTTCGGCGGCTCGACCGCATTCTCCTTACGCATGGTCATCTCGATCACGTGCTGGGCATTCCCGGTCTCTTCTCGACTCTGGGATTGCGACAGATCTCCGACGTGATGAGCATCCATGGCGGGCCTGGGACGCTCGATATCGTGATCTCCATGCTCGCGGGCCTGTGGGGCGCGGGAAGGGCGCCGATCTCCGTACAGTTCGCGCCGCTGTCTGAAGGGCAGGTCATTGACGCCGGCGACTTCACCATCGACTGCTTTCCGGTCCGCCATCGCGACACCGACAGCTTTGGATTCTCATTCCAAAGTCCGGCGCGCCGCCATCTGTTGTCTGATCGCCTCTCAGCGCTGGGTGTGCCTGATGGTCCGCTGCGGGGCGAGTTGGCCGCAGGGCGTACCATCACGGTTGAAGGCGGCCGGACGATTGATCCGGAAGATGTTTTGGGGCCGCCAAGCGGCGGCAAGAAGCTCGTTGTGATCGGCGACACCGAGACCACCAATGGGCTTTCGAAGCATGTCGCGGATGCCGATCTGCTTGTGATCGAGGCGACGTTCCTGGATCGGGATGCGCCGACGGCGCGAGACTACGGCCACCTCACGGCAGCAGAGGCGGCCCGGTTTGCGGCCACCAACAATGTCCAACAACTCGTGCTGACTCATCTTTCGGGTCGCTATGAGGACGATGAGATCTTGGCCGAAGCGGCAAAGATCTTTCCGAGCGTCAGGATCGCCGCCGATCTGGAACGTATCGCTGTTTAGGCAGTGCGTTGCACGACCATTAATCTTACCTGTCAAGGTTGACGCGACTTCATTCCCGCAGCCACGCGTCAGCGCGATATTTTCGCGGATCAAAAGTCAGCTTGTACTGAGAGTATTTATGTCCCGTTCCGTTGAATTGATCGTTGAGGGCTATGTGAGGCTGAACGATCGTGATGCGCTGGAAGGTATCTTGACGCATCGCCAGGACCTCCTGCGGCAATTGGTGGCCGTGACTGGTGTCGATCCGAAGCAGGCCATCGCGCAGGTCAGCGAGGAAATCACCATTATCGAAGCCGGTCTCGCGACGCTCGTTCCGGAATAGCCGCCGCCAAGATCGCGTCCCGCCTGGAGATGCCGATCAGCTCAACAGTCCTGACTTGATCGCGAGCTCCTGTACTTTGCTCGTCAGCCGCATCAGCTTCGGCAGCGCCTGATCGCGGAAGGTCGGCATGTCCATGCGCATGGCATCCACGGTGACGCTCAGTCCGGCGATGACAGAACCCTGGGCGTCGAGGATCGGCGTCGCCAGCGTGCGCAGACCATAGGCGTTCTCGCCATCGGAGACGGCATGGCCCTTCTTCTTCACCTGGTCGAGCCGGGCGAGCAGGGCATCGAGATCGGTCAGCGTCCGCTCCGATAGCTTGACGCGGGGGCGTGACTCCAGCCGCGCAATCTGCTCATCGCGCTGAAGATGCGCCAGCATGGCATGGCCGAGAGCAGCGCTGTAGGCCGGGATGCGGGTGCCCGGCCGGCGATCCATCTTGTAGCGGTCGAGGCCTGCACTGACGCGTGCGAGATAAATCACGTCACCGCCATCGAGTATGCCGAGCGAGGCCGCATCGCCGACCTCGGGCACGAGGTCGCGCAGCAACGGCTCGACGATGGCGCGCAACGATCCGTGCGATAGCACGGTGTAGCCGAGATCGAGGCAGGCAACGCCGAGACGGAACCGGCGGCTCTGCGGCACCGCCTGGAGGTAGCCGAGCTCGATCAGGGTCTGGATCAGCCGGAACGCCGTGCCGCGATCGAGATCGGCGCGCGCGGCAACTTCGCTCAATGTCAGCTCGAACGCCTCGCTGGTGAAACTCTTGAGCACCGCAAAGGCCTTGCCGACGGATGCGACGTAATTCTTGGAGTTATTCTTCGGATTTTTGGGCTCCGGTGATTTTGCAGCCGCGTCCGCTGTGCGCTTCGCCGCTTTGTTTTCGACCTTGGCCATGCCTGAATGCCCTATCATGACAGCTACGGCCCTTGACGCCGCGGCAGCCTGCTCTTACCAACGAGGCAGATTATAACAAATGTTCGCATTCCGAACAACATCGATCTGACGATCGGAGGAAGCTTTGTCGACATCGTCGTTGCACCCCCAGTCCTTGAACTCCCACGGCGTGTTCTCCGCGGCGCTGACGCCGCTCGACGCCGATCTCGCGCCTGATCACGCGCGCTTCATCGCGCATTGCCGCTACCTTCTGGACGAAGGCTGCGATGCCATCGCGATGCTGGGTACGACGGGGGAGGCGAACTCCTTCTCGGTCGCCGAGCGCACTGCATTGTTGGAGGCCGTGATCGCCGGCGGCATCAAGCCGAACCAGTTGCTGCCGGGCACCGGCGTCGCGGCCTTCACCGAGACCGTCGCGTTGACGCGCCACGCACTGTCGGTCGGCGTCGGTACCGTGGTGATGTTGCCGCCGTTCTATTACAAGAACGTCAGCGATGACGGCGTCTATGCCGCCTACAGCGAGATCATCCAGCGCATCGGCGATGCCAGGCTCAAGATCGTGCTCTATCACATCCCGCAGATGTCGATGCAGCCGATCTCGCATGCGCTGATCGAGCGGCTGCGCAAGGCGTATCCGTCGACCATCGTCGGCATCAAGGATTCCTCGGGGGACTTCGCCAACATGACCGCGATGGTCGAACGTTTCCACGGCTTTGCGGTGCTGACCGGAGCCGACCCCCTGTTGCTGCCGCTGCTGCGCAAGGGCGGCGCGGGCTGCATCACCGCGACCTCGAACCTCGTGGCGCGCGATCTTGCCTATGTCTTCAAGCATTTCCGCGACAGCGACGACGACGCAGACCTTGCTGCAGCGCAGGCGCGGATCGTGAAGGCGCGCGAGCTGGTCTCGCGCTTCGCACAGATGCCTTCGCTCAAGGCGCTGATGGCCGAGCGCACCGGTCACGCGGGCTGGCAGCGCCTGCGGCCGCCGCTTGAGACCTTACCCGCAGCTCAAGTGAAAGAATTGCTCGCGAGTGCCGCGGCATTCGCGAAAGCCGCTTAGAGGCGGACGCGCACGACGAGGCGATCCGATGTCCGAACCTTTCGGAGAGGCGTTGACCAGCGTCCGTATGCTTGCCGACGACCTCACCGGGGCGCTCGACACCGCGGCGGAGTTCGCCGGCCCGTGCGGACCATTCGACGTCGTCTGGGGAGAGGCGCCTGTTGCGTCAGATTCCCTGAGCCTTGCGATCGACAGCGGCACACGTGAACGTTCGAAGGCCGAGAGTGTCGAGATCGTCGCTCGGCTGGCGCCGCTGCTTTGGGACGGAGAGATCGCCTACAAGAAAGTCGACAGCCTGCTTCGTGGCGCATGGGCGGCCGAGCTCGGTGCCTGCCTGAGCACCGGCCATTGGGCGTCTTGCGTCGTCGCGCCTGCTTTCGACTATCAGGGACGCCGCACGGTCGAGGGCCAGCAATATGCGCGCACCGTGCAGGGCGACTGGCATCGTGTCGGCGACAACCTGCTGGACCAGTTGAGGCAGGACGGCATCGCGGCGCTACGTGGCAGCTCCGACACGCTGCCGCAAGGCGGCGTTCAGGTGTTTGATGCCGAGAGCGATCTCGATCTTGATCGCGTCGTCGAAATGGCCCGGCGCATGCCAGGACCTGTGCTCTGGTGCGGCAGCGGCGGTTTGGCCGGAGCGCTTGCGCGAAATCATGGGGCCGCAGCGCCGTCGGTTCTGAAGCGTCCGGTGCTGGGCTTGTTTGGTTCCGATCAGGCGACATCAGCCTCTCAGCTCGCGGCGTGTGGCGAGGCCACCATTGCGTTGGCTGAAGGCGAGGGCGGCGCCGTTGTTGAGCGGAAGCTCATGGATGACGGTGTGGCCCTGGTGAAATTCACGCTTGCCGAGGGCCTTGCGCGTTCCGAGGCGGCGCGGCGGATCGCGCATGAATTGACGGCACTGATCGCGTCGCTCGATCCGCCTGGAACCCTGATCGTTGCTGGCGGCGAGACGTTGAAGGCCGTATGCCTTGCCCTCGGCGCGCGTGCGCTCCAGGTCACGGGTCGCATCGCGCCGGGCTTGCCGCGTTCGACGCTGCAAGGTGGCCGCTGGGCCGGCGTCGACGTCATCTCGAAATCCGGAGCGTTCGGCGCGCGCGAGCTGTGGCGCGATCTGCTGCGGGCCAATCATTTTCTCAACTTGGAGAATCCGACATGACCTCTCGTCACCTTGCCATCACCATGGGCGATCCTGCCGGTATCGGGCCGGAGATCATCGTCAAGGCCTGCGTCGGACTGAAGCACCGGATCGCAAAAGGCGATCTGCGTCTGTTGATCATCGGCAGCGGCGCGGCGCTGGATGGCGCGAAGGCCGCGCTCGGCGCCAACGTTGCAATCCCGCAAGTCACAGCCGATGATAGCGACTGGCCGAACCTCTGTTATCTGCAAGCCGACGCCGAAGGCGAGCCGATCAAGCCCGGCGTGCTCAGCGCCGATGGCGGCCGCTTTGCCTACAAGGCGATCGAGCAGGGCGTGCGCCTGACACAGGCTGGTCGTACGGCGGCGATCGTCACGGCGCCGCTGAACAAGGAAGCGCTCAACAAGGCCGGCTATCATTTCCCGGGCCATACAGAGATGCTGGCGCATCTCACCGGCGTGCGCGGCTCGGTGATGCTGCTTGCCCACGGCAACATGCGCGTCAGCCATGTCTCGACCCATGTGGCGCTGGAGGACGTGCCGAAGCGTCTGACGCCGGAGCGTCTGCGCATGGTGATCGATCTCACCGATGATGCGCTGCGCCGGCTCGGCATTGCAAAGCCCAAGATCGCGATCGCCGCGCTCAATCCGCATGCCGGCGAGGGCGGTCTGTTCGGCCGCCAGGACATCGACGTTTCCGCGCCGACGATCGCCAAGGCGGTAGCGGACGGTCTCGACGTTGTCGGCCCCGTGCCCGGCGACACCATCTTCGTCAAGCTGCGCGCCGGCCAGTTCGACGCGGCGGTCGCGATGTATCACGATCAGGGGCATATTCCGGTCAAGCTGCTCGGCTTCCAGGTCGATCCCGCCACCGGCCGCTGGCAGGAGCTGTCCGGCGTCAACATCACGCTGGGCCTGCCGATCATCCGCACCTCCGTCGATCACGGTACCGCTTTCGACATTGCCGGACAGGGCATCGCCAACGAGCACAGCCTGATCGAGGCCATCGACTATGCCGAGCGGCTCGCCGCGGGCGCTTCCAAGTAACGAGATCGAGCCTGAGATGACCAACGCCTTCACGCCCATCGAAATCCTTCGCCCCACCATCCTCGAGTTCGGTAATGGCACGATCACCGCGGCCGCGCGCTTCGCCGAGCGGATTGGAGCCAGGCGACCACTGGTCATCTCCGACCCCTTCAATGCGCGCCGCGTCGACACGTTGGCGCTGCCGGGCTCAGTCAATGTGTTCGGCGAGGTCAAGCCTGAGCCGGACCTGCCCAATCTCGAGAAGGCGGTAGCGATGGCGAAAGAGGTCAGGCCCGATCTCGTCGTCGGCTTCGGCGGCGGCAGCGCGATGGATCTCGCCAAGCTGGTCGCGGTGATGTGCACGTCGGATGTGCCCTTCGCCGACATCGTCGGGCCGGAGAAGGTGGCCGGCCGCAGCGTCCCGCTGATGCAGGTCCCGACGACGTCCGGCACCGGCAGCGAAGCCGGCACCCGCGCGCTCGTCACCGATCCCATCAGCCAGAACAAGCAGGCGGTGCAGAGCCGCTTCATGCTGGCCGATATCGCCATCGTCGATCCTGATCTGACGACGACCGTGCCGAAGGAGATCACCGCCGCCACCGGCGTCGATGCGCTGGCGCATTGCGTCGAGGCCTATACCAGCCGCAAGGCGCATCCGACGATCGATCTCTACGCGCTCGAAGGCGCGCGGCTTGTCGGGCGTTATCTCAAGCGCGCGGTCGCCGATGGTGGTGATCGCGAGGCGCGCGCCGGTCTCTCGCTGGCCTCGCTCTATGGCGGCTATTGCCTCGGGCCGGTGAACACCACCGCCGGTCATGCCGTGGCCTATCCGCTCGGCACGCGCCATCACATCGCCCACGGTCTCGCCTGCGCAATGATCTTCCCGCACACGCTGGCGTTCAACATGCCGGCGGTCGAAGAGAAAACGGTCGCGGTGCTGCGGGCGCTCGGTTTGCCCGAGCAGAGCGATGCGAAGCGCGCATTCGAAGCCACCTATGCGTTCTGCAAGAATCTCGGTGTCGAGATGCGGCTGTCGGCACTCGGCGTGCCCAGGAATGATCTTGGCCTGATGGCCGACGAGGCTCACGCCATCAGGCGCCTGCTTGACAACAACCCGCGCGATCTAAGCCGGGATGCGATCCTCAACATGTACGAGGTCGCGTTCTAGGCCTCTCCGCATCAAGATGGACGGGCGAGCGATGGCGGCGGCACGAAGCCGCCGAATTCGCGTTCGATCAATCCGGCAAGTGCGATCGTCGTGCGGTCCTCCAGATACGGTCCGATGATCTGCACGCCGATTGGGAGACCCGACGGCGACCGGTCGATCGGAACGGCGGTCGCCGGCAGTCCGCAGGTCGATGCCGGATCGGCCCAGATGAAGCAGGCGTCGGCGTAGGGATGTGCCTTGCCGTCGATGTCGAGCTGCCGCGCATCGAACGGCTCGGAATGATCATGCGGGAAGGCCGGCACGGCCGCTGCCGGGTAGATCACCGCGTCGAAGTCGCGGAATAGCGCGTGCCACTGCGCCTGCAGACGCAGGCGCATCGCATCGGCTGCGAGCCAGTCTCGATGGATCATGCCCCAGCCGCGGGCGCGCTCGGCTTGCAGGCTGCGGTCACCAGGCGCGAGCGCAGCGGCCAATTGCTGGGCTTCGGTCAGGGCCTCTGGTGTCAGGCGCGGACTGCGCGCTGCGTTCAACAACCTCATATAGAGGCGCGCCGAGTCCGCGAGATCGGGCAGCGCGGTGCTCGATCGCGAAACGTGTGCGCCCGCTTTGGCGAGCCGCTCGGCCAGTCGGACGATCGCCGAACGCACGGCTTCGCCCGTTGGCATCAACGGATGGCTATCGATGGCGAGGATTCTGAAATCCCTGAGGCTGTTGTGCCGGGAGGAGGGCAAGGCGAGGCGATAGCCGATGCCGTCGCGGGCTTCGTCGGGCCCGGCAATCACGTCGAGCGCCAGCGCGAGGTCGAAGGCGGTGCGCGCCATGGGGCCGACGACGGCAAGATCGCCCTGGCCCGGAACGGGCGGCGCCGGCGGGAGGCTGTAGCCTCGCAGCGGGACCAGGCCGAGGCTCGGCTTGTGTCCGAACACGCCGCAGAAATGTGCGGGCACGCGGATCGAGCCGCCGATGTCGGAGCCGATCGACAGCGGACCGAATCCCGCCGCCAGCGCTGCCGCGCATCCGCCTGAGGAGCCGCCAGGCGAACGGCCGAGGTCCCATGGGTTCTTCGTGGTCCCGTAGATCTCGTTGTAGCTTTGGAAATCCCGCAGTCCGATCGGGATATTGGTCTTGCCGATGATGATTGCGCCGGCCGCCTTCAATCTGGAGACGAGCAGCGCATCCTCTGCCGGCCGGAAATCCCGAAAATGCGGAAAGCCCCATGTGGTCGGCAGGCCCGCGACGTTGAAGGGCTCCTTCAAGGTCACGGGAATGCCGAGGAGCGGGCCCCGCTCGCCGCGGCCGAGCGCGGTATCGGCGACGCGCGCAGCGTCTCGTGCGCGATCGAAGTCGCGAACGACAACCGCGTTGATGTCGCCGTCCAGCGCCTCGGTGCGCGCAATCGTGTGCGCGAGCAGCTCCGACGCCGACAGCTTTTGCGCAACCAAAGCGCTCTGCAGTGCGCCGATTGAGCCGTAGTCGAGGTCGGGGGTGTCTGCGGGTAACCCTCGCTGCATCGGAATCTCCAATTGGAATCTCCAAGTGTCTCGCAGTCATTTCGGCGCCGGCACGGCCACCGACCAATGCTGACATTTAGAGATTTGGGCGGCCGGGCGGGAGAGGTTCCTGAGCACGCGCATCCGTGCACAGCCGCGCTTGCCAGCCTATGGCTGAGCGGGTAGAAGGCTGCACGCCTGAGCCGTGATTTGCGCAAATTGCGCTGCCGGCCACAGTCGGACAAATCAGTAAGGCATTGAATTTGTTCGACTATTCCGTTGGGGAATGGTGTAACGGTAGCACAACAGACTCTGACTCTGTTTGTCTTGGTTCGAATCCAGGTTCCCCAGCCAAGCGTCAGATTCCCGACCGGAAGCGCTGATTGATCCGCTGATCGCGGAACCTCCCTGTCAGCATTGCACCCCTTGCTCCGCTCGGACCAAATCAAGCGCATCGGAGGACGACGCGAACTATGCAGGCGTCCTGCGCAGTTCGCTCGCGTTCACATGTCGTCGTGTTGTGTGTTGAGTTCTTGACGTTTGCAGATGCAGATGCCGGCAAAGATTGTCGCCGTTTGCCTTCGCAGAATTTCGATCATCACTCGCTGCACATCATGCGGCTCGTTTGAAAGCTTGGTGATTCTGTCCGCGATATTGAGAGGCTTCTCTCTGATTGCCCTGCAGCGGCTCGGCGAGAGCGAGGCATTTGCAAGATTTGCCGGCGAGCCATCCGGGCTGTTGCTTCCGGCTTTCGGACGACCTGAAGAGCGACGCCTTCCGCTCATCGAGATGTCCCGCGGTCGCTGCGAGCCTCTGATTCCAGTGATTGCGGGGATGCGGGGCCAGTTCGGCTCGCCGGGGATGGACGCTTTTGCGATCCTGGCCTGGTCCGTAGCCCGAAGCGGCTGAAATTTCCCCTTTATTTTCAAGTCGCGGTTCGCTCAGGAGCGCGCCTTTCGAGCGCTTTTTCCTTGCGGTCCGATTCGACCTTTTCAAGCTCGGAAGTTGGTCTCCCGGGATCGGCTTCCCAACCCCGCTGCGAGGAGTTCCATTGGCAACCTTGCGCGTCACGCAGCTGTGATCGATATTTTATGCAGCGTAATCAATTAGTTATTTATTCTCCGCCCCAAAAATGTTGCGTGATTTTTGTGCAACACCTGACCGGATTCGGATTGTTGGGGGCTGTTTGGGGCCGTTCGGTTGTTGCGTGTGCATCGGCCATCGATCATGGTGATCAGGCGACGGAGGGGGGCATCCCAAGGTCGTCCCGTTTAGGTCTTTCGCTTAAGTCCCTCGCGTTCATGCGGGTGTGTCCGAAGACGCGAAGGCGGCCAAAGCGGTGATTTAAAGGGGGTTGGGGAATTGGCCGTTCGGGTCAGTGACCTTCCCTGAAGAGCAACTTGGAGGTTTAACATGAAGTTGGTTAAGAGCCTTTTGCTCGGCTCAGCGGCGGGTCTGATCGCCGTGGGCGGAGCTCAAGCAGCCGATCTCCCCGTGAAGGCCAAGGCGGTCGAATACGTGAAGATCTGCTCCCTGTACGGTGCGGGTTTCTACTACATGCCGGGCACCGACACTTGCATCAAGTTCGGTGGCTACCTGCGCGCTGACGTCTGGGCCCAGGGTGGCGACTACGGTTTCCGTCAAGGCGCGAACCAGGGTTCGAACAACCGTCTGACGAACTACTGGGGCGAACGCGCTCGTATGGACTTCACGGTCGATACGCGCACGGCGACCGAGTATGGCGTGGTTCGCACCTTCGCCGACATGGTCTTCTCGTGGGATACGACTTCGGTCACCGGCAGCGCCCCGTCGGCGTTCTCGACCGGTTCGGCTTCGCTCGGCCTGTACCATGCGTTCATCCAGTTCGCCGGCTTCACGTTCGGCCGTACGGTCTCGATCTTCGACGCTCCGTGGCAGAGCTATCCGGCTGGCGGTCCCGACACCCTTCCGGGCGGTTCCAACCACGTGACCGGTATCAACCAGGTTGCCTATACGGCTGATTTCGGCCAGGGCATCACCGGTTCGATCGCGTTGGAGGATGAATCGACCTCCGCTGGCGGTCAGACGAACCTCTGGAACCTGTCGGGCGCGACCGCGGCCAACATGGTCCAGGGCATCTACGGCAACAACAGCTGGGGTGGCACGCGCGCTCCCGACATCACCGGTGCGATCCGTGTTGACCAGGCCTGGGGTCTGGCTCAGATCTCGGTCGCCGCGCATGACATGCACGCCGCCTACTACGGCCTCACCGAGCCGACGGGTCATCCCGGCGACAAGTGGGGTTGGGCGGTTCAGGGTTCGTTGTCGATCAAGAACATCCCGACTGGCGCGGGTGACTCGATCAACTTGCAGGCGGTCTATACCGACGGTGCGAGCCGCTACAACTTCCAGAGCCTGTTCCCGCAGACGTTCTTCATGTACAGCGGCACGGGCCTGGCTGGCGCCTATCAGGGTCTCGGAATCGCCGGCATTGCTGATGGTGTCTTCACCACCGGCTCTGGCATCGAAACCGTCAAGACCTGGGGCTTCCGTGGTGGCTACACCCACAACTGGAACCCGAACTGGGCGAGCGCCATCTATGGTGGCTACGGCGCCGTGCAGTACGGTGGTGCTGGCAAGGCTACGATCTGCGCGAACATGGTTGGTCTGCTCGGCCTCACCGGCAACTGCAACCCCGACTTCAACTTCGCTGTGATCGGTGTCAACACCATCTGGACCCCGGTCAAGAACCTGGCCTTCACGGCGGACGTGAGCTGGTCGCGTCTTGACCAGAAGTACTCGGGCACCGTTGCGAGCCCGGGCGTTGCGGCCGCTGCCAAGCCGGCAGCTCTCTATGAGATGAAGGACCAGGACTCGGTCGCCCTGCTCCTCCGCGCTCAGCGTAACTTCTAAGCTCACTCCTGAGCCGATAACGAAGACCCCCAGCGGTTTCGCTGGGGGTCTATTTTTTTGCCTGTCACTTTGATCATCGTCGCAGCGCGAAGGAAAAGCCAAACGAGTTGGTGGCATCAACAATGTCGCGCGCGAAATCGATATACACGCGGTCTTTAGTGCTTTGCAGCGCGACGGCGCTGCCGTTGTTCTCTCCGGCAAAGGCGACTAGAGTTTTTTGCACCAGTTCACCTGAAAACCGACCCGTCGTCGGGTGCGGAATCCAATCATATGGCGCAGCAAAGCCGCAACAAGGGAGCCTCGGCTCCCATCTCACTCCATCCGTCGGCTGGTCTGGACCAGGCAATTGCAGCGCACCGTTCCGGCAATCTGTTGGAGGCGGAGCGGGCCTATACGACCATCCTGAAGGGAAGCAAAACGCATCCTGTAGCGCTGCATATGCTGGGGCTATTGCGCGCTCAGCGGGGTGATTTCGCGGACGCCGAGCCGCTGCTCAAGAAGGCAGCTCGCCTTGATGGCGGCAATCCCCACGTTCTTTTCAACTATGCCAACGTGCTGCGTGCATTGAGCAAGACGGACGACGCGCTCGTTTGGCTTGCGAAGGCGATTGCCCTTTCGCCTGATTTCGCCGATGCGTATCTCAATCGCGGAGCGATCCTGATGGCGCGGCAGGAGCTTCACGGGGCCATCGCGGAGTTTGAGCGCGCCATTGCGATCGCGCCATCGAGCGCGGCGTTCGCAAACCGGGGCAGCGCGTTCCAGCAACTCGGTCAGCTCGACCAAGCGCATGACAGCTACCAGCGTGCGGTCGCGCTCGCACCGTCGAATCCACAGAACCATTTCGCTTTGTCCGAGGTCCTTGGCCAAATGGGCCGACACGACGAAGCGATCGGAGCGCTCGAAAGAACTGTCGCACTGGACAAGGCCTTCCCGTTCGCGTTGAGCAAGCTCGTTGATTCCAGGCGGAAGCGCGCCGACTGGCGCAGTTTCGAACGTGAACAGGCCGGCCTGGACGAGGCCGTCGAGTCAGGCGTGGCGGTCGATCCCTTCACGTTCCTTCATGCCTCGTCGTCTCCCGCACGCCAATTGACCTGCGCGAAGACATTTGTCGCCAAGGTCGCCCCGGAGCGAGGTGCGGCGAGGCCCAGAACGCCGTCACCGGTTTCCCGGCTGCGGATCGGGTACATGTCTGCCGATTTTCGCAATCACGCCATCGGGCACTTGATGGTCGGAGTCATCGAGGAGCACGACCGCGAGCGCTTCGAGGTCAGCGCCATTTCCTACGGACCCGACGACCGGAGCGAGTTGCGCGACCGCCTGAAGGCAGCATTCGAGCGCTTCGAAGACGTCAGCCATCTTCCCGACGAGGACGTGGTCAAGCTGATACGCCAGCTCGACATCGAGGTTCTCGTCGATCTGGGAGGCTTCACCGCCGGTGCGCGGCCGAGGATCCTCGCGCACCGGGCGGCTCCCATCCAGGTCAACTATCTCGGCTACCCCGGCACGATGGGCGCGCCCTACATGGACTACGTCATGGCCGACCCGATCATCGTCCCCGAAGCAGAGCAGAAGCATTACAGTGAGAAGGTGATTTATCTCCCCGACAGCTATCAGGCGACCGACGCGAGGCGATCGCTCGCAAATGTACCTGCCAGGAGCGAGGTCGGGCTGGCGGACGATGCATTCGTCTACTGTGCGTTCAACAGGACGTCCAAGATCACGCCTGTGCTGTTCGATGTCTGGATGAGGCTGCTTGCCAAGACCGCCGGCAGCGTCCTCTGGCTGCTCGATGGGGACCCGATCGCGAAGGAGAACCTGAAGCGTGAGGCCGTTGCGCGCGGCATCGCGGCAGAAAGGATCGTGTTCGCCTCACATGCGCCTGCCGACGCACACTTGGCGCGCCACCAGCTCGCCGATCTGTACCTGGACACGCTGCCCTACAATGCCCATACGGCGGCCAGCGACGCTCTCTGGGCCGGCTTGCCGGTTGTGACCTGCCTCGGCACCGCCTTTGCGGGACGCGTTGCAGCCAGCATCCTGAACGCTGTCGGCCTGCCTGAACTGGTGACGCAATCGCTGGACGACTATGAGAGCTTGGCGCTTCGGATCGCGCATGATCCCGAACTTCGAGCCGCCCTGAAGGGCAAGCTGGCGTCGCAGCGGACCACTTGGCCGCTGTTCGATACGGCCCGCATGACGCGGCACATCGAAAAGGCCTTCAATGAAATGTGGCGACGGCATTGCGCTGGCGAAGCGCCGGCCTCGTTTGCCGTCTAAATCTCATCATGAGGTCGCCTTGGTGTGAAGCCTCATGTCATTCCTTCCATGGGCTTCGCATGACTGACAACGAACCGGACCTGCTCAATAATCTCATCCGGCCGGCACGGCTGACCTCGGTCGTTGATATCGGGGCCAATCCGATCGATGGCGAGCCGCCCTACAAGGCGATGCTGCAACGAAGGCTTTGTACCGTCGTTGGCTTTGAACCGCAGGACGAAGCGCTTGCAGAGCTCAATGCCCGCAAGAGCGACCTCGAGAGCTACTATCACTATGTCGTTGGGAATGGGCACAAGGCCAAGCTGCGTCTATGCCGAATCCCGGGAATGACGAGCCTGCTGCTTCCGGATCAGAATGTGCTGTCGCATTTTGCCAAATTTTCCGAATGGGGCACCGTCGTCAGCGAACATCCGGTCCAGACCCGCCGGCTCGACGATATTGCCGAAATCCGGGATCTGGATTTCCTGAAAATCGACGTTCAGGGCTCCGAGCTGGCTGTCTTCGGAAGCGGGCGGCAGAAGCTGAAGCAGGCCGTCGCCATTCAAACGGAGGTCTCGTTTCTTTGTCTCTACAAGGACCAGCCGACATTCGGCGATATCGATGGCGAATTGCGCAAGCAGGGATTCGTTCCTCACGCCTTTACGGCCATTAATCGGCGTATGATCGCTCCCTTGAGCGACCCATCCAATCCCTATGCGGCGATGAACCAGTTGCTGGAGGCCGATATCGTCTATGTGCGAAACTTCATGCGGCCGGCCGACATGACCGTGGAGCAACTCAAGCATCTGGCAATGATCTCTCATCATTGCTACCGCTCATTCGACCTTGCTGCGAACTGTATTCACCACCTGATCGCGCGCAAATCGATCCCTGATCAGTCGATCCACGATTACATGGCGTCGATCAAGCTTCCGCAAAGCTGACCTGCGCTGGTCGCGCCGGGATCAGAAGTTACAATCGCGGCTTCACGATGCCGTTGCCGGCGGGCGAGCTGAACGGCTGACCGCCTCGCCTGAAGCAGTGGCAGTCAAGCAGGTGTCTCGAAGGACGACCGTAAATTACTTGATCTTGTCGTAGGCCGCCGCGAAATCGTTCAACGGCATCGGGATCGCGATCGTCTCCTTGGCCATGTTCTGGAAGGAAACCTTCAGCTGCTTGCCCGAGCGAAGGCTCGCAAGCAGGTCGGGCGCGATCGGCGTCGAGGCGTAGCAGCCGCGGTTCTCGCAGGTCTGGATCTGCAGATCGATCGCCTTGCCTTCGTCGACCTGAAGCTTGGCGCCGAGCGGAAGATTGAGACCGAGCGGCAGCTGCAGCAGTGCAACCGGCGTGCGTGTGTCGGGCGCGATGCGGATGTTGACCAGGACGATGGTCTGGCCGGTCTTGGTCAGCACTGCGTTCTGCTCGATCGCGCATTCGAGCGGGGCGTCGCGGCTCGCGCTGGTGCAGCGTGCGATCCAGCCAGGCTGCGGCGGCGTGCCCTCGGCTTGCGACTGGGTCGGAGCGGGCGCGGGCTGGGCCGCGAGGGAAGGGGGAGCCGCGTTCTTCTTGGCGCCCTGCTGGGCAGACGCGGTGCCGCTCGACAACAGGACAGCGGCGGCAAGGGCGACGAGTCTGGATTGCATGGGCATGGCGTGACCACGTTGGCGTGAAGCGAGGGCTTGGCTGTAGCGTCGCGAAAGCCGCGACGCAACTTTACTCGGCGGCTTCCTTGACGGCGCCGTGCGCCGACGTCTCGTGCCGATCCGCGTCGGTCGAGCTGCCCTTGAACAGGTTCGAGAACTTGTCGAGATAGAGATAGACCACCGGGGTGGTGAAAAGGGTCAGCGCCTGGCTGACGATCAGGCCGCCGACCATGGCGTAGCCAAGCGGCTGGCGGATCTCGGCGCCGGTGCCGTGGCCGAGCATCAGCGGCACGCCGCCGAGCAGTGCTGCCATCGTCGTCATCATGATCGGGCGGAAGCGCAGCAGCGCGGCCTGGCGGATCGATTCCTCCGGCGTCTTCCCGTCGCGCTCGGCTGCGATGGCAAAGTCGACCATCATGATGCCGTTCTTCTTCACGATGCCGATCAGCAGGATGATGCCGATCAAGGCAATGAGGCTGAAGTCGAAGCCGGCCGCCATCAGGATCATGAGCGCCCCGACGCCGGCCGAGGGCAGGGTCGACAGAATCGTGATCGGATGAATGTAACTTTCGTAGAGGATGCCGAGGATCAGATAGACCACGACCAGCGCCGCGAGGATCAGCAGCGGCACGGTGCCGAGCGATTGCTGGAACGCCTGCGCGGTGCCCTGGAAGCTCGAATTCAGCGTCGCCGGCGCGCCGAGATCGGCCATCGCCTTCTGAACGGCCTGGGTGGCCTGGCCGAGCGCAACGCCCTGGGCGAGGTTGAAGCTGATCGTGATCGCCGGGAATTGGCCCTGGTGGCTGATCGAAAGCGGACGAACCGGATCGGTGGTCCAGGTCGCAAAGGTCGACAGCGGCACCTGATCGCCGGTCAGCGGCGATTTCAAATAGAGCTTGTTCAGCGAATCCAGGTTGCCTTGCATCTCCGGCAGGATTTCCAGGATCACCTTGTAGGTGTTGAGCTGGGTGAAATACTGCGTAACCTGCCGCTGGCCGAAGGCATCATAGAGGGTGTCGTCGATCAGCTGCGGCTGGATGCCGTAGCGCGAGGCGGTGTCACGGTTGATCTTGAGCTGGACCGTGGTGCCCTGGGTCTGCTGGTCGGTCGCGACGTCACGCAGCTCCGGCAGCGTCTGCATCTTGGCGAGAATTTTCGGCGCCCATTCGTTCAGCTCGGAGAGATCGGCATCCTGCAGCGTGAACTCGAACTGCGTGCGTGTCGGCCGGCCGCCGAGCCGGACGTCCTGGGCCGCCTGCATGTAAAGCCGCGCGCCCGGCACCTTCTCGAACTGCGGACGGAGCCGTCCAATGACCTGCTGCGCCGAAACGTCGCGCTGATCGCGGGGTTTCAAGGTGATGAACAGGTTGCCGTTGTTGCCGGCCCGTCCGCTGCCGCCGATGGCCATGGCGACGCTGGCGACGGCAGGATCTGCCTGTATGATCTTGGCGAGCGCCTCTTGCCGTTCCTTCATGGCCGAGAAGGAGATGTCCTGCGAAGCTTCTGAGGTTGCGGTGATCAGGCCGTTGTCCTGCTGCGGGAAGAAGCCCTTGGGGATCAAGACGAAGAGATAGACTGACAGCGCAAGCGTTGCGAAGAAAATGACGAGCGTCGTGCGCTTCCAGCTCAAAGCGATGTCGAGGATATGCTCATAACCGCGCAGCATCGCGTCAAAGGCGCGTTCGCTCCACTGATAGAAGCGGCCGTGTTGGATCTCCCCATGGGCGCGCAGGAAGCGCGACGCCATCATCGGAGTGAGTGTCAGCGAGACGATCATTGAGACGAAGATGGTCATCGCCAGCACGACGGCGAACTCGCGGAACAGACGGCCGATGATGCCGCCCATCAGCAGCAGCGGGATCAGCACCGCGACCAGCGAGATACTGATCGAAACGATGGTGAAACCGATTTCCTTCGCGCCCCTGAAGGCGGCAGCCATCGGCGCTTCACCTTCCTCGACGTAGCGGGAGATATTCTCGAGCATGACGATGGCGTCGTCGACCACGAAGCCGACAGCGATCGTCAGCGCCATCAGGGACAGATTATCCAGGGTGTAGCCGAACACCCACATCAGGGAGCAGGCGCCGAGCAGCGCCAGAGGCACCGTGATCGTCGGAATCACCGTCGCCCAGAAGCTGCGCAGGAAGATGAAGATGACCATGACCACCAGGAAGATGGTCAGAAGCAGAGTGTACTGCACGTCCTCGACCGCGGCCCGAATGGTCTGGGTTCGGTCGCTCATCAGCTCGATCTTGATCGCCGGCGGGATCGCCGCAACGAGGCGGGGCAAGGCCGCTTTGATCTTGTCCACGGTTTCGATGACGTTCGCGCCGGGCTGCTTGAACACCACCAGGAAGACGCCGCGTTTGCCATTCGCCCAGGCGGCCTGTTTGGCGTCCTCGGGGCCGGTGACAGCCTGGCCGATGTCGCGGATGCGCAGCGGACCGCCATTGCGATAGGCGATGATGACGTCGTTCCAGTCCTTCGACTGCGTCAGCTGATCGTTGGCGTAGATTGTATAGGCGCGCTTCTCGCCGTCGATATTGCCTTTGGGACTATCGACTGTCGTGATCGCTATCTGGGTCCGCACGTCCTCCAGTGACAAGCCCTTGGCGACGAGCTTGGCGGGATCGATCTGGACCCGGATGGCCGGCTTCTGCTGACCGCCGATGATGACCTGTGCGACACCGGAGATCTGACTGATCTGCTGGGCAAGCTGCGCGTCGACCGCATCGCTGACGCTGGTCAGGGGCAGCGTCTCGGAGGTGGCGGACAGAAGCAGGATTGGAGAGTCCGCCGGATTGACCTTGCGATAGGTCGGCGGCGAGGGCAGGTTTTTCGGCAGTTGACCGGCGGCGGCGTTGATGGCGCCCTGCACGTCGTTCGCGGCGCCGTCGATGCTGCGATTGAGGTCGAACTGGATGGTGATCGAGGCGGTGCCCAGATAGCTCGTCGAGGTCATCTGCGCGATGCCGGGAATCTGGGCGAACTGGCGCTCCAGCGGCTGGGCGACCGATGAGGCCATCGTCTCCGGGCTGCCGCCCGGCAGATTGGCCGTGATCTGGATGGTCGGGAAGTCCACCTGCGGCAGCGGCGCCACTGGCAGCAGCGGATAGGCGACGAGACCGACAAAAAGAATGCCGGCCATCAGCAGCGATGTGCCGATGGGATAACGGATGAAAGGTGCCGAAATCCCGCCTTCGGTCATTCCTGCTGAACCTTGTTTTTCTGGACCGGATCCGAACTCGCGACAGTCGTCGAGACCAGGCTGCCGGGCTGAACCTTGTACTGTCCGCCGGTAATCACCTGCTGACCGGGACTCAACCCTTCATCGACGACCGAACGTCCGTCGATGGAGTAGCTGACCTTGATCTTGCGGACCTCGGCCTTGTTGGCTGGGCTGACAGTGTAGGCGTAGAGGCCGTTGGTCGAATGCTGGACCGCGTCATCGGGGACGATGGTCGCGTCCTTCAGCGTCCGTACCAGGAGGCGTGTCGACACCGATTGTCCCGGCCACAGCGCGTGCTCCTTGTTGTCGAACACCGCCTTGAGCCTGATAGTCCCGCTGGTCGTATCGACCTGGTTGTTGATGACGGCAAGCTTGCCTTCGGCCAGCGTCTTTTTGCCGTCGGTGGTGAACGCGATCACCTTGAGCTCGCCGGACTTCTGGCCCTCGCTGATATAGGGCAGCTGATCCTCCGGCGCGGTGAAGATCACCGTGATCGGCTCGACCTGCGCGATGGTGACGACGCCGGTCTGGCTCGAGGCGTTGACGATGTTGCCGATGTCGACCTGGCGAAGGCCTGCGACGCCGGTGATCGGCGACTTGACCTGGGTATAGTCGAGCTGGGTCTGGGCGTTGGAGATCGCGGCTTCGTCGGAGGCGATCTGGGCGGTGAGCTGGGCAACGGTGGAGCGCTGCGTATCGGTCTGCTGCCGCGTCGCGAATTCACCGAGTTTGGTGTAGCGCTGAAGGTCGAGATTGGCGTTGGCGAGGTTGGCCTCGTCCTGGGACTTCTTGGCCTTGGCCTGGTCGAGGGCGGCCTGGAACGGGCGCGGGTCGATCTCGACCAGAAGATCGCCTTGCTTGACCATTTGGCCCTCGGTGAAGGCGATCTTGTCGATCTGGCCATCCACCCGGGTCCGGACTTGGACGGTGTTGAAGCCCTGAACGGTGCCGAGGCCGGTCAGGTAGACCGGGAAGTCGGCCTTCTGGACCGGTGTGATGCTGACGGGCACGGCAGGGGCGCGCGGCGCACCCTTCTGAGCCGTTTGGGCTTTTCCGGCCTCCGCGGCCCGATATCGCTGCCAGCCGTAATAGCCGCCGCCGGCCACGGCTGCGATGATGACAATCCACAGGATCGGCCGTGACTTTTTCATTTGTGAGCGTATCGGCTTGTATGCCCAAAACAACGAATTGCGGGGCAATCAATGGGTTCCAGCGAGGCTTGTATATTACACGCCAAGTTCCAGTGTAAACAGCACTATCAGTTGAGAATCCTAAACAATTGGAAAGCTTTGCACCCCGTAGGCAAACGGGTGACGCGCCGGTGTGCAGTGCTGCATTTTCCTCTGATGAACGAGGAGCGTGCGAGAGACAGGAAATGCTCGCGGACGGCGTGGGCCTGCGACGGGGGCGCGAGTGAGCGCGCCGTGCGGGGAAGGCGAATTTGCCTTCGCGAGAACGGTTCTAAACCACCGGGGCCGCGTTTCGGTTGTCACCAAAACCAGCGTCGTTCATATCAGCGCCGCCATATCAGGAGTGCGGAATGGACGAATTGAACGGCAAGCTGATCGCGTGCCAGATCTTGATCACGGGATTGATCGCGCGCGTCGCCAATGAACAGCGCGATCCCTTGCGCTTCCTCACAGACTTCCGCGACGAGATCAAAGCCGTCGTTGGCGGCGTCAACATCGCCGGCATGGACAACACCGACCGCGTGCGTGTAACCGCGCAGCGCACCGTCGATGAATTGTTCTCGCTCATGAAGCCGCCGAGCAGCGACTGACGCCTGCGCGAGATGATGCGCGAAGACAAGTGCCTCAGCGTTCTGCTGCATCAATGTGTCGCGCGACACTTCAGCTTTTTCGAAATCGATTTTTTAGAATCGCTTTCATCTGGACCTATTCAAGTGCTGTCTCGGGCCCCGTTGCATTGACCAGATTTTTTGCGGTCGATAGCACCACCCTATCGTTCGTCGCGCATGTTGCGCATCGGCGAGTTTGGAATGGGGTGCGTTGGAATGGGGCTGGTGATGGCTCCGCGATCGCTGCGTGCGATCACGGCAAGAAATTCAGTTGAAGAGAAGCTCGAGGGCAATTCCGGCAAGTCGGCATCAGTCGTTGCCGGCCTGATTGCGGTGGCGTCGGTGTCGAGCGGCGCGCAGGCGCAACAATCAAGCCTGCCTCCGGTGAATGTCGATGCGCCGGTCGAGCGTCCGCGCCCGGCGGCCTCGAAGCCGTCGCCCGAGCAGGTCCGCGCGCGCAACGCGCTTCGCCGCGCCGCGCAGCGCCAGCAGGCGCAGCAGCAGGCTGCTGCTGTTGCGCCGGCCCCGGCCGGAGCGCTCGATCGAAATCCCTACGCCGATCCGGCCGCGCCCTACAAGGTCGACCACGTCCAGGCGTCCGGCAAGTTTCCCGAGCCGATGCTGAACACGCCGAAGACGATCACGGTGCTCAGCAAGGAAGTGCTCGAGGACAAGAACGCGACCACGCTGAAGGAGATCGGACGCTCGACCGCCGGCGTGACGCTGGGATCGGGCGAGGGCGGCAATGCTTTCGGCGACCGCTTCTTCATCCGCGGCTTCGACGCGCGCAACGATGTCTTCATCGACGGCATCCGCGATCCCGCCGTGTCGATCCGCGAGAACTTCTTCACAGAGCAGATCGAGATATTGCGCGGGCCGGCATCGTCCTATGCCGGACGCGGCACCGCCGGCGGCGCCATCAACATCGTCACCAAGCAGGCCGGCGACGTCAACTTCAAGCGGATGGACACCGAGTTCGGCACCGACATGACCAAGCGCGTCACGCTCGACGTCAACCAGGTCATCGATCCGACCTTCTCGGTGCGCACCGGTGGCCTGTTCCAGGACGCCAATGTCGCCGGCCGCAATTACGTGACCGACGATCGCTGGGGCACCTTCCTGTCGACCAAGTACACCCCGACCAACGACATCAAGATCACGACCAACTACGTCCACACCGATCTCAGCGGCCTGCCGGATTTCGGCGTGCCCTTTTACAAGCAGGGCAATTTGCCGGTGACGTCGGCCGGTATTCCGCGCGGCAACTGGTACGGCTTCCTCAACCGCGACTTCCAGACCGCGCGGCAGGATTTCGGCACTGCAACGGCCGAGTACAAGGTCAACGAAGCCATCACGCTGACCAGCAAGGTGCGCGGCGAGCATTCGCTGCTCAATTACATCGGAACGCTGCCGCAGAATCCGATCACGACCAATCCCAATCCGTTGCTCTGGACCACGACGGCGAGCGCGCAGAGTCGCTACCAGACAGCGGACGTGTGGGCCAACCAGAACGAGGCCACGTTCAAGCTCGACACCGGCGGGGTCAAGCATACCGCAGTGTTCGGCGCCGAATACACCAACGAGAATGTCTCGATCGATCGTTACGCGGGTCTGACGTCGGAGCTCGCCGGCTCGCCCTTCACGAGCAACGGGGCGATCTCGGGGGTTAATCTCTACTCACCTCAGTACACGTATCTCGGTGGCTTCGGGTCGGCGTCGCTGACAGGCAACCCGACACGCTATGGCGTCAACACCAGCAGCGTCTACGCCATGGACACCGCGAACTGGCAGGACACCATCATCCTGAACGGCGGCATCCGCTACGACGGCTACAACATGAGCTCGTCGACCAACTCCGCCTATCTGAAAATGAACTCCGATCTGGTCAACTACAATGTCGGCCTGGTCTACAAGCCGATGTCGATCGGCAGCCTTTACGCGGCCTATGCGACCTCGGCCAATCCGTTCGGCTCGGAGCTCGACGCGACCGGCACCGATTACGGCGGCGTTCCCGCCAACACGGCCGTCCTGCTCGGGCCCGAGCGCAACAAGGCGGCCGAGCTCGGCACCAAATGGGAGCTGGCTGATCGTCACCTGCTGGTGAGTGCCGCATTGTTCCAGACCACGAAGGACAACGCGCGCGAGACCAATGCGGCGGGCGTGCTCACCTCGAATGCGGCCTACCGCATCCAAGGGATCGACATCGAGGCCGAGGGCAAGATCACCGATCGCTGGAGCGTCTTCGGCGGCCTGGTCCTGATGCAGTCCAAGGTCACACAGAGCAACATTGCGTCCAACATCGGCCTTCAGCTCGCCAACGTCGCGCATCAGTCGTTCAGCATGCTGACCAAGTACAAGTTCGACGGCGACTGGGAAGTCGGCGGGCAGGCGGTATACCGCTCGAAGGTCTATGGCGGCACGTTCGCCGCCAACACCGGCAACGAGCTGCCGAGCTATTGGCGCTTCGATGCGTTCGTCGAAAAGAAGATCGACAAGAACTGGACCATGAAGTTCTACGCCCAGAACCTGACCAACAAGCTCTACTACGACACGCTTTACCGGAGCGCCGTGCCGTTCGTCGCAGTCGCGCCGGGGAGGGCCTTCTACATCATCACGACGGCCAAGTTCTGATGAGGTCCTTGTCAACCCGCCATAATCGCGATGCACGAGACCGTGCATCGCAAGGACAAACATCGGCTCCAGTTTAGAACGCTTACAAACTCGCGTTTAGAACGGTTTCAAACTCAAGTTTAGAATCGTTTTGATCTGGATGGATTCAAGATTGCTCTCGCCGTGACTGCGTTGACCCTCACTGCCCCGCTCGATACGACCAGTGTGTCGCACTGTCACGGTGCGACACACTGCAGCAATGGAATGGGGCGTAGGATGGGCATGGCAAGGGCTCCGCGGTCGTTGCGTTCGACCGCGGCACGGCAAGCATTGGTCGGCAATTTCGATGGTGCGGCCGGCAGGACTGTTTCCACCGTTGCAAGCCTGATCGCAGTCGCCTCCGTATCGAGCGCAGCACAAGCGCAGCAAACAAGTCTGCCGCCTGTCAACGTCGACGCACCCAAGGAACGGCCACGCTCCACCACCGCGAAACCGACGCCTGATCAGGTCCGCGCCCGCAACGCGTTGCGGCGTGCCGCGCAACGTCAGCAGGCTGCAGTGGCTCCGGTCGTCGATGCAGCCGCACCGTCGCCCGACCGCAATCCCTATGCGGATCCCGCTGCGCCCTACAAGGTCGATCACGTCCAGGCCGGCGGCAAGTTTCCGGAGAAGCTGGTCGATACGCCGAAGTCGATCACGGTGCTCAGCAAGGAAGTGCTCGAGGACAAGGGCGCCACAACGCTGAAGCAGGCGATCCTGAGCACGGCCGGCGTGACGCTCGGCACTGGCGAGGGCGGCAACGCCTTCGGTGATCGCTTCTTTATCCGCGGCTTCGATGCCCGCAACGACGTCTTCATCGACGGCGTGCGCGATTCCGGCGTAAGCGTGCGTGAGAACTTCTTCACCGAGCAGGTCGAGATCCTGCGCGGTCCCGCGTCGTCCTTCGCGGGCCGCGGCACGGCGGGTGGCGCCATCAACATCGTCACCAAGCAGGCCGTGACCGAGAAGAGCTTCTATAACATGGACACGACGTTTGGCACCGACCAGACCAAGCGTGTTACGCTCGACGTCAACCAGGTGATCAATCCGTCGCTCGCCGTTCGTGCCGGTGGCTTGTTCCAGGATGCCGACGTTGCGGGGCGGGACCGGGTCAAAGACAATCGCGATGGCGCCTTCGTCGCCACGACCTGGAAGCCGACCGACGCCATCAAGATATCAGGCAATTACATTCACACCGAACTGACCGGCATTCCCGATTTCGGTGTGCCGTACTATCGACCGAGTACGTCGTCGACATCAGGCGGTCCTTTCCCGGATTTCGGCGTCAACCGGAATAATTTCTACGGCTTCGTCAACCGCGACTTCTACCGGACCGGCCAGGACATAGGCACGATCAATGCCGAAGTCCAGGTCACGCCCGATCTGTTGCTCACCAACAAGATCCGGGAATCGCATTCGACGCAGAACTACATCGGCACACTGCCGGAATCGCCGACGCTGGCCACAGGCGCTCCATTCACGGCCTATACTTTGAGCGCCAACCCGCAGAGCCGGTACCAGGCCACGGACGTGTTCGCCAACCAGACCGAGGCCACGTACAAGTTCGACGATTATGCCGGCTTCAAGCATACGTTGCTTGCGGGCATCGAATACGACAATGAGCGATCGTCAATCGACACTTACACCGGGCTTGGCTCGGAGATCACGACGGGGACAACGCCTTTCACCGGTTCGGGATCGACGTCCGGGGTCAGCGTGTTTTATCCGCAGGCCACCGACAATCCCTTCCCGATACCGGGAGGCTTGACCGGCAGGCCGACCAAGATTGGAATCGAAACGATCAGCGGCTACGTCGTGGACAGCGCGAATTATCGTGACGTCCTCATTCTCAACGGCGGCTTCCGCTATGACGATTACAGCATCAAGACGTCGGCCTTCACGGCGGCGGGTGCTTTCGGGCAGCAGAGCGCGGAATTCCTGGTTCCGGACTACAACCTCGGCCTCACGCTGAAGCCGCTGCCCAACGGCAGCGTCTATGTGGCCTATGCGACCTCGGCGAACCCCGTGGGCGCGGAGTTCGACGGTACCAGCACCGCCTATGGCGGCATCAATCCGAATTTGGCCGGCGGCAACAACCAGATCTTCGGGCCCGAGAAGAACAAGGCGATTGAGCTCGGTACCAAATGGGAGTTGTTCGATCGCCACCTGCTTCTGACCGCAGCACTGTTCCAGACGACCAAGGAGAACGCGCGCGAGGCGCAGAACGTCGGAAGCACCGTCGCCGCCGCGGCGCTTGGCTGCACCTATGCTCCGGTGGCTCCGGCAACCACCGTATCCTGCATCACGGCGGGGGCGGCTTATCGCGTCCGCGGTATCGATCTCGGCGTCGGCGGCAAGATCACCGATAAGTGGAGCGTGTTTGGAGGCCTCGTGCTGATGCAGTCGGAGGTGACGAAGTCGCTCGCGCCGCCGGCCAATACGACACTCTATGCCTCGAACGTCGGGCGGCCGCTCGCCAACATCGCGCACCAGTCGTTCAGCCTGCTCTCGAAGTACCAGCTCAACGACACCTGGGAGTTGGGCGGGCAGGCGGTGTACCGCTCGAAGATCTATGGCGGCACATTGCTCGCGGCCAATCAGGGCACGTCAATCCCAAGCTACTGGCGGTTCGATGCGTTCGCGGAAGCCAAGATCAACAAGAACTGGCGCCTGAAGCTGTTCGTCAACAACATCTTCGACAAGCGCTACTACGACGCGCTGTACCAGAGCGCCGCGCCCTTCGTGCTCGAAGCACCCGGACGCGCCGCTTACGTGGTGATCTCGGCGCGCTACTGACGGAGACATGAGCTGCCATGCTGACATGCATAGAAGGCGTGCTGAACAAGGATGATGTGGCGGAATTCCGTCGCATCATGGACGCCAGCGAATGGGAAGACGGCCGTTCCACCGCGGGCGCGCAGTCGGCCATGGTCAAGCGCAACGAGCAGTTGCCGCCGGACAGCGAGGTCGCGCGCAAGCTCGGCCATCGCATCATCTCGGCGCTGACGGCGAACCCGCGATTTCTGGCCGCCGCAATCCCGCTCCAGATCTTTCCGCCGCTGTTCAACCGCTATGCGGCGGACAGCGGTCACCATTTCGGCCTGCATGTCGACAACGCCATCCGCGGCGACCGCCTGACCGGTCTTCGCATCCGCACAGATCTGTCGGTCACGCTATTCCTGAGCGAACCCGAGGATTACGACGGTGGCGAACTTGTGATCGAGGACACCTACGGTTCGCACGAAGTGAAGTTGCCAGCCGGGGACTGCGTGCTCTATCCCTCGACCAGCCTGCATCTGGTCACCCCGGTGACGAGGGGGGCGCGGGTTGCGTCTTTCTTCTGGCTTCAGAGCATGATACGGGACGATCAAGCCCGCAGCATGATCTTTGACCTCGACACCGCGATTCAGGCGTTGGTGGAAAGGCTCGGGCGCGACGATCCCGAAACGGTCAAATTGACGGGTATCTATCACAACCTCATTCGCAGCTGGGCCGAAGTATGAAGATCGCATCTTTCCACAAAAGCCTCGCTGCAGCCGCGCTGCTGACGGCCACCTGGCTCGGAGCGCCGGTTTCTGCCCAGACGCAACCCCAGGCGGCGCAGGCTCTTCCCGCAGCGCCTGCACCTGTGACGGCCTCGCCGGCGCCGGCTACTCCCGCTACTGCGGCGCAACCAAGCGTTGTTGCGGCGCCGTCGACCGTGGCCCCCACGGCGGCTGCGCCGGTGGCCGCGATGCCCAGCGGCCCCGCGACCGAGGCTGCCATCGCCCCGGCGCCCGAGGCAGCGCCGAAGGCGGCCATCGCGCCGGCCATGAAGGAATTGTCGCCCTGGGTGATGTTCATGTCGGCGGACATCATCGTGAAGGCGGTGATGATCGGGCTTGCCTTTGCCTCGCTCGTGACCTGGACGGTGTTCATCGCGAAATCGATCGAGCTGTCGATGGCCTCCGCCAAGCTTCGCTCGGCGCTGAAGAAGATTGCGGAGGCGCGCTCGCTCGCGGAAGCCCAGATGGCGCTCGGTACAAGGCAGGGCATCCTGCCGTCCTTCCTGGCGGCGGCGCTTCGTGAGGCGCGGATGTCCGCCGGCCTGTCCAGCGACATCGGCATCAAGGAGCGCGCAGCCTCGAGCTTCGCCGAGATCGTGCGCGCGGAAGCGCGCCGCATCCGCGTCGGTATGGGTGTGCTTGCGACCATCGGTTCGACGTCGCCGTTTGTCGGTCTGTTCGGCACCGTGTGGGGCATCATGAACAGTTTCATCGGCATCTCGAAGTCGCAGACGACGAATCTTGCTGTGGTTGCCCCCGGCATCGCAGAGGCGCTGCTCGCGACCGCCATCGGTCTCGTCGCCGCTATTCCCGCCGTCATCATCTACAATTACTTCTCGCGCGTGACGAAGGGCTATCTCGAGCTCGTCAGCCGGGCCTCGGGAGCCTCGGCACGGCTGTTGTCGCGCGATCTCGACCGCAGCCATGGCAGCGCGCATTCGCGCGCGGCGGAGTAAGCCATGGCCGTTTCGCTCACCGACAACGATGACGACGACGATTTCTCGGAAACGCATGACATCAACGTCACGCCGTTCATCGACGTCATTCTGGTGCTGCTGATCATCTTCATGGTCGCAGCCCCGTTGTCGACGGTCGACCTGCCGATCGATCTGCCGACATCAAGTGCGACCCCGCAGAAGAAGCCGGACAAGCCGACCTATGTCAGCATCAAGCCCGATCTGACGCTCGCGATCGGCGAAAATCCGGTCAAGCGGACCGACCTCGTCAGTTCGCTCGACGCCATCGCCGACATGAGCAAGGACAAATACGTGTTCCTGCGTGCCGACAAGGCCGTGCCGTACGGCGAGTTGATGGGCGTCATGGAAATCCTGCGATCCGGCGGCTATTCTCGGATCAAGCTGGTGGCGCTCGAGGCACCTCCTGCGGCGGCCGGGCCGGCGCAAGGGGCAGTCCAACCCTGATGGCGGCGCGATGACCGACCCTGTGTTCGAGGCGAAATCCTCGCGGCCGTTGTGGATCCTGGCCGCTGTTGCGGCGATTGGCCTGCACATTGGCGGGGCCGCGCTGGCGCTGGCGAACCTTCGCCCTGATGACGCTGACGATGGTCTCGGCGCCAACGGCGCGGAATACGCCGTCGAAATGACCTCGCCAAAGCTCCCCGAGACCGATCTGCCGCCTGGCCCGGACAGCGAAGCCTCGCAGTACCAGCCGCAGCAGATGCAGCAGCAGGCCGAGGTGAAAGAGACCGATCTGCCGAAGGATATCCCCCAGGAAGCCGAGGACCCGGACCGCCTGGTTACCGAGAACGACTCCAAGAAGCCGGTCGAGGACACCACGGAGGTGGCCAAGGTCGAAACGCAGGCGGTCGAGGAGATGCCGAACGCCCAGGAATCGGCCAGGCAGGCGCTGAACGAGGACGCGCGCGAGGGCGAGAAGGCGGCCGCCCCCCATCAGGGCATCGGCAAGGACATCCGCAAGCTGACGGCCGAATGGGGCAAGCGGATCAGTGCCTATTTCGAGATTCACAAGCGCTACCCCAAGGAGAAGAGCAAGACGACGACGGTCAAGCTCAGCCTGGTCCTGAACCGGCGCGGCAATGTCGTGTCCGTCAATGTCGCGGAGTCCTCAGGGGACCCCGCCTTCGACGATGCGGCCATTTCAATGGTGCGTCGCTCGGATCCGGTGCCGGTTCCGCCGGCTGAGCTGACGGATGACCAGTTCGCCTTTAGCCTGCCGGTGAATTTCAAGAAGCCGTCGAAATAGCGGCGTGGCCGTCAGCGCCAGTAGAACTTGATCCCGACATAGACCACGACCAAGCACGCAAAGATCAACGCCACCGGCAGGGGGCGCTTCTGCGTTCCCCCGACCGTCGTCGCCCCGAAGAAGCTGGCCTTTTTCGGTTTGGGGGCCGGGCGCCGGAAAGCGGTAACATTGTCCTTTGCCGGTTCGGCCGGCCGGGTGCGGACGTCGGGCGGGTTTCCACCGCCGCCCATCTCCAGATAGTAGGATTTATAGACCTCGGCGATGGTGGCCTCGGACGCTTCGTCCTCGTTCATCCGCTCCAGCAGCTTCTTGTAGCCATCGAGGAAGCCCTGTGCATCCGGTGGCAGCGCCGACAGCCCATTCAGCTTGGCCATCATCTTCCAGGTGGCGAAATCGGCGCGGGCACGGGTGTCGGCGCGTCGCGCGATCAGCATATCGGCAGCTTTGACCAAGTTGGCCTCTAGCCCTCAGGCTTGTCTTCAAGTGCAGGGTCGGGTGTACGGCTTCAACTACGCATTGCCGGTAGCGAAGAGAACAGCTTGAATCACATAACCGGTCAACGTTCGCAGTATTGCTGAAATAACATCAAGATTTAGACCGAACTGGGAACCCGCCAGCGGCAACAGGATCAGGAGCGCGATCAGGATCAGCATGCCGAACGGCTCGAGCCGGGACAGGGGCAAAGCGAGCGGCCGGGGCAACAGCCCGACCGCGACCCGTCCGCCGTCGAGCGGCGGGATCGGCATCATGTTGAATACGGCCAGCACGGCGTTGATCAGCAGCGCATTCTTGAGATTGTCAAAGATCCATTGCGCTGAGCCTGCCGGCGCCCAGGGCAAAACGTGGAGCGCGAGGCCTGCGAGCAGCGCCAGCAGGATGTTGGTGATGGGGCCGGCGAGGGCGACCCAGACCATGTCCATCTTCGGATTGTTGAGCTTGCGAAAATTCACCGGCACGGGCTTGGCATAGCCGAACAGGAACGGCGAATGCGCGAACAGCAGCATCGCCGGCAAAATGAGCGTGCCGAACGGGTCGATATGGCGGAGCGGGTTGAAGCTGACGCGGCCGAGCTGCCAAGCGGTGTTGTCGCCGAGCCGGTGCGCCACGAAGCCGTGCGCGGCTTCATGGAACGTGATGGCGAGCACCAGCGGCAGCACCCACACGGAGAGATCATAGAAGGAAATGTTCACGTCGTATCTTGCCCGTATGTGCCTGTCGCCTTGCAGACGACCCGGCCAAACCGGCGGTGCAGCAACGCTTCAGCTCAACATAGGGTGGCCGGTTCCGAAATGCCACGCTGCAAATGATCGGCGAGCAGCGCCGCCGGGCGAGGCAGCTTGCGCGCGCGGTGCAGGCGGATGTCCGCCGCGGGCAGCGGCGGCAGACCATCGCGCAGGCCGAGAGTGCGCAGGCGAGGCGGCAGGGTGCCTGCCTTCACTACGGTGACCGCGAGGCCCTGCGCCGCGATCGCTTCCACCGCTGCCAGCGTCCGGCTGACAAAGGCGAGCCGCCAGGGCCGGTAGGCGTGATCAAGCGCCTCGGTGGCCCATTGGCGGAACAGGCAGCCGCGCGGGTAGAGCGCCACGGGCAGGGTGTCTTCCGCCACGGCGCGACAAGAGGCGGCGGCCGCCCAGACGGCCTGCTCGCGCCGCAACAGCTCACCACCGCCGCGCCCTTCCGGATGCATGGCGATAACGAGATCATAGGCCTCGCCGAGCCGGGCCGGCATGGTCGCGGTCAGTCCGGTCTCGACCTCGACCCTGACAGTCGGATGGCTTTTGGCAAAGTCCGCCAGCAGCGGCGGAATGACGATCGTGCCATAATCGTCCATCACGCCGAGGCGGATGACGGCCTCCGGCTTGCGCCCATGCAGAGCACCGACTGCCTCGGCATGAAGGGCAAGGATTCGCTGCGCATAGGCGCGCAGCTCCTGGCCCGCCGCGGTCGGCACGACGCCGGAGCGATTGCGCTGAAACAGCTTTGTGCCGAGCCGCTCCTCAAGTCGCCTGACCTGCACGCTCACCGCCGACTGGGTCCGGTTGAGCTGGTCGGCCGCGCGCGTGAACGAGCGATGCTCGGCGACGGCGAGAAAAGCCCTCAGCAAATCGGGATCGAGATCGGACGCGGTCATGATGGAACGTTATCCCAGCATGACGGAAATTCTATTCCCAGTTTTGGCACGCCCCGTATGCTGTTCGTCGACCTGTCCGAGTGGAGGAATTGTGGGCGAGATTTTTGGCGTTCTGGCCGCAGTGCTGTCGAGTGCGCTGGGCGGCACCTCGATCGGCGCGACGCGCTATCTCGTGAGCAGTATCGATCCGCTGGCGATCGGCTCGTTCCGGTTCGGCATCGGCTTTTTGCTGCTGCTGCCGCTGACCTTGCTGCGAGGCGATCGTTGGCCGGCGCGAGGCGACTGGGCTGTTGCTATTGGGCTCGGCATCCTGTTCTTCGCGCTGTTTCCGATCCTGTTCAATGCATCGTTGATTTTCACGACGGCCGCGCGCGGTGCGCTCGCGCTGTCGACGCTGCCGCTGTTGTCGCTGGTGATCGGCGCCGCCCTCGGCAGCGAGGCCCTGAGCTGGCGCAAATCGATCGGTGTCGTGGTGGCGACGCTTGGTGTTGCCGTCGCGCTGCTCACCGACCTCAGTTCGGCGCCATCAGGCGCCTGGCGCGGTGATCTCCTGATGATGGCGGCTGCACTGTGCATGGCACTGTACGGCATCTGGTCGAAGCCGGTGATCCGGCGCTCCAGCCCGATCGCCTTCACGACCATGAGCATGGCCGCAGGCGCTGCCTGTCTCATCGTGCTCTCGAGCGTCCGTGGCAGTTTCGCACCCATCGCAGATTTCGGCAGGTCGCAATGGCTCGCGGCGTTCTATCTCGGCGCATTTGGTGCGGCGCTGACCTTCTATCTCTGGGCCTTCGCGTTGGAGCGGACCACGCCGACGCGCGTGGCGATCTCGGTGACGGTCAATCCGACCACGGCATCGCTGGTCGGCGCCTGGCTGCTGCATGAGCCGCTGCGCTGGAATCTCGCCGCCGGCATCGTCGCGGTGTTCGCCGGGATCTGGCTCGCCACGACGACTGGACGGCGCGTTGAGGCCGCCGGCCTGTCTGCTTCAAGCCGCTCCTAAGATCACGCCGGGATCGTTCCCTGATATTGCGTCAGGCCGTCGTCGAGCTTCACCCAGACGAGCTTTTCCGAGACCCAGATGTGTTCGGTCGGTGCGAAAGCGTTGCGGTCGTCGAAGGTCGCGAGTGCGACGCCTGCCAGCGTGCCGTTGCGCCGCCAGGAGAACAGCCGCGTGCCGCAGGTCTTGCAGAACACGCGATCGATCGCTTCGGACGACTTATAGCGGCCGGTGTCTCCCTCGACGGTCAGCATTTTCTGGTCGAACTGGGCGCGGGCGAAATAGGGCGAGCCCATCGCCTTCTGGCACATGCGGCAGTGACAGATGCGCACGTTCAGCGGCTCGCCCTCCGCCTTGAACCGCACCGCGCCGCACAGGCATCCACCTTCTCTAATCATGCCACCCGCCATTCGCTGACTTGCCGCGCCATGTTCCAGTTGAGCTCATCGAGGTCGCCATCCATGTTGGTGTTCGGCCGGCTGACATTGGTGAAGGCGGCCCAGCAGAAGCCGCCATGGGTTCTGACCGCAATGGTGCTGGTGCCTGGCAGGCTGCCATTGTGCCACCAATTGTCTGATTTGTTGATGCAGAAACCCTTGGCGTAATCAGGGCTGTAGCTCGGCGCTGATGTCATCGTCTGGATGGTGTGCGGCCGCAAAATGTTCGCCGGCCGTGCATAGCCGTCGACATGCATCAGGAATTGCACGAGGTCGGTCGGCGTCGCGATCCAGCCGCCATGGGAATCCATGCGGTGGACGTTCATCTCGTAGGGACTTTCGACCTTGCAGTAATAGGCGACTTCGCCCGCCTGGCGCTGATCGCGAGTGTTGCCTGCGAGCGTCATGTCGTTGACGCCGCAACGGCCGAGCACTTCGGCGCGGACATGCTCGGCGTAGCGCTGGCCGGTAAGCTTCTCGATCACCCGGCCCAGCACGCAATAGCCGAAATTCGAGTAGGCGTAGTGCTGGCCCGGCGGACGGTCCAGCGGCCGGTTGGCCAGCGTCCAGGTGATCAGCTGCGCATGATCCATGTGCGGATGCGTGAACATGGGATCGTGGTTGTCGTTGGTCCAGCCGCCGCCGGTGTGTGTCAGGAGATGCTCGAGCGTGATCTGGTCGATGCCGGGCGAGGTGGGCGGCGCGCCGTAATCGGTGCCGAGCAGCGCACCGGGGCCGAACACGCGGTCGCCGAGCTTGACGCGGTTCTCCTCGATCAGCCGGAACAGCGTGACCGATGTGATCATCTTGCTGACGCTGGCGATGCGAAACAGGTGCTGCGGCGTCGTTGCTTCGTTCTGCTCGCGATCGGCCACGCCAAAGGCGGCCTGGTGCACGATCGCGCCGGCATAACCGATCGCAAAGGAGAGCCCCGGCACGTCGTATTTGCCCATGAAGGTCTGCGCCAGTCGGCCCATCGCTGCGCGTTCGGCCGGCGAGGGCGGGCGGATGCTTGGCGGGTTCGGCGCGAGCTGCGCGATTGCAGGATGCGAAAATAGCGACAGCGCGCCTGCGCCCGCTGCGAGCTTCACAAAATCGCGTCGCCTGAGCTGCATGGTCCGCCCCTTCGGAGTCCCCTTGGGGCGGCCAATGGCTCAGTAGGTCGCCCGTCCCCCGGAAATATCAAAGACCGCGCCGGTCGAGAAGCCACAATCCTGAGATGCAAGCCAGCTCACCATCGCGGCGAGCTCTTCGACCAGCACGAAGCGCGCTTTGGGGATCTTAGACAGCATGAAATCGATATGCTGCTGCGTCATCTGGTCGAAGATCGCGGTCTTGGCCGCGGCCGGCGTGACTGCATTCACGAGAATGTCATGCGCGGCGAGCTCCTTGCCGAGCGACTTCGTCAGCGCGATCAGGCCGGCCTTGGAGGCGGAATAGTGCGCGGCGTTCGGGTTGCCTTCCTTGCCGGCGATCGAGGCGATGTTCACGATCCGCCCGTATTTCTGCTCGAGCATCACAGGCACGATCGCCTTGCAGACGATGAAGGGGCCGTCGAGATTGATGCGCAGCACCTTGCGCCATTCCTCGAGGTCGGTTTCCCAGACCGGCTTGTTGACGCCGGCGATGCCGGCATTGTTGATGAGGATATCGATCTTGCCGAAGGCGGCCAGCGTCGCATCGCGGGCCTGCTCGACGCCTGCGGTGTCGGTGACATCGACCTTGAAGGCGCGAACGTTGTCGCCGATGTCCTTGGCGGTTTTCTCGGCCAAGCCTGAGTCGAAATCCCAGATCGCGACCCGGGCGCCGGAGGCGACGAAACGTTCGGTGATGGCGCGGCCAAAGCCCTGCGCGCCGCCGGTGACGACGGCGACCCGATCGTTGAGATCAATCTTGTTCATCAGATGTGATCCGGGTGGACGTCAGAGCATGTAGCCGCCGTCAACGACGAGGTCGACGCCAGTGGTGAAGGCACTCTCGTCGCTGCCGAGATAGATCGCCATGTTGGCGATTTCGTCGGCCGTGCCGAGCCGACCCATCTTCTGGCGCGAGATGAACATCTCCTTGCCCTGCGGGCCTTGCGCGGCCGCGCGGTCGAGCATCGAGGGGGTCTCGACGGTGCCGGGGCAGATCGAGTTGCAGCGGATGCCCTTGGTGATGAAGTCGAGCGCCACTGCACGCGACAGCAGCGACACCGCTGCCTTCGATGAGCTGTAAACGTAGCGGTTCGCCGGCGGCCGCAGCGCCGCGCAGGACGAGATGTTGACGATGCTGCCGCCGCCGCCTGCGATCATGTCGGGCAGGAAGGCCTTGATGGTCCGGTGCATCGACTTGACGTTGAGGTCGAACGAGAAATCGAAATCCTCTTCCGAGCAGTCCAGGATGCTGCCGTGGTGCACGAAGCCGGCTGCGTTGAGCAGGATGTCGATCTTGCCGACACGCTTGGCGAAGGCGTTCACGTCGGCGGTGTTGCGGACGTCGAGCTTGGCGACCTCGGCGATGCCTTCCTTGGTCAGGCCTGCGATGCCGGCCTCGTTGATGTCGGTTGCGATGACGGTCGCGCCCTCACGTGCGAACGCAACGGCGCATGCGCGCCCGATGCCGGCCGCTGCGGCCGTGATGACGGCGCGCTTGCCCTTGAGGCGGTCTGCCATGTTGTTTTTCTCCAATGTGTTCATTCGAATGCCAACCCCACCTCATTGCGAGGAGCTCGTGACAAAATTGCGGAGCAATTTTGCACCGATGCGACGAAGCAATCCAGGACTGTCTCCGCGGAGATATCTCTGGATTGCTTCGCTTCGCTCGCAATGACGGTGTGGCTGCTAGTGATTATCCCGCGGCACGCCAAACGCCGAGGCGACGTTCTGGTAGCGCGTGGCGAGCTCCATACAGGCGCCGGTCGATTGCTGGCCGACGGTGTTGCGATAGATCTCCTGCCACGGCGTCTGGTTCGGCGGATGCTTGAAGCCGCCGGCGGCCTTGAGGTCGGCGTGACGCTTCTTCAGCTCCTCGTCCGTGATCAGGATGTTGGCGCTGCCCTTGTTGAGGTCGATGCGGACCTTGTCCCCGGTCTTGAGGATCGCGAGCCCGCCATTGGCGGCCGCTTCCGGCGAGGCATTCAGGATCGAGGGCGAGCCCGAGGTGCCGGACTGGCGGCCGTCGCCGATGCAGGGCAGGGCGAGGATGCCACGTTTGATCAGCGCGGCCGGCGGCTGCATGTTCACGACCTCGGCGCCACCGGGGTAACCGATCGGGCCGGTGCCGCGGATGAACAGCACGCAATGCTCGTCGATCCCGAGCGCGGGATCCTCGATCCGTTCATGATAATCTTCCGGCCCCTCGAACACGACCGCGCGTCCTTCGAACGCGTTCAGGTCTTTCGGGTTGCTGAGATAGCGCTCGCGGAACTCCTTTGAGATCACGCTGGTTTTCATGATCGCGGAATCGAACAGATTGCCGCGCAGCACAAGGAAGCCGGCATCCTTCACCATCGGCTTGTCGTAGGCCCAGATCACATCCTGATCGGGCTTGGGCGCACTTGCGCAGTTCTCGCCGATGCCGCGGCCGTTGACGGTGAGCGCGTCCTCATGGATGCGCTTGTGCTTCACGAGTTCGCGAATCACGGTGGGCACTCCGCCGGAGCGATGGAATTCCTCGCCGAGATAGAAGCCGGCCGGCTGAAGGTTGACGAGCAGTGGCACGTCGTGACCGACTTTCTGCCAGTCGTCGATTGAGAGCTCGACGCCGATGTGGCGCGCGAGCGCGTTGATGTGGATCGGCGCATTGGTCGAGCCGCCGATGGCCGAATTTACCACGATGCAGTTCTCGAACGCTTTGCGGGTCAGGAAATCCGAGGGCTTCAGATCCTCCCAGACCATATCGACGATGCGCTTGCCCGTCTCATAGGCGATCTGGCCGCGCTCGCGATAGGGCGCCGGGATCGCCGCGCAGCCCGGCAGCGAGAAGCCAAGTGCTTCTGCAAGCGCATTCATGGTCGAGGCCGTGCCCATGGTGTTGCAGTGGCCGACCGAGGGGGCCGAGGAGGCCACGATCTCCATAAACTCTTCATAGTCGATCTCGCCGGCGGCGAGCCGCTCGCGCGACTTCCAGACGATAGTGCCGGAGCCGGTGCGCTCACCGTCATGCCAGCCGTTCAGCATCGGGCCACCCGACAGAACGATCGCAGGCAGGTTGACAGTCGCAGCGGCCATCATGCAGGCCGGCGTGGTCTTGTCGCAACCGGTGGTCAGCACCACGCCGTCGAGCGGATAGCCGTAGAGCACCTCGACCAGGCCGAGATAAGCCAGGTTGCGGTCGAGCGCCGCCGTCGGGCGCTTGCCGGTCTCCTGGATCGGGTGGGTCGGGAACTCCATCGCAATGCCGCCGGCCTCGCGGATGCCTTCGCGGACGCGGTGGGCGAGCTCGATATGGTGGCGGTTGCAGGGCGACAGGTCATTGCCGGTCTGGGCGATGCCGATGATCGGCTTGCCGGATTGCAGCTCGGCACGGGTGAGGCCGAAATTCAGGTAGCGCTCCATATAGAGCGCGGTCATGCCCGGATTATGCGGATTGTTGAACCAGTCCTGCGAGCGCAGATGGCGGCGGGTGCCGTTGCCGGCGGGCGCGTGCCCATTGGTTGGCTTTTTTGTCATGGGTTTCTCCTTCAATGCAAACGCACGGGCCGACGTTTGGGATGTCGATCGGTGCGCTGCCCGGCAGTGCGAGCAAGTAAAGACGGCCCGCCTGCTGGCGAACATTTCCTCATCGTTGGGATATTACTCACGGGTCGTTGGTAACGCTATCATTTTGTACGGCGGGCGCCCATTCACCCGCGCGGGGGCTCGCCGTCGGCCGTTGTGCTTGTGAACTCTGCCGTTCGATGACCGTGAAGCCGAGATCGAGCACGGGCTTTTCGGGACGCTTTCCCTCGATCGCCTCAATCAGCATCGCGGCAGCTGTGCTGCCCATCTCGTAACGGTTGGTCCGCACGCTCGTCAGCGTCGGCACCGAGGAGGCCATGAATTCGAGGTCGTTGAAGCCGACGATTGCGATCTGATCGGGGACCGGGATCTCGCGGCGGCGGCATTCGAAGAGAACGCCGAGCGCAAGGTCGTCATTGGCGCAGAACACCGCGTCGATGTCAGGCTCGCGCGCGATCAGATCGGCAAACAGCGCGCCACCCAGCGTCACCGAGGTCGGCGTCGCCGTCGTCACGATCAGTCTTTGGTCGAACAGGCCGGCGTCTTTCATGGCTGCGGCATAGCCGTCGAGCCGGCGCTGCACCCGGGGATCCATGCGGGCGCCTACGAAGCCGATCCTGCGGTGGCCCTGTGCGAACAAATGCGCAATTGCTGCGCGCGCTGCATCATAATGGGAAAAGCCGATCATCATGTCGACCGGATTGGGCCCAATCTCCATGATCTGCACGATTGGGCAGTCAGCCGCCTCTAGCATCGCGCGGGATTCGGTGGTCTGGTCGATGCCCGTGACGATCAGTCCCGCCGGCTTCTGCGCCAGGAACAGGCGCAGCAGCTTCTCCTCCTGAAGAATGGAGTAGCGCGTGTTGGACAGCTGGATCGAATAGCGGCTGCCTTCGGACGCATCGTAGATCCCGCGGAGCACATCGGAAAACACGTTGTTGGTCAGTGACGGAATCAAGACACCGATCACCTCGGTGCGCTGCGAAGCCAGCGCCCGTGCCGCAAGGTTGGGCACATAGCCGAGCTCCCGGGCCGCGCTTTCGACCCGCGTCCGCTTGGCGACCGACAGCGCCTCGGGATTGCGGAAGAAGCGGGACGCTGTGATCGGGCTGACGCCGGCCAGCTCGGCGACTTCCGCCAGCCGAATCTTGCCAGACTTGGTGCGCTTTCGACCCATTTGTTGCTCTTAACACAGCCTATCCCGCAAACAAAGGATCGTTGACAGCGCTACCAGCAGCGACTAACCAAAGACAAATTGCCAAACCCGCACAAACTGCTGACAATGTCGCCTGTTAAGAGGGCTTCAGGTCAGCGAAGTTCAGAAAAACAAGACGGTGGCGGCGCGCCAGTTGCGTCGTCTAAGTCGAAGGAGGGAGCTAGATGTCGTCTGTGCAAATCCGCGACGTGCGGAAATCGTTCGGCAATTTTGAAGTCCTGCACGGCGTCTCGATCCCGATCGAGGACGGCCAGTTTGTCGTCCTGGTTGGCCCCTCCGGCTGCGGCAAGTCGACGCTTCTGCGCATGCTCGCAGGCCTCGAGAACATCACATCAGGCACGATCTCGATCGGCGACCGCGTCGTCAACAATGTCCAGCCCAAGGAGCGGGACATTGCGATGGTGTTCCAGAACTACGCGCTCTATCCGCACATGACCGTCGCCGAGAACATGGGCTTCTCGCTGAAGCTGCGGAATGCCGGCTCGGACGAGATCAGCAAGCGCGTCAAGCGTGCCGCTGAGATTCTTGCACTGACGCCATTGCTCGACCGCTATCCGCGCCAGCTCTCAGGTGGCCAGCGCCAGCGCGTCGCCATGGGCCGCGCCATCGTGCGCGATCCCCAGGTGTTCCTGTTCGACGAGCCGCTGTCGAACCTCGACGCCAAGCTGCGCGTCGCCATGCGGACCGAGATCAAGGAGCTGCACCAGCGGCTCAAGACCACCACCGTTTACGTCACCCACGACCAGATCGAGGCCATGACCATGGCCGACAAGATCGTCGTGATGCATGACGGCATCGTCGAGCAGATGGGCACGCCGCTCGAGCTCTACGACAAGCCGGAAAACCAGTTCGTCGCCGGCTTCATCGGCTCGCCGGCCATGAATTTCCTGAAGGGGCACATCCGCGTCAACGGCGTTGCCACCTTCGAGGGACCGAACGGCGTCAAGCTGCCGCTCAAGAGCGCGCCGGCTGCCTCGGACGGCAAGCCCGTCGTTTACGGCGTCCGTCCCGAGCACTTCACCATTGCCGACGACGGCGCCGACGCCGAGATCGTCGTGGTCGAGCCGACCGGCTCGGAGACGCAGGTATTTGCGAAGGTCGGTGGCGAGCAGGTCGTCGCGGTCTTCCGCGAACGTCACCAGTTCAACCCGGGCGACAAGGTCAAGCTGAAGCCCGATCCGGACGTGATTCACTTGTTTGACGAGGCGACAGGCAAACGCCTGTAGCGACTTCAGAACGACCAAATACAATTAAAAAATCAGGGAGAGAACGATGAGCGATTTCGACAGGCGAAGTGTGCTTAAAGCCGGCCTGGGCGGCGCAGCGTTGCTGGCTGGCCCGGGGATCGTCCCCGTCCGGGCTGCGGAGTGGACCAACACGCCGGAGCCTAACGCCTCGATCCGCGTGCTGCGCTGGAAGCAGTTCATCCAGGCCGAGTTCGACAAGTTCGCCGAGCAGACCAAGAAGTTTTCCGAGAAGACCGGCATCAAGGTGAAGCTCGAGGCCGAGAGCTGGGAAGACATCCGCCCCAAGGCCGCGGTCGCCGCCAATGTCGGCGCGGGTCCGGACCTGATCATCGGCACGCTCGACGATCCCTTCAAATTCCCGGAGAAGCTGATCGACGTCACCGACGTTGCCGACTATCTCGGCAAGCAATATGGCGGCTGGTATCCGGTGGCCGAGCGCTACGGCAAGAAGGGCAACAACTGGATCGCGATTCCGCAAGGCGCGACCGGCGGCTGCCTGAACTACCGCATCAGCCACATGAAGGCCGCGGGCTTCGAGCAATTCCCGAAGGATACCGACGGCTTCCTCAAGCTGTGCCAGGCCCTGAAGAAGAACAATACGCCGGCCGGCTTCGCGCTCGGCCACGCCACGGGTGACGCCAACGGCTGGTGCCAGTGGGCACTGTGGGCGTTCGGCGGCAAGGTCGTCAACGACAAGAACGAGGTCGTGCTCGATTCTCCCGAAACGATCGCAGCCCTCGAATACGTCAAGCAGCTCTATGCGACGTTCATTCCGGGCGTGCTGTCGTGGAACGACTCGAACAACAACAAGGCGTTCCTCAACGGCGAACTCAGCCTTACCCTGAACGGCATCTCGATCTGGACCGTCGGCAAGACCTCGCCCGATCCGAAGCAGCAGGAGATCGCCAAGGACATGGACCATGCGCCGATGCCGATCGGGCCCGTGGGCGTGCCGACCGAGCAGCAGAACGTCCTCGTCTACTACGGTTACAAGCACTCGAAGTATCCGAAGGCGGTCAAGGAATACATCAAGTTCATGATGGATAAGGAGAACTACGACGCGTGGGAGGTCGCCTCCAACGGCTACGTCTCGCCGCCGCTTCCGGCCTATAATGACAATCCGGTGTGGACCTCCGATCCCAAGATCACGCCGTATCGCGACTGCCTGAAGCGTTGCCGCGACAACGGCTATGCCGGCGATCTCGGCTACGCCTCGGCCGCCGTCATGGGCGACTTCGTCGTGGTCGATATGTTCGCCGAAGCCGCCTCTGGACAGGCCACGCCGCAGGAAGCAGCAAAGCGCGCCGCCGAGCGCGCCAAGCGCTACTACCAGGTCTGATCTGCTACCACCTCGGCGGCGCCCGGTTTGCTGGGCGCCGCCGTTGTCGTTCTTGAAGGGGAGTCCGACATGGCCGTTATCGCCGAGCCCGCCGCTGCGCAGGTCAAGCGCAGCAGTTTGTGGAGCAGGGCGTTCGAAAGCCGAAACTTCCTGGGCGCCATGTTCATGGTGCCGGCAATCGCCATCCTCATTCTGTTTCTGGCTTACCCTCTGGTGCTCGGCCTGTGGCTCGGCATGACCGACACCAAGATCGGAGGGGTCGGGCGCTTCATCGGCTTCGGAAACTTCGTCTCGCTGGCGAAGGACTCCGTGTTCTGGCTGTCGGTGTTCAACACCATCTTCTACACCGTGGCCGCCAGCATCGTGAAATTTGCGATCGGTCTTTACCTGGCGCTGCTGCTCAATGAGCGGCTGCCGTTCAAGTCGATGATCAGGGCTATCGTGCTGTTGCCCTTCGTGGTGCCGACGGTGCTCTCGGCGATCGCGTTCTGGTGGATCTATGACAGCCAGTTCTCGATCATCTCCTGGGTGCTGATCAAGGCCGGCTTGATCACGCGCTACATCGACTTCCTCGGCGATCCCTGGAATGCGCGCTGGTCGGTGGTTGTCGCCAACATCTGGCGCGGCGTGCCCTTCGTTGCGATTACGCTTCTCGCCGGACTCCAGACCATCTCTCCCTCGCTTTACGAGGCCGCTAATCTTGACGGCGCCACCAATCTGCAGCGATTCCGTCACATCACGTTGCCGATGCTGTCGCCGATCATCGCTGTCGTGATGACGTTCTCGGTGCTGATGACGTTCACCGACTTCCAGCTGATCTACACCATCACGCGCGGCGGTCCGATCAACGCCACGCATCTGATGGCGACGCTGTCGTTCCAGCGCGCCATCACCGGCGGCAATCTTGGCGAGGGCGCAGCGATCTCGAATGCGATGATCCCGTTCCTGGTTGCGGCGATCCTGTTGAGCTTCTTCGGGCTTCAGCGCTCCCGCTGGCAGCAAGGCGGAAGGGACTGACCATGAGCACCGCGGACGACCAAAGCGTCGGAATGGACTACCTCGAACGTTTTCCGCGGAAGTTTCTCCGCGTCTACCTTCCGCTCGGCCTGATCGTCGTCTTCCTGTTGTTTCCGTTCTATTGGATGACGGTCGCGACCTTCAAGCCGGACGCGGAGATGTACGACTACGAGAAGTACAATCCGTTCTGGATCGTACATCCGACGTTCGAGCACATCACAAAACTGTTCTTCGAGACCGACTATCCGCTGTGGATGTGGAACACGGTGATCGTCTCGGTGTCCTCAACTTTCATCTCGCTGTTCGCCAGCGTCTGCGCCGCCTATGCGATCGAGCGTCTGCGCTACAAGGGGTCGCGTTATGTCGGCCTTGCGATCTTCCTTGGCTATCTCGTACCGCCCTCGATCCTGTTCATTCCGCTCGCCGCGATCGTGTTCCAGCTCGGCCTGTTCGACGGCAATCTGGCGCTGATCCTGACCTATCCGACTTTCCTGATCCCGTTCTGCACCTGGCTGCTGATGGGCTATTTCCGCACCATTCCCTATGAGCTGGAGGAATGCGCGCTGATCGACGGGGCCACGCGGCTGCAGATCCTGGTCAAGATCACGCTTCCTTTGTCTCTGCCGGGAGTGATCTCCGCCGGCATCTTCGCCTTCACGTTGTCCTGGAACGAGTTCATCTACGCGCTGACCTTCATCTCCTCCTCGGAGAACAAGACCATTCCGGTCGGCGCCATCACCGAGCTCGTCAATGGCGACGTCTACCATTGGGGCGCCCTGATGGCGGCGGCCCTGACCGGCTCGGTCCCCGTAGTTATCCTTTATTCCTTCTTCGTAGAGTACTATGTGTCGGCAATGACCGGCGCCGTGAAGGAATGACCAGCGGGGCCTGCCTGAGAACGCGCCAACATGTCTCAAGAGCGACGCGTTCCGGCCAATAAGAAGGAGTAGGCTCTTGCACATTCTGGTTCTGGGCGCCGCCGGCATGGTTGGCCGCAAATTGTGTGAACGTCTCTTGCGCGACGGCCGTCTCGGCAAGAGCGACATCACCAAATTGACCATGCACGACGTGGTCGAGCCCAAAAAGCCGGAGAAATCAGGTTTTACCGTCGAGACCGTCTCGGGCGATTTCGCCGTGCCGGGCGCTGCCGAGAAGCTGATCGCCGGCCGTCCCGACGTGATCTTCCATCTCGCCGCCATCGTCTCGGGCGAAGCCGAGCTCGATTTCGACAAGGGCTACCGCATCAATCTCGACGGCACGCGGATGCTGCTGGATGCTGTCAGGCTGGTCGGCGGCGGCTACAAGCCGCGCGTGGTGTTTACGTCCTCGATCGCGGTGTTCGGCGCGCCGTTCCCGGATGCGATCGGCGACGAATTCTTCCACACCCCGCTGCTCAGCTACGGCACCCAGAAGGCGATCGGCGAGTTGCTGCTCGCGGACTATTCCCGCCGCGGCTTCCTCGACGGCATCGGCATCCGCCTGCCGACCATCTGCATCAGGCCCGGCCTGCCCAACAAGGCGGCATCGGGCTTCTTCTCCAACATCCTGCGCGAGCCCTTGGCCGGCAAGGAAGCGATCCTTCCGGTGTCCGAGGACGTTCGCCACTGGCACGCCACGCCGCGCTCGGCCGTCGGCTTCCTGCTGCACGCCGGCACCATGGACCTCGCCACGGTCGGTCCCCGCCGCAATCTGACGATGCCGGGCCTGTCGGCGACCGTCGGCGAGCAGATCGCGGCCTTGAAGCGCGTCGCCGGCGAGAAGGTTGCTGCCCGCATCAAGCGTGAGCCCGATCCTTTCATCGTCGGCATCGTCGGTGGCTGGCCGCGCAACTTCAACGCAAAGCGGTCACTCGAGCTCGGCTTCACCACCGCCGAGAAGAATTTCGACGATATCATCCGCATTCACATCGAAGACGAGCTGGGCGGCAACTTCGTCGCCTGAGCTATCAGACGAACAGCGTGGATATGACGATGGCGAGCGTGGCTTGCATCGGTGAATGCATGGTCGAGCTTCGGCAGGCCCAGGGCGGCCAGTCTGCCGGGCAGGGCGGTGGCCTGTACTCGCGTGGCTTCGGCGGCGATACCCTCAACACGGCGGTTTATCTGGCGCGGCTCGAGGTCAAGGTCGACTATCTCACCGCGCTCGGCGACGACGGCCTCAGCGAGGAAATGATCGCGGCTTGGAACGCCGAGGGCGTCGGCACGCGCCGTGTCGTGCGGCTGCCGGGGAAGCTGCCCGGCCTCTACATGATCCAGCTCGATGCCAACGGCGAGCGCCAGTTCTTCCACTGGCGCGACAGCGCGGCGGCGCGGCAGTTGATGAGCCTCCCGGAGACCGACGAGCTGCTCAACTCGCTGATGAGCTATGACATCGTCTATCTCTCCGCGATCACGCTCTCGATCTACGACGCGGCCGGGCGCGATCGCCTGTTCGCGGCGATCAAGCGCGCACGCCTGCTCGGCACCCGCTTCGTGTTCGACACTAATTTCCGCGCACGCGGCTGGCCCGATCGCGACGTCGCGCGCGAGGTGTTTGCCGCGGCGTTTGCGGCCGCCGACATCGTGCTGACGTCGGCCGAGGATCTGCTCGCGCTCTATCCCGGCGAGAGCCCCGAGCAATTGATGGCGCGCATCCCGACGCCGGAGCTGGTGTTCCGGCTCGCCGAGCCCGTCAGCCTGCTGCGCTACCCCGGTGGTACCCACGAGGTCCGCGCTGAACCCATGACGAAGCCCGTCGTTGATACCACCGCTGCCGGAGACAGCTTTGCCGCGGCCTATATCGCGGCCCGGCTCGGCGGCTCCGATCCGGTCGAGGCGGCCCAATCAGGCCATCGCCTCGCCAGCCTCGTGATTTGCTATCCCGGCGCCATCATTCCGGGCTATGCCATGCCGCCGAAGAAGCGGCACCGGCCGGCAACCACGCGCCAAGCCACGAAGTAACGCGACCACGTCAACGAAAAGATCCCTGAGATGCCCACTGCTGCCCAACAGAACCACCTCGTCGCGCTGTTCAAGGCCGCGACCGTCATTCCCGTGCTCACCATCGAGCGGATCCAGGATGCCGTACCGTTGGCAAAAGCCCTGGTGGCCGGCGGCGTTCGCACGCTGGAGGTGACCATGCGGACGCCCGTTGCGATCGAGGCGGCGCGGGCGATGATGGCCGAGGTCCCCGATGCGGTGGTCGGCATCGGCACCATTCTCACTCCGGCCGACTTCACCCGTGTCGAGAAGCTCGGTGTCGCCTTTGGCATCAGCCCGGGCCTGACCCCCGATCTCCTCAAGGTCGCCGGAGATAGCTCCCTGCCGTTCGCACCCGGTATTGCCACGGCGTCCGAGCTGATGACGGCGCTGTCCTACGGCTTCGACGTCGCCAAGTTCTTCCCGGCCGAGCAGGCCGGCGGCATCAAGGGCCTGCGCTCGCTTGGCGGGCCGTTCCCGAATGTGCGGTTCTGCCCGACCGGCGGGGTGGGCGAGGCCAATGCAGCGACCTGGCTCGCCGAGCCAAATGTGGTCTGTGTTGGCGGTTCCTGGCTGTGCCCGACGGCGGAGATCAGGGCCGGGAACTGGGCCGGCATAACTGCCATCTGCCAGCGCACCCTCCAGGCCCTTAAACCCGCGTGAAGTCTTGCCATCCCTCGGCTAAGACTTAGGTCAGCAAGAGACCGCCAGGGAGAGAAGACCATGACTGCCAGCATCGTCGGATGGGCGCATACGCCGTTCGGCAAGTTCGACACCGAAACTGTCGAAAGCCTCGTCACCCGGGTCGCCAATGAGGCGATGGCCGATGCCGGCATTTCGGCCTCCGATGTCGACGAGATCGTGCTTGGCCATTTCAACGCTGGCTTCTCGGCGCAGGATTTTACCGCCTCGCTGGTGCTCCAGGCCGACCCGAAGCTGCGCTTCAAGCCGGCGACCCGCGTCGAAAATGCCTGTGCCACGGGGTCTGCTGCCGTGCATCAGGGCCTGCGCGCGATCGCCGCTGGCGCCGCCAAGATCGTGCTGGTCGTCGGCGTCGAGCAGATGACCCGCACGCCCGGGCCCGAGATCGGCAAGAACCTGCTCAAGGCCTCCTATCTGCCCGAGGACGGCGACACGGTCGGCGGCTTTGCCGGCGTGTTCGGCAAGATCGCCAGCTCCTACTTCCAGAAATACGGCGACCAGTCCGATGCGCTGGCGCTGATCGCGGCCAAGAACCACAAGAACGGCGTCGCCAATCCCTTTGCCCAGATGCGCAAGGATTTCGGCTTCGACTTCTGCCGCGCCGAGAGCGAGAAAAATCCTTATGTCGCCGGCCCCCTGAAGCGCACCGACTGCTCGCTGGTGTCCGACGGCGCCGCCGCGCTGGTGCTAGCCGACGCCGAGACCGCCAAGGGGATGAGCAAGTCGATCGGCTTCCGTGCCACCGCGCATGCGCAGGATTTCCTGCCGATGAGCAAGCGCGACATCCTCCAATTCGAGGGCTGCACGGTTGCCTGGCAACGCGCCTTGGCGAAGGCTGGCGTGACGCTGTCCGATCTCTCCTTCGTCGAGACCCATGACTGCTTCACCGTCGCCGAGTTGATCGAGTACGAAGCGATGGGACTGACGCCGAGGGGGCAGGGAGCCCGCGCCATCAAGGAGGGCTGGACGCTCAAGGACGGCAAGCTGCCGGTCAATCCGTCCGGCGGCCTGAAGGCCAAGGGCCACCCGATCGGCGCTACCGGCGTCTCCATGCATGTGATGACCGCGATGCAACTCGCCGGGCAAGCGCCCGAGGGCATGCAGCTGAAGAACGCCAAGCTGGGCGGCATCTTCAACATGGGCGGCGCCGCGGTCGCCAACTACGTTTCGGTTCTCGAGCCATTGAAATAGGTCTTGTAGGGTGGGCACAGGCGCAAGCGCCGTGCCCACCTTTTCCTTGCGTTAGATCATGGTGGGCCGGTTTCAGCTCGCCTTAATGCTCCTGATTGATTTGCAGGGAATGCATCATGGGCAATGACTACGAAGATTCACTCTCTATCGAAGCTCTCAACGATCGCATCGCGATCCTCGAGGACAACATCCGCCAATTGATCGAGCAGGCTGCCGCCGCCTCCGGCGAGCAGAACGAGTCGCGCATCGCCGACCGCATCAACCAGCAGAACGACGAGCTCGAGCGTCTCATGAAGATCCGCGAATCCCGCCAGAAGAAATAGCGGCTGCGTCCATGCGCATGCGGCCATACGCCGGCCGCCCTTGCGCATGTGCCGTTACTCCCCTTAGCTGGACCGAAATCGCGCATCTTGAGTGCGCGCAATCGGGAGCGAACCAATGGGGCCGTTGAAGGGCATCAAGGTCGTCGACATGACAACCGTGCTGATGGGCCCCTATGCGACCCAGATGCTCGGCGACTACGGGGCCGACGTCATCAAGGTGGAATCGCTCGACGGCGACGTCACCCGCCTGATCGGCCCGATGCGGCACACCGGCATGGGCCCGGTGTTCCTCAACACCAATCGCAGCAAGCGCTCGATCTGCCTCGACCTGAAGAAGCCCGCAGGCCGCGAAGCCGTGCTGCGGCTGCTGAAGGATGCCGACGTGCTCGTCTACAACGTCCGCCCGCAGGCGATGGCGCGGCTGCAGCTCGGCTATGACGTCGTCTCGGAGATCAATCCGCGCCTCGTCTATGCCGGCGTGTTCGGCTTCGGCCAGGACGGGCCCTATGCTGCTAAACCCGCGTATGACGATCTGATCCAGGGCGCGACCGCGCTGCCGGCGCTGATGGCTCAGACCGGCGACGGTGTGCCACGCTATGTGCCGAATGCGCTAGTCGATCGCATCGTCGGCCTCACCGCCGTCGGCGCGATCTGCGCCAGCCTCGTGCATCGCGACCGCTCCGGGCGCGGCCAGCGGGTCGACATCCCGATGTTCGAGACCATGGCCGGTTTCGTCATGGGCGATCACATGGGCGGGCTCACCTATGAGCCGCCGCTCGACAAGGGCGGCTATGCCCGGCACCTCTCGCGCGACCGCAGGCCGTACAAGACTTCGGACGGCTATCTCAGCGTGATCGTCTACAACGACAAGCAGTGGGAGAATTTCTTCAAGGCGACAGGCCGCGACGATCTGCGTGCCGATCCAAAGTTCGCGACTTTCGCCGGCCGCGCCGCCAATATCGATGTCGTCTATGCCGAGCTCGCGCGTATCTTCGAGGCGCGCACCACCGCCGAGTGGATCGACCTTTTGACCAGGGCCGATGTGCCCGTCATGCCGATGCACGATCTCGCCTCGATCCTGCACGACGAGCATCTGGAGGCGACCGGCTTCTTTCCGGTCGTCAACCATCCCACCGAAGGCCCAATCCGCAGCATGAAGGTGACGGCGACCTGGTCGGAGACCGAGGCTGAACCCGTGCGCCTCGCGCCACGCCTCAACGAGCATGGCGCGGAGATTCTTCGCGAGATCGGCTACTCCGCTGACGAGATCGCTGCCATGGTCCGCGACGGCGCCACGCGCTCGGCGCCGGAGTAGGAGAGCGCCATGAGCTTCATCACCGGCGTCGGCCTCACGCCTTTCGGCAAGCACGACGGCTCATCCTCGCTCGACCTGATGAGCAAGGCGGCGCAATTCGCTCTCGACGATGCCGGCCTCAAGCGTGCGGAAATCGACGGTATCCTCTGCGGCTATTCCACCGTCTCGCCGCACATCATGCTGGCGACGGTGTTCGCCGAGCATTTTGGCATCCGCCCGTCCTACGCCCACGCCGTGCAGGTCGGCGGCGCCACCGGCCTTGCGATGACCATGCTCGCCCATCATCTTGTCGAAGAGGGTGTCTGCCGTAACGTGCTCGTCGTTGCCGGCGAGAATCGCCTTACGGGCCAGAGCCGCGACGCCTCGATCCAGGCGCTGGCACAGGTCGGCCACCCCGACTACGAGGTGCCGCTCGGTCCGACCATCCCCGCTTACTATGGCCTCGTTGCTAGCAGATACATGCACGAATACGGCCTGACCGAAGAAGACCTCGCCGAATTCGCGGTGCTGATGCGTGCGCACGCCTGCACTCATCCCGGCGCGCAATTCCACGATCCCATTTCGGTTGCCGACGTCATGGCCTCGAAGCCGGTGGCGATGCCGTTAAAATTGCTCGATTGCTGCCCGGTGTCCGACGGCGGCGCGGCGTTCGTCATCAGTCGCGAGCGGACCGGCGACGCCGGCGTGCGCATCCGCGGGTGTGCCCAGGCGCATACGCATCAGCACGTCACCGCCGCGCCGGGCTTAAGCGAGCTCGGCGCCGAGATCTCCATCGCGCGCGCGAAGGAGGCCACGGGCCTGGCGATATCAGACGTGCGTTACGCCGCGATCTACGACAGTTTCACCATCACACTCGCCATGCTGCTGGAAGACCTCGGCCTTGCTGGACGAGGCGAGGCGGCTGCGCGCGTGCGATCGGGTCATTTCGGCCGCGACGGTGCGATGCCGCTCAACACCCATGGAGGCCTGCTCAGCTACGGCCATTGCGGCGTCGGCGGGGCCATGGCGCATCTGGTCGAGGCGCATTTGCAGATGACGGGGCGGGCGGCGAATCGCCAGGTGCGGGACGCCTCGATTGCGCTGCTGCACGGTGACGGCGGCGTGCTGTCGTCCCACGTCAGCATGTTTCTGGAGCGAGTGAGATGAGCGAACGTCTGGCCGACTGGACCAGGGGCGAAGAGGCCATCACCTACCAGACCTGCGCCGCGTGCGGTCATGTCCAGTATTTCCACCGCGCCTTCTGCGCCGCATGTGGAACCGCAGGTCCGCGCGAGGCGCGTGCCAGCGGCAAAGGCAGGGTCTACGCGACCTCGCTGGTCTGCCGCGCCGCCACGACCGAGACGCGCGCGCACGTGCCCTACAATATCCTGCTGGTCGATTGCGCCGAGGGATTTCGCATGATGGCCCATGGCGACAACGGATTGGCCATCGGCGATGCGGTCACGGCGAGCTTCAAGCCTTTTGCCGGGAAGCTGGTACCGTTTTTTACGAAGTAAGGGATTTCGCCATTCGGGGGCGGTCATGGGACCGAGCCTGGAACGGGAATTCTGGGCCTGGCCTGTGCGAGGGCCACCCCGGAATGGCGAAAACTGTAAAACTCCAACTCAGCGCGCGTAGAACAATATGCTGGCGATGACGAGCATTGCCATCACCGCCAGCATATGCGCGAGCGCTTCCGAGGCCGCCCCCTTGGAGGCTTCCTTCATGCCGTTTTCTCCCTAGACTTGGGCGTGACTCATCGTTGCGTGGTAAGCGCGCAGACGGCCAATTGTTTTTACTCGGAACACCCCACTCGAGTATTCACCGCAATGTGTCCCCACGCGGCGAATATCGACTGTGCCAAGGTCGATCAGCAATGCGGCGGCAATTTGACTCGATGATGTTGCTCCTGCGTCGGGCTGCGAATAGAGTTTTTGGGAACTTATTCCGGTAACGACAATAAGCCTCAAAGGCGTCAGGAAAAACTCAAGGTAAATCATGGCCCGTATCGACTACAGCGATCCGTCCAAGGCGTCGGACCGCACCCGCGAAATCCTCGACAAGAACCGCAACGCCAACATTTTCCGCATGATGGCGCACTCGCCGAGCTATTTTGAGCAGTATTGCCGACTCGGCGGCGCCATCAGGCACAAGGGCGAGCTCGACCCCATCGTGCGGGAGCTCGCGATCACGCGCACCGGGATTCTGTGCGAGGCGCCGTACGAGATCATCGCGCACAAGCGCATCGGCAAGAATGTCGGCGTCACCGACGCGCAGAACGAGGCGCTCGAGAACTGGCAGGCCGCAGACTGCTTCGATGAGACGCAGCGCGCCGCACTCGCCTTCACCGATGAGATCGTCAAGCTGAAGAAGCCGACGGATGCGACCTTCAAGGCGATTGCTGCAAGACTGACGCCGGCGGCACTGGTCGAGCTTCAGCTCTCGATCGGCTTCTACATCATGACGTCAAAGTTCTTGGAGACATTTGAGATCGATCTCCAGCCCGTCACCGAAGTGGTGGGCTGATCAGGCGCGAGCCGCGAGGAATGGCCATGACGATCGATGAATATGCGGTCTGGGCCGCAACCATTGCGAAAGTCGATGAGCAGCCCTCGAACGAGCGGCTGTCCTATCTCGGGTTGGGCCTCGCCGGTGAAGCCGGCGAGGTCGCCGAGCACATCAAGAAGCTGCTCCGCGACGACTGGCTCGACAAGGCGGGTCTCGTCGAAGAGCTCGGCGATGTCATTTACTACTGGGCCTGTCTGTGCGCCGCCACCGGCCACCAGCCGTCCGAACTGCTGAAAGCAAGTGCTGCCAAGATCAAGCGGCGCATCAGCGAGGCGGCGAGCCGCTAAGCTTAGCTTACATCGACGTCAGGATATCCACCTTGGTGTTGGCAACGATCAGGCGATCGGCCAATAGCTGCGCCAGATTGCGCATGATGCGCTCGCTCGCCCGCGGGTGCTGCCTGCGAAAGCGCTCAAAGTCCTTCAGCGGGACTTCAAATGCCGTCGCTGCCATGTCCGCGAACACGTCGGCGGAGCGGGTGGTCTCGATCAACGCCATCTCGCCAAAGGCCATGCCGGCGGTGAGCGTCGCCAGGCGCACGCCATCGGGCAGGGTGACGTGCACCGCGCCGCTGCGCAGGAAGAACAGGGCATCGGCAGGATCGCCGGTCGTGACGATCTTTGCGCCGGTCTGATAGGTCCTGATGGTGCAGATCGAGGCAAGATCCGTCAGCTCTTCCGCGCCGAGGCCGTCGAGTAGCGGTTGCTCCGACAGCTCGGTGGTCTCGTGAAAGTCGATCGAGCCGCCGTAGCGATAGACGATCTGGTCTTCCGCCCATTCGATCGCGGTGTCGAGCAGATAGAAGTCGCGGACGTTCTTCAATTCGGCCGTCCATTCGCGCAGCGTGTCCCATTCCTTGGAGGCGCGACGAACGCCTGAGATCACCACGGTGACATCAAGCGCGGCGAGCCCCTCGAAGGCTTCGGCGAACAGCCGGGCGCCGGCGCGGGTCGTGGAGGTGACGCGGTGCAGGTCGAACACGGCGATTTGCGGTCGCGGCCGCCCGGCGAGCCGCCGCGAGACATAGTCGACGGCCGACAATGACAGCACGCCAACCAGCTCGATCACGCGCACGGCTTGCTCGTGCGCGGCGAGGATGTCGCGCTCCTGCTGACGGCGGACGCGGCGTGACGGGCTCTTGCCGATATCGTAGTCGGCGATCACGGCGTTGCGGGCGTCGTCGCTGCGGTTGAGCATGTGCAGATCATAGTGCGAGGACAGCGCCTCGCAGACCTTGATGCCGCGCACGCTGTTTCCATGCTTGTCGAGTTTTGGCGAATAGCTGCCGAGCCCGAGACGGGCAGGGAGTGCAGCCAGGATGCCGCCGCCAACGCCGCTCTTGGCGGGAATGCCGATGCGGTAGATCCACTCGCCGGCATAGTCGTACATACCCGACGACGTCATTACCGACAGCGTGCGCGAAATCGCATACGGCGTCACCACCTGTTCGTTCGTGACTGGATTGACGCCGCGATTGGCCAGCGTTGCGGCCATCACCGCGATGTCGCGCGCGGTGACCAGCACCGCGCATTGCCGGAAATAGACGTCGAGGACGCCGGCGACATTGTCCGAGATCACCGCATTGGTCTTGAGCAGATAGCCGATGGCGCGGTTGCGGTCGCCGGTCTGGCTCTCGGAGGAGTAGACCGCCTCATCGACGGCGAGATCGCGACCGGCAAAGCGGCTGAGCGCAAGCCGGATCTGCTCAAAGGCCTCAGGGCCCTTGCTGTCGTAAATCAATCCCGTGCAGGCGATCGCGCCTGCATTCACCATCGGATTGAACGGATGGTTGTCCGCATTGAGCCGGATCGAGTTGAAGGGATCGCCCGAGGGCTCAACACCGATTGCGCTCTCGACCTTGCCCGCGCCCAAGAGATCCAGTGCCAGCGCAAACACGAACGGTTTTGACAGCGACTGGATGGTGAAGGGCACCCTGGAGTCGCCGACTTCATAGACGTGGCCATCGAGCGTGGCGAGGCTGATGCCAAAATAGGCAGGGTCGGCTTTGCTCAGCTCGGGGATGTAGTCCGCAACCGCGCCCGAGGTCTCCGCGGAGAATTCATTCAGGCATGTGTCGAGAAACCGCAGCAGCGGCGGCTTCGAGCGGGTCCAGGCGGAGGCATGCGACGGTTGCGCTATCATCGCTCACTTGTGCAACGCAATCAGGGAACACGCAACCCGTCCGGCCTCCTGTGGTGGCGCCCGAACGCAAGATGCCGCGCGCCATTCCGATATCATCTGCTCCAGATTGTCACGGCCGCGAGGAGCCGCTGATGGCGCGTGCTCAGCTCGCGACGATCGCGATCGCTTGTCCCTCGGCAACGAGGTCATCGATCTTCACGAGCAGTAATTTCAGCGTGCCTGATGCAGGAGAGGCTACCGGTATCTCCATCTTCATGGCCTCGACGACCACAACGTCGTCGCCATCGGCGACAGTTCCTCCAACTTGCACGGGAGTTGCGCAGATGCGGCCGGCGACCTCCGTCACGATCTTAATTTCTGGCATGCCATCGCCTTTTTGTTGTCGTCGCAAAATGCCTGAGGTAGCGTCGTTCACAAAGTGGAATTTAATTCCGCAGAGCGGAACAAACGGTAGGGATCATGGGACGACGATCGGAGCGGTTAAGCAGGCAAGGTGCGCTCGCTGGTGATGCCGGCGAGGGTGATGTCATCCAGGTGGTGTCGCGCGCGTTCGACGTGTTGCGATGCTTCGAGGGCCACGAGGCGCGGCTCGGCAATCTCGAGATTTCAAATCGCTGCGGCCTGCCGCGCTCGACGGTGTCGCGGCTCACGCACACGCTGACGCGCATGGGGCAGCTCGTCTATTTGCCGCGCGATCAGAAATATCGGATCGGTCCGAGCGCGGTAGCGATGAGCGCTTCGATGATGAAGGGCGCGCAGCTGCGCAGCATGATCCGGCAGCGACTTCAGGAAGTCGCCGAGCAGTTGCCGGGCACCGTCGGCTTCGTCGTGCCTGATCGCTTCCATCTGGTCTATCTTCAGTTCGCACGCTCGCCTTCAGCGCTCGGTCTGCACGAGGGCACCGGTAGCCGCATCTCGATGGCCTCCACCGCGGCGGGCGCGGCCTACACCGCGGCCTTGGCGCCTGAAGTCGGCGATGCCTTTATCAACGACATGGAGCGCGAAGCGCCGGAGGCTGTAAAGATCCTGCGGCCCCGCATCGAGGCCAACAGGCAATCGCTGCGCGAGCGCGGCTATGTCACGGCTTGCGGCCTGTGGAGCCCGCACATCAATGGCCTGGCGGTCCCGATCTGGTCGCCGCAGTACCAGACCTTCGTGGTCGTCACGATCGGTTTGCTCTCGGCGATGTATGACGAGCAGCGTCTGCATGCCGAAGTCGCGCCGCTGATGCTGGCGCTCGGCCGATCGCTTGGCAGCCTGATGGAGGGCGCCGAAGGCGATGCCTTCAACAACCGCATCTCGCGCAAACCGGTCGCAATATCGGTGCATAACAATAACAAGCCGATGAGTTCGGAGGGAGTGAATGAACTGGAAGACGGAACTCGACGAGCTCGCCCGGCGCGAAGCCTTCGCGCGGGAGATGGGCGGCGTTGACAAGGTCAAGCGACAGCATGACCAGGGCCGGCTGACAGTTCGGGAACGCATCGACAGACTGATCGACAAGGGTAGCTTCCACGAGATCGGTGCCGTCTCCGGCATCGGTGAGTACGATCCCACGGGCGAGCTGAAGACCGTGACGCCGGCGAACTGCGTGTTCGGCCGCGCGCGCGTCGATGGCCGCACCGTGGTCGTGGTCGGTGACGATTTCACCGTGCGCGGCGGCTCGGCGGACGCGTCGATTTCGGCAAAGCCCTTGATGGCGGAGGAGATGGCGCACGACTTCCGCCTGCCCATCTTCCGCATCATCGAAGGCTCCGGCGGCGGCGGCTCGGTCAAGACCATCGAGACCAAGGGCGCGGCGAATCTGCCTGGCGGTATCGGTGGCACGCGCTGGTATCGCTTCACGACGGAGAATTTGTCGCGCGTGCCCGTGGTCGCGCTCGGCCTCGGCTCGGTCGCGGGCCTTGGCGCGGCGCGCCTTGCCGCCAGCCACTATTCCATCATGACCCGGAAGTCCGCGATGTTCGTCGCAGGGCCACCGGTGGTGAAGGCGCTCGGCCAGAACCTCTCGAAGGAAGAGCTTGGCGGCGCCGATATCCAGACCAAGGCCGGAGCGATCGACCATGCCGTCGATACCGAGGAAGAGGCCTTTGCCTGCGCGCGGCGCTTTCTGTCCTATCTGCCGTCGTCGGTCTACGAGCTGCCGCCGACGCTGCCTTGCATCGACAATCCGGAGCGCACGGAAGAAGCGCTGATGAAGGCGGTGCCGCGCAACCGCAAGCAGGTCTACAAGGTCAGGCCGATCATTGAATCGGTCGTCGACAAAGGCTCGTTCTTCGAGGTCGCCAGCAATTTCGGCAAGCCGATCATCGTTGGCCTGGCGCGGCTCGAGGGCAGGGCCGTGATGGTGCTCGCCAGCGACAGTTTTCACTATGGCGGCTCCTGGACGGCGGATGCCTGCCAGAAAGTGGTGCGCTGGGTCGACTTCGCGGAGACCTTCCATCTGCCGATCGTTTATCTCATGGACTGCCCGGGCTTCATGATCGGCCTCGATGCCGAGAAGGCGGCGACCATCCGCCACGGCGTCCGCGCCATGGCCGCGGTCAACCAGACCACCGTGCCCTGGTGCACGGTGATCCTGCGCAACGCTTTTGGTGTGGCCGGCGTTGTGCACCAGCCCGCCGACCGCTTCTCGATCCGCTACGCCTGGCCGTCGGCCTATTGGGGCTCGCTGCCGCTCGAAGGCGGCATCGAGGCCGCTTACCGCGCCGACATCGATGCGGCCGAGGACAAGGCAGCAAAGCTGAAAGAGATCGAGGAGCGTCTCAACAAGCTGCGCTCGCCGTTCCGCTCGGCCGAAAAATTCTGGGTCGAGGAGATCATCGATCCCCGCAAGACGCGCTCGCTGCTCTGCGAGTTCGCGCGCCTCGCCGAGCCGCTGCGGAAAGCGGGGCCGCCGGAGAACATGACGATCCGGCCGTAAAGCTCGGCTGCGGGGAAGTTAACGCAGGTTAATCGCACACAAAGGCAGCCCTTTTCCGCCGCTCTTCAGGCCCATTTCAGCCAAACCAATATTGGTTGTTGCCGATCGGGGCAGGACCCTCCAACCCAGAGTCCTGCAATGATCAAGCAAGTTGTTTCTGCGTGTCTCGCTATTGCCGCCAGCTCCATTGCCGCGGAAGCGCGGCCTCATCGGAGTCTTCAGGCGCCAGAGTGTAACGTCACCATGCCGTGCGATTTCGCGTATGCGCAGACGCGCCGCGAGCGGGCTCCCAGGCCGTCATTGCAGGCCTATCGCTCAACGCAAATGACGGTGACCGATGCCGGCGCCACGGCCACCACGATCAGCGTTGCCGGCGAGCGCGTCGTCGGAGGCCGACCCGCCGGCTGCCCGTCGTCGTTCTGTGGCTGCGGCGCAGCGATCCGTGTGTTCGGCCATGTCGTGCCGGAATTGAATCTTGCATCCAACTGGCTGCGCTTTCCGCGCGCGGCGCCGGCGCCGGGGATGGTCGCGGCGCGCCGCGGGCATGTCTTTGTTCTCGAGCAGTCTCTCGGCGGCGATATGTGGATGGCGTATGACGCCAACTCGGGCGGTCACGCCACACGTATGCACGCGCGTTCGCTGCGGGGCTATACCGTCGTCAACCCGCGCGGCTGAGGAAACGGCGAGGGTGCTCGACCCCCATCACACCCGCAACACCTTGCCGGGATTCATGATGTTCTGCGGGTCGAGCGCGCGCTTGATGGTGCGCATGATGTCGAGCTCGGTCTTCGAGCGGTAGTCGCTGAGCTGGTCGAGCTTTTCGATGCCGATGCCGTGCTCGGCCGAGATCGAGCCGCCCATGGAGGTGATGAGGTCGTTCACGGCGCGCGTAATCGCGGCGGTGTATTGGTTCAGCGTCGGCTGATCCATGCCATCAGGGCCCATGAAGGAGAAATGCAGGTTGCCGTCGCCGATATGCCCGAGCGGATAGGGACGAATGCTCGGGAGAATGTCGAGCACGGCCTTGAGCCCCTTGTCGATGAACTCCGGAATTCTGGAAATTGCCACCGAGATGTCGTAGCTGATCCCCGGTCCCTCGGCGCGGGAGGCCTCGGCCATGGCTTCCCGGATGCGCCACATGTTGCGGGATTGACTGACGGTCTGCGCGATCACCGCGTCGAGCACGCGACCGGCCTCGAGTTGGTCGGCGAGAAACTGCTCCAGCTTCTCCGACATGCCATCGGCCCCGTCCTGTCGCGGGCGCGAGGACGACCATTCCAGCAGCAGGTACCACGGCGTATCCGCCTTGAGTGGATCCTGGACGCCGGGAATGTGGCGCATCACGAGATCGACCGCCGCGCGGCTCAAGAGCTCGCAGGACCCGACATTGTCCTCGGAGGCCGCATGCGCCTCGGACAGGATCTCCAGCGCCGCGCGCGGATCGCGAACGGCCAGCCACGCGGTGGAGATGTCCTTCGGCGCCGGCCACAGCTTGAGCACGGCCTTGGTGATGATGCCGAGCGTCCCTTCGGCGCCCATGAAAAGGTGCTTGAGGTCGTAGCCGGTGTTGTCCTTCTTCAGCGCCCGCAAGCCGTTCCAGACATCGCCATTGGGCAGCACGACCTCGAGCCCGAGCACGAGATTGCGGGCATTGCCATAGCGCAGCACCTGCACACCGCCGGCATTGGTCGAGAGGTTGCCACCGATCATGCAGGAGCCCTGGGCACCGAGGCTGAGCGGCAGGAACCTGTCGTGTCTGGCCGCGGTCTCCTGAAGCGTTTCCAGCACGCAGCCGGCCTCGACCGTCATGGCATAGCCGACGGGATCGACGTCCAGCACGCGGTTCATCCGGCCCAGCGACAGCACGATTCCGGTGTGCGCAGGCCAGGGCGTCGCCCCGCCCATCAGCCCGGTGTTGCCGCCCTGGGGCACGATTGCGATGCCATGCTCGTGGCACAGCCGGACGACTTGCGAGACCTCCTCGGTGCTGCCAGGGCGCACGACGGCCCCGGCGCCGCCAACCAGCAGGCCACGCCAGTCCCGTACGAAGGGCTGCATGCCATGCTCGTCCTCAATAAGCCCCTTTTCGCCCACGATCGCGCGCAACCCGTCGCGGATCTGGGCGGTCAAGGGCACGGTCGGAATGGTGGGGACGGGCGACGGGAAGGCAGTCGGCATGTTGTTTCCTCAGGCGCATCTTGGTGTGCACTGTGCGCGCGAAGCGCTTGAGGTCGTATTGTCCACGTTTGGGCCGTCAAGTCTAACGGCAATATGTCCCGAGCGAGACCGTGGGAGGCAACGCCCGGCGGCCGCTCTGGAGGGCGCCCCAGCGCGAACGGTAGGCCGTCTCGATGCAGCCCGTGCTATTTTTGCTGAATACGGCTGAGATAATCGATCACAGCGAGGATGCGCTTTCGCACGACGACCTCAGGCTTTTGATCCGGACCGGCCTTTTCCCAATACGACGGATCGACATAGTGAGGCAGATTGACGATGGGATTGAATCGCTCTCCCCAGACTGGCATTTCGCGCGTGCCATGAGCGGGGACGGTTTTCGTTCCATCGATGGCTTGATAAAGAGCGTCCGTGGGAAACACGCCGTTGTTGTTCTTGGCCAGCATCGTCAGATCGGCAGGCGGTACGCGCAGCTGGGCGCTGACCGGACCCTTGCCCCTCGCATCCACACCATGACAACTCGCGCAGGACGACTGAAACTCTCCCTTGCCGATGTCGACGTCTTCGGCCTGGGCCGCGGCGGTGAAACCAGCGGCAAGACCGGCAATAATCAAACACTTAAGACTATGTTTTTCCATGTCGCGCTCCGACGCCGGCTTGCAAGGCTTCAATTCCTAGCTGCTATGTTCCCCGATCGCTTGATGCACATCAAGACCCGCTTGCGGCACCGGCCTGCGAATGTTCCGGGCTCATGCGGATTCGTGCAGGCGCGGCTTTGGGCCAAGGTTCTGGGAAAGGGAGCATCGCGCCGTCCGCGCACGGCTTGCCGGAGCGGATGATTGATCTGGATCAATCGGAATTGCCGGTAGCTGCCCTTGTTTGCTGGATACACGCGCTGGCGGCGTCAAAATCGAGGCCGGCAACGAGCGATTGTCAGACTGCTCCGGAGCCAGTTGTGCGCGCCGGAAGGAGAACCGGATGCATCCTCGGGGCCGTACCGCTGCTTCTATGCACGTCGCCGCTGCCGTGCTGACGGTGCTGGTCTCCGCCTCCTGCTCGATGCGCCCTCTGCAGGGCGTTCTGGTGCCGAGCAGCGAGGCCGTTGAAGCGGCCTCCCAGGTCCCAATCCTGATCGGAACGACGCGCGCGCGATCCAGCAGTGACCCCGGCGAGATGTTCAGCCGCGAGCCGTCCAGCGAAATGGCTTTTGCGCAAGTCACAGTGTCGATTCCACCGGATGGATCGCGCAAGGCCGGTGAAATCCAGTGGCCATTGTCGCCTCCCGGGGACCCGCGCAAGGAGTTCGTCACGGCATCGGCGGGCTATCTGGATCGCACCGAATTCGGCGCTGCCGTATCCAGCGCGGCAAAGGCCAGACATCTGACCAAGACGTTGGTGTTCGTGCACGGCTTCAACAACCGTTTTGACGATGCGGTGTATCGCTACGCGCAATTCGTCCATGACGGCCGGCTTCCCGTCATTCCGATCCTGTTTTCTTGGCCATCGCAGGGGGCCGGCAACCTCGGGTCATACGACCACGATCGCAAGGTCGCGGGCCGATCGGGCTCGGCATTGACCGAGCTGCTGGACACCGTCAACGCCAATCCCGCCGTCAAGGAGATCACGTTCGTCTGCCATTCCATGGGCTGCCTGGTCACGCTCGATGCGTTGCGGAGCAGGGCCTCGCACGGCGGATCGGTGCCGAAGCTGAAGAATGTCGCGCTGGTCGCGCCCGACATCGGCTTCGACGAGTTCATCAGCGCGGTCGGAGCTTTGGGGCCGCGGCGCCCCCGCATCGGCCTGTTTCTGTCGCAGGATGATACGGCTCTCAAACTATCGAAGTCGCTCGCCGGAGGGACAACGCGCCTCGGCGATATCAATCCGCAGGATGAGCCGTACAAAAGCGCGCTGGCGCAGCAGAAAATCCTGGTGTTCGACCTCACGCATCTTGGCGGAGACGATTCCCACTCCAGAGCCTTCGGCGAGGTAGGTTCCGTCATGGGGATGATCAAGCAGAGGCTCGCGCAGGGCCAGCAGCTCGGTGAGGATCCGTCGCGAACAGCCTCTCACTAGCGCGGCTTTGGCATCGTAAAGCCGAGCACGTCCTTGACGCCAATGATGAGGTGGTCGAGATCGCAGCCCGCAATGGTGGGATCGCTCCTCCCGATCGGTTCGGGATCATCTCGCGGATCGGTGACGCCGCGGTGCGCGGCGCCACCACCACGATCAGGTGCTAACTAGGCCATCGCGGGTTTTGCTTGCGGCTTCGGCTGCCGCGACAGTGTCAGCACGATCAGCGAGGCAAATACGCAGAGCGTACCGGCGACGAAGAAGGCCGGCAGATAGCTTTGCAGCAGCGTCCGCGACAGGCCCGCGCCGAAGGCGGCCGTGCCGGCGCCGAGCTGATGGCCGGCGAAGATCCAGCCAAACACCAGATTGGCGCGCTCGGGTCCGAACTTCTGCGCCGTTAGCCGCACCGTCGGCGGCACGGTGGCGATCCAGTCGAGGCCGTAGAACATCGCGAAGATGGACAGGCCATAGAACGAGAAATCGCTGAAGGGCAGGAAGATCAGCGAGAGCCCGCGCAGGCCGTAGTACCAGAACAGCAGGAAGCGGTTGTCATACCGGTCCGACAGCCAGCCCGACATGATGGTGCCAAAGAAGTCGAAAATGCCCATCGCCGCCAAAAGGCTCGCCGCCTGCACCTGCGGGATACCGAAGTCGAGGCACATCGGAATCAAATGCACCTGGACGAGGCCATTGGTCGAGGCGCCGCAGACGAAGAAGGTCGCAAACAGGATCCAGAACGCGCTCGACTTCGAGGCATCGCGCAGCGTGCCGAGCGCCACTGATGTGATCGAGCCGTGATTCACGGGCGGCGCGGGCAGGGGCTCGGTGCCTTCGTCGCCGAACGGGCGCAGGCCGAGGTCGCTTGGGCGATCGCGCATGATCAGCAAGACCGCGGTCGCGGAGACGCCGAGCATGATGCAGACGAAGGCGAGCGCAAGCCGCCAGCCGAAGCGCTCGGTCAGGCTTGCGAGCAGCGGCAGGAACACGAGCTGGCCGGTGGCGACGCTCGCTGTCATGATGCCGATGACGAGGCCGCGGCGCGCTGCGAACCAGCGCGTTGCGATGGTCGCGCCCAGCACCAGCGCGGTCATGCCGGTGCCGATGCCGATCACCACGCCCCACAGCGCCACGAGCTGCCAGACCTGCGTCATGCCGAGCGAGAGCACCAGCGCCGAGACGACGAAGAGCTGCGCGGTCAGCGTGACGTTGCGCAGGCCATAACGGTTGAGGAGAGCGGCGGCGAATGGCGCCATCAGCCCGAACAGGATGAAACGGATCGAGAGCGCCGAGGAGATCTCCGCCGTGCTCCAGCCGAACTCCTTCTGGAGCGGAACGATGAACACGCCGGGCGCGCCGACCGTGCCCGCGCTGATCAGGGCGGCGAAGAAGGTCACCCCGACCATCACCCAGCCGTAATGGATGTTGCGACGGCCTAGCGTGGCCGAAAGCCAGTTCGAGATCATTGCCCTCAATCCAGGTTGGCGGGCTCCGGAACACCCGCGTCATTGTTGCAGTCTGGCACGAGATCGGGAAGTCTGAAATGACAGACTTCCCTCAATTTCGGACGTTACGACGGTTAGTGTGCGAGACGCTCGACCGCGATCGCGGTGGCCTCGCCGCCGCCGATGCAGAGCGCCGCGACGCCGCGCTTGAGGTTGTTGGCCTCGAGCGCATGCAGCAGGGTCACGATCAGCCGGGCGCCGGTGGCGCCGATGGGATGACCGAGCGCGCAGGCGCCGCCGTTGATGTTGAGTTTTTCGCGCGGGATGCCGAGATCGCGCTGTGCTGCCATCGCGACCACCGCAAACGCTTCATTGATCTCAAAGAGATCGACATCGCCTGCGCTCCAGCCAACCTTGTCGAGCAGTTTCTTGATCGCCGGAATCGGCGCAGTGGTGAACCATTGCGGCTCCTGGCTGTGCGTAGCGTGGCCCTTGATCTCGGCGATGGCAGGCAGGCCGTTGCGATCGGCGAGCGAACGTTTCGTCAGCACCAGCGCAGCGGCGCCGTCGGCATTGGCGGAGGAGGCCGCCGGCGTGATGGTGCCATTGGCGCGGAAGGCTGGCTTCAGTCCGGGAATCTTGGCGGGATCAACCTTCAGTGGATGCTCGTCATTGGCGATGACGCGCGGGCCTGCCTTCTCGGTCAGCGTGATTGGCGCGATCTCCGCCTTGAACGCGCCTCCCTCGACGGCCTTGCGGGCACGGCTCAGCGTCTCCATCGCATAGGCGTCCTGGTCCTTGCGGGTGAACTGATAGGCTTCGGCGGTGGCTTCGCCGAAATCGCCCATCGAGCGGCCGGTCTCATAGGCGTCTTCGAGGCCGTCCATCATCATGTGGTCGATGATGCGATCATGGCCGGCGCGATAGCCGCCGCGCGCCTTCGCGAGTAGATAGGGCGCATTGCTCATGCTCTCCATGCCGCCCGAGACGACGATCTCGGCCGAGCCGGCGCGAATGATGTCGTGCGCCAGCATGGTCGCCTTCATGCCGGAGCCGCAGACCTTGTTCACAGTGGTAGCACCGGTGGCATCGGGTAGAACAGCGCCACGCGCGGCCTGGCGCGCTGGCGCCTGGCCCTGGCCGGCCGGCAGCACGCAGCCCATGAACACCTCGTCGACCTTCTCGGGCGCGAGCTTGGCGCGTTCCAGCGTTGCATTGATCACATGCGAGCCGAGCTTGTGGGCGGCAAGCGGCGACAGCTCGCCCATGAAGCGGCCGAGCGGAGTACGGGCGGCGGAGACGATGACGACGGGATCGACGGCTTCGGCCATGACAAACTCCCTGTGATGATCCGTTAGATTATGATCATCATATGATGCGGCGCAAAAAATGCAACCGCGCCTGGCATGAGAAAATGTCGTAGTTCGGATGAATTGATCGTCCGATTGGCGCTGGACCGCCTACCGCTTCCTGTTCACGAACGCGCCCATCAGTCGCGTCGGCTCGTCCGTCAGGAACGACTCGCCGAACACCTTGACGCTGAGGTTCACCGACTCGGTGAGCGGCAATTCCTCCCATTGCCGCAGCAGTGCCTTCTGCGACCGCAGCGCCTCGGGGCCGCATTCGAGCAGCGCCTTCACGAGGTGCTCGATCTCGGCATCCAGCCCGTCCGCCGGCGCGATCTTGTCGATCAGGCCCCAGGACAGCGCCGTCGACGCATCGATGTTCTCCGCGGTCATCACCAGCCAGCGCGCGCGGGCCCAGCCGATCAGGCGCGGCAGCAGTGCAGCGTGGATCACCGAGGGGATGCCGACGCGTACCTCCGGCATGCCGAAATGCGCATCATGCGCGGCGATCCGGAAATCGCAGGCGGCTGCGACCTCGAGCCCGCCGCCGAGGCACCAGCCGGGCATGCGCGCGATCATGGGGGCAGGGAATTGCCGCACGGCCTCGCAGAGATCGCGCAGGCGGCTGATGAAGGCCTCGGCCGACTTTTGGTCGAGCTTGGCCATCTCCTTGATATCGGCGCCGCCGATCATGCTCTTCTCGCTTTGGCCGCGCAGTACCACGACGCGGATGCTGCGGTCGGTGGCGAGCTTTTGCAGCCCTTCCCTCACCGCCTCGGTCACACGAGAGCCCAGAATGTTCAGCGAGCCGGCGTTGCAGATCGCGACATGAACGACGCCGCGCGCATCGCGCGTTACGCCGCAGTGGTTATTGAGCATTTCCATCTGATGTCTCGAAGGTTTCCTGGACGGGCGCAAGGCGCGTCAGTCGACGCCACTTCCGGGCCGAAACGCCTCGCTTGTCAAGCGGGCGAGGACGAAGTTGCCAGCGCGAAGTCCGTGGAATAGTATGACGTATATCATACAAAGAGGCGGCCATGACCGAACCCCATCAGCGCGACTTGTTTACGTCCATACTTCGGCGCGAGCGCGTCGTGGACTGGCAGGTCCCGGCGCCGGTCGCGAAAGTGGCCATGGGTCTGTCGGGCATGGACGCCATGCTTGGCATCCGCGACGGCAGGCTGCCGCCGCCGCCCTTCGCAAAACTGATCGGCTTCATCGTGGGCGTAGTCGAGCCGGGCCGGATTGTGATGGAACTGGAGCCGCGCGAGGATCTCGAAAATACCATCGGCCTTCTGCATGGGGCGACCGCGGCCGCTCTGCTCGACACCGCCATGGGCTGTGCGATTTCGACTCGGCTTGAGGCCGGCCAGTCGTCGGTGACGCTCGACCTGAAGATGACCTTCCTGCGTCCGCTCTCGGTCCGGTCGGGGCTGATCTCGGCCGAAGGCAGGGTGATCAAGCTCGGGCGCCAGACCAGCTATACCGAGGGCTTCGTCCGCGACGGTAAAGGGGCGCTCGCAGTCCATGCAACTGCAACCTTTTCCATGGTCGGCAACATCTTTACCGGGAATTAATGCGCCGCTGGGCTGATATCCGTGTTATGAGATGACCTCCGACATCCAATGAGAGCCGCATGCGCTATTCCAGGGAACACAAGCAGGAAACCCACGACCGCATCGTGAGGAAGGCGTCCGTGCGGCTTCGGGAAAAGGGTGCCCACGGCATCGGCGTCGCCGACCTGATGAAGGAGGCGGGCCTCACCCATGGCGGCTTCTACGCCCATTTCGATTCGCGCGAGGCGCTGGTGATCGAGGCTTTTGCCTACGCCATGGACCGCTCGATGGAGCACTGGCGCAAGCAATCCGATCAGCTTGCGCCCGAGAAGCAGCTTGCCCAGATCGTGGAGACCTATCTCTCTGCACTGCACCGCGACAATCCCGGCCATGGCTGCTCGATCCCCGCGCTCGGCGCCGAGATCGCCCGCGAGAGCCCGAAGACGCGAAAGGCATTTGCCGGCAAGCTCGATGAGATGGTCGAGATGATGACCGATTTCATCCCGAACGTTCCACGCAAGGCCGCGCGCAAGCAGGCGATCGCCACGCTGGCCACGATGGCGGGCACCATGCTGCTGGCGCGCATTGCCGGCTCCAGCGAGCTGTCGGATGAAGTGCTGAAGGCCGGTAAGGAGAGTGCCCTCGAGGGCGCGAAGCGTGAGCCGAAGGTAACTGCTGCGAAGAGGGCGAAGCAGAACTAGGCGAGATGCCGCAGTGTATGCAAAGGCGCGCAAGCGCCGTGCCCACGATCTCTCTCGTTCGCAAAAAATGCGTGGGCACGCTTCCGCCTTCGCTCTGCGAGCTACGGCGGACAAGTCGCTTTGCCCACCCGGCGATTTCTCACCGTCCCGCAAACAGCGCCCGCTCACGGTCCACGATCTCGCCGATGTAATCCGCGACCGCCCGGATCCGCGCGAGATCCTTGCTGTCGGCGTGCATCAGCATCCAGAACGTCCTGGTGATCGAGATCTCCTCGGGCAGCACCGCCACGAGCTGCGGATAATCGCTCGCCATGAAATGCGGCAGCACCGCGATGCCGAAGCCTGAGAGCGTGGCGTTGAGCTGCGCGATCAGATTGGCGCTGCGGAAGCGTGCCGAGATGCGCGGCGACACCTGCGGCAGGTAGTCGAGCTCAGGCGTGAACAGCAGCTCTTCGATATAGCCGACGAAGCGGTGCTGCGGCAGATCCTGCCGCGAGGCGATTTTTGGGAAGCGGTCGAGATAGGCGGGGGCGGCATAAAGCCCGAGGCGGTAGTCGAGCAGCTTGCGGCCGACGATGCGGCCTTCCTTCGGCATGGTCAGGCTGATCGCGATGTCGGCCTCGCGCTTGGAGAGACTGAACAGCCTTGCGGTCGCCACAAGTTGCAGATCGAGATCGGGATAGCGGTCGGCGAACGGGGCGAGCCGCGGCGCCAGGAAGGCGGTGCCGAAGCCGTCGGGCGCGCCGATCCGCACCGTCCCGGTCAGCCGTGCCACCGAGCCGCCCACCTGCTCCTGGTTGGCGACAATGGTCGATTCCATTGCTTCGGCGCTGTCGGCGACGCGCTGGCCGGATTCGGTGAGGAGATAGCCGGTCTTGCGCCGGTCAAACAGCTTGGCCGAAAGGTGCTTCTCCAGCCGGTCCACACGCCGGATCACGGTGGCATGGTCGACCCCGAGCTGCTTTGCCGCAGCCGACACCGAGCCGCCCCGCACGATGGCCAGCACGAAGCGGAAGTCGTCCCAGTCGATGCTACCTTGATCCAGCATTTTCGCACATCTATGGTGCATTATCTCAGACTTGAATCCTATAAAATGCAGGTCGATAGGATTTGTCAAAGCGAACAGGCTGGCCTCAAGGAGATCATTCCATGCGTTCAATCGGACATTTCATCGGCGGCAAGGAGGTCAAGGGCACCTCGGGCCGCACCGCCGACGTCTTCGAGCCGATGACCGGTGACGTCCAGGCCAAGGTCGCGCTGGCGTCCAAGGCCGAGGTTCGCGCCGCCGTCGAGAACGCGCGCGCCGCCCAGCCCGAGTGGGCCGCGACCAACCCGCAGCGCCGCGCCCGCGTGATGATGAAGTTCGTCGAGCTGGTGCAGCGCGATTACGACAAGCTCGCCGAGCTGCTTGCGCGCGAGCACGGCAAGACCGTGCCCGACGCCAAGGGCGACATCCAGCGCGGCCTAGAAGTCGCCGAGTTCGCCTGCGGCATCCCGCATCTGATGAAGGGTGAGTACACCGAGGGCGCCGGCCCCGGCATCGACATCTATTCGATGCGCCAGCCGCTCGGCGTCGTCGCCGGCATCACGCCGTTCAATTTTCCGGCGATGATCCCGATGTGGAAGTTCGCGCCGGCGATCGCCTGCGGCAACGCCTTTATCCTCAAGCCGTCCGAGCGCGATCCCGGCGTGCCGATGCTGCTCGCCGAGCTGATGATCGAAGCGGGCCTGCCGGCCGGCATCCTCAACGTTGTCAACGGCGACAAGGAAGCGGTCGACGCCATCCTCGACGATCCCGACATCAAGGCCGTCGGTTTCGTCGGCTCCACGCCGATCGCGCAGTACATCTACGAGCGCGCGGCCCAGAGCGGCAAGCGTTGCCAGTGTTTTGGCGGTGCCAAGAACCACGCCATCATCATGCCCGACGCCGACATGGACCAGGCCGTCGACGCGCTGATCGGTGCGGGTTACGGCTCGGCCGGCGAGCGCTGCATGGCCGTCTCGGTTGCCGTTCCCGTCGGCAAGTCCACCGCTGATCGCCTGATGGACAAGCTGATCCCGCGCGTCGAATCGCTCAAGATCGGCACCTCGATCGATCCGTCCGCTGACTACGGTCCGCTGGTGACGCGCGAGGCGGTCGAGAAGGTCAAGAGCTACATCGACATCGGCATCAAGGAAGGCGCGACGCTCGCCGTCGACGGCCGCGGCTTCAAGATGCAGGGCTACGAGAAGGGCTTCTATCTCGGCGGCTCGCTGTTCGATAACGTCACCAAGGACATGCGGATCTACAAGGAGGAGATCTTCGGGCCCGTGCTCTCGGTCGTGCGCGCGCACGACTACAAGGAAGCGCTGGCGCTGCCGTCCGAGCATGACTACGGCAACGGTGTTGCCATCTTCACCCGCGACGGCGATGCCGCGCGCGACTTCGCAGCCAAGGTCAACGTCGGAATGGTCGGCATCAACGTGCCGATCCCGGTGCCGATCGCCTATTACACCTTCGGCGGCTGGAAGAAGTCGGGCTTCGGCGATCTCAACCAGCACGGCCCGGACTCGGTCCGCTTCTACACCAAGACCAAGACGGTGACCTCGCGTTGGCCGTCCGGCGTCAAGGAAGGCGCGGAATTCTCGATCCCGCTGATGAAGTAATCCTCCCAGGAGCGAGGCCGGGATGCAGTTCGCTCTGAACGAGGATCAGGTCGCGGTTCGCGACATGGCGTTGGCGTTTGCGGCTTCGAGGATCGCGCCGCACGCGCTGCGCTGGGACGAGGAGAAGCACTTTCCCGTCGACGTGATGCGCGAGGCGGCCGCCCTCGGCATGGGCGGCATCTATATCCGCGACGATGTCGGCGGCTCCGCGATGTCGCGGTTCGACGCGGCGCTGATCTTCGAGGCGCTGGCGACGGGTTGTCCAACCACCTCGGCCTTCATCTCCATCCACAACATGGCGAGCTGGATGATCGATGCCTTCGGCAGCGACACCCAGCGCCATCAATGGTTGCCAAAACTCTGCTCGATGGAGCTGATCGCGAGCTACTGCCTGACCGAGCCGGGCGCCGGCTCCGACGCAGCGGCGCTGCGGACGCGTGCGGTGCGCGACGGCGATCATTACGTGCTCAACGGCCAGAAGCAATTCATCTCCGGAGCCGGCGGTACTGATCTGCTGGTCGCCATGGTGCGGACCGGCGGCGATGGCCCCGGCGGCATCTCGACGCTTGTCATCGACGGCAAGACGCCTGGCGTTTCTTTCGGTGCCAACGAGCGCAAGATGGGCTGGAACGCGCAGCCGACCCGCGCCGTGATGTTCGAGAACGCCCGCGTCCCGGTCGCGAACCGGCTGAGCGAGGAGGGCGTCGGTTTCAAGATCGCGATGGCAGGCCTCGACGGCGGCCGCCTCAACATTACGGCGTGCTCGCTCGGCGGCGCGCAGACCGCGCTCGACAAGGCGCGTTCCTACATGAAGGAGCGCAAGGCGTTTGGAAAGCGTCTGGACGAATTCCAGGCGTTGCAGTTCAAGCTCGCCGATATGGCGATCGAGCTCGAGGCCGCACGCACCTTCCTGTGGCGTGCCGCGGCTGCATTGGATCGCAAGGATCCCGACGCCACCATGCTCTGCGCGATGGCCAAGCGTTTCGGGACCGATGTTGGCTTTGAGGTCGCCAACCAAGCGCTTCAGCTGCACGGCGGCTACGGTTACCTCAGCGAATACGGCATCGAGAAGATCGTGCGCGATCTACGCGTGCACCAGATCCTCGAGGGCACCAATGAAATCATGCGGCTCATCGTGGCGCGCAAGTTGATCGAGGGCGCGCGATGAGTTCGGTGGAAGAGGGCGATCTCGTCGCCCGTGTCGAGGGCGCGGCCGGCATTATCAGGCTGAACCGTCCCAAGGCGATCAATGCCGTCACGCTGGAGATGTTTCGCGACATCGAGAAGGCGCTCGACCGCTTCGAAGCCGATCCCGCTGTTGCCGTGATCATGCTGGAAGGCGCCGGCGAGCGCGGCCTGTGCGCCGGCGGCGACATCCGGGCGCTCTGGGAGAGCTCGAAAGTCAACGGTGATCTCGGCAAGATCCTGTGGCGCGAGGAATACATTCTCAACGCCCGGATCAAGAAATTCCCTAAGCCCTATGTCGCCTTCATGGACGGCATCGTCATGGGCGGCGGCGTTGGCTTGTCCGCGCATGCGAGTCATCGGGTCGTTACGGATCGGACCAAACTTGCGATGCCTGAGGTCGGGCTCGGTTTCTTCCCCGATGTCGGCGGCACCTATTTGTTGTCGCGCTCGCCCGGCGAGATCGGCACGTTCTTCGGCCTGACCGGTCAGACCATGAATGGACCGGATGCTATCCATGCGAAGTTCGCCGATTGGGTGGTCCCGGCAGTGAAATTGCCGGAGTTGCGTGAGGCCCTGACCGAGGTTCGCCCGGGCTCGACTGCCGCCGACGTCAGCAAGCTGATCAGGGATTTTGCGACTGGCGAGACCGCCGGCCCGGTGGCGGCGAAGGAGCCCGCGATCGATGCGCTGTTCGGCTTCGACCGTATGGAAGACATTTTTGCGGCGCTCAAACGCGACGGCTCCGACTTTGCGCTGGCGACGCTGAAGACACTCAACGAAAAATCGCCGCGTGGCATGGTGGTGACGCTGAAGCTGCTGCGGCTGGCGCGCACTGCGTCAAGTCTGGAAGAATGCCTGGTGCGCGAATATCGCGCCGCGAACGAGGTCTTTCGCAGCGACGATTTTCGCGAGGGCGTCCGCGCCGCCGTCATCGACAAGGATCGCAATCCGAGCTGGTCGCCACCGCGGATCGAGGATGTGACGCCGAAGATGCTTGCACCCTATTTCGCCGAGATCGGCGCCGACGAGCTCAAGTTCAACTAATCAACGAAACGAGCGGAGGAAACGACAATGGCCACGATCGCATTCATCGGTCTCGGCAACATGGGCGGCCCGATGGCGGCTAACCTCGTCAAGGCCGGGCACAAGGTGGTGGCATTCGACCTCGTCGCGGCCTCGCGCAGCCAGGCCAAAGCCGACGGCGCCAGTATCGCGGACAGTGCGTCAGGCGCGGTGAAAGGCGCCGATGTGGTCGTCACGATGTTGCCCGCCGGCAAGCACGTGCTCGGCGTTTGGAACGATGTCGTGCCGGCCATGACCAAAGGCGCGCTGATCATCGACAGCTCCACAATCGATGTCGAGAGCGCGAGGGCCGCGCACGCGCTCGCTGCCAAGAACGGCGTGCTCTCGGTCGACGCGCCGGTCTCGGGCGGCACCGGCGGCGCCAAGGGGGCAACGCTCACCTTCATGTGCGGTGGCGAGGAGGGCGCGTTCGCGGCGGCAAAGCCTGTGCTGGAAAAGATGGGCAAGAAGATCGTCCATTGCGGCGGCGCCGGCGCGGGCCAGGCCGCAAAAATCTGCAACAACATGATCCTCGGCATTTCCATGATCGCGGTGAGCGAAGCCTTTGCGCTGGCTGAGAAGCTCGGCCTCTCGCATCAGGCGTTGTTCGACGTCGCCTCGACTTCGTCGGGCCAGTGCTGGTCGCTGACCACCTATTGCCCGGTTCCGGGCCCGGTGCCGACGTCGCCCGCAAACAACGATTACAAGCCGGGTTTCGCCTCGGCGCTGATGGTGAAGGATCTGACCCTGGCGCAGGACGCCGCGAAAGCGACGGGCGCCGCGACGCCGCTCGGCAAGCATGCGCAGGAGATCTATCAGTCTTTCGACGCAGCCGGCCAGGGCGGGGTGGATTTTTCCGGAATTATCAAGCACGTTAGGGGGCTAGCCGGGAAAGCTTAATGACGACATTTCAGGACGCGCGCGCGCTTCTTCTCGCACACCGCACGGATTACGAGACAGCGGTCAGGGATTTCCGCTGGCCCGATCCTGCGCCCTTCAACTGGGCGCTCGACTGGTTCGACGCCGAGCTGGCGGCGAACGCGGAGAGTAGGGATCGGCCCGCGCTCTGGATCGTCGATGCCGCGCAGGACAAGCAGACGAAGCTGTCCTTCGCGACGCTCTCGAAGCGCTCCAACCAGGTTGCCAACTTTCTTCGCGCGCAGGGCCTCAAGCGCGGCGATCATCTGCTGTTGCTGCTCGGCAATGTGGTTCCGCTGTGGGAGACGATGCTGGCCGCGATCAAGCTTGGCGTCGTCGTCATCCCCGCAACCACGCTGCTGACCGCCGACGAGTTGCGCGATCGCCTCGAGCGCGGCAAGGCGAAGGCGGTGGTGGCCGCGCAGGACCAGGTCGCGAAATTCGCGAGTCTTGGCGTGAACGATGTGGTGCGTATCGTCGTGGGCGAGGCGTCCGATGGCTGGCTTGCCTATGACGAGGCGGCGAACGCTTCAGAGAGTTTTGCGGCTGACGGTCCGACCAATGCCGACGACCCGATGCTGCTGTATTTCACCTCGGGCACGACGGCAAAGCCAAAGCTCGTCAGGCACAGTCAGCGAAGCTATCCTGTCGGGCATCTGTCGACCATGTACTGGATCGGGCTGAAGCCCGGCGACGTCCATCTCAACATCTCCTCTCCCGGCTGGGCCAAGCACGCCTGGAGCTGCTTCTTCGCACCGTGGAATGCAGGCGCCACCGTGTTCGTGGTCAACCAGCCGCGCTTCGACGCGAAAGGCCTGCTTGCCACCATCGGCCGCTGCGGTGTCACCACGCTGTGCGCGCCGCCCACCGTGTGGCGATTGTTCATCCAGGAGAACCTGGCCTCGTTCAAGGTAGCCCTTCGCGAAGTCTGCGGCGCCGGCGAGCCGCTCAACCCCGAAGTGATAGACCAGGTGCAGGCCGCCTGGGGCCTGACCATCCGAGACGGCTACGGCCAGACCGAAACCACGGCACTTGCCGGCAACTCGCCGGGCCAGAAGATCAAGGTCGGTTCGATGGGCCGGCCGTTGCCGGGCTATCGCGTGCAGGTTAGCGATGCCGACGGCCATCCGGCCGGGGAGGGCGAGGTGGCGCTGCTGCTGGGCGCTGATCGTCCGGCCGGCCTGATGCAGGGCTATCAGGGCGACGACGGCAAGCTCTCGGGCGCCGAAGGCGAGCTCTATCGCAGTGGTGACGTGGTCTTCGCAGACGAGGACGGCTATCTCACCTTCGTCGGCCGCTCCGACGACGTGTTCAAATCCTCAGACTATCGCATCAGCCCGTTCGAGCTGGAGAGCGTGCTGCTCGAGCACGAGCTTGTCGCCGAAGCCGCGGTGGTACCGAGCCCCGACCCCATCAGGCTCGCGATCCCCAAGGCCTTCGTGCTGCTGACCGCAGGCGCCGAACGGACGCCCGAAACCGCGCTCTCCATCTTCAGACACCTGCACACGCGGCTTGCGCCGTTCAAGCGCATCCGCCGGCTCGAAATCGTCAGCGAACTGCCGAAGACGATCTCTGGCAAAATCCGCCGCGTGCAGCTACGACGGCTCGAACGCGACAATGATCGCGACGATCCGCTGCGCGGCCGGGAATTCCGTGAGGAGGATTTTCCCGAACTGCCGAAAACGAGAAGTGAGACCTAAGTGAACGAAATCTGGAAGAAGCCGCCGATCACGCTCGAGGCCTATCAGGCCATGGTCGGCAAGGAGATCGGCGTGTCGTCCTGGCACCTCATCGACCAGCCCCGGATCGACACCTATGCCGACGTGACCGCAGATCACCAGTTCATCCACGTCGACCCCGCGAGGGCGAAGCAGGAGACCGCGTTCGGCACCACCATCGCGCACGGTTTTCTGACGATGTCGATGTTGTCAGTGATGTCCTATGAGGTGATGCCGGCGATCGCCGGCACCACGATGGGCGTCAATTACGGCTTCGACAAGCTGCGCTTCATCTCGCCGGTGCGCTCGGGCAAGCGCGTTCGCGGCCGTTTCGTCCTGGCGGAAGCCAAGCTGCGTAAGCCGAACGAATTGCAGTCCCGTACCAATGTGACGGTCGAGATCGAGGGCGAGGACAAGCCGGCGCTGGTCGCGGATTGGCTCGGCCTGATTTATTTCGCGTGAGGCAGGCCGTGTTGGCCGGGCTTGACCCAGCCATGCATCGCTGCTCAAAAGCCTCTCAATTTTGATGGGTGGCCGGCGCAAGCCCGGCCGTGACACCTAACATCCAGGAAGCACACTCATGGCAATCAGGTTCGACGGACGCGTCGCCATCGTCACCGGCGCGGGCAATGGTCTCGGCAAGGCGCATGCGCTGGGCCTTGCGAGCCGCGGTGCGAAGGTCGTCGTCAACGATTTCGGTGGCGCCCGCGATGGCACCGGGGCTTCGCTCTCGCCGGCCGAAGCCGTGGTCGAGGAGATCCGGAAAGCCGGCGGCACCGCAATGGCCGACGGCGCGGACGTCTCGAGTTTCGAGCAGGTCACCGCCATGGTCGAGCGCGCCACCAGGGAGTGGGGCAGCGTCGACATCATGTGTGCCAATGCCGGCATCCTGCGTGACAAGTCGTTCGGCAAGATGGAAGCAACCGATTTTCAGAAAGTGCTGGACGTGCATCTCGTCGGCACTTTTTACTGCTGCAAGGCGGTGTGGGCCGGCATGCGCGACCGCAACTATGGTCGCATCGTGCTGACGACATCGTCCTCGGGCCTCTATGGCAATTTCGGCCAGGCCAATTACGGCGCGGCCAAGTCAGGCATGGTCGGTTTGATGAATGTGCTCGCGGAAGAGGGCCGCAAGAACAACATCCGCGTCAACATCATCTCGCCGACGGCGGCGACCCGTATGACCGAAGAGCTGCTGCCGCCTCAGGCGCTTCAATTGATGAAGCCGAATGCGATCACGCCGGCCGTCGAGTACATGCTGAGCGAGGACGCGCCGACCCGCACCATCATGGGTGCCGGTGCGGGCTCCTTCGCCGTGATCAAGATCATCGAGAGCGAAGGCATCAACCTGCCGGAATCCGACTGGACCCCGGACGCGATCGCCGCGCATTTCGCCGAGATCAGCGACATGTCGAAGGCCAAGGCGCTCGCCGGTGCGTTCGAGCAGACGCAAAAGTATGTCGCGCAGGCCGCGGCGCGGGCGGGGATCAAGCTCTGAGCGACGTCGCCGTCATCGGTGCCGGTCCCGCCGGGCTGATGGCGGCGGAAGTGCTGGCGCAAGGCGGCGCCAGCGTCACCGTCTACGATGCCATGCCGTCGGCAGGCCGCAAGTTTTTGATGGCCGGCCGGGGTGGACTCAACCTCACCCACAGTGAGCCGTTGGCGGATTTCCTCCCTCGCTACCGGGAGGCGATGCCTCACTTGCGCGACGCGATCGAGGCGTTTCCTCCCGACGCGCTGCGTGACTGGAGCGCAGGCCTCGGGCAACAGACCTTTATCGGCAGCAGCGGGCGTGTGTTTCCAAAGACGTTCAAGGCCTCGCCCCTGCTGCGTGCCTGGCTGCGCCGGCTCGATGCGGCGGGTGTGCAATTCGCCTTCCGCCACCGCTGGGCCGGATGGGACGAGCAGGGTCGGCTTGAATTCCAGACGCCCGATGGCACGCGCGCCGTCGCCGGCAGTGCAACAGTGCTCGCGCTTGGCGGTGCGAGCTGGCCGCGGCTCGGCGCGGATGGCGCATGGGGCGATTTGCTCGCAGCAAAGGGCATCACCGTCTCAAAACTGCGGCCGGCGAATTCCGGCTTCACTGTCGCCTGGTCCGATGTGTTTCGCGATCGGTTTGAAGGCCAGCCGCTCAAGGGCGTGGCACTGACGATCGGCGCGCGCACGGTGCGTGGCGAGGCGATGATTACGCGTGCCGGCATCGAGGGTGGCGCGATCTACGCGCTGTCGGCAGAGCTGCGCGATGCGGTGCTGGGGATCGGGCAGGCGACGTTGACAATCGCATTACGGCCCGATCTCGACACGGCCGCACTGACCACGCGCCTGTCGGGCACGCGTGGCAAGCAATCACTGGCGAATTTCCTGCGCAAGGCGGCACAGGTGTCGCCGGTCGGCATCGGCCTGATGCAGGAGGCGGCCATCGCCTCCGGCCGGTCACTGGCTGCGTTCTCGCCGGCAGAGCTTGCGCATCTGATCAATGCCATTCCGATCCAGCTGACCGGCGTTGCCTCGATCGATCGCGCCATTTCCACCGCAGGCGGGATTGCCTTCGACGAACTCGACGACCACTTCATGTTGCGCAAGCTGCCCGGCGTGTTTGCCGCCGGCGAGATGCTGGACTGGGAAGCCCCGACCGGCGGCTATCTGCTGCAGGCCTCGTTCGCGACGGGGGCAGCAGCGGGCAGGGGCGTGCTGGAGTGGCTCGCCCAATTGCAGAAATCGTAAGGTGGGCAAAAGCGCACAGCGCCATGCCCACCATCTTTCGTAGTTGGGACACAAAGTCGTGGGCCCGCTTCGCTTGGGCCCACCCTACGGCAGCGGCGATCTACCGCAGTTTCCCTCGCGCCGCCACCGGCAGCGTACCGATGATCTCGTCGCCGCGGACCATCAACACCTCGTCCATCATGTTGACGACGACACAAACGTGGTTCGGGACGATGCGGACGACGTCGCCGACATTGGGCCGCGTGTTGCTGCGGGAGAGATCGAGGAAGCCGTGCTCCTCGGCGAACTTCGCGATCTTGGCTTCGGGGTGCTCCAGGATCAGGCCGTGGCCATCGAGGCCGCCGGTGTCCGTCGTCAAGGTCTTCGAGCCGGCATCGAGAATGCCGCGCTCGGGGGCGGCGCGGCTCACCACCGTCGAATAGATATGCAGCGCGCAATCGTCCCAGGTGGCGGAGCCGGCCGCGACCTGCATGCGGTCGTTGTAGATATAGGTGCCGAAGCGATGCTCGGTGCCGCCTTTGAGCTTGCCGATGTTGACGAGGTTTGGCGTGCCGCCGGTCGAGACGATTTTTGCGTCCAGCCCGTGCGCGCGCACGCCGGCGAGCGCCTCGTCGTAGAATTTCTGCGCGTCCGCCCAGCCGGTCTCGGTCGGATACAGCATGAAGCCGGCGAACGCGAGCCCCTTGGACGCCGCGATCTCGCGCGCCAGCGCAATCGCTTCCGCCGGCGTCTCGACGCCCGCGCGCTTGCGACCGGTGTCGCATTCGACCACGACCGAGAGCGGGCGGCCCGAGGCCTCGGCGGCCTTCGGCAAGCCCGCGACGACCGTCGAATTATCGGCGGCGACCGTCATCCTGGTCTTGGCATTGAGCGCGCCGAGCCGCGCCATCTTCTCTTCGCCCAGGAGATTGTAGCTGATCAGGATGTCGTCGATGCCGGCATTGGCCATGATCTCGGCCTCGCCGATCTTCTGGCAGGTGATGCCCTTGGCGCCGGCCGCGACCTGCATCTTGGCAATGGTCGGGTTCTTGTGCGTCTTGATGTGCGGGCGATTGGCAACGCCGGCGTCATCGCAGGCCTTCTGAATCCGCGCGATGTTGCGCTCGACCTTGTCCATGTCGATGACAGCACAGGGCGTGCCGTATTCGCGGGCGATCTTGGCGGCGAGGGGTGTGGTCATGGGTTAAGCCTGTTCAATTTCTTCGCGGAGCATTTCAAGTTCAAGCCAGCGCTCTTCGGCAGCGGACAGTTCTTCATGCGCCTTGGCGATGGCGGTCGACGTGTCGTCGAATTTCTTGCGATCCCTGGCATAGAGATTGGGATCGTCGAGGACGCGTTGCAGACTGGCGATATCGGCGTGCAACGTTTCCATCTTCTTCGGCAGCGTCTCCAGCGCGTGCTTCTCGTTGAAGCTCAGCTTCCTCTTCGCTGAGGCGGGGACAGCGGCGCGTTCCTCTTTCTTTTCTGTTGGCGCCGGGGTCTTCGTGGTCTCACGCTTGAGATCCGCGCCGCGCTGCGCCAGCATGTCGCTGTAGCCGCCGGCATATTCGATCCACTTGCCGTTGCCCTCAGGCGCGATCACGGAGGTGACGACGCGGTCGAGGAAGTCACGGTCATGGCTGATGAGGATGACCGTGCCCTCGTAGTCGCCGAGCATTTCCTCCAGCACGTCGAGCGTCTCGAGATCGAGATCGTTGGTCGGCTCGTCCAGCACCAGGAGGTTTGATGGCTTGGCGAGCGCACGCGCGAGCATCAGCCGTCCGCGCTCACCGCCGGAGAGCACCTCCAGCGGCGTGCCGCGTTGCTCCTGTGCGAACAGGAAGTCCTTCATGTAGCCGACGACATGCTTGGGCTTGCCGCCGACCATGACGTGATCGCCGCGGCCGCCGGTCAGCGCTTCGGCAAGCGTCGATTTGGGGTCGAGGCTTTCGCGGTGCTGGTCGAGCGTTGCCATCTCCAGATTGGCGCCGAGCCGCACCGTCCCGGAATCCGGCTGCATGCCGCCGGTGAGCAGATTGACCAGCGTGGTCTTGCCGGAGCCGTTCGGCCCAATGATGCCGAGCCGGTCGCCGCGCTGGATGCGGGTGGAGAAATTGTCGACGATCACGCGATCGCCAAAGGCCTTGGTGATGCCCTTGGCCTCGATCACCAGCTTGCCGGATTGTTCGGCCTCGGTCGCGGCGAGACTGGCTGTGCCGGCGGTGCCGCGATAGTCGCGGCGCTGGTCGCGCAGCGCATGCAGATTGGCGAGCCGCTTGACGTTGCGCTTGCGCCGGCCGGAGACGCCGTGGCGTAGCCAGTGCTCCTCGTCCACGATCTTGCGGTCGAGCTTGTGCTGGTCGCGCTCTTCTTCCGCCAGCACCTCGTCGCGCCAGGTCTCGAACGAGGCAAAGCCGCGATCGATCTGCTTGATCTTGCCGCGATCGAGCCAGGCGGTGGAGCGCGAGAGGTTGGCGAGGAAACGCCGGTCGTGGCTGATGATCACAAGCGCGCTGCGCCGGGAGTCGAGCTCCTTTTCCAGCCATTCGATGGTGGAGAGATCGAGATGGTTGGTCGGCTCGTCCAGCAGCAGGATATCGGGTGAGGGCGCCAGCACCCGCGCCAGCGCCGCACGGCGCGCTTCGCCGCCGGAGACGTTGGCCGGGTTCTCGTTGCCGGTGAGCCCAAGCTGCTCGACCAGATAACGCGCCTGGTAGGGATCGTCGCCTGGTGCAAGGCCTGCCTCGACATAGGCGAGCAGGGTCTTGTGCTCGCCGAAGTCAGGCTCCTGCGGCAAATAGCGGACGGTGGCACCGGGCTGCACGAAGCGCGTGCCGCTGTCGGGCTCGACGAGGCCGGCCGCGATCTTCAACAGCGTCGACTTTCCGGAGCCGTTGCGGCCGATCAGGCAGACGCGCTCGGATGGCGCGACGTTGAGCTCGACGCCGGACAGCAGCGGCGTGCCGCCGAAGGTCAGCTTGATGTCTTTCAGTTGAATCAGCGGCGGCGCCATGATCAGCCCTGACTCGTAGCAGCCTGGTCAGCGCGGCGGCGCTGGATCCGTCGCAGCGTCTGGTCGAGCGCCGAGAGAAAGGCGGAGCGGTCGCGCGGTGCGAACGAGCGCGGGCCGCCGGTGACTTCGCCGGCCGAGCGCAGATCCGTCATCAGATTGCGCACCGCCAGCGTCATGCCGATCGATTCCTCCGTGAACGGCTTGCCGTTCGGCGCGATCACGTCGGCGCCGGCCTTCACGCAGCGGCTCGCCAGCGGAATGTCCGAGGTGATGACGACATCGCCGGGCCTCGCCCGTTCCGCGATCCAGTCGTCGGCCGCATCCATGCCCGAGCCGGCCGCGATGCGCTCGATCAGGGGCTCGTGCGGCACGCGGATAAAATTGCCGGCGACCACGCTCACCGGCACGCCGTGGCGGAGCGCGACGCGATAAATCTCGTCCTTCACAGGGCATGCGTCGGCGTCGACATAGATGCGGGTGGGGGTGTTGGTCATTCGCCGCGTGGTACCGCATTCGGGCCGCAAAGGCGAGGGGATTGACCGGTGTTCCCCGGGGCCTACGATCAGCCCCGAAACAACAAGAATTTTGGGGAAGCCAAGCCATGCCGAACCGGCTCGAAACCTGGCGCGTCGAGGCCTACAACACCGCCAAACAGTCCGAAAACAAGATGCATGACGACACGGTGGCGCGCCGCTTCGGCTTTTCCGGTGGGCTGGTCCCCGGCGTCGACGTCTTCGCCTACATGATGCACGTGCCGGTGGCGCGCTGGGGCCGCGATTTCCTCTCCCGCGGGCTGGTCGAGGCCCGCTTCATCAAGCCTGTCTATGACGGCGAGACCGCCGACGTCGATGCGACCGAGCACAACGGCCTGCTCACGATCGAGGTGTTCAGTCGCACCGAGCTGTGCGCCACTGGCACTGCCTCGCTGCCGGCGGCGGCGCCAGTGGTGTCATTGGGCGACTATGTCGAAGTCCCCGCGGTCGCTGAGCGCAAGCCGGTCAGCCCCGACATCTTCGAGGTGGGCAAGTGGCTCGGCACGGCGCCACGTCGCTGGGCCGGGCAGGACGCGAGCGACTATCTCGCCGACATCAGGGAGACCGATCCGATCTTTGCGCGCGAGGGCCTCGGTCATCCCGGCCTGATCCAGCGCGTCATGAACCGCGTGCTGGTCGACAACACCATTCTGGGCCCCTGGATTCACGTCGGCAGCCGCATGCAGCTCTTGTCAGCCGCGCGCGCCGGCGACGAGATAGTGGCGCGGGCAAAGGTCACCGCGAATTACGAGAAGAAGGGCCACCGCTTCGTCGAGCTCGACGCGCTCGTCGTCGCGAATGGTGCGACCCCGATCGCGTACTGCCAGCACACCGCGATCTACCAGCCGCGCGAGCAGGCGGCGGCGTAGCATCCAGCACCGTCATTCCGGGGCGGTCCGTCAGGACCAAACCCGGAATCTCGAGGTTCCGGGTTCGATGCTTTGCATCGCCCCGGAACGACGAATGTCGCCTACGCCGCCTTCCCCTTCGCGTCCTGGATCGCGCGCCACACCCGTTCCGGGGTCAGCGGCATGTCGATGTGCTTGATGCCGTGGTCCGAGAGCGCGTCGAGCACCGCGTTCACCACCGTCGACAGGCTGCCGGCGCAGCCGGCTTCGCCGCAACCCTTGCTGCCGAGCGGATTGGTGGTGGCCGGCACCGGGTGATCGCCGACCGTCATGTTCGGCACATCCTCGGCGCGCGGCAGCGCGTAGTCCATCAGCGACCCCGTGATCGGCTGGCCGCTCTCGTCGTAGCGGACATGCTCCATCAGCGCCTGGCCGATGCCCTGGACCACGCCGCCATGGAGCTGGCCCGCGACCAGCATCGGGTTGATCACGGTGCCGAAATCGTTCACCGCGCTGTAGCGCACGATCTGCACCACGCCCGTCTCAGGATCGACCTCGACCTCGGCGACGTGGCAGCCGTTCGGGAACGCCGAGGCGATGGGATCGCTGGTGTGATCAACATCGAGCGAGTCAGGCACACCATCCGGCATTTTGCCGTCATGCAGCTTCTTGGCGAGCTCCATGATGTCGATGCTGCGGTCAGTGCCGGCGATGGTGAAAGCGCCATCGGCGAATTCAATGTCGGCCTCCGAGGCCTCCAGCATATGCGCGGCGGCGCGCTTGCCCTTCTCGATGACGAGCTTTGCGGCGCCCACGATGGCCTGGCCGCTCGCGGTGATCGAGCGCGAACCGCCGGTGCCGTTGCCGGTGTGAACGATGTCGCTGTCGCCCTGCACGAGCTTCACGCTCTCGAAGGGAACGCCAAGCTGCGCACACAGCACCTGAGCGAACGGCGTGGCGTGGCCCTGGCCGTAGTCGAGCGTGCCGGTGATGAGCTGCACGGTGCCATCGGGATCGAACACGATCTTGCCGAGTTCGGGGCCTGGCGGCGCGGTGACCTCGAGATAGGAGCCGACGGCGATGCCGCGCAGCTTGCCGGCCTTCTTGCTCTCCTTCTTGCGCTTGGCAAAATTCTCGTGGTCGGAGATTTCCAGCGCTTTGTTGAACACGGCCTGGAAGTCGCCGCTGTCATAGGTGACGCCTGACGAGGCCGGGAAGGGCATCTGGTTCGACTTGATGAAGTTGCGCTTGCGCATCGTCAGCCGGTTGATGCCCATCTCGTCGGCGGCACGGTCGATCAGCCGCTCCATGTAGTAGTTGGCCTCGGGCCGGCCGGCGCCGCGATAAGCACCCATCAAAGTGGTGTTGGTCAAGACCGTCTTGATGTCGATCGCCATTAGCGGCGTCCGGTAGACGCTGGAGAAGTTCTTGCCGGTGTTGAGCGAAAGCGGGCTGGGCGCAACGCCGGTGATATAGGCGCCGAGATTGCCGTAGCCGGACAGTCTTGCTGCGAGGAAGTGCCCCTCGGCGTCGAGCGCCAGCTCGGCGTGGATCTTCTGCGCGCGGCCGTGGCTGTCGGACAGGAAGCTGGTCGAGCGCTCGTCGAGCCACTTCACCGGGCGTCCCAGTGCCTTCGCGGCGTACAGGATGCACATGTACTCGGGATAGTTGACGTTCTTCATGCCGAAGGAGCCGCCGACATTGGCGGTGAGGATTCGCACCTTGTCGTTCGGCACCTTCAGGTTCTTGGCAAGGTTGGCGCGGTTGCCCGCGACGCCCTGGGTCGGCATCTGGATGGTGTAGCGCTCGGTCTTCTTGTCGTAGGAGGCAAGGCCGACGCGCGGTTCCATCGACACCACCGCGACACGGGTGTTCTCGATGTCGACCTTGGTGACATGGGCGGCGCTGGCGAAGGCCGCGTTCACCTTCTCCGTGTCGCCATAGTGATAGTCGAGCGCGACATTGTTGGGGATGTGATCGTAAAGCTGCGGCGCGCCCGGCTTGGCAGCTTCCTCGGGATCGGTCACCGCCGGCAACGGCTCGATGTCGAGCTCGACTGCCTCGGCCGCATCGCGCGCCTGCGCCAGCGTCTCCGCGACGACGAAGGCGACGGGATCGCCGACGAAGCGGACCTTGTCGGTTGCCAGCGGATGGCGGTTGGTCTGGAGCAGGGGCGAGCCGTCGCGACTCTTCAGCGGCAGACCGCAGGTGAAGGGGCCATAGCCGGCGGCATTGAGATCCGTCCCGGTCCACACGCCCAGCACGCCCGGCATCGCCTTGGCCGCGTCAACGCCGATGCCGCGGATCATGCCATGGGCATGGGTGGAACGGACAATCACGGCATGGGCCTGGCCGGGCAGATTGAAATCGTCGGTGTAGCGGCCCTTTCCGCGCACCAGCGTGTCGTCCTCCTTGCGGCGGACGGGCTGCCCGACCCCATATTTTTGCAGTGCAATAGCGTTTTCGAGCGTGGACGATTTGGTGTGTTCTTGCATGGAGTTGACCTGAAAAGCCGGCAATTGCGCGATTTGGGGGCGCCTGGAGGACCGGACCCGCCAAAAATAGCCCACGGTCCCGTTCACGACAACGCACGAATGGGCATGGTCCTATGTGATGCGATGTTGCGCATGCCAGCCGCGCTGCTAATGTTTCAGGCGAAAAATCAATTCCGGATCGGCCCCTTAGGGTCGTGGAAAGACAGTTTGTATGAATGACGACACGCGGCTCCGCGACGGCCTTGCGCCGCACGGTGAGCTGGAGGGGTCGATGGCGGCGGTGGCGTTGGCCACGGAGCCTGCAGTCCCTGCGCAGGCGCCGGGAACCGGCGTCTATGCGGCGCTGGACCTCGGGACCAACAATTGCAGGCTCCTGATCGCCTGTCCGACCCACGATGGTTTTCGCGTGGTCGATTCCTTCTCGCGCATCATCAGGCTCGGCGAGGGCGTCTCGGCGACGGGATGCATCAGCGAGGCTGCGATCGATCGCGCCATCGCCGCGCTCAGCATTTGCCGGGACAAGATCAACCTGCGCAAGGCCAAGCGGCTGCGGCTGATCGCCACCGAAGCCTGCCGCGCGGCCTCGAATGCGGAAGGTTTTCGCAGCCGCGTCGCGGCCGAGACCGGCATCGAGCTGGAGGTGATCGACCGCGAGACCGAAGCCGCGCTCGCGATGCTCGGCTGCTCGCCGCTGGTCGATCCCAGGGGCCGCGGCGCCATCCTGTTCGACATCGGCGGCGGCTCGACCGAGCTGGTGCGGATCGAGCGCGACCCGCAAGATCCGGAGCCGCGGATCAAGGCGTGGATGTCGATCCCGCTCGGCGTCGTGACGCTGGCCGAGCAATTTGGTGGTCGCGACGTGACGCCGGCGATCTATGCCGCAATGGAGCAGGAGGTCGCCAATCACGTTGCGCCGTTCGCTGCGGAGCACGGCCGCGATCTCACCGACATGCATCTGCTCGGCACGTCGGGCACCGTGACGACGCTCGCCGGCATCCATCTCAATCTCGTGCGTTACGATCGCCGCCGCATCGACAGCATCTGGATGAACGATCCCGACATCACCGCGACCATCAACAAGCTGCTCAGCATGAGCTACGAGGAGCGCGCGGGCAACAGCTGCATCAGTGTCGAGCGTGCTGATCTGGTGCTGGCTGGCTGTGCCATCCTCGATGCCATCAGGCACGCGTTCCCGCTGCCGCGCCTGCGCGTCGCCGACCGTGGCCTGCGCGAGGGCATGCTGGTCGAGATGATGCGCGAGGACGGCGCGCTCAGGAGCTGGTGAGATGGCGAAAGACACCACCGGCCGCTTGCACGTCCAGGTCAAGACCGGCGGCAAGCGCAAGCTGTCGTCGAAGCTGTGGCTGGAGCGGCAGCTCAATGATCCCTATGTCGCCAAGGCGAAGGCCGCGGGCTATCGGTCGCGCGCCGCGTTCAAGCTACTGGAGATCGACGACAAGTTTCGCTTCTTAAAGCCGGGCATGGCCGTGGCCGATCTCGGGGCCGCACCCGGCGGCTGGAGCCAGATCGCGGCCAAGCGCGTCGGCTCGGTCGAAGGCAAGGGCAAGGTCGTCGCCATCGACCTGCTGGAGATGCCGGAGATTCCCGGCGTCGATTTCGCGCAGCTCGACTTCATGGACAACGACGCGCCCGACAAGCTCACCGCGATGCTGGGTGGCGGCGCCGATGTCGTGATGTCCGACATGGCCGCCAACACCACCGGCCACCGCAAGACCGACCAGCTCCGCATCGTCGGCCTGGTCGAGACGGCGGCTGCCTTCGCATGCGATGTGCTCAAGCCCGGCGGCACGTTCCTCGCGAAGACCTTCCAGAGCGGCGCCGACGCCGACCTGCTCGCGCAGCTCAAGCGCGATTTTGCGACGGTGCGTCATGTCAAGCCGGCAGCAAGCCGGCAGGATTCCTCCGAGCGCTATGTGCTCGCGACGGGGTTTCGTGGGCGCAGTTAGAGTGCGCCGATCATCGGCGCTGCGATTGGTTTGGACGCTCGAGCCTTAGGCCACTTTTTTCTCGAAATTGGCATACACGCTGAGCTTCAACCAAGCGCGGAGGTCGGTGGCCAGCTTGCTGCTCCCGGTCAGGACAAGCCGACCATCATCCGACATCTGGTCGGCAGTTACGTATCCAAGCCAGATCTCGGTCATCGATTGAAGATCCGTCGACACGTAGAGATCGACATCGAAGCCTGGATCGACGAGGCAGAGGTCAACGTCCTTGTTCGGCTCCACGATCAGCCAATAGTTGCGCTCCGAGTTGGGTCTGTCCTTGAAAATGAATTGGATGGTGTTGCGGCGTGGCGGCATCGGATCGGTATTGAGAGTTCGCCTGACGTCCCACATCAAAAGATTGGCATCGAGGTTCTTCAAGGTTGCTTCTGTCGTCACCCATCTGTGGCCCCAGGCGCCGATGGCTTCGATGATTGGGCGCAGCTCCGTCCCCGCTTCGGTGAGATGATATTCGTGGACGCCGGAGTCCCGCTCTGCGGCGACGCGGGTGACGATGCCCGCGGCTTCGAGCTCTTTGAGTCGCTTGGATAGAAGAGCAGGCGACATGCTGGGGACGCCTCGCCGCAGCTCATTGAACCGGGTCGATCCCATTACCAGCTCTCGCAAGACAAGCAGCGTCCAGCGAGAGCAAATGATTTCGGCTGCCATTGAAACTGGGCAGAACTGATTGTAGCCGCCATCCGCCATTCGATTGCTTCCTTTCGGCCAGTCGTCTCCGAGGTCGCGAGGCTAGGAGGAAGTCGACAGATTGGCCAGTACAGAATCTGTACCGCTCCGGTTCAGTTACGGAACTGGATGCCTTCGGGCAGTTATGGCTCGCTGTTGTCCAATCGCGAGATGCGATGCCGCTTCCGGCGGGTTGCCGGGCAACAGGAGATGACTGATGTCAGTGACGACGCTCCCCCTCGACTATACTTCCATCAAACAACGACAGCGCACGGTCTGGTCGGCAGGTGACTATGCGATGATCGGGACCACGCTTCAGATCGTGGGCGAGCGGCTGTGCGAGGCTCTCGATCTGCGGGCTGGGAGCCGCGTGCTCGATGTCGCCGCCGGTAACGGAAACGCGACGCTTGCCGCTGCGCGCCGCTTCGCGCAAGTCACGTCCACCGACTATGTCGGCGCGCTTCTCGAGCGGGGTCGGGAGCGCGCCGCCGCCGAACGCGTTGCCGTCGATTTCCAGGAGGCCGATGCCGAGGCGCTGCCGTTTCCCGACGGCAGCTTCGATACTGCGTTGTCTACATTCGGCGTCATGTTCACCCCAGATCAGGATAAGGCGGCGGCCGAGCTCGTGCGTGTGGTGCGCCGCGGTGGAAAGATCGGGCTCGCCAACTGGACGCCGGACGGATTCATCGGTCAGCTCCTCAAGCTCGTCGGAAAGTATGCGCCGCCGCCGTCCGGCGTTAGGTCGCCGACGCTGTGGGGCACCGTCGCGCGGCTTGGCGAGCTGTTTCCCCGTCAGCAGATCAATGCCTTGGAGCAGACGTTCACTTTCCGGTACCGGTCTCCGGCCCATTGGCTTGACGTTTTTCGTTCATTCTACGGTCCCACCAACCGCGCATTCGCCGCGCTGGACGCGGACAAGGCAGCGGCGCTGGAGGCCGACATTCTCGATCTGCTGGAGAAATCGAATTGGGGCGATCGCGGCGACCTCGTCGTTCCCAGCACCTATCTCGAGGTGGTCGTTACGATCACGTGAGTGCTGGATGAACGACGGGGCCACGACTGTCCGGTCCGTGGGCCGCACGAAAGTCCCGGCGGTCGAGTGATCATTGGATCGAACAGGTAGAGGCCTCGCTACAGACGGGCAGCGGCCTCTACACTCCGGTCACATTTCGGACCATGCAGATCCATGGTCTACGCAGGAGTGACTCCATGAGATGTTGTGCCGACGTTCGCGACACGAACCAAAGGTGTCTCACCGAACAAGAACGTATCGAGGAACGCTTTCTCGAACAATTCGCTCTGCTTGAGGACGGTCTGGCACATCTTCAACTTCAGATGCGCCGCATGTCGGAGGGCGCCAAGCAGTTTGGCAGCCTCGCGAGGCAGATGCGGCGAGCAACCTATCCCGCAGATCGCGGCGACGAAGGCATGTCCAGTCGGTTCGAGAACCGCGGAGGTCATTCGGTCAAAGGCGAGTAATCCTTTTCCGAGCCTGACGCGGATTGAGCGACGGTTTCCGGGCTCCGAATCTGAGCGATTGGTATCGTGGGCTACCCAAGCCGCTGATCGCGCATGTCCTGCGTATCTTCGGTCGCCGCTTTCACCGCAGCGCTCGCGGCGCTCTTCGCCGCGCCCTTGCGGCTTGCGACCTCGATCGCCTTGCGGCCGGAGATCTCGTGGCCTGCATCGCTCGGCATCTGCCAGAAGAACCAGCTCGAGGCCGCCGAGGTCAGCGCCACCACGACAAAGGCCGGCATGAACACGGTGGCATTGAGCTCGCTGACATGGTTCAGCCACATCGTCGTCTCCACCGAGGCGGCGCCGACCGCGACGCCGGCGGAGACGGCGAGCTGCTGGTTGACGCTGACCAGCGTGGTGGCGCGGCTCATCTGCGGGCTGTCGACCTCGGCATAGGCCACCGTATTGATCGCGGTGAATTCGAGCGAGCGGAAGAAGCCGCCGACCACCAGGATGACCATGATGATCAGCAGCGGGGTCGTCACCGTGAACAGCGCGCAGACGCCGAGGAAGAACGCGCTGACGATCGCATTCACCGTCATCAGATTGCGGAAGCCGAAGGCGCGGATGAGGCGCGCCGCCAGCGTCTTCATGCCCATCGCGCCGAGCGAGGAGGAGAAGGTGACAAGGCCGGAATGGAACGGCGACAGGCCGAAGCCGATCTGCATCAACAGCGGCAGCAGAAAGGGCAGGGCGCCGATGCCGAGCCGGAACATGAAGCCGCCGATAATAGCCGCGCGCAATGTCGGCAAGGTCAGCAGCGAGAAATCCAGCACCGGCGAACCCGTCCGTCGGGCGTGAATGACGTAGAGCGTCATCGAGATCGCGCCGCCCGCAACCAGGGCCGCCACCGTGCTCCAGGGCAACAGATTGAGGCCGGCGACCGAAAGACCGAACGCGATGCCGGCAAGCCCGACACCGGCGAGCACCATGCCGTAGAGATCGAACTTCTCCTGTGTCTCGCTCTTGATCGGCTCAATGAACTTCAAGGCCATGAAGATGCCGAGCAGTCCGATCGGGATGTTGATCAGGAAGATCCAGTGCCACGACGCGTAGGTCGTGATGAAGCCGCCGAGCGGCGGGCCGATCACGGGGCCTATCAGGGCAGGGACCGTCACCCAGGCCATGGCGTTGACCAGCGCGCTCTTGTCGACCGAACGCAGCAGCACGAGGCGCCCGACCGGCGTCATCATCGCCCCGCCCATGCCTTGCAGGATGCGTGCGACCACGAAGCCGGTAACCGAACCTGACAGCGCACAGCCGACCGAGCCGATCATGAACACGCCGACCGCGATCGCGAACACCATGCGCGCGCCAAACCGGTCGGCGGTCCAGCCACTCGCCGGGATGAACACGGCGAGTGACAAGAGGTAGGACGTGATCGCGAGCTTCAGCGTCAGCGGGCTGGTGCCGATGTCGGCCGCGATCGCCGGCAGCGAGGTGGCGATGACGGTGGAATCCATGTTCTCCATGAAGAGAGCCGTGGCCACGATCAGCGGAATGATGCGTTGCTTGTCGAGCATGTCGGGTTGGTCATGGAAATGGAGCGGGGGCGAGAATTTCGGCTTATCATCGCCATCCCGCCGGGACTATTGCGGATGAACGCATAGCACCTAAATCCTGAACCCACCCCCTTTGTCATTCCGGGGCGCGCCACTTGGCGCGAGCCCGGAATCCATTGGGCCGCAGGGACCGCTGCGGAATGGATTCCGGGCTCGCGACTTCGTCGCGCCCCGGAATGACTGCGGGGATGGGCAATCCCCGCCGAATTTGCGCAAAAAAGCCTGTGCATGGCTGGCCAGCGGTCCGATTTGCTTTGATTCGTCACGCGGACATGCTATCGACCCGCGTCAACCCCACCGATGGGCTCCGATTCTCAAGGCGATGCCGCAAGGTACGCCGAGGGCGGCGCTCATCCATAATCGTTTGCGGCACGGCCGCAGGAAGGAGTTGGCATATGGCCACGGTGCAACTTCAGGGCATCCGCGAAGCTTTTACGTTCGATGACGTGCTGTTGAAGCCGGGCCTGTCCGACGTCATGCCGGGCGAGGTCGACATCCGCTCCCGCGTCACCCGCGCCATTCCACTCAACATCCCGATCATGGCCTCCGCCATGGACACCGTCACCGAAGCCCGCATGGCCATCGCCATGGCGCAGGCCGGCGGCCTCGGCGTCATCCATCGCAATTTCGATCCCGAAGGCCAGGCCGCTCAGGTGCGGCAGGTCAAGCGCTACGAGTCGGGCATGGTGGTTAACCCGCTCACCATCAGCCCCGAGGCCACGCTCGACGATGCGCTCAAGCTGATGAGCGATCACGGCATCTCCGGCATTCCCGTCGTCACCGGCGCAAGCAAGGCGACGCCCGGCAAGCTGGTCGGCATCCTCACCAACCGCGACGTGCGTTTTGCCACCGACCGCCGGCAAAAAGTCTCCGAGCTGATGACGCGCGAGAACCTCGTCACGGTGCGCGAGAATGTCAGCCAGGACGAAGCCAAGCGGATGCTGCACCATCACCGCATCGAGAAGCTGCTGGTCGTCGACGATCAATATCGCTGCGTCGGCCTGATCACCGTCAAGGACATCGAGAAGGCCGTCGCCCATCCGCTCGCTTGCAAAGATGCGCAGGGGCGCCTCCGCGTCGCCGCCGCCACCACCGTCGGCGACACCGGCTTCGAGCGCACCGAGCGCCTGATCGATGCCGGCGTCGACCTCGTCGTCGTCGACACCGCGCACGGCCATTCCCGTCACGTGCTGCATGCGGTGAACCGCATCAAGCGTCTCTCCAACTCCGTGCAGGTCGTCGCCGGCAACGTCGCGACGTCGGACGGCGCGCAGGCGCTGATCGATGCGGGCGCTGATTGCATCAAGGTCGGCATCGGCCCGGGCTCGATCTGCACCACGCGCATCGTCGCCGGCGTCGGCGTGCCGCAGCTCACCGCGATCATGGATGCGGTCGAGGCCGCCAAAAAGTCCGACATCCCCGTCATTGCCGATGGCGGCATCAAGTTTTCCGGCGATCTCGCCAAGGCGCTCGCCGCCGGCGCTGACATTGCGATGGTCGGCTCGCTGCTCGCCGGCACCGACGAGACGCCCGGCGAAGTGTTCCTGTGGCAGGGCCGTTCCTACAAGGCTTATCGCGGCATGGGCTCGGTCGGTGCGATGGCGCGTGGATCTGCCGACCGCTACTTCCAGCAGGACATCAAGGATTCCCTCAAGCTCGTGCCTGAAGGCATCGAGGGCCAGGTGCCCTACAAGGGCCCGGTCGGCAACGTCATGCACCAGCTCGCCGGTGGCCTCCGCGCTGCCATGGGCTATGTCGGCGCCAAGGACATGAACGAGCTGCACGCGAAGGCGCAGTTCGTCCGCATCACCGGCGCGGGCCTGCGCGAAAGCCATGTCCACGACGTGACCATCACGCGCGAGAGTCCGAACTATCCGGGCGGCGGTTAGTTCTCGCTTTCGTGCCTGATCCGCGGTCTCGTGCCCCGCGAAGGCGGGGCATCCAGTACGCCACGGTTCCTCGGTTCAATCACGACTGTCTCGGAGTACTGGCTCGCCCGCCTTCGCGGGCGATGACAACGAGCGTGTTGGGATTTGCTTCATTCCCGCGTACCTCCTAAATGACTGCAACAAGCAGTCAGGAGGAAGCCATGTCCCAAGATCAGCATAGCGCCAAACGCATCGTTCTCGCCGCGCGTCCCGTCGGCGAGCCCAAATCATCCGATTTTCGTCTGGAGGAATTCGCGGTGCCGACGCCGGGCGCTGGCGATGTTCTGCTGCGCACGATCTGGCTTTCGCTCGATCCCTATATGCGCGGGCGCATGAGCGATGGTCCGTCCTATGCCGCGCCGGTGCCGGTCGGCGGCGTGATGGAAGGCGAAGCGGTGAGCGAGGTCGCGGCCTCCAACAATCCTGATTTTGCCAAGGGCGACATCGTGCGCGCACGGACTGGCTGGCAGACGCATGCGATCTCGAACGGCAAGGGTCTCATCAAGGTCGATCCCAAGCTCGGTCCGATCTCGACCTCGATCGGCGTGCTCGGCATGCCCGGGATGACCGCCTACACGGGCCTGCTCGACATCGGCAAGCCGCAAGCCGGCGAGACCGTCGTCGTCGCCGGTGCCTCCGGCGCAGTCGGCTCCGCCGTCGGCCAGATCGCGAAGATCAAGGGCGCACGTGCGGTCGGCATCGCCGGCGGCAAGGACAAGTGCGACTACGTGGTGAAGGAGCTCGGCTTCGATGCCTGCATCGATCACCGCGATCCTGATCTGGCGGCGAAGCTGAAAGACGCCTGCCCGAAGGGCATCGACGTCTATTTCGAGAATGTCGGCGGCGCGGTGTTCGAGGCGGTCTTCCCGCTGCTCAATCCGTTCGCGCGCGTGCCGGTCTGCGGCCTGATCGCGCATTACAACGACACCGAAGCCAAGCCGCCGAAATGGGCCGCATCGATGATGCGCGCGACGCTGACCAAGCGGCTGACCTTCCGCGGCTTCATCGTCTCCGATTTCGCCTCGCGCCATGGCGACTTCCTGCGCGACATGTCCGGATGGGTCCGCGATGGCAAGGTGAAGTACAAGGAGTTCGTCACCGACGGCCTGGAGAGCGCTCCCGGCGCCTTCATGGGGCTCCTGAAGGGCGCCAATTTCGGCAAGCAGCTGGTCCGGGTCGGGCCTGACAAGGCGTAAAGCCAGGGCTTCTAGCGTCTCCAGGAGGCCTGGGGCGTCCTGGAGTTGCGCCTGTGCCACATACGGGACGTTGCTGGTTAACAAATAGTTACCGATCGGCCACACCTGCCCGTAAAAGGCGCAGCGTGTGACCGAGGGTTCATTGACGCCAAGGCGAAGGCATTGAATCATCGCGCATATTTCAGGTGCTGCGATGTTAGAGATCGGTATTTTCTGCGTAATCCTGCTGGCTGCCGGCTATTGGGCGGCCATGTATGTCATGGGCCGCCATGACGACGTCATCCACGGCAAGTTCGTGCACAGCGAGGAGGAGGGCGAGTCTGCTGCTCCCGCGATGCCGGCGCCTCCGCCGCGCTTTCCGAAGCCATCGGTCAGGACGACCGACCGCGTCAACGTGGTCCCCGCCAATGGTCCGGCGCCGCAGCCGGTGAGCAGCGAGGCGCTGCAGTCGTTGCTGGCTGCAATCCAACACGATCTCAAGAGCTTCGCCTGAGAGCTGAGCTAGTGCTCGCCGCCCATCTGGGCGAACAGCTCTTCGATGTCGATATCGACCTGGCCCGCGGCGCGGACGTGGCGGACTTCAAAACTGTCTGACGCGAAGCGGTACTCGACGAGGCCCGTCTCCTTGATCGCGATCCGATCCTGGCGTGTGTCATTGATCTTGAAGCCGGCTGAGGGCGCCCAGACGTGCCTGACGTGGCGGGACGTGAAGTCGCGGCGCTGATGCACGTGACCGCTGGCGACCAGGCGGAGATCGGCGCGCGCGAACATCTCGATCAGCCGCGCGCGCGCCGGCTGCGGCACGTAGCGGATCGAGGTCTCCGGGAGTTCAGGATCGTCGGGCAGGTTGAGAAACAGCGGCTTGTGGATGAACAGCGCGACCGGCCTGCCGTTCACCTCGGCGATCTCCGAAGCGAGCCAATCGAACTGCTCGGCCTCGAACGCGAGCCCTGAATTCATCACCAGCGAGTTGAGGCCGATGAAGCGCCAGCCGGCAGCATCGAATGACCAATGGTCCTCGCCGATGATGTCGCGAAATTGCTGGCGGTGCGCCTCGGTGACCGGCGGCTTCGGCGCCGGCCCGAGCGCCGTCGGATTGTCACCGATGTCGTGATTACCAGGGATGTAGCGACAGTCGACGGGCAGGGCGGCGTGCAGGCTCTTCGCGAACGCGACATCGTCGCGGCTCGTCGGTCCGTCGAACGACACGTCGCCGGTGTTGATGACGAGATCGGGCCTGCTTGCATCGATGTGCTCGCTGACCGCCTGGAAGTTTGCGATCAGGCCGGCAAAGCGCCGGCCGAGATGCGTGTCGGAAATCTGCGTGATGCGAAATTCGGACATGCGCGAAGTATCATCTAGCCAAACGTCGGAACGATGACATCGGCGCAAGATCGGCGATGAAACAAAGTTTAAAGCACGCGATAGCGGATCGTGTAGGCGTCCTGCTGCGCGACGCTGCCCGCCACGGGCGAGGCGATGCGGTCGGCGAGATGCCAGGGGCCGAACTGCTCGGTGCGATGCGGCTCGGCCGGCAGGCGCAGGCGGAACTCGAACGTGCCCTTGCCCGGCAGGTTCACCACCAGCATGCGGTCGGTGGTGCGATGGGTGAGGGCGACCGCGCCGCGCAGCACCGCGCGTCCGTCAGTGAGGTCGCTGACGCCGTCGACCAGCGCAAGTGTCTGGTTGCGATCGGTGTGCAGCTCGATCTGAGCGTCGGCGGACGCAGCCGTCAAGGTTTCGCGTGGCATCCGGATCTCGAACTCCACCGCCGGCTTGGACGGGTTGAGGCCGAGATAGGCAAGCGCGGCGTGGCGCATGTCGAAGGCAACGAACGCGAGCAGCGCGGCTGCCGCGAGCACCGCCAGTCCGTGCCTGACGACATCGCGCCAGGTGCGGTAGGCCAGGCGGAAATAGACTGTCATCGCCAGCGCGACGGCGAGCGCCGCCGCGACGCCTGACAGCGCCGACATCCAGATGCCGAGCTGGCCGTCGGCGGATTCGGACCAAAGGCTGGACAGGGTGCTCATGGCGGCTCGCCTCGAAGGCCCGCAATGGGGCAAAATCGCTTTAACAATCGCTGGTTGGTCGCGGACTCGGGAACGCTGGTTCAACTCCCTGATTGTCAGCGTGAGAAGTCGCGGCTAATGACGGTCCGCGGCATACCGCCTCACGGGAAAGTTCCGATGTCCGTTCAAATGGTCCTGCTGCCTGTTTTCGTGCAGATCGGGCTGACCTTCGCGCTGCTGATCGGCATGGTGTTCGGGCGGCGGAATGCGCTGGTCTCGGGCGAGACCAAGATCCGCGACATCGCGCTGGGCGAGCCGAACTGGCCGAAGGGCGCCACGCAAATCGCCAATTGCTACCGCAACCAGTTCGAGCTGCCGGTGCTGTTCTACGCCCTCATCGCGCTGGCGCTGCCGCTCCGCCATGCCGATCTCTTCATCGTGCTGATGTCCTGGGTGTTCGTGGTGACACGCTTTGCCCATGCCGGCGTGTTCGTTACCTCGAACGATCTCGGCCGGCGCTCTACGGTCTGGCTTGCCGGCGTGCTCGTGCTGCTGGCGATGTGGATTTACTTCGCACTCAAAATTCTGTTGCTGATCTAGGCGTTTGCTCGCCGATCCTGATCTGAAAGATTCAAATGACTCCCGCTGCCCGGCTGTCCGCAGCCATCGAAGTGATCAACACCATCGAGAAGGACCGCGTGCCGGCGGCGAAAGCGCTGAAGGAGTGGGGCACCGCGCACCGCTTTGCCGGCTCCGGCGACCGCGCCGCCATTGCCGGTCTCGTCTGGGGCGTGCTGCGCCGCTTTTCCTCCAGCGCCTACCTGATGGATTCCGATACCGCCCGCGCGCGGCTGATCGGCATGCTCCGCCTCGAGCGCAACATGGACACCGCGACCATGGCCGCGATGTTCGACGGCAGCCGGTTTGCACCTGAACCACTGACGGACGCCGAGCAGGCCGCGCTCAGCCATCGCTCACTGAAAAACGCGCCCGCCGCGATCGCCGGCGACTATCCGGAATGGCTCGATTCCCATCTTGCAAAAGTGTTCGGCGAAGACCGCGCCGCCGAGGCGGTGGCGATGGCGAGCCGGGCGCCGCTCGACTTGCGCGTCAACACGCTAAAATCCAATCGCGACAAGGTGCTGAAGGCGCTTGCTCATCTTCATGCGAAACCGACGCCGTGGTCGCCAAACGGCCTGCGCATCGAGCTTTCAGCCGATGCGCGCAACCCCGGCATCCAGGCGGAAGAGGATTTCATCAAGGGCGGCATTGAAGTGCAGGATGAAGGATCGCAGCTTGCGGCCCTGTTCACCGCGGCAAAGCCGGGCGAACAGGTGATCGATCTCTGCGCCGGTGCCGGCGGCAAGACGCTGGCGCTCGCCGCCTTGATGCAGGGCAAGGGTCGCCTCATTGCCACCGACCGCGACAAGCGCCAGCTTGCGCCGATTCACGAACGCCTGTCGCGCGCCGGCGTCCACAATGCCGATGTCCGCACCCCCAAGGGCGAGGCCGATCCGCTTGTCGATATCAGCGCGACCGCCGACCTCGTCGTCATCGATGCGCCCTGCACGGGAACAGGAACCTGGCGCCGCAACCCCGATGCCAAATGGCGCATGCGGCCGGGCGCGCTCGAGATCCGCCTGAAAGACCAGGCCGAGGCGCTGGAGCGCGCGGTTCCGCTGGTGAAGCAGGGTGGCCGCATCGCCTACATCACCTGCTCGGTACTGTCGGAGGAGAACGGCGAGCAGGTGAGGGCCTTCATCGCCAGGCACCCGGAGTTTGCGGTGGTGCCGCCGGAGCAGACCGCGAGCGTGCTCTGGGACAAGGCCGAGGACTTCGCACAAGCCGCGCTGCAATCGCCTGAGGGCTGGCTGATGACGCCAAGGCGCACGGGGACGGATGGCTTCTTCGTGTCGGTCCTGAAGAAGGCGAGCTAATCCCAAACAAAAACCCCGCGAACCGGATCCCGGTCGCGGGGTTTCTTGTCTCAACACTCTGCCGGTACGTCCGTGGTCAGAGCGTCTGCGCGGCCACTAGCCGGCGCGGAGGTTGTCAGCCGAGGACTTGCCGCTGCGGCGGTCCGCGACGATGTCGAAGGAAACCTTCTGGCCCTCGTTGAGGGTCGACAGACCAGCGCGCTCGACGGCGCTGATGTGAACGAAGACGTCCTTTGCGCCGTCATCCGGCTGGATGAAGCCAAAGCCCTTTTGGTTGTTGAACCACTTCACGGTGCCCATTGCCATAGTCATTTCCTTTCAATTGACGATGCACTCAGGGGGACAAATGCGCATTTTGCGCCCACGTCCCGATTGGTCGATTTTGGAGAAATACCTGAAACGTGCTCGCCCATTGGAAATGAGACGGAGCGGCCCAGTCGTTCGGCCAAGGATCGATGATCACAATCTAGCGATTTTTTGGGGCAACTTCAAGGCGGCACGCCCAGACAGCGAGTCGCGCGACATTTGCTATTTTGCGCTGCACACCGGGCCCCGAAAGACAGTTCCGTCAATCCACGATGAAGAGCGTCGCGCCCACTGATGTCGAGGAGCGATGCGCGGCATCCCCGAAATCCGAGACCTGGTAGCTCATCCCCGGCGTCAGCTTGAACTTGCGCCCGTCGCGCAGCTCGCTGTCGAGCTCGCCCTTGAGCACGTAGAGCACGTGCCCACGATCGCACCAATGATCGGCCAGATAGCCCGGCGAATACTCGACCATCCGCACGCGGAGCTCGCCGATATCAAGCGTGCGCCACAGCGCGTGCCCGGTCTCGCCGGGATGCCTGGTGGCTTCGACCTTGCTCCAGTCGGTGACGGTGAACGGCGAGGCGGGGAGTTTCATGGGTGGGTCCTGTTTCAGAGCCGGCGAGGCCGTTGTTAGCGCAAGCTGTCGCCACAGTCTCCGTTGTTGCAAGCTTGGGCACATGCGTCCCTCGCTCTCGCTGTCATCGCCCGACTTGATCGGGCGATCCAGTATTCCGAGACGTCCGTGGTTCATCGAAAAGCCGCGGCGTACTGGATTCCCCGCCTTCGCGGGGAATGACAGCGGTGGTTGGCACTCACCCCACCAGATGGTTTGCCGATCCCTGCACGATCAGCCCCGCATCATTCACCCGCAGATACTCGCAGATCCTTTTTCCGCGCTCGTTCTCGTAAAACACCACCAGACTGTCGGGGCTGACGAACACGTCGATCAGCGAGAAGTGCAGTTCCGGCAACAACCCCAGCGCCTTGCTCCAATAGGCACGCAGAGCATCCTTGCCGCGCACGGTGCCGCTGGCATCGAACCCCATCGCGGGGATGCGGTCCGAGGTCATCACGGTGGCATCGTCATAGAGGGTGAGCACGCGCTCGAGATCGCGCGCATTCCAGGCCTCGACCCAGGTGCGGCCGAGTGCGGCGAGCGTTGAAGGCTGATGGAATTTCGACATGGCGTTCTCCCTGATCGGCCCCTGGTTCGCGGCGAGGCAATTATGTCAATAATACTTACCTATATCCATTTGTCCATGCCCAAAGAAGCATGTGGGCGCGCGCAGAGGCGTGGTTGCGGGCCGGGGGCTCATCGCGTATTGGCTTGCCATGACAGCAGCACAGAACGACCGCTCCGCGTCGACGCCCTCGGTGGCCTCGGCGCACGACAAGATTCTCATCGTCGACTTCGGCAGCCAGGTGACGCAGCTGATCGCGCGTCGCGTGCGCGAGGACGGCGTCTATTGCGAGATCGTCCCGTTCAACAAGGCCGAAGAGGCCTTCAAGGAGATGAAGCCGAAAGCGGTGATTCTCTCCGGCGGCCCCGAGTCGGTGCATGAGGCCGGCTCGCCCCGCGCGCCGCAGCTGATCTTCGCCTCCGGCGTGCCCGTAATGGGCATCTGCTACGGCCAGATGACCATGGCCGCCCAGCTCGGCGGTGAGGTCGAGGGCGGCCATCACCGCGAATTCGGTCGCGCCGACGTCGAGGTCAAGGCCGACAGCAAGCTGTTCGAGGATGTCTGGTCGTCAGGCAGCAAGAACCAGGTCTGGATGAGCCATGGCGACCGCATCACCAAGATGCCGCCGGGTTTCTCCGTCGCCGGCACCTCGCCGAACGCGCCCTTCGCGATCATCCAGGACGAGAAGCGCAAATATTATGGCCTGATGTTCCACCCCGAAGTGGTGCACACGCCAGACGGCGCAAAACTGATCCGCAACTTCGTGCGCAAGATCGCCGGCCTCACCGGCGACTGGACCATGCGTGCCTTTCGCGAGGAGGAGATCGCAAAGATCCGCCAGCAGGTCGGCAAGGGCAAGGTGATCTGCGGCCTTTCCGGCGGCGTCGATTCCGCCGTTGCCGCCGTGCTGATCCACGAGGCCATCGGCGATCAGCTCACCTGCGTGTTCGTCGATCATGGCTTGCTGCGTCTCGACGAGGCCAAGACCGTCGTCGACCTGTTCCGCCACCACTACAACATCCCGCTCGTGCACGTGGATGCGTCCAAGCAATTCCTCGGCGAGCTCGAAGGCGTCACCGATCCGGAAACCAAGCGCAAGACCATCGGCCGCCTCTTCATCGAGGTGTTCGAGGCTGAGGCCAAGAAGATCGGCGGCGCCGACTTCCTCGCACAGGGCACGCTCTATCCTGATGTGATCGAGAGCGTCTCCTTCACCGGCGGCCCCTCGGTGACGATCAAGTCGCACCACAATGTCGGCGGTCTCCCCGAGCGCATGAATATGAAGCTCGTCGAGCCCCTGCGCGAGCTGTTCAAGGACGAGGTCCGCAAGCTCGGGCGCGAACTCGGCCTTCCCGAAATCTTCGTCGGTCGCCATCCGTTCCCGGGCCCGGGCCTCGCCATCCGCTGCCCCGGCGACATCACGAAAGACAAGCTCGACATCCTGCGCAAGGCCGATGCCGTCTACATCGACCAGATCCGCAAGCACGGCCTCTACGACGAGATCTGGCAGGCTTTCGCCGTGCTGCTCCCGGTGAAGACCGTCGGCGTCATGGGCGATGGCCGCACCTACGACTACGTCGTGGGCTTGCGCGCCGTCACCTCCACCGACGGCATGACCGCGGACTTCTACCAGTTCGACATGAAGTTTTTGGGCGAGACCGCCACGCGCATCATCAACGAGGTGAAGGGCGTGAACCGGGTGGTGTATGACGTGACCAGCAAGCCGCCGGGGACGATTGAGTGGGAGTAGGGGGAGGCCTTAGCGGGCACGCCTCCGAGAAGATCTGGTCACGCAACAACTGGACGAGTGGGAAGCGCGCCGTGAAATACCTGCGCGCCGGCGACCGCATCAAGCCGCAACTCCCTGATCCACATATCGATCGCGTCTGCACGTAGACGGAACAGGCAATAGGTATTCCGCTCGCCGGGAGGTAGCCTGTCATTTTTTGCACCCGCACTACCGTTGGCGATGACGTGGATTGGTGCTCCGGCCAACTCACCGTTGAGGGGAAGGCTATGGTACATGGCGATCTTCGGCTTGTGCTGGTGTCCGTGAAGAGCCACGTTAACGCCTGCACGCTGCGCAGCGGCAAGGATATCCGACGCGTCGAGTGTCAAAGTAACCCCCTTGGACTTCGGAGCTTCGACGTTTGCTACGGGAAGTAAGTGATGGTGGATCGCCAGAAATCGGAAGGTCGGTCTTTCCGGTTTTTGCTTTGCTAGATCCCCAATGGCGTCTAAGCCGTTGCGTCCCACATAGCCATACTCAGTCCACTCGGTGGCTGCGATTGTACATGAGTTGAGCACGCACACGTCGAGATCCGCTGCGCCAAGATGGACTCTACGGACGTAGTTTAGCGATGCTTTCCAATCGCGACCGATCAATTCGTCGACGAAGGTTCTGAACATCGTTTCGTGCTCGTAATTGGCCTGCTTCTCCACCGCGTTCGAGCGAACGTCGAGTTTCGAGGGGTCGGAATAACGCACCACGTCGTGGTTGCCGGGCACGACGATGATTTGATCCCTCTCGAGTCCAAGCCGCTTGCGGAGTTCTTCGAATTCGGCAAGCGCAGCGCGACGTGGAGCTGTGGCCCAGTCACCGTGAGTCATAAAGTCGCCTGTTACGATGACTGCTGCGACCTCGTTCGTTAAGCCCAGCCGGTCGAGATCGGCAACTATACATGTCGTGAGCGTCTCGCGGCCGTCACCGATCGTGACGTCCTCCCCTTGGAGGCGAAAGCCGTAGTCTTTGCCGAAATGCAGGTCAGAAAGATGAAGGACGCATGATCGTCCGGGTGCTTCAGCAGCCTCTGCTATGTGACCAAGAGCTGGGTCGGCAACTGCGCCGATCCAGAGGAAAGTTTGCTCCCTGATCGCGTCAGCCAGTGCTTGGTCGTATTTCAAGTCTTCGATAGTCTGGAGCATGAAGACGCCAGCGGTCTCATCGAGATGGTCTCTATAGTAAGACGGGACGATGCTTGCTTTCGCCGCTTTCGGTTCAACAAAATCGACGCAGATGCACAGATATGCGCGCTCGGCGGTGCGATCGATCAGAACGATGCTTATCTTCTGCTGGTCTTTTAAGAGCGTTAGGATCTTTTCCGTCTCCGCGGTCTCGAACGTCTTTTTCCACCAGCCCCATCCGACTATGCCTTGTTCCGCGATCAATTCGCGGTGTGCCTCAATGGTGTTTACACCCGGCGTGGTGTCGCGGAATCGGAGGGCTATTGCTGGTGATGCCATTCGATCAATCTCCGATATGGTGGGCGTGGGATGCTCCACGCGAGCAGGGCTGGCTCGCCGATTAGCGCTCGTTCGAACCCCTTTGCATCGGGCGCGCGCAAGGCCTGTCTTAGGATATCGATTAGACGTTGCGATGATCCTAGGGTCGCGACTTCTCCGTCGGAGCTCCAGAGGTCAATTTGATCGATGCGCGGTGCGCGAGCGCTGACATAGGGCCAACGCCATCCGATCGCCGACGCGACGGGTTCCATTTTGACGGGGCCGAGGCCTGAGCGCTTCCTTATGGCAAGCTGATAGTTATCAATCGTGAAACGCAGCCATTCATCAGAAGCGGTCCCCGCCGAAGTGACAGGTGGGGCTGTATTAATATCTAGACGAACAAGTTCTCCGATCAGTGGTGATGTAGAGAGTTCGGCAGTTGCTGCATATCTGCGCGCCAGAGTTTCAAACTGAGGCATGAGGTAGTGAAGTGTTGCCGTATGGCGACTAATTTCAGCCCATTCCGAGAAACGTTTGAACGCATGCGTCAGCTCTGAAATCGCCGAGGGGCGCGTCACACTGGGCCAAACCGAAACGAAGACAGTGCCCCCCGGACCAACGGCCCTCGCGGCCGTCTCAGTCCAGGTCGTCAGTTGTGCCGGATACCACGGTGGATCTACGAGCGCAGCACGGTAGTTGCGATCAGCGGTGAAGCTGGCGGCATCGCATTTGATGTGATGGTGTACACCTTGAAGCGGTTGGCGATCCACTAGCGTTACGTCAATTCCGGTTGCCTCGAGTAGACGAGCGACCGTTGGCGACCCGATGGTAACGATCGGACCCAACCTGCAAACCAAGTCCGCCAGCGCTTTAGCTGTCGCTTCGTCGTAGCGCCAGTCAAAGTCGAGGGGATGCGGTGCAGGAGGGGGAGCTGGCGATCTCGAATTCGCTCCTATAGTAAGCGGCGGTTCACCGATTGGATCGTCTCTCTCCAGATTCACGTGGCAGGACGCTTAATTTGTGCGGGGCTGGGCCAGAAAAATCGAGAAACACCGGCGCAAATATTCAGGACTTCTGACGATATGCTTTTCGGAAATACTTCAGGTTGTCAACAACGTCAAATGCCATCCTTTAGAAGGGGGGACTCTGCGCGGTTGCCCGATCGAATTGCCTGGCACGGGCGACCCCGTCTAGGAACGTATCTCCTGCGCGATCTCCCACATATGACCGGACGGGTCGGCAAAGGCGGCCGTGCGACGACCCCAGGGGCGATCGATGGGACCGTTCACCAGCTCGACGCCGTTTTGCCGGAGCTTCGCGCAGGCTTCATCGACATCGGCGACGCGAATGGTCATGAGCATGCGAGGCCCAGTGCTTGAAGCCGCCGGCACCATCGGCTCCACGAGCTGCGGTGCCTCCGTCTCCTGCAGCAGATTGACCATGACGCCCCCGAGCCCGATCACGCTGCATACGGCGTCGGAATAGATCGGCCTGGCGTCGAACGCGGCCTCGTAGAATGCCCGCGTGCGCGCGAGGTCGTCAACGAAGAGCGTCACGCACTCCAGATTGTTCAAGCTGTTCATTTCGAGGGACCTCGGTTGACCAGGCGGTGTTTTGACAAAAGATAATGACGTATTTGGAAATAAGGAAGCGGATCGCCATTTCGCGATATCTTGCCAAACCGCAAGATCGGTCGAGCGCGTCGTGGCCATTCCGGCCTAACTCATGCCGCCACGAAAGGAAGGACGATGACGGCAGCGCTGCAAAACTATCGGGACCGGATGCGGCGGGTGCTGGACTATATCGACCGGCATCTCGACGCTGATCTGGACCTGGAAACGCTGAGCGGCGTTGCCGCCTTTTCGCGGTTTCATTTCCATCGGCAGTTCACGGCGACCTTCGGGTTGTCAGTGCATCGCTATGTCCAGCTGGCCCGTATGAAGCGCGCTTCCTACCTGCTGGCCTACAGTGACGCTGACAGCGTCACCGACATCGCGATGGAGGCCGGTTACGATGCCCCTGACGCCTTCGCCCGCGCCTTTCGGCAACGGTTCGGGCAGTCGCCGTCGTCGTTCCGCAACGCGCCCGAATGGGAGCCGTGGCTTGTGGCCTTCGGGCCTCTCGATAGTGCGAGGAGCAAGCTCATGAAGATCTTTACCACCGACGACGTGACGATCCGCGATGTGCCCCCCACGCGGGTGGCGATCATGGAGCATCGGGGCGACCCGGCAAGGCTCGGCGACACCGTCAGGCGGTTCATCGCCTGGCGCAAGGCGGCCGGGCTGCATCCCAGGACAAGTCCGACCTTCAATGTCTGGCGCTCCGAACGGCGTCCGTCTTCGCCGGCCGCTTACAGCACGGACCTCTGTGTCGGGACCGACCTGCCGATCGAAGCGAAAGGCGAGGAGATCAAGGTCGGCGAAATCCCCGGCGGGCGCTGCGCGGTGCTGCGGGTCGTCGGCTACACCGACAATCTGGAGCCCGCCGCGCTCTATCTCTATCGCGACTGGCTTCCGGCGAGCGGCGAGGAGGCACGCGACTTCCCGCTCTATTGCCGGCGGCTGAGCTTCTTCCCCGAGGTGCCGGAGTACGAGACTGAAGCCGACGTGTTTCTGCCGCTGAAATAGCGCGCTGTGCCGATCCTGTATGTTGCCTGCCTATGCCGCCGCGAGGCCTTGTTCCAGGGTTCGCTTCTCGCGGCGGTACGTCTCGGTGATGGCGTTCGAGACGGCCTTGATGCGCGCGGCGCGCTTCATGTCCTGATGCATGATCATCCACAGCGCGCGCCGCGCCGGCGGCCGGTCGGGCCAGACGCGGACGACGTCAGGCGCGCGATCGCCGAGAAAGCAGGTGACCTCGGCGATGCCGGTATGGTTCGCCGCGGCGCGAAGCTGGATGAAGGGGCTGTCGGAGCGAAGCGCGACCTGCGCGCCGTCGATCGACTCCCCCATGAAGAAAGGGCCCATTGCGGTTGGCGTGCCGCTGTAGGTGATCAGGTCGAAACCCGCCAGCCCCTGGCCCTGCTTCGGCGCGCCCTTGCTCGCCAGATAGCGTTTTGAGGCGTACAGCGAGAAGGCGACGTCGCCGAGCTTGCGGCAGATCAGGTCCGAGGCCGAGGGCCGCGCGAACCTGACGGCGAGGTCGGCTTCGCGCCGCGCGATGTCGAGTGTGCGAACGCCGGTGATCAGGTCGACGCGCAGCTCCGGATGGGTCTTGCGCAGCGTTGCGATCGCCGGCGCGACCAGCTGGTAGCCGAGCGCCTCGGTCGTGGCGACGCGAACCGAGCCCTTCAGCAGCGCGTCATGTCCGGCGACGATGCGCTCGAGATCAGCAGCGGCGCTCTCCATCGCCGCGCATTGGCGCAGGATCGCTTCGCCGGCCGGCGTCGTGACGAAGCCGTCAGGATTGCGGTTCAGCAGCGTCACGCCGAGCTGCTTCTCCAGCAGCGCAATTCGCCGCCCCACCGTGACATGACCGACGCCAAGCGTGCGCGCCGCCGCCGAAAGGCTGCCGGCACGCGATACGGCGAGGAAGAAGCGGATGTCGTCCCACTGCCAGGTCATGTGCGCTCCCTGTTCATTTCCGAACAACATATGTGAACAAATCGACCATACAAGCCGCGCCCCGCGCGTCTATGTGATCAGGCGCGGCCGACGCCGCCGTTTCAGAACAAGGAGGCCCGCCATGACCGCACTCAAGAGACCGATGGGCGCGCTGCGCAGCGTCGTCGTCGCATTCGTGCTCGCTTTGACAGGAGGATCATTGATGACCATCCCGGCCGCCGCTCAAACCCAAACCCAATCCCAAACCCAAGCCGCTGCGCCCGCCGTAACTGGCGTATTCGTCATCCTGACCGTGAAGCAGGGCGTTGCCCGCGAGCAGGTGATGGCGGTGCTGCCGGCTGAAATCCGGGCGACGGTGCAGCTCTATCTCGGCGGGAAAATCCGCGAATGGTATTCGCGTGGCGATGGTCGCGGCGTCGTCTTGCTGCTGGACACCAGGGACGTCGCCGAGGCGCAGGCGATCATGGACGGGCTGCCGCTCGGCCAGGCGCATCTGATGGATCACGACTACATCCCGGTCGGTCCGCTGCAGCCGCTTGGCCTGCTCGTGGCCAATCCCGCTGCGACGAAGGGAGCACGGTGATGTCGAGGGAGCCGACGCTGTCTCGCCGCGACATGCTCTGGGCGGCGGGCGCGCTCACCGCCGGTGTCGCATTGGCGCGGCCGTCGCGCTCTGCTGCGACCGGGCTCGCTGCCGCAAATGCGGAGCCGTCCTCCTGGGTGGATCCCGCGATGCCGGAGGTGAAGCATCGCATGATCGAGGCCAATGGCATCCGCCTTCACATCGCCGAACAGGGCGAAGGTCCGCTCGTCATTCTCTGTCACGGCTTCCCCGAGTGCTGGTACTCCTGGCGGCATCAGCTCGGCGCGCTGGCGAAGGCCGGCTTCCATGCGGTGGCGCCGGACCTGCGCGGCTATGGGCACAGCGACCGTCCGGAAGAGGTCGAGAAATACACGATCCTCCACGATATCGGCGATGTCGTGGGTCTCCTCGATGCCTTGGGCGCAAGGCAGGCTGTCATCGCCGGGCACGACATCGGCGCTGCGATCGCGTGGCAGGCGGCGTTGTTGCGCCCGGACCGCTTCTCGGCCGCGATCGCCATGAGCCCGCCGTTCCGGCCGCGCGCGTTCGGCGACAGCGCGGCGCCGCCGACCACGCTGATGCCGCGCAACGAGGATGCGGTGTTCTATCAGCTCTTCCTGCAGACGCCTGAAGCCGAAGCCGGGCTGGGCCGCGATCTGCGCCACACCTTCCGCTCCCAGTTCTATCTGCAATCGGGCGATCGGCCGCCGTCGGCTTCAGGCGGATTTGCCGCCGGAATGGTGCCGCGCAAGGGCAATGTCCTGGCCGAGCCGCCGGCCTTGCCGCCATGGCTCACGGAGGCCGATCTCGACGTCTATGTCGAGGCCTATGCGCGAAGTGGATTCCATGGCCCGCTTGCCTGGTGGCGCAATGTCGATCGTGGCTGGGAGCTGATGTCCGCCTTCAACGGGGCGATGGTCACCGTGCCCGCGCTCTATCTCGTTGGCGACCGCGATTTCGTTGCTGCCGCATTTGGGCAGGATATCAAGAGGCAAGCAGCGTTCGTGCCGAAGCTCCGGCCGCCGATTGTGCTGCGGGATTGCGGCCACTGGACCCAGCAGGAACGCGCGGGCGAAGTCAGCGCCGCCATGATCGATTTCCTTCGGAGCCTCTAGGGCCATCGCCGATGGCGCGCCGGATGTTCCACTCTCTGGCGCTATCGCATGAATATAAGACTTGACTTATATTAGTGTCGATCGATATTCGTCCTCGCGCTCAACGACAGGGAGGACAGCAATGGAGATCGACGTCGCCAGGGCATTGGGGCTCGTGACGCGCTCGGTGCGCAATTTCGAGAAAGACGGGAAGCCGGCCAGCGCGGTGACGCTGACCAGGCTCTACGACACTGATGTCGAGGACCTCTGGGACGCCGTGACCAGCAAGGAACGCATTCCGCGCTGGTTCTTGCCGGTCGAGGGCAACCTTCAGACCGGTGGAAAGTACCAGCTGAAGGGCAACGCAGGCGGCACCATCACGGCCTGTACGCCGCCGACGCATTTTGCAGCCACATGGGAATTCGGCGGCGCCGTCAGCTGGATCGACGTCAGGCTTGCGGCGGAACGCAGTCAGGCGCGGTTGACGCTGGAGCACACCGCGATCATCGAGGATCACTGGACTCAGTTTGGCCCGGGCGCAGTCGGGATCGGCTGGGATCTCGCCATTGCCGGCCTCGAGCGGTATGTTGCGACGGGAGCGGCAGTCGACCATGCAACGGCTGAGGCATGGATGGGTTCTCCCGCGGGCAAGGACTTCATGGCAAATTCGGGCGAATATTGGCGCGCGGCTCATGTCGCAAGCGGCGTCGATCCCGACACGGCGAAGCAGCGGTCGGACCGCACCATCGCGTTCTATCGCGGCGAGATGCCGCCCGACGTCGCACATCCGGGCACGGGAAGCTGATGCACGTCTTTGAGGTCCTCGCCGATCCCGTGCGCCGCCGCATCCTCGAGTTGCTGGCGCCGGGCGAAATGGCATCCGGTGAGGTTGTCGAAGTCATTGGGGCTGAGTTCGGCATCACGCAGGCGGCCGTATCGCAACACCTCAAAGTGCTGCGCGAAAGCGGCTTTGCCACAGTTCGCGCGGAGGCGCAGAGACGGCTCTATCAGGTTGATGGCGCGGGGCTTCGCGCGGTCGATGCCTGGGTCGGCCAGTTCAGGACTTTCTGGGAGCCGAAGCTCGACGCACTGGCGACGGAGATCGCGCGCGGCAAGCGGGCGCGTCGGCACGCGCCATTGACGAAGCGGGGCGGGAAGAGAGCCTGACCGCTTCGTGGAGTGGAGAGCCCCGAAGGCGCTATCTCGATGCCGGATGCCATTCCGGCAGCTTTGGGAGTTCGGGATCGAGATAGTCCCAGGCATAGCCGCGCGAGCAGAACAACACGACGGACGGCCTGAATGTGCTGGCATCGTCCAATGTGCCGACATAGATGCCGATGTAGTCCGGCTTCTCCTCCGGCTTGTTGTAGATGGGCGAACCGCAGTTCGGACAAAAGCCTTTGCGCTTGACGGCGCCGCTGTCCGCGGCGCGTGCGATCTCGCGCACCTCGCCGGTCACGGAGACCGCCTGGCGCGCGAACACCAGGACCGAGCTGTGGCCGCTTCCGGTATCACGCTGGCAGTCCGTGCACTGGCATTGAAAGCCGCGGATCGGTGCGGCAGCGATGGTGTAGCAAACCGCGCCGCAGGCGCAGCGGCCGGAAAAATTCATTCGTCACTCTCCCGCGAAGAAGTCGACGGATTGCCATCATATCAGCCCAGACACGTTTCTCCACATCGAACAGCCGGCGCCGGCTCAAACAAGCTCGATGGACGGCACGTCAGTCGCGCGACATCTTCTCAAACCGCTTCACCAGCCGCTCCCGCTTCAGCCGTGACAGCCGCTGGAGCCAGAACATCCCGTCAAGCTGATCAATCTCGTGCTGGTGGCAGACAGCGCGCAAGGTCTCGGACTCCTCGGTCTGCGAGATGCCGTCGAGATCCCAATAATTGATCCGCACGCGGGCGTGGCGCTGCACCTCGTCATTGACGCCGGGCATCGAAACGCTGCCTTCCTTGTGCATGATCATCTCGGGCGAGGCCCATGCGATCTCGGGATTGACGTAGGTCTGCGGGCCCGCCTTGGCATCGAGCTCGAGCACCACGACGCGCAGGGGCACGCCGATATGGGGCGCCGTGATGCCGATGCCGGGCGCGGCGCGCATCGTTTCAAGCAAATCCGCTGCAAGCTCGCGCAAGCCATCGTCGAAAGCGGTGACGGGGCGGGCGGGCACAGTGAGCCGGCGGTCGGGATAGCGGACGATCGGGCGAATGGCCATGAAGTCTCGGCGCCAGAGGCGCGGTGCAATCGAATTGTCGGGATGATGCCATGATGCCGGTGTTTTGCCCGACGTGTCAAATCGCGGCTTTGGCGCGGCAGGTTCCGGAGTCAGGAGTTGTCAGCATCAAAGTCGGTGTTCCCGCTGCGGCCGTCTACTGTGCATGGGGTTGTTTTCGCGTTTGCCGCGACCAGACGGGATTTCGGGCTCCGTCCGGCCGTGCGCGGTCGCGACGGTCTGCGAAATAAAGTAGGATCGCCTGTCTGCTTTTGCCATTTCCATTCGTCTTCCACCCAGAGAGACCTGACGGGAGACCAAGATGACCTCTTCCAGATATCGCTGGGTGATCGTCGCCGCCGGCGGCTTGCTCGGATGCGTCGCCATTGGCGGCATGTTTTCGCTGCCGGTGTTCCTGCAGCCGATCGCGAAGGACACCGGCTGGTCGGTGACCGGCATCTCCAGCGCGATGACCATCGGCTTCCTGGCGATGGCCTGCAGCAGCATGATCTGGGGCACGCTGACGGACAGGTTCGGGCCGCTGCCGGTGGTGCTGACCGGGTCGACCGTGCTGGCGCTCAGCCTGTTCGCCGCCAGCCACGCGACCTCGCTGATCGCGTTCCAGTTCGTGTTCGGCCTCTTGGTCGGCGCATCCTGCGCTGCGATCTTTGCACCGATGATGGCGACCGTCACCGGTTGGTTCGACACCCATCGCGGCCTCGCCGTCTCGCTGGTGTCGGCCGGCATGGGCGTGGCGCCGATGACGATGGCGCCGCTCGCGGCCTGGCTGGTGTCGCATCATGACTGGCGCACCGCGATGCAGATCATATCGCTGGTGGTTGCCGTCATCATGATCCCGGTCGCGCTGCTGGTGCGCCGTCCGCCGGCGCTCGCGCATCCGCAAGGTCAGGCAGCAGGCCCGGGTGGCCCGCAGGCCGACATGACGGTGGGCGAGGCGTTGCGCTCCCCGCAATTCCTGATCCTGCTCGCCACCAATTTCTTCTGCTGCGCCACTCATTCCGGCCCGATCATCCACACGGTCAGCTACGCCGTAAGCTGCGGCATCCCGCTGATCTCGGCGGTGACGATCTACAGTGTCGAGGGTCTTGCCGGCCTCGGCGGCCGCATCGCCTTCGGCCTGATGGGCGATCGCCTCGGTGCCAAGCGCGTGCTGGTCTCGGGCCTGTTCGCGCAAGCCTTCGGCGCGCTCGCTTATGTCTTTGCTCACCAGCTCACGACCTTCTACGCGGTCGCGACGGTGTTCGGCTTCATCTATGCCGGCACCATGCCGCTCTATGCCGTGATCATCCGTGAAAACTTTCCGCTCAAGATGATGGGCACCGTGATCGGCGGCACGGCGATGGCCGGCAGCCTCGGCATGGCGACCGGCCCGCTCGCCGGCGGCATGATCTACGATGCGTTCTCCAGCTACGCCTGGCTCTATATCGGCTCCTGGGCGATGGGCCTGGGCGCATTCCTGATGGCGATGACGTTCCGCCCGTTCCCGAAGCCGCAAGCCGAGCCGGCTCCAGCGCCGGTGGCGGCGTGACGAACTCTACGACCGGATCTGTTTTTCGAAGAACAGGTCCGGATACGGGTCGTCGTTGAAGCGCGGGATCTCGCGCCAGCCGGTGGTGCGATAGAGCTGACCGGCCTCCGGCAGCGCGCTGTTGGTGTCGAGCCTCAACAGCGCGATGCCGAGCGAGCGCGCGGCCTGTTCAGTCCGGTCCATCAGGCGCTTGCCCAGCCCCAATCCGCGCGCCGAAGGGGCAACCCACAGACGCTTGATCTCGGCATAGCCGTGATCGGTGCCCTTCAGGCCGACACAGCCGATCGGCAGCGTGTCCGACATCGCCACGATGAAGCTGCCGCGCGGCCGGCGCATGTCCTTGGCGTCAGGATCGCGTGACAGTGAAACGTCAAAGCCTTGTTTGAAGCGGCGTCCGAGCTCGGCGTAGTACTCAGCCAGGCAATAGCGCGCCTCGTCGCTGCGCGGGTCCAATTCGGTGAGCGCGATGCGGTCGCGTGTCAGCGCGGAGGCGATTAAATCCATCGCCGCAAGCAGCGCCTCGCGTTGCGAGTTGCGGGCAAGAAAACCTTCGGCCTGACTGTTCGACAAGTCCTCATAGGCTGCGAACTCGCGCTTGCCTGTGCGCGTCAGGCTCACCACGCGGCGCCGCGCATCCTCCTCATGCGCGTGCGTCTCGACCAGGCCTTCGTCTTCCAGGCCGCGCAATAGCCGGCTCATCAACCCGGAATCGAGGCCGAGATAATCGCGGATCTCGCCGATTTCGGAGCGCCCGTGTCCGATCGCGTTGAGCACACGCGCCGCCCCGAGCGGCCGCCCGCGCCCGAGGAAGGACGTATCGAGCGCGCCGACGGCGGAGGTCACGGCGCGGTTGAAGCGGCGGACGCGGGAGATGGGGTCGAGCATTATCTGACTTTAGTCAGATAATTGCTTCAGTCAATGGCGAGCGGATGATCTCGTGGCGGCCGCGCCGCTGCGACGGTTCTGGACCCCAAACCGGTCACCCTTCGGACCGGATCAGCTTGATATCCTGGTCGGCCGCCCAATCCGCAACATCCTCGCGCTTCAGCGCGGTTGCCATCAGGTCGGGAAACTGATCCGGCGTGCAGGCAAAGACGGGGATGCCAAGACTGGCAACTCTTGCCGAAAGCACGGGGTCGTAGGACGGACGGCCGGTGTCAGTCAGCGCCAGCAGCACGATCACGTTGATCCCGCGCGTCGCGAGCCGGGCCAGCCGGTCGACCAGCGCATCCGCATTGCCGCCTTCATAGAGATCGGTGATCAGGATCAGATGCGCCTTGGACGGGCGCTCGATGCGCTCCTCGCAATAGGCGACCGCGCTGTTGATGTCGGTGCCGCCGCCGAGCTGAACGCCGAACAGGACCTCGACGGGATCGGCGAGGTCTTCGGTCAGGTCGACGATCGCAGTGTCGAAACAGACGAGCTTGGTCGCGACAACAGGCAGCGAGGCCATCACCGCCGCGAAGATCGAGGCATAGACGACGGAGCTTGCCATCGACCCCGACTGGTCTACGCACAGAATGACTTCCTCGAGATCGACGATGCGACGCTGCTGGCGCAGGAAGCCGATCAGCCGTTCCGGCACCACGGTGCGATACTCTGCCTGGTAATGGCGCAGATTGGCCTTGATGGTGCGCGGCCAGTCGATGTCGGCAAAGCGCGGGCGATTGGTTCGCAGCGAGCGATTCAGCGCACCACGGACCGCGTCCGCCGTGCGTCGCTCGAGCCGTTCCATCAGCTCGGCCACCACCTTGGCGATGACGATCCGTGCGGTCTCCTTGGTCTTCTCGGGCATCACACCACGCAGCGCGACGAGGTCGGCGATCAGGTTCACGTCGGCTTCGACGGTTGCGAGGAATTCCGGCTCGAGCAGCATCTGGCGCAGCCCCTTGCGCTCGAACGCGTCCTTCTGGATCACCTGGACCACAGGAGCCGGGAAGAACTCCCTGATATCTCCAAGCCATTTCGCGACACGGGGTGCCGAGCCGCCGAGACCGCCGCGGCCCTTCTTCGGCGCGTCGTCGCCGTTGCCGTAGAGCGCCGTCAAGGCTTCGGACATGCGGCGGTCGCTGTCGGAGAGCGCGCTTGTGTTTTCGGCATCCTCTGCGTCAACGCCGAGGGCCAGCGTCCATCGGCGATTGCGCTCGTCGGTCTCGCTCATCGGGGGGCTCCGGCGTTCAGCAGCGCGATCACGCGCGCCTCGTGCTGCTGCCAGATCGCGGCGGCATCTGCGATCAGCCGATATCCTTTCGCGCCGCCGCTGTTCCGAGCAAACAACGCGTCCATCAGCCGCCTGCGCTCGTTGCGGTCCAGTGCCGAGAAGACGCGGCGAAACAGCGGCAGGCTGGCAGTGAAGGCGTCGTCATCGAGAGACAGCAGCCAGCCGTCGACCGCGCCGCGCAGCGCCGCGTCGTGGATCAGCCGCTGGCCTGCGCCCTCGAAGAAACCTTCGAAGAAACCTGCTGCGTCGGCAATTGGCGTGCCCGGCGACAGCATCCGCGCCAGCAGGTCGGCGGTGTGATCGGCCGCCAGCAACTCCGCCTCGTACAATAGCCGTGCCGCAGTGCCGGCGATCAGCCGGGTGGCCTGGCCATCGTGCAGCAAGGCCGTCAGCGCCGCGCGCCATCCGGCCACGACGTCGGTCTCGAGCTGGGCCAGCTGGATCGCCGCATCGCCCGCGAGGATCGCGCCGCGCAGCTTGGCTGCGGCAGGAACATCCAGATTGCGCGCGGCGTAGGGCAGGGCAAGCGCCGCCTGTACCACGATCCGCGGCATCAGGGCCGCGAGATGCTGGGCGGTGCCGGCACGCGCCTCGCCATAGCGCAGGATGTCGGCCATCGGCGGCAGCGCGTCGAGCAGCGACTGGCCGTCGCTGGTGAGGGCTGCCTTGGTTTCGAGCGCCGCGATGCCGGATTCGGTGGCCCCAGGCAGATCCGCGATCATGGCGTTGCGCACGAGGCCCGCCAGCGCGCCGAGCTCGCTCTCCTTGCCCATGGCTTCGATCAGGCGGCCGGCAGCGGCTTCCATGATGGTCGAGCCATAGAGCAGGTTCTCGACCAGCCGCACCGCGAATTCCGGCTCCCAGCGCAGCTGCCAGTTTTCGCGGAACGTCCCGCGGCTGCGGCCGGCGTCCGTCAACCGTCCCCAGGGCACGTCGAGCGCATTGAGCCGGTGCAGCAGCGTCGAGCGCATCAGCCCGCTTTCGCTGCGCAGATCGAGTGTCAGCGGCCGTTCGAGCGCTTCCGGTTTCAGCCTCGTCGCCTTCTGTTGTCTTTGGAGATCTTCCAGCAGCGGCGCCAGCGGCGTCGCCGACGGAATCGAGCCGACGCCCGCGCCGACCAGGAGCTCGGCGGCGATGTCGTTCCACATGGCGCGCTCGCCGTTGCACAGGCACGCGATCGCCGCCTGGCGCAGCTCCTCGAAGCCGGGCGAGGGCCGTTCGCGCAATGCCGCCAGCGCCACGCCGAGACGCTGCGCCTCGATCACGGAGGCGGTCGAGACGAAATGACCGCGATCGCGCAGCACACGCGTTACCTTGGCAAGCCAAAGGGCGACGCGGTCGCCGTCGTGCGTCTCCCAGAGATGCGCGCACCAGCCGGGCGCGACCACGCCTGCGCCATAGCCGCTCGCGCGCGACAGGCGCGGCGCGGTCCACGGCGCCCAGGTCGCCTTGATCTTCGTCTTCGGCCGCCCCTTGAGCAATTCGCGGTCGGTCGCGAGGCTGCGACGCTCGGCCAGCGCCGGCACGTGCCAGGCGCCGCAGACGACCGCGACGGCACCGTCGCACTCCTTCGCCGCCTTGGCGATCTCGATCCGCATATGCGCCTCGCGCGCGGCCTCCCGGGTCGATACCGCCTTTTCGTCCGCGCGCAGCGCCGCCATCGCATCGGCCACGGCCGCGAACACAGGACCTGTCGCTGGATTTTCCTCGATGACGTCGGACCACCAGGACTCGCCGTCGTCATAGCCAGCAGCGGTAGCGAGCGCCCCGATCGGATCACGGCTGACCGGATCCTCCTCCGATCGCGCGGCAATTTCCCCGGCGATGTCCGCGGCTGAGGCTCCCAACCTGTCGGAGGCAGGCAGATCGATGAAGCGCAAGGCCGCGCCGTGCCGCACGGCCCAGCAGGCGGCTTGGTATTCCGGTGAATAGGCGGCGAAGGGAAAGAAGCTGGCGTTGGCCGGATTGTCTTCGGCGTAAGTGAGCAGCGCTACCGGCGTCACCATTTCGGGGGAGGCGAGCATCGGCAGCAGGTCGGAGGCATCCGCAGGGCCCTCGATCAGCACCGCGACGGGCTGGAGCGCGTCGAGGGCTTCGACCAGCCGCCGCGCTGATCCCGGCCCATGGTGCCGGATGCCGAAGAGATGGACGTCGCCGGCCATGATGTCAGATCAGATCGGTCAGCGAGGCATAATAGCCTTCGAAGCCGCGCTTTTTCTTCAGCACGGTCTCGAGATATTCGCCGAACACCGCGGTGTCCTGCACGGGATCCTTGACCACCGCGCCGATCATGTTGCTTGCCAGCGTCTCCGGCGTCAGCTTGCCGTCGTTGAAGAAGGTTGCCTGGCTGATGCCGCCGACCATCACCGCGATCGCCTCGGCGGTCGAAAGGCCGCCGGAGGGAGATTTCAGCGCGACCTTGCCGTCCTCGGTCGAGCCCGAGCGCAACTCGCGGAAGATCGCGACAACCCGCGCCACCTCGTCGGCGACGTTCTTCGGTGCGGGCAGATCGAGGTTCTGCGCCATCTCGCCGACGCGCTTGACGACGATCGACACTTCTTCTTCGGCGCTGTCAGGCAGCGGCAGCACGACGACGTTGAAGCGGCGCTTGAGCGCGGATGACAGCTCGTTCACGCCCTTGTCGCGATTGTTGGCGGTCGCGATGATGTTGAAGCCGCGCTGCGCATAGACGGCGGTGTTGAGCTCCGGGATCGGCATCATCTTTTCGGACAGTACAGTGATCAGCGTGTCCTGCACGTCGCTGCCCATGCGCGTCAGCTCCTCGAAGCGACAGAGCTTGCCGCCCTCCATTGCGCGCATCAACGGGGTCGGCACCAGCGCTTCTCGGCTCGGTCCGTGGGCAAGCAGCTGGGCATAGTTCCAGCCGTAGCGGATCTGGTTCTCGTCGGTCCCTGCGGTGCACTGGATCACGAGCGTGGAATCGCCGGTGACGCCGGCGGCCAGATGCTCGGAGACCCACGACTTGGCCGTGCCGGGCACGCCGAGCAAGAGCAGCGCACGATCGGTCGCAAGCGTCGCAACGGCGGTCTCGATCAGCCGCTTGTCGCCGACATATTTGGGTGTGATCGTGGTGCCGTCGGCCGCCTTGCCGCCCATCAGATAGGTCACGACCTGGCGCGGCGAGAGCGCCCAGCCCGGCGGGCGATGCCCTTCGCCGGCGGCGAGCGCCTTCAGCTCGCTCGCAAAGCTGTCCTCGGCGGGTAACCGCAGTTTCTCGCTCATGGCTTCTCTCCTTGATCGTCCAACGCGGCGTTGAGCCGCAGCATGTCGAGGCGCGGGTCGCCTTGCAGCAGGCCCGCAGTCGTCAGGCGCTGCAAGGTCTGCTGCGCCGCCGCCTGCGAGGCGAGCACGCCCAGCGCGTGAAATTCCTCAGCATGGTCCGACGGCTTGGCGTCGTCGCGCCTGATCTCGGCCAGCAGTTTTGCGCCAGCCAGCGCCGAGAGCGGATCGTCGAGGCGCGCCGCAACGCCGGCGATCACCTGCGCTATCTCGAAGCGGAAACCGTGCGTGCGCAAACCAGCCACGGCGAATTTGGCTCGCTCAGTGGGGGCGAGACGCGGTGCAAGCGCCACGATGAGGCCGGTCGCATCATGTTCGCTGACGATCTCGGCTGCCTGTACAAGCTGCGCATCGGTGCCGGTCTCTACAATCAACTTGATCAGCCCGGCATCGGCCGCCGGGTCCACCTTCCAGTCCCAGGCAGCGATCAAGTCCTGCGGGGCAAGGCCGAGCGCGCCGGCGAACGATGTCAGGTCGGTGCCGTCGAGCAGGGCTTTCCGTCGTTGCCATTGTGCCGGCGTTTTGGGCGTTTGAAAGTCGATCACGCGGGAGCGGCGCAGCAGCCCCTTCGTCTTCACCGAGAAGAAGCCGGCAAGCTCCGCGATATCCTCGCCCGCGGCGGGACCGTGGCCGAGTCGGGCGAGCATGGATGTTGCAAGCGCCTTGACCTTCGGCGCGCGATCGTTCGCTACGAGGCCTTCGAGAAAGGCAACGTCGTCATCGGACAACCGCTCCGAAAGCAGGGACACCAGGCGCGGCCGCGCATCGGCATTTTCGTTGCCGACTTTTGCTTCAAGCAGCGCGCGTGCCGCTGATGGATCGCGCCGCCTCAAGCCGATCAACGCGGCCTTGCGCGCGGCGGGCCAGAAGTCTTGCCAATTCTCTGCTGTGATCTGGTCGTTCGCCTGTCGCTGCGTCGTCGCGCCGGCAGCGGTGAATGCGCTCCAGTCGCGCCACGCGGCGTAGACATCGGGCGCGTCCTCGTCGCTTGCATCAGGCATCCAGTCGGCAGGATGGGTCGTCCAGCCGCGTGCGGCGAGGAAGTGGACGAGCTCGGTTCTGGACGCTGCGTCCTTGCTCGCCGCAAGGATCCGGCGCACCAGCGGTCGCAGCGCCTCTGCTACGGTCGGCAGTGCAAGCGGGGGAATGTCGGGCAGCACGCGCAGCGCAGACGCCGGCTCGGCCGTCACGGTTGCGCCGAGGAATTGGCCGGACAGAGCGAGCAGCCGCAACTCGGCCTCGACGGGATCGTCGCCAAGTTCAGTTCGCCAGAACGAAGCCGCAGCGGCTGCGGTCGAACCCATGGTCCAGCGCGTCACGACCGCCCCCATGGCCTCGAAGATCGCTTCCGCGCCCGCTGTTTCAGTCATGGCTGTCAATCCGACCCCAGGGAGACTGTGCGGCAAGGATCGTGAGTCGGTTGCCCGACCAGATCGCGGCGGTGCGCGTCAGCTCCGTGCCGGTTAGCAAGCCCTCAGCGCTGCCTGCGACGGGCAGCGTGGCCGTGCCATCGGCCGCTCGCCACCAGGCGGCTCCTGAATCGTCTCGCGCGATCCGCCCCTGCGGGAGAAGCAGGGGAAGCTCGATCATCCACGGCTCGGCCAGCAGCGGCCGCGTCAAGGCATCGGAGAGCGTGTGACCCGGCGCGGGCCATTCAGACACAAGCGTCTCATCCGCGGCGTCGCGCCGCACGAGCAGGGCGCGGAGCGGTTGCTGCGACGGATAGAAGACGAGCTCGCCCCGGAAGCGCTCGCCTGAGGTGAAAACCGAACCGCGACGTCCGGCACTTGCCGGGAAAAAGTCGAGCAGCATGGCGAAGCGCGGGCCTGACGCGGCAAGGTTGAGCAGCCATGTGGTCTGCGAGACCAGACCGTCGCGGCGCGTCTGCACCTGCTCGGCGAGAACCTCCCAATGCCCGTTCACGCGCGGCGACTGAGGATCGGCCAGCACCGTCTCGCGTGTCTCCGATGTCGCAACGGCGCGCCGGATCTCGGCGTCACGTGGCGTTGCCCGGAAGGCGCGCGCGAGCAGTACCAGCTTGCCAAGCTCAACGACCGCCCCGCGCGGCCGGTCGCCGGCGGCGAGCGCGAGCAGGCGGGAGGGCAATTCGTCGATCCGGCTGGCGAGCGCCGCGGCCTTGCCGTCGACCAGGCGCGCCGCGATGCGCCGGCATCGCGCCGTGGCATCATCGATGAAGCCTGACAATCCCAGGCGGAGCTGATCGCCGATCCATTGCTCCAGCGCATCCAGCGCATCGAGGATCGCGCGCTCGGTGTCTTCGTTGCGCTTGGCCGCCTGCGCCTCGCGCCGTGCGGCATCCTTCGGATCTTCGGGCGCTTCGGGCTCGAGGGCGCGTGCGGCGCGCAGATCCTTGTCGACCGCTGGGGCGCCAGCGCTCGCCGGCTTTGCGGCTGAGGTGCCGCGCCTGCGCCCGAGCCAGTCGCTGACCCAGGCCGGCGTGTCGGCGGGCGCGAACGGCACGATCGATTCCGCATTCAGCCACAACAGGCCGAGCACATGTTTGCAGGGAAATTTGCGCGACGGGCAGGTGCACTTGTTACCGAGGTCACGCAGGTCCGCCATCACCCGGTAGGGATTGGCGCCGGAGCCCGCGCATTCGCCCCAGATCAGCGCGCCATCCGGGCTGCCGCCGACGCCAGACCATTTCGCCGGCTTGGCAAGGCCGGCGGCCGCCTTGAGCGAGGATTGATCGGTAGCGAGTTGCTCGACCGCCTTCAGATCAATCGCCACGCCGGCTTCCCAATTCGAATCCAGGACCGGCAGTATATCGGGGCAGGATGAAAGCTCAATGTCGCCGCGCGCAGACGATCCGCTGCACGCGGAGATCGTCACGCGGGTGTGGCGACGCAAGCCCAAGCTCATTGCGCTTTTTGATTGTCAGCTTCGCCACGATCAGCCCGTGGGCCTGCGCCAGATAGGCCGTGAGCTGGGCATCGGGCAGCGCGTTGTTGCTGACGAGCTGCACCCATTTGGCCCGCGCGAGATAGGGCGCAGGCCGCGCCAGGCCGTGCTCGATCAGCATGGCATAAGCCATGTTCGAGACCTTGAACATGTAGCCGCCGGTCTCGGCCGTATAACCGCCGCTCAGCGCGAACATCTTGCCGCCGACCTTGAACACGGAGGTGCCTTCCCACTGCACCACCTTGGTGGCGGCGGGCAGGCGCAGGCAGCGTGTTTCGAAGCTCTTGGGAGTCATGCGATTGCACTAGCGGACACCGGCGCACCTTTGTGGCAGCATGTGTGTTCCAACCGAGGATGGGATGCCATGTCGCGCGTGTCGATCAAGACCCGAAACGATCTGCCGGAAGCATTGCGGCCGCTGTGGGACAAGATGACGACCTATGGTGCGTTCGAGAACCAGGCCGGTGCGATGGCGCATCGCACCTCGATCTTCAAGCACATGTGGTCGCTGCTGGTCGATCTCGCCAGCGACGGCATGATCTCGAAGCGCCATCTTGAGCTGGCGCTGGTCACGGTGTCACTGCTCAACAAATGCGACTATTGCGTCTCCCATCACGCGCCGAAACTTGCGGTGCAGGGAGTGTCAGCGGAGGGTGCCGCGCAGCTCCTCGATTACAAGGATCACCCCGAGCTCGATGAGCTCGACAAGCTCGTCGTTGAATACTCCATTGCTGTGACCAACACCTGGAACCGGACGCGCGACGAGATCTTTGCTCGCCTGCGCACCCATTTCTCCGAAGCGCAGATCGTCGAGCTGACCTGGCGCATCGCGCTGTGCGGTGCCTTCAACCGCTTCAATGACATTCTTCAGCTCGAGGTCGAGCAGGGCGGGTCCCACAGCGAGGCAGCCGAGTAGCGGCCGTCGGTCGCTGCTCCCGCTGGCGCATGATCACGGATCGGTGATTTGCGCCCCGGCTATCGCAAACTATATCGTAAGATATGTTTTGAGAAGGAGACGTACGATATGTTCGGCAAACACCGAGACCACAGAGACTTCCATTTCGGGCACCTCGCCCATTTCGCCATGGGCCGGCACGGCGGGCGGCATCGCTTCGGCCGCGGCGGCCATGGCTTTTTCGGACGCGGCGGCAACGATTTCCCGGGCGCACGCCGGCTGTCCTCGCAGGACCTCCAGCTCGTGATCCTGGCCCTGCTCGCCGACAGGCCGGCGCATGGTTACGAGCTGATCAAGATCATCGAGGAGCGGTCGGAGGGATTTTATACGCCGAGCCCCGGCGTGATCTATCCAGCGCTGACCTATCTCGAAGAGGTCGGTCACGCGAGCGTCGCGCAGGATGGCGGCCGCAAGCTCTACAGCATCACGCCGCAGGGCGAAGCGTTTCTTGCCGAGCAGCGCGGCACCGCTGATGCGATCCTGCAAGCGCTGTCGCGGATCGGACGGCGCATGGACGAGGTGCGCGAGGCTTTTGCCGGCGTCAGCGATCTCGATGCGGATGCCTCTGACGAATTGCATCGCGCCCGCCACAACCTCAAGCGCGCGCTGCGCAGCAAGCACGGCAGCGATTCCGCCGAGGCGCGTCGCATCGCCGGCATCCTGGAGCGCGCGGCGGCTGAAATCCTCGGCAAGTGAGGGACGCCAGATATGAATGATCGGCCGCACAGCCCGATTCAAGATCCGCGCGTCAACGCCGTGATCGCGCGCCTGCAAGGCGCGCGGCAGCGGCCCTCCGGTGGCGGCCCGCGCGGCGGCTCCGGCAGCCGCGATCCTCACGCCTATGCCGAGCAGGGCTTTTCGATTCATCCCGAGCAGGGCGAGCTGATCTATTTGTTGTGCCGCGGTTTGCGCGCCACCCGCGTCGTCGAGTTCGCGACCTCGGTCGGGATGTCCACGCTCTATTTTGCCGCCGCGCTCCGCGATAATGGCGGCGGCACGGTGATCGGCTCGGAGATCGTGCCGGCCAAGGTCGAAGCCGCCAAGCGCAATCTCGCGGAAGCGGGATTGGCCGACTATGCCGAGATCCGCGACGGCGACGCCCGCAAGACGCTGCGCGATCTCGGCGGCCCCGTGGACTTCGTGCTGATTGACGGCTGGCCGGGCGAGGGTGGCCCCTCGCTCGCCCGCGAAGTGATCGAGATCGTTGCGCCGCAGCTGCTCGTCGGCGGCTATATCATGAATGACAATGCCGAGCCCGACTTTCTCGCCTTCATCCGCGATCCCAAAAACGGCTTTGTGTCGATGACGCTGCCGCTCAAGGGCGGCACGGAACTGTCATTGAAGGTGAAGTGAGGCACAAGCCCTTGCGTTGCCTGACGGGCTAAAGCACGCCGCGAGGACGCAAATGTGTCTCTGCGTGGTCGGGCGAATTGAAAGAGCGCAGCGCGGTTGCTCACACTCCATCGGTTGTTGATGGAGTGATGCGCCGCTTTGTGAATTGTGCCCGCGGCTCAGTTGGCTACCATGAGATGGCTTCGGGAACACGGAGCCAGCAGCAAGCGGAGGCGACATGAGTGGGCAGGAACGCAAAGTTAAGGGATCGGACCTGTTCGTCGCGGCGCTGGAGAACGAAGGGGTCGACCGCATTTTTGGCGTGCCTGGCGAGGAAAATCTCGACCTCGTCGAATCGCTGCGCACCTCGAAAATCGAGCTGGTGCTGACCCGCCATGAGCAGGCCGCCGCCTTCATGGCCGCGACCCATGGGCGATTGACCGGCAAGCCTGGCGTCTGCCTCTCCACGCTCGGCCCTGGCGCTCTGAATCTCTCCACCGGTGCGGCCTATGCGAATCTCGGCGGAATGCCGATGATCCTGATCACCGGCCAGAAGCCGATCATGAGCAGCCGGCAGGCGCGCTTCCAGATCGTGGACGTGGTCGCGACCATGAAGCCGCTGACAAAGCTGTCGCGACAGATCGTCAGCGCCTCGTCGATTCCAACAGTGGTGCGCGATGCCTTCCGCGTGGCGATGGAGGAGCGGCCGGGACCGGTGCATCTCGAATTGCCCGAGGACATCGCAGGCGACGAGGTCGAGGCCGTTCCCGTGATCCCGGTCCATCCGATCGAGATCCCGGTCGCGCATCGCGCCGCGCTCGACCGTGCCGCCGAGATGATTCTGGCCGCAAAGCGTCCGCTGGTGATGATGGGCGCCGCGACCAGCCGGCCGCGGTCGACCCACGGCATTGCGAGCTTCGTGCGGCGGACCGGCATTCCGTTCTTCACCACCCAGATGGGCAAGGGCACCGTGCCCGGCGGCACCAATCTCTACATGGGCACCGCGGCGCTGTCCGAGCGCGACTATGTCCACGATGCCATCGATGCCGCCGATCTTATCATTGCGATCGGCCACGATCCGATCGAGAAGCCGCCCTTCATCATGGGGCCATCAGGGCCGAAGGTCATTCACGTCAGCTACACCTCGGCCAGCGTCGAACTGGTCTATTTTCCCGACGCCGAAGTGGTCGGCGACGTCGGTCCGAGCCTGGAGCTGCTCGCCGACCGGCTCGAAGGCAAGCTGCCGCAGGCGGCGGCGCTGTTGCCGCTACGCGAAGGGATCCTCAATCACATCGCCGACCGCGCCACTGAAGCGCGCTGGCCGCCGACGCCGCAGCGCATCGTGCACGACATCCGCCAGGTCATCCCGGAGAACGGTATCGTCGCGCTCGACAACGGCATGTACAAGATCTGGTTCGCGCGCAACTATCGCACCCGTGTCGCCAACACGCTGCTGCTCGACAACGCACTGGCGACGATGGGCGCCGGCCTGCCGTCGGCGATGATGGCCGCGATGCTCTATCCCGATCGCCGCGTGCTCGCAGTGGCCGGCGACGGCGGCTTCATGATGAACAGCCAGGAGATGGAGACCGCGGTCCGCCTCAAGCTCAACCTGGTCGTGTTGGTGCTGGAGGACAACGCCTACGGCATGATCCGCTGGAAGCAGGCGGTCGATCATTTCGCCGACTACGGCATGACCTTCGGCAATCCCGACTTTGCGCTTTACGCCAGGGCCTATGGCGCCAAAGGCCATCGTATCGAAAGCATCGACAGCTTCGGTCCGACGCTGGATGCCGCCTTCAAGGAGGGGGGCGTGCACCTGGTCGCGATCCCGATCGACTATTCGGAGAACGTGCGGGTGCTGGTCGACGAGCTGCGGGCGCGGCAGAGATAGCAGCAACTCTGCGGAAATTGCCCGGGAGGATCATACCAGCCATTCCTTGATATATATCGTTCTACGATATATTTCAGGCGCGAAGAATCCTCCCGACAAGAGACATTCATGCGCCAGACCCCCGACATCGCCGGCGGCCTCCCGCGTCCTCGCGGCAAGCCCGGAGATTTTACCGCCGACCGCCGTGTTCTGGTCCTGATCGGCATGGCGCTGCTGGTCGGCAGCATCAGTGCCGGGGCCGCCTGGGTGCTGCTGAAGCTGATCGCGCTGGTGACCAATCTGGTCTGGTTCGGTCACCTGAGCACCGCGAACGTCTCGCTGGCGAACGCCCATCCAGGGATCTGGATGGTGCTCGCGCCGGCGCTGGGCGGGCTGGTGATCGGGCTCATGGCGCGGTTCGGCTCGGAGAAGATCCGGGGCCACGGCATACCCGAGGCGATTGAGGCGATCCTGATCGGCGGCAGCCGGATGCAGCCGAAGGTCGCGATCCTGAAGCCGCTGTCATCGGCGGTGTCGATCGGAAGCGGCGGCCCGTTCGGCGCCGAGGGACCGATCATCATGACGGGCGGCGCGATCGGATCGATCTTCGCCCAGTGCTTCCATCTCACCGCGGCCGAGCGCAAGACGCTGCTGGTTGCAGGCGCTGCCGCCGGCATGACGGCCATCTTCGGCACGCCGATCGCCGCGGTGCTGCTCGCGGTCGAATTGCTGCTGTTCGAATGGAAGCCGCGCAGCTTCCTGCCCGTGGTGACGGGGGCGGTGATCTCGGCTGCGTGGCGTCCGCTGCTGTTCGGGACCGGACCGCTGTTTCCGTTCGCGGAGCGGCCGGACCTGCCTTGGTGGGGCCTCGTGGCTGCGATCGGCGTCGGCATTGTTGCCGGCCTGCAATCGGGGCTGATGACGCGGCTGCTCTACGCGATCGAGGATTTGTTCGATCATCTGCCTGTGCACTGGATGTGGTGGCCGATGCTTGGCGGCCTTGTCGTCGGCCTTGGCGGGCTGATCGATCCGCGTGCGCTCGGCGTCGGCTACGATGTCATTGCCGATCTGTTGTCCGGCCACATGGTGCGCGACGAAGCGATCCGGCTGTTGCTGGTGAAGTCAGTGATCTGGGTGGTCGCGCTGAGCTCGGGCACGTCGGGCGGCGTGCTGGCGCCGCTGCTGATCCTCGGCGGCACCGCCGGCTGGATGGAGGGCTTGGTGCTGCCCGGCGGCGCGTCGTTCTGGGCGCTGGTCGGCATGGCCGCGATGATGGGCGGCACGATGCGCTCACCGCTGACAGGCGTGATGTTCGCGATCGAGCTGACCGGCAATATCGACATGCTGCTGCCGCTGCTGGCGGCGACCGGCGCCGCGCATGCCGTCACCGTGCTGTTGCTCAAGCGCTCGATCCTGACCGAGAAGATCGCGCGCCGCGGCCAGCACATCACCCGCGAATACGCCATTGATCCGTTCGAGCTGATGCGTACGGCCGACGTCATGGTGACTAATGTCGACACGCTGCCGGTCGACATGACCATCGACGCGGCGGTGGCGTTTTTCACCTCCGACCAGCGCCGTCACAAATCCTATCCCGTCGTCGCTGGCGATGGACGGCTGACCGGCATGGTGACCCGTGCCGACGTCCTGCGCTGGCGCACCGAGGGCGATCATCAGGCGGCAACGCTCGATGACGTCGCGTCGGACAGCTCGAGCGTGGTGGCGCATCCCGATGATGTGCTGGGGCGGGTCGCCGATCTCATGGTTGCCTCCGATCTCGGGCGGCTGCCGGTGGTCGATCGCGTCAGCCATCGCGTGGTTGGCCTCATCGCTCGCAAGGATTTGCTGCGAATTCGCGCGGTCGTGAACGCGCAGGAGGAGGACCGCAACGCATATTTCCTGCGCGAAAAGGCGCTTGTGCCGGAGGCGCGGATCGCGGAAGGTCAGCCCCTCTGAACTCCAGCACCGACAGGAATGAGCATGACTCGCGTTCGTTGTGTTACCGAGATGGGCATGGGCGTCGACGTTCACGGCAGGGACGCCACCAAGGCGGCGAAACGCGCGGTGTCTGATGCCATCAGGCATTCGAGTCTCGGCTTCTTCCGGATGATCGGCAAGACCGCGAACGACATGTTCGTCGACGTTACCATCGGCGTGCCCAACCCTGAGGCCGTCGACAAGGATGCGGTCGCCAAGGAGCTTCCTTACGGCACCGTGACCGTCACCGCGGTCAAGGGCGGGCTGGAGATTCCCTCGGCCACGGAAGTGGCGAACGATCCCATCCTCATCGCCAATGCTGCCGTCATCGTCAGCTTCGACAAGGACTAGACCGGTGTCCGACAGCGATGAAGCATTGTTGGATCGTCCGATCTGGAGCGCGCTGACGACGAGCCATAAACATCTGGCCGAGGGCGGCCCACGCGCGCTACGCTATCCCGTGGACATGACGCCGTTCGCCGACATGGTCGACATGTCCGCTGAGAGTTTCGCCGCGCTGGGCGATCTCATGGCGCCCTCGCAGGTTGTCGCGCTGTTCACGCCGGAGGCGGTCGACGTTCCCGCCGGCTTCAAGGTGGTGCTGGCCGAGAGCGGTGACCAGATGATCGGCTCACCCGCCGACAGCCCGCTCCGCGATGCCGAGATCGTCACGCTCGGGAAGGCCGACGTGCCCGCGATGACGGCGCTGACCACCCTGACCAAGCCCGGGCCGTTCGCCGCGCGGACGCACGAGCTCGGGACCTTCCTCGGCATTCGTGCTGGCGGCGAATTGGTCGCGATGACGGGCGAGCGGATGAAGCCGGGCAAGTTCGTCGAGATGACGGCGGTCTGCGTCCACCCCGATTATCGCGGGCGTGGCTACGCGCAGGCGCTCCTCGCAGCTGTCGCGCGCCGGATCGAGGCGCGCGGCGAAATTCCGTTCCTGCACGTGTTTTCGAACAACGCATCCGCCATCGCGTTGTACGAGCGACAGGGCATGCGCATCCGTCGCCGGCTGCACGTGACGGCATTCATGAAGCAGGGGTGAGAGCCCGGCACGTACGCCGGAGCGGGCGCATCGGCTCGCGTCGTCGACGAGCAGCGAGTTCGGCTGCTCAATCTGCTCCGCGAACGGGCTTCCCCGCGGCTGATTTGTTGCTATATCCATCGCAATCATCTCGGGGAGGAACCGATTTATGGACGCCAGGACGCCAGATTTTTCCGCCGCGCGGACGGCGATGCAGCGCTACGTCGATCAGGAGATCATTCCTGGCGTGTCCTGGGCGGTGCTGCGCGGGCGCGAGGTGGTCGATCAGCAATGCGTCGGCTTCGCCGATCGCGAGGCGAAGACCGTGCTCCGGCCCGACCATATTTTCCGCGCATTCTCCAACACCAAGATATTCGTCACCTCCGCGATCATGCTGCTGGTCGAGGAAGGCCGCATCGGACTCGATGACCCCATCGAGAAATTCCTGCCGCAGCTCGGCAATCGCAAAGTGCTCAAGCAGGGCGCATCGAGCCTTGCCGATGTCGAGCCGGCAAAAAGCTCGATCACGATCCGGCATCTGCTGACCCATACGTCCGGTCTCAGCTACGGCATCTTCGATCCCGGCACGGTGCTGTTCAAAGGCTACAACGACGCGCGCGTGCTCAATCCGCTGACGCCGCTGACCGACATGATCGACAAGCTCGCCGATCTGCCGCTGTCCTATCATCCCGGTACGAGCTGGGAATACTCAGTGGCGACCGACGTGCTCGGCCGCGTGGTCGAAGTCGTCGCGGGCAAGCCGCTGGATGTCGTCTTCAAGGCGCGTATCTTCGATCCGCTCGGCATGACCGATACGGGTTTCTTCGTGCCCGAAGCGAAGCAGGGCAGGCTGGTCGCACATTACACCGGTGCCGACGTGCTCGATCCGATGAAGCCCGGTCTCACGCGCGCCGACGATCTGCCTTTTCCGCAGGCCTATCGACACCCGTTCCCGCGCCTGTCGGGTGGCGGCGGGCTGGTCTCGACCCTGCCTGATATGCTGGCCCTGGTGAAGGCGCTGCTCCCCGGGCCGGATGCGCTGCTGAAGCCGGAGACGCTGCAGCAGATGTTGACCAATCAGCTGCCGGCAGGTCAGACCATCCGCTTTGCCAATCTCGGGCCGATGCCTGGCAAGGGCTTTGGCCTCGGCGGCGCATTGACCTTCGCGCCGACGCCGTTCGATCCGCCGAATTCCACCGGCGAATTCCAGTGGGGCGGGCTCGCCGGCACCCATTGGTGGATCTGCCCTGAGGCCAATACCGCTGGCGTGCTGATGGCGCAGCGCCATCTCGGTTTCTGGAATCCGTTCTTCTTCGAGTTCAAGCGCCTGGCCTACCAGGCCGTCGGAGCCTGACCGCAAAAAATTGCGCATCCCCGCGAATCCTTTTCGGCCGTCGCGCCCTCCTAGTGGTCGAGGCAATCCGCCTCAACTCATTTGGGAGGATGCGATGGGGTTCTACAGGAAGAATATCGGCGGCCTGCACCAGGCGGTGCGGGTTGCCGCCGGGATCGCGGTCGCGGTCGCCGCCTTTGTCTATTTCACCGGCGCGTTGGCCTGGCTGGTCGCGCTCGGCGGCGCTGGCTTCGCGCTGACCGGCCTCGTCGGCTATTGCCCGATGTGCGCGATGGCGGGTATCGACCGGGGAGGCGTCTCGTGAGTGCGGCGGCGATCTCGCAAAACCTGTTCGAGGCCGCGCGGCTCGGCGACATCAAGGCGATTGCCCGCCTGCTCGAGACGGCGCAGCCTGACATCCGCCGCTACGCACGAGCGACGTGCCGCAGTTCGGCGGATGCCGAAGATGCCGCGCAGGAGACGCTGTGGATCCTGTTCCGGCATGTCGGCACGATCCGCTCGCTGCTCGCGTTGTCTGCCTGGTTGTTCAGCGTCGTTCGCCGCGAATGCCTGCGGCTCGCACGCAAAGCGGGCTTGGCCGTGCCTGTCGGTGACAGCGAGACGGAGGTCGCATTGCTCGCGCGGCCCGAGGCTGAACTGCGGCTCGATGTTGCCGCGGCGTTAGAAGCGCTGCCGCCGCATTACCGCGATGTCGCGCTGATGCGCGACGTCAGGGAAATGACCATCGATGAAATCGCCGAAGCCCTCGGTGCGACGCGTCAGACAGTGAAAGCTCGGCTGCATCGCGCCCGTGCCTTGATGCGCGAATACCTGACGAGATAAGCCATGACCGACTATCAGAGTTCTGACGACTTGAAATCGATTCCCGCTTTCGTCGCGCTGGCGCCGGTCGAGGCCAACGCGTTCCTCGCGTTCAACCATGCGGTCGAGCGCAAGGACGGATTGATCCCGCCCAAATATCGCGAGCTGATCTCGCTCGCGGTCGCGCTGACGACGCAATGCGCCTATTGTCTCGACGTGCATACGGCGCAGGCGGCGAAGGCAGGCGCCACGCGCGAAGAAGTCGCGGAGGCCGCGTTGATCGCAGCCGCTGTGCGCGCCGGCGGCACCCTTGGCCATGCGCTGCTGGCGCAGCGGCTGTTTGACGGACATCGCGGCGAGGGAGAAAACTAGATGTTGTGGGTGGGAGGCCATGCCTCCCACCCACGATTTGCGTTAGTCCTTCCACGGATCAAATTCGCCTTCGCCGGCCATGGCGACGGCGAACGGCCGCAGCGTGTGCAGCACCCGCACGGTGCCGGCGTGCTGCGCGAGCACGTCGGGCAGGCGACGATAGGCCATCGGGCTCTCGTCGAGATCGGCACCGATCAAGGTGACGCCGCGTTCGTTGAGCCAGCGGTCCATCTCGGCGCGCGAGAAGCGGCGCTTCGCTTCCTTTCGCCCGAACATGCGGCCGGCGCCGTGCACGGTCGAGTAAAGCGAAGCCTTGGCTTCCGGACTGTCGATGCCTTCGAGGATGACGGCGTCGTCGCCCATCGAGCCGCCGACAAATCCTTTCTGGCCGGGAAACGCCGGTGTCGCCCCCTTGCGCACCACCCACAGATCCTTGCCGTCGTGGGTCTCACGCCAGGCATAGTTGTGGTGGTTGTGCACGCTCTCGGTCACGCTGCCGCCGATGATCTGGCGGACGCGTTCGACGACCCACTCGCGGCCCGCATAGGCATAACGCCCGGCGAGCTGCATCGCCGCAATGTAGCGACGGCCGAGCTCGGAATCCTCGTCGACCACGGCGGGCGGGACGTTCATGCCGTCCTTGCCGCCGGCGGCCTTGAGGTAGCGCGTCGCGGACGTATGCCCGAGGCCGCGGCTTCCGAAGTGGACACCGATCCAGACGAAGCCCTCTTCGTCGCGCATGAGGTCGACATAGTGGTTGCCCGATCCGACCGTGCCGAGCTGGCCCACCGCCTTCTGGCGGTAGGCCTCCATGTCGCTTTCGCGCCAGGCATCGCCGTCGTCGAATAGCGCGTGCTCGGCCCGCTCTGCGTTGGCGCGGCCGACACCGAACGAGATCACCTTGGCGACGTCGCGGATGATCGTCGGAGCGACCGCCGCGATGTCGTCGAAGCGCGTGTCGAGCCGGGCCGCCATATTGCCGCAACCGATGTCGAAGCCGACGCCGGAGATGCTGATCTGCTTCTCGTAGGCGATGACCCCGCCGACCGGCTGGGCGTAACCGAGATGGCCGTCGGCGCAGATCACGCCGGACACGACGTTGCCGACCGCCATGCAATTGCGCATCTGGGCGATGGTCGCATCTTCATGCGGGCCGAAAATCTTCAGCGGCGCATTCTGGAAGCGGGCATCCTGCGGGCGCAGTGCGGCGATGGCGCCCGCGGTCGCATCGGCCTCGCGGGCCAGATGCTCCTTGCGCGCCGCGTCCTTGTATAAACACCAGGCCGGCCGGCCGCGTCCCTCGCCAACGCGCGAGTCCGGATCGACGCCGGCAGCGAGGCAGAGCTCTCGGGCGCGTTCCATGTAGGGATCAGGTCGTCGCATGATCGTGTGTCCTGCTTTGCATTCCGCCCGCACCATAGCCGGGACGGGCGGATCATTTCAGAGGTTTCAGTGGCCCCGGGCGCGATGTCTTGCGTCCGGGGCGGTTGTTGTGGAGGGATCAATTCAATGCCATCTCCGACGCCGCGATCCACGCGACCACGGCCTCGGAGAAGCCGTTGACGCGGGTCCAGGCGCCGTGGCCGACGCCGTGCTGATACGAGGCCACGTTCACCATGGTGCCGTGCGCCTTTGGCTCGCTCACGCGGTCGTGGCTCTGCTCGTCGGTGAAGACGATCAGTCGATCGCCCTTGCGGTCGATCTCCGCCACTGCCTTGCCAAGCCAGGTCCCGCTATGGGCCTGCGAGTTGATGATCGCGTCCCGAAGCGCGAAGCCGCGGCGGGGAGGGACCTTCACCACCTTGTCGGAGAAGGTGAAGATCTCGACCTCGTCGCAGATCTCGCGCGCCAGGATGGCAAGACCGCACGCCGCCTCCGCCCGCGTCATTTCCGACTGTGCGGAGAGCGGCGTGAACATCGAGCCGGATACGTCGATCAGGAGCCGGATGGGGCCGGGAAGCCGCACATGGTCCTTGACCGACTTGAGCATCGCAGTCTCGAGCTCAGGCTCGAAGTCCGGCGCGTAGCGCGCCGCTGTGATGAAGCGATAGGGAAGGATACGATCCGTCCGCATCGCCTCGATCGCGCCTGCGATGGTCTCGCGCGGGACCTCCGCATTCTGCATCAGCCGCAGGTTACGCAGCAGCGCCAGTCCGCCGAGCTTCTTCTCGGCGATCAGCCGCTCGAAGGTCTCGCGCTTGCTCTTGCCGGCCGAGAGCGAGACCTCCCAGGTGTCGGGGGAGGCAAGCTCGCCATCGACGAGCTGCTTCCACACCTTTTCCTGCTCGGCGTCCTTCGGCTTGGCGTGCACCAGGAACAGCACGTCCCGGATGCGCACCGCGCCGTCGCGGTCGTACTTCGCGAGCTGGTAGGCGTCGAACTTGGTCAACGCGCGGGCAAGGCCTTTCTTGACCTGCGCGGAGACCGGCTGACGCTTGCGCTGCTGCATCGGCCCAAGCGCATCCGCCCAGTAGATCGCGAGCAGCTCCGTCATCTCGTCGGGGCGCTGGATCACCTGGGCAAGCGTGTCGGCGACGAGCGCGCGATGCTTTTCGCTGCGCGCCATCTCGCGGATGACGAGCAGAGGCGCGTGCCGCAGCTTCATCACCTCGCGCGCCTCGATCGCGAGCTGCGCCACGCGGGCAGGAGCGACCTTGGGCACGAGGGCCTTGATGCGGTCGGCGATGGAGACGCCGTCCTCGTAGAACTGGTCCTCCCACAGGAGGCAGTTCATCAGCGCCCGCTTCAGCTCCATCTCGGGCGTGAAGCGCACGGCGCGCGCACCCTCACGCGTGAAGGCGCGAACGATCTTGTTGAGCTCGACCATGACGGCCTCCTCTGGGTTGATGGGGAATGAAAGCGGTGCCGGGGAACAAACGAGGCTGTACTGCTCCTCTCGGAGCTTCGCAGAGCGGGCTCGATGTCCGAAGAAGATCGAGGCACTGCCGCTGCGATCACGAAGTAACAGCGCTCTTCACCACCGGCGGTGGGGATGAGAAAGACACGATCCGGGAACGGGCGATGCTGAGACCCCAGCTTGCAGCTTACCCTGCGTGCCGGGTAGCGCTCTATCCTCTGAGCTACCGGTGCACAGTACACCGGGCGGGATTCGAACCCGCGACCTCTCGATTATCAGTCGAAGTAACAGCGATCTTCACCACGGACGGTGATGGGGTTGGCGGGGAACGGGCGACGCTGTTGCTGCCCTTGCGGGCGATCCGCCTTTCGGCGCGCAGGGTTCGAACCTGCTCGGCGCTCTCGCGCCTTCACCACGAAGTAACAGACATCTTCACCACCGCCAGACCGATGCTTTCGCATCGGCTGTTGAGGGGTACGCTGGGGAACGGGCGATATCGGCTCTCAGTGACGACAACACAGGCGCCGTCCTTGCGGACGGATCCTGCGCCGGGCCGCGTGCGAACCTTTTCCGAGGCCGCATCCCGGTGCGTGTGTCAAAGGCGGGGTTCGAGCCCGCTTTACCGCGGAGGAAGTATCCGACATCTTCACCACCAGCGTCGGTTGAGCCGCGATCGTCGCGACAAACCGAACTACGAAATTTCTATCGCGGCGCTGTCGACGCGCCGCCAATTGCGAACCCTCAGGGTTCGCTCTGCCATCGGTTTCCGGCTCTTCGCCTCGTTCCCTCCGGCAGGCCCCGCGCGCTTGGGCACGCGCATCGTTTGCGCGAGCCCCGAGATCCGGGTCTCTCGTTCCGGCCATGGCCGGGATGTTCGAACGAGCCGCGCGGCGGGCAACAAAAAACCCTCCGGAGCGGCAGGCTCGGGAGGGTCCGTGAGAAGCGGACTGTCGATCTTGCGGTCAGGCAAGATCGCTCCCATGAGCCAGGCATGCGCAATCGATTGGCCGGAGGCCATTCGACAGTCGCGCAAATCTTTCGTAGCTGTGCTTCATCACTGGGTTCATGCGTTTACGAACGGAAGTGTTCGTGAGGGCGCGGGACATACGCCCGCAACTTGCGGATGTCAAGCGACGCGAATGTGAAACTCGCGAGACGGGAAAGCGCGACGTGCCAAACTATCTCGGTCTCGATGGATTTCGGTTCGGCTGGGTTGCTGCCTGGATCGACGAGCGCGGCCAACATGGATTCGATTATGCACCTGGCCTGACGCGTCTGCTTGCGATGCCGCATGCGCGTGCGATGATCGACATGCCGATCGGGCTGAAGCCGAGCGGCTATCGTACGTGCGATTTGCATGCGCGCGAACTCATCGGCCCCGCCGTGTTTCTCGGGGCTCGCCGCGACCTCTGGAGATTTCCGGACATGGCCGCGGCGAACGGGCATTACTGGGAGCGCGAAGGCAAGGGCAGGGGCATCTCCGCGCAGCTCTGGAATATCAGGGACAAGATCAGGGACGTCGACGAGATCATGACGCCGGCGCGGCAAGCGACGATCGGCGAGGCACATCCGGAATTGATCTTCTGGAATCTTGCGGGGTGCGTCCGGCTTGCGACGAAGACATCGGCGGATGGTCGCGAGCAGCGCATTGCACTGCTGATGCAGCGCGGCTTCACGCGTTTGCCGAAATGGCTGACGCACCGCCACGGCACCGGCATCGGCCGCGACGATCTCATCGATGCCTGTGCCTGCGCGGTCGCTGCACGCGACAGCACGGAGCGCGTCGGCGGCGATGAAATCGATCCGCGCGGTTTGCGGATGGAGATCAATTACTGATGCGGCCGGCGGGTCATACATTCGGGAAAAACAGGCAAATTATTTGAACCCCGCAGGAACTGGCGATGACCGGTCTGCGTTCCCCGTGCGAACCTGTTTGAGAGAAGCTCGTGCGATGAATGATGCCAGTCAGTTCGCGACCGCCATGCTCGCGCTCGTTTTCGTCGGAGCATTGCTCGTCACCGGGCAGCTCTTCATCGAGCAGCGCGCCCAACGCGACGCGGTCTACGCCACTACGCACCTGCTGCGGCCGTTGTGATCGAGATTCTTCGACAGAGATCGGTGTAACGACGGCCCGGCCTTGCGCCATGTCCCGGCTCGCCTAGATTAGTCAGAATCTCACGCAAGCAGCCGGGGTCCCCATGCCTGATTTATCCGTCTTTCCGATCACCACGCGTTGGCCGGCGAAGAATCCCGAATTGCTTCAGCTTTATTCGCTGCCGACGCCGAACGGCGTGAAGGTCTCGATCATGTTGGAGGAGATCGGGCTGCCGTACGAGGTCCATCTCGTCGATTTCGGCAAGGACGATCAGAAAACGCCGGAGTTCCTCTCCCTCAATCCGAACGGCAAGATCCCGGCGATCCTCGATCCCAACGGTCCAGGCGGCAAGCCGTTGCCACTGTTCGAGTCCGGTGCGATCCTGCAATATCTCGCGGAGAAGACCGGCAAGCTGCTGCCGCAGGATGCCGGGCGGCGCTATCAGACCCTCCAGTGGCTGCATTTCCAGATGGGCGGCATCGGGCCGATGTTCGGCCAGGTCGGCTTCTTCCACAAATTCGCCGGCAAGGACTTTGAGGACAAGCGGCCGCTGGAGCGTTACGTCGGTGAGTCCAAGCGCCTGCTCGGCGTGATGGAGACGCATCTGTCCGGGCGGCAGTGGTTCATGGATGACGAGTACACCATCGCCGACATTTCCATGCTCGGCTGGGTTCGCAACCTCATCGGCTTCTACGGCGCTGGCGATCTGGTCGCATTCAACCAGTTCAAGTCGGTCGGTGCCTGGCTCGAGCGTGGGCTGGCGCGCCCGGCCGTGCAGCGCGGCTTGAACATTCCGAAGCGACCTTGAATCTAGCTCAGCGCCTTGTAGGTCATGTAGAGCGCCATCAGAGCGACGAGGGCGATCATGCTCCGGCGCAGCACCGTCTTGTTGACGCCGTTGGCCGCGCGGGCGCCGAGATCGGTCCCGACCCAGAGGCCGGCAACAATTCCGATGATGGCGGGCCAGCCGACCATCAGCCCCTTGCTCCAATAGATCCACGCTGCCGGAATGTTGGTCGGGATCACCGAGAAGATCAGGCTGACGAGTTGCGCCTGATGCTGTGGCACGCGCAAGCCCGCGGCGAGGCCGACTGTGATCGCGAGGCCGCCACCGATGCCCATGAAACCGGAGGAGAAGCCGGCAAGCCCACCGATGAGGAGCAGGGGAGGCCAGGGCAACTTGTCGCGATCACCGGCGCCGTCCCCGTCCTTGCGGTCGCTCCGCAGGATCAGCAGCGCGATCAGCGCGACGAGATAGGCGACATAGGTCCATTGCAGCACCGCGTCGGAGACGGCGGCTGCGGCATAGCCGCCGCCCATACCGCCGATCAGAAATCCGATGCCGATCCAGACGATCCATGGCAACGGGCTGCGATTGCCGCTCTGCCAGTAACGGCGCGCGCCCGCGAGGCCCGTCGGCGGTATCTGCGTGATCAGCGACGTGCCCTGAGCGACGTGCTGTTCGGCGCCGAGCAGCAGCACGCTGAAGATGACGAGGCCGCCACCCGGACTGGTGCCGCTGAAGCCCGATGCCAGCCCCGCGACGAGGCCGACACCGCCGCCGGCGAGAAGCTCGTGAATCCAGGACATCGCTTACGTCCTGGTTCGCCGCTTCATATCGGCCGTGGTCGGGCGAAAGCCGTCAATCACGGTGGTGACCGTCGCCATGCAGGCTGCGACGTCAAAATCTTCGCCCCAGCATTTTTGCAGCACAAAGCCCTGGAAAATCGCGATCAGCATGCGCGCGATCGCATCGGCGCCGATGTCGCGCCTGATCAGGCCGTCGTGTTGCCCGCGCTCGACCAGCGCCACGATCAGCGCGCGCGGCATGTCGATGCCCTCGACGACGCTGATACGAACGCGGCGGTTGCGCAGCGCCTCGGCCCAGCCGTGGATGCCGACACGGCGCCGTGCTTCGCCCATCGGGTCGGTCAGCCACTGCGCATAGACGCGCGCCAGCGCGTGCAGTCCCTCGATCGGATCGCCGGAGCCTTGTGCGACCGAGTTGAGGATAGCCTCGCGGCGATGCCGATCGTCGGCGAGCGCCTCGATCAGATCGTCCTTGCTCTGGAAGTAGAGATAGACCGCGCCGTGGCTCAGGCCCGACCGCTTGACGATGGCGGCCATGCCGGTCTGGTGAAATCCGTCTTCGGAGAAGCAGGCCAGCGCCGCTTCGAGGATCTGCTGACGCCGGTCTTCCCGCTTCTTGTCGCTGATCTTGGGCATCCATCCGGTCCATAAATAACTGACAGATCGATCGTTTTAGAAAAATGCCAAGACCAGCTCAGCTATAGCCGATCCATATAAAAAACGATCAGTCAGTCATTAATATTCGCGGAAAGGACCTTGGTCAAGCCTGGACGGCTGGGCCTTGGAAGGGAGGATGAAGTATGGGTGGCTGCGAAGGCGCTGCCGCCTAGAACAGCCGTCCGCCGTTCGGCACCGGCTTGCTCGGCTGCATCAGCACGACCTTGCCGTCGGCATCGGGGAAGCCGAGCGTCAGCACCTCCGAGACGACAGGTCCGATCTGGCGCGGCGGGAAATTGACGACGGCGGCGACCTGCTGTCCGACCAGTGTCTCGAGCGGATGGTTTTCGGTGATCTGTGCCGAGCTCTTGCGCACGCCGATGGCCGGGCCGAAGTCGATCCACAGCCGCCAGGCCGGCTTGCGCGCTTCAGGAAACGGCTTTGCGTCGACGATGGTGCCGACGCGGATATCGACTGCGAGGAACGTATTGAAGTCGATGGTCGGCGAGGCGGATGCGGCGGGATCGTGGGTGACGTGCATTGGTATGTCCGTTCGGAAGAGGTCGAAGGCGTCGTTCGCAATATTGTCGCGTGATCAGGAGTTGCGTACAACGCCACGGGACGTGAAACGCCCTAGAGATCACTCACGACGCATGCGCGAGGACCGTCTTGCCCAACATCATCTACGGTATCAAGAACTGCGACACCATGAAGAAGGCGCGCACTTGGCTCGACACTCATGGCGTCGCTTACGAGTTCCACGATTATAAGGCGGCCGGCGTCGAAAAGGACAAGCTCAAGCAATGGAGCGACAAGCTCGGCTGGGAAACGCTGCTCAATCGTGCCGGTACGACCTTCAAGAAGTTACCCGACGCCGACAAGGAGGGCCTGACGGAAAAGAAGGCGCTGGCGCTGATGCTAGCGCAACCATCGATGATCAAGCGGCCGGTGCTTGAGATCGGCGGCAAGCTCCTGGTCGGGTTCAAGCCTGATATCTACGACAAGGAAGTCGGCGCAAAGGCAAGCAAGAGCTAATTCAGCTCGATGATCTCGGCGCTGACGGCGGGACCGGACTGATCGGCGAATTCCACGACGTCGGCGGCCGCGATGCGGCCGGGGGCGCGGTGAAACAGATCGCGGTCGATCACCGTGCGCAGTTTCGGCCGCGGCGGCGCGTCATTTCCGCGCAGCAGATCCTTGATCTCGAAGCCGCCGTCCTCGCAGAAGGTCTTCACCGACGCGATGATGTGGCTGACCTTGTCGTCGGTCAGGAAAGGCAGCAACAGCCGTTCATAAGCGACGACACGGCCGTAGATGTCGTCGACATCGGCGACGCTATAGACCGGAAGTCCACGCGCGATGCATTCGTGATAGATCGGCATCACGAAAGGCGCCATTCGCGGCCCGACATAGTCCTCCAGCAGGATTCCCTTGCCGGTATGGCCGTAGGCGCGGGAGATCCGCGTGCCTTCGCTCTGGATGGTCAGGCGCGGCGTCGGCGTCGAATTGTCCACTGTGTAGTAGATGAGATCGGACAGTTCTTCCTCGAGCCGCGCGGGCTGATATTCCCAGATCGCAGGTGCAACCTGATGACGCGCGTAAAGTCGCAGCCACGTGTTCAGCAGGTCACGTTGCTTGATCGATTTGACGACGGAAGGAGCAGCGCTGGCAAAATCCAAAACAATAGTCCCGGCGAGTGAAACCCGCTGATAATCTCGCTCGCGGGAAAATTTTTGATGAAGGCTGGCGCACGGAAGCAAAGACCGTTAACGACGACTTGATGACCGGTGTCTTGTGAGCCGGGAAGCCGGCAGGCGACATCACGAGGCCTCCGACTAAGGGAGCATGAGGCTCCCCGCCAAAGGCCTGACCTGCTCAGCTTTCCGCCTTGCCTAACCCCCGTCACCTCCGGCATATTCCGCGCCCGGAGGCGGTGTTCCGGAACAGGCTCCAAGGCCTCCGGAAAGCCGAATTAACAAGGATAGCTACGCGTATTGCGCGGGCAGGGGGAAATCTGTTTGGCCGATGAGTTCATTCTCGAAACGGAAGGCTTGACCAAGGAGTTCGCGGGCTTCTTCGCCGTCCGCGACGTTGCGCTCAAGGTTCGCCGTGGGAGTATCCACGCGTTGATCGGCCCGAACGGTGCCGGCAAGACGACGTGCTTCAATCTTCTGACCAAGTTCCTCAAACCGTCTGCCGGAAAAATCCTGTACAAGGGACAGGACATCACCGCGATGGCGCCCGCAGACGTGGCACGCCTGGGGCTGGTGCGTTCGTTCCAGATCTCGGCGGTATTTCCGCATATGACAGCGCTGGAGAATGTCCGTGTCGCGCTCCAGCGCCAGCACGGCAGCTCCTTTGATTTCTGGCGCTCCAAGTCGGTGCTGAATCAGTTCAACGACCGGGCGCGCGAGCTATTGAACGATGTGGGTCTCAGCGAGTTCGCCAACACGCCAGCGGTCGAGATGGCCTATGGGCGCAAGCGCGCGCTCGAGATCGCAACCACGCTCGCGCTCGATCCGGAAATGATGCTTCTGGACGAACCGATGGCCGGCATGGGTCACGAGGACATCGACAAGATCGCGGCGCTGATCAAGCGGATCTCGGCGAAATACACCATCCTGATGGTCGAGCATAATTTGAGCGTCGTCGCCAATCTCTCCGACATCATCACCGTGCTGACGCGCGGGCAGGTGCTCGCGCAGGGGCATTATTCCGAGCTCACCAAGGACGAGCGCGTCAAGGAAGCTTATCTGGGAGCCGGTCATGCCTGAGACTGCAATGGCTGAGGCCCCGGTGACGGCTGCATCCGGCGGCAATATCCTCCAGGTTCGCAACTTGGAGGCCTGGTACGGCGAGTCCCACATCCTGCACGGGATCAATTTCGACGTGAATGCGGGCGAGGTCGTTACGCTGTTGGGGCGCAACGGCGCCGGCAAGACGACCACGTTGAAGTCGATCATGGGAATCATCGGCAAGCGTACCGGTTCGGTCAAGTTCAACAACCAGGAGATCATCCGCACGACCTCCGACAAGATCGCGCGCATGGGTATCGCGTTCTGTCCGGAGGAGCGGGGAATTTTCTCCAGCCTCGACGTGAAGGAGAACCTGCTGCTGCCACCGGTGGTGCGCGCAGGCGGATTGCCGCTCGAGCAGATCTTCGACCTGTTTCCGAACCTGAAGGAACGGCTGAGCAGCCAGGGCACCAAGCTGTCCGGCGGCGAGCAGCAGATGCTCGCGATCGCGCGCATCCTGCGCACCGGCGCAAGCTTTCTGATGCTGGACGAGCCGACCGAAGGTCTGGCACCCGTCATCATCCAGCAGATCGGTCACACCATTGCGCGGCTCAAGAAGGAGGGCTTCACGATCCTTCTGGTCGAGCAGAACTTCCGCTTCGCCTCCACCGTCGCCGATCGCTATTACGTGGTCGAGCACGGCAAGATCATTGACGGATTTTCCAATGCGGAGCTTGCCGCCAACATGGACAAGCTCCACACCTATCTCGGCGTCTAGTACGGCCAACGGTCGAACGGTCACGAGAGGATTTACGAGGGAAGTAGCATGACAAAGTCGATTGCATCGTTGTTGCTCGGCACGGCATTGGCCGTGACCACAGCTGGCGCCGCCTTCGCACAGGACAAAGCCGTCAAGATCGGCGCATTGTCCGATCAGTCCGGTCTCTATGCCGACCTCGGTGGGCCCGGCTCGACGCTTGCGGCGCAGATGGCGGTTGAAGATTCGGGCCTCGCCGCGAAGGGTTGGAAGATCGACATCATCTCGGGTGACCACCAGAACAAGCCTGACATCGGCACCGCGATCGCGCGGCAATGGTTCGACGTCGACAAGGTCGACATCATCGTGGACGTGCCGAACTCCGGCGTGGCACTCGCGGTCAACAATGTCGTCAAGGAAAAGAACGGCGTCTACATCAATTCCGGTGCGGCGACCTCGGACCTCACCAACGCGCAGTGCTCGCCGAACACCGTGCACTGGACCTACGACACCTACATGCTGGCTCACACCACGGGTCAGGCGCTGGTGAAGGCCGGCGGCGACACCTGGTTCTTCCTGACAGCAGACTACGCCTTCGGTGCGGCGCTGGAGCGCGATACCACTGCGGTCGTCACCGCCAATGGCGGCAAGGTGGTCGGCGGGGTCAAGCATCCGCTCAACACGCCGGACTTCTCCTCGTTCCTGCTCCAGGCGCAGGCCTCCAAGGCCAAGATCATCGGCCTTGCCAATGCCGGTGGTGACACCACCAACACGATCAAGCAGGCTGCCGAGTTCGGTATCGGCAAGGGGGGCCAGAAGCTCGCCGCGCTGCTGCTGTTCCTCACCGACGTCAAGGCGATCGGGCTGGAGACCGCGCAGGGCCTCAACTTCACCGAGACGTTCTACTGGGACATGAACGATCAGACCCGGGCCTTCTCCAAGCGGTTCTCGGAGAAGATGAAGAACGGCGCGATGCCGACCATGGTGCAGGCGGGTGTCTATGCAGGCGTGCGCCACTATCTGAAGGCGCTGGAAGCGCTCGGCGGCAATCCGCATGACGGCGTCAAGGTCGTCGACAAGATGAAGTCGATGCCGACCGAAGACGATCTGTTCGGCAAGGGCGAGATCCAGCCGAACGGCCGCACCATCCACAACGCCTATCTGTTCGAGGTGAAGAAGCCCTCCGAGTCCAAGGGACCGTGGGACTTCTACAAGCTCGTCGGCACCGTGCCGGGCGATCAGGCGTTCACGCCGCTCTCCGAGAGCAAGTGCGCGCTGCTCAAGAAATGAGACCAACAGCCCGCCGGCTGCGTGCCGACGGGCGCTACTTTGGGAAACGCCGAAGGGACTGGGTGCTGGATCGATGCAGGCTCTCTACGCACAGCTACTGGTGGGACTGATCAACGGCTCGTTCTACGCGCTGCTCAGTCTCGGGCTCGCCGTGATCTTCGGCATGCTCAACATCATCAATTTCGCCCATGGCGCGCTCTACATGATGGGCGCCTTCGTCGCCTATTTCCTCCTGAACATCGGCGGCATCAGTTACTGGTGGGCGCTGCTGCTGGCGCCTGTCATCGTCGGCATCTTCGGCATGATCCTGGAACGGACCATGCTGCAATGGTTGACCGGGCTCGATCACCTCTACGGCCTGCTGCTCACCTTCGGCATCGCGCTGATCGTGCAGGGCGTGTTCCAGAACTATTTCGGCTCGTCCGGCTTGCCTTATTCCATTCCGGACCAGCTCAAGGGCGGCGTGAATCTGGGCTTCATGTTCCTGCCGATCTATCGCGGCTGGGTCGTCATCTTCTCGCTGGTGGTGTGTCTGGCCACCTGGTTCCTGATCGAGAAGACGCGGCTTGGCGCCTACCTGCGCGCCGCCACTGAAAATCCGACGCTGGTGCGCGCCTTCGGCATCAACGTGCCGCGCATGATCACGCTCACCTACGGCCTCGGCGTCGGTCTTGCCGCGCTCGCGGGCGTGCTGTCGGCGCCGATCAACCAGGTGCGGCCGCTGATGGGCGCCGACCTCATCATCGTGGTGTTCGCGGTGGTGGTGATCGGCGGCATGGGATCGATCATGGGCTCCATCATCACCGGCTTTGCGCTCGGTGTGATCGAGGGCCTGACCAAATATTTCTACCCCGAGGCCTCCAACACCGTCGTGTTCGTGCTGATGGTGCTTGTGCTCCTGGTGAAGCCAACGGGATTGACGGGAAGGGCAGCCTGATATGACAGCCTTGACGGACGATACGCTGCCGGTCACCCCGCGCGCGATGCGTGACGAGATGATCTTGTTCGTGGTGATGGCGGTGCTGCTCGCGGCCGTGCCATTCAGCGGCATCTACCCCTTCTTCGTGATGCAGGCGCTGTGCTTCGCGCTGCTTGCCTGCGCCTTCAACCTTTTGATCGGCTATGGCGGCTTGCTGTCGTTCGGCCATGCGATGTTCATGGGCACGGCAGGCTATTGCAGTGCGCATGCGCTGAAGGTGTGGGCGCTGCCCCCGGAGCTCGGCGTCCTCGTCGGCATCGCCGCGGCGTTCGTGCTGTCGATCATCACGGGCTATATCTCGATCCGCCGCCAGGGCATCTATTTCTCGATGATCACGCTGGCGCTGTCGCAGCTCCTGTATTTCATCTACCTGCAGGCGCCTTTCACCCATGGCGAGGACGGCATCCAGGGCATTCCGCAGGGGCACATGTTCGGCGTGCTCGATTTGTCCAAGCCGACCGTGCTCTATTATGTCGTGCTCGTCGGCTTCCTCGCCGGCTTCCTGCTGATCTACCGCATCATCAACTCGCCCTTCGGCGAGGTCCTGAAGTCGATCCGCGAGAACGAGCCGCGTGCGATCTCGCTGGGCTACCGGACCGACCAGTACAAGTTCCTGGCGTTCGTCCTGTCGGGGACGCTGGCAGGTTTCGCCGGCGCACTGAAAGTGTTCGTGGCGCAGAACGCCTCGCTCACTGACGTGCACTGGTCGATGTCTGGCGAAGTCGTGCTGATGACGCTGGTCGGCGGTCTCGGCACCATCTTTGGTCCCGTGGTCGGCGCCTTCGTGATCATCGCCATGCAGCAATATCTGGCCGGCTTCGGCCAGTGGGTGACGGTGATCCAGGGCTCGATCTTCGTGATCTGCGTGCTCACCTTCCGCCGCGGCGTCATCGGTGAAATCGCGCATTACTTCCGACGATCGCTGTAACTCATTGATGTAACACGAGTTTCGTTGGCACGCGAATCCGGTGGATGATCCGGCTCCGCAAGCGCGAGATGACACGCGCGCGACGCGAAAATGGTCTATGACGGTTTTGTGACGGCTCGTTCGGGCCTGCCCATTTCCATCAGGTAGACTATCCCCATGATGCGTTGGTTTCGCGCTTTCCTGCCCAAGGAAGAACGGTTTTTCGACCTGTTCGACCGCCATGCCCAGACCGTGATCCAGGGCGCAATCGCGCTCCAGGGCGTGCTGAACGGCGGCGAGGAGACGCCGGTCTATTGCCAGCGCGTCAGCCAGTTCGAGAACGACGCCGACAACATCACCCGCGAGGTGCTGACAGCGGTGCGCCGCACGTTCATCACGCCGTTCGACCGGGGCGACATCAAGAACCTCATCACCTCGCTGGACGATGCCATCGACCAGATGCAACAGACGGCCAAGGCCGTGATGCTGTTCGAGGTTCGCACCTTCGAGCCGCCGATGCGCGAGATCGGTGCGCTGCTGATCGAGTGCGCCAATCTGGTCGGCCGTGCGCTGCCGCTGATGCAGGAGATCGGCAAGAACGTGGCGATGCTGACCGCGATCACGGAGGAGCTGACCAAGCTCGAGGGCCGCGTCGACGATCTCCACGACATCGGCCTGAAGGAGCTGTTCCTCAAGCACCGCAACGGCAGCGCGATGGACTTCATCGTCGGCGTCGAGATCTACGATCACCTTGAAAAGGTGGCCGATCGCTTCGACGACGTCGCGAACGAGATCAACAGCATCGTCATCGAGCAAGTGTAGCGCATGATCCGGAAAAGTGTGCAGCGGTTTTCCTTCGCGACAAACGCGGAACGCGTTTGCGCGGAGATCATCCGCAAGGCTTAGAGCAGGGGCCACGCCGTGGATGCTGCGTTGGGTCTTCCCGTCCTGGTCGGCTTGGTTGCCGTCGCGCTGCTGTTCGATTTCCTGAACGGCCTGCACGACGCCGCCAATTCGATCGCGACCATCGTCTCGACTCGCGTGCTGCGGCCGCAATTCGCGGTGTTCTGGGCGGCGTTCTTCAATTTCGTCGCCTTCATGGTATTCGGCCTGCACGTCGCCCAGACCATCGGCACCGGCATCATCGATCCCGCCATTGTCGACGCCCAGGTGATCTTCGCGGCGCTGGTCGGCGCCATCGTCTGGAATCTCGTGACCTGGGCGCTCGGCATCCCATCGTCCTCGTCTCACGCCTTGATTGGCGGCTTATTCGGTGCTGGCGTGGCAAAGGCCGGGCTCTCGGCGGCGGTCTGGAGCGGATTGTCCAAAACGGTGATCGCGATCGTGCTGTCTCCGCTCGTCGGCTTCCTACTTGCGATGATGCTGGTCGCGATCGTGTCGTGGCTTTCGGTGCGCTCGACGCCATTCGCGGTCGACCGCGCCTTCCGCATCCTGCAATTCGCCTCCGCCTCGCTCTATTCGCTCGGCCATGGCGGCAACGATGCGCAAAAGACCATGGGCATCATCGCCGTGCTGCTCTATTCGCAGGGCCAGCTCGGGAGCGAATTCTTCGTGCCGTTCTGGGTGGTACTGTCGTGCCAGGCGGCCATGGCGATGGGGACGCTGATGGGCGGCTGGCGCATCGTGCGTACGATGGGACTGCGGATTACAAAACTGACGCCGATGCAGGGCTTTTGCGCCGAGACTGGCGGCGCGGCGACCCTGTTCATGGCAACCTTCCTCGGGGTTCCCGTCTCGACCACCCACACCATCACCGGCGCCATCGTCGGCGTCGGGGCTGCCCGTCGGCTCTCGGCGGTGCGCTGGAATGTTGCGAGCTCGATCGTCTATGCCTGGGTCATCACGATGCCCGCCTCGGCAATCGTCGCGGCGCTGAGCTGGTGGGCGGTCCAGATCTTCAAGTAACGAGCTTCAGCCCGACGATGCCTGCCACGATCAGCCCGATGCTGGCGAGGCGAAGCGCTGTGGCCGGCTCGCCGAACAGGAAGATGCCGAGCGTGGCCGTGCCGACCGCGCCGATGCCGGTCCAGACCGCATAGGCAGTTCCGACGGGCAGGGACTTCAGAGCAATGCCGAGCAGGATCACGCTGCCGGCCATGGCCGCGAGCGTGATGACGGAGGGAACCAGCCTGGAAAAGCCCTCGGTATATTTCAGGCCAATCGCCCAGGTGATCTCGAGCAGGCCGGCGACGAACAGGACGCTCCAGGCCATGACGACCCTCCATTCAAGGCAGGGCCGTCCCCGCTAGGCTAATATGCTGGTGAACGGGGAGGTCGTCCTCCCCGGAAGCCGATATGGGGCTGGCCGAAGGGCTGTGCAATCACCAAATGAGGCTTGATCGCTCCCATTTTCCCTGCCAAACGCTCCCGCCATGTCCGACATTGCAGCCACCACAGCCGAATCGCCGGCCCGTTCCCCGCTTGCCGCAGAAGTGTCGCGGCGGCGCACCTTTGCGATCATCTCGCACCCGGACGCCGGCAAGACCACGCTGACCGAAAAGCTGCTGCTGTTCGGCGGCGCCATCAATCTCGCCGGTCAGGTCAAGGCCAAGGGCGAGCGGCGCAACACCCGTTCGGATTGGATGAAGATCGAGCGCGAGCGCGGCATCTCGGTCGTGACCTCGGTCATGACCTTCGAGTTCGAGGGCCTCGTGTTCAACCTGCTGGATACGCCGGGCCACGAGGACTTTTCGGAAGACACCTACCGCACGCTGACGGCGGTCGATTCCGCCGTCATGGTGATCGACGCCGCCAAGGGCATCGAGGCGCGCACGCGAAAACTGTTCGAGGTGTGTCGTCTGCGCGATATCCCGATCATCACCTTCATCAACAAGATGGACCGCGAGAGCCGCGACGTGTTCGAGCTGCTCGACGAGATCGAGAAGACGCTGGCGCTCGACACCACGCCGATGACCTGGCCGGTCGGCCGTGGCCGCGACTTCCTCGGCACCTATGACGTCATCAACGGCGGCGTGCGTCTGCTCGAAGGCGGCGGCGCCAAGACCGGTGCAGCGCAGCAGATCGAGATCGCCGAGCTTGCCAAGCTCAACGCCAATCTCGATGCCTCCGCGGTGAAAGACGAACTCGAGCTCGTCACCGAGGCCTCAAAACCGTTCGAGCTCGAGGCATTCCGCGAGGGCCATCTGACGCCGGTCTATTTCGGCAGCGCGCTGCGCAATTTCGGCGTCGGCGACCTGCTCGAAGGTCTTGGCAAGTTCGCTCCCGAGCCGCGCGCTCAGGACAGCGACCAACGCAAGGTCGAAGCCACCGATCCGCGCATGAGCGCGTTCGTGTTCAAGATCCAGGCGAACATGGATCCGAACCACCGCGACCGCATCGCGTTCGCGCGCCTTTGCTCCGGCAAGCTCAGCCGCGGCATGAAGGCGAAGCTGGTACGCACCGGCAAGAGCATGCCGCTGTCGAGCCCTCAATTCTTCTTCGCACAGGACCGTTCGGTGGCGGACGAGGCCTTTGCCGGCGACGTCGTCGGCATTCCCAATCACGGCACGCTGCGCATCGGCGACACGCTGACCGAAGGCGAGGACTTCAATTTCGTCGGCGTGCCGAGCTTCGCGCCGGAAATCGTCCGCCGCGTCCGTCTGACCGACGCGATGAAGGCGAAGAAGCTGAAGGAAGCCCTTCAGCAGATGTCGGAAGAGGGCGTCGTGCAGGTGTTCCGTCCGCGCGACGGGGCCCCGGCGCTGGTCGGCGTGGTCGGCGCACTGCAGCTCGACGTGCTCAAGGCACGGCTCGAAGCAGAATATTCGCTGCCGGTCGAGTTCGAAGTGAGCGAGTTCCAGCTCGCGCGCTGGATCTCCTCGGAGGATCGCAAGAAGCTCGATACCTTCGTTGCCGCCAACACCTCCAGCATCGCCGATGACGTCGACGGCGATCCCGTGTACCTGGCCCGGAACGAGTTCTATCTCGGCTACACCAAAGAGCGCGCCGAAGGCATCGAGTTCACCAACGTCAAGGACGTCAAGAAGAAGGGCTAGGGGCTCGTGCTGCCTACCGCCCTTAGGCTCTGCGGCCACACCCTCCGCTGTCATGCCCCGGCTTGGCAAGCCGGGCGACGACAGCGTACCTGAACGCGAGCATGTGAACGCCCGCAGGGTTGACGCGTTCATTGAGGATGCCACGTTTGTTCGCGTGACATCGCGGGCTCAAAGCATGTGGCGCGGCATTCTCGTTTTCACGTTGTTGGCGATCTCGACCGTTGCCTCCAACGCGCAGCGTCGCCAGATCAATCCAATCCCGTTTGCGCATGAGCCGTGCAGTGTGCTCGATGGTCGGCCTTGCACGCCGTCCTATTGCAGTCCGCTCGAGCCCGGCCCCTGCATTCCCGAGATCGACTATCCCTACGGCGAGAACCTTCAGCTCACGATCGAGAGCGTGCCGGCGGAGGCTGATCGGGCCAAGTATCAAAAGCCGGATCACGATCTCGATACGATCGGCGACCTCTTTGCCGAACTGCGCACGTGCTGGTCGCCGCCGTCCGACAATGTGCGCGCAGGCATGCAGATGGCTGTTCGCTTCAGCTTCAATAAAGCCGGCGGCCTGGTCGGCCCGCCGCGGCTGACCTTTGCGACTGCGGGCGTCCCCGCCGATATCAGAACCACTTACCTCAACGCGATCAATTCGTCTCTGAACGCCTGTCTGCCGCTGAAGTTCACCAGCGGCCTCGGCGGTGCTCTGGCCGGACGACCAATTGCGATCCGCTATGTCGACAATCGCGAGCCCGGAAAGTAGCGCATCAGTTGCGACCGGCGGCCAATCGATGATACCTCAGAGTCGGGGCGCTGGTTCAAGGGGAGGATGTCGTGGGTCTGTTGGTCATGATCCTGGGGCTGGTGCTGTTTTTCGCCGCCCATATTTTCACAACGAAGCGGGACGCACGCGCACAGGCGATCGCGCGCCTGGGTGAGGGGACCTACAAGATCCTCTATTCGGTCGTCTCGCTTGCAGGGCTGGCGCTGATCGTCTGGGGCTTTGCCCACTATCGCGCGACCGGCTGGATCGACGTCTGGTATCCGCCAAAGGCGATGAAGCACATCACGGTCGCGCTGATGCTGCCTGCCGTCATCCTCGTGGTCGCCTCCTACCTGCGCGGGCGCATCTATGCGACGCTGAAGCATCCGATGCTCGCCGGCGTGAAGCTTTGGGCGTTTGCGCATCTGCTCGCCAACGGCGATCTCGGCTCCATCATCCTGTTCGGCTCGTTTCTCGGCTGGGGCGTGTATGACCGCATTTCGCTGAAACATCGCACCGACAGCGGTGGCCCGCCGATCCCGGTGGGCGGCGTCACCAACGATCTGATTGCGATCGCAGTCGGCATCGTCGCCTATCTGGCGCTGGCGTTTGCATTCCATCCTGTCGTGATCGGCGTTCCCGTGATGGGCGGTTAACCGATCAGCGCAACATATCGCCTCCGTGCTGATGCGCGGAGTGTGACAAAAGCAACAAGACGAGGGCTCTCCGATGGACTGGTCACGATCTCAGATTCCGCCGATGCGGTCCGAGGCGCGCTTTGGTGATCGGGTGGTGCCGGCCTTCGTCGATCGGCCTTCGAGCTTGTGGGCAATGATAGCGCAGACCTCGGCGCGCAATGGCGACGGCGAGGCGCTGGTCTGCGGCAATGTCCGGCTGAGCTGGCGGCAGACGGTGGAGCAAGCCGCGCGGATTGCATCGGGCTTTCGCAAGCTCGGCCTGCAGCGCGGTGACCGGGTTGCGATCCTGCTCGGCAACCGCATCGAATTTCCGCTGTTGCTGTTCGCCGCCGCGCATGAGGGGCTGGTTACGGTGTTGCTCAGCACGCGCCAGCAGAAACCAGAGATCGCTTATGTGCTCGCCGATTGCGGCGCCAAGATCCTGATCCACGAGGCGGCACTCGCTGAACGGCTGCCGGATGCGCGCGATGTTCCTGACGTGATGCACCGCATTGCCGTCGATGACGACGCGAAGCTTTCGCGCTTCTCGGTGCTGGCGGACAACGCGCCGGCGTCGACGCCGATCGAGACGAACGAGGAGGATACTGCGATGATCCTCTACACCTCGGGCACGACGGGCAAGCCGAAGGGCGCGATGCTGGCCCATTGCAACATTGTGCATTCCTCGATGGTGTTCGTGTCCTGCCTGGAATTGACGGCGTCCGACCGCTCGATAGCAGCCGTCCCACTTGGTCACGTCACCGGCGTCGTCGCCAACATCACCACGATGATCTGCTGCGGCGGCGCGCTGATCATCATGCCGGAATTCAAAGCGGCCGATTACCTCAAGCTCGCGGCGCGCGAGCGCGTCACCTATACGGTGATGGTGCCGGCGATGTACAATCTCTGCCTGCTGCGGCCCGATTTCGATAGCTATGATCTCTCGAGTTGGCGCATCGGCGGCTTCGGGGGCGCGCCGATGCCGGTCGCGACGATCGAGAAGCTGAAGGCAACGATTCCCGGCCTGAAGCTCGCAAATTGCTACGGCGCGACCGAGACGACGTCGCCGTCCACCATCATGCCGGGCGAGCTGACGGCAAGCCATATCGACAGCGTCGGCCTGCCGTGTCCGGGGGCGCGGATCATTGCTATGGGGACGGATGGCCGCGAACTTCCACCCGGCGAGATCGGCGAACTCTGGATTCAGAGCGCCTCCGTCATCAAGGGCTACTGGAACAACCCGAAAGCGACGGCCGAGAGCTTTACCGCCGGCTTTTGGCATTCCGGCGATCTCGGCTCGATCGATCTCGATGGGTTCGTCCGCGTGTTCGACCGCCAGAAGGACATGATCAATCGCGGTGGCCTCAAGATCTACTCGGCCGAGGTCGAATCGGTGCTGGCCGGTCATCCCGCCGTGGTCGAGAGTGCGATCATCGCAAAGCCATGCCCGGTGCTGGGCGAGCGGGTCCACGCGGTCGTGGTCACGCGGGCGCAGGTCGGCAGCGACGACTTGCGGGCCTGGTGCGCCGAGCGACTGTCCGATTACAAGGTGCCGGAGACAATGGTGATCACCGCCGATCCCCTGCCGCGCAACGCCAACGGCAAGGTCCTGAAGCGACAGTTGCGGGAGCTCTGGTAGGGACCTCCCGCATCTCCAGACTATCCCGGATCGCGCGTTAACGCCTTGATCGGCCTTGCTTTGCCTTGCCACCGCCATATCGTTAGGGTATCGCCGCCGCCAAGTGGGGACGGGCTTTCGACGCGCGCGATCTAGCGCGCGCTCCCGGCCGGGCATGGGATTACCTTAAGTGTCTGAATTATTTGACGAAGTCGACGAGGAAGTACGTCGCGAACAGCTCAAAAAGCTGTGGGACAAATATTCGCTCTACTTCATCGCCCTGATGGTGCTGATCGTGGCCGCCGTGGGCGGCTGGCGCGGCTACCAGTACCTGGAGGCCAAGAAGGCCGCCGAGGCGGGCGCCACCTTCGAAAAGGCCGTCGAGCTGTCGGAGCAGGGCAAGCACGCGGAGGCTGAAACAGCTTTCGCCGATCTTGCCGCCAAGGCCCCGTCTGGCTATCGCATCCTGTCGCGGCTGCGTGCCGCAGCAGAGGTGTCGGCTCGCGATCCCAAGGCCGCGGCAAAGATGTTCGACGACATCGTCGCCGACCGCAGCGTCGGCAGCGAGTGGCAGGATTTGGCGAAGATCCGCGCGGCGAGCCTGCTGGTGGACAGCGCGAGCTACGCCGACATCCAGCAGCGGCTGGAAACGTCCGCCGAGCCCAAGTCGACCTTCCGCCACAGCGCCCGCGAGTTGCTGGCGCTGTCGGCCTGGCGCAACAACGATATGACCGCCGCCCGCAAATGGGTCGACGCGATCGCCGAGGACGGCGAAACGCCTCCTAGCCTGCGCTCGCGCGCCGAGGCGCTCCAGGCCCTGCTGCCGCCCGTCGCCAAAAGCTGACGGTCCTGAGAGCTGACTGAGACGAGATATCGATATGCGCCGCACGCCACGTTTGATTGCAGCCGCCGTCCTGATCGCCTTCACGGGCGTCCTGGGCGGCTGCTCCAGCGGCGGATTCGATCCGAGCGACCTGATGGACTTCCTCGACACCAAGAAGAAGCTGCCGGGCGAGCGCAAGCCTGTTTTCCCCGAGGGCGTGCCGGGCCTCGAGCAGGGCGTGCCGAAGGAGATGTACAAGGGCGCGCAGCAACAGCAGGACGCGCCGGCCGTCGCGGCGCTGCCGGCTGAGCCGCCGCCCGCCGAGCCCGCCAAATCGTCAAAATCGGCCAGGGGCAAGAAGACGAGGCAACCGGCCCCCACCGCTGCTGCACCGGCTGAAGCGCCGGCCGGCGAGGTCGACGGCGAGGCTCAGCCCGAGGCGGCACCGGCACCGGCCGCCCCGCCGCCCAAGCACAAGATCGTTCGCAAACGCACCACCGCGCCGCCGCCGGACCAGCAATCCACTCAGCAGCCGGCGCAACCGGCGCAGCAGACCACCCAGCAACAGCAGACGCAGGGAGCCTTCCCGGCGCCGATGCCCAGCGGCAGTTTCTCGCGCTGATATTTTTCACCGAATTGACAGGCGCAGCCTCCGCGGCGCACGAATGACCAATGTCCTTTACGATCGCCATTATCGGCCGGCCCAATGTCGGCAAGTCGACGCTGTTCAACCGCCTGGTCGGGCAGAAGCTCGCGCTGGTCGATGACCTGCCGGGCGTCACCCGCGACCGACGCGAGGGTGAGGCCAGGCTCGGCGATCTCGAATTCACCATCGTCGACACGGCCGGTCTCGACGAGGGCGCCAAGGGTTCGCTGACTGCGCGCATGCAGGAGCAGACCGAGGCCGCGATCGCGCAGGCCGATGCCCTGTTCTTCGTGATCGATGCCCGCATCGGCCTCACGCCGACGGACCGCGCCTTCGCCGATTTCGCCCGCAAGGCCAACAAGCCGGTGCTGCTGGTCGCCAACAAGAGCGAAGGCAAGCATGGCGATGCCGGCGCCATGGAATCCTTCGCGCTTGGCCTCGGCGATCCCATCCAGATTTCCGCCGAGCATGGCGAAGGCATGGGCGAGCTCTACGACGCGCTTGCCAAGCTGATGCCGGAGCCTGTCGAGGAGGATGAGGCCGAGGACGACGAGCCGATCTCCGAGGAAGAGGCTGCAACGCGCCCGATCCGGGTGGCCATCGTCGGCCGTCCCAATGCCGGCAAGTCGACGCTGATCAACCATCTGCTCGGCGAAGAGCGCCTGCTGACGAGCCCGGAAGCCGGCACCACGCGCGATTCCATCGCAGTCGAGATCAACTGGAAGGGCCGCGAGTTTCGGGTGTTCGACACCGCAGGTCTTCGCCGGCGCTCGCGCATCGAGGAGAAGCTGGAGAAGCTCTCGGTCGCCGATGCACTGCGTGCGGTGCGCTTCGCCGAAGTCGTCGTGATGATGATGGATTCGCAGAATCGCTTCGAGGAGCAGGATCTGCGCATCGCCGATCTGATCGAGCGCGAGGGCCGCGCGGTCGTGCTTGCCGTCAACAAATGGGACCTGATGGAAACCAAGGGCGGCGGCGCGATTTCGGGGCTGCGCCGCGATGCCGACCATTTGCTGCCGCAGCTCAAGGGCGTGCCGATCGTCGCCGTCTCCGGCCTGATGGGCGAGGGTATTGATCGCCTGATGCAGGCGATCCAGGACGCCTACGCGCTCTGGAACAGGCGCGTGCCGACATCAGCGCTCAATCGCTGGTTCGAGCAGGCGGTCCAGGCCAATCCGCCGCCGGCCGTCTCAGGACGCCGGCTGAAGCTGAACTACATCACCCAGACCAAGGCGCGCCCGCCGAGCTTTGTCTTGTTCTGCTCGCGCGCGGACGCGGTGCCGCAGTCTTATTTGCGCTACCTCATCAACTCGATGCGTGAGGCCTTCGATCTGCCGGGCACGCCGGTGCGCATTACCCTGCGCGAGAAGGCCAATCCGTTCGCCCACAAGCGCAAGCGGCCGTCGTGAGCGGCGATGCCGGCGAGGCGATAGCGCAAGGCGCTGCGCCAATCCGGCGCGGGGCCGCCGCCTTCATCTTCGTCACCATCCTGTTCGACATGCTCGCGCTCGGGGTGATCATGCCGATCTTGCCCAAGCTGATCGGGAGTTTTGTCGGCAACGACACCGCGCATGCGGCCCGCATCTTCGGCCTGTTCGGCACCGCATGGGCGCTGATGCAATTCGTGTTCTCGCCCCTGCTCGGCGCGCTGTCGGATCGTTTCGGCCGCCGGCCGGTGGTGCTGCTGTCGAATTTCGGGCTTGCCGCCGACTACGTGCTGATGGCGCTGGCACCGTCGTTGAACTGGCTGTTCGTCGGCCGCGTGATCTCAGGCATCACCTCGGCCAGCATCTCGACCGCCTTTGCCTATATCGCCGACATCACGCCGCCGGAGCGGCGCGCTGCGGTCTTTGGCAAGATCGGTGCGGCATTCGGCGCCGGCTTCATTCTCGGCCCGGCGCTGGGCGGTCTGCTCGGCGATATCGATCCGCGACTGCCGTTCTGGGCATCGGCCGCTCTCAGCCTTGCCAATGCGCTCTATGGGGTGTTCGTCCTGCCGGAATCGCTGGCCCCCGACAAACGCGCGCCGTTCCGCTGGACCAGCGCCAATCCGATCGGTGCGCTTCATCTGCTGCGCTCCAGCGCGGCGCTGGCGGCGTTATCGGTCGTCAACTTCATCGCGCAGGTCGCGCATGTCGTGCTGCCCTCGACCTTCGTGCTCTATGCGACCTATCGCTATGGCTGGGATTCCAAGACGGTGGGACTGACGCTCGCGATGGTCGGCATCTGCGCCATGGTGGTGCAGGGGCTCGCGATCGGCCCGATCGTGCGCGTGCTGGGCGAGCGCAACGCGTTGCTGCTTGGCCTGTGCTGTGGCGCGCTCGGCTTTATCGTTCTCGGCACCGCGCCGACCGGGCCGCTCTCCTGGATCGGTATTCCGATTCTGGCGCTGTGGGGCATCTCGGGAGCCGCGTCTCAAGCGTTGATGACGCGGCTGGTGGCGCCCGATCAGCAGGGCCAGTTGCAGGGCGCGACTTCGAGCGTGCAGAGCGTGTCACAGCTCGTCGGCCCGTTCCTGTTCACGCTGACGTTTTCCTATTTCATCGGCGCCGGCGCGCCGCTGCATCTGCCCGGCGCACCGTTCTTGCTTGCCGCAGCCTTGATGGTGGTGTGCGTGGCGATCGCTGTGCGGACCCTCGCGACCGCAAAGACGGTCCCGTAGAGTGGGCAAAGGCGCCCTTGCGCCGTGCCCACGATCTCTCTCGATCAGGTAAAATGCGTGGGCACGCTTCGCTTTGCCCACCTACGGCAGTCTCGTTCCGGGCTGGGAACGAGAATGCCCGGGACTAGCCCGGGCATGACGTCGTGGAGTTAGAGACCCTTACGCGCTTACTTCTTCACCAGCGGACATTCGCTGTCCTTGAGCGGCCTTGCGGCGTCTTCCGCAGAAATGGTCGAGACCAGCTTGTAATAGTCCCAAGGGCCCTTCGACTCTTCAGGCTTCTTCACCTCGAACAGATAGGCCGGGATGATGCGGCGGCCGTCCTCGCGAAGCGGGCCCTTGCCGAACAGCGGGTCGTCGGTCGGGATTTCTTTCATCTTGGCGACGACCTTGGCGCCGTCATGCGGATTGCCGCCGAGCGCCTCGAGCGCCTTGAGGTAATGAATCACGCCGGCATAGTTGCCGGCCTGGGTCATCGACGGCATTGCCTTGTTGGCCGTCTTTTCCTGGAAACGCTTCGACCAGGCGCGCGTGGCATCGTTGAGGTCCCAGTAGAAGGATTCCGTGAAGGTCAGGCCGTGCGCGGTCTTGAGGCCGAGCGAGTGGACGTCGTTGATGAACAGCAGCAGCGCTGCGAGCTTCTGGCCGCCCTCGACGATGCCGAATTCCGCCGCCTGCTTGATCGAGTTGGTGGTGTCGCCGCCGGCGTTGGCAAGCCCGACGATCTTTGCCTTCGAGTTCTGCGCCTGGAGCAGGAAGGATGAGAAGTCGGAGGTGTTGAGCGGATGCTTGACGCCGCCGAGCACCTTGCCGCCATTCGCGGTCACGACCGCGCTGGTGTCGCGCTCGAGCGCCGCACCGAAGGCGTAGTCGGCGGTCAGGAAGAACCAGCTGTCACCACCGGCCTTGGTCAGCGCCTTGCCGGTGCCGGTGGCGAGCATGTAGGTGTCGTAAGTATAGGAGATGGTGTTGGCGTTGCAGGCCTTGCCGGTGAGGTCGGCGCTGGCGCCGCCATTGTTGAGCAGGACGACGTTCTTTTCCTTGGCGACGTTGCTGACCGCCAGCGCCACGCCCGAGTTCGGCGTGTCCGTGATCATGTCGACCTTCTGGGTGTCGATCCACTGCCGCGCGATGTTGACGCCGACATCAGGCTTGTTCTGGTGGTCGCCGCTGACGACCTCGATTTTCCAACCCTTGGCAGCCAGACCGGAATCCTCGACCGCCATCTTGACCGCCACCACGGAGCCGGGACCGCCGATATCGGCGTAGAGGCTGGACATGTCGTTGAGCACGCCGATCGTGACGGTCTTGTCTTGAGCGGAAGCGGGTGATGCAAATCCGAAAGCGGCGGCACAGGCCAGAAGGGCCGCAGAGCGGCGCGCGAACATCGTCATAAAAGGTTTCCTCCATTGTCAAATATGCGGACGGCTCTCTTGCGGAGCCTCGGTCCGGCAAATTCCGTAGCCTGTCCCAGGGACGGCGGCAATGCACCTTAAGCCGGATCATGCTGCGTCGTAGCGTCATCCGTCGGTTAACTTTTGGGCAAGATGCGTTGAGACGCTATTTCAGCGCTCGGGCAGTCTGGATCCCGGCGAGGCGCGGCAGCCAATCAGGCCGGCGCGCGGAAGCTCATCAGGCTGCGCGTCTTGTAGTCGTAGAACTTGCCGGTCTCGGTCCAGTCGGGCGCGCACATCGGAACGATGAATTCGGCGACTTGCTCGGGCGTGTCGAGCGTCGCGGGATCTTCGCCCGGCATCAGGGTGGCGCGCATGCGGGTGCGGACCGGGCCCGGGTTGAATAAATTGACGCGGATGGCCGTATTCGCGGTCTCCTGCGCCCAGGCGCGCGCCAGCGTCTCCAGCGCGGCCTTGGAGGCGGCATAGGGGCTGACATAGGCCGTCGCCTTGTTGGCGGCGCCCGAGGTGATGAACACGGCGCGGCCGGCATCGGACTGCTTCAGCAGCGGCTCCATGCAGCGGATCAGCTGGAAGTTCGCGGAGACGTTGACGGCCATCACGTCGTTGAACGTCTTCAGCTCGATATGGCCGATCGGTGAGGAGGGGCCGAGCACGCCGGCATTGCCGACGAGGATGTCGAGCTTGCCGTAGCGCTCGTGCAGGCCCGCGCCGAGCCGCGCGATGCCGTCGGTATCTGTGAGGTTGAGTGGTACCAGCGTGGCGCTGCCGCCTACTTTCCGGATCTCGTCGTCGAGCTCCTCGAGGCCGCCTTGCGTGCGCGCGGTGGCAACGATATGCGCGCCGGCCTTGGCGAGCACGAGCGCCGTGGCAAAGCCGATGCCGCGCGAGGCGCCGGTGACGAGAGCGATGCGACTGGCGAGGGGTTTTGTCATGTCCGTGTATCCACGTCTTCGCGACGGGTTTTACAGACATGGGTCACCGAGACAAGCCCGGTATGACGCAATTATTGCCTCCGCGCCTTAGCGGTCGCGGGTCAATTGCTTATTATCGTCGTTCGAGCCGCTTTCCGAGTTTTTGGGCGTGACCTTCATGCCCTGGACGAATGCGAAGACGATGAAGCCGACCAAAAGCACCCCGCAAAGAATGGCGATGATCGTCTGCATCGGCGCCGCTTCGTCGTCAGCTCGCCTCCGCCAGCAGCGACAGCTGCCGCGGCTGCGGCTCGATCTGGGTCTGGTCGGTGAGGTGGGTCGGATAGACACCGGTGAAGCAGTGATCCGCAAACTTCGGATTGGCGGGGTCGCGGCCGGGCTCGCCCATCGCGCGGTACATGCCGTCGATCGACAGGAAGGCGAGTGAGTCCGCGCCGATCAGCTCGCGCATCTCCTCCAGCGAATGCGTCGCGGCCAGGAGACCGCCGCGGTCGGGCAGGTCGATGCCGTAATAGTCGGGATAGAGGATCGGCGGCGAGGCGAGGCGGAAGTGCACCTCCTTGGCGCCGGCATCGCGCATCATGCGCACGATCTTCTTCGACGTGGTGCCGCGCACCAGGGAGTCGTCGATCAGGATGATGCGCTTGCCTTCGATCGCGGCGCGGTTGGCCGAGTGCTTCATGCGCACGCCGGATTCGCGGATCGCCTGCGTCGGCTGGATGAAGGTGCGGCCGACATAGTGGTTGCGGATGATGCCGAGCTCGAACGGCACGCCCGAATGCTGGCTGTAGCCGACCGCCGCGGGCACGCCGGAATCCGGCACCGGCACCACGACGTCGACAGGCACATGGCTCTCGCGCGCGAGTTGCGCGCCGAAGGCCTTGCGCACTTCGTAGACCGAGCGGCCGTGGACGATGGAATCCGGACGCGAGAAGTAGATGTATTCGAAGATGCAGGGGCGCGGCGCCATCGGCGGGAACGGCTTGTGGATGTCCTGGCCGTTCTCGTCGAACACGATGACTTCGCCGGGCTCGATGTCGCGCACGAAGCGCGCGCCGATGATGTCGAGCGCGCAGGTCTCCGACGTCAGGATCGGGCAGCCGTCGAGATCGCCCAGCACTAGCGGGCGGATGCCACGCGGATCGCGCGCGCCGACCAGCTTCTTGTTGGTGAGCGAGACCAGCGCATAGGCGCCTTCGATCTCACGCAGCGCGTCGATATAGCGCTCGATGAAGCGGCTGCGCCTCGAGCGCGCCACCAGGTGCAGGATCACCTCGGTGTCGGAGGTCGACTGCATCATGGCGCCGCTTCTGACGAGTTCGCGGCGCAGCGTCAGGCCGTTGGAGAGGTTGCCGTTGTGAGCGACCGCGAGGCCGCCGGCATTGAGTTCGGCGAACAGCGGCTGGACGTTGCGCAGAATGGTGGCGCCGGTCGTGGCGTAGCGGACGTGACCGACCGCCATGGTGCCGGGGAGGCGATCGATCACCTCGCGGCGGGAGAAGGTGTCACCGACGAGGCCGAGGCGGCGTTCACTGTGGAAGCGGCTGCCGTCGTAGGAGACGATGCCGGCTGCTTCCTGGCCGCGATGCTGAAGGGCGTGGAGACCAAGCGCCGTGATGGCGGCGGCTTCAGGATGTCCGTAGATGCCGAATACGCCGCATTCCTCGCGGACCGTATCTCCGTCCAGGTCGTCCTGAAGCTCTAGCGCGGCGGAGCCGGGATCGCGTTCAGTGTGGGCGTCCTGGTCAGGGTGTCGCATCTCGTCCGCGCCTCTCTTTAGGGCTAAAATCAACGCGCCGCAGGTTTCTCGATCAGCTTCTTCAGGCTGTCACGAGCCGGTTTGCTGTAGCCGTCGCCACTGCCCGAAGGCTGCTGCTCGGTATCAGCTTGATCATCATCTGGTTTGTTTTTCTTGAATCTCTTCAAGATGGTGTTCTCGGGGTCGTCCGGCAAGAGGGACATCAGCCAATCCCCGGTTCCCTGGAGCACCACGCGGGATTTGGCCCCTGAGACCCAGTCCGGGCGCTGCTTGTCCGGCACCAGCCAGGTGAAGAACAGGAAGGCGACCACGACGATCAAGAGCCCGCGAGCCAGGCCAAACAGGAAGCCGAGGGTGCGGTCCAGCGCGCCGATGCGCGAATCCAGGATCATGTCGGAGATCCGGACCGTGATCACGGAGACCACGACCAGGGTACCGACGAACACGCCGGCGACCACCACCACGCTCGCGACGGTGTCGTTGTTGAAATAGGTCTTGGCGGTCGGCAGCAGCTTGGAAAACGAGTACAGCGTCACGATCGCCGCCGTGCCCCAGGCTGCGATCGAGAGGATCTCGCGCATGAAGCCGCGGACCATGGCGAGCAGGCCCGAGATCAGCATCACACCGAGCAGGATCAGGTCGAGGAGTGTAACTGGCATCGGCTGGTCTGGTCCGCTCGTACGCTCAAAGGGTGCTCAGCGAATCGGTGTTTGGCCGCCGCCCTAACTGAAGGCCAGACGACGTTCCCGGCAAGGCCGCAACCACGCAATCCCATGCTGCTTTTGTGACGGCTGTATAGCGGTGGGGGCGCTTGGCGTCACCTCCAGCTACCCCTCTCCACGGCGGAATCTTGCCGGTGTGGCATTTTTCTCCGCCGGCGGGGGTGGGTCGCCGCGGCGGGAGCCCTTGGCGGCGATCTCTGCAACCAGTGTCGTCAGGCTGTTCACCGCGTTCAGGGTCAGTCCCGCATCACCGCCGGCATCGCCGCCGCGGGCCGATTCGGGCAGCACGGCGCGCTTGAAGCCCAGCTTGGCTGCTTCCTTGAGCCTGGCCGGGGTCTGCGCCACCGGGCGGATGACGCCGGAGAGCGAAATCTCGCCGAAATAAACGGCATCGGTGGGTAACTGCGCATTAACCAGGGACGACACCAGCGCGGCGGCCGCGGCCATATCAGCTGCCGGTTCGTGGATGCGCAGACCACCCGCGACATTCAGATAGACATCGTGGCCGGACAGCTTGACCCCGCAATGGGCTTCCAGCACCGCCAGCACCATCGAGAGCCGGCTCTGATCCCAGCCGACCACGGCCCGTCGCGGGGTGCCGAGCGAGGTCGGCGCCACCAGCGCCTGCAATTCGACCAGAACGGGCCGCGTGCCCTCGATGCCCGCAAAGACTGCGGTGCCGGGCGTGCCGAGATCGCGCTCGGACAGGAACAGCTCGGAGGGATTGGTGACCTCGCGCAAGCCGAGCCCCGTCATCTCGAACACGCCGATCTCGTCGGTCGGGCCGAAGCGGTTCTTGACGGCGCGCAGGATGCGAAACTGCTGCGAGCCTTCGCCCTCGAAGGACATCACGGCATCGACCATGTGCTCGACGACGCGGGGGCCGGCGATCTGGCCGTCCTTGGTGACGTGACCGACCAGAATGATGGCAGCGCCCGACTTCTTGGCGAAACGAATGAGCGCCTGCGCCGACGCGCGCACCTGCGTGACCGTGCCGGGGGCGGATTCCACTGTGTCGGTCCACATGGTCTGGATCGAGTCGATCACGATCAGCCGCGGCACCGCGCCTTCGGACAGGGTCGAGATGATATCTTCCACCGACGTCTCGGCCGCGAGCTGCACCGGCGCGTCCGACAGACCAAGCCGCTCGGCGCGTAAGCGCACCTGGGCGATGGCTTCTTCGCCGGAGATGTAGACGATGCGGTGGCCGGCGCGCGCCATCATGCTGGTCGCCTGCGTCAGCAGCGTCGACTTGCCGATGCCGGGATCGCCGCCGACGAGCAGTACGGATCCGCGCACAAAACCGCCGCCGGTGACGCGGTCGAGTTCGGTCATGCCCGAGGACATGCGAGGCGCATCCGGGCTTTTGCCGGCCAGGCTCTCAAGCGCAAAGGTTCGGCCCTTGCGCTTGGAGCGGATCGAGACCGGCACGCTGCCGCTGGTGTCTTCCTCGGCGAGCGTATTCCACTCGCCGCAGGACTCGCATTTGCCCTGCCAGCGGTTGTAGGCCGCGCCGCAGTTCTGGCAGACGAAGGAAAGCGTGTTCTTGGCCATGAGTATGGTGAGTCGGAGGTTACAAAATGCGCTGATAGCACGGAACGGTGGGCGGCGCGGGTGTCCGTAAGCCCTTCCATGAGCCCATTCCGCGCAGCCGATACACCCTTTGTTAGCACTACGCCGCCGCATCATACCGGACTTTGCCAAATGTTAGCGGACGCGGGTCCAGTTTCGGAACCAAGACGGGGTGACGAAACAAATGACGATAATCTTGCGCATATGGCTCGCAGTGAGCATCGCCTGCGGCATTCTTGCGCCAGCCGGCTCCGCTGTTGCGGCCGATGCAAAACCGCTCAACATCGTCTTCGTGAGCCCGGGCAAGACCGGCGAGGTCTATTGGGACATGGTCGCCCAGACCATGCAGGCCGCCGGCCGCAAGCTTAACGCCAGGGTCGAGGTGCTGACCAGCGAGCGCAACTACCGGACCATGCAGGAGCTCGGTCTCGGTGTGGTCGCACGCGCCGATAAGCCCGACTTCCTCATTCTCTCGAACGAAGAGTCCGCCGCCGTTCCGATCCTGGAGGCCGCAGAGGCCGCGGGCATCAAGACGCTGTTGCTGTCGAATTCGTTGATCGGCGAGGATGCGAAACGTCTTGGACCGCCGCGCCACATTCTCAAGAATTGGCTCGGGGACATCACGACCGATCTGGCGACCGCAGGCGCGCGGATGGCGAATGCACTGATCGGCGCGGCCCGCAACGAAAAATGGCAAAGCCCCGACGGCAAGATCCATCTCCTCGCGATCGGCGGCGACGAGATCACGCCAGCTTCGATCGCCCGCAATGCCGGCCTCCAACTCGCGGTCGCAGCCGCGCCTGACGTGGTGCTGGATCGGATGCTGTTCGCGAACTGGACGCAGTCCGAAGCGGAGCAGGTCGCGGCCAATTATCTCGGCTGGGCGCAGCGCAAGGGCATTCGTCCCGCGGGGATCTGGGCCGGCAACGACCCGATGGCGCTGGGCGCGCTCAAGGCTGTCGCGGCCGCCGGCATCACACCGGGTGAGGCGATCCAGGTGGTCGGCCTCAACTGGTCGGAGGACGCGCTGCGCGAAATCAAGGCCGGCCGCCTGCTGCTGACCGATGGCGGCCACTTCCTGCTTGGCGGCTGGTCGATCGTGCTGCTCCGCGACTTTGCCGACGGTTGCGATTTCGCGGCCACCTCGCCGCATGTCGAGGTCAAGACGTCGGCGATCACGCGCGACAATCTCGCCTCCGTCGCTACGCTGATCGCCACTCATGCCTTCGACCAGATCGATTTTGCGCAGTTCAGGGCCAAGGCAGGACATTGTGGCCAATACGACTTCTCTGTGGAGGCTCTGATCTCCTCAATATCGCCTCCAGGCGGCGCCGGTGAATGATGCGGGACGCTGACGGGATGAACGGTTCGAGCAAGCCGGCACCATCGCGCTCGGTCGTTCGCGCGATGATCTGGGCGACCGTGCCCGTGCTGCTGCTGGTGCAGCTGTTCGCTTCGGCCGGCGTCGAGGTCTCGAGCTTCTGGTCGCAGATCAGGCAGCTCGATGCACGCATTGCCCGCGTTGCCGAGAGCCGCGCCGAGCTGATCGCCGAGCCGCTCTGGAAGATGCGCTACGACCGGGTCACAGGCGTGCTCAACGAGATCATGCACGACGAAACCATCGCGGCGGCCGCCGTCTACGACGACACCGGCGTCGTGGTCGCCCGCGTGGTGGCGCGGCCCGAGGTACAGGCGCTCACGGAAGTCTCGCGCCCGATCAACTACAGCAACGGCAACATGGCCGTTCAGGCCGGTCGCATCGCGATCGCCTATTCCTACGCGAGCCTCTATATGGACGCGGGCAGCAGGCTGGGGCTGCTTCTCGTCGTCGGTCTGCTCGCAACGCTTGCGACCGTGATCGCGATGCGGATCTCCGCCAACATCTTCATCGGCAAGCCGCTGGCTGCGATGATGTCGGCGATCCAGCGCAGCAAGCAGGACAGCCGCGCTTATCCAGCCGATGTCAAATCGTCCAACGAATTCGGCCAGCTCGCGATCGCCTTCAACGCGATGCAGCATACGACCTCGGGCGCGCTCGACCGGCTCGGCCACATGGCCTCGCACGATCCGCTCACGGGGCTGCCCAACCGCCGCACCCTGTCCGAGCGCCTGGCGACGTTGAGCCGGGATGCCGGCTCTCAGGACGCGCTGATCGCGTTCTGCTTCATCGATCTCGATGATTTCAAGGGCATCAACGACACCTTTGGTCACGACGCCGGCGACAAATTCCTGGTCCATATCTCGGAGCGGCTTCGGGGCACGGTCGAGGCGGAAGATTGGGTCGCGCGGCTCGGCGGCGACGAGTTCGTTGTCATTCGCCCCGAGGTCAGCAATGAAGCGGTCGCGCAGGCTTTCGCGCGGCAATTGCTGGAGGCGATCTCCGAGCCGATCATGCTGCATGACAAGCAGGTCGTGCCGCGCGCCAGCATCGGCCTTGCCGTGCGCCGTGCCGGCGATCCTGAATTGTCGCACTTGCCGGCGCTCGCCGACATCGCGCTCTACCACGCCAAGAGCAAGGCACCCGGCACCGTCGCGGTGCTGGATGAAGCGCTTCAACACGATTATCGCCGCCGCAGGGATCTGGAGCTTGCCATTCCGACAGGCTTCTCCGAGGGGCAGTTCGAGGTCTGGTATCAGAGCCAGGTCGACCTCGTGACCCAGGACATCATCAGCCTGGAGGCACTCATCCGCTGGCGTCATCCGGAGCATGGCGTGATCGGCCCTGGTGAATTCCTGCCGCTGATCGAGCGCAGCGGCAACAATGCGCGCCTGACGCGCTACGTGCTGACCGACGCCTGCCGCGCGCTGCAACAGCTGGCCGAGGCTGGCAGGCCGCACATCAGGATCGCGATCAATTTGCCGCCCTCGGAGCTTGCCGACCATTCGCTCGCCGCCTGCTTGCGCGAGACGTGCGAGCGGTTCGATGTTGCGCCCTCGTTGCTCGAGCTCGAGATCACCGAAGGATCGCTGATCAACAACATGGCCAGCGCATCGGACACGCTGCGCCGGCTGCGGCGCCTGGGGGCGACCATTGCGCTCGACGATTTCGGCACCGGCTACAGCTCGCTTGCGCATCTCAGGCGGTTTCCGCTCGACAAGGTCAAGATCGACAAGGCCTTCATCCGCGAAATTCCTGAAAGCGCCGAGGACAAGGCGATCGTCGGCGTGATCGCCTCGCTCGCGGGCACGCTGGGGCTCACGCTGGTTGCGGAAGGCATCGAACGGGCCGAGCAGGCGCAGGCGATGCGCGAGATGGGTGTGAGGCTCGGCCAGGGCTTTCTGTATCACAAGCCGCAGCCGCTCGATGCGGTCCTGCGCCAGCTTGCGGAAATTGGCGGCGGCGAAGACCGCGGGCTGGTCGACAGCCCGTCGATCGCGCCCGAATTCGCCGCTTGAGCGCTAGAGCATGATCCGGAAAGTGTGAAACGGTTTTCCGAAAAGATCATGCCAAACAAAGAGCTAAAGCGCGATGACGACTCAACTCAATCTCATCGCGCTTTACGGCTGCGTTGCATTCCAGAGCATCGAAAGCCCGGCTGCGATCATGATCGCGTCCATCACCAGGCGAAACATCTCCGGTTTCAGGTGCAGCACGAAGCGCTTGGCGACGAAGGCGCCTGCCATCAGCGAGGAGCCCGCGATCAGGCCCTTGATGAAGACCTCCTGCGTCAGCGCGCCGAAGCGCTCGAACGTCACCGATTTGGCGAAGTAGAGGCCGAGCGAGGCGGCAGCCTCGGTCGCGAGAAACGCGCCTCTGGAGAGGCCGTAGAACAAAAACAGCGGCACGCTGAGCGGACCGGTCGAGACCACGATGCCGGTGAGATAGCCGATGATCGCGCCACCGACGCAGAGGTGCCAGAGATTGGCCTTGAGGTCGTGCCGCGCCAGCCAGTGCCGCACCGGCACCATCGCGATCAGGAAGATGCCGATGGCGAGGTCGACCGTATGTGAGGGCAGGGCGAGCAGCGTCCGTGCGCCCAGCGCTGCGGCCGGGATGCCTGTGACCGAATAGGCCAGGCACGCCCGCCAGTCGACCTCGCGCCACCACGCCAGAATCCGCGAAAAATTTGCCATCACGGAAGCAATGGCCATGATCGGCACGGCCTCTTTCGGCCCATACGCGTAGACCAGCACCGGCATCAGCATGATCGACGAGCCCGTGCCGACGATGCCGGAAATGGTGCCTGCGATCAGGCCGACGCTGAGGACGAAGAGGAAGGCCAAGGGAGGCACGCTCCGGGGCTCGGGGAATGACAGTTCCCGATCAGTGCTTGCTGCTCGCGGTGCACAGGGAGCCGTCTATGGTGACATCCTGCCAGTGTTTTGCCCGACGAGTCAAATTGAATTTCGGAATAACCGCATAAGCTTGTCTGGCGGGAGTCGTCTACTGTGCATGGGGTTGTTCTTCATGATCTGTTTGGGTGCAAGTACTGCTGACAGCATGTTGACAGCAGGGGCGGGCTATGACCACCTCCTGACAAAGCGGGGAGCGGATCATGCCGGTCGAGGCAAGCTGTCATTGCGGTGAGACGGTGTTCGAGGTGACAGAGGCGCCTGCGAGCGTGACGCGTTGCACCTGCTCGCTCTGCGCCAAGCGCGGTGCGCTGTGGGCCTATTACACGCCGGCGCAATTTCGCCTGCTGTCGCCCCCCGACAATGTCGCGACCTATCTGTGGGGGAGCCGCACCGTCAAGCATCATTACTGCGCGAATTGCGGCTGCGGCACCTATTCGGAGTCGCCGGACTGGTCGACCGGCAAGCCCGATTTCGACAATCCCAAGGTCGCGGTGAACGCACGCCTGTTCGACGATTTCGACCTGGAGGCGGTGCCGGTCAATATGATCGACGGCAAGAATCTGTGGTGACGATCGCTTATTTGAGCACCACCCACGCCGGTGCATGATCGCTCGCACCTTCTTCGCCCCGCACCTTCTTGTCGACGCCAGCCTTTGTCAGTCGCGAGACCAGGGCGGGGCTCAGCAGCAGATGATCAAGCCGCAGGCCCGCATCGCGCGGCCACCGGTTCCGCTTGTAGTCCCAGAAGGTGTAGATGCGCTTGTCTCCGTGCAGTTCGCGGATCGCATCGCACCAGCCTTGCTCGACAAGCGAGGCGAAGGCCGCGCGGCTCTTCGGCTGGATCAGCGCATCCTTGTCCCATGAGCGCGTCGGATAAATGTCGATCTCTGTGGGCGCAACGTTGTAGTCGCCTGCGAGCACGACGGGCAGATCCTGCTTGAGAAAGGTCTTGGCGTGGCGCTTCAGCCGCGCGAACCAGTCGAGCTTGTAGTCGAATTTTGGCCCCGGCTGCGGGTTGCCGTTCGGCAGATAAATGCTGGTGACGATGACGCCGCGCACGGCAGCCTCGATGTAGCGCGCCTCGTGATCGTCGGGCCGTCCCGGCAGGCGGTCGCGCGTCAGCACGGGCTCGGCATTGCGGGCGAGGATGGCGACGCCGTTCCAGGTCTTCTGTCCACGCCAGACTGCGCCGTAGCCGGCTCTTTCGATCGCTTCTGCCGGAAATTCGCCATCACTTGCCTTCAATTCCTGAAGCGCGACGACATCAGGCTTTGCCGCGCGCAACCATGCGAGCAGATTGGGCAGGCGGCGGTTGATGTTGTTGATGTTGAATGTCGCAATCTTCATGTAGAGCTGATCGCCTCGTACGTCCCCACACCGGAGATACAATGTCCAAATTGACCTTTGCCGCCTTCATCGTCGTTGCTGCGATCTCCGGGACAGCTTCGGCACAATCGCCCGATCCGCGCGGCGCGTGCAAGGTGGATTACGACAAGTTCTGCGCCGGCATTGCGCCGGGCGGCGGCAAGATCATCGCCTGCCTCAACGCCAAGCGCGACCAGCTCAGCGCGACCTGCAAGGCGGCATTGGACAGCCGGAAGAAGTAAGCGGCGAGACGCTCAGCTCGGCAGTGGCGGCGGAGCCGAAGGCTGCTCGAGCGGTGGCGGGGAGGGTGGCTGTTCCGCGGCCTTCGCGGGTTCCGGCTTCACCAGCGGCTCGACCACGTTGCCGCCCTTGTAGACGCGGGCGTAGCGGTGGCCGAGGCTGGTCAGCACCTCATAGCCGATCGTGCCGAAATGATGCGCGAGCTCGTCGACGGTGATGCCCTCGCCGAGCAGCGTCACCATGTGGCCGCGGCGCGCCGCGTTCGGCGGCAGATCGGTGATGTCGATCGCAATCAGGTCCATCGAGATGCGCCCCGCGACCGGGCAGCGCTTGCCGGCGACGATCACCTCGGCACCGCGCGTGCCGTCATTGGAACTGGCGGCACGGAAATAGCCGTCGGCATAGCCGACCGCGATGATCGCAAGCTTGGTCGGCCGCCGTGCGGACCAGGTGCCGCCATAGCCGACGGTCTCACCGCGCTCGATCGAGCGGATCTGCACGATACGCGCCTTGAGGTCGACCACCTGCTGCATCGGATTGTCGGCCTCCGGCGTCGGATTGACGCCGTAGAGCGCGGCGCCCGGCCGGACCAGGTCGAACTGGAACGGCGCGCCGAGGAAGATGCCGGATGAATTGGCGAGCGCCGCCGGCACACCTGAGAATTCGCTGGCGATGCCGCGGAAGGCCGCGAGTTGCTTTGCGTTGATGGGGCTGTTGAGCTGCTCGGCCGAGACCAGGTGGCTCATCACCAGCGTGATGCCGTGATCGCCGGCATTGATGCGGGGGATGATGGCCTGCGCCTCCGAGAGCGTCAGCCCGAGCCGGTTCATGCCGGTGTCGATATGGATGGCAGCGCCGCCGGACCAGCCGGTGCGGCGGCAGAACACGTCCCATTCGGCGAGCTCGTTGAGATCGCCGATCACCGGACGGCAGTTGATCTTGGCGTAGTGCTCGCCGGTGTTCTGGAAATAGCCGCCGAGCACGTAGATCGTGGCGTCAGGGACCGCCGCGCGCGCCGTGCGGGCCTCCTCGATAGTGGCGACGAAGAAGGTCTTGCAGCCGGCCTTGTTGAGCGCCTGCGCGACCTGCGCGGTGCCGCAGCCATAGGCGTCGGCCTTGATCACCGCCGAGCACTCGGCCGGCACGGCGGTCTTCTCGAGCTTGCGCCAGTTGGCGATGATGGCGTCGAGATCGACGGTGAGCACGCCGCCAAAGGCGGCGAGCGCGGCAGCCTGGTTGGCCTCCGCGGAAAGAAGGCCGGATTGCGGGATCATGTTCGGGTCGGACGCCATTGTCATGGCGCCGTTTTACGCGAAGAGGCGGGGCCGGTTCAAGGAACTCAGTAGTCATCGCCGGCGCGAGCCGGCAGCTGAGCGTCTGGCGCGAGGTCGCCGAACCTTGTGACCGAGGCTTCGAACGCCAAATCGACGGTGCCGGTCGGACCGTGGCGCTGCTTGCCGATGATGACCTCGGCTTTTCCGTGCGCAAGGCTCATGTCGAGCTGCCACTTCTCGTGTTCGGGCGTTCCCGGGCGAGGCTCCTTCATCGCGAGATAATATTCCTCGCGGTACACGAACAGGACGACGTCGGCGTCCTGCTCGATTGATCCGGATTCACGCAAGTCGGAGAGCTGCGGCCGTTTGTCGTCGCGGGACTCGACCTGACGTGAGAGCTGCGACAACGCGATGACGGGAACATTGAGTTCCTTGGCGAGTGCCTTCAGGCTGGTCGTGATCTCCGTGATTTCCTGCACGCGGCTGTCGCTGGCGCGCTTGCTTGAGCCGGAGAGCAGCTGGATGTAGTCGATCACGAGAAGGTCGAGGCCCTTCTGTCGCTTGAGCCGGCGTGCGCGCGCCATCAATTGCGCGATCGACAGGCCACCCGTCGCGTCGACATAGAACGGCAGCGATTGCAGCTCGATCGAGACCTCCCGGATCTTCTCGAAATCGGCTTCCGAGATGCCGCCGCGGCGGATGTGGGAGGAGGGAACGCCGGTGCGCTCGGCCACGATACGCGTGGCGAGCTGGTCGGCCGACATTTCGCAGGAGAAGAATCCGATCACGCCGCCGTTGGCGGCCTTGGTGGTGCCGTCGGCCTGGAGTTCCGGAACGTAAGCTCGTGCGACGTTGTAGGCGATGTTGGTCGCAAGTGAGGTCTTGCCCATGCCGGGACGGCCGGCGACGATAATGAGGTCGGAGTGCTGCAGGCCGCCCATCTTGGTGTCGAGGTCGCGCATGCCCGTCGAAATGCCGGACAGTTTTCCGTCGCGCTGGAAGGCCTTGGCCGCGAGATCGACTGCGACCGCCAGCGCCTGCGAGAATTTCTGGAAGCCGCCGTCGTAGCGGCCGGACTCGGCAAGTTCGTAGAGCTTTCGCTCGGCGTCCTCGATCTGCGCCCGCGGCTGGAAGTCGACCGGCGCGTCATAAGCGACATTGACCATGTCCTCGCCGATGCCGATCAGGTCACGGCGCAAGGATAGGTCGTAGACCGTGCGCCCATAGTCTTGGGCGTTGATGATGGTGGTCGCTTCGGCCGCGAGCCGCGCCAGATATTGGCCGATGGTCATGCCACCGACGTCGGTGTCGGCGGGCAGGAACGTCTTCAACGTGACGGGCGTGGCGATCTTGCCCATCCGGATCAGGCTGCCGGCGGTCTCGAAAATGGTCTGGTGCAGCGGCTCGAAGAAATGCTTCGCCTCCAGGAAGTCGGAGACCCGGTAGAAGGCGTCGTTGTTGACCAGAATCGCGCCCAGAAGGCTCTGTTCCGCCTCGATATTGTGCGGCGCGCTCCGATAAGCGGGCGTTCCGGGCTCGGGCGCGAGTTTGAGGACGTTCGAATCAGTCAGGGCCATGGTCGACCGATAGCAATTTTCTGCGGCGGATGCGGGGCCGGGATAAAGCGCCGCTCCAGGCCAAAGCGGAAGCTAAAACTTCGTCACTATCAACCGATCTTAAAAGCGGTGGATGATTGGCGGCCGCGGCATTCGCCGCGCTTGACGGATTTTCACGGAACTCAAGCCCGAACCGGAATCGGCCGCGATCGCGCCACGGAAAAATCCGGAAGCGATGAACCTAATGATTTGAATGCAGACGTATTTAAAGGCGCGCGAAAACGGCGCGCTGGAGCTTCCGGGACGGATTCAGACCAGCAGGAGGTAGACCAGCGCAACCAGCGCCGCGCCGACGCCGGTGGCGATCAGGGCGTAATCGGTGCGGAGGTCGTCCTGCACGTCGAAGGAGGTTCGGGTCTCTTTGCTCATGGCGACGGTCTAAGGCAGCGCCGTCGAGAGGAATGTGAACCAGATCACATCTACCCGGATTCTTTCGGGGGTAGGACAAGGAACAGGCAGACGGGCAGGGGATTGTCTCCAACGCCCCGCCAACAGGGAACGAGGCAAGCGATGCGGCCAGAACGGCAGCAGCAGATCTGGCGAAGCGAGGCAGGCAGCCGGCTTTGGTTGTCCGGGCTGATCGCCGCCATGCATCACGCCGAGCGGCCCGAGATCCGGCGTCAGCCGGTCGCTCCAGAGGTCATCGTGGCGCTCAGGGCGCAACTGGCATTAACGGCGTCTTTCCGGGTTTCGCCGATTTCGACCCTTCGTCACTAGGACTTATTCACCAGCAAGCTTCAGCTTCGGTTTGGCGCCGCCCTCGAGGGCGCGCAGCCGGGCTTCCTCGTGGACGATATAATCGCGGGTCATCGGCACCACGCCCTGGCGCTTAGTCAGCTGGATCTGGAAGTTCATCATGCCCTGCTTGCGGAACGTCATCTCGCAGGCGGCCAGATAAAATTCCCACATCAACGCAAAGCGCTCGTCGTAAAGCTGCACGGCTTCCTCGCGCCGCGCAATGAAGCGCTCGCGCCAGGCTTTCAACGTCTCGGCGTAGTGCAGCCGCAGAATCTCGATGTCGCAGACCAATAGACCGGCGTTCTCGATTGCGGGCAACACCTCCGAGAGTGACGGGATGTAGCCGCCGGGGAAGATGTATTTGGCGATCCAGGGATTGGTCGAATCCGGTCCCTGCGAGCGGCCGATCGAGTGCAGCAACATGACGCCGTCGTCGCTGAGCAGCTCGGCGCAGCGCTGGAAATAACTGTCATAGAATCTGGCTCCGACATGCTCGAACATGCCAACCGACACGATACGGTCGAATGGCCCCGCGATGTCGCGATAGTCCTGGAGCAGGAAGCGTACCTGATGCGTCAGTCCCTTCTCGGCGGCGCGCGCATTCGCAAGCTGCAACTGCTCCGTTGACAGCGTCACGCCGGTCACGTCGGCGCCCGCGATCTCGGCGAGATAGAGACCGAGCCCGCCCCAGCCCGAGCCGATGTCGAGCACGCGCTGGCCGGGCTTGGCCCGCAGCTTTGCGGTGACGTGCCGCTTCTTGGCGAGCTGCGCGTCGTCGAGCGTGGCGTCGGGCGTCTCGAAATAGGCGCAGCTATATTGCTTGTCGGCGTCGAGGAAGAGCGAATAGAGCCGCGCGTCGAGATCGTAATGATGCGCGACGTTGCTGCGCGAGCGTGTCCGCGGATTGAACTGTCTCAGATGCCGGACGAGATAGCGCAGGTGCCACCAGGGCTTTGCCCAGCGCGGCAGCAGCTCGGCCTGGTCGAGCAGGATCGCGAGGACATCAGCTATGTTGCCACGCTCGACGACGAACTCGCCGTTCATATAGGCCTCGCCAAGCCCGAGCTCGGGATTGATGAGGATCTTTCGCTCTGCGTCTGATGTGGCGAAGCGCACGGCGATCGGCTCGCCCGAGCCATCGCCGACAGTGAATTGCGATCCCGTTGCCGTTGTCACTGTCATCGACCCGCGGCGAATGAATTGAGACAGGAAGCTACGTAACAATCGGTCCATCCACACCTTCCTCTTGAGCGAACCCGAAGAGATGCGACTAACCCGGCCTTTTCGCTCTGACGCTCAGGGTCCCGCTCGGGTTCCTATGCGTTTGCATCTAAATCTGGGGAGGGCTTTCAGGTGCCGCTATTGCGTTGTGTTCACGGCAGATATTCCCGAGGCGCTTAATCACATCCTTGCGCCTGGAGCCTGCTTCCATTCGCAGCGCAATCGGCTAAAAGGTGACCGCCGCCGCGCCGAATGCCGGCCGTATCTGTCGGATTTCAATGGAGATGATGGGAATGTCGAGCCGAGCGCTCAGCCTCGCCACGGTGCTGTTTCTGATCGGCTTCGGCGCCTCCGATGCCGTTCTGGCGCAGGCGACGAACCTCGAGGCCGGGAAGGCCCCATCCCAGATCTTCGCGCAGACTTGCAATGCCTGCCACAAAAGCCCGCGGGGGCTGTTGAAGACGGTGTCGCCGGGCTCGCTTCCAGGCTTCCTGCGTCAGCACTACACCACCAGCCCTGATATGGCTGGTGTGCTGGCCTCCTATCTCGTCTCCAACGGTGCCACCGACGCCCGCTATCAGTCCAAGGACGGCGGCAAGGACAAGAAGGACGGCGCCAAGGAGAAGGATGCCAACACGACTCCGGGACAGTCGCCCGAGCATCAGGGCCGCCGGCAGCGTCAGGAAGCCGCCAAGCCGGAGGGCGAGGGCGCGGCGACTCAGGCGCCTGAGGGCCGCCAGAAGCGCGCGGCGCGGCCGAGCGAGGAAGGTGCTAAGGAAGGTGCAAAGGAGGGCGCAAAGCCTGAGGCCACCACTGAACAGCCGCCCGAGGGCCGCAAGGGCAAGCGGCTGAGCAAGCGCGCCAAGCCGGCAACCGAAGACGCCGGCGCGCCGAAGGTTGAGCCCAAGGTCGATTCCAAGATTGAACCCAAGACCGAGCCCAAGATCGAACCGAAGAGCGAGAGCGCGAAGGTCGATTCCGAGTCCAAGCCCGACAGCGCGAAGCCGGCGGAGAAGCCCGCAGAAGCCAAGCCGGAGAGCGCCAAGGTCGAGCCGAGCACCAGCGAGACGCCGGCTTTGCGTCCCGATCCGGTGCCGCAGGTGACGCCGGCACCGCCGGCCGCCGCCAAGCCGGCTGAACCGGCTGCGCCCAAGCCCGCGGAAGCGGCCGTTTCCAAACCGGCAGAGCCCGCGCCCAGCGCCGAGCCGGCAGCTAAGGCGGCAGAGCCGGCGCCTGCTGCACCCGCCGCGGCTCCGTCGCCCGCGCCCGCCGAGTCGTCCGGCCCGCCGGCTCCGCCGATCTCGCGTTAAGCAGCACATCCCCTCGATCTCCGAAGGCCGCGCCCAGCGCGGCCTTCGTCGTCTTCAGCGCTCGCTTCGATCGCGATGCTGAGCGAGGATGTCAGTGCAAAAGCAAAAAGCCCGGCCGCCTGAGGCAGCCGGGCTTCGCAGACTTGCGTAAAGAGGAAGCTTACTTCTCTTCCGCAGCCGGGGCCGGCTCGACGTCGTCGTGCTGGGCTTCCGGATCGAAGAACTCGCCGGCGGCGGCGATCGCTTCGGCGGCCGCATCGCGGTCCTCGTTGCGGGTGGAGATGTCCTCGCCGCGGTTGATGCGCTCGGCCTCGTCCTGGCTGCGCGCAACGGTGACGGTGACTTCGACCTCGACCTCGGGGTGAACGGCGACGGTGATCGAGTGCTTGCCGATGGTCTTGATCGGCGCATCGAGCTGCACCTGCGGACGGGCGAGCGAGACGCCGTCAGCCTCGAAGGCGACAACCACGTCACGCACCGTGACCGAGCCGAACAGCTGGCCGGCTTCGGACGCCTGACGGATCACGATGATGTTCTTGCCCGCGATCTTCTCGGCGACCTTGGATGCCTCGCCCTTCGAGGCGAGGTTGCGAGCCTCGAGGTCGGCCTTCATGCCGTCGTACTTGGCGCGGTTGTCGGCGGTGGCACGCAGCGCCTTGCCGCGCTTGAGCAGGAAATTGCGGGCATAACCGTCGCGAACCTTCACGACTTCGCCCATCTGGCCGAGCTTGCTCACGCGTTCCAGCAAAATGACTTCCATATTCGTTCTCCTTTGAAGTGCTCTGGTTTTCAGTTTCGGGTTGAACTCAAGAGGTCGGCAATGGCGGCGGCTGCCGGTTGCGCAGGAAACGCTCGCGGAAGCCGAACACGGCATCCGCGAGGCCGAGGGCCACCATCGCGATGACAGGCCAGCCGAACAGGACGACGACGGCATAAGTTGAACCGAGCCAGAAGGTGCGGCTCTTCAGCGCGAGCGTCAGCGTATGCAGCACGGCGAAGCCGGTCAGCGCGTAAGCCATCATCAATGCCGCCGTGGCGATCTGCGCGGCGATCGCGAGCAGGCCGCCGGTGAAGCAGAAGGCGAGCGCGATGCAGAGCACCGCGAGTGTCATCGCCGGCAATTGGGCCGTCTTCATATCCGGCCAGGGGCGGCGCAGCCGGCCCGATGTCGCCGTCACCTTGGCGCTGAGCCAAAGATTGAGGGTGAGCGTCATCATCGAGACGATGGCGGCGGCAGCCGGCGCAATGCGCACCAGCGCGTCGATAAACTGGTCGGCCTCACCGGTGGCCTGGGGATCGGTCGCATGGAGGATGCGCGTCAAGCCACGGTGCAGCGTACCGGTGATGGTGTCGGCATCGGTGCCGAGCGTGAGCAGGGCGGCGATCGTGGTCAGCATCGCGAAGCCCGCGATCCACAACAGGATCTGGCCGACCGGATACCATTCGATTTCGGGTTCGGCTGGCGCAGCGATGGCTGCGGCAGGCGTCGCGCTCGAAACGTGCCGACCGAGCAGGACAAGATGGCCCAGCCACCAGGCCGGCAACGCGACAGTGACGGCAAAGGCGACACAATAGGGCAGGCCAAAGATGGCGCCGAGGCCGACCGCGGCGGCGATTCCGCCGAGACTCGCATAGAGCGGCCCCCAGCCGATCGCGGCGACCATCAGCGGCAGCGGTGCGAGATAGAACAGGACGAGCGAGATCAGCGCGCCCGACACGATCGAGGCGAACATCAGGGCCGACGCTGCGCCGGCGATCAGGGCTATCAGTCCAAACATCATCATCAGCTGTCCCGCTCCCTTCGAGCGGTTAGAGGCGCCTTGCCCCAACCATCGGCGACCGGACGACCCGGAAGCCTTATGAAATTCAAAGAGTGCGGCCGGCGGCTTGATCGCCGCCGGCCGAATCCGTCTTAGCGAATGACGTAGGGCAGCAGGCCCAGGAAGCGCGCGCGCTTGATGGCGCGGGCGAGCTCACGCTGCTTCTTTGCGGACACCGCGGTGATGCGGCTCGGCACGATCTTGCCGCGCTCGGAGACGTAACGCATCAACAGCTTGGAGTCCTTGTAGTCGATCTTCGGCGCATTGGCCCCCGTGAACGGGCAGCTCTTGCGGCGACGGAAGAACGGGCGACGTGCACCAGCTTCAGCCATTGTTCTTACTCCCCATCCGTCGTTTCAGCTTCGTCGCGCGGGCGGCGCGGGCCGCGATCGCCGCGGAAGCCACCACCATCACGATCGCCACCACGGAAACCGCCTTCGCGGTCGCCACGGAAGCCGCCTTCACGCTCGCCGCGGAAGCCGCCGCCACGATCGTCACGCTCGCGATCGCGGTCAGCCTTGCGCATCATTGCAGACGGACCTTCCTCGAGCTCTTCGACGCGGACGCTGAGATAGCGGATCACGTCCTCGCTGATGCGCTCCTGGCGCTCGATCTCGGCGATCGCCGCGGGGGGCGCGTCGATGTTGAGCAGCACGAAGTGCGCCTTGCGGTTCTTGTTCATGCGGTAGGTGAGGGAGCGAACGCCCCAATTCTCGGTCTTGGTGACCTTGCCGCCGAGACCTTCGACGATGCCGGTCATCTGCGCAGTCAGCTCTTCGACCTGCTGCGTGCTCGCGTCCTGGCGCGCGAGAAAAACATGCTCATAGAGAGCCATTGTCGTCCTTTCCTCGTGTTGGCGCATTGCCCGGCGTCAAGCCCTTAAGAGACCTTCGGAAAGGACTCTGGGATTAAGCTCAGAAGGCGGAAACACGGGACGACGGGCCGACTGGCCCTGCCACACCAAAATCACTGAGGATTTGCTGAGACCGTCCGTTCAGCTCCCGGCCGGGGTCTGCGGATGGCGCGCTTATACGGATTTTGGCCGGCTTTGCAAGGTTTGAGGCTCGGGTTTTCGGCCCAGATGGTTCCGGAACGGGCCGTGAGATCGGTCCTCCCATACCACATCCCGGCTTGATCTATTTGTTTGTATGTCATACAAATAAAGCAGGGGGAGGATCCATGGTGGAAAAGCCGGCGCACGAGCCGCTTGAGACGGCTGGCGATCCCAAGCACGCCGCGCGGGCGACGCGCTCGGCCGGGCGCAAGATGCGGTCTCTGCTGCTGGATGCGGCGAGCCCGCTGTTTCGCGAGCGGGGGCTATCAGGCACCGCGATCACCGACATTGCTGCCGCCGCCGACGCATTCCCGAGCCAGATCACCTATTACTTCCGCACCAAGGAGGCGCTGTTCGTCGAATGCGCCTGTCGCGATCTTCTGTATCTGGCCCGTGCGACCGAGCAGGCGGCGCTGAAGGCGCGCACGCCGCGGGACTACACGCAGGCATTGGCCGAGACCGTGACCGCGAGCGATTCGGTCGCGTTCTTTGCCGAGGCACTGACGCTGACGCGGCGGCGCCAGGATCTGGCGCCGCTGGTCGAGCGGACCATCGAGCGCCTGCATTCTGAAGGCGCACGCGCCTATGCGGGCCAGGTGGTGCGCCACGGCTGGCGCTCGCTGCGTGCGCCCGATGAAAGCTCGCGGCGGTTCTGGGCCGTCGCCATCGGCGTCATCCTGGAGGGTTACGCGATGGGTCGCTCGCCCGAAGCGCTCTGCGCCGAGATGCTGCGCGTGCTCGGCGAGCAGGCGAAACCGGCCGGTGATACTGCGCGCCTGCGTCTCGTCGACGAGCACGACACACCGAGCAATTCGAATGAGGAGGGGTAGGCGATGACTGCGCTTCGCATGCGTGCCCGCGATTTCCTGACCGACGATCAGCTCGCCGACGTGCGCCAGCGCGTGACCTGGAAGGGCGTCGCGATGATCGTCCACGCCTGGGCGCTCATCATTGCCGCGATCGCGCTGGTCGCGTGGTGGCTCAATCCGATCACCTATGTTCTCGCTGTCGCCATCATCGGCTCGCGCCAGCTTGGGCTCGCGATCCTCATGCATGACGGTGCGCATGGTTGTCTGTCCGCGGACGAGAAAACCAATCTGGCGCTGAGCCAATGGTTTTGCGCCTATCCTCTGTTTGCCGAAACTCGCAGCTATCGGCGCTATCATCTGCAGCATCACGCGCGCACGCAGCAGGAGGATGATCCTGATCTGGTGCTGTCGGCGCCGTTTCCGATCACGAAACTGAGCTATCGGCGCAAATTCATCCGCGACGTCACCGGACAGACCGGCTACCAGCAGCGCAAGGCGCAATTGCTCAACGCGCTCGGGCCGAAGGACTGGCCGTTGCGGCAGCGCGCCGCACATTTCTGGGACAAGCTCGGTCCGCAATGCCTCGTCAACGCCGCGATGTTCGCAGGTCTCGCGGCGGCCGGCGTGTGGTGGGCCTATCCGCTGCTATGGCTGGTGCCGCTGCTCACCTGGATGATGGTGATCACCCGCATCCGCAACATCGCCGAACACGCCGTCGTGCCTGACAGCAGCGACCCGTTGCGCAACACGCGTACCACGCACGCCAATTTCCTCGAGCGTCTGTTCATCGCACCGTACTACGTGAACTACCACCTCGAGCATCATCTCTTGTTCTACGTGCCCTGCCACAACCTGCCGAAGGTCCACCGCCTGCTCAGCGAGAGTCGCCACGCCGGTCGGATGGAAGTGCAGCCGAACTACGCCGCAGTGCTGCGGCTTGCCACCGCCAAGCCCGATCGGGATGACCGTCCCGGCCAGCTGGTGAGCAGTGCGCGCCGCGCGCGGGCGGGGGCGACGGTCGATTCCAACCAGACCAACGGTGGATTTTAGGGGCCGCATCCCCCAGGTGAATGCAAGCCGAAGTTCCTATCTTGGCTTGACATTCCGGCCCCGGACAGTGTCTACGGCCCCTTTCGGAGCATGGTCGGGAGCCAAGGCTCGGGCCGGACGTCATCGGCTGCCGGGTTCTCGTGGCACACGGGTTGAGCGATCCAGGGAGCGCGCCGATGACGGCAGCATTCACATTTCCGGGGCAGGGTTCCCAGGCGGTTGGCATGGGCAAGGCCCTTGCCGACGCTTTTCCGGCGGCGCGCGCCGTGTTCGACGAGGTCGACGCCGCGCTTGGAGAGAAGCTGACAGCGACCATCTGGGACGGCCCGGCCGAGACCCTTCAGCTCACCGAGAACGCGCAGCCGGCCCTGATGGCGGTGTCTGTAGCGACCCTGCGCGTGCTAGAGGCTGAAGCCGGGTTTTCCGTGGGACGGGATGCTGCCTTCGTCGCTGGTCACTCGCTCGGCGAATATTCGGCGCTGGCTGCGGCCGGCAGCCTGACAATCTCTGATACCGCGCGGCTGCTTCGCACCCGCGGTCTCGCAATGCAAAAGGCCGTGCCAGTCGGCGCCGGTGCCATGGCCGCGCTGCTCGGCCTCGATTATGACGCGGCCATGGAGGTCGCCAAGGAGGCGGCGCAGGGCCAGGTCTGTCAGGCTGCCAATGACAATGGTGGGGGCCAGGTGGTCGTCTCCGGCGACAAGGCTGCGGTCGATCGCGCCGTCGAGATCGCCAAGACCAAGGGCGCCAAGCGCGCGATGCTGCTGCCGGTGTCCGCACCGTTCCATTGCAAGCTGATGCAGCCCGCGGCCGACGCGATGGCCGAAGCGCTGTCCAAGGTCACGATCAAGGCGCCGGCTGTGCCGCTGGTCTCGAATGTGCTGGCCCGCGCAATCATCGATCCCGACGAGATTCGCCGCCGGCTGGTCGAGCAGGTCACGGGCACGGTGCGCTGGCGCGAGTCGGTCGCCTATATGGCGGGGCAGGGCGTCACCCGTTTCTTCGAGATCGGTGCGGGCAAGGTGCTAACGGGGCTCGTCAAGCGCATTGCCGACGGTGCCGTCGGCGTTGCGGTCGGTGGTCCTAACGACATTGCCGCCGCCAGGGATGCATTGGCCGCCGCGAAGCAGGCTTAAGTTTACGCACGATCTTACCGGAAAACCGCTGCACACTTTTCCGGATCGTGCTTCGAAGGAGTCTCTCAATGTTCGATCTGACTGGCCGAAAGGCGCTCGTCACCGGCGCGACCGGCGGCATCGGCGGCGCGATCGCGCAGGCGCTGCATGCGCAGGGCGCGACCGTCGCGATCTCAGGGACGCGCAAGGAAGTGCTGGATGAGCTTGCCGGCAAGCTCGGCGAGCGCACTCATGTGCTGCCCTGCAATCTCTCCAAGGCCGATGAGGTCGAGGCCCTGGTGCCGGCTGCGGAAGCCGCGATGGGGCAGGTGGACATTCTCATCGCCAACGCCGGCATCACGCGCGACAATCTGTTCGTTCAGCTGCGTGACGAGGATTGGGATGAGGTCATCAACGTCAACCTGACCGCGACCTTCCGCCTGGCGCGCGCCGCCACCAAATTGATGATGCGCAAGCGCTTCGGCCGCATCATTGCCATCACGTCGATTGTCGGCGTGACCGGCAATCCGGGGCAGGGCAACTACACCGCGTCGAAGGCCGGCCTGATCGGCATGATCAAGACGCTGGGCGCCGAATACGCCAAGCGCGGTGTCACCGCCAATTGCATCGCGCCCGGCTTCATCAAGACGCCGATGACGGATGCGCTCAACGACAAGCAGCGCGAGACCATCCTGGCCAAGGTTCCGGCTGCCCGTTTGGGCACGCCCGAGGATATCGCGGCCGCCGCGGTCTACCTGAGTTCGAACGAGGCTGCTTACGTCACCGGCCAGACCATCCACGTTAACGGTGGCATGGCCATGATCTGACGCGGCGTTCCGCACTGCCCACAAGGACAGTGCGGATGCGGCAAACGGCCGTTTCCAGAGTGAATTGAGGCGTGTAGTCAAGGCAGTTGAAGTATGATAACCGGACCTTCAACGGATGGGCAAAGAACGCCATTGCAGGTTTTTGAAACCCTGTATATTGGCGATGCGGAGCCTTGGCCGTCGTTCGCCGGGCCTCTATCGGTTAAGATGGGGTCAAATCAAAGTTCGTAAGCGAAGGCAGTCAACGACCACGACGGCTCGTATCGTCCCGGGGGGTCGGGTCTACAGGGAACAACACGAGGTTATGCAATGAGTGACATTGGCGAACGGGTTAAGAAGATCGTGGTCGAACACCTTGGTGTTGAACCCGAGAAGGTTGTCGACGCAGCGAGCTTCATCGATGACCTCGGCGCCGACAGTCTGGACACCGTCGAGCTGGTGATGGCGTTCGAAGAAGAATTCGGTTGTGAGATTCCGGACGACGCCGCTGAGACGATTCTCACCGTCGGCGACGCCACGAAGTTTCTCGAGAAGAACGCGAAGAGCTAACGCTCTTCATTTTCGCGGGGACAACATTGAAACCGGACGGGCCGCTTCCCAGCGGCCAGCCGGTTTCTTGTTATTGGCCGTGAATCTTTCGATGCGGAGTTTTCGGATATGAGGCGGGTTGTCGTCACTGGTCTCGGCATGGTGTCGCCACTCGGCTGCGGCGTCGATGCCACCTGGAAACGCATTCTCAACGGCGAAAGCGGTGCGCGCAGGATCGAGAGCTTCGATGTCTCCGATCTGCAGACCAAATACGCCTGCACCGTCGTGCGCGGCGACGGCGGCAACGACAGCTTCAATCCCGACAAGTGGATGGAGCCGAAGGACCAGCGCAAGGTCGACGACTTCATCATCTTCGGCATGGCCGCGGCAGGCCAGGCGCTCGACGATGCCAACTGGCATCCCCAGACCGAAGAGGACAAATGCGCGACCGGCACCATGATCGGCTCGGGCATCGGCGGCCTCAACGGTATCGCCGACACCGCGATCCTCCTCAAGGAGCGGGGCCCCCGTAAGGTATCGCCGTTCTTCATTCCTGGCCGCCTGATCAATCTCGCCTCCGGCTATGTGTCGATCAAGCATGGGCTGAAGGGCCCGAACCATTCAGTGGTCACGGCCTGCTCCACCGGCGCCCACGCCGTTGGCGATGCCGCCCGTCTGATCGCGCTCGGCGATGCCGACGTGATGGTCGCCGGTGGCGCCGAGTCGCCGATCAGCCGCATCGGCATCGCCGGCTTCAATGCCGCACGCGCGTTGTCGACCGGCTTCAACGAGACGCCCGAGAAGGCCTCGCGTCCCTACGACAAGGATCGCGACGGTTTCGTGATGGGCGAGGGCGCTGGCGTCCTCGTCCTGGAGGAGCTCGAGCATGCCCGGCGCCGCGGCGCGAGGATCTATGCCGAGGTGATCGGCTACGGCCTGTCGGGTGACGCCTATCACATTACGTCGCCGTCGCCCGATGGTGATGGCGGTTTCCGCAGCATGTCGGCCGCGCTCAAGCGCGCCGGCCTGACCGCGGCAGATCTCGACTACATCAACGCTCACGGCACCTCGACGCCGCTAGGCGACGAGATCGAGCTCGGTGCGGTGGAGCGTTTGCTCGGCAATGCCGCCTCCAAGGTGGCGATGTCCTCGACCAAATCGTCGACCGGCCATCTGCTCGGCGCGGCCGGCGCGATCGAGGCGATCTTCGCGATCCTCGCGATTCGCGATAATGTCGTGCCGCCGACCATTAACCTGGACACCCCGTCGGTGGAGACCGCGATCGATCTCGTGCCGCACAAGGCGAAGCAGCGCGAGGTGAACGTTGCGTTGTCGAACTCTTTCGGTTTCGGCGGTACCAATGCGTCGGTGATCGTCCGGCGTCTGGCCCAATAGTTTGCGTTTGAGACGAATCCACCGTTTTGCCGTATTCGGCGATAGTCATGTCTGTGGGCGCGTGCATTTGGCTCGGCAAGCGATTGTCTGGCTGCGATTGAACCGGCAGGATTCAGGTTGCTTCGATGAGTGAAAGGCCGCCCATTTCGCCCCGGAGTCCGCGGGCAGCGCTCGAGCCGGAGCAGGTCCCGCCGCCGCCGAAGCGTTCGGAGCGGGCGCGCAATCCGTTCGTCGTGGTCGGCAACGCCATCATTACCTTGCTTCTGATCGGCATGATCGGCGCCGGCGCGGCCTATTATTACGGCCGGCAGGTGCTGGAGTCGCCGGGACCGCTGAAAGAGGACAAGGTCGTGAATATCCCGCAGCGTGCGGGCAAGCGCGACATCGCCGAGACCCTGAACAAGGAGGGCGTCACCGACGTCAACCCATGGGTGTTCATCGGCGCCGTGGCTGCGCTGAAGGCGAGCTCGGACCTGAAGCCCGGTGAATATTCGTTCCAGAAGAACGCGAGCTTGCGCGACGTCATTGGCACCATCGTCGAGGGTAAGGTGGTCCAGCACGCCGTCACGATTCCCGAAGGCCTGACCTCCGAGCAGATCGTGGCGCGGCTCACCGACAACGACATCTTCACCGGCAGCGTGCATGAGTTGCCGCGCGAAGGCACGCTCCTGCCCGAGACCTACAAGTTCCCGCGCGGGACCCCGCGTGACCAGGTGATCCAGCGCATGCAACAGGCGCACAAGCGCGTGCTCGCCGAGATCTGGGAGCGCCGCAGCCAGGACCTGCCGGTCAAGACTCCTGAGCAACTGGTGACGCTGGCCTCGATCGTCGAGAAGGAGACCGGCAAGCCGGACGAGCGCAGCCGTGTGGCAGCCGTGTTCGTCAATCGCCTCAAGCAGAAGATCAAGCTGCAGTCCGACCCGACCATCATCTACGGCCTCGTCGGCGGCAAGGGCACGCTGGGACGTCCGATCAAGCGCAGCGAGATCACGCAGCCCTCGCCCTACAACACCTACGTGATCGAGGGCCTGCCGCCGGGCCCGATCTCCAATCCCGGTCGCGCCTCGCTGGAGGCCGCCGCCAACCCGGCCCGCACCCGCGACCTCTATTTCGTCGCCGACGGATCGGGAGGCCACGCCTTCACCGAGACCTACGACGCGCACCAGAGGAACGTCGCGAAACTCCGCGCGATGGAGAAGCAGATCCAGAACGACACGGTCGAGCCGGCCGACGATGCTCCCGCGCCGGCCACCGCTGCGCCGGCGGCCGCGGATACGGCACCCACCGCGACCACGCCGCCCAAGCCGACCCAGCAGAAGAAGCCGCCGGCGCGGCCGGGAGCGCCGGCCCGCCAGGGCGCGGTGCAGCCGTCACCGCCGGTGGTCCAGCGCTAGGCCTGCTCCCATCGGCGTCCCTGCAGACCTGCCTGCGGACTTTGCGGATTCCACTTTCCTGCAAAATAGTCTTAAGATTCGCGTGGCCTGATGGCCTTGCGAATCCCATGTATCCGGAGAATTTGACCTGATGGCGCTGTCGTCCATGACCGGCTTTGCCCGAAGCCACGGCGCAAGCGGGCCGTATACGTTCGAATGGGAGTTGAAGTCGGTCAACGCCAAGGGCTTTGACCTCAGGGTCCGGCTGCCGCAGGGATTCGACGAGCTCGAGGCCCACGCCAAGAAGCGCGCCGGCGAGCTGCTCTCGCGCGGCACCGTCTATGCCAATCTCAACGTCAAGCGCGCCAATGCGGCCGCCACCGTCCGCGTCAATGAGGACGTGCTCAACGCGGTGCTGAAGGCGGCCGCCGTCATCTCCGGCAAGATCGACGCCGTCGCGCCGAGCATCGACGGCCTTCTGGCCATCAAGGGTGTCGTCGAGGTCGCCGAGCCCGAGGGCGATGAGGAGGAAGACAAGGCCGCGCGCGCTGCCGCCGCCGACGCTTTCGACAAGGCGCTCGACGAGCTCGTGGCGATGCGCAAGCGCGAGGGCACCTCGCTCGGCCAGATCCTGACCCAGCGGGTCGACGAGGTCGAGCAACTCGCGAAGAAGGCGGAAAGCGCGCCCGGCCGCAAGCCGGAGGCGATCAAGGCGAAGCTCGCCGAGCAGATTGCCACGCTGCTCGACACATCAGACCGTTTCGATTCCGACCGCCTGATGCAGGAAGCGATCCTTATCGCCACAAAGGCCGACATCCGCGAGGAGCTCGACCGCATCGCATCCCACATCGCGCAGGCGCGCGAGCTGATCGGCAAGGGCGGCCCGATCGGCCGCAAGCTCGATTTCCTGGCGCAGGAGTTTCACCGCGAGGTCAACACCTGCTGCTCGAAGTCGAACGACATCGAGCTGACCAATACCGGGCTCGCCATGAAGAACGTGGTCGAGCAATTCCGCGAACAGGTCCAGAATCTGGAGTGATCGATGACGACGGGGCACGGCACTGACGGGGTCGAGCGGCGCGGATTGATGTTCGTGCTGTCTTCGCCATCGGGGGCGGGCAAGACGACGCTGTCGCGCATGCTGATCGACCGTATGCCGGGCCTTCGCATGTCGGTGTCCGCGACCACACGCGCGATGCGGCCCGGCGAGGTCGACGGCCGCGATTATCTGTTCGTCGACAAGGCCAAGTTCGACGCCATGGTGAAGGGCGACGAGCTCCTGGAATGGGCCACCGTGTTCGACAACAGCTACGGCACGCCGCGCGCGCCCGTCGAGACCGCGCTGTCGGCGGGGCAGGACGTGCTGTTCGACATCGATTGGCAAGGAACCCAGCAATTGCGCGAAAAAGCGCGCGCCGACGTCGTCAGCGTCTTCATCCTGCCGCCGTCGGCCGGCGATCTCGAGAAGCGGCTGCATTCGCGCGCGCAGGATTCCGACGAGGTCATCCGCAAGCGCATGAGCCGCGCCAGCCATGAGATGAGCCACTGGGCCGAGTACGACTACATCGTCATCAATCACAACGTCGATGACGCCTTCGCCGAGGTGCAGTCGATCCTGAAGGCCGAGCGCCTCAAGCGCGAGCGGCGGACCGGCCTCGTGAGCTTCGTGCGAGGGCTGCAAGGTCAGCTTCAAGGCTAGGCTCGATTCTCGGCTGCGTCAGCCGCGGCCCCTCGTTCGCCAGCCGTTCCAGCATCGCCGTGATGACGTCGACGTCGACGGCATTGTCGTCGCGCGCATGGTCCTCGTGCGCGTCCGCGTCGTGGACGTGCTCCTGATGCGCGTTCACATCGTGATCGGTCGTTTCTTCGCCATGGCCGTCGTCTTGGCCGTCGGCCGCGAGAGACGCTGTCGCCTCGATCTCGAACTCGCCATCGAAATAGTCGATCTCGGTCTTCTCGGGCTCCGCGGCCGCGACCGCAAGGGGACGGCTTTGCGCTGCGATCCGGCGGATTTCGTCGGTGAATGCGGCGATCTGCGGCGGCTCCGGACGCACAGCGTCGAAGTCCACCGGAAGCGGCCGCTCTGCGCGCGGCGCCGCGTGCCAGGGCGCGCGGCTGTTGCCATCATCCTGCCTGTCCCAATTCACGCGGCGATCGGCCGTCTGCACGCGCGCTCGGCCACCGGCGAAGCGATAGATTACGCTGGCGATGAGGCCGGCGAGCGCGAGCGCTCCGACGATCACGAGCAGCAATGTCGGGAGCGACCCCGTCGGCTTGTCAGCATTGTCGGCCGAGGCGGGCGCCACCGGGGCAGGGGATGCCGGCGGCTGCGCGCTCGGCTGGTCGATTGCTGGCGCGGGTGCCGCTGCCAGCTCCGGCGCGGCGGCTGCCGTCATGGTATCAGGCCAGCGCGTGGCGACGGCCGGCTGCTGCGTTTCGCCGCTGCTGGTGGGCGCGGGCTGAGTTGCCTTCGGCGCGGTCGCAGGCGCTGCTTGCGCGGGCGTTCCCTGCGGCACGATATATTCGGCGCGCGCATTCTGCACCGATTGCGGTGGCGATGAATCCGGTTGCGCCGAACCTTCAGCGGTCTGCGCGGTGGTTGTGGCCTTAGCGCCCTCGGCACGCAGATACCAACACTGCCGCTTGGTCCCGCGTTCCACGCGATAGTGCCAGTGCTGTCCCTGCGGCGCTGTGCCCTTCGGCGAGCCGAGACAGTCGCTCGCGGCATTCGCCGTGCTTGCAGCGGCAGGGGCGCTTGGCGCGTTCTGTGAGACAGCGGCCAATGGTGCGCCGGCAATAATGCTGCCGACCAGCGCGGATAGAAACTTTGCGGTGCGGTTGCCCATCCTGGTCTCCCGATTACGCATGACGCAACTCGTTACCTTCCCTTTCTCAACAAAGAGTTAGGTGGCAATGAGCCGCAAATCCGGAGAGGATGTGGCTTGAATCGGGCCTGCGCGGCGTTCGTTCCCCCGCGAATTCAGGCTTTTTGCCGGCGTTATTGCTTGCTCGCGGTCCAGGTTCCCGAGCAGCCGTCGGAGCGGCGGAACGTGCCGGAACCGCTGCGCCCGGACAGGCGGCCGGCGCCGGTATAGGTGATGCCGCCTTCACCATGCCCGAACGTGTGCACCGCGCCGTTCGGGCTGACGGTCCCGCTGACGCCTTCGGCGATCACACGGCCCGAGGTCACGACGGTCGCGCCGCTGACCGTGCCGCCACAGCCGACGCTGGTGACGGACCAGGCGCCGTCGAAGCTGCCTCCGCCACCGCCTCCACCACCGCGCCGTGACGACGAGCGGGGTTCGTCTGCGGCCGGTTTGCTCCGGCGCGCCGACGGCGCGGGTTCGGCGGAGCGGCCGGGCGCACTGTCCTGGCGCGAGCCGGACAGGGACTTCTCGTCATTGCCAATCGAGCCGCCGGCGCTGCCGGATTGCGCGAATGTGGCTGTCGAGGCGAGGGTGACGATGAGCGAGGTGAGCGCAAAGGCGCGGGCGAAGTTCGTCATGAGCAACCAATCCACATTATGAAAATCAACGACCGGAGCCGTCGGCGCAGACGGCCCCAATAATGCGGCAAGCTTTGCCAGCCTTTCCGCAATCGTCAAGCGCTGCGTCCTTCGCGCGCTGGACGCTGTCGCGCTGGACCAGCGACCAGGATTTGTCCGAGATTGCGAACGCGCCACAGCTCTTGCCGTAGAAGGAGAGCTCGATCGCACATTTGGCACCGGCGCAATTGCCGCGCGCATCCGCCACCGCCGCGCGCCGCGAGGCGTGATTCCACGAGATGCCCCATTTGTTGCTGTCGGGCCCGTAGACGATCGAGCCCCACGGCTTGAGATCCTCCATCTTGCGCATCCGCAGCAGCAGGCCCTCGGTCGCTTCGCCTGTTGGTGCCATGGCAATGCGCTGTTGAAGTTTCGTGATGGCGCGCGTCAATCCGTCGGGCGTGTCAGGATCGAAATTGAGCTCGTAGAGCCGCTCGTTCAACTCGCTGAGCAACGCGGCATCGCGCAACGGAACGCGGTCGGGGTCGGCACGGAGGCGCTCCGACGGCAGTGGATCGGGCTGCATCGCCGCGACCTGTGGTGGCGCGGTTTGCGTCGGTGGCACGAAGTAGAACGTGCCGTCGATTGGCGAGGACGAGACCCAGGGTTGCTGCGCGCCTGCGGTGGCGCGCTTCACGGCAAGCCCGACCTGGTTGAAGGTCTGGAATACGTCGAGGCCTGCGGTGCGGACGGTCGCGGCGAGCGCCTTGGTGTAGGGGCTGTGACCGTCGCTGCCGTCCTGGGCGACATTGCCGGGCTGTGTCGCGTAGGAGATCAGCGTGCCCTCGGGCGCGCGCATCTGCGCAAGGCCCCCTTCGGAGGAACGTAGGCCGCGCGAGCCGAAGGGATTGTTGCGGCAGGCATCGAGAATGACGAGGTTGAGCCGCGTGCCGGAGCCCTGCATCTGCCGCAGCACGAGGTTGACGTCGGTCATCTGGAAATCGACGTCGGCCTCGCGTGTCGGATTGGCGCCGACCGGGACGAGGTAGTTGGAGCCGGCTACCTGTACGCCGTGGCCGGCATAATAGAACAGCGCAACGTCAGCGCCCTGCACCTGCTTCCCAAAGCTCTGCACGGCGATGTCCATCGCGGCCTTGTCGAGATCGAGCTGGGCGTGGCCGCCGACCAGCGCGAAGCCGAGCGAGCCGAGCGTGTCGGCCATCAGCGTCGCGTCCTTGGACGGATTGTCGAGCGGCGTGATGTTCTTGTAGGCGGAGTTGCCGACGACCAGCGCGATGCGCTTCTCGGCCGATGCCGGCTGCGCGGCAACAAGCGTGGCTGCGATGAGCGCCGCCAGCGTCAGGACGCGATTGAAAATCCTCGCGTGCATGAAAGCCCCCAAATCAATGCCGACAATCTACCAGCCGGGCGCGCTCGCGAAAAGCGGTGTGCGACATTCCGTGCGGCAGCGAGCCTTCCAGGCCTCGCGGCCGGGAAGGGCAGGACACATCCATCTCGCGGCGGCTTTTGCCCGAGGCTTGCTTTGTGACTTCGCCCGATGGAGGCCAAAGCGATACACTTTTGCCCCCGTCGCACCGGCAGGGCCGAAGGGGGTCTATCTCCACACACTCGCCAGCTTCAGCGCCAACATGCCGAGCACGCCGCCGATCAATCCCACCATCACGTAGGATTGCGCGAACACGCCGGTTTGAATGAAGACCTGGCACGCGATCGCAAAGCAGATCGCGGTGACAAGGAGGCAGGCGCAGCCGGCGATGATCGCGAGATAGCGGATCGCGATTGCAATGGGCTTAGCGACAGGCCTGGCGGAGGATGCGGGATCGGTCATGCAGAAAGACTAACATGTGGCTGACGGCGCGCTGCTTCGCCGTCACGCACGGGCAAGAGCATCACTTGCTTGCGCAGCAATCGACCAGCAGGCGCCAGATGCGCTGGATCTCGATGGACCTCTGCATCTCGAGTACGTGGTTCTCGCTGGCGTGGGGGGAGGGAGCTACGACGTGGAATTCGCGCGGCGCGATCCAGCGTTCGGAGATCGGATCGTACCATTTGCCGGGGGTCATCAAGTTCGTATCTCCTCTTTAGTCCCCCTGGTTTCTGCGCCTAGCCCATGCGCCGGTTGCTGGTGTTCTGGGTGATGTTGCCGTGGGCAGCCTGCTCACGGATGTTCTGTTTCTCGTCGTCGCGATGGCCTTTGGTCGTGTCGACAGGAACTGTCGGCGCGCTGCCGGCGCCCTTGTGGCTCTGGTTCTCGTTGGGAACAGGTTGCACGGTTTTTGTCAGCGGCTTCGTCATGCAAATCGGACTCCGTTATTGCCTTGACGAGTGGTGAACGCGCTGGACGCACACGGCGTTCCAAGCTCGGGTCTGAAGTGATCGCAACGCGAACGCAGATCAACTGGCGCACTGGCCTTACGGGAAATTGAAAGAGATTGATGTCGGGCGCCGCCGCGCAAGCATTGTTGCCTGTCCGCCACGCTTCGAACTCTGTTCTTGACCGGAGAACACCGGATATTTCGAAAACGGAACACCCGCTCTGTGCAACAGTGAACACAGCGTATGCGCAGGTGACCCGCTACCCCAGGCGGGCCTCGCGCGCCGCCGACTGGCGGTTCGCCCGCCGATAGGCCTCGATCGCTCGGTTGGCGAGCATCAGCGGCCGGCGCTCGCCGGTCCTGAGTTGCGCCTCGATCGCATCGAGAATGATGTCCGCGGACGCATCAGGCGGCCCGAGCTCGCCGGTCTTCTCAAGGAAGCTCCAGGCGATGAAGAATGCGCTCTCGACCGTACAGCGAATGGACATGCGCTGCCAACGCGGTGCGACCGAAGCCGTTCCGGGCGCGGCGGCGAGACGTGCATCCCGCCGCCGACTGGTACTCAGTTCTTCAGCACGATACGGCCGACCACCTTGCCGCCGCGCAATTCGTCGATCCACTTCTGGACGTCGCCCATCGGCTCTTCGCGCATCGGCGTCGGCTTGATCTTGCCGGCGCGGGCGAGCGCCATCAGCTCATGCGCCTCGGCAAGCGTGCCGACCATGAAACCCTCGACGGTGAGGCGCTTGTAGACCCATTGCACCATCGGCAGCGTGAACTGGCCGCCCATCAGGCCTGAGATCACGACCTTGCCGCCGCGCGCGGCGACCGCGACCGCAAACGCCATCGATTTTTCGTTGCCGGCGAAGTCGACCACCTCGTCGAAGCCGCCGCCGGTCTCCTTCAGGATACGCTTGATCACGTCGGGCTCGGACGGGTCATAGGCGACCGCAGCCCCGTTCTTCAGCGCGGTCTCGCGCGCGGCTGGCGACAGATCGGCAACCGTGATCGGCTGCTTGAACATCGCCTGCGCGAACGACAGGCCCATCATGCCAACGCCGCCAAGACCGATCAGCAGCAGATTGCGTTGGCGCGGACGATCGACCAGGCGCTTGAGCGCGCCGTAGGCGGTGACGCCGGAGCACATCAAGGTCGCAGCCTGGTTGACCGGCAAGGGATCGTAGTCGAGCAGATATTTTGCGTCGGGCACCAGCACGTGGGTGGCGAAGCCGCCGTCGATGGAGACGCCGAGGAAGCGCTGCTTGGCGCAAAGATTCTCGTCGCCGTTCTTGCAGTCGCGGCACTGGCCGCAGCCGATCCAGGGAAACACCGCCTTCTTCGAACCGACGAGGCTTGCGGGCACATCAGGGCCGACTTCGTCGACGACGCCGGCGATCTCATGGCCGAGGGTGAAGGGCAGCGTCATGCCGCGCGTGGTGTCGAGCTTCTTGCCGCCGCCGAGATCGGCATAGCCGTCCTGGATGTGCAGGTCGGAATGGCAGAGGCCGCAGCGCTCGATGCGCACCAGCACCTCGGCAGCTTTGGGCTTGGGCGTATCGACGATGGTCTCGCACAGGGGCGCATCGAACTTGACCAGCGACTGCCGACGCATCAACGCCATTTTTCTTCCTCCGGAATTCTTGTTACCCAGCTTCGCTGCGTATATCCGCCAATTCACGCGCCATGGCAACAAAGCCGGAGATGGGGATCGTCTCGGCGCGCCGCGTCGCATCGACACCGGCGGCAGCCGCAAGCCGCGCAGGATCCGCTTGAAGCGATTTCAGGCTCTGCCGCAGCATTTTCCGACGCTGTCCGAAGGCCGCGGCTGCGACCTGCTCGAGCAACTTGCGATCGCACGGCAGAGGCTCGTGGCGCGGCACCAGCCGCACGACGGAGGAGGTGACCTTCGGCGGCGGCACGAAGGCGGACGGCGCAATGTCGAACAGGATCTTTGTCTCGCAGCGCCAGTTGGCGAGCACGCCGAGCCGGCCGTAGGCGTCCTCGTCCTCGCGCGCGACGATGCGCTCGCCGACCTCGCGCTGAAACATCAGCACCATCATGTCGTACCAGGGCGGCCAGGGCTCGATGGTGAGCCAGTTGATCAGAAGCTGGGTCGCGATGTTGTAGGGGAGATTGGCGACAATCTTGGCGCGCGCGCCGCCAAGCAGCGGTCGCGGGTCGAAGGTCATGGCATCGCCATGCACGATCTCGAGCCGGTCAGGGTAGCGCGCGGAAATATCCTGCAAGGCCGGAATGGCGCGCTCGTCATGCTCGATGGCAATGACGCGCTTGGCGCCGAGCGCGAGCAGCGCGCGGGTCAGTCCACCGGGGCCGGGGCCGATCTCGACAATGGTGCTCTCTTCAAGCGGCGCAGCCGCGCGGGCGATGCGCGCGGTAAGGTTGAGATCGAGCAGAAAATTCTGACCCAGCGATTTGCGGGCCGACAGCGCGTGCTGGCGAATGACCTCGCGCAGCGGCGGGAGGTCGTCGATCGCGCTCATCAGCTGTTTGCAGCCGCCATGCGGCTGGCAAGCTTCAGCGCGGCGATCAGGCTCGCCGGGTTGGCCTTGCCGGTGCCGGCGATGTCGAAGGCGGTGCCGTGATCCGGCGAGGTACGGATGAAGGGCAGGCCGAGCGTGACGTTGACCGCGTCGTCGAACGCCACGGTCTTGATCGGGATCAGCGCCTGGTCGTGATACATGCAGACGGCGCAGTCATAGCTGGTGCGCGCGGCTTCATGGAACATGGTGTCGGCGGGCAGCGGCCCCCTGGCGTCGATACCGTCGTTGCGCAGCACCTTGAGCGCCGGCGCGATCACGGTCTGCTCCTCGTGGCCGAGCGAGCCGTCCTCGCCGGCATGCGGATTGAGTCCGGAGATCGCAATGCGCGGTCGGGCAATGCCGAAACGGGATTTCAGCTCGGTCGCAACGATGCGCACGGTCGAGACAATGAGATCGCTCGTGAGCTGGGTGAGGGCATCGCGCAACGACACGTGGATCGTCACCGGCACCACGGCGAGTCGCGGCGACCACAGCATCATCACCGGCTGCGGCACGCGTCCGTCCGCTTCGGCGAGCTCTGCGAGGAATTCGGTGTGACCGGGATGGCGGAAGCCGGCGCGGTAGAGCACGCTCTTGGCAATGGGATTGGTGACGACGGCGCTGGCGTGGCCCGCCCGCACGTCGGCGACCGCTTCGCGGATCGAGGCGAGCGCGGCCGGTGCGCTCGAGGCGTCGGGCTTGCCGGGCTCTGCGGTCGCGTGCTCTCCGGTCGCAACCACGGGCAGGGCGTCGGCAAAGGCGGCCTCGGTCTCGCCTGGGCTCACCGAGGCGATCGCGATGTCGGCGCCGAGCCCCTTGCCCAGTGTCTTGGCGCGCCGGGCGATGAACGCCTCGTCGCCGCGCAGGTAAAAGGCGGGCAGGCCGAGCTCGCGGCGCCTCAGCCAGGCGGCGATGGTGATGTCGGGGCCGATGCCGGCGGGTTCTCCCAGCGTAAGCGCGAGGGGCTTTGTAGGAGCGGCCATCAGCGGTTGCGATATTCGATCATCGCCGCTTTGCGGAGTTCGTCGAGATAGGCCTTCTGGGTCTTCTCGTATTTCTCCACGTACATCTTGTCGCGGATCTCACGCTTCTTCGGCGTATCGATGGTGGTCGGCTTGCGGTCGCACAGCACCACCATTTCGATACCTGCCTTGGTCACCTCGGGCGCGGTCAGATGACCGATCGGGGTGTCGTCGAGCACCTTGCGCAGCGCCTCCGGCAGATCTGCCGTGGTCTTGGTGACGCTCTCGCGGATGGTGGCGTTCGGCGTCGCGCGGAACAGCGAATTGGCTTCCTCGCAGCTCCCGATGCGCGCGCGATAGGTCTCGGCTTCCTTCATCCGCGACTCCTGCAAGCCCGCAGACGAGCCGCGCGGCACGATCAGCACGATCGGCTGCATCTTGTATTCGGTGCCCTCGATCTGGAGCTTCTCGGTGCCGCCTTCGCGCACCTTGTCGGCGACGTCCTTCTCGCCGACGATCAGCTTCTCCTTGAACCGGCCGCGCACGAGGCTGGTCCAGACCATCTCGGACTTCATGCGGCTCTTGAGGACGTCGGGACGTATGCCCTTGACCTCGAGCGACTTCGTGAGCTGATCGGGCGAGATGCGCATGCGCTGCGCCATACCCTCGTAGGACTGGTTGACGTCGGCGGCGGTGGGATCGACGCCGTATTTCTTGCCTTCCTTGATCTTGATCTTGTCGTCGATCAGCGTGTTGATGACGTCCTGCCGGCTCGGCGTCTTCTGCGTTGTCAGCGTGTCGAGCTTGGAGCGCTGCTCGATGTCGAAATCGGTGATGGGATCACCGTTGACCATTACCACGATGTTTTGCGCCCGGGCCGGCGCGCCGGCGAGCACGAGCATGGCGACCAGCAAGGCGCCGAGAGCAGGAGGGAGGAGGCGGAACACAGGCAAGGAGGTCGTCATGGTTGTCGCTCGCATGTCAGCCGAAATGATCCTGCGATAGGGATCGCGCGGCCGGCATTTTGGACGGGTTCACTGGATGCCGGCGGAACTGCTGGCCCCCGTCGAGGTCGCCAGCGTGCGCAAGCCGATCTGGAACATGAACGCGTGGCTCAGCACGGGCGGCGTGGTGCCCGCGGAGTAGGCATACGAAGTTACATAGTTCGCCGCCAGCACGAAGCAATCGTCGACATAGCCGGCGCCGAGCACATATTGGTTGATCTTGTTGGCCTGGAGATCCCAGCGCGCCGAGCCCGTCACCACCCAGTTGGTCGCGACCTTGATCGAGCCCGTCGTCAGGATGCCCTCGCGCCGGGTCAGGTAGCCGAGCTCAGGCTGGGCGGCGTAATTGCCGTACAGCATGCTGACCGACCAGCGATTGAAATTGGCGCGGCCTTCCGCCTCGAAGCGCTGGAAGTTCCAGGTCTGCTCGTCCATGCGGGAGCGGACGCTGAACGTATAGGTGCTGTTCGGCGAATAGCTGGCGCTGGCCACGTAATCCGAGCGCGGCTTGTCCAGGCCGGAATTGATTCCGGTGTTGATGGAGTCCTGCACCGCGAAGGAGTTCATGCCGAACAGCTGGTAGGACTGGCCGAACAGCACCTTGATCGCGCCACCCCTGTCGAACTGCGTGGTCGACTGCACGCCGACATTGGCGCGGCCGCCGCCCTCGACGCGGTCATAGCCGGAGAACTTGTCGACACTGAACAGGTTCGAGGCGTCGAACACCATGCTCTGCGCGTCCTCGTTCGGAAGCTTGCCGGCATAGGTCTCGTTTGGACGGATAATGACCTGGGCGATCGGCTCGATGGTGGTCGAGCCCCAGGGCTGAACGTTGATGAACGGATAGCGGTATTCGAGGCCGACGGTCGGCATCAGGCGGAACGCCTGGGTGTCGCCGACGGGCAGGTAGTTCGCCACGCCCGGCTGGTTCGAAACCTCGGAGTTGATCGCGTCGGCGCGCAGGATCGCGAACGGCGTCCAGATCTCGCCGAAGGGATCGGTGTAGGACTTGCGCCATTGCGCCTCCGCCGACAGGCGGGTGTAGGTGCCGGGGAAGCCGCGCAGCAGGCACTGCGCCGGCGTGCGCGCGAGCGGATCGGCCGAGAGCATCGTGCACAGGCTGTTGGTATTGGCCAACGTCGTGATCGGATCGAACGTCGCGTCGTTACGCGTCAGATTGACGAAATTCGTCTTGTAGGAGACCTCGCCTCCGAAGATCGGATAATTGAGCACGTTCGAGTAGTCGATCACGGGATAGACGACCGGGACCTGCTGCTGGTTGCCCGAGAAGCTCAGGAAGTACATCGTGCGGGCATCGAAGAAGCTGCGATTGCCGACGCCGGTCAGATAGAGCTGCGAAATCGCTTCCGTCGGCAGATTCAGGAACGATCCGAGCGGATCGCGATAGGCCGACAGGCGGTAGTCCGACATGAAATAGTAATCGGACAATAGGACGCCGTCCCAGCCCCAGACCCATTTGTCGTTCAGAGCGAACTGGCCCTTGGTCTCGACGCCGCCACGGAACTGGCGGTCGCCGGGCTGGCCGACGAAATGGCCCGGATCGAGCTGGTCGATGCCGTAGACGCGAACCTGGTAGGCGCCGTCCTGCAGGCGCTGGCGGAACTCGGCCTGGAACAGCACGCCCTGCCTGGAGGTGATGCGCGGGTTGAAGGTTGCGTCCATATCGGGCGCGATCGCCCAATAGAACGGGACTTCGACCCCGTAGCCAAACGCCGTGTAGGAGGTGAAGCCCGGCATCAGGAAACCGGTCTTGCGCTTCACGGTCGGGTCTGGCGTTGAGAAGTAGGGCATGTAGGCGAGCGGCACGCCGAAGAATTCGAGCTGCGCCGTCTCGAAATACAGCATCTTCTCCTGCTGGTCGTGGATGATGCGGGCACCCTTGACCTGCCAGAGCGGCGGCTTCTTCGGATCGTCCCGGCACGGCGCGCAGGCCGTGTAGACGCCGTTCTCGAACACGGTGTAATTGCCCGAGGAGCGGTCGGCGCGGGTTGCGGCCATGCGGGTCTGATCTTCGGTGTCCACGCGCAGCGAATCGACGAAACCGTCGCGGTAGTCGTCGGACAGGTCCATCATCTCGGCATAGGTGATCTTGCCGTCGGCATCCGTCATGCGGATGTTGCCCTCGGCATGCAGCCGCTTGGTCTTCTGGTCGTAGATGACCCTGTCGGCCTCGACGCTGGTGCCATTGTAGAACAGCTGGACGTTGCCGACCGCCGAGACGCGCGAATTGTTGTAGTCGTAGTCGACCTCGGTCGCCTGCACGAGCATCTGGCCGTCATTGGCGGCCCGCGGCGGCTTCGGACGCGGCGGCAGCGGATTATAGGTGAAGCTCTGCGCGGCCGCAGGCGTCACCGCGGCATCCATCATCCCGGCGAGCGAGGCGACGGCAATAGCGGCGAGCACGAGCTTGCGGATTGACAAGCCGCCTCCGTTCGCGCGCACCACGTTGCGCTGCGCCCAGCCAGCCGGATGTCCTCGGCGGACGGCCGTCACTATCCGTCCTCCTGATACAGCAAGGCCAAAAAGCCGGTGAGGCCGCCCACCACTACGGGCAACCACGCCGCAGCGATCGGATGCATCAACTCAGCCTTGCTCAAGTCTTCAGTCACTTTCGACAGAACGTAGAGCAGAAAGCCTGCGCCCACGCCACTCAAAACCATCTTCTGTACGCCACCCATCCGGAAGAAGCGCAACGACACAGAGGCCGCGAGCATCACCATGGCGGCGAGCAAAAACGGCTGTGCCAGCAATTTGTGATACTGGAGTCGATAGCCGGCTGTCGCGAAGCCCGAGCTCTCGGACGAGCGGATGTAGCTCGGTAGTTGCCAAAAGGACACAGTCTCGGGTGTGGAAAAGCTGTTGCGGACCTGCGCCTCGGTCAGCGTCGTCGGAATCTCCAGGCTAGCCTGGTCGACCGGCGGGGCGTCGAGCGTGAAGCGGCGCACGCCCTTGAACAGCCAATGGCCGGACTCGAGCGTCGCCTCGCGCGCCTCGATCCGCTCCTTGAAGTGCTGATCTGTGTCAAACCGGAACAGCGTAAGGCCCGTGAGCCGGATGCCCTGCTGCTCGCTGCGTGCGGCGTTGATGATGGTCTGGCCGTCGTTGGTCACCTGGTTGAGCCAGAAGCCCGAGGCGTCCTGGATGCCGCCGCCGGGCGCCGAGCCGAACAGCTCGGCTTCCATGCGCTTGGACAGTTCGCGCAAATTGGCCGACATCGGATTGTAGGCGACCGTGGCGAGCACGCCGATCAGCAGCGCGCTGCCGAGCGCCGGCGAGATGAACTGCCAGGCCGAGATGCCGGCCGCGCGCGCCACCACGAGCTCGAGCCGGCGGGAGAGGGCGAGATAGCAGGTCATGGCGCCGATCAGCATGCAGAACGGCGTCAGCTTCTCCAGCAATTGCGGCACCCGGAACAACGAGGTCTCGGCCACCATGATCGCGGAGGCGGAGGCGAGCCCTGAAGTCTTGCGCACCATCTCGATGTAATCGACTAGCACCAGCAGCAGGAAAATGCTCGCGAACACGCCGAGTGCGGCGACCACGAAGCGGCCGGCGAAATAGCGCCCGAGCGTGTTGGTGAGCATGCTCATGCGGCGGCCGGCCGTCCGAACAGCCGCGCGATCCGCGCGTTCGACCTGTTGATGGCCTCCAGCAGGCCGGGCGGCGGCTCGACCACGATGCCGCCGACGATCATCCACATGCCGGTGCCGATCGCGACCACCAGCATTGCATATTGCACGCCGGCGACGAATGGCGTCTTCACGGCCATCACGGAGCAGGCAAAGCCGGCCATGCGCAGCCCAAACACCGCGAGCACCGAACCGCCGATCGAGAAGTTGCGGCTCTGCCGCGTCGTGCGCGGCGCGCCGAGGAAGGCGAAGGTCAGCGCCGCAAAGGCGAACGGATAGAGCGGCGCCATCAGGCGATCATGCAGCTCCGACCAGAACTGGCCGGGGACCGCCTTGTAGACGGGATCGTCCTGGGACGGCGTGAACAGCTCCCAAAGATAGCGCTCGCGAATGCCGAGGGTGACGTCGTGGCCCTGATTGCCGAACTTCGACATGTCGAAGCCGTAGCGGCCGAATGCCACCAGCGCGGGGTCGCGCTTGCCGGCCTCGAAGCGCTGGAGATTGCCGTCCTTCAGCACCAGGAACGATCCGTTCTCGTTCTTCACGACCTCGCCATGCTCGGCGACGATCGAGACGCGCTCGTTGGGATCGCGGCGGTCGTCGATGAAGATGCCGGCTAGGATCCCGCCGGGCAGCCGCTCGCGGATGCGGATCGTGAGGTTCTTGTCCAGCTGGGCGAAGCGGCCGGGCTGCAGGATGTTGGTGAGCACGTCGGCGGTGATCTCGGCGTCCCATTGCTTGATCCGCCGCATGCCGTCGGGGGCGAGGTAGGCCGCGATGAAGGCGACCAGCAGCGCCACCACGCAGGTGGCGTAGAAGAACGGATAGAACAGCCGGAACGGCGAGAAGCCGGCGGCATTCATCACGATGATCTCGGAATCGGTCGCGAGCTTGTTCAACGTGTGCGAGATCGCGATCATCAGCGCGATCGGCGAGATGATCAGCACCAGCGCCGGGATCACGAGGCTGGTGATGCCGAGGAAGGTCATGATGGTCTGACCCTGGCTCGTCATCAGGTCGATGCCGCGCAACGCCTGCGTAATCCAGATCACGCCGGTGAGGCTGACCAGGACCAGCGCAAACGACGCCAGCGTCGTGCGGAAAATATACCTGTCAATCGACCCCATGCGCTACCGCACGAATCCCACCAAAGCCCCAACGCGCGCACCGGAATTCCGGCTGTTCGACCAATCCCCTGACGGGGATCCCCGAGGTCGCCCAACCGGCTCTTCCGGCAGCTTACTTTCTCACTACCATCCCTTTGATCCGTCAACAAAATGGCTGACCCGTGGCACCGTCAATATATGGTTAATATTTCCCTCGATGTGACCTCCACGCCACGGGCGGTGCTTGGCATCGACCGCCGATCTCGCCCATAGTGTGGAAAGCAGAGTGAATCGCCGTTCAGGTCCGGCTTTCGACCGTATCGATCGATCGGCAAAAAGCCCCATGTTTTCGAGGAGTTACCCATGTCCGATGCCATCAAGGTCGGCTTCGTCCCGCTCGCTTCCGCCGCCCGTGGCATTCTGGTCGTATTTTGTGACGATGCTCTGAAGGTTGGCCCGGCAACCGCCAAGGCGCTCGGCGGTGCCAGCGAACTTGTGAAGCGGGCGGCGGGGGCCGGCTCATTCAAGGGCAAAAGCGGCGCCGCCCTGGACATCCTCGCCCCCGAAGGCCTGAAGGCCGAACGGTTGATCGTGATCGGGACCGGGAAGACCTCGAGCCTGAAGGGCAACGACTTCCTCAAATTCGGCGGCATGGCCGCCAGCAAGCTCAAGGCTGGTTCCGCGTCCATGACCATCATGGCGGAACTGCCTGATGGCGCCATGAACACCGAGCAGGCGGTCGCGATCGCCTCGGGCCTGCGCTTACGCGCCTACAAGTTCGATCGCTACAAGACCAAGAAGAAGGACGGCGAAGAGGGCGCCTTGCGCGCCGACGTCTCGCTGGCGGTCGGCGATGCGACTGCTGCGAAGAAGGCCTTTGCCTCGGCCGGCGCGGTCGTCGACGGTGTCATCATCGCGCGCGATCTCGTCAACGAGCCGCCGAACGTGCTGTATCCCGAAGAGTTCGCGCGTCGCGCCGGCCAGCTGAGGAAGCTCGGCGTGAAAATCGAGGTGCTCGACGTCAAGTCGATGCAGAAGCTCGGCATGGGCGCGCTGCTCGGCGTCGGCCAGGGTTCGGCCCGACCGAGCCGCACCGTGATCATGCGCTGGGACGGCGGCAAGAAGGGCGAGGCACCGGTCGCCTTCGTCGGCAAGGGTGTCTGCTTCGACACCGGCGGCATCTCGATCAAGCCGGCCGGCAGCATGGAGGACATGAAGGGCGACATGGGCGGGGCGGCCTGCGTCGTCGGCCTGATGCATGCGCTCGCGGCGCGCAAAGCCAAGGTCAACGTGGTCGGCGCCATCGGCCTCGTCGAGAACATGCCCGACGGCAATGCGCAGCGCCCGGGCGACATCGTCACCTCGATGTCAGGCCAGACCATCGAGATCATCAACACCGACGCCGAAGGGCGCCTCGTGCTGGCCGACGTGCTCTGGTACGTCGCCAAGAAGACCAAGCCGAAATTCATGGTGGACCTGGCGACGCTGACCGGCGCGATCGTGGTCGCGCTCGGCACCGATCATGCCGGCATGTTCTCCAACAATGACGAACTGGCCGAGCGTCTGCTCGCGGCCGGCATCGAGAGCGGTGAGAAGGTCTGGCGCCTGCCGCTCGGCCCCGAATACGACAAGCTGATCGATTCCCAGTTCGCCGACATGAAGAACACCGGCGGCCGCCACGGCGGCTCGATCACCGCCGCGCAGTTCCTGCAACGTTTCGTCGATGGTACGCCCTGGGCGCATCTCGACATTGCCGGCACCGCGATGGGCGCGCCGAAGACCGACATCAACCAGAGCTGGGGCTCGGGCTACGGCGTCCGGTTGCTTGATCGTCTGGTGGCCGATCATTACGAGCGCAAATGACAGAAGTTCTTTTCTATCATCTGCAAAACATGACGGTTGAGAACGTCTTGCCGCCGCTTCTCGAGAAATCGCTCGAGCGCGGCTGGCGGGTCGTGGTGCAGTCAACGTCACCCGAGCGCGCCGATGCGCTGGATGCGCATCTATGGACCTATCGCGACGATTCCTTCCTGCCGCACGCGACATGGCGGGTGAACGATGTTGCCGAGCAGCCGATCGTGCTGGCGATCGAGGCAGACAATCCGAATGGCGCCAATGTCCGTTTCCTGGTCGACAACGCCGCCTTGCCCGAGGATGCGGAAGCCTATGAGCGCATGGTGCTGCTGTTCAACGGCGACGATCCGGACGCGCTTGCGGCGGCGCGCAGCACTTGGACGGATTGCAAGACGCGCGGATTTGAGGTCACCTATTGGCAGGCCGACGAACGGGGAAGGTGGCAGCGGCGAAATTAGCGGCCGTTCCAGGTTAATGATAATTTGGGCTTTCAAGGGCAGATTGGTTTCGGCCACCTTCATGCCGCAAAGTGATGTTGGGACAATCGCTTAGGGCAGCTCCTTCACGCGGGGAATTTAGGTTATCGTGCGACATCAAAAGCTTCCAAAGTCGCTCCTGGTATTGGTCGCCGTCGCACCGCTGATGGCGGGCTGCGCGGGCGCATCCGACATGCTGACGTCCGCCAAAGACGCTGAATGGTTCAACAAGCCGAGCCGCCTGTTCATCAAGAACATCTCGATCGAATCGCCGCCGCTGACCCCCGACAAGCCTGTTGGAGCTGAGGATCTCGTCAGCGCCGACGGCGCTTGCCCCGGCATGGCGCCGCCGCCCGGTCCCGCCGACGCCAATGCGTCGACCACTGCACCGGCGCCAGTTGGCGGCACAGTCGCGCTCGGCCACACCGAATGCGACGTGGTGCGCGGCATCGGCGCGCCCTCGACCGTCAATCTCTCCAGCGATGCCGCTGGCCGTCGCGTCGCGGTGGTCACGTGGACGACGGGTCCGCGCGCAGGCATCTACACCTTCACCTCGGGGCGCCTCACCGCGATCGAAGGCACGCCGGAGCCGCCGGTCGTCGCCAGGCCGGTGAAGCCGAAGGCGAAGAAGAAGGCGGCGACCTGACAGGTCGCCGGGGCGGCTATGATCGCCCGTTCATTGCATCTTCGAACGACAGGGGGTGGCCGCTCCGTCCCCGGAACGTGATTGTCTCGGGCCAAGTGGTTCCGATCTCGCTGAGCAGCTGGCGTGCGAGCGGTTTCCAATCCGCATCCGGCTTTTGCGAGTAAATGCTCAGCGTCATGCCTTCGTCCGCAAGAGGAGAACGCGAGTACGCGAGCCATGGCGCGTCGTAAACGTCGATGTTAACTCCGGCATCGTTGCACAGGTTCAGGCTGCGCCACATCAGGCGTCCTTCTTGCGTGTGTTCATCGCGCAGAAGCGACAGCTCATGCGCTTGACCAAAGTCAGCAAATTTTGCTCGAGCTTTGCCAGGCGTCGGCCGGCACTTTCAGATTTGCGAAGATTTCTGTTCGGGCCGACGTGAAGATGACGTGGCAGCTTCTATCCCTCACGACGATGGGGAGTATGAATATGCCGCAGGTCAGCGCAGCGGCGGCAGACACGATGCTCCACGATTTCGCATTGGACTCGGAGGGCCGCGTGGTTGCCCAAAAGGCGACGCCGCCGACAAGGCCCGACAACCCCGCGAGTCCCACGCTTCGGACGTAATCAGTCCAGCCAAACTCAGTCGGCAAGTCATTGCTGAATGTCGGCTTGCCGCCACTGATCATGGACAGCAATGCCAGGATGCCAAATGGCGTTGCGCCGACGAGGAAGCCTCCGAGCGCGCAGGCAACAATCCCGACGCGCGACCGTTTGCGGCGGACCAGCAGAAAGAGTGGAAGACCAAACAGCAGGGCGTGCGCAATTGCGGCCGTGAACATCATCATGGCCGCGTTCAGACCTTGCGTCACAAGAACGATGGTGATCGCGTCCTCGACCTGCAGAAAATGCGGGATGACTGCAAGCGTCGCCGCGAACGACGCGAAAACGGCGCCGGCAAGCAGGCGCATCACTTGCTGGACTCGCATCTCCAGGCGCTCATCCTTGGCGTCGACCGCCAGGATGCGAGGGGACAGTACCACCAATCATCAGGCGGCCTTGCGCCCCTTGATCGCGGTGGCCGATGCATGCACCGTGATCGCACCAGACGCGCTTGACGGCAGTCGCGACTGTAGTCGGCGCCTAAGCTCCGCGCTCTCCGCGTCCGAGAGCTTTCCCACGATGCCGCTCGGGCTGCTCACCACCATCGACAGCCAATAGTCGTCGAAATCGGCAAATGTCCGCTCGACGACCAGCTCGCGGGTCTCGACCTCGCGCAGACCGAGCTCCGCCCAGAGCGCCTTCAGCGCCTCAAAGCGAGAGATATCCGCACTCGGCGGGCGCGCCGCGGGGATGCGCAGGGCATCCAATTCTTCCCACAGCGGCTGCGTGGGCGTGCCGCCCCGCATGATGTCCCAGGTATAGGACGCAACCATGCCGCCGGGCTTGGTGACGCGGACCATTTCCGATGCACCCTTGCGCGGGTCGGGAACGAAAAACAGGACCAGCGCCATCACCGCGACGTCGAAGCGATTGGCGTCGTAGGGAAGGGCCATCGCATCGCCGATCGACAGCTCGACTGGCTTTGCCGTGAACTTTTGCCGCGCCGTCGCAATCTGTGCGTCGGAGGGATCGATCGCGCAAACCGACGAAGGAGCGGCCTTCGCAAGAATAAGCTCGGTGAACGCACCGTTGCCGGCGCCTATATCCGCCCAGGCCAGTCCCGGGCGCCTTACCAACCAGTCGAGGAACAGATTGCCGGCCGATCGGCTCCAAGGCGCCATGAAACGTTCGTAAGCCGCGCCGTCGGTGAATCTGATCGGTTCAGGTGACGACATCTGCGATCTCCCTCAAAATTGCCTATTCAAAAATGTTCCTTGGCCGAAAAGGTTACTGCCTGCTCCGTAGCACGGTGCGCGACCTGCCGCAGCAAATTCCGCAAAGGCATCTTTACCGAGCGTGTCGACATAGTTTCGCAATGCGAACCGAGCGCATCGCAACGTGCGCGCGCCATCACGTCCGCCGCGGTCCAAGATCGGCGCGCAGGAAATCTGGAGGAAATCTCCAGAAATAAACACGCCCGTCTCAAGCAGCCATTCAAGAATGTCGTGTTCGCGGCTGCTACGCCTCGAAGGAGGGGCTAGATCGATCGAAGGATAATTTGGATGTCTATTACCTCGGTTTTTTCCCCGGTTACGGGGCAACTCACCATCTTCGGCGACAGTGCGAATAACGGCCTCGTGATCGGTCGCGACAAGTCCGGTCGCATCCTGGTCAATAACGGTTCTGTGAAAACGGTCGGTGGCGATCCCACTGTTGCCAACACCAACGCGATCGAGATTTTCGGGCAAGGCGGCGACGATACGATCACCGTCGACGAAAGCCACGGACCGATGCCGGCGGTTCAGATTTTCGGAGGCGACGGCAACGACAGGATCACGGGCGGCTCGGGCAACGATCTTCTGTTCGGTCAGGCCGGCGACGATGTGATCAAGGGCGGCGGCGGCAACGATCTGCTGTTCGGCGGCGCGGGCAACGACACGCTCGACGGCGGCAGCGGCAATAACCAGCTTTTCGGCGAGGCCGGTAACGACCTCATGATCTGGAATCCCGGCGGCGGCAGCAACGTGTTCGAGGGCGGCGACGGCAACGACACCGCGCAGATCAACGGCAGCAATGCCTCGGAGACCTTCACCATCACGGCAAACGGGACGCGCGTGCGGTTCGACGAGACGAGCCCGGCGCCATTTTCGCTCGACATCGGCACGACGGAAAATCTCGTGTTGCACGGCGGCGGCGGCGACGATGTCATCACGGCCGGCAACGGTCTCGGCAGCCTGATCTCGCTCACGCTCGATGGCGGCGCCGGCAATGATACGATCACCGGCGGTGACGGCAGTGATCTCTTGATCGGCGGCTCCGGCAACGACATCGTCAGCGGCGGACGCGGCAACGACGTCGCCCAACTCGGCTCAGGCGATGACACCTTCATCTGGAATCCCGGCGACGGCAGCGACACGGTAGAGGGCGGATCCGGCAACGACAAGCTCGTGTTCAATGGCGCCAATATCAACGAAAACATCGATATCTCGGCCAATGGCGGCCGGGTACGCTTCACCCGCGATGTCGCCAACATCACAATGGACCTCAACAGCATCGAAGCGATCGAGTTCGATGCGCGCGGTGGCGCCGACAACGTCAACGTTGGCGACCTTACCGGGACCGGCGTTAAGCAGGTGCTGGTCGATCTCGGTGCCGTTCCCGGCGGCACGCAAGGCGACGGCGCGGCCGATACGGTGACCGTCAACGGGACCAACGGCAATCAACATATCCAGGTCACGGCCGTCGGCACTACGGTCACGGTCACCGGTTTGCCTGAAGTCGTGACCATCGCGAATGCGGAGGCCGCCAACGACCGGCTGGTTATCCAGGCGCTCGGCGGCAACGACGTCGTTGACGCATCCACGCTCGCAGCGGTGATCGGCCTCACCATCGACGGCGGCGCAGGCAACGACACCATCACCGGCAGTCAAGGTGCCGACCTCCTGATCGGCGGCGATGGCAACGACAAGGTCACCGGCGGCCGCGGCAATGACGTGGCGCTCCTCGGTGCGGGTGACGATCTCTTCACCTGGAATCCCGGTGACGGCAGCGATACCGTCGAGGGAGGGGCGGGAACGGATACGCTCGTGTTCAACGGCTCTAATGTAGCCGAGAACATGTCGATCTCGGCGAACGGAAGCCGTGCGCTTCTCGCCCGTGACGTCGGCGCTGTGACCATGGATCTCAACGGCGTCGAGCACGTGCAGATCGCCGCGGCCGGCGGTGCCGACAACATCACGGTCAACGACCTCTCCGGCACCGACGTCACGCAGGTCGCCATCGACCTCAGCGCCGGCCCGGGCAGCCAGAGCGGCGACGGTGCTGCGGACCGCGTGACGGTCAATGGCACCGCCGGCGATGACACCATCAAGGTTGTGACCTCAGGCGGATCGATCGTGGTCAACGGTCTGGCCGCCCAGGTGACGGTCGCGCACGCCGATGCCGGTGATGTGCTCGCCGTCAACGGCGGAGGTGGCAACGACGTCATCGATGCTTCCGCGATCAAGGCCGGCCAGCTCGCCAGCTTCAACATCAACGGCGGCGACGGCAACGACATCATTACCGGGAGCGCCGGCAATGACATCGTAAATGGCGGACGCGGCAACGATGTCGCCAATCTCGGCGCCGGCGACGATACCTTCGTCTGGAATCCCGGCGACGGCAGCGACACCGTCGAAGGCGGCAAGGGCACCGACACGCTGCTGTTCAACGGGGCCAACATCAACGAGAACATCGGCATCTCGGCCAATGGCGATCGGGTGCTATTCACCCGCGACGTCGCCAGCATCGCGATGGACCTGCACGGGGTCGAACACATCGACTTCAACGCGCTCGGCGGCGCCGACAACATCACCGTCAACGATCTCTCCGGCACCAGCGTCAACCAGGTCAATCTCGACCTCGGCGCTAACGACGGCGCCGCCGATACTGTGACCGTCAACGGAACCGCCGGCAGCGACGTCATCACGGTGACCGAGCACGACGGCATCATCACGGTGTCGGGCCTCGGCCAGGACATCAACATCACCGATGCGGGGGCCGGCGACCGGCTCGTCATCAACGGCCTCGACGGCGATGACGTCATCACAGCCTCAGGCCTGCAGGGTGGCATCCAGCTGGTTGCCAACGGCGGCAATGGCGACGACGTCCTGATCGGTGGCTCCGGCAACGATACGCTGCTGGGTGGGGCAGGGGACGATGTTCTGATCGGTGGCCCCGGCCAGGACGTCCTCGATGGCGGCACCGGCAACAACGTCCTCATCCAGGATGGCGCGGCGATGGCGGCCGCGATGCTGCTCAACCAGGCCATGGCGGGGAGCTTCGTTCCCGCAGGCGATGGCCATGGCGCAATGCCCCTGGCCGATCCGCACACGGCGCAGACCCAGACGCTCGCTCCGCCACAGCACGCCTGACGGCAAGGCCGGCCGGAATGAGCCCGTCCAGCGCGCCGACGAAGGTGCGTTCCCTCCCCCCTTGTGGGGGAGGGCTAGGGAGAGGGGTAGCCCAGAAAAAGGTGCAGGTTGTTGATGACGCAGCAAGCGCGAAAGCGACGGAAAGAGTCCCCGTATGGCACCCCCCTCCCTGACCTCGAGAGCGAGCTTCGCTCGCCTCGGACCCCACAAGGGGGGAGGGAACGGAGAGAGTGCTGCCGTGGGCCAAACTCGATTCAATGTAGACCCGTCTCGCTCAAGCCGCTCCACTCCAGAGAACGCCCATGGCAGTGAATGCGGTGTCTACCGATACCGGTCTCGACGCTCTCCTGACCTTGCTTCATCTGCAAGGCGTGGCCGCCGACCGCGATCAGCTCAGGCACCGGCAAGGTGCGGCAAGCTTCGGCGCAGCGGACATCATCCGCTGCGCCAGATCTCTTGGACTGAAAGCCCGGACCTATCGCACGCGGTGGAGCCGGCTGGCGGACAGCCCGCTGCCGGCGATCGCGGTCCTGCGTGACGGCAGCTTCATGGTCATCGCCAAAGCCTCCGCCGACAAGGTGCTGGTGCAGTCGCCGCATGCGCAGCGGCCGGTATTGATGGAGCGCGACGAGCTGTCTGCCATCTGGGACGGCGGCTTGATCCTGATGACCCGGCGGGCCGGGTTATCCGACCTCGGACGGCGTTTCGACATCACCTGGTTCATCGCCGCGATCGGCAAATATAGAAGGCTGTTCGGCGAGGTGGTGGCGGCCTCGTTCTTCCTCCAGCTCTTCGCGCTGGTCTCGCCTTTGTTCTTTCAGGTCGTGATCGACAAGGTGCTGGTACATCGCTCGCTGTCCACGCTCGATGTGCTCGTCATCGGTCTCGTCGTCGTCTCGCTGTTCGACACCGCGCTCGGCATTCTGCGCAACTATCTGTTCTCGCATACGACCAACCGCATCGACGTCGAGCTGGGCGCACGCCTGTTCCATCATTTGCTGGCCCTGCCGATGGCCTGGTTTCAGGCGAGGCGCGTCGGCGATTCCGTGGCGCGGGTCCGCGAGCTCGAGAACATCAGAAATTTCATCACCTCGTCGTCGCTGACGCTGCTGGTCGACCTGGTCTTCACCTCGGTGTTCCTGGCGGTGATGTTCGCCTATTCGCCCGTGATGACCTGCATCGTGCTGGCCTCATTCCCGTTCTACATCGCGATCTCGGCGGTGGCGACGCCGCTGTTTCGCCGCCGGCTGGAGGAGAAATTCCGCCGCGGTGCCGAGAACCAGGCGTTCCTGGTCGAAAGCGTCAGCGGCATCGAGACGCTGAAGGCAATGGCGGTCGAGCCGCAGATGCAGCGCCGCTGGGAGGAGCAGCTTGCAGGCTACGTCTCCGCGAGCTTTGGCGTCACCAGTCTCGGCAACACCGCAAGCCAGCTCGTGCAGCTCGTCAGCAAGGTCGTCACCGCGGCGATCCTCTATGCCGGAGCGCGGCTGGTGATCGGCGACGCCCTGACCGTCGGCGAACTTGTGGCCTTCAACATCTTCGCGGGGCGCGTCTCGGCGCCGGTGCTGCGGCTGGCGCAGGTGTGGCAGGATTTTCACCAGGCGCGGCTCTCGATCGCGCGTCTTGGCGACATCCTCAACAGCGCGGCGGAGCCAGCCTATTCCGCTGGCCGCGCCGGGCTGCCACCGCTCCGGGGCAACATCCGCTTCGAGCGCGTCGCGTTTCGCTACCGGCTCGAAGGGCCGGAAATCTTGCACGACGTCTCGTTCGAAATTCCGGCCGGCCAGACCGTCGGCATCGTCGGCTCCTCGGGCTCGGGCAAGAGCACCTTCGCAAAACTGGTGCAGCGGCTCTACGTGCCGCAGAGCGGCCGCGTGCTGATCGACGGCATGGATCTGGTGATGACTGATCCAGCCTGGTTGCGGCGGCAGATCGGTATCGTGCTCCAGGAGAACATGCTGTTCAACCGCTCGGTGCGCGACAACATTGCGCTGGCCGATCCGACCCTGCCGATGGACCGCATCATGGAGGCGGCAAGGCTTGCGGGCGCGCATGATTTCATTCTGGAGCTGCCCGAGGGCTACGACACTGTGGTCGGCGAGCGGGGCTCGACACTCTCGGGCGGGCAGCGCCAGCGCATCGCGATCGCCCGCGCACTGGTGACCAATCCACGCATCCTGATTTTCGACGAAGCGACCAGCGCGCTCGACTATGAGAGCGAGCGGATCATCCATGACAACATGAAGGAGATCGCGAAGGGGCGCACCGTCCTGATCATCGCGCATCGTCTCTCCACCGTTCGCGGCGCCGATCGTATCTTCACGCTGGAGCACGGCCGCCTGGTCGAGGACGGCACGCATGACGCGCTCATCAGGAACGGCGGCCGCTACGCCACCCTGCACAGGCTTCAGGGAGGGATTTATGAGGTCGGCTAGATTAGTGCCGGCCTCGAAGCCGGAACCGTCAGTCGTTCCCTTCAGGAGCGGGAAGAGCCGGCGAGCCGAGGAAACCGCCTTCCTGCCCGCAGCGCTGGAGATCACCGAGACCCCGCCGTCACCGCTCGGCCGAGGAATCGCGTTTACGTTGATGGCCCTGGTCTGCGTGGCGCTCGCATGGTCCGCCTGGGGCACGATCGACATCGTGGCGTCAGCGACCGGCAAGGTCGTGTCGAGCGGGCGAAGCAAGGTGGTGCAGCCGTTTGAGACGGGCGTTGTGCGCGCCATCCACGTGCAGGACGGGCAGGTAGTCAAATCGGGCGACGTGCTGATCGAGCTCGATCCGACCGTGAATGCAGCCGAGCGCGACCATCTGCACGACGATCTCATGGCCGAACGGCTCAACAGCGCGCGCCTCCGCGCCGCCTTGAGCGCCGGCGAAGATGGCGCCGCTGATCTCGTTCCGCCTGATGATGCCGATCCGTTGCTGGTCGCGACGCAGCGGCAGCTTCTCGCCAGCCAGGTCGGCGAGCACCGTGCCAAGCTCGCCTCGCTCGAGCGTCAGGAAGCGCAGAAGGAGGCCGAGCATCAGACCATCGCAGCGACGATCCACAAGCTGGATGCACTGCTCCCCGTGACCGAGCAGCGCGTCGATATCCGCAGGACGCTGATGGAGAAGGAGATCGGCTCGAAGCTGACGTATTACGAGACGCTTCAGCTCCAGATCGAGCAGCAGGAGGAGCTTGGTGTCCAGCGCAGCCGTTTGAAGGAAGCCGAGTCGGCCGTCGCCGCGATCCGGGAGACCCGCATCCAGGCGGTGGCCGAATATCGCAAAAGCCTGTCCGACGAGCTCGCCAAGAGCGAGCAGAAGGCAAATGGCCTCGCGCGCGACCTGATCAAGGCGCAGCAGCGGACCAACCTCCAGCAGTTGACATCACCGGTCGACGGCGTCGTCCAGCAGCTTGCGGTCCATACTGTCGGCGGCGTGGTCACGCCGGCGCAGTCGCTGCTCGTGATCGTGCCGTCAGACACGCACCTCGAGATCGAGGCGATGATCTCCAACCGCGACATCGGCTTCGTCGAGGCCGGGCAGGGCGCCGCGATCAAGATCGACACCTTCAACTTCACTCGCTACGGCCTGCTGCAAGGCCGCGTCGTCAGCGTCTCGCAGGACGCGATCATCCGCGACCGTCCGCCGGAGCGCGGCGACCGCGCGCCGGGCGCGCAACACGACAGCAGCGAGCCGAACGGGCAGGAACTCAGCTACAGCGCGACCATCGCGCTCGATCGCACACAGATGCAAGTGGACGACCGGCTCGTCAACCTGACCCCGGGTATGGCGGTGACCGCCGAGATCAGGACCGGCTCACGCACCATCCTGAGCTACCTGCTGTCGCCGCTCCAGCGCTACCGGCACGAAATCATGCGGGAACGCTAGCTTCGCCAAGCTATAGCTATTTCAATAGGTTGTGTCGCGGCTCCAGGGCGCTCCCGCAGCGGCCCGAGAGGCGGGTCTCAGCGAGTGCCGATGATTGCGATTGTGAGCATTGCGACAGCAATTGGTGATGTCTGTTCCCAATTGAGATGATTTATGCGTGGCGCCGGATGAAAGAGCCATCGGCGAAACCACATCAGCAAATCTCCCGCGATTTAGTCGTTTAGCTTTCGAGTGATGCTCAATTGCGGACCGATTGATCGGGGCGCTTGCGTTGCGCTGGATCAATTCGGGCTCTCAACACCTCCGTTATCGTCACGTGCTCGTACTGTGGAGGCTGGCATGCGCATGGCGTCCGAACATCATTCAATGTTCAAGAAGTCAATGAGCGGGAGCAGGGCTCGTCCCGTTACGGGCGCGGTTCATCCGGCCAGTCAGCGTCCGGCGCGCGGGTTCAAGCGGACGATCAGATCGGTGTTCCTTGCGTTGCTGGTCTCGCTTGCCGCCGCGGCGCCAGCGCTGGCGCAAGTGGTCGCCGACGGCAATGCCGCGCTTACCGGTTTCTCCGGCGTGACGCCGCCGGTGGTGGTGGCGCCTGGCGTCAATCCGCTCGACAAGACCTATATCGATCCCAACGGCGTATCGGTGCGCGTCGTCGATTTGCAGAGCATGGGCGGGCCGCCGCAGGCGCAAGTTGTGACTGCGCCGAAGCCGTTCGCGGCCACGGCCGCACAGGTCGGCCAGGTGTTCGGCATCACGCTCGACAATGCCAGCCCGCCAAACATCTATGTCGCGGCGACATCCGCCTACGGCCTGCCGATCGTGGTGCCTGACAAGGACGGCGATGGCTTGGCCGATCGTGTGCAGCAGGGCGCCGCGAATGCCAGCTTCATGAGCGGCCTGTTCGGTCCGTCGTCGGGCGGTCCCGGTTCGATCTGGCGCATCGACGGCACAAGCGGCGCGGTGCAGTTGTTTGCCAATGTCACGCTCAACGGCGCCGCCAATCCCGGTCCCGCGCTCGGCGGGCTCGCCTTCGATGGCGCTTCGCAGTCGATCTTCGTCGCCGACCGCGCGACCGGCATGATCCATCAATTCGGACTCGACGGTAGCGAGCGTGGCCGCTTTGATCATGGCGTGCAGGGCCGCCCGGCGGCCGGCGCGCAGCCGGTTCCGTACAATCCTGCGATGCGGCTTGATATTACTGCGCCCGCGTTCTCGACCGAAAATCCGGCGACCTGGCGCTACGCGCCGGCGGCGCGGCTGGTGTTCGGCCTCGCGGTGCATGACGGCCGTCTTTACTACGCGGTGACGGAAGGCCTGCAGGTGTGGTCGGTCTCGATCGCCGGTGGCAGCTTCGGCAAGGATCCGCGGATCGAGGTTACGGTGCCGCCGAGCCTGGCGCCGACCGAGATTTCCAAGATCCTGTTCGATGCGCGCGGCAACATGCTGCTCGCCGAGCGCGCCGCGCCGACCGGTGACTACGCCATGGTCGCGCTTGCCCAGGAGGGCGTTTCGCGCGTGCTGCGTTACACGCCGGTCTCAACCGGCAATCCGTCGGGACCGCGCTGGCAGGCCCAGCCCGATCAGTACGCGATCGGTTTCCCGGCGCAGATGACCAACGGCAATGGCGGCATCGCGATCGGATATCGATACGCGGCCGATGGTGCCATCGACCGCACGAGTTGCGGCGGCTTCCTGTGGTCGACCGGCGAGCGCTTGCGTGTCGCCAACGACACCGCGACCACGCTGAGGCTTTCACTCGGCGGCCCCGCCAATGTCAACGGCATGCAGGGCAATGGCGTCGAAATGGTTGCACCCGCCAACGTGCCGCCGTGGTCGAGCTATTTCATCGATAAGGACGATCGCTTCGACGATCCGGCCGCGCGCGGCCAGATCGGCGACATCGCGATTCCGCTTGGCTGCGCGCGCGTGACGCTGCGCCTGCCGCCGATCCTGCGCCCCTGGTATCCCGGCTTTGGTTTCGGCATCGGACTGCCGCTGCCGCCGGCCGGACCGTTCTGCCCGTGGCCAGGATCGCATGGCTGCACCTGCCTGCCGGGTCAGCCCTGCATCTGCCCGCCTGGCAGCAGCCAGCAGCCCGGCTTGCAATGCTGCCCCAGCTTCCAAACACCGGGGCCCGGCGGCCAGTGCACGTCGTTGTGTGCGAACGGCGCTAACGATGCGGCTTCGAGCGCGATGTGCTTCTTCGGCGCCATGCCGCCGCCGGATCCGAACAATATCGATTACACCGACATCACCTGTTTCGACGGCACGCAAATCAATGCACAGACCGGCGGTCTTTGTCCCAAGCCACCCGGTGCGGTGTGTATGGCCGGCTTCACGCTGGTCCCCGCCAAGCACGACGGCGGCGACATGTGGACGGACTACACCTGCGAGTCGACTCCACAGGAGAACATGTGTGCGCAGCCTGGACCGAATGGTCATCTCCAACAGATCGGGCTCGACGGCCAGTGTCACGAGCTGTGCTCGGGCGATTCGCTGGCATTCCCGACCACACAATGTTGCCCGGCCGGCATGGTGCCGAACGCGTTCGGTGTCTGCGGCCCGCAGCAGGGAGGCTGCCCGCCGCAGCAGCTGACCTCGACGGGCAAGTGCTGCCCGCAAGGTCAGAAACCGTTGCCCAACGGCGAGTGCGTCATAACGCTGAACTTCTGTCCGCCGCAGCAATTGACCTCGACCGGCCAGTGCTGCCCGCAGGGCCAGACGCCGCAGCCGGACGGCAGCTGCAAGCAGCAGCAATGTCCGCCGCAGCAGCTGACCATTTCGGGCCAATGCTGCCCGCAGGGCCAATTCCCGCAAGCCAACGGCAGCTGCGGCGGCCAGCAGCAGGTCTGCCCGGTCGGCCAGCTGACCTCAACGGGCGTGTGCTGTCCGGCGGGAGAGACGCCGCAAGCTGACGGGAGCTGCGGCCAGCACAGCTGGTTGCCGTCCTGTCCGCAACAGCAGATCAGCAATACCGGCATCTGCTGTCCGTCGGGCACCACGCCGCAGACTGATGGGAGCTGTCAGGGCTGTCCGGCCGGCACGGTCGCCAGCCCGCTGACTGGTGCCTGCATGCAGCAGCAGCCCTGCCCAAGCAATACCGTGCAGAAGGCGAACGGGCAGTGTTGTCCGTCGTCGCCGGGTATCGTCGCCGCTGGAGCCGCGCCGGCCTGCTTCTGCCCGACCGGACAGACCTTCGACGGCCAGAAGTGTGTCGGCGGCAGCCAGGCTGCAACCGGCTGCTTCCCCGGCTACACGCAACTGCCTGGCGGCGGCTGCTGTCTCGCGAGCCAGGCGACGCTTGACGGCGTCTGCTGTCCGCCGGGCCAGCATCCCGACGCCAACCGTCGCGCCTGCGTCGGGACTGCACCCTTGCCGCACGTCGCGCCGCCCATCATCAGGGCACCGCCGGTCGTGGTGCCTCCGCCCAAGGGCGTCGTCGTGCCGCCTCCGCACGTCGGCATCACTCCGCCGCCGCGTATCGGGGTGACCCCGCCACCGCCGAATATCGGCGTGAAACCGCCGCCGCGCATCATCGTGACGCCCCCGCCGCATATCGGGGTCACCCCGCCGCCCCGGGGCGGCACCTTCGCCCCCCGCAAGGAGCCGGAGAAGGTTCGCTGAGCAGAATCAGCATTAAGCAAGCAAAGAGGGCCGGTTGGCCCTCTTTGCACGATCAGGGTTTGCCGCGAGGTGCAGGCCTCGTCTGGCAAATCCCTCGGCTACTGTGCATGGGGTTGTTTTCAGATTTTAACGGGACGCCTAATCGGCCGGTCGCCAAAGCTAGCTGGCCGCCTCGTCGAACTGTGCGCTCGCCTCCAGCCACTGCTCCTCCGCCCGCGCCAGCGCGTCGGCGGCGTTGGCGCGCGCCTTCGACAGTTGCGCGGCCTGCTTGGGGTCGCGCGTGAAAATGTCGGGGAGGGCGAGCGCGGTGTCGATCTTGGAGATGATCTCGGTGACCCGGGCGATCTCGCTCTCGGCTTCGGCGATGCGTTTCTTCAGCGAGCCGCGATTGTCTGATTTCACACGCTGAGGCTTTTCGATTTGAGCGCTGCGCTCGCGCTGAGCGGGTTCCGCATTGCGCGCGGACAGCACCAGGCGCCGATACTCGTCGAGGTCGCCGTCGTAATTGGTCACGGTGCGGTCGGCGACGATCCAGAGCTGGTCGGCGCAGGCCTCGATCAGATAGCGGTCGTGCGAGACCATGATGATCGCGCCGGGAAACTCGTTGATGGCCTCGGCCAGCGCGGCGCGGCTGTCGATGTCGAGATGGTTGGTCGGCTCGTCCAGGATGATCATGTTGGGGCCGAAGAAGGTGGCAAGCCCCAGCAGCAACCGCGCTTTCTCGCCGCCCGAGAGCTTTCCCGCCTTGGTGTCGGCGGCCTTGCCGGAAAAGCCGATCGCGCCGGCGCGTGCGCGGACCTTGGCTTCGGGTGCATCGCTCCCCATCAGCTTGCGGACGTGGTCGTAGGTCGAGGCGTCCTCGTTCAGCTCGTCGAGCTGGTGCTGCGCGAAATAGGCGATCGACAGCTTGTCGGCGCGCGTCACCTTGCCGGAGAAGGGCGCAAGACGCGCGGCGAGCAGCTTGACCAGCGTCGACTTGCCGTTGCCGTTGGCACCTAACAGCGCGATGCGATCGTCATTGTCGATGCGCAGCGTGACGCGATTCAGCACCGGCGTTGCCGGATCGTAGCCGACGGACACGTTGTCGACGGCGATGATTGGCGGCGATAGCAATTTCTCAGGTGCCGGAAAGGTGATCTCGCGGACGTCCTCGGTCACCAGCGCCGTGATCGGCTTGAGCCGCTCCAGCATTTTCACGCGAGACTGTGCCTGGCGCGCCTTGGACGCCTTGGCCTTGAAACGGTCGACGAAGGCCTGCAGGCGGGCGCGTTCGGCCTCCTGCCGCTTGACGGCCTTGGCATCGAGCAGCTCGCGTGCGGCGCGCTGCTCCTCGAAAGAGGAGTAGCCGCCCTTGTAGAGCGTGAGCTTGCCGCGCTCCAGATGCAGGATCTGGTCGACCGAGCTTTCAAGCAGGTCGCGGTCGTGGCTGATCACGATCACCGTGCGCGGGTAGTGCGCGAGATGATCTTCCAGCCACAGCGTGCCTTCGAGATCGAGATAGTTGGTGGGCTCGTCGAGCAGTAGAAGGTCGGGGGCCGCGAACAACGTCGCGGCGAGCGCGACGCGCATACGCCAGCCGCCGGAAAATTCGGCGCAGGGACGCAGCTGGTCCGCGGCGGAAAAGCCGAGGCCCGAGAGAATTGCGGCGGCGCGGCTCGGCGCTGAATGGGCGTCGATGTCGACGAGGCGCGTCTGGATCTCGGCGATCCGGTGCGGATCGGTGGCGGTCTCGGCCTCAGTGAGCAGCGCTTCGCGTTCGAGGTCGGCCTTGAGCACGACCGAGATCAGGCTTTCGGGCCCGTTCGGGGCTTCCTGCGCCAGACTGCCGATACGCCAGCGGGGCGGCAGGGTCACCGAGCCGTGCTCGGCCGAAAGCTCGCCGCGGATCACCTTGAATAGCGTCGATTTGCCGGTGCCGTTGCGCCCGACCATGCCGACGCGTGCGCCCGGCGTGATCTGCACAGAGCTGTCGTCGATCAGAAGGCGTCCGGCGAGACGGACGGAGAGGTCGGTGATGGTGAGCATGCGGCCTTGTCACCGCAGGCGGGATCAAACGCAACCCGATTTTTTGTCAGTGCGGATCGAGGTCACGCTTCCTCAGCTCGTTCAAGAGCTGCTCGAGATGCGTCGGGAGCCGGGGTTCGGGGCGCATGCTCTGCTGAAGCCGCTCGCCCACGGCATCGCAGATGGAGCGGCTGGTGCGCCGGTCGATCTGTTCGCTGTCATCGGCAAAAAGGCCAGCCATCTCAGGGTTCCCAGTGTTCAAAGTAACGACACGGTACCAAGTCATTGGCCCCCAAAATGGTTTCGCCAAGCGTTGGGGATGGCTGGGATTCTAGTAAAAATTGTATGAATTCGCTGTATCTGCCCAAAGATAAGGCCCCGGTGGGGGGGATCACCGGGGCCTCTCTTGGAAGGTACTGCGGGGGGAACAGTACCTCGGGTTGTCAGGGAATGAGTTGTTCGGGCTCAGTAGCACCGGTTGATCAGCCGCCAGCGGGGTCCCCAGGGGGTCGGGACCAGCCGGCGCACATAGCAGCCGCCGTAACCGTAGGAGACGGGCGCAGCGTAGACGCGCGGTCCGCCCCAGCCCCAGCCACCGCCGTGATACCAGCCGCCGCCATGCCAGCCCCAGCCGCCATGCCAGTGAGCGGAGGCGGAGGTGGGGGCGAGTGCGGCCCCTAGGGCGACCGCGGCGACTGCAGCGAGCGAAAGTTTCCTCAACATCGTGATCTCCTCAAAACTGCCGGCGCGGGGCAATCGCGTCGATGGAAAGGCCGCCGAAACGGTCCGCCTCGTCAGAAGCCTTCGGTTTCGATGGAGCTGACGATACGCCAGCGAGGCTGAACCAAACCCTGACAGGGCCTTCAGATTGGGTTCATCTGGGTGAAATCGTTGTAATCCATGTTGGAATCCGGCCGGGATTTCAGGTCTTCGCCCGCGGCGAAGCGCCCTTCGGGGCGTTCCGGCACTCGCTTGCCGGATCGCAAAGGCGCCGATATAAGCCCCGCAACTCCGAACGACCCTTTTTCTCTTCAAGGACAAGATCATGGCCATCGAACGCACTTTCTCGATCATCAAGCCCGACGCCACCGCGCGTAACCTGACCGGCGCCGTGAACGCCGTGATCGAGAAGGCGGGCCTGCGCATCGTTGCACAGAAGCGCATCCGCATGACCAAGGAACAGGCCGAAACCTTCTACGCCGTCCACAAGGCCCGTCCGTTCTTCGGCGAACTGGTCGAGTTCATGACCTCGGGCCCGGTCGTGGTTCAGGTGCTGGAAGCCGAGAACGCCATCGCCAAGTACCGAGACGCCATGGGCGCGACCGATCCGTCGAAGGCGGCCGAGGGCACCATCCGCAAGCTCTACGCCAAGTCGATCGGCGAGAACTCGGCTCACGGCTCGGATGCTCCGGAGACCGCTGCGATCGAGATCGCGCAGTTTTTCTCGGGCAACGAGATCGTCGGCTAACCAGCCGATCGGTTAAGTCGACAGGGGACTCATTGTGAACTGGCTCGGGCAGATCTTCGATCCCGCCACGATCGGGGCATTCTTCACCCAGTTCCGCAATGAGATGGCTGAGCCGACCTTCTGGATCGCGGTCGGCAAGATCATCTGGATCAACATCCTGCTCTCAGGCGACAACGCGCTGGTGATCGCGCTTGCCTGCCGCGGCCTCAAGCCGCGGCATCGGCTGTGGGGCATGGCGCTCGGCGCCGGCGCGGCCGTCCTGCTGCGGATCATCTTCACCGGCGTCGTCGCAAGCCTGATGGCGCTGCCGTACCTGAAGCTGGTCGGTGGCCTGGCGCTGATCGTGATCGCGGCAAAGCTGGTGGTGCCGGAGAACGAGGAGGAGGACGTCGAGTCCGCCTCACATCTGTGGCAGGCGGTGCAGATCGTCGTCGTCGCCGACATCGTCATGAGTCTGGACAATGTCATCGCGGTCGCCGCCGCCGCCAATGGCAGCGTGCCGCTCCTGGTCCTCGGCCTTGCCATCAGCGTGCCGCTGATCGTAGCCGGTGCGGCGCTGATCATGGCGCTGTTGTCTAAACTGCCGATTCTGGTCTGGGCCGGTGCGGCGCTGCTCGGCTGGATCGCTGGCGAGGTGATCGCGACCGATCCCGGCATCGCGCCGAAGCTGCATTCGCTCTCGGAAGGTCCGTTCGGCGTTTCGCTGGACCGGATGCTCGGCACTCTGCATATCCCGCCGCAATTCGCCCATGGCGGCGAGGGCGCCGAATATCTTTGCGGCGCGCTTGGTGTCGTCGTCGTGCTGCTGGTCGGCGCGATCTGGCGCCGGCGCAGCCTGCATGCCGCCGCGCTCGAAGCCTCCGAGGCACACGCCAAGGCGTCTGCCGAAGGCTGATTGTTCAGTCGATGATGCCGAATTCCGTTACGGGCGTCGCCCAGTAGACGAGTTTGGTGCCGGCAAACGAAACTCTGAGCCGCTCGATCAGGCGGGTGGCGTCGTCCCGCGCCAGTACGACCTTCACCATGGCTTGATCGGCATGGCCCTGGACGCGTTCAGCGGCGGTGTGCAGTCGGACTTCGCCGCCGTGCCCGGCCGCGTGGGAGGCGGTGAAGCCCGAGACAAGGTCGCTCTGTTCGGCGAGATAGTCGAACACCTCTTCACGAAGCTGACGCGGCACGATCAGCGTGAGGCAGACCGGCTGGTCGGTCATTTGGCCACCTTCGAGGTGCCGCCGTAGCGGCGATACAGGATCGGCAGAAGGATCAAGGTCAGTACCGTGGAGGACAACAACCCTCCGATGACGACGACCGCAAGCGGTCGCTGGACTTCGGATCCCGGACCCGAGGCAAACAGCAGCGGAACCAAGCCGAGCGCCGTGATGCTCGCGGTCATCAGCACCGGCCGAAGCCTGCGCATGGCGCCTTCGACAACGATACGATGCTCGCTCAGGCCGTGGGCACGCAGTTGATTGAAGTGGGAGACCAGAACGACACCGTTGAGGACGGCAATCCCGAGCAGTGCGATGAATCCGACCGAGGCGGGTACCGACAGGTACTCACCCGTGGCGACTAGCGCGAACACGCCGCCGATCAGGGCGAAGGGAATGTTCACGAGCACAAGCAAGGCTTGGCGGATGGCGCCGAACGTGGTGAAGAGCAGCACGAAAATCAGACCGATTGCCACGGGGACGACCACGGATAAGCGTGCCGAAGCGCGTTGCTGGTTCTCGAACTGTCCGCCCCACGTCAGCCGGTAGCCATCTGGGAGCTGGAGTTCCGCGCCAACCTTCTGGCGGGCCGCTTCGACGAAGCCGACCATGTCGCGGCCCCTGATGTTGGCTCTAACGACGCTCATACGGGTGCCATCCTCGCGGTCGATCTTGACCGGGCCGTCGACGCGTTGAATTCGCGCGACTTGCGACAGCGCGACGTGCTGCCCCGATGCGAGCGTCAACGGAAGGCTCGCGAGCAGCGTCGGCGCCTCCCGGGTCGTTTCGCTGCCGCGGACGAGAATGGGAGTGCGGCGTCCCTCTTCCAGCGCGGTTCCGATCGTTCGGCCCTCGATCTGGGTGCGGAGCGAGTTGGTGATGGCGTCAACCGTCAGGCCGAGACGTCCGGCCTCCATTCGATTGACGGAAACCGTGTAATATTGAGCGCCTTCGTTGAGCGTGGTGTAGACGTCCTCTGCACCATCAATGCCGGAGAGGATGGCCGACAGCTTTGCTGCCGTTTCATTCAGCTTTGCGATGTCAGGACCGAATATCTTGACTGCGACGTCGCCTCGCACGCCGCTGATCATCTCCTGCACGCGCATGTCGATGGGTTGGGTGAAGCTGAGCGAGATGCCGGGAAAGCCGGCAAGAACATCGCGCAGCTTTTGGAGCAGGGCTTCGCGGTCCTCGGTCTGCCGCTCGGCCGCCGGCTTCAGCACCAGGAACGTGTCGGTCTGGTTGGGCCCCATGGGGTCGAGGCCGAGCTCGTCGGATCCGGTCCTTGCGACGATGCCGGCGATATCCGGCACCGCGAGGAGTGCGGTCTGCAGCCCCCGATTCATGGCAAGCGATTCGTCGAGATTGACGGAGGGAAGCGTCTCCACGCTGACAATGACGTCGCCTTCGTCCATCGTCGGCATGAACGTCTTGCCGAGTTTCGAATAGGCAAAGCCCGCGGCGACGAGGCCGATCAGCGCCGCGGCCATCACCTTGCGCTCGTTGCTCAAGGCCCAGTTCAAGGCCGGCGCGTAAACGCGCTGGGCCGCGCGAACCACCAGGGGGTCGCGATGTGAGGCAGATTTGAGCAGGAAGGACGTCGCGACCGGAATCACGGTGAGAGCAAGCAGCAGTGAGCCGGCGAGCGCAAAGATGATCGCCAGCGCGACAGGAATGAACAGCTTCCCCTCAAGTCCCTGGAGCGTTAGCAGGGGTACAAACACGATGATGATGATGAGGACGCCCGAGGCCACCGGCTCCAGGACTTCGCAGACCGAGCGGTACACCAGATGGATCAGGGGAGGCCCTTTGCCGGGGGCGTGCTGACCGAGGTTCCCGACGATGTTCTCGACTACGACGACCAGCGCGTCGATCAGCATGCCGATCGCGATCGCAAGTCCGCCGAGACTCATCAGGTTGGCCGACATTCCCACGACCCGCATGACGATCAGTGCAATGACGATGGCCAGCGGCAGGCTGAGGGCGATCACCAGCGAGGCTCGCCAGTTGCCGAGGAAGAGCAGCAGCAGAACGATGACAAGGGCGGTGGCCTCGCCGAGAGCTCGCACGACGGTCCCCACGGCACGATCGACCAGACGACTGCGGTCATAGAACACGTTGATGGAAACGCTTTTCGGCAGCGAGGACTGCAGCTCCACAAGGCGTGCACGCACGTCGCGGACGAGCTGTCCCGCGTTGGCGCCGCGCAAGCCGAGCACGAGCCCCTCGACGGTTTCGCCGCGCCCATTCGACGTGACCGCACCATAGCGCGTCAGTGTCCCGACTTTGACGCTCGCCACGTCGTTGACGAGGATCGGTACCCCCTCGCGCACCTCCACCACGATGGCCTTGATGTCCTCGATCGAACGGATGCTGCCTTCGATCCGGACCAGGGCGCTGTCCTCGCCCTGGTTCACCCGTCCGGCGCCATCGTTGCGGCTGTTGGCCTCGATCGCCCGGCGAAACAGGTCGTAGGAAATACCACGGGCGGCAAGTGCATCATTGCGCGGAACGATCTCGAAGGCGCGCACGTAACCGCCGAGCACGTTGACGTCGGCAACGCCCGGCACTGTACGCAGGGCCGGACGGATTATCCAATCGAGCAGGGTGCGACGCTCGGCGAGCGAAAGCTCGTCGCTGTCGATCGTGAACATGAACATTTCGCCGAGGGGGCTCGTAATCGGCGCAAGACCGCCGGTCACCCCGTCGGGGAAATCACGTGAAATGTTCGATAGTCGTTCGGAAACCTGGTTTCGCGCCCAGTAGATGTCGGTGCCGTCTTCGAAGTCGACGGTGATGTCGGCCAGTGCGTATTTCGTGGTCGAACGCAGGATCTTCTTGTTCGGCAGTCCGAGCAGTTCGAGTTCGACGGGCACCGTGATGCGCTGCTCGACCTCTTCGGGCGTCAGGCCCGGCGCCTTCATGATGATCTTCACCTGAACCGGCGAGACGTCGGGAAATGCGTCGATCGGCAGGCTTGGCAGGAGGACGGCACCAGCACCGATCAAGAGCAACACGCTCAGCACGACGAATAGCCGCTGCGAAAGCGCGAATGCGACCAGGTGCCGGAGCATTTATTGCCCAAGCCCCGAGAGAATGCCGCGAAGCGCCGAGATGCCGCCGATCGCGATCTCGTCGCGGTCGGTGATCGGGCCGGATATCACGACATGGTCCTGGTCTTCGGCCAGGAGCGTGACCGGAACGAGTCGGAAACCGCCGTCGAAAGCGACGAACACCGACGTCTGCTCGCCCCGCCTGATCAGCCCCGCATAGGGAATCTCCCAAGCGCTTTCGCCGGCGGAGAGGAAGCCGATGCGTGCTGCGGCCGTCTGGCCGGGATGCAGCTCGCCGTCGTTGGGGACCTCCGCGCGGACCAGGATGGTCTGGGTCGCGGGATCTGTTGTCTCGGAAACCAGTACGACCTTGCCGGGCGTGGAATAGCCTTCGATTTCGACTTTCGCGCCAGCGCGGATCGCGGGAATCTTGGTAGCGGGAACCGCGATTTCGGCCCATAGCGGCGACAGCCGCGCCAGCTTTATTAGCGGCGCGGATTGTTCGAGCCGCTGCCCCGGCGATATAACCACGTCGACCACGGATGCGCTCTGCGGCGCGTTGACGGTCAGCGTGGCGCTGATCGAGGCGTCCTGACCGAGGCGCGAAATTGCCTCGTCGGACATGCCGGTCAGACGCAGCATCTGTCGGCGTTCGGCGGCGACGAGCGTCGCCTGGCGCGCCTCGGCCTGGCTCGCCTCCAGCACGCGTTGCGGCACGGCTTTGCCCTCGAACAAATCCATGTTGCGCTTGAGCTGCTGGTTTGCGAGCAGCTCCTGCGCGATCGCGTGCAGGTAGTCGCGCTGTTGAGAGACGAAGCTTGGACTTTCCAGGGTGACCAGTGGCTGGCCAACCGAAATGCGATCGCCGCGGCCGACCGATAGATTGGCGACCATGCCGGCCACGGGGGCGCTGACGACCCACAATTGCGGCGTGGGAATCACGATCTGGACGGGGTATGGCAGCGTCAGGTCGGTCTTGCTTGCGATCGGATGAACGACGCGCACGCCAAGATTTCTCGCCTGCGGTTCACTCAGCTTGAGTTCGTCCTGCGCTCCTAGCGCCGAGGGTGAAAGACCAAGGGCAAGTGCGAACAGGACACAAGCAGCCATTTTCCGACCGCGGATCGAGAGGCAAAGCCCAGGTTGCAGCTGCATGGCAGAAGTGGTCCGAAACAACGCGGCGACACGTTAATCCGGCATGGTTCGGTCGAGTTGATTTGCATCAACCGGCGCCGGTTCTGCGACAGAATGCAGCGCTGCTCAGCGTCTGACGATCGAACCGCTGCGCCCGATCAAGCGGGCGAGCTGCTTGAAGCGGCTACCAACGCGGTCGGCGACGAGATCGCCAAGCCGGTGCTCGAACACCAGCATCAAATTGCGGCCCCGGCTGCGGAAATGCGTGGCGGGCAATACGCCCGGGCGCGCGGCCGAGATCAGATGCGCGACGCGAAACGCCGCGCCAAGCAAACGGGCGCGCTCGAGCTGCGCCGGCGTCAGCAACTCCTGCATGGTCAGTGGCGGCTGATTCTCTTCGCTGAGGCCCGCATAACGATAGAACACGGACAGTCCGACGAAGGCGCGCTCGCGGTGGTCGATTGCGCCGAAATTGGCGTTGACCACGAGGCTCAGCGTCTGCTCGCCGCGATGATCGGGATGGACGCGCCAGCCGATGTCGGACAAGAGACAAGCGGTGTGGCGCAAACGGCGGTCCTCTTCGGTCTCGCGCAGCTTCACCACGCGCGCGAGACGATCGGTCCAGGCGATCAGCTCGCGGGCATGCTTGGCCGAGCGTGACAGCAGCTGATTCAGCTCTTCGGCGGCGCAGATCAGCCCGTCCTTGTTGCGCTCGGTCTCCGGCAGCTTCTCATGCAGCAGGCCTTCGCGCACGCCGAAGGTCGAGAACACGATAGTTTTCGGCTTTGCGACGCGGATGACGTGCTCAAGCACGAGCGCTGCGTAGGTGAGGAGAGGGCGCCGCGCATCGGCGACGACCTCGATATCGGCGAGCATGTTGGCGGCAGCGAGGCGCCGCAAGCGGCGCGCAAAATCGAGCGCCTCGGCCGCTTGTATGGAATAGCCGTGCATCACCTGGAGCGGATAGCCGCTTTGGATGATGTGGATGCGCGCAAGCGCGCGCCAGGTGCCGCCGACGGCATAGAAAGTGCGGCCGCGGCCGGCGGTGAGCAGGTCGACCTCGTCGATCGCCTCGCGCACGATACGGTCGGCGCGCTTGAGCGATTTGTGCGCGAGGTCCTGCAGCGCGAGGCCGCCGAGCGGCAGCGTCACGCCGCTGCGCACGGCGTTCCTGCGTACGTCGATCAGCTCGAGCGAGCCGCCGCCGAGATCACCGACGATGCCGTCGGGATAGTGGATGCCCGAGATAACGCCGAGCGCCGACAGCTTGGCTTCGCGCGGTCCCGACAGGATCTCGATGTTCACGGCGCAGATGCGCTCGGCTTTTGCGATGAAGTCGGGGCCGTTGGAGGCATCGCGGCAGGCGGCGGTCGCGATCGCGAACACGCGGCCGACCTGCATCACGCGGCACAGCGCGCGAAAGCGCTTCAGCGACGTCAGCGCCTTGTCGACGGCGTCAGGCGCGAGCAGGCCCGTGCTCTGCACCTCGCGTCCGAGACCGCACAGCGTCTTCTCATTGAAGATCGGAATCAGGCTCCGCGCCAGCGCCTCGTAGACGACGAGACGAACCGAGTTGGAGCCGATGTCGATGACCGCGACGCTAGCGCCACGCTTGCGCGGCCGTTTCACGGCAAAGATCTCCGGTCAGGACTGATGGCGTTCGTTCCGGCGCGTGAGACGGCGCGGCGAGGATTCCTTGAGCGACTTTCCACGGCCAGACAGACTCGGATTTGTCATGAAGTAATTGTGCACGTTGAAAGGTTCATCGCCCTTCGCGGCCTTCATACGCGTTGAGGACCCGTCCGGCAACAATTGCCAGCTCTGCTCATTGTCCTTGAGATTCGCGACCATGATCTGTTCGAGAACCTGCTGATGCACCGTCGGATTTTGCAGCGGACACAGCACCTCGACACGGCGGTCGAGGTTGCGCGGCATCATATCGGCCGACGAGATATACACAGCCGCTTTCGCGCTCGGCAGGCCCTGGCCCATGCCGAAGCAGTAGATTCGGCCATGTTCCAGGAATCGTCCGATGATCGACTTGACGCGGATGTTCTCCGACAGGCCGGGAATGCCGGGGCGCAGGCAGCAGATACCGCGGACCACCAGCTCGACCTGCACGCCGGCCTGTGAGGCCTCGTAGAGCGCGTCGATGATGTCGGGGTCGACAAGTGCATTCATCTTCATCCAGACCGCGCCGGGCTTGCCGTGACGGGCGTGCTCGGTCTCGCCCTGGATGTGCTCGATGATGCGCTTGCGCAGGGTCAGCGGCGACACCGCCATCTTTTCCAGGTCGCTCGGCGCGGCATAGCCCGTGATGAAGTTGAACACGCGCGCGGCGTCGCGGCCGATGGTCGGTTCCGAGGTGAAGTAGGACAGGTCCGTATAGATACGCGCGGTGACCGGGTGATAATTGCCGGTGCCGGTATGAACGTAAGTGGTAAGGCTGCCGCCCTCGCGGCGCACCACCATCGAGAGCTTTGCGTGCGTCTTCAGTTCGAGGAAGCCGTAGACGACCTGCACGCCGGCGCGCTCCAGGTCGCGCGCCCAGCGGATGTTGGCTTCTTCGTCGAAGCGCGCCTTCAGCTCGATCAGCGCGGTGACGGATTTGCCCGCCTCGGCCGCTTCGGCAAGCGTGCGCACGATCGGCGAGTTGTTGGAGGTGCGATAGAGCGTCTGCTTGATCGCGACGACGTCGGGATCGCGTGCGGCCTGTTGCAGAAACTGCACCACGACGTCGAAGGATTCGTAAGGGTGGTGGACGATCAGGTCCTTCTGCCTGATGGCCGCGAAGATGTCGCCGCCATGCTCGCGCACGCGCTCGGGATGGCGCGGCACGTAAGGGGTGAATTCGAGGTCGGGCCGGTCGAGCCGGGTGAGCTGCGACAGCTCGTTCATGGCGAGCACGCCGTCGACCAGGAATACCTCGTCGTCGGCCGCCGACAGCGCGTGCTGCACGAAGCTGCGCAGCTGCTCCGGCATCTTGGCGTCGATCTCCAGGCGGATCACCGATCCGCGGCGGCGTCGCTTCAGCGCGGTCTCGAACAGGCGGACGAGGTCTTCAGCTTCTTCCTCGATCTCGAGCTCGGAGTCGCGGATGATGCGGAACGCACCCTGGCCGTGGAGACTGTAGCCGGGGAACAGGCGGTTGATGAAAAGTCCGGTCAGCTGCTCCAGCGAGATCAGGCGGACCTTGCCCTCAGCCGGCAGGCGGATGAAGCGGTCGATCTTCCCGGGCATGCGGATCAGCGCGTTCATCGGCTTGCCGTCGGCCTCCCGCGTCAGCTGGAGCGCGATGGTGAAGCCGAGGCTCGGGATAAACGGGAAGGGGTGGGCGGGATCGATCGCCAGCGGCGTCAGCAGCGGAAACACGTTGTTGAGAAAATAGTCCTCGAGCCAGATCCGCTCTGTCTTGGTGACCTCCTTGCCGTCCACCAGCACGATGCCGACCTCGGCCAGCGTGCCGCGCAGGTCGCGCCAGATTGCCTGTTGGTCGGAGGCGAGCTGGGAAACGGTGCGGTTGATCAACGCCAGTTGCTCCGACGGGGTCAGGCCGTCAGGGGCACGCTCGGCAATGCCCTCGCGGACCTGCGCCTTGATGCCGGCGACGCGGACCATGAAGAACTCGTCGAGGTTATTGGCCGAAATCGACAGAAATCGCACCCGCTCCAGCATGGGGTGGCTGGGGTTGACCGATTCCTCCAGGACGCGACGGTTAAAATGTAGCCAGGACAGCTCGCGATTGATGAATCGCTCGGGGCTCGAGGCGATCGCCGGCGGGCCCTCGGTCTCCGTGGCTTTTTCTTTCGTTTCAACAGCTTGCGCGGAGTCCATGAGAAGTCGGTCCTTCCAGTTTGCCCCAATTTGCGACTTATGCGCAAAACCGGCCAGAGCATGTGTTAATGCGATGACGTTTCGATGACATTGATGTTCCGCCGCCGCGCCGCGTCAAGCGGGCCCAAGGGGAGGTTAAGGGGAGGTCGAAACGTCGCGAAGCAGTTCGGCGGCGAGCGCCCGGGTGACGGGGCGGCCGAGCCGCAGCGCCTCGCTGTCGAGCAGTTCCACGGCATGCCGGGCGGCGGCCGAGGAGCGCTCCAGCCGGGTCGCGAGGTAGCTCACAACAGCTTCGTCCACGGCGAGCTGGCGGTCGGCGCAGAACTTGACGATCAGGCCGCGGAACAGCTGGTCATCTGGTGGCGCGAGTGAAATCACAGGGATGGTCCGGAGCCGGGAGCGCAGGTCGCGGAGCTCGACCTCTACCGCCGCAGGTGCCTCGCGTCCGGTGAACAGCACAAAGGCGCCGTCCTCGCGGGCGAGGTTCATCAGATGGAAGAGAGCACGCTCGTCAAAATCACCGGCCTTGAGATCCTCGACCACCAGCGCGCTGGTCGCGAGCGCGCCGGGGACGGTTGGGGCACTCAGCGCGTTGGCCGTGGTCGAGCGAGCGCCTGATACCTCGGCCCAGATCGCGGCGAGATGGCTCTTGCCCGAGCCTTCGGGGCCGGCGAGCCACATGATCCGGTTCGGCCATTCCGGCCAGCTGTCGACCAAGGCGAGACCGGCGGCATTGGCAGGGCCCTCGAGGAAATTGTCCCGGCTGAGGCTCTCCGCATGCGGAAGCGAAAACGCCAATTGTCGGGGATGAACGCGGCCTGCCACGCTTGCTTTGCTCCGAGCCGGCGCGCCGGCCTTGTCTGACGATGATGGACTTATTCGATCGGGAGTTGGCCTTTTGCGGGGCCGCATCCCCTCTCATTTGGCTTCGATCGTGCTCATGTGACGCAGCCACTCCACGAGATAGAGCGACACCGAGGACAGGGTGAACACCGTGACGAGGCCCATCAGGACTATATCATACGGCGACGGCTTGAAGCCGAAGGCGAGCGCGGCCAGCACCAGCGCCGCGTACGCAACCTGTGCCGCTGTGTTTAGCTTGGATACTTTCGACGGCCTCATCTCGACGGGCTTGTCAAACAGCCAGGACACGATCACCGCAGTGACGATCATGATGTCGCGGGACACGACCAGGATCACGATCCAGCGTGGGATGTCGCCCCAGATGCCGAGCGACAGGTAAATCGACACCAGCAGCGCCTTGTCGGCCAGCGGATCGAGCAGGGCGCCGAGCTCGCTGGTCATATTGAAACGCTTGGCCAGAAAGCCGTCGACGGCGTCGCTGATGCCTGCGATCAGGAAGACGGCGAACGCCACCTCCATTTGGCTCGACACGATGGCCCAGACGATGATCGGGACCAGCATGATGCGGCCCAGGGTAATGATGTTCGGAATACTCACACGGCGCTTCCCGGCACCCGACCTGACCTTGAATCCGACCTCTAAGAGGCTGAACCGGTTGATATCTCTACATAGTATAGGGCGGCGCGCCACGCTTGCCATTGCGCGTCCCCGGAATTCGACGTAACCAGCCGCAAACCCACTGGAAATCGGGCATGACCGACCGCAAAAACGGCCTCACTTACGCCGATTCAGGCGTCGATATCGACGCGGGCAACCGCCTGGTCGACCTGATCAAGCCGATGGTGCGCGCCACCGCACGGCCGGGCGCCGATGCCGAGATCGGCGGATTCGGCGGCCTGTTCGACCTCAAGGCGGCCGGCTTCAAGGACCCCGTCCTGGTCGCGGCCACCGACGGCGTCGGCACGAAGGTCAAGATCGCGATCGAGACCGGCCTGCATGGCGGGATCGGCATCGACCTCGTCGCCATGAGCGTCAACGACCTCGTGGTGCAGGGTGCCGAGCCGCTGTTCTTCCTCGACTATTTCGCCTGCGGCAAGCTCGACCCGGAGGCCACGGCCGCGATCGTCGCCGGCGTCGCCGAGGGTTGCCGCGAATCCGGCTGTGCCCTGATCGGCGGCGAGACCGCGGAAATGCCCGGCCTCTACAAGGACGGCGATTACGATCTCGGCGGCTTTGCCGTCGGTGCCGCCGAGCGCGGCACGCTGCTGCCGCGCAAGGACATCGCTGCGGGCGACGCCGTGATCGGCCTGGCCTCGTCGGGCGTGCATTCCAACGGCTTCTCGCTGGTGCGCAAGATCGTGGAACAGTCCGGCCTTGGCTTCGAGGCGCAGGCACCGTTTGCCCCGGTCATGACGCTCGGCGGCGCGCTGCTGACGCCGACGAAGCTCTACGTCAAATCCTGCCTGCGGGCGATCCGCGAGACCGGTGCGGTGAAGGGCCTCGCTCATATCACCGGCGGCGGTTTCACCGACAACATTCCGCGTGTGCTGCCCTCGCATCTTGGCGTCGGCATCGATCTCGCACGCCTGCCGGTGCTGCCGGTGTTCAAATGGCTGGCCGCGCAAGCCGGCATCGCCGAGCTCGAAATGCTGCGCACCTTCAACTGCGGCATCGGTATGATCGCGATCATCGAGGCCGAAAAGGTTGATGAGGTGGTGCGGGTCTTCACCGATGCCGGTGAGACCGTCGCCCAGCTTGGCACCGTGATCCCGGCCGAGGGCGAGCACCGCGTCGTCTATAACGGCCACCTCGACCTGGCACTGTGATGACTGGCGCTGCGGTGAAACGGCCCGTCGCCATCCTGATCTCCGGCCGCGGCTCCAACATGTCCGCGCTAATCAAGGCAGCCAGCGCGGCCGATTTTCCGGCAGAGATCTCGCTCGTCATCTCGAACAAGGCCGACGCGCCCGGGCTCGAGCGAGCCAAGGCGGCCGGCGTCAAAACGCAGGTGATCGAGAGCAAGCCGTTCGGCAAGGATCGCGCCGGGTTCGAGAAAGTGCTGCAGGCCGTGCTCGATGAGCACGGCATCGAGCTGATCTGCCTCGGCGGCTTCATGCGCCTGTTCACTGCCGAATTCGCCAGGGCGTGGTACGGGCGGATGCTCAACATCCATCCGTCGCTGTTGCCATCATTTCCCGGCCTCGACCCGCACGGCCAGGCCTTGCGCGCCGGCGTGAAACTGTCTGGCGCGACGGTGCACTTCGTGATCCCCGAGACGGACGCCGGCCCGATCGTCATGCAGGGCGCTGTCCCCGTCAGCGACCACGACACGGCCGAGACGCTGTCCGAGCGCATCCTCGAAGTCGAGCACCGCATCTATCCCGCGGCGCTGAGCCTGCTTGCGACCGGCAAGGTCAGGATCGAGGGCGACGTCTGCAAGACGGCGGGGAGTGGGGCGTCAGAGAATTTTCTGATTGCGCCGGTGGCGAACTGAAGCACACTCGTGTTTCGTTGCTCCCAAACAAAATCCCCCGGCGGAGCCGGGGGCATCGTCGTGAGCTCTCGCTGATAGCTTTGAGAGAGATCAGGAGACCTTGAGGTTCTCCGCGGACGACTTGCCGCGGTTCTCCACGAGGTCGTATTCAACCACCTGGTTTTCATTGAGGGTGGAAAGTCCGGCACGCTCGACGGCCGAGATGTGGACGAACACGTCCTTGTCGCCGCCGTTCGGCTTGATAAACCCGTAGCCCTTGGTTGGGTTGAACCATTTGACGGTGCCCTTTTGTGGCATCCTCAGTCTCCTCCGCTAGATACTAAAAAGACGCGGCCGCTTTTCGCGTGCCACGTCACAAACGGGCTTCCGGAAGTCTGTTCGAGTCTTGAGCCTGTCGCGAAACGCACAGCCGAGCGGCCAATTCCGATTGTGTACGATATTCCAACACGAAAACCGCGCGCTAGCAAGCTGCGTGCAAACTTCAAGACCGCACTGGAGACATCCCGCTGCAATTTGCGACCTGTGGCAGCGGAACCACAATTGGAGGAATCACCCGGCGAAAGCACGCGGACCGGTTGACCCCTTGTGGCAGTTCAGCACAAATCGTCGCACCTGCTCGCCCTTCGTGTTGCATTTTTGCGGGCCGCCATTTTGCTTCGGGAATAGTCGTCATGTGCTGCACTCGGCGGCCCCAAGGGATACTGCAGACGATCGGGCTGGACCGTGTCCGCCGGATCGTGATGGCGATCGCCATGACGCTTGCGGCCGTCACGTTGATCCCGGCGACAGCCGCCTTCGCGCAGACCCCGACGCCGACTTCGTCTCCGACACCCACGCCAACGCCGACGCCCAGCCCGACACCGTCGCCTTCGCCATCACCGACCCCTGGGGCGACGTCGACCAATGCCAATCAGTCAGCCGGCAACAGCACGCTTAATCTGGGTTCGAATTTTCTGGAGCGGCTGGGCGGCCAGGCCTCGAGCGGCTTCAACCGGGCCTCGCGCACCAATCCCGGCGGCGGTGGCGCGTCGGAGAGTGCAGAGGATCCGCGCTACCGCACCTGGTACGAGGGGTACGGCATTTCGGTCCGCACTGATCCGCAGGGTGATTTCGTTGGAGACAAGCGCACGACATTCGGCGGTGTCGCCGGCTTCGGTGCACGGGTCGCGCCAGGCGTCAATCTCGGCTTCTCCGTTGACCAGAGCCACACCGACATCGACGTGCCGCTCGCGCTTCAGTCGGCGACGCTCGACCTGACGCAGATCGGTTTCAACGGTTCCGTCGACAAGGGGCCTTGGACCTGGGCCTTCGCTCTGGTGCACGGGTTCGGCAAGGTGCATTCCAGCCGCGATACCGGCTTCGGCCTTGCCGTCGCGGGGTATCACGCCACAGTCGACGGCGCGCTCACCGAGATCAACTATTACTGGACCAAGGATCAGATGCGCATCGTGCCCAAGGGCGCGCTCGAATATGTGCGCGCCACCAGCGCGGCATTTCAGGAGGCCGGGGGACTTGATCCCCTCAATGTCGGCTCGAGCGCGATCTCGCGCGCACGCGTCATGATCGGCGCCGAGGTCGGGCGCTACTTTATCTTCGACCGGAAAATCCTGGATCTCTCGGCTTACGGCAAGTTCGTCGACAATTTTTATCAAGACCTCGGCTCGGTGCAGGTCAGCCTCGGGACCCAGAACATCATCGTCCCCGGCATCGGCGAGAGCCGTTACGGCATGGACGCCGGCGCGTCGGCGTCGCTCAGCCTGACCAACACCGCGCGCCTATATGTCAATTACGACGGCAAGTTCCGCAACGAGCTGACATCGCATCAAGGCACCGTCGGCTTCGAATATCGGTGGTGAAGGGACTGCTCCGTCCCACTCACGTCGGCGTCGCCGCAATGTATCCGGACAATCCAAAGCCTTCGCGCGCCGCTGTCATCATCGGCACCAAAGCGTTCGGATGGATGAAATCGTCGCGGAAGCAGGGATGGGTTTTGGGATCGAAGATCTTCTTCAGCCAGTCGACCACGATCTTGTGCCGCTCGGAGGTGCGGAACTCCTTGTGATAGGTGAGCCAGAGGTCGGCGTGGTGGCTGACGCCGAGGTCGACAGCAACGAGCGGGGCTCCGAGCGCAATCGACACCGTCGGCAGGAAGCCGATGCCGGCGCCGCGCTCGACCGCGTAGAGCACGCCGACGGACGAGTTGGTCTTGATCCCGACGATGCCTTCGAGCGATTTGAGCCCTAGGATGCGCGCATAGGCACTGTCGTCGACCTGTGGCGCGTTCTGCTTGACGATACGATGGTTCGGCAGTTCGGCAAGCGTCGTGGGCAGGCCGTAGAGGTTCGCATATTCCCTGGAGACGAAGGGGTAGATGTGCAGCCGGCCGAGCTTGGCCACGATGAGATCGGGATTGGTCGGTGGCTCGAGCTGGATCGCGATGTCCGACTCCAGTCGTGCGACGTCAGCCTGCTCCATCGCGCAGCGCAGATCGACGGTGATCTTGCGATAGGTCTTCTGGAAATCGATCAGCCGCGGCAGGATCCAGAAATTCCCGGGACCTTCCGTCACCGCGACGCGCACGGTGCCCGACGTATCGTTCAATGAGCGTGAGGCGCGGCGGAAGACATTGAAGGCGTGACGCTCCATATGCGCGACGTCGGCAATCATCGCGGTGCCTTCGTCGCTCAGCGTGAGCCCGCTCTGGTCGCGCAGGAAAAGCTTGCAAGCGATGCTCTCTTCGAGCCGGTCGATCCTCCGCATCAATGTGGTGGAGGTGAGCCCGAGCTCTTCGGCGGCGTTGCGGAAACTTTTAAACTTTGCGCAAGCTAAAAACAGCTTCAAATCGTCCCAGGACGCATTTAGCGCTTCTTCATGGTGCTGCATCAATGCAGCACCCCGGTGCGATACTTGCTGCATACTCCTGATCTCCAGCCGCTAAGCTTCTGCTGGTTGCGGCGTACAAAACCCCTGAACGATAGAGGGACGACATGAGGATGGAAAGGGGCTCGTTTGCCGCAAGGCATGATTTCGATGCCTTGCCGCTGAGCCCCGAGGTGGATGTCCATTGCGCGCAATTCGGGGAAATCGGCGCGCTTTCGGATATGGCGCATCGGCTGGTGCCGGGCGTGCAGATCGGGGCGATCGAGCTTGCAAGATATTTCGCTTTCGATCGCCAGAGCATCCTGACCTTCACCCGGAACGGTACGCTGCTCGGCGGCATGGCGTTTCTGTTTCTCAATGACCGCGGGCATGACGCGTTGTTGCTCGACGAGATCTGCCTGACGGCGCCCGACACGCGCCATCTCGCCGCGGCGAATGAGGAGGTTTCCGCGATCTACATCTGGGCGATCGCCGCGACCGGCCGCGGCATCGCCGGTCTTGGCAAGGCTGCGGCTCATCTTCGCCAAATAAGGTTTCGCGGCGCGGACTGCTATGCGCAGCCGTCAACCGTGGCCGGGCGCGAAATCATGAAGGCGACGGGCTTCGAGCCGATCGCCAGCTTTCAGCCTGACCTCTGGTGTTACGAGCGACCGTGGCATCGACAGCCGATGCGTATGCCTGGCGCGATCATCCAAGCAAGGAGTTTTTCAGATGCACGGCACTAGGATTCCTCTCGCCAAGCCTGACTCCCGCGCCATCACCATCCGCCTCGCGCGCGATCCAAGCGACCTCATGCTGGTCACGGCCATTCGCTCAGCGGTCTATCTTGCCGAGCAGGATTGCCCTTTCGATGAGGAGTTCGATGGCAACGACATGGTTGCCGCCCATTTCATCGGCTACATCGGCAACGAGCCGGCGGGCTGTTTGCGGGTGCGTTTCTTCGGCGACTTCGCCAAGGTGGAGCGGCTTGCGGTGCGTCATCAATATCGGCGCTCGCGCCTCTCGTTCAAGCTGGTGCAGGCCAGCATCGACTTCGTGAAGCGCAAGGGGTTCCGCAAGATTTACGGCCAGGCGCAGGACCGGCTGGTCGACTTCTGGGCCCATTTCGGCGCCAAGCCGCTCGGCCACAACAGAAAGATCACGTTTTCGGATTTCTCCTACACAGAGATGCTGCTGGAGATAGAGCCGGGGCCGGATGCCATCACGCTGGACAGCGATCCCTACGTCATTATCCGTCCCGAGGGCGACTGGGATCGTCCGGGTGTGCTGGACGCTTCGGCGGGGCGGACGGTAACCTCGCCGTTGCGGGACCTCGCACTCGCCGACCGCTGAAATAGGTGCAACTCTGCGCAAGACAATGCCGGTCTCCCACGACGATCCGCTGGTCCTGATCTGCGCGGATCTCCAGAAGGAATATCTGATCCCGGGGCGTCGCCATGTCATTCTCGACGGCGACGCCGCAATCCTGCGCTGCCTGGAGCTGCTGGCGTTGTGGCGGAGCAACCTCTGGCCAGTGATGCATCTGAAACGGGTTGCGGAGGCAGCGTGGTTCGATCCGTCATCCAGGCTGACCGATTGGATCGCCGAAGCCAAGCCCCGGCCCGGCGAGATGACGTTCGAGCACGCGTTGCCTTCGGCTTACAGCTCCTCCCGTTTCGCCGACCACATGTCCAGCCTCCGTAACGTGCGCTGCGTGATGACGGGCTTTTCCCTCGACGAGACGATCCTTGCCACTGTGGTCGAAGGGTTTCATCGGAGCCACCGTTGCCGGGTGGTCGGCGATGCCGTGGCCTGCCGACAGCCCGCCACGGGCGAAGCGGCCGACTACAAGCAGTCGCTGATGAATGTCATCGGCAATTTTGCTACTGTCCAGTCCAGCGCTGAATTGATCAGAAGCAGCGGCGCCGTCGCGGTCTAGGCGGACGCGATCGGCGGATGGACAGGCGGGACATTGTCACGGGGAAACGAGCTCAAGGAACTGGCGAGCGACCTGTCGCGTGCCCTCGAGGCAGCGCGCCGGATCGGTCTGCCCACGACCGTCTATTTGCTGTCGATGGCGCTGGTCGAGGTGAAGGAAGCTATCAACGCTGTCTGCGATGACGACGACGGTACGGCCTGATGTTTGCGTGCCAGCGGCCGAGCGATCTCGTCAGGATCGACCGACGGCGCGCCCCAGGATCTGAGATGCGTCGGCGCCGTCGTTGTTGCCCGCGTAAGCAACAAACTGATCGGGCCTCACCAGGATCAGCCGCGCCTCATATCTCTCACGGCCGTCTGAGGCGGTATCCCGGATCACCTTCAGCGGGATGCCAAGCCCTGCGGCGGCTCGCTCGAAGGCGGCTCCCGCGGTGTTTTCAGTCAAATCGATCAACGTGAAGCCGTCGCCTATTTCCTCGAAGACATTCTTGCCCGACGACAGAGGCTGCGGCGCCAGATGATGGCCGGCGCGCGCCGCATAGGCGTGCGAGCCGATCGCGCTGCTGACGCCGCCGGTCGGGCCGAATACGATCGGCGATCCCTCGTAATTCGGCTCGAAGGCGTTGACCTCCGCGCGCGCGCCGGAATGACGTGCGTGCCAGGCAGCATCGAAATCCGCCGGGTCCCGCGCCGGATCGTGTTGCCGCAGAAAATCCCGATCGCGGAAGATCGATGCCTCGATGAAGTCGCGCGCAGTGGACGCAAAGACCGGGCGGCGCTCGGCATCGTAGCTGTCGAGCAGAGCGGCGGGTGCCCAGCCATGCAGGGTTGCAGCGAGCTTCCACGCCAGATTGACGGCGTCCTCGAAGCCGCTGTTGATGCCATAGCCGCCGTAGGGCGGGTGGCTGTGCGCGGCGTCTCCGGCGACGAAGATGCGGCCTGCGCGGTAGCTGTCTGCGAGCGTGAAACGCAGATCCCAAAATCCGATGTGCTCAAATTCGACGTCGAATTCTGCGCCCGCGGCCTCGTGAAGCAGGCGCCGGAAATCGAAATTGTCGCGCGTGGTGTCATTGGGCACTGGGGCGTGGAAGAACCAGGTGGTGCCGAGATCGACGCGGCCGAAGAACTTCCAGTAGCCCTCGAGGTCCGGATGCAGCACGTTGTAGAAGGACTTGCCCGGATATTTGCTGAGCAAGCGATGCAATTCGGTTGAACGGAACACCAGGAGAACCATCAGGCGATCGTGGTCGGAGCGGGTCTGGGTGATACCCGCGTGCTCGCGCACGATTGATCGGCTGCCGTCGCAGCCGACAACATAATCGGCGCGCAAGCTCTGCTTCGTCCCTTCGCCGTTGACGATTTCGATGACGACGCCATCGGCATCAGACCGCACGTCCTGACAAGTCCAGCCATAGCGCAGATCGATATCGGGAAGCTGCGCTGCCCGCTGCCGCAGCACGGCTTCGGTTGCGTATTGCGGCAGGCGCTCATTGTCGGTGAAATAAAACGGCCGAACCAGTTCGCGCTGGAGCCAATTGTAATTGGTGCCGCTGAGCAGCGTGCCGTAGCTGGTCATTCCGCCGATGCCGTAATCGGGTGGAATGGTGCGGGCTGCCCGCAGCGCCGCCTCCGCGCCCCAGAAATGGAAATGTTCCATCGTCCGCTGCGTGAGGTTCTGTCCCTTGGGGATCGGCAGCGGTTGCTCATAGCGCTCGACCACGATGGTCTTGATGCCGCGCTGGCCAAGTCCGATCGCCAGACCCATTCCAACCGGTCCGCCGCCGACGATCACGACGGGCGCCCCGTTGTTCGCCTGAGCCTGTGTCACGTCGCTTCCCCGTACCTGTTGTCGCGCCTGGCGCGACCGCTTGTTCTGATGGGTCGTCACTGACATTTCGTCAAGTTGAATCTCAAATGGTGAGATTATTTTGCATCATCGTCGGCTGCGGCCGAGATCTGCCGTGCCGCTTCGCGGACCTCCGAACTAATGCGGTCGATCAATTCGCCATTGGCATGCTGCCCGCCGATCGTGATGCAGAGGCTCGCGATCGGATATCCAGTATCGAGGATCGGTGCGGCAATCCCGACCGCGCCGGCCGTCACTTCGCCGAAGGCAACGGCAACGCCCGCGCGCCGCACGCGCTTCAGCGCCGCCAAGACGTCGTCGGGCGTGTCGCCGACGCCGACGTTGCGCAGATCATCGGCGTAGCGCGAGACCAGCGGCATGACGCGCTGCTTGGGCAGGAAGGCCATGATCGAGCGCGCAATCGCGCCGCGTCCCATCGCCATCGGTCTGCCGCGCGGATAGCTGCTCGCCGGCGCAACGGCCGATGCGATCGAGGCTACACACAGCATCTTGTCGCCGTACCAGCGCACGATGAGTGCCGTGCAGGGATACGCCGCGGCGAGGCGTTCGAGGTGCGGCGTGGCAGTTGCGATCAGCGGATCGGAGCGGCGGCTGAGATAATCCATCTCGACCACGCGGGGCCCAAGCGCGAACCGCCCGCCGCGCGTCGGCATGACGAAGCCGCTGTCCTTCAGGCTCTTCAGATAGCGATACAGCGTCGGCCTGGTGTAGCCGAGCTCCTTCATGAGTTCCTCGGGCGACCATTGCGGACGTGCCTCGGTGAAGAGATCGAGCAGGGCAAGGACCCGATCCTGACTGTTTGCCTTGACCAATTTCGGTTCGTTTCCAGCTTTGCGTTTGACCGTACGAGGCGCGTTCGGAGAGGCCGTAAAACAACGAAATCCTCGCAGCTTGCGCTGACAATAATCTCACTATAAGAGATTAGTGAAGAAAAAATAATGCAGGGTGACCGGGGAGGGCGCGCATGGCCGTCACAGCAATGAGCGAGGCCGCAGCCGATACGGTCGACGTTCCCGCCTTTGTCGACCGGCAGCCGGTCGGTGCCTTTCAGATGCGGGTGCTGCTGGTGTGTGCCGCCGTGCTGTTCATCGACGGCTTCGACACCCAGGCTATCGGCTATGTCGCGCCAGCCGTGGCGCAGGAATGGAAGCTCGTGCGCAGCAGCCTCGGGCCGGTGTTCAGCGCCGGACTTCTCGGGCTCATGATCGGCGCGCTGATCTTCGGTCCGATGGCCGACAGGATCGGCCGTCGTCGCATCATCCTCGCGAGCACGCTGGTGTTTGGCATCGGGACTTTGCTCACCGTGTTCGCGCCGGACGCAAATTGGTTGATCGCGTTACGTGTGCTGACCGGGCTAGGGCTGGGTGGTGCGATGCCGAACGCCGTCGCGCTCACCTCCGAATTCAGTCCGCATCGCCGTCGCGCCACGCTTGTGATGATCATGTTCGCCGGCTTTTCGATCGGTGCGGCCCTGGGCGGGCTGCTCGCCGCTGCGCTCATTCCCGCCTTTGGCTGGCGCTCGGTGTTTCTGGTCGGCGGCGTCGTGCCGCTCCTGCTGCTGCCGTTCCTGCTCAAGGCACTGCCGGAATCGATCCGGTTCCTCGCGATGGTCGGCGGCCGCGACCACGAGGTGGCGAAGCTTCTGAAGCAGATCGCCCCGAATACCCCTTTTGCCAGCGAGGCGAAATTCGTTGTGCAGGAGCCGAAATTGGAGGGCCTGCCTGTCGCACATCTGTTTGCGGAGGGGCGCGGATGGGTGACTCTTTTGCTCTGGATCGTGTTCTTCATGAGCCTGCTCGACCTTTATCTGCTCTCGAACTGGCTCCCCACCGTGTTGAACGATCTCGGCGTCTCGGTGTCGGCGGCCGCCGCGATCGGCGCCATGCTGCAGGTCGGCGGTGTCGTCGGCACCTTCACGCTCGGCCATTTCATCGATCGCTTCTCGTTTCGTGCGCTGTCGCTGACCTATCTCGTCGCCGCGGGGGCGGTCGCGGCCATCGGCCTGGCCAGCCAGTCGATCGTCCTGGTCACGATCGCGATCTTTGCATCCGGATTCTGCATTGTCGGGGGGCAGATCGCCTCGAACGCGTTGACGGCGACATTCTATCCGACGGCGATCAGATCGACCGGCGTGGGATGGGCGCTCGGCATCGGCCGTATCGGCTCGATCGTGGGGCCGCTCGTCGGCGGAGCGATGCTGGCCCGCGACATGGGGGCGCAGTCGCTGTTTGCCGCGGCGGCGGTCCCGGCGCTGGTGGCCGCGGTCGCGGCCTTCGTGCTGGCCCGGCGGAATTAACCGCGGCGACGCGGCCGGATGTCAAAACGCCAGCGCTGCTTTCCTGCAACGCTCATGTGCACGCGCTGTCGACGAAATGACGTTGCAAGTTGCGGCGCAGCGCAATAGCCAAGGTATCGACGTTTTGTTTGGACAAGCCTCATCTTCGGATGGAGGCTGCGTCATGACGTCGGATGACGCACCAGTTAGGGAATCCCCGCGATGACGATGCTGCCCAATTCGCAAGAAGCCCGCGATGTGGCCTACCAGCTCCACGCCTATACCAACGCGCGCGCCCATCAGCAGGCAGGTCCCCTGGTGATTGAGCGCGGCGAGGGGCCCTACGTGTTCGACGCGTCGGGCAAACGCTATTTCGAGGCCATGGCGGGCCTGTGGAGCGTCGGGCTGGGCTTCAACGAGAAGCGGCTGGTGGAAGCCGCGCACAAGCAGATGCAGGCACTGCCGTTTTATCACACGTTCTCGGCCAAATCGCACGGGCCCTCGATCGACCTCGCCGAGAAGCTGGTTGCGCTCGCGCCTGTGCCGATGAGCAAGGTGTTCTTCACCAATTCCGGCTCGGAGGCGAACGACACCGTCCTCAAGCTGATCGCCTATCGTTCGAATTCGCTCGGTCAGCCGCAGAAAAAGAAGGTCATCAGCCGGATGCGCGCCTATCACGGCGTCACCATTGCGTCCGCAAGCCTCACGGGCCTGCCCAACAACCACCGCTCGTTCGATCTTCCGCTGCCGAATATCCTGCACACGGGCTCGCCGCATTTCTACAAGGACGGCGCGCCCGGCGAGAGCGAGGAGGCGTTCGCAACGCGCCGGGCCGAGGAGCTCGACGCACTGATCCTGAAGGAAGGCCCTGACACAATCGCCGCTTTCTTCGGCGAGCCGGTGATGGGAGCAGGCGGCGTTATCGTGCCGCCGGCGACCTATTGGGATAAGATCCAGGCGGTGCTGAAGAAGTATGACATCCTGCTGGTTGCCGACGAGGTAATCTGCGGCTTCGGCCGCACCGGCAAGATGTTCGGCTGCGAGACCTACGGCATCAAGCCCGACGCGATCGTGGTCTCCAAGCAGATCACCTCCAGCTATTTCCCGCTCTCGGCGATCATCATGAACGACCGCATGTTCGAACCGATCGCGGACGAGAGCAACAAGATCGGCGTGCTCGGCCACGGCTTCACCGCGGGCGGCCATCCGGTCGGCTCGGCGGTTGCGCTGGAAAACCTCAAGATCATCGAGGAGCGTGGCCTGGTCGCGCATGCCGCCGAGCTTGGCGGCTACATGCAAGGCAAGCTTCGCGAGCTCACCAGCCATCCGCTGGTCGGCGAGGTCCGCGGTGTCGGAATGATCGCAGCGCTCGAACTCGTGCTCGACAAGGGCCGCAAGACCGCTGCCGCGACGCCGGGCGCCGTCGGCGGCATGGCGAGCCGCATGTTGCAGGAGCGCGGCGTGATTGCGCGCAACATGCTCGATGCCATCGCCATCTGCCCGCCGCTGATTACCACCAAGGCCCAGATCGACGAGCTGGTCGCGGCGATTACGGGGGTGCTGGATGATATGAAGCCCGAAGTCGCGAAGCTGCCGCAGGCGTGAGGTCTCTCCTCGTCATTGCGAGGAGTCCTTGCGACGAAGCAATCCAGAGTCCTTCCGCGGAAACAGTTCTGGATTGCTTCGCTGCGCTCGCAATGACGATGTGGCTGGCAATCGCGCCTGCTACGCAACGCCACTACGCCCGCTGAACTCCGATCACGCGGCCCTTTTCGATCGCCAGTGCCAGCTCGCCGCGCTTGAGCTTCAGTGCGGCATCGCCGAACAGCTCGCGGCGCCAGCCGCGCAGGGCCGGCACGTCGGCGTCGTCATCGGCCGCGATCTCTTCGAGATCATCGACGGTGGCGATCACCTTGCTCGCCACGGCGTGACGCTCGGCGGTCATGCGCAGCAGCACCTTCAACAGCTCGACGGTGGCCGCGCCATTGGAATTGTTGCGCGGCTTCTCCAGCTTCGGCAGCGTGGAATGATCCCGCGCCAGCCCGCGCTCGACGGCAGCGACGATGTCAGCGCCCCATTTGGACTTCTCAAAGCCCTTTGGCACCGAGCGCAGATGCGCGAGCTTCTCCAACGTGTTCGGCGCGTGAGTGGCGATGTCGCTGATAGCTTCGTCGCGCAGCACGCGGCCGCGCGGCACGTCGCGGCTCTGCGCCTCCTGCTCGCGCCAGGCAGCGACTTCCATCAGGACCGCGAGGTCCTTTGGCTTGCGCACCCGCGTCTTCAGCCGTTCCCAGGCGCGCTCGGGATGGAAGTCGTAGGTCTTGGGCGAGGTCAGGATTTCCATCTCGATGGAGACCCATTCGCTGCGGCGGCGCTTCTTCAGATCGGCGTCGAGCGCGGCGAAGACATCGCGCAAATGCGTGACGTCGGACACCGCATAGTGCATCTGCTCCTTGGTCAGCGGCCGGCGCGACCAGTCGGTGAAGCGGTGGGTCTTGTCCGGGCGGTGGCCGGTGACCTTCTCGACCAGAGCGTCATAGGCGATGCTGTCGCCATAGCCGAGCACCATCGCCGCGACCTGGGTGTCGAACACCGGATGCGGGATGATATTGGCCTGGTGCCAGATGATCTCGATGTCCTGGCGGGCGGCGTGAAAGACCTTCAGCACGCCCTCGTTGGCCATCAGCTCGAAGAACGGCTTGAGGTCGATACCCTCGGCCAGGGTGTCGATGACGATCGCTTCCTCGGGGCTGGCCATCTGCACCACGCACAACAGCGGGTAATAGGTGGTCTCGCGTAGGAACTCGGTATCGACAGTAATGACGGGGTGCTTGGCCAGCCGGCTGCAGGCAGCCGCGAGGTCAGCGGTGGTGGTAATCAAATCCATGAACGGCCCATGACACTTGATACCAGCCGTTCTGCCGAAAGCGCTGTGATGTCAAGGGGCTCTAAGCGAATTCGAGCCTTGCATTGGGGCCAGAATCGCCTGAAGCGGGCAAAATTCCTATTCGTAACGGATCCGGTGCGAGGATTTGCGGGCGCAGGGCAGCGCCACCACCACCAGGCACATGCCAACCAGCGCCAATCCCAGGAACTCGAAAACCAGCAAATCCACGGCGGAAATCTCCAGAAACATCGTTAGATTTGTCGGGGGTGCGTTGAGGGTCTGTTAATTCTCGTGGTTACCGGCGCCGCGGGCGGTCGGATGGTGGATGGGGGGTTAACGGGGGTACCCGACCAAAAGAAATTCGGCGCCCCGCGTGACGGAGCGCCGATGTTCGTTTGCCGGTGCGGGCAGCCTTACGGCAGCTTCAGCGACGTTTCCGCATTGTACGGCTTGAGCGTCTCATCCGCGGCTTTCTGAGCGGCGACGAGGGCTTCCTTCGGCTGCTTCTTGCCGTTGAGGACCAGCATCACCTCGTCCTCGAGGTTCTTGCGAACCGGCACGGTCTTGTAGGTCGCGAACCAGGGCTTGGCGACGTCGAGCTGCTCGACAGCGGTCTTGGCGTCCGGGTTCTTGTTGAGGAAGTCGACCATGTCCGGCGTCTTGTAGGCGGCCATGTTGGGCGCGAAGTAACCCGTGGCGCGGCTCCACCAGGCGCTCTTCTCGGGCGAGGTCATCCACTTGATCAGCGTCCAGGCGGCCTTTTGCTTGTCGGCTTCGACGCCGGCCGGAATGATCAGCGAGGCGCCGCCGATCGGCACGGCGTTGCGGACATTGCGCGGGATGAAGGCGACCTTGTAGTTGAACTTGGCGTTCTCGCGCACATAGGTCAGCGAGCCCGTCGACAGCATCATCATCGCGGCGTTGCCGGAGATGAAGGAGGTGCTGACGGCAGGGCCAGGCGTGGCGCCGGGCGGGTGAACCTTGTGCTTGCTCACGAGGTCGCTCCACCAGGTCAGCGCGCCGAGCATCGAAGGCGTGTCGTAATAGACTTCGCCGCCGAACTCCTCGTTGTAGTAGCGCCCGCCATTGGTCATGGTGAGCGTTTCCATCATCCAGCCGCAATAGTCATAGGCGCAGGGGATCGCGATGCCCCATTGCGTGACCTTGTCGCCCTCGCGCTTGGTGAGCTTCTTGGCCCAGTCGGTAAGCTCGGCCCAGGTCTGCGGCGGCTTGCTCGGATCGAGGCCGGCTTCCTTGGCCTTGTCGGCGTTGATGTAGAGCAGCGGCGTCGAATTCTGGAAGGGGACGCCATAGACCGAGCGATTGATCACCGCATTGCCGCTGAGCGCCGGGAAAAACTGGCCGAGGAATTGCTCCTTGGTGCTGCCGTCGGCGGCAATCAGACTGTCGAGATTGGTCAGCTCGCTCTCGATCTGCATGTCGAGCAGGAAGTTGGCCGACATGATCACGGCGGACGGCGGCTTGTCGGCCTTGATCGAGGCGCGCGTCTTGATCAGCGTGTCGTCATAGGAGCCGGTGTAGACGGCGGTCGCCTTGATGTCGGGGTGACCGTCGTTGAACTCCTTGATCAAGGTGCCCATGTCGCGGGCGAGCTTGCCGTCGACGGGCACGGGGAAGAACAGGTCGATCTCGGTCGGACCTTCACCGGCGAGGGCCGGAAAGGCGAGCGCACTTGCCAAAGAGCCTGCCAGGGCGAGGCCGAGCGTGAGCCGGCGGGAGAACAGCATCGGAAAATCTCCTATTTGATGCCTGAGGTGACGAAAGAACTGATGAAACGCTTCTGGAAGATCAGGAAGGTGATGAGCAGCGGTGCGATCACCATCAGCGTGCCGGCGGCGATGGTGCCCCAGGCCTGCGTGCCTTCGGCGGTCGCGGTGAAGACCGACAGGCCAACCGTGAGCGGCCGCTTGTCCGGCGAGTTGATCACCATCAGCGGCCACAGGAAGTCGTTCCAGTGGCTGGTGACGGAGATGATGGCGAAGGCGGAGAAGCTCGGGATCGACAGCGGCACATAGATGTGGCGGATGCGCTGGATCAGACTGGCGCCATCGATCAGCGCCGCGTCTTCCAGCTCGGTCGGGATGGCCTCGAACGCCTGGCGCATCAGAAAGGTGCCGAAGGCGGAGGCGAAGAACGGCATCATCACGCCGGCGAGCGTGTCGTAGAGGCCAAACTGCGCGATGATGCGCAGGTTCGGCACGATCAGCAGCACCGGCACCAGCATCAGCTGCATCAGGAACAGATAGAAGATCAGCGTCTTGCCGGCGAAATCGAGCCGCGCGAACGCGAAGCCCGCCAGCGTGATCGTGAAGAACTGCACCAGGAGGATGCCGGTGCAGATGATGGTGGTGTTGAGGAAGTAGCGCGGGAAGTCGCCGATCTCCCAGGCGTCCCTGATATTGTCGAGCGTCGGTTTGAGGCTCGGGATCAGCTCGGCCATCAGGTTGATGCCGTCGGAGGCCGGGCGCAGGCTCGCAACCCCCATCCACAGGAACGGGATCAACCAAGCGAGCGCGAGCAGCACCGTCAGCAGGAAGCCGAGCTTTGGCGTGATCTCGTTACGGGTGGCGAGCGGGGCGTCCTTGTACAGCTTGTCGATCAGCTTCATGGCCCGCCCTCGCGCTTCGCCATGGTGCGGAACGACAGCGCAGTGAGCGCCATCAGGGCGGCGAGGGTCAGTAGCGTTGCGGCCGAAGCCATGCCGATGTCGTAATGTTCGACGGCCTGCTGGTAGATGTAGAACAGCACGAGATTGGTGGCGTTCGACGGGCCGCCTTTGGTCATGACGAAGACGTGGTCGACCTGCGTCACAGCGTTGAGCGTGGCAATGACTGTGACGAACAGGAAGGTCGGCTTGAGCTCCGGCAGGATGATGTAGCGCAGCCGCATGAAGGGACCGGCGCCATCGAGATGCGCCGCCTCCATCACATCCTCCGGCACAGCCTGGAGGCCGGCGAGGAAGAACAGCATGTAATAGCCCGCGTTCTTCCAGATGGTGATGACCATGATCGCGTAGAGCGCGATGTCGGGGTCGCCGAGCCAGTTCGGCAGCACCGGCAGCAGCCGGCCGAGATAGTAGTCGAGCAGGCCGACATTGGGCAGGAATATGAACAGGAATAGCGCGGATGCCGCGACCATCGGGATCAGCACCGGCAGGAACAGCGCAGCCCGCAGTGCGCTTGTCACCGCATTGGTGCGCGCGAGCGCCAGCGCGAACAAGAGCGCGAGGCCGATGCTGGGGATCGCGGTGCCGATGGCGTAGATCGCGTTGTTGACGACAGCGCCGGTGAAGGCCGGGTCCGCCAGCACCGCAGCGATATTGTCGAGGCCGACAAACCGCAGCGGCGCCTTCGGTGTGGCGCGCTGGTAGAGCGCATCGATGACCACGCGTCCCATCGCACCGTAAGTGAACAGCGCGAGGAAGACCACCGAGGGCAGCAGCAGTAGATAGGCTGGGAGTGAAGCTTTGAGGCGCGCGGCGAACCGCGTCACGATATGCAGGCGCGGCGGCGCCGATGCCGCGACCGGGAGAGCCGCGAGTTCTGCGAGGCTCATGTCACCGTGCCGGGAAATTGAGCGCATAGTCGCGGCCGTCGACGCCCGCGGGCGGGTCGAAGGGGAAGCGCAGACTGGTGTCGAGGAAGTCGTGGCTGTGCACGACGAGGTTCTCGTCGTCGATCAGCACCACGCCATAGGCCGGCGGCTCGTGGCTTGCCAGATGGTCGGCGGCGTTGGCATCGAGCTCGAACCAGACCTGGTGGTTGGTGCCGCGCAGCGTCGAGAACGGGATCTTGCCGTAGCTGCCGAAGATCGGCCGGTGCACATGACCGAAGAAGAGGTGACGGATGCGCGCGCGATAGGGCGCAATCACCTCGGCGAATTCGGCGCTCTGCTTCAGCGCGATCTCGTCCATCGCGTGGACGCCGACCGGGAAGGGCGGATGGTGCATGAACACGACGAACGGTTGGTCGGCTGGCGCAGCTGCGAGCGTCTTGGCCAGCCAGTCGAAGCGCTTTGCGCACATCTCGCCGGCATGGCTGGTCTCGTCCAGCGTGTCCAGGAACACGAACAGGCCGTGCTCGGTGGTGCGGGTGCCCTGCACGAAACCATTGGGATCGCGCGGCGCGGCTTTCAGGCTGTCGAGACAGGTCACGCGCTTGTCGTGATTGCCGACCATGGCGATGTAGGGCATTTTCAGCGCGGCCATCGCCTCTGCGAAATTGGCGTAGGACTCGGGCTCGCCCCAATGGGTGAGGTCGCCGGTCACGACCGCGAAGGCGGCATCGGACTGGTGCTTGTTGATGTCGGCGATCGCCGCATCAAGCCGCGTGCGCGGGTCGAGGCCATAAAGCTTCAGCCCGGGGTTGGCGAGATGCGTGTCGGTGATGTGGATGAACTTGAAGGGCATGGCGCGCTTGTCAGGACTCTTGGAGGACGGGCGCCTCCGGCAAGACGGCCCGCCAGCCGGTTAGAGTGAGAGTGTTTCAGTTTGATGACAGTGGTTGCCTGTGCTCCAAATTGTTGGGCAGAACGGCAGCGGTGGTCAATCCGCTCATCTCGCGGTGCGGTAGTCGCCCGATTGCGCTAAAAGATCGAAAACAACCCCATGCACAGTAGCCGGTGGTTGCTGGACGAACGGCAAAGACGCGTTCGACATCCGTTGACACGTCGGGCAAAACACCGACATTATGGCGTTATCGGAAAATCCGCAGAGCGTCGCCAGGCGCCTTGCGAGGCTGACCGGACGGGCGAGGTGCGAGGTCTCGCCTACCTCACGTCCCGCAGAACGTCTGCAGCACCCGCTGATCCGGCAGCGGCGGATCGGCGTAGGCTGTGTACTCCGGCTGCTCCTCGAACGGTTTGGCCAGCACTTTCACCAGCTCCTCGAACGGCGCGTAGCTGTCGTCGTTCACTGCGGCCTGGATCACGGCCTCGACGCGGTGGTTGCGCGGGATGAAGATCGGGTTGACGGTGTGCATCGCGGCCTTCCGCTCAGTCGCGCTCTGTGGCTCCAGCGCGATGCGCGCGCGCCAGCGGCCGGCCCACTCGTCGAAGGCCGCCGGCTCCATGAATTGCGCGCGGACGTCGGTGCTGTCGTCGCCTGCGGCATCACCGAGCTTGCGGAAGGTGAGGGTGAAGTCGGCCTGGTTCTTCGCCATGGCGTCGAGCAGGTCCTGGATCATCGCCTCGTCGCCGTCACGCTCGGTGAACAGGCCGACCTTCCTGCGCAGGCCGGCCTGATAGGCGGCGCTGAACGTCTCGGAGAAAGCGCCGAGAATGTCCTGCGCTTCCGCGACCGCCTTTTCCTGGTCGTCGGAGAACAGGGGCAGCAGGCATTCGGCAAGGCGCGTCAGATTCCACAGGGCGATGCGCGGCTGGTTGGCGTAGGCGTAGCGTCCCATCTCGTCGATCGACGAAAACACTTGGGCGGGATTGTAGGCATCCATGAAGGCGCAGGGGCCGTAATCGATGGTCTCACCGGAGATGGAGCTGTTGTCGGTGTTCATCACACCATGGATGAAGCCGACCAGCAGCCAGCGCGCGATGAGCTCGGCCTGGCGCGCGACGACGCCGGCGAGCAGGGCGTGATAGGGCCGCTCGGCGTGAAGCAGGTCCGGATAGTGCCTGACGATCACATGATCGGCGAGCCGGCGGATCGCATCGGTGTCGCGGCGGACGGCGAAGAACTGGAAGGTGCCGACGCGGATGTGGCTCGAAGCGACGCGCGTCAGCACCGCGCCGGGCAGCACGGTCTCGCGGATGACGGGCTCGCCGGTGATAACGGCGGCGAGTGAGCGCGTGGTGGGAATGCCGAGCGCGAACATGGCTTCGCTGACGATATACTCGCGCAGCACCGGCCCGAGCGCGGCGCGGCCGTCGCCGCGGCGGGAGAACGGGGTGGGACCCGAGCCCTTGAGCTGGATGTCGCGCCGGACGCCGTCGCGGTCGATGACCTCGCCGAGCAGGATGGCGCGGCCGTCGCCGAGCTGTGGCACGAAATGCCCGAACTGATGGCCGGCATAGGCCATGGCGATGGGATCAGCGCCGGCGGGAACCGTCTTGCCGGCCAGGATTTCGGCGCCTTCCGGGGTCTCCAGCACATCAGGATCGAGCCCGAGCTGGACCGCCAGCGGCCGGTTCAGCTTGATCAGCCGGGGCGCGGATACGGGGGTCGGCGCGACGCGGGCAAAGAAGCTGTCCGGCAGCGCCGAATAGGAATTCTGGAAGGGGAAATGGACCGTCATGGCCTCAAGATAGGGCTGGAATGCCCGATGGCAAAGGCTTGGGCCCAATTGGCCCAAAAAGGGGCCTTCGGGGCCCAAAACAGGGCGTTCCCTTGGTTGCCGCCTTGGTCCTCCCGAGGTAAACCCTGCCGCAACTTCGGACCGGTCGTTTCAGGCCGTCCGATTCGCTTCCTCCGACCTTGATTTTGGGACGACCATGCATCGCTACCGGTCACATACATGCGGCGCGCTCCGCGAGAGCAACATCGGCGAGACCATCCGCCTCTCGGGCTGGGTCCATCGCGTTCGCGACCATGGAGGCGTGCTGTTCATCGATTTGCGCGACCATTACGGCCTGACCCAGTGCGTGGTCGACCCGGACTCGCCGGCGTTCTCGCTGGCCGAAAAGCTGCGCTCGGAATTCGTGGTCAAGATGGACGGCAAGGTCCGCCGCCGCCCCGAAGGCACCGACAATGACGAACTGCCGACCGGCAGGGTCGAGGTTTACGTCAGCGAGATCGAGGTGCTCGGGCCGGCAGGCGACCTGCCGCTGCCTGTGTTCGGCGACCAGGAATACCCCGAGGATATCCGCCTGAAATACCGCTTCCTCGATTTGCGTCGCGAGAAGCTGCACCAGAACATCATGACGCGCGGCGCGGTGGTCGACTCCCTGCGCAAGCGGATGAAGGAGCAGGGCTTCTTCGAATTCCAGACGCCGATCCTGACGGCCTCGTCGCCGGAGGGCGCGCGTGACTTCGTGGTGCCGTCGCGCATCCATCCCGGCAAGTTCTACGCGCTGCCGCAGGCGCCGCAGCAGTACAAGCAGCTGTTGATGATGTCGGGCTTCGACCGCTACTTCCAGATCGCGCCCTGCTTCCGCGACGAGGACCCGCGCGCCGACCGTCTGCCAGAGTTCTACCAGCTCGACGTCGAGATGAGCTTCGTCACCCAGGACGATGTGTTCGCCGCGATGGAGCCGGTCATCACCGGCGTGTTCGAGGAGTTCGCCAACGGCAAGCGTGTCACCAGAAACTGGCCGCGGATTCCGTTTGCTGAGGCGCTGCGCAAATACGGCACCGACAAGCCAGACCTGCGCAACCCGATCGAGATGCAGGACGTGTCGGAGCACTTCCGCGGCTCCGGGTTCAAGGTGTTCGCGCGCATGCTCGAAGACCCGAAGAACCAGGTCTGGGCAATCCCGGGCAAGGGTGGCGGCAGCCGCGCCTTCTGCGACCGTATGAACTCGTGGGCGCAGGGCGAAGGCCAGCCCGGCCTTGGCTACATCATGTGGCGCGAGGGCGGCGAGGGCGCGGGGCCGCTTGCCAACAATGTCGGCCCGGAGCGCACGGCCGCGATCCGCGAACAGCTCCATCTCAAGGAGGGTGATGCCGCGTTCTTCGTGGCCGGAGACCCGGAGAAGTTCTGGAAGTTCGCCGGCATGGCGCGCACCAAGGTCGGCGAGGAATTGAACCTGATCGACAAGGATCAGTTCGCGTTCGCCTGGATCGTCGACTTCCCGATGTACGAGTATGACGAGGAGAACAAGAAGGTCGACTTCTCGCACAACCCGTTCTCGATGCCGCAGGGCGGCCTCAACGCGCTGAAGTCGCAGGATCCGCTGACCATCAAGGCGTTCCAGTACGACATCGCCTGCAACGGCTACGAGATGGCGTCGGGCGGCATCCGCAACCATGTGCCCGAGGCGATGGTGAAGGCCTTCGAGATCGCCGGCTATGGCGAGCAGGAGGTCGTCGAGCGGTTCGGCGGCATGTACCGCGCGTTCCAGTACGGTGCGCCGCCGCATGGCGGCATGGCCGCCGGCCTCGAGCGCATCGTCATGCTCCTGTGCGGCACCAACAATCTGCGCGAGATATCGCTGTTCCCGATGAACCAGCAATATGCCGACCTCTTGATGGGTGCGCCGTCGGAAGCCACGACCAAACAGCTCCGCGAGCTGCATGTGCGGGTGAACCTGCCGCAGAAGTGAGGTTGCTTCCGCCTCTCCCCGCGCTTGTCTCGCCGAAGCTTCAGCGAAGGCGGATGCGGAGAGAGGCCGCGCTGCACCCACATCGTCATTGCGAGCGCAGCGAAGCAATCCAGAGTCTTTCCGCGGAAGGATCCTGGATTGCTTCGTCGCAAGGGCTCCTCGCAATGACGGGGAGAGAGCGGCGCCTTTCCCCTACAGCCCCGTCGACGCCTCGATCCGGAATTGCGCCAATGCGCTCTGTGGATCGGTCTGCAGCAGTTGCATGATCTGCATCAGCGGTGCCTTGGCGCGGGGTGTCAGCTTGATGACGAGCGTCTGGCCCGGCGTCTCGATGAAGCTGGCGATGGCGTCCACCGCCGCACCAGCATCCGGATTGGCGGAGGCGATCTCCTCCCGATGCACCCTGACGCTGTCGGCGAGCGCCTGGCGCGCGGCGTCGCGGCTCACATTCTGACTGCGAGCGTACTGCGTCGCTGCGGCTTCGACGCCGCCATTGTCACGCAGCGCGAACGCGAGCGCGCCGGCCTCGATCCTTGCTGCCTGGCCCATGAGCTGCGCGGGATCGGTCGAAAACACCTCGCGCGACACATTGCCGAGCGTGATGCCCAATTGCGCTTTTGCGATCCCTCCGATGTCGAGCGTCGCCGGCGCCAGGGCGAAGCTGCTCGACTGTTCTGTCCACGCCGCGCCAAGATCGAGGTCGATTGCGAGCTTGTCGATCCCGGCGCCGATCAACGGGAGTTGCTTCGGGTCGGACGGATCGGTCGGCGTGACAAATTTCGCAACCACGTGCGCCTTGCTCGGGATCGAGCCGACCAGCTGCCCCCAGTCGAGGCTCACCGTGTCGATCGTGACCAGCTTCTTGGTGGTCTTGAAGGGCGCAACCACGCCCTTGATCTCGGCACCCGCCAGCACGCCGAATAGCCCTAGCATTTGATCCGGCGAGGGCGGCCGCCCGGCACTCTTCGTGAGGTCTGCGGCCCAGCGCATCAGGTTCCCGACGCTGAAGGACTTCAGCGCGAAGCGCTCCATCTTGAATTGACCCTGCGGAGACGCCGTGTCGACGCCTTCGATCGCGAATTCGCCATCCTGGTACCTGACAAGATTGATGCTGCCCGTGCCTTGCGGCGTTGCCATCGACGTCTTGCCCATCTCGATCTTGCCGATGCGAAGGCCTTCGTAGAAGCTGGCAAGCTTCTCCATGATCTCGCGCGTTTGCGCCGGCGTCGGCGGGGCTGATTTGTCCTGCGGCAGCGCTGCAAACAGGTCGGCCAGGCGGAATTTCGACGGCTGAACGGCGATGTCGCTCATGCTGAAGCTGTCGATATCGACGCGCACCCCTTGTGCCGATTTGAGCACATAGGGGCCAGCGGAGACCTGCCGGTAGACACGACGGTAGTTGTCGTCAGCCGTCGTCTGCGGATCGAGCGCGGCGCGGATCACGGTCGCATCGAAATCGTCGACGGCGATGTTCGATAGTTCGCCCGTCAGCCTGTCCGGCTTGCCCGGCTGCTTCACGTCGATCGAAATGGTCGCGCGATCCGCTTTCATCGCATCGACCTTGCCGTGCACGATGTTCTGGATCGCCAGCCCTGAGTAGGTGACCTCACCGCTGCCGCCGGCCGAGCCGCCGGAATCGAAGGTCATTGTCAGGGTCGGGGCCGTGAGCGATGACGCCCTGATCCCAACATACTGGTCGAGCGCATAGCGGTACATCTCGATCAGGGAGTTGTCCGGCAGTGCAGTCCAGCTGCTGTGGACGGGACCGGCATAGTCGCGAATCGTGAGCTGCGGGAGCTTGTAGGACACCTTCAGCTTGGCCGGACCAATCTGGTCCAGCGCGACCTCAAAGTCGGTGATGTCGATGCTGTCGGCTGAAACCCTGAGTTCGTCGACCTGGCGAACGCCAATGCCTTTGATGCCGGCGATCCTGACCTGCGCCTGCGGCTGCTTGCCGGGATCGATGACGATGTCTTCGATAGCCAAGGTGCGCGTCCGCAAATCGAACTCGACCTTGCCGTGGCTCGCCTTGCCGCCTTGCTCGCGGATCTGCTCGAACGCCGCCTCGACCTCGGCGGTGGCGCGATGCTTGGCGTAGGCGTTGAAGCCGAACCAGCCGCCCACGGCGAGCACGGCTACAACGATCAGGCCGATCAGGATCCGCTTCATTCCCAGCTCCAGTTGCTCGTAGTGGGCTGCGCAACCTGCCATATTTGGGAAACGTCGCAAGGTCTAGGGAAAGCTAGCGCTTTCAGATATTTGACGGATGGCCCTGTTGATGGGGCCGCAATCGGATGTTGCCACCGGGCCTTCGGCCGTGCTTCATCCCGTTTCCACGACCCGGAAATAGCGTCCGCTTGGACGACCGCTCCGGATGATGCATTTTGAGGCCGGTAACGCGAGGCAAGAGACCGCATGTCGTCCTATTCTGATGATCTCCACCAGGCGGCGCTGGCCTATCACCGTCTGCCGCGCCCCGGAAAGCTCGAGATCCAGGCGAGCAAGCCGCTGGCCAACCAGCGCGACCTCGCGCTTGCCTATTCTCCGGGCGTTGCGGCCGCCTGTACCGAGATCGCCAAGAACCCGGCGGAAGCCGCGACCCTGACCACCCGCGCCAATCTGGTCGCCGTTGTCTCCAACGGCACCGCCGTGCTCGGCCTCGGCAATATCGGCCCGCTGGCCTCCAAGCCTGTCATGGAGGGCAAGGCCGTCCTGTTCAAGAAATTCGCCGGCATCGACGTGTTCGACATCGAGATCGCCGCCGACACCATCGACCGCGTGGTCGAGACGGTCGCTGCGCTCGAGCCGACTTTCGGCGGCATCAATCTGGAAGACATCCGAGGACCGGAGTGCTTCGAGATCGAGGCGCAGCTGAAGGAGCGCATGAAGATCCCGGTCTTCCATGACGACCAGCACGGCACCGCGATCATCGTTGCCGCTGCCATCACCAATGGGCTCAGGCTGAACGGCAAGAAGCTGTCGGACGTCAAGATCGTGGCGTCGGGGGCAGGGGCCGCCGCGATCGCCACGCTCAACCTTCTCGTGTCGATGGGCGCACAGCGCAAGAACATCTGGGTCTGCGACATCGACGGCCTCGTCCATGAGGGCCGCAACACCTCGATGGACCGCTGGAAGGCGGTCTATGCGCAGAAGACCGACAAGCGCACGCTCGGCGACGTCATCGGCGGCGCCGACATCTTCATCGGCCTGTCGGCACCCGGCGTGCTCAAGCCCGAGATGGCCAAGGCCATGGGCGAGAAGCCCCTGATCATGGCGCTGGCCAATCCGACGCCTGAGATCATGCCGGAAGAAGCGCGAAAAGTGCGTCCCGACGCCATGATCTGCACCGGACGCTCGGACTATCCGAACCAGGTCAACAACGTCCTGTGCTTTCCCTTCATCTTCCGCGGCGCGCTCGATGTCGGCGCCAGCGCCATCAACGAGGAGATGAAGCACGCCGCGGTCGAGGCCATTGCGCAGCTCGCGCGCGAGGCGCCGTCGGATGCAGTCTCCCAGAGCAGCCTCGACACCGGCGAGACGGGCGGCTTCGGCCCGGGCTCGCTGATCCCCAGCCCCTTTGATCCGCGGCTGATCCTGCGGATCGCGCCGGCGGTGGCGAAGGCGGCGATGGAATCAGGCGTCGCGACGCGCCCGATCACCAATTTCGACGAATATCGCGCGCTGCTCGAGCGCTTCGCCTTCCGCTCCGGCCTCGTCATGAAGCCGATGTTCGCCAAGGCCAAGACCCAGCCGGTGCGCGTGATCTACGCCGAAGGCGAGGACGAGCGCGTGCTACGCGCCACGCAAGTGGTGCTGGAGGAGAAGCTGGCGACGCCGATCCTGGTCGGCCGCCCCTCGGTGGTGGAGGCGCGCATCAAGCGCTTCGGCCTCTCGATCAAGGCGGGCAAGGATTTCGATCTCGTCAATCCCGAGGACGATCCGCGCTATCGCTCCTATGTCCAGTCTTATGTCGAGGTCGCCGGCCGCCGCGGCGTGACGCCTGATGCGGCGCGCACGGTGGTTCGCACCAACAACACTGTCATCGCCGCGCTCGCCGTGACGCGCGGGGAGGCGGACGCGATGCTCTGCGGCGTCGAAGGCCGCTATATGAGCCATCTGCGTCATGTCCGCGAGATCGTCGGCTTCTCGCCCGGCATCAGCGATTACGCGGCGCTTGCGCTGCTGATCACCAGCAAGGGCGCGTTCTTCATCGCCGATACCCAAGTGAGGCCCAATCCGAGCGCCGAAGAGCTCGCCGAGATCGCCTCGCTCGCGGCGGTCCACGTCCAGCGCTTCACCATCAAGCCGAAGATCGCCTTCGTCTCGCACTCCGATTTCGGCAGCTACGACACCGACTCCTCGCGCAAAATGCGCCGGGCGACGCAGCTGTTGAAGGAGAAGCACCCGGAGATCGAGGCCGATGGCGAAATGCAGGGCGATACCGCGCTCTCCGCTGCGGCGCGCCGCATGGTTCTGCCGCACTCCAAGCTGGAGGGCGAGGCCAACATCATGATCATGCCGAACCTGGACACCGCCAACGTCGCCTATCAGATGATCAAGTCGCTGGCGGACGCGCTGCCCGTCGGCCCGATCCTGATCGGCCCGGCGCGGACCGCCCACATCCTCACGCCCTCGGTGACCGCGCGCGGCATCCTCAACATGACGGCGGTCGCGGTTGTGGAGGCGCAGGAGCGTGCAGCGCGGCAGCAGCCGACGTTGTTTACGTAAGGGTGGTGGCCTCCTTCGCCTCTCCCCGCGCGCGGGGAGAGGCCGGAATTTGCGGAAGCAAAGTCCGGGTGTGGGGGAGTCTCCGCGAGTCCACTCTCATCGTGATTGCTGAGGCAGCCCCTCACCCCAACCCTCGCAGCGCGAGCGAAGCCCGTCGCGGCCCCGTAACAACGGGGAGAGGGAGCAGCCACCCCACCATTCTTGAATAACTTTCAGTTTCCCATTTCCCCGTTTGAAAACCGCAAACGGACTCTTCATAATCCTAGAAGCGCGTTCCGTGCTCAGCATTTGCCAAGGGGCCGACCATGCCAGCGTTCGTGACTTTCGGGCGGATCCTGTTCGCCGTGCTGTTCATCTACACGGGCGCGACCAAGCTCATCGCCATCCAGGCGACGGCCGATTTCATTGCGGGCAAGATCGTAGTGCCCGATGTGATCGCGCCCTACGCCAAGCAGGTCGAGACGGCGACCGCGATGACCACGCCGCAGCTTCTGGCGATTGCGATCGGCGGGCTCGAAATCGTCGCAGGCCTGATGATCGCACTGAATTTCGGCGCGCGTTTCTTCGCAATGCTGATGGTGATCTACATCGCGGTGTCGACCGTCCTGTTCTCCGATTTCTGGAACCAGACTGCGCCTGAGAACGCCGCGGTGGTGATCGACGCGCTGAAGAATCTTTCGATCATCGGCGCGCTGTTCATGATCATGGGCTATGGCCGCGCGACGCGCTCGGCCGAGACGGCTTACGGGGACGTTTGAGCGCTAAAGCGCGATGAGATTGGGTTGAATCCTCATCGCGCTTCAGCTCTTTGTTTGAGCATGATCTCCGCGCAAACGCGTTCCGCGTTTGTCGCGAGGGAAAACCGCTTCACACTTTTCCGGATCATGCTCTAGGCCCGCCGCCATGGCGTGACCGTGACGTCATGCGTTGCGTCGAGCACGTAAGGCGTGCCTGGCGTCATCCCGTGTGACGTCAGCACCTCGTGCGGCGTCCGCCTGGGCACATCGACGAAGCAGCCCTCTCCGCCGGGCAACTGCACATGGGGGGCTTCCGACAGCCAGAAGGTGTCGTAGCGGTCCATGAACATGTCGAACACCACGGGGCCGCCAATGATCGCGACCCGCCCCGAGGCGACATCGGCAAACGCGCAGGCCTCCGCGAAGCTCGAATAGTCCGGATTCCACAGCGTCGCGTTTGGCATCTCGGGATCGACGGTGAGGGCCTTGATCTTGCGGGTCAGGATCAGCCGCTTGCGCTTGGGCGAGTTCGGCTGCCCCTCGTGCGAGTTGCGGCCGTGCACGATCAGCGCGGCGCCATCGAGCGCCTGCTCGAAGAACAGTTTGTCGCCTTCGAACTTCAGACTGTTGGGCATGACATGGCTGGCGTCGGCAAGCATGCCGTCCGCCGAGACGATGACGTAGCCTTCGAAATGGAACGACAAATGACGACTATTCGGAAACGGTCGTCACCACGGAATTGACCGGGCGCGTGCTGACCGTCGGCAGCTTGACGTCCTTCATCAGCTCTTGGTCGTATTCGGGGAGCGAAGCGACCGGCGCCTTGGCGCGCATCGCCACGATCTTGTAGCCGCCGGCCTTGAGGCGGTTCAGAAGCTCGGGCAGCGCTTCCGCCGTGTGCTTCTGGAAGTCGTGCATCAGGATGATGCCCTTGCCCTTGTTCTCGAGCTTCTTCATCACGGTCTCGATCACCTTCTCGGGCTTCGAGGCCTTGAAGTCGAAGGAGTCGATGTCGCAGGAGAAGATCGCAACGTTGCGGTTGCCGAGATAGGTGACCATCTCCGGCGGATGTTGCAGCGCCGGGAAGCGGAAGAACGCGGCCGGCGAGATGCCGCCGAGCGCCCATTTCACGGCGCTGATGCCCTTCTCGATCTCGTCCTTGCGCTGCGCTTCGTTCAGCTTCTTGTCGTTGAGGTTGGCGTGCGACCAGGTGTGGGTGCCGATGACGTGACCGGCCGCGTAGACCTGCTTCAGGATCTCCGGCTCGTAGGTGGCGTGCTTGCCGATCGAGAAGAAAATGCCGGTAGTGCATTGGTCGGCGAGCGCCTTCAGCACGGCAGGCGTGTTGCGCGGCCAGGGACCGTCGTCGAAGGTCAGGACGACCTCCTTGTCGCGCAGGAAGTCGAGCTCCTTGAAATGCTCGAAGCCGAAGCCGGGGCCGCCTGTCGTGTCGATCTCCACGGTGCGGGCGACGCCCAGCGCGTTCGGATTGTTGCAGGCGGCGCGCGCCGGCTGCGGCGCCTGTTGCGGCGGGGGCGGGAAGGCTGCGCTCGGTTGCGCAGCAGCTGCCGCGGGGGCAGCGGCTGCTGGAGCTGCGGCTGCGGCCGGTGCTGCTGCGGGCGCGGCCTGGGTGGCGGCTGCGGGTTTTGCGGCAGGGGTCTGCGACCATGCCGCGCCTGTCAGCGCAACAGACATCGCGCTTGCCAAAATCAGTTTTGCCGCCACACGCATGGTGTTGTCCTCGAGATTGATCCCGTTGGTCCGCCGTGGCTTTTCGCCTCCGGCCGAACCCTTCCTGCCCCTCACCATCTTAGCCTAGATGGTGCTCCATCGCCATTGCAACGGCTGTTTGGCGCTTCGCCGCAATTGTGCCCAACCGCGTTGCCGCCGGCCCATCAACTATCGGCCAATGCCCGGGCTATCGCGGTTTTGACGCGCGTGTCGGCCGGCTCCACGGCTGAAGGAAACACCTCGGCGATATAACCGTCGCGGCCGATCAGGTATTTGTGGAAGTTCCACTTCGGAACCTCCTTCGGCCGCGCCTCGGCCGCCCATTTGTAGAAGGGATGGGCCTTCGCCCCTGTCACGACCGCCTTAGCCGCAATCGGGAAGGTAACTCCGTATTGGTGGTGCGCGGTCTCCGAGATCTCGCTGGTGCCGCCAGGCTCCTGGCCGCCGAAATCATTGGAGGGCACGCCGATCACGGTAAGGCCGCGCGCGCGAAACTCGGTCCAGAGCTCCTGCAGCCCGGCATATTGTGGCGTGTAACCGCACAGCGAGGCCGTGTTGACAACCAGCAGCGGTTTACCGGTGAAGGCGGCGAGCCTGATGTCGTCACCGGACAAAGCGGGGAATGAAAAGGCGTAAGCCGGGATCCGGCTCATGCCGCCATCGGCCCGCACGCGCGTTGCCGATGTGGCTGCTGCGAGCAGCGCAGTGGTGATGACGGTTCTGCGGTTCAACATGGCGGTGTCCCCCGGATGTGATCCGGGGCGGAGCTTACTCCGCCGTTGCGACTGGCCTGCTCAACACCGCGTTATCGCGACGCAGGCTCTTATTTTTGACGCGTTTTCTTTACGCGAACCGGCATCCACTTCGCTTGAAAACGCTTTAGTACAGGCGGACGATGAAGTCGGTGCCTTCGCCGGTCTCGCCCTGGTTGATGCCCTGGTCGGACACGATCACCGAGCCGCCGGTGGTGAGCATCTCGTTGATCTTCGCCATGGCGTCGGCCGGGATCGTGATGCGATCCAGTGCCTCGGCCGGGCTATCAGGCGTGATGACAGGCTTTGCGGCAACGGGGATCACGGCAGCGCCACGCTGCCGGCGCACCACGTGACCATCCTCGTCGCGCGCGGCGGCGCGGACGGCGACGGGCAGCGACACCACCGACCAATGGAGCGCATTCGAGTCGGACTTGTCGACCTCGGCCGTGAAAACATGGGTCCCGAGCGGCCGATCGCTTGCCGCGATCGTGACGGGCACATCGAACAGCGGCGCAAAGTTCTGCCGCACATAGAGCTTGGAGTCCTTGCGGCTGATGAACACCGCGATCTGACCGGTCCGCTTCGGCAGGTCCGGCTTCACGGAAGGCGCGGGATCGGCGACACGGGTCTGGTCTTTCTTCGCATCCGGCGAAGCAGCTTGCGCTGGTGCCGTTGCGGTCACAGGCGCGTCGGGCTTCTTCTCGGTCTCTGCCGTATCGGCCTTGACCGGCTCGGACTTGACGGGGTCCACAACCGCTTCCGCCTTCGGCGCCTCGACCTTCGCAGGCTCGGACTGTTCGGACTTTGCCGCCTCGACCTTGTCGGCCGGTTTCTCGTCCGACGTCGTCTTGGGAGCGTCCGCAACGTCAGTGGGCTTTGCTTCGGTGCTCGCCGCATCGGCGGGCTTGGCGGCGTCGTCCGTCTTCGAAACCGTCTCAGGCTGCTTGGCCGGCTCGGAGGCCTCGTCAGACTTGGGGTCGGTCTTGGCCGCTTCCTCGCGAACCGGTGCATTTCCGGTGGTCACATCCGACATCACGGTGTGGCCGACCGTCGAGCGCAGCTCGAGCACGCCGTCGGCGCTGGCGGTCTTCTCGAAAGATATGGTCTCGACAGGCTTCGCATCCGTGACCCTGGTGTCAGGTGCGCCCTTGTCCGCCTTGTCGCCGACGCTCGTCGTCGGCTCGAGGCTTGCTGCGGGCTGCGGCGGGACGCGCAGCGAAGCGAGCATCGGGTGCGAGAAGCTTTGCGGCGTCATCTGACCGGGCGAGACGATCACGCGCGCGCCCATCTTGGTCCAGTTCCACATCTTCACCGCGAACGCCATCGGCATGCGGATGCAGCCGTGCGAGGCCGGATAGCCCGGCAGCACGCCGGCATGCATGGCGACGCCGGACCAGGTGATCCGCTGCATGTACGGCATCGGCGCGCCGCTGTAGATGTTGGAGTGGTGGAATTTGTGCTTCTGGATGACGCTGAACACACCCATCGGCGTCGAGTGGCCCTTCATGCCGGTCGACACCGGCGACTCCGCGAACACGCCGTTGGAATCGTAGATCGTCACCTTCTGCCGCTCGATCGAGACGACGATGACGAGCGGGCCTTGCGGCTTGGCGCCGGTCTCTTTCTCGACGAGCGCCTCGTCCTTTTTCTTGGCCGCCGAGCCGCGCTTCTGCGGCTTCTGTCGCAGCTCCGCCGGATACCGCTGTTGCGGGGCGTAGTAGGACGCGCCCGAGTAGTCCGGATAATAATAGAACGCTGCTTCCGCCTGGCTCGCTGTTCCGATCGCACCCGCCGCCGCCAAAATCGCGACCTGCCACAGCCTTACCGGCGCGGCCGAAAAGGGGGACCCGTTCACGCTATTCATTCCTCGAATCCACAATCCAAATCAGATGTTAGTGTCGCAGAGGGGATACGCGTTCACCAGCATGGCGGTTCTGCCGTCCGCTACTTTTGTTCAAGACGTAACAAAAAAGCCTCACAGAGCGGTAAACGGCGGCCGTGCCCGCCTGCCGTCATCTTCCTGACGGGACCTTCCGTGCCTACATTGCTGGGACTTGTTACCGGAGAACTTCATGTCATCTCGTTTCCCCGGTCTTTCCGGCATCCGCTTGAAAGGCCTTGCTTTATTGCTCCTGGCTCTGGTCATCCCTCTGGCTTCCGCATCGGCCGCCGACGAGCCCGATCTGATCTTCCGCCGCTCCACCGTGTTCAAATGGATGAGCCCGAATGACAGGCTCGCGACCTATGGCCTCGACGACCCCGAGGTCGAGGGCGTGGCCTGTCATTTCACGGTGCCGGAGAAGGGCGGCTTCAAGGGCTGGCTGGGACTTGCCGAGGAGGTCTCGGACATCTCGCTCGCCTGCCGCCAGGTCGGCCCGATCAAGTTCAAGGACAAGATGGAGCAGGGCGACGACATGTTCCGCAGGCGCCGATCGCTGTTCTTCAAGAAGATGCAGATCGTGCGCGGCTGCGACGCCAAGCGCAATGTGCTGGTCTACATGGTCTATTCGGACAAGCTGATCGAGGGATCGCCGAAGAACTCGACCTCGACGGTGCCGATCATGCCGTGGGGACCGGCTGACGCAAACGTCCAGAAGTGTGGCGACTTCTTCACTCAGTGACGCACTTGCGTTCACTCAGTATTGTGATCGCGCTTCAACCGCGGTTTGACGAGGTGCGAGCCGCTCAGCCGCACGAACGCCTGGGGCGCGGCCTCGTAGCCGCGTCCTGATTGCAGCGCCATCGCGCCGGGGCGGTCGCCGGTCTGCCGATCGGCGCGGTCCGTAGGCTGCGCCGCGTCGCGCACCGTTGCGCGATCTTGCGCGATCATGATGGCCATCCCTCAACTATGTGCCCTGATAATGACGGGCCGTTCGGTTTCGAAGGCTTCGGTCGCGTCCGATCGATTCTGGGTTCATCGGCGGGACCGGCCCTCGTTTGCCGACCTCTTCAGCAGAAAACCGTAAAATGCATGTGAAGCGCTGACGTCGCCGAGATGACCGCTTCGCCTCGAGTGGTGTGGATGGTCGTTCTCATCGAGGTTCAAACCCTCAAGCGCCCCATCTGAAATGATTGATGTTTTCGGCAGATTGTTTCGTCGCGCCGCCGGCGACGAAACAATTCTGATCGGGAACGAAACCATTTTGGGCTTTGGGCGCATCACGGGAGAAACCGCTGATGGTTATCAGGGTGACAACGACGACGGCAGCACCGCCGGCCACGCAATTCGGAGACATCCCATGCGCGCGCTCAGCTTCATCCTTGCTTTCGGTTTCGTGCTCGCCGGTTCCTCGCTCGCCGGCGCACCGGACGGCAATCTGCCCGGCATCGGGACCTTCCAGTACAGCGGCTCGCCGATCACCACCACGGCGCCGCAGCCGATCGTCCTTGCGGCGCGCCTCTGATCCCCCAACGAGAAAATCAGCCCGCAAAGGCGCCATCATGTACCTTCGTTTCTGCGCCGCGGTGTTTTTGTCCCTTCTGACCATCAGCTCCGCTCAGGCTCAGGTGCGCTCACCGAGCCGGTTGCCGGATCCGCGCACGGAGTTCGTGAGGCAATGTGCGCCGCGCATGCTCGGGCGCTGGGAACATCCGGAAGAGGTCTGCGGCTGCCTGCATGATCATGCGGCTGCCGTCGTTGAGGATCGCGACCTGCGCGAGGCGCTGCTGCGCGGCATCAGCGAGACAGGCGTTCCCACGATCGAGACCGATTGGGTGCCGGCGGCAAAGCAAGGCGAGATCGGCGCGACCTTCACCAAGATCGCCAAGCCGACCTTGCAGTGCATGTTCGACCCGGCGAAGTCCTAAGGGTCTATTGTTTGAGCATGATCTCCGCGCAAACGCGTTCCGCGTTTGTCGCGAAGGAAAACCGCTTCACACTTTGCGCTAACGCGGCCCTTCGGGTCCGGATCATGCTCGTCACCTCGACTTCGGACCGAACCGCGGCACGCAGGATGCTGTCCGCGCGACGCCCTTGTCCGTCATCTTCGAGCCGCGCACTTCCTTGACCTGTCCGGCTGGGCAGGTCCCGTCATCCACCTGCACGCGCTGGCCGAGCTTGAGATCGACGATATCCTGTTCACGTCCAACCGTGGTCGCGTAGGCCGCAGGGGCAAGCGCGGAGGAGATCAGGAGCGCGACGCAGGCTGCGCGGCCGAGTGAGACGACAAGTGACATGATGAGAGATCCCGGAATCGATTCCGCGATGTTTAGCAGCAGGCTCTGATTTTGATAGTGAACCTTTGTCAGGCCCGCCGGGCCTGATGGCCCTTGGTGCGTAATCTGGCCCGCGCTTCCTTCGCGAGGCGTTCGGCGGCGGCGACGAGTTGTGGAACCGCATGCCCTGAAAATCCCAGCACGAAACCGGGCAGGGGCCGCGCCCGCGCATAGGTGTCGGCGAGCAGCCAACCTTCCGCGCCTGCGGCCTGCTTCGCCTCAGCTGCGACCGCGGGGGCAACCGATGGATCGAACCGCGCCACGAGATGAAGGCCCTGCGACGGCACCGGGACCGACAGCACACCATCTGACGCGGCTTCGAGCGTCTCGGCCAGCGCATCGCGTGCCTCACGATAAAGCTTTCGCACGCGCCTCAGATTCGCGGCGAATGCGCCTGAGTTAAGCATGTCGGCGACTGCGCCCTCCATCAGTGTGGCAGGAAAGCGATCGAGCGCGGCGCGCGCGGTCGTGACGTCTGCAATCAGGCGCTCGGGCAGAGCGCAATAGCCGATGCGCAGGCCCGGAAACAGCGTCTTGGCGAAGGTGCCCATGTAGATCACGCGCTGCAGATGATCGATGCCGGCAAGCGACATCAGCGGCGCGCCGTCGTAACGGAACTCGCTGTCGTAATCGTCCTCGAAAACAAAGGCGCCGGCCTGCTTCGCCCAGTCCAGCAGCTCAAGCCGCCGCGGCATCGACATCTGCACGCCCAGAGGAAACTGATGCGACGGCGTCACATAGGCCGCGCGTGCGTGTGGCGCGGTGGTGCTGCCCCTTGCGACTTGCATTCCGTGCGCGTCAACGGGAACGGGCACGGTGCGGTAACCGCACTGCGCGATGGTCTTGCGCGCGGTGGGATAGCCGGGGTCCTCGCACCAGACTTGATCGTTGGGTTTCAAGAGAGCGCCCAGCACGATGCGCAGCGTATGCAACGTGCCAGAGGTGAGCATGATCTGGTCGGGGTCGCAGCGCAGCCCACGCGCCGACAGCAGATGATCGGCGATCGCGACGCGCAATTCGCGGCTGCCGCGCGGGTCGCCGTAATGCAGGTGCTCGCTGCCAAAGGCGCGCATTCGCCTGCCGACGAAGGCGCGAAAACGTTGCACCGCGCGCTCGTCGATGTGGGTGCAGCCGAGCGAAAGCGCGCCTTGTTTCGGCGTTTCGACAATTACCTTCGGCTTCTTCGTCGCGGCGGCGGGCGCCGGGATGCGCGCCGCCACGAACGTGCCGGAGCCGACGGTCGCTTGTGCAAATCCGTCGGCGATCAGGCGCTCGTAAGCCGTGACCACCGCGTTGCGCCGAAAGCCGGTCTGCTTCGCCAGCGTCCGCGAGGGCGGCAGCGGCTCGCCAGGTTTGACGAGACCAGAGACGATCATCTCGCACAGGGCCTGGTACAGCCGGTGCGCCGAGGACGCGCCGGCTGTGATGTGCGGGCCGGTGAGATCGAGCGGCAGCTCGGCTTTCCCGGGAGAATTGGTTGGAATTTTTCGCATGGAATTGGCACTATCGCAGACCAAATGCGACGCTACAACTAGCCTGGAAGTGTTCCCGATGCGACAGGAGCGGCCGTGAGCCAGATCGAAAGCCAAAAGTCCTATCAAGCGTCCTATCCAACATCAGCGCGCAATCAGGTGAAGCGCCGGCACGACCGCGGCTTCTACGATCACGCTACCGTTCACCGCATCCTGGATTCCTCGATGATGTGCCACGTCTCCTACGTGATCGACGGCCAGCCCTATTGCACGCCGACCTTCTTCTGGCGCGAGGGGACCAAGCTCTACTGGCACGGCTCGAGTGCCAGCCGCATGTTGCGCAACCAGGCCAAAGGTGAGCGCGTGTGCCTGACGGTCGCCCATCTCGACAGCCTTGTGCTGGCGCGCTGCGGCTTCAATCACTCCGCCGATTACCGCGCAGTGATGGCGTTTGGCACCGCCTATCTCGTCACCGATCCCGTGGAGAAGGAGCGCGCGGTGGTCGCGATGGTCGACCGCTTCTTCCCGGATCGCACCGCGAGCCTGCGCGCCAGCAATGTCCAGGAGATCAAGGCGACCTCCTTCATCGCGATGGAGATCGAGGAGGCCTCTGCAAAAGTCCGCGCCAAGGGTGTCGCCGACGACGATGAGGACTATGAATTACCGATCTATGCCGAGCGCATTCCGGTCCGCACCGTTCTTGGGGCGCCGGAACCATGCCCGCGGCTGCTCGATGGCGTCAGCCGGCCCGCGACGCTGAATGTCTATTCCGAGGGCCGCCTGCTCGAAGATGCATTGCGGGATGCATATTTTGTGGAGTACCCGAACGGCTGAAATCGGCTAGCTTGCGCGCACCCTCGATCAATGGATGCCCGGAGTTGCCTGATGAACGCCGAAACGCAACAGAGGATTCTTGACGCCGTCGACGCCGGCTTCGAAGCCCAGCTTGCGACCACTCGCGATTTCGTCGCGATCCCTTCGACCCGCGGGGCGGAGGGGCCGTGCCAGGACATGATCGGCGACCTCCTGCGGGCGCGCGGCTACGAGCTCGACGACTGGCACATCAATGTCGATGACTTGAAAGACCTCCGTGGCTTCGGGCCGATCGAGCATGATTTCTCGAGGGCACGCACGGTGGTCGGCACCTATCGGCCGGCGACGGAAGCGGGCAAATCGCTGATCCTCCAGGGTCACTGCGACGTGGTGCCTGCGGGCCCGCTGGAACTGTGGGACACGCCGCCGTTCTCGCCCGTCATCAAGGACGGCAAGATGTTCGGCCGCGGCGCCTGCGACATGAAGTCGGGTACGATCGGCGCACTCTATGCGCTCGACGCGATCAAGGCGGCCGGTCTGAAGCCGACCGCGCGCATTCATTTCCAGTCAGTGATCGAGGAGGAAAGCACTGGCGTCGGCGCACTCTCGACGCTTCAGCGCGGCTATCGCGCCGACGCCTGCTTCATCCCCGAGCCGACCAGTGGCAAAATGGTGCGCTCGCAGGTCGGCGTGATCTGGTTTCGCCTGCGCGTGAAGGGTCATCCGGTCCACGTCGCGCATGCGGGCTCGGGCGCCAACGCGATCATGGCGGCGTATCACCTGATCCAGGCGGTGCAGAAGCTCGAGATCGAATGGAACGGGCGGGCCAAGGCCGACCGTCACTTCAAGACGCTCAACCACCCCATCAATTTCAACCCCGGCATCATCAAGGGCGGCGACTGGGCTTCCAGCGTCCCAGCCTGGTGCGACGTCGATTGCCGAATCGCCGTCCTGCCGGGCTGGTCGATCGCCGATCACCAGAAGGAAATTCTGGCGTGCATCGCCGCGGCCTCGCGCAACCACCGCTTCCTCGCCAACAATCCGCCTGAGGTGGAATGGTCCGGCTTCCTGTCGGAAGGCTATGAGCTGACCGATTCCGCGGCGCCGGAAGCGGCCTTCGGCAAGGCCTTCAACAAGGTCTATGGCGGCGCGGTCGAGGACCTCGTCTTCACCGCGCTCACTGACACCCGCTTCTACGGCCTCAACCACGGCATCCCCAGCCTGTGCTTCGGCGCCAGCGGCGGCGAGATGCACGGCTTCAACGAATTTGTCGATCTGGAATCGCTTAAGAAGACGACCAAGGCGATGGCGCTGTTCATCGCGGAGTGGTGTGGGGTTGAGAAGGCGTAGGCGTCGCCACGACCACGGTCCCGTAGGATGGGCAAAGGCGCACTTGCGCCGTGCCCACGAGCTTTCTCGATTTCAACGAAACCGTGGGCACGCTTTCGCTTTGCCGACCCTACAGCATCTTGGTTGTGGCGCCAGTTGCCCGAAACAACGGCTCGCCAATTCCTTTAAGCTTAAAATAAAGACTAGGATGCCGCCGTGACCGGTGGCAGACTGGTGCCCGGTTCGCTGAACGAGTCCCCGGGAGTCACGATGCGCGATTGGGATGATGCTTATGCCAACTCGGCCCATATCCCGGGCTCGGACAAGATGCCGGCGCAATGGGCGGAGCGGGCGGCGGCCTATCGGGCGGGGCTGAAGCATTTTCGCGCCGACGTCGCCTATGGCTCCGGTGAGCGTCAGAGCTTTGATCTGATCCTGCCCGATGGCGACAGCAAGGGTCTCGTCGTGTTCGTGCACGGCGGCTACTGGATGCGCTTCGACAAATCGGCCTGGACGGACCTCGCCGAAGGCGCGCGGCGTCACGGCTGGACGGTTTGCTTGCCGAGCTACACGCTGGCCCCCGCTGCGCGCATTTCCGACATGACCGCGGAGATCATTGCCGCGACCACGAAAGCAGCCTCGCTCGTCGGGGGACCGATCCGGCTCGCCGGGCATTCGGCGGGCGGTCATCTCGTCACGCGCATGCTGTGCGACGACAGCCGGCTCGAGCCTTCAGTCTACAACCGCATCGCCGGTACGCTTTCAATCAGCGGGCTGCACGATCTGCGCCCGCTTCTGAAGACGAAGATGAACGAGACGCTGCGCATGACCATGGAGGAGGCGGCGCTGGAGAGCGCGGCGCTGCATCTGCCGCGGGGCCATTCGCCCGTTACCGCCTGGGTCGGTGGCAGCGAGCGGCCGGAATTCATCCGCCAGTCCGATTTGCTGGCCAACGTCTGGACCGGCTTTGACGTGCCGACGCGCCTTGTCGTCGATCCCGGGCTCAACCATTTCACCGTGATCGACGCGCTGAAGGATCCGTCCTCGCAGATCACCGCGCGCCTGATCGGGCTCGACTGAGCGAGGGCAGGGATGATCGATCGAAAGTGCCCGTCATGACGTCCAGCGATTATGATCCCTCAAGCGAAGGCGCCGAGACGGATTTCGCCCGGCGCATGTCCTACGGCGACTATCTGTCGCTGGATGCGATCCTCGGCGCGCAGCATCCACTTTCGGAGGCGCATGACGAGATGCTGTTCATCATCCAGCATCAGACCACGGAGCTGTGGATGCGGCTCGCAATCCACGAGCTCAGCGCCGCGCGTCGTGCCATCGCCAAAGATGATGTGGCTCCTGCCATGAAGATGCTGGCGCGGATGTCGCGCATCTTCGAGCAGCTCAACAATGCCTGGGACGTGCTGCGGACGATGACCCCGAGCGAATACACCCGCTTCCGCTCCCAGCTCGGCCAGTCCTCGGGCTTCCAGTCGCGGCAGCACCGGCTGATCGAATATCTGCTCGGCAATCGCAACCACGCCATGCTGAAGCCGCACGCGCACGACGTGGAAACGACAAAACTGCTCGAGGCCGAGCTTGCGACGCCGAGCCTCTATGACGAGGTGCTGCGGCTTGCGAACCGCAACGGGCTCAAGATGCCGGCCGCTGTGCTGGCGCGCGATGTCCGTGAGACCCACAGCTTCAGCGAGGGCGTGCTTCACGCCTGGCGCGAGGTCTACCAGGCGCCGGAGACGCACTGGATGCTGTACGAGCTCGCCGAGAAGCTGGTCGATTTCGAGGATTATTTCCGGCGCTGGCGCTTCAACCATGTCACGACAGTCGAGCGCGTCATCGGCTTCAAGCGCGGCACCGGTGGCACCGGCGGCGTCAGCTACCTCAAGCGTATGCTGGAGGTCGAGCTGTTCCCTGAGCTCTGGCGCGTGCGCACGATTCTGTAGAGATGACCATGTCCAGGCTTCGCGTCTACGACGACACCAAAGCGCTGTTTCATCTGCCTGAGGGCGTGATCTATCTCGACGGCAATTCGCTCGGCGCGCTGCCGCTTGGCGTCGCGGAGCGCGTCAACCGTGTCATCACCGCCGAGTGGGGCAATGAGCTGATCCGCGCCTGGAACACCGCAGGCTGGTATGCCCAGCCGCGCCATGTCGGCGATCGCATCGCCCGGCTGATCGGCGCGGAGGCGGGATCGGTGATGGTTGGCGATACGCTTTCGCTCAAGGTCTACCAGGCGCTCGCCGCCGCGCTCGACATGAACGCATCGCGCAAGGTGGTCCTGTCGGACACCGGCAATTTTCCGACTGATCTCTATATGGCTGAAGGCTTGATCGCGACGCTCGGGCGGGGTCATCAGCTGCGTCTGGTTGCTCCGGAGGAGATCGAGGCCTCGCTGTCGGAAGAGATCGTCGTCCTCTATATCACCGAGGTCGACTACCGCACCGGCCATCGTCACGACATGGCGAAGCTGACCGCGAAGGCGCATGGGCTGGGCATCGTTACAGTATGGGATCTCGCGCATTCGGCCGGCGCGCTGCCGGTCGATCTCGCCGGCTGTGGTGTCGATTTCGCCGCCGGGTGTACCTACAAATACATCAATGCTGGCCCCGGCGCGCCGGCGTTTCTCTATGTCGCGCCGCGTCATGCCGACGGCGCCCGTGCGGCTCTCTCCGGATGGATGGGCCACGCAAAGCCGTTTGCGTTTGAGCTTGGCTATGCGGCCGCCGGCGGCGTCGAGCGCATGCGTGTCGGCACCCCGCCGGTGCTGGCGATGGCGGCGCTGGAGGCTTCGCTCGATATCTGGGATCGGGTCGACCTCAAGGAGGTTCGCGCCCGCTCGCTGGCGCTTGGCGATCTCCTGATCGCGGAAGTCGAGCGCCGTTGTCCATCTCTGAAGCTCGTGACCCCGCGCGTTCACGAGCGTCGTGGTTCGCAAGTCTCGTTCGCCTTCGAGGGCGGCTATGCCGCGATGCAGGCTGTGATCGCTCGCGGCCTTATCGGCGATTTCCGTGCGCCCGACATCATGAGGTTCGGAATCACGCCGCTGTACATCGGCGAGAGCGAGATCATGCGGGCGGCCGAAATTATCGAGGAGGTGATCGCGGGGGAAGTGTGGCGGCGGCCGGAATATCAGGTCGTCAACGCAGTGACCTGAGAAGGGGGCGGTCTCCACGGTGGAGCGCCGGCGTCACGGCGGCCATTACCCCGGACGTCATTGCTTTGCCGCGCGAACCAATTCACGTTGAGGCAACAAGGAATTGGGAGGAGTTCTGATGACGCCGCTCGAAAAACTTAAAGCGATGAAAATGCCGTTCGCGGAGCTCAAGGGCGTTGAATTCGTCGAAGCGGGGAAGGATCGCGTCGTCGCCCGGATGACGGTGAGGCCCGATCTCTGCACCCTGAATCGCACCATCCATGGCGGCGCCGTGATGGCGCTCGCCGATTCCGTCGGTGCTGCCGCGACCGTGATCAACCTGCCAGAGGATGCCAAGGGCACGACGACGCTGGAGAGCAAGACCAACTTCATTGGCGGCGCCAGGGAGGGGGCCACCGTGATCGCGACCGCGACCCCGGTTCACCGGGGGCGCCGGACCCAGGTCTGGACCACTCGGCTGGAGACCGAGGACGGCAAGCTGGTCGCTGTGGTGACCCAGACGCAGCTGGTCCTGTAAGACTACGGGGCCTTGATTTTATTAACGAATTGGTCGCCCCGATGCCGGAAACTTGAGCAGGTTCCCGTCTTGATAATTTTGTTGCGACGCACAATATTGGAGGCCTAGGGATTCGAACGCCTCCTCGAGGGACACCAAGAGGAGTTTTGACGTGACACTTGATGAGACCGTTCGCGCGACGTCCGTTCCGGGCTATGTGCGAACCCTGAGCCAGCAGGAAGAGTTGCCGCTGTTGCGCGACCACTTGCTCAGGCTTGATGCCGAAAGCCGGCACGACCGCTTCAACGGCTTTCTCGACGACAGCTTTATCGAGCGCTACGCGGCGCGCTGCGCGGATGACGGCACCGTGATCGTTGCCTACATCGTCGACGGCGTGGTCCGTGGTGCGGCCGAGCTGCATCCGCCGGAAGGCGATTCGCTGCCCGAAGTCGCTTTCAGCGTGGAGGCCTCCGCGCGCCGCCAGAACGTCGGCACCGTGCTGTTCAGTCGCCTGATCGCGGAAGCGCGCTGGAAGGGCTACAAGAGCCTGCGCATCACCACGGGCGCGGAGAATCACGCCATGCGCGCGCTCGCCAGGAAGTTCGGCGCGAGCCTGCAATTCCGCCATGGCGAATCCACCGGCACGATCGACCTGACCAAGACGCCAGAGGACGAGCTTGCCGATCTCGCCTCGGCGCCGTTCAAGGCCGGCCGCGCGCTCCTCAGCTTCAACTCGACTTGCTGGAAGCTGATCTCGAGCATGTACCCCAATCGCGCGGCCTGAAATCAAAAGGCCTGAATCAAAAAAGCGGATCGGCTAGGGCCGGTCCGCTTTTTGATTGAAGCGAGGAAATGAGGGCTCAGGTGCCGGTGCGCTTGTCGTTGCCGAAGCGACGAACGACGCGGCGTTCAACCACAACCGAGCGCTGTGCGCCCTGTTCGCCAGCGATCACGCGTGTCGCGGTGATGCGGCTGTTGGTGCGGGCCTGCTTCTTCACCTCAGCCTGAACCACGTCGAGCGGCATGCCCATCAGCGAGGCAGCGATCTCGGCCTGCTGCTCCTGGTCGTCGGTAATGCCGACAGCGGCGAAGATCGCCTCGTCCAGGGTGGGCGGATCGTGGCGCACGCGCCGCGTGCCATATTTGGTATTCCAGTCTGCGCTCATAACGGCCTCATTTTGATGCCGGGATACCTAGTGCCGGGAATGTTGCATTGCAATATGAAATCCGTGTGGCATCTCAGCTATGCACCGGTCGGGTGTCATGACGGTGACGGGGCACCGATCTCGGGGCGTTGCTGCGGCCAGCGCTTCAGCGCCGCATGTCCTGCCTGCGTCAGTCCGTAGATTCCCCGGTCGGCGCGCTCGAACCAGCCATACACATTGTTAAGCAAGATCTTGCCGGCATCGGGACAGCGCTCCCGCAGCTCGCGTATCCGCCGCGGGCCCGCCGCGAGCTCGGATGCGCAGGCCAGCGCCTGCTGCCGGTAGGCCGTCATGATCGGCGCGCGGGTGCTGCCCCCGAGCACCGGATCGCCCTGGCGGCGCTGATGTTCGGCAACCAACCGCGAGCGCGTCTTCGGCTCGCGGCGCGGTGCGGCCGTAGGCGGCTTCACCAGCACCTCGACCTGGCCCTTGTCGGTTACCCCGAGCATACCGAAGCCGAGACGGCGACACAGATTGCGATAGCGCGCATCGCTCTCGCGGCCCTTGCCGCGCGCCGATATTTTGGCCGCGATCCAGATCTCGTCGCCCGCCGGTGCGCGATCGACCGCTTGAAGGATCAGTTCGAGATTGAAGGCGAGCTTGAGCTCGCCGATCACCACCACAGGCGGATCGCCGGCGCTCAGGCCCACGAGGTCGCAGCCACGGATCTCGCCCTTCACGTCGAAGCCGAGGCCTTCGAGGAATCGTTTGACGGGGAGGTAGAGCGCGGTTTCCAAGGCGGTGTCCGATCGGAGAATCAGTTACCGGCAGTTTAGCCCGGATCGGACTCGCACTGACCCGGCCAAGCCAGCTATATCCCCGCGCGGGGAACAGGGCGCTTGCATATGACGATCAGGAACGGGCTTTATCACATCCGGATCGAGTTCCTGGATAGTGTCCAGGGCGGCAATCAGGGTGTCATGGTGCTGCGCGACGGCACCCTGCGCGGCGGCGACTCGTTTTTCTTCGCCTATGGCAGCTACACCTGCGCCGACGGCAAGTGGAAGGGCGAGCTGACCAACGAGGAGCATTCGCCCACATTCGATGAGCGTCCAGTGTGGGGCCGCAAGGTCGTGACCATCGGCTTCAGCGGCACCTATACCGACGAGACTGCCTATGGCGAGGGTATTGCGCTCGCGGGCAAGCAGAGCATCCGCTTCAAGGGCAATCTGCGGCTGCTGGTGCCGGATTGAGTTCTCTCATTGTACAAGACGGTCATAGTCGGCATGCGAGCCGATCCAGAACCAGACGTAATCCCCATTGGCTTCGACGGCCAGGGCGCGATAGCGCAATCCGACTCGGGCAGACCAATATCGTCCGACGCGCTTGAATTGGAGCGAGGGGTGATTGGGATCGCTCTTCAATAGCCTGAAATTGGCGTCAGCCAGCCGTTGAACGTTGGCTGGCAAAGCCTCGTAAGACTTCCAGAATCTCGGCGATGCCGCGTGTTTCACAAGTCGCGGGTTTGGCCGGCGCGATACGCGCTCAACGCTTCCTCGGCAAAAGCATCTAGCTTGCCCGCTTTGGCGTCTTGCTCCAGGGCCTGATCAAAGCGGTGCGCATCGAACTGCTCAAACCATGCGCGGAACTGCGCCAATTCTCTTGGCGTCAGTTGCTCAATCGCCCGCTCGATATCCTCGGTCGTCATGGTTCCAAGATAGCAATATTAGGGGCCGACGAAAAGGCTACACACGTCCGCTCACCGGAATGAGCGCACCGGTGACGCCGCTCGCGGCGTCGCTGATGAGGAACAGGATCACCTCGGCAAGCTCCTGCGGCGTCACCCATTTGGCGAAGTCCGCTTCCGGCATATCGGCGCGGTTGGCCTTGGTGTCGATGGTCGACGGCAGCACGGCATTCACCGTGACCTTGCCCTTCCATTCGTTGGCCAGCGCCTCGGTGAGGCGGTGCACGCCCGCCTTCGATGCCGCGTAAGGCCCCATGCCGGAGCCGGCCTGGAGCGCACCCATGGCGCCGATATTGACGATGCGGCCGGCCTTCGAGGCGGCAAGGTGCGGCAGCGCCGCATGCGAGGTGTTGAGGGCCGTCAGCAGATTCAGCGCATGCATGCGCTGCCACGTCTTGATGTCGCCGTCGCCGACCTTCTCGAAGGCAAACCCGCCGGCGATGTTGATCAATGCGTCCAGTCTGCCGAAATGCTTCGCGGCAGCCTCGACCGCTGTCTTCGCCTGCGCTGCGTCAGAGAGGTCGACGCCGCCGATCTCGATGCGCTCGGTCGTTGCCGGCATCTGAGAGGGCGCATAATCGATGCCGGCGACCCGCGCACCGCGCGACAGCGCGATATCGGCGACCACCTTGCCAAGCGCGCCGAGCGCGCCGGTCACGACGACGATTTTTCCCTGCACGGTCCTCTCCCTCGTCTCAGATCGCGCCGACTATTGCGCGAGGCCGGTTGGAGTTGCAATGGCGCCCGCATCAGGGCTGGGCTATAAATGCAACTTTAGATCGTTTGAGGAGATTGTTTCATGCCCGATCCTTTTCCGCCCATCGAATTTCCCTCCGAGATCGTCGACCTGAAATATCCCCTGATGCGGCTCCGGCAAGCCTTCGACGGAAAGGGCGTGGTGCGGATCGTGGCCATGGGGTCGTCGTCGACGGCCGGACGAACCGATGTCGTGCCTTATCCCTATCGCCTCGAGATGTATCTGCGGCAATACGTCAAGGACGTCCTCCATCGGACCGATATCCGGATTGACGTGCTCAACCGCGGTATTGGCGGACAAGAGGCAAATGAGGAGCTCGGGCGGTTCGAGACAGATATTTTCCCCGATGATCCCGCGCTGGTGATCTGGCAGGTGGGGACGAACGCGGTCTTTCACAACGACCAATACGACGTTGACGTCGTTGCCGGGAACATCAGGAAGGGGCTCGCGCAATTGCGTGCCCGCGGTTTCGAGGTCGTGGTGATGGACCCGCAATATACGACGAAGATGCTGTGGGATGATCGCGCCGACCTGTCGGACAGAATGGTCCGGTTGATCCGCGAAGCTGCCAATGACGCCGGCGTTAGTCTGTTTCAGCGCTGGGCCCTGATGCGGCATTGGCACGTGCAGAACAACGTGTCGTTTGAGCAATTGATCGACGTGACCGATCCCGACAAGCTGCACCAGAGCGACTGGAGCACCATGCAGGTCTCACTCGCTCTCAAGGACGTCATCGTCAAAGCTGCGGGGCTGACGGCGTGAGAGGGGCGCTGCCGGATCACGCCTGCAGATAACGCTCCTTCAGCGCGGTGCGCTCGGCCGCGCCAAGCTTGAGGCCGTCGCGCAAGTAGGTTTCGACATCGCCATAGTCGCGGCTGACGGCATCGAACGCGGCCGCGAGATAAGAGGCGTTGACCGAGCCGATCGCGTCGAGGGCGTCGTCGGGCACATCGGAGACGCTCGATGTGTCACGCCTGTAATGGCGGTTGGTCAGCAGATAATCCTCGGCAATGACGTCGTCGGGCACGCCCAGCGCATGCAGGATCAGGGCGCTGGCAAAGCCGGTGCGGTCCTTGCCGGCGGTGCAGTGGATCACGAGCGGGGCGCGGTCCTCGAGCAGATGGCCGAACAGCATTCGGAAGCTATTCGTGTTGTGGCGGACATAGTTGCGATAGGACTCGCGCATGAGTTCGAGCGCGACCGGTCCGGTCAGCGCCCCCCTGGCGAGCTCGGCGCGCAACGAAGCTACCACCGTCGGCTCGATCGGCAGCGAATGCACGGCGATCTCGTTGATGACGCACGCGCCGGCTGCGCGCTCCTCGACGCCGCGGAAGTCGAAGGCGCTCTTGACGCCGAGCGCACGGACGATCTCGATGTCTGCCGCGGTGAGCTGGCCGAGATGATTGGAGCGGAAGATGTGGCGCCAGCGCGTGGTGCGGCCGTCCAATGTGGCGTAGCCGCCGAGATCGCGAAAATTACTGGCGCCCTGCAAGGCGAGGTGGCGGGCAGGGGAGTCTGACATCGGAGCTGCTTTTGTTATGTTGTCGACGGATCATTAGAGGGGGCGATCATGAGCCGGCACAAGGCTGTTGTTTGGGGGACCATCATGCTGGCCGCTGGAATTTCCGGCGCGCGGCAGGCCGACGCGCAGACGTTCCGGACCTATCGCTGCGCCGATGGTACGCAGTTCATCGTGGCGTTTTATGACGGCGACAATCGCGCCTTCCTCCAGATCGACGGCGAGCCAGTGACGCTTGGCAAGCGATTGGCCGTTTCTGGCGCGCGCTATTCGGGGGCGGGTATCACGTTGAAGATCGACAAGACCGGGGTCACCACGGTCAAGCATTTGAAAAGGCCGGTCACGGCCTGCGCGGTGATTGAAAAGCCCGCCCTCTAAACGAACGTCCGGCCAGAATCAAAAAGGGTCGAAACGTCGTTGTTTCGACCCTTTTTCAAACTCCCGTCTGGCACTCGAAAGAGCGCGGCGGTCTCAATCCAGGCACTGGCATTAGCGTTCCCATTTGGGCTTTGCTTCGTCGACCGCGTCCTGATGGTACCAGCTATCGCTGCAGATCGAGGCGTTCGTGGGAAGGGACGCGTGATCGGCAGGAAGGCGGGTCTCGCCATAGCGGTGCCCCGCGAGAGCCGCGCGGCCCCCGACAGGGAATTGGTAGATCTTCGCTGATCCGTGACTTAGACCATTGTTCATCATTGCGATTGCTCCTCGGTCGAAGCGCCTTGGCCTCCATGGTGCGCTCGACTCGTTCTGATGTGGTTACTGGAATCCCCATATCGGCCTCGCACTCCCAAAAGCAAAGTGCTGAAAACGAAATCAGTTTCCGCCTAATTCTTGGGCAGATGGCCATCTGCACCCCCTAAGGCATCGGGTCGATGACTAACGTCTGGGCCATTCCAAAGGTTGCTAGGCAGGCGCAGGCCGCTTTTCGAAAGTTGCCGGACGTTGATGCGCGTTTGATCGGCAACCTCAGGCAGGGACCTGCCTGCTCCAGAATCGGGCGTTTTCCGCGGGATTTTTGCAGTGCAGCTTCACGAGAAGGTGCGCTTCTATGACGCACGCCGGTGTGGACCGTTTAGGTCGGGCGGCCAGTTGCGGCGGCGGTGGAAAACCTGCCGAACTGCGGCCTTTTGGCACGCAAAATGCTTGTAAGGGGCCGGCCGATGATGGCCGGGTACAAACGTGCGGGGCTCTCAACCCCACCTTTCGCATCATCTACAGAGAGGCTCAATGACCAAGTATAAGCTCGAGTACATCTGGCTCGACGGATATACGCCGACTCCGAACTTGCGCGGCAAAACCCAGATCAAGGAATTTTCGTCGTTCCCGACCCTCGAGCAGCTTCCGCTGTGGGGCTTCGACGGCTCCTCGACCCAGCAGGCTGAAGGCCACAGCTCTGATTGCGTGCTGAAGCCGGTCGCCGTCTTCCCGGACGGTGCGCGCACCAACGGTGTGCTGGTGATGTGCGAAGTCATGATGCCAGACGGCAAGACCCCGCATCCGTCCAACAAGCGCGCCACCATTCTTGACGACGCCGGCGCCTGGTTCGGCTTCGAGCAGGAATACTTCTTCTACAAGGACGGCCGTCCGCTGGGCTTCCCGGAATACGGCTATCCGGCGCCGCAGGGTCCGTACTACACGGGCGTCGGCTACAAGTTCGTCGGCGACGTCGCTCGCAAGATCGTCGAGGAGCATCTCGACCTCTGCCTGGCGGCGGGCATCAACCATGAAGGCATCAACGCTGAAGTCGCGAAGGGCCAGTGGGAATTCCAGATTTTCGGCAAGGGCTCCAAAAAGGCCGCCGACGAAATGTGGATGGCCCGCTACCTGATGCTGCGCCTGACCGAGAAGTACGGCATCGACATCGAGTTCCACTGCAAGCCGCTCGGCGACACCGACTGGAACGGCTCGGGCATGCACGCCAACTTCTCCACCGAGTACATGCGTACGGTCGGCGGCAAGGAGTACTTCGAGGCGCTGATGGCCGCGTTCGACAAGAACTTGATGGACCACATCGCCGTCTACGGCCCGGACAACGACAAGCGTCTGACCGGCAAGCACGAGACCGCGCCGTGGAACAAGTTCAGCTACGGCGTGGCTGATCGTGGTGCCTCGATCCGCGTTCCCCACTCCTTCGTCAACAACGGCTACAAGGGCTATCTGGAAGATCGCCGCCCGAACTCGCAGGGCGACCCATACCAGATCGCTTCGCAGATCCTGAAGACGATCTCGTCCGTGCCGGTCGACAAGAAGGCCGTCGCCTAAGATCGTCCCGGCCCGGGGCAGGGGGCTGGCCCGGGTTGTCTTTCGATCCGCCGGAGCTGCAAGGCTCCGGCGGATTTTTGCGTTCCGAGTGCAGCGCTTGTTGTGGGTCTCGCATCCATGCCGGGGTGAAGCCTGTCCATGTCAGCCGAAACCGGGCTAGACTAGTCGTCAGGATGCGCGCGGAGCCGGGGACACGGCTGGTGTTTGAAGGCTTCTACAAGGTACGATTTCAGCTCGGCGACACCGTCGGCCGGAGCGTGATGCATGCCGGCAATGGCAAGATGCTCGGCGGCAATTCGGCGTTTGCCCATATCGGCACCTACGAGAAGACCGAAGGCGGCGTCGACATCGTTATCAACACCGTCCGCCACAACCCCGATCCGAACTACCGCGCCATGGCCGGCACCGATGATGCGACGCTGATCGCGAAAGGATTTGCGGACGGCGATCTCTACCGCTTCAAGGGCGAGCTGAAAGAGCTGCCCGGCGTGCCGTTCCAGTCGGTGATGACACCGATCACGGAGGAGGAGCTGCCGATCGCCGGCGGGGCCGGCGAGGCCAGCATCACCGATGGCCTCTACTCGATCCATCTGCGCATGCTCGACGGTGTCGACGGCGGGCTCACAGGCGTGATGCTGCTCAACCGGGGCCGCATCCTCGGCGGCGATGCCTCGTTCTATTACCTCGGCAGCTACACCGCCGCGAACGGCCGCTGGAAGGGGCAGATCCTCAACCAGGAGCACACCCCGGCCAAGGACGATCCGATCTTTGGCGGCCACGAGGTCGGCATCGGCTTTGCCGGCACCTATGATTGCGATCAGGCGATGCTGGAAGCGACTGCACTGGCCGGCAAGCGCAGCCTGCGCCTGACCGCCACGCTCAAGCTGATGCATCGCGCCTGATCGTACCGGGAAAATCACATGGAAAATGTTCGCATGCTCTCGACGCTCGGCCTGATGGGCGCGATGCGCAGCCTGTCCGCCGCGTTCGAGACCGCAACGGGCATTCACGTCGAGGCCGACTTCGCGCCGACCCTGGCGCTGCTCAAGCGCCTGCGCGCCGGCGAGGCGGCCGATCTTGTCATTCTCACACGCGAAGGGCTCGACGAGGTGATCGGCGAGGGCCGGGTGATCGCGGACAGCGCAGCCGACCTCGCGCGCTCCTATGTCGGCCTCGCCGTGCGGGCCGGGCAGGTGCATCCCGATATCTCAAGCGAAGCCGCGCTGCGCAAGGCGCTGCTCGCGGCGCGGTCCGTCGCCTATTCGCGTCTCGGTGCGAGCGGCGTGTACTTCGCACAGCTGATCGTGCGGATGGGCATCGCGGCCGAGATTAACGCCAGGGCCACCATCGTCGAGCAGGGTTTTACGGCGGAGCGGCTCGTCAGCGGCGAGGCTGACCTCGCCGTGCAGCAGATCAGCGAGTTGAAGCAGGTCGATGGCATCGAGGTGATCGGCCCGGTCCCCCACGATTTGCAGATTCCGGCGGTGTTCTCTGCCGGCCGCATGACGAATGCGAAGCAGGCCGAAGCCGCGGACCGGCTGTTGCGCTATCTGGCATCGCCCGAGGTCGTACCGGTGTTGCGCCAGTCGGGGCTCGAGCCTTGAATTTGCCGGCACGCGGACGCAACGTGATGGCCATGCGGACTTATCTCTTGGCCATCCTCGTCACTCTTGCCGTGCCGGTCGCCGCGCATGCGCAATCGGCCGATCTCGTGCTGTGCGACCGTGTTGCCGCCGATCCCAGCGACCCGGACAAGCCGGCCGACGTGAAGGGCGTGCCTGAGATCGCTGCCGCCGACATCACGACCGCCATCAAATTCTGCAAGCAGGCAGCAAGCACGTCGCGCCGCGCGATGTTTGCGCTCGGCCGCGCCTATGCCGCCAACCGGCAGACGGCGGAAGCGCTCGCCGCCTGGCGCAAGGCGGCCGACAAGGGCTCCAGCGCTGCGATGGTCGAGCTCGGTGTCGCCTATGGCACCGGCTCCGGTGTCGCCAAGGACGAGGCGCAAGCGCGAAAGCTGTTCGAGAAGGCGGCGCAATCAGGCAATCCGCGCGGCGTCTCCAACCTCGCAGCGCTCGGCAGCGCCGGTGGCGGGGCGCCGGCCGATCCGGCGCAGGCGCGCACCCTGCTCGGCAAGGCGGCCGAGACCAATGCGGAGGCGCAGTACCAGCTCGGCCTGATGCTCGCGAATGGCAATGGCGGCGAGAAGGATGACGTCGCGGCGCGCGCGCTGTTCGAGAAGGCGGCGGCGCAAAACCATCCCGGCGCGCTGGAGCGGATGGGCGCCTTCGCGCAGGAGGGCCGCGGCGGGCCCAAGGACAAGGACGCTGCAAAGGCCTATTACGAGCGTGCCGCAGCGCTCGGCGACGAGGACGCCAAGAAGGCGCTGGAGCGGCTGCGTTGCCCCTATGCGATCAAGGACAAGCAGGGCAAGCTCGTCACCACGCTGTGCTTCTAGAGCTCGCTCGACAACGCTTTGGCGCGCGACCCTTGATCAAGCGCAAGGCCCTTCGGATCAGCGCGTCGTAGACGGGGTCTACAAAAAGACTGGAGACTTGCGATGATGCCTCGAATTTGGGTGCTGGCGTTGGCCTTGATGGGAGCGGCGACGGCCGTGGCGGCGCAGGATCTCAGATCGCCGTCGGCGGACCAGTACGTGCCGCGGCTCGGCGACATCATGAGTGCCGCACAGACGCGCCATCAGAAGCTCTGGCTCGCCGGCAAGGCGCAGAATTGGGAGCTTGCGGCTTTCGAGCTGCGCCAGCTCAAGGCGAGCCTGGTCGAGGCCGCCTTGCTCTATTCCGGCATCCCCGTCAGCAATGTTACAACACTGGAGCCGTCGCTGCAGGCGACGTCCGACGCGATTGCGGCAAAAGACGGCCGCAAATTCGCAAAGGCCCTGGGCGATCTCACCGAGGGCTGCAACGCCTGTCACCGCTCGATGGGACGCAGCTTCGTCGTCATGAAGGTTCCCTCCGATCCACAGCCGTTTGCCAATCAACTGTTTCCGCCACAGGCAAAGCCTTGACGGAACGGACCGCGTGCAAAGCGGGTTGACGCACAAGGCCGCGACAGGAGGCGCAACCATGATCCGCAAGCTCGCATCCGGCGAATACCGGCTCTATTCGCGCAAGGTGAATCCCAAGACCGGCAAGCGGCGCAATCTCGGCACCTTCAAGAGCCGCGCCGCCGCCGAGAAGCACGAGCGCGACGTGCAATATTTCAAACGTCACTGACGGCTGCCGAATGCTCTCCACGAGGCAGGGTCAACGCAAAATTCGAAAACAACCCCATGCACAGTAGGCAAGTGGTTGAAGTTCAAAGCAGTCGGGTCGCGAAAGCGTATTTTGCTGATTTTACGAATTTTGGTTGGCCTGTCGGGCAAAACAGGGGCATGATGGCATCATGGCACGTTGGGCTCCGCGAGCGCCGCCGCGGGGACAAGCCGGATGGTTCTGATCTGGCATCGCCATGCCGCCCGCGTTTCATCGAAGCTGAAGGCGCGAGGCGATCGTGTCTCGGTCGCTAGCGGAAGAAAGCCCGGGCTGCTTCCGAGATTGCCTCGCGTGCCTGACTGTCGTCGATCGAAGGTCGGCCGTCGCCGGACTGAGGTCCATAGTTTCCGAACTGGCTATGGACCATGCCTGGAATTCGAACAATTTGCGCATCAGCCGGCAGTTCCCCCGCGTGTTGCCCAATCGTCTCGGGTGCAATGACGCCATCGCTGCCCGCCACGATGGTGAGCACCCGGAGCCGCGACATCGAAATATCGGAGCCACAATAGGTCCCAAGCAACACCACTCCCTGAAGATCGTCGAGGTGGTTGCTTGCATAGTAACAGGCAACTGCGCCCCCAAGTGAATGCCCGGCCACATACCATCGCCTGATCCCGGTCAATTGCTTGCGCATCTCGTCGGCTTGCCCAATCGACAAGGCCGCGATGTTGAGGCGCGGTCGTCCAATGACAACGTTCACTCCGGCTTTGCTCGATAGCGCGGCAAGCTTGGAGAGATATGCCTTCGGCTCGATCCGGAGGCCCGGATAAAACAAGACACCGATTGCCGAGGGGGCAGCGGAGGGGCGAATGACAAGGAAACCATCGCGTTCGCTGATCACAACGCCGGGATCGTTCAGGGCGCTGATCTGCGTAATGGGCTCTGCCTTGTAGGTATCCAAAGCCCATGAGACGAAGCCACATCCGAGAAAGGTCGAGAGTCCGACGCCAATGCCGATCGCGATCAGCACCTTCTTCACGTGTCATCCTCGTCCAGGATGCCGCCGAGTCGATCAAGACGACGCTCCCACGAGGTCCGGCATTCGCTGACCCAGTGTTCCAGCGTCTCGAACCCCGACGCATCCAGGCTGCACATGCGCACGCGCCCGTTCTTGCGAGACGTGAGCAAGGCGCAGGACTGAAGGATGCGCAGATGCTGCGTCACAGCCGTCACGGTGATACCGAGCGGCTTGGCGAGGTCCGATACGGACATCGGGCGCGTGCTCAAAAGGCGAATGATCCGGCGCCGCGTGGAATCACCGAGGGCATCCAGGATTCGATCAACCTTGCCGACGCGCAAGGCCATGGACGTGGCCATTCGACATGCTCCCGTTCTTGTTGCAGGTGTCTAGACGACCGGCTCAAGTCGATCGAGGAGTGCGCGCCATCCGGCTTCGCGGAGTTTGGGGCCATCCGCGCCCTCGAAGAAGACGGCTTGGTGGGTCAGAACCAGAAGCGTTCTCGAATTCTTTGAGCGCAACTCCGCAGTCACGAGGGATGCGGATATGCGCCTGTCTCCCAACGTCATCGTGGAAGCCGTAACGATGCGGTGATCCGCGACGATATCCAGAAAGCGCCCGTCATAGGCGAGTGCAATCGAGGCAAAGGGAGTGCCCTTCTTGAAGCGGTACAGGGCGCTCTCTTGCCCTCCGACCTCGAAGTCCATGCTGTAGTGCTCGACGTCATGGTCAGGGCTTTCGGCAAACCAGCGCCGCTTCCTGGACGTCTCGGAAAAGGCAGCAAATACCTTGGCCGCCACCTTGGGATAGGTGCGCTCGATGACGAACGTGTCGTGGACGATCGATTGGTCGGCCATTTGCGATCCTGCTTATTAGTGAAGCGTAAACTTCAGTATTAAGGGGCGGCCAAATAGTCAAGTGAAAACTTCAGTATTGCTGATGGCGGAGCAAGACGGGTGTCACCGACGCGCAGCATGATCGTGCGATTCGGTTGGACACCAACACATCCATTCGCTGGATTGGCTGCCTTGCGAAAGACCGCCGGCACGAGCAAGCAGGGCCGCAGCGATGTTCTCACTTCTCATCCCAAAGACGCTTGGCCATTTGAAGCGTTTCGGAGGAGGGCGGTCGCGGTCAACCTCCTGTGGTAGCGAAGCTCGCTGCCGCGGTGCATTAATACGGGCGTCCTGCCAAACTGGATCGTGATCCAAGCCACAACTCGCCACTAGCCTCCTTGCCGCAGAGCCTCGACAGGATCGAGCCGTGCGGCGCGCCACGACGGATAGAGCGTCGCGAGGAACGAGAGGGTCAGCGCCATGATCACGACCGCTGCGGTCTCGACGAGATCGAGTTCGGCCGGCAGCTTGGACAGAAAATAGAGTTTTGGCGGGGACAGGTCGGTGCGGGTCAACCAGGACATGAACTGCCGGATCGATTCGATATTGGTGCAGACAAGAAGCCCGACAACGAAGCCGACCAGCGTTCCGGCCACGCCGATCGCTGCGCCTGTGATCATGAACGTTCGCATGATCGCGCCTTGCGAAGCGCCCATGGTCCTGAGGATGGCGATATCGCTGCCCTTGTCCTTCACCAGCATGATCAGGCCGGACACGATGTTCAGCGCGGCCACCAGAACGATCAGGCTCAGGATCAGAAACATCACGTTGCGCTCGACCTCGAGTGCGCCAAAGAAGGTCGCGTTGCGCTGCCGCCAGTCGACCAGGAAGATCGGTCGACCGGCCGCGTCCGCCACCGACCTCCGAAACAGATCGATGCGATCGGGATTGGCCGTGAACACCTCGATCGCGGTTACATCCTGATTGCGATTGAAGAAGGCCTGCGCTTCTGCGATCGGCATGAAGATGACGCCGAAATCGTATTCGGACATCCCGATCTCGAACACAGCCGTGACTCGATATTTCTTGACACGCGGCATCACGCCCATCGGCGTGACTGCGCCGCGTTGTGCCACGAGCGTGATGCTGTCGCCGGCCTGAACAGAAAGTTGATCGGCAAGGCCTTGGCCGATGGCGACGCCCTGGCCCTCGTCAAAACGGTCGAGTGACCCGTGCTTGATGTTGCCCGCGATCGAGGGAAGCCGATTGAGATCTTCAGCCCTGATACCGCGCACCAGGACGCCCGAGGCGTTCGATGAGGATGCCAGTGCCGGTCCGTCGACGACCGGTACCGCCAACCTGACGCCCTCGATCTGGCTGATGCGCTCGGCGACATCCTTCCAGTCGGTCAATGGAGTCTCCAGCGGTTGCGCCACGAGATGCCCGTTGAAGCCGAGGATCTTGCCGAGAAGCTCGGCGCGGAAGCCGTTCATCACCGCCATGACGATGATCAGCGTGGCGACCCCGAGCATGATGCCCAGGAATGAAAATCCCGCGATGACCGAGACAAACCCCTCCTTGCGACGAGCCCGCAAATAGCGCGCCGAAAGCATCCATTCGAACGGAGCAAAGGCGCCTGCCTGCCGCGAATTCATCACCGTCTCGTCCATGCCATCCGATCGTCATTCTCTCCTGTTGTACCCGGATTGGCCATAGCGGGTACGCGTCCTTGTCGTGATGTCGCTGTCGAAATAGAAGAGCGCCGGCGAAGGGCGACAATCCGGTCTTCGGCCGTTACGAGGTCGGGATCGGCTTTTCCGGGACCTCGAAGGTATGGCACTTGCCGGCAAGCGCTCGCCCATCAGGCGGCGGGAACGGGGTGGAGTCGTCGTCGCGCGTCGGCAGAGAGTACGGCCATGGCACAAGAGGCCAGACGTGCTCGCACGGTGTCGGCGCGCGAGGTCAACACAATCGGCACGCGAGCGCCCAGCGCGATGCCTGCGGCATCGGCCTTGGCCAGGAAGGTAAGGTTCTTCGCTAGCATATTGCCGGCCTCGAGATCAGGCACGACAAGAATCTGAGCCTTGCCTGCGACCGGAGATTTGATGCCCTTGATCTCTGCCGCTTTCGGATCGACCGCATTGTCGAAGGCGAGCGGGCCGTCCAGGATGCCGCCGTTGATCTGGCCGCGATCCGCCATTTTGCAGAGCGCGGCCGCATCGATCGTCGAGGGAATCTTGGTTGTTACCGTCTCCACGGCCGATAGCAGTGCGACGCGCGGGTGAGACCCCAGCCCGATCTGGACAAACAAATCAATAGCATTCTGCACAATGTCACGCTTCGCATCGAGGTCGGGAAAGATATTGATCGCCGCGTCCGTGATGAAGAGCGTTTCGGCATAATTCGGCACATCCATTACAAAGACGTGACTGATCCGCCGGTTCGTGCGCAGACCGTTGGTGGTCGCCGTCACGTACCGCATCAACTCGTCGGTGTGCAGGCTGCCCTTCATCAGCACTTCGCCTTTGCCTTCATGGACGAGTTCAACGCCTCTGGCGGCAGCCGCATCGCTGTGCGGCGCATCCACAATCTCGAACTTTTCGACGTCCAGATCGTGTCTGGCCGCCGTGGCCCTGATCTTGTTACTCGGTCCTACGAGGATCGGTTTGATGATGCCAATTTCGGCGGCTTCGCAGACGCCCGTTAATGATGTTTCGTCGCAAGGATGGACGACGACGGTCGTTGCGGGAGAAACGTGTCGGGCAGCCGCGATCAGGCGCTCATATTTCGCGTGGGGCGCAGTGTTGGATTCGACTTGGACCGCGCTCATGGCTCATCCTCTCTCTCTCTCGCTCGCGACGCGATGGCGCCACTGCGATCAGTGCAGAACTCAATATTCATACGATCGAACAAAGCGTTCACTTTGATGTCGCGCAAAAATCGACTGGGAACCCGATCTAACGTAACGCACCCAATAGTTAGCAAGTCCGTTTCACCAGCGCGCGCCGGCCTGCGCCTGCGTGCACCCCGAACGGGTGAGCGCCCGAAGCCGTCTTTCAGGCCCCAGCCGAGAAGCACTCCTCCCAGGGAAATCCGTACCCCGCCGGGCTTCCCCTGGGGCCCTGCATGGCCTATTACGCTGCAACGCAAAATTCCCCCGAAAAGACCCCATGATCCGCCTCGACAACGTCAGCAAGCAAGCCGGCCACCAGATCCTGTTCATTGAAGCCTCCGCGGCCCTCAACAAGGGCGAGAAGATCGGCCTCGTCGGCCCAAACGGCGCCGGCAAGACCACTTTGTTCCGGATGATCGCGGGCGAGGAGCTGCCCGACGAGGGGCAGGTTTCGACCGATCGCGGCATCACCATCGGCTATTTCAACCAGGACGTCGGCGAGATGGCCGGTCATAGCGCGGTCGCCGAGGTGATGAATGGCGCGGGTCCCGTCAGCGAGGTCGCGGCCGAGCTGCGCCAGCTCGAGGCCGATATGGCCGACCCCGACAAGGCCGACCAGATGGACGAGATCATCGCCCGCTATGGCGAGGTGCAGCACGCCTTCGAGGAGCTCGACGGCTACGCGCTCGATGGCCGGGCGCGCGAAGCGCTGTCCGGCCTCGGCTTCAGCCAGGAGATGATGGACGGCGACGTTGGCAAGCTCTCCGGCGGCTGGAAGATGCGCGTGGCGCTGGCGCGAATTCTCCTGATGCGGCCTGACGTGATGCTGCTCGACGAGCCGAGCAACCACCTCGATCTCGAAAGCCTGATCTGGCTCGAGAAGTTTTTGCACGATTACGAAGGCACGCTCTTGATGACCTCGCATGACCGCGAGTTCATCAACCGGGTGATCTCCAAGGTGGTCGAGATCGATTCCGGCTCGCTGACGACCTACACCGGCAATTACGAATTCTACGAGCAGCAGCGCGCGCTGAACGAGAAGCAGCAGCAGGCGCAGTTCGAACGCCAGCAGGCAATGCTTGCCAAGGAGATCAAGTTCATCGAGCGCTTCAAGGCGCGCGCCTCGCACGCCGCCCAGGTGCAGAGCCGGGTGAAGAAGCTCGACAAGATCGAGCGAGTCGAGCCGCCGCGTCGCCGCCAGACGGTGGCCTTCGACTTTCCGCCGGCGCCGCGCTCGGGCGAGGACGTCGTCGCGTTGAAGAATGTCTACAAGGGCTATGGCAGCAAGCGGATCTATGACGGGCTGGACTTCATGATCCGCCGCAGGGAGCGCTGGTGCGTGATGGGCGTCAACGGCGCCGGAAAGTCGACGCTGCTCAAGCTCATTGCCGGCGCGAGCGAGCCGGACGAGGGCACGGTGGCCTTGGGTGGCAGCGTCAAAATGGGCTATTTCGCCCAGCACGCGATGGATCTGCTCGACGGCGAGCGCACCGTGTTCCAGTCGCTGGAAGATCAGTTTCCGACTGCGGGGCAGGGCAGCCTGCGCGCGCTCGCGGGCTGCTTCGGCTTCTCCGGCGACGACGTCGAGAAGCGCTGCCGCGTGCTCTCAGGCGGTGAGAAGGCGCGCCTCGTGATGGCGAAGATGCTGTTCGATCCGCCGAACTTCCTGGTGCTGGACGAGCCGACCAACCATCTCGACCTCGCCACCAAGGAAATGCTGATCAATGCGCTGGCCGATTTCGAAGGCACCATGCTGTTCGTCTCGCATGACCGGCATTTTTTGGCGACGCTGTCGAACCGTGTGCTCGAGCTGACGCCGGAGGGCATCCACCAATATGGCGGCGGCTATACGGAATACGTCGCGCGCACCGGGCAGGAGGCGCCGGGGTTGCGGAGCTAGTGTTCCGCGGGCGCGCCTTGACGCGCTAACGCTGCCCGTTACGCTCCCCCAAAAAGGGGAGCGAACAACCATGAAGCAACTCAGGATCGGCGATATCACCATCGATGCGGTGATCGAGCGGGAAGGGCCATGGCGGCGGCCGCAAGATTTTTTCCCTGGATATGACGACCGCGTATTCAAGCATCATCTGCCGACGATGGAGCCCGAGGTTTTCGACGTCGCGCGCGGCATGATGGTCATCACCTATCAGACGTTTGTGGCGCGGACGCCGCGCTACACAATCCTGGTCGATACCTGCACCGGCGAAGACAAGGGCCATCCGCCGCCGTTCGACTTTCCGGGCAAGGAACGCTGGCGCAACGAATTGTTCGCGCTCGGCATCGGCTTCGAGCAGATCGACTACGTCTTCTGCACCCATCTGCATATCGATCACACCGGCTGGAACACCACGTTACGCGACGGCCGCTGGGTGCCGACCTTCCCGAACGCAAAATATGTCTTCCACAAGTGCGAGTACGCGGCCTGGGAGGCCGAGAACGCCAAGGGCAACAACCCACCCGGCACGGTGTTCCGTGACAATTGCCTGCCGATCGTCGAGGCCGGGCAGGCGCTGCTGGTCGACGACGACTATGCGCTCGACGACACCGTCACGCTGACGCCGACGCCGGGGCATTCGCCGTGCCATTGCTGCGTGAATATTTTCTCGAAGGGCCAGCGCGCAGTGGTCGCCGGTGATCTCATGCATCATCAGATCCAGTGCCGCGAGCCGGAGTGGTCGTCGAAGCCGGATTGGGATGCCAAGCAGTCGGCGGTGTCGCGGCGAAAGTTTTTCGCCTCCGTCGCGGACACCGACACGTTGATCCTGCCGATCCATTTCCCGGCGCCGACGGTTGGATTGATCAAACCGTTCGGCGCCGCGTTTGATTATCGCTTCAAGCGGGAGTAGGGCGCGTCCGTTCGCTCGGATGCTCTAAAGCGCGATGAGATTTGGTTAAATCGTCATCGCGCTTAAGCTCTTTGTTTGAGCATGATCTTTTCGGAAAACCGCTTCACACTTTTCCGGATCATGCTCTAGTAGGTATAGAACATCCGCTGGATTTCCTTGGTGTCTGATGTCTTGGTCAGCGCCAGCATCAGCAGGATCCGCGCTTTCTGCGGATTGAGCGTATCGGACACGACGAAGTCGTGCTCGTCGTCCTTGGCTTCGCCGTTGCGCGCGACGATGCCGTTGCCGACGCGGCTGCTCCGGACAATCACGACACCCTTCTTGCGGGCCTCGTCGAGCGCCGGCTCGACCGCGGGCCGGGCCAGGCTGCCGTCACCGACGCCGGCATGCACGATACCCTTGGCGCCGGCGGCAACAAACGCGTCGACCGCGACGCGGTTCATATTGGCATAGCCGTAGACGATATCGACCTGCGGCAGGGTATCGAGGTTGGAGACATCGAATTCCGAATCCGCCGTGTGCCGGCGGGTCGATTGACGATAGAAATACGGCTTGTTGCCCTGCATGTAGCCGAGAAAGCCGAGCTCGGGCGTGCGGAAGGTGTCCGCGGTCGAGGTGTTGTTCTTGGTGACCTCGCGTGCCGCGTTGATCTGGTCGTTGAGGGCGACGAGCACGCCCTTGCCGACCGCCTCTTCACTGCCTGCCAGGATCACCGCATTGAACAGGTTGATCGGCCCATCCGCGCTGATCGCCGTCGACGGCCGCATCGCACCGACAATGACGACAGGCTTCTTGCTCTTGACCACGAGGTCGAGGAAATAGCTGGTCTCCTCGATCGTGTCGGTGCCGTGCGTGATCACGATGCCGTCGACGTCGTCCTGCGCGAGCAGCGTATTGACGCGCTTGGCGAGCTTGAGCCAGTAGTCATTGTTCATGTTCTCGCTGGCGATCTGGAAAACCTGTTCACCCTTGACGTTCGCCACCGTCTTCAACTCGGGAACGGCGTTGAGGAGGGTGTCGATGCCGACCGTAGCTGCAGTGTAACCGACCACGGTGGTGCTGCTCGAGCCGGTGCCGGCGATGGTGCCGCCGGTCGCCAGCACCATGACGTTGGGCAAACCGGGGCCCCTCGCGTTCGCCGCGTCAAGACTGACGAGCAGTGCAAAGAGCACGCTCATCGTCGCCATCATGTGATTCCGCACTCGAAACTGCCACATCTCGACCACCCTTTTTCCAGAAGTCTTCTCGATGCGCCCCCGCTTCACTCAGCACCGCATGATCGGTCAGCCGAACCTTTCTGTCCAGGGTGGAGATGATTTTGGTTTGCGCGTTCGGCGCGTGCGGGTGGACCGCGAAAGTTTGGTCGTCCCAATTCTTGGAAATGGGAACGTCAATGCCCGGACCTTCGTCTCGCCTCCGAGGCTTGGGCCTCGGAGGCGGGACAGGCCCGGGCATGATGAAGTCGCGGAACGGTTGCTTACGAAAGCAGCAGCAAATTCAAGAATGGCGCGAACGCCGGGCGTCTTATGCGCCCATCTCGCACTTCTTCATGAAGCTGTTCTTGGCAGCACCGGCGAGCGGCTTGCCGTCGGAGCCGACGGCCTTGGGCGTGCAGGCGTCTTCCTTGCACTTCTTCATGAACGAGGTCTTGGCCGCGCCGGCGAGCGCCTTGCCGTCCTTGCCGACCGCCTTGCTCTCGCAGGTGTCGTCCGCAAGGGCCGAGCCCGCCGCAAAGGTGGCGACGAGCGCAGCCAGGAAAATCCGTTTCTTCATTGCGTGTCTCCCTAAACCAGAAATGGCGTCGCGGATTGGAGCCCGGAATCGTGGCGCAATCAAGCAGGATCGCGGCGCAGCCTTGGCTCTCGCGTCATTTTTTCCAGCCGTTGACGATCGCAATGGCCTTGACCAGAGCGTCGTCCATCGCCGAAAAATTCCCGTGACGCGGTTGAAGATGGTGCTCGCGGCAGTGAAGGCGCGAGGTCGCAAGGTTTCCGGAGGACGAGGTCATCATGACCTGCGTCGCGATGGGCTATCAAACGATAGCTTCGCCGCGGACGCCGTGCGTTCGGATCGCGAAGGCAACGAGTCGCTCGTACGTTACGTCGGATTCGTCGACTGAACAGGAGAGGAGGAGATTATTCCCTGACGATTTTTTTCGTGCGGACTCATAACGGCCCTTGCAATCTCCGTCGCGCAGGAGGAACAATATGCGGACTGGTAGGTTTGTTGCTGGCGCGAGGGAATTGACATGCGGCGGCTGGCTAGCCTGGTTCGATGGTTCTTCGGTCCGCGGATGCGGCACCCGATCGATGATGATCCCAGTCTTCCTTTCACCCCTGAAGAGTTCGGCAGGCTGATCCGCAGCGGCAAGCGCGAGGACATGAAGATGCTCGCCGAGGGACTGGCCTGTCGCTCGATCCCGCGTCGCATCAAATTCCGGGCGACGCACTAGAACGCGATAATCCGCGACGTCATTCCGGGCCGACGATCCTGCACGGGTTACCTCGAGAGTGCGACGTCCCTGAAGGAGGTGACCAGCGCTTTCTCCAGCTTTCCCGTCATCCCGCAGAGAATGTTGTAGGCTTCGTTCCGCGGCATCGTCGGCTTGTAATGCCGGTGCTCGATCAATGCGGCGAAGATGTCCGAGATCGTGAGAATGCGCACGATATCGTTGATGCTGCCGCCCGCCAGCGCGTCAGGGTATCCGCTGCCGTCGAGATATTCATGGTGGTGGCGCACCGCATCGAGAATTTCCGGCGAGATCTTCTCGTGGTCCTTGAGAAAGTCGTAGCCCGCTGCCGGATGCGTCTCGATCATGGCGCGCTCGGTGTCGTCGAGCCGGCCGGGCTTGTCCAGGATCGCAAGCGGGATCCGCGCCTTGCCGATGTCATGGAACATTGCGGCCGAATACAGCCGCTCCATATCGGCTCGTCCGACGCCGAGACTGAGGCCGAAGTCGATGGCCACGCCCGTGACCAGCAGGCAGTGCTGGTAGGTTCCCTCGTGGTGGCGACGCACGGTCGTGAGCCATTCGGACAAGCCATGCTCGGTGATACGTTCGGCAATCTTGCGGCCGGCGTCCTTGGTGCCGTCAACGTCGAGCGGCTCGCCCATGGTGACGGCCGTGAACATCGACGAGATGGCGGTGGCCGCGGTCTCCACGGCGTTGTCCTGATATGTCGAGCCGCCAGCTGAATCCGCTGCCGACCCGTCTGGATCAGCCAGTGCGGCCAGCAGCTTGATCTTGTTGAGCGGTCCGGGGAGGACGAGCGTCGCGCCGAGCGCGTAGGCTTGCGAGATGCTGACGTGCGAGGAGTGCTCGACGAGGAAGATGCGCTTGGTGGCCTTTGCCAGCCTGGCGGATCGCTTCTTGATCGCCGCGATGTTGTCGACGTCACGCAGCTCCGCGCGGATCACGACCGCAAATGGGACTTGCGACAGCTTGGCTTCCGCGTCGAGCCGTTCGCCGGCAACGGTGAACTGCTGCTCGAGCACCGAGCAGATGCCGGACAGTTTGTCCGAGGAATCGGCCAGCACATGCACGAAAGGACGCGCCGAGGGTGCTGATCGCATGCTGCCGTCGCCTTTGACGGAGCCGGTTATGGTTCGCGCGTTCTGCACGGAAGACCTGGACTGTCGTTGCGTTGAACGAAGCTGATGATGTCTTGAACCTTACTGACTAGGGGCTTTGCGCGGCGGCGGCCTTCGTGCTCGCCGGTTTCTTCTTGCCGTCCGCCGTGACGAAGTGAACGCCGGCGGTGGTGCCGTCGATCCAGACCAGCTCGCAGCGCCGATAGGCCAGCCCCGTCGACGACAGCACCAGGAAGAATTCCTTGGCCTGCAGCACGTCGAGCGTGCCCTCGACCTCGAGCTTGGCACCTGTTTGCGACACGTCGAGCAGCACGCAACTGCGCCGCCAGGTGCCGTCCGAGCCCATCAAATTGACGGGCTGCCGGTGATCCATTTTCACGCGAGGGTCCTTGCGGCCATCGAATTTCATCGGCTATTTCCCCATTGCCGCGCCGCGTGTGTCTGCGCTGGCTGCGATTTCTCCCCAGCGCACCGTCCACTGGCTGGTCGACAGAAGAAGCGTCTCGAAGAGGAGTTGGGCGCGCTCGCGCTGGGCGAATGATAGCCGCGTGCCGCTGCGGTTGCTCAGGATTGCGAGCGTGGTCGCCCAGTTCAGGCGCGAGGCCCGGCAGGCCATCACCAGGCCCTCGCAATCCTCGTCGGCCATGACGTGCTCAACGATCTCGATCGGAGCGCCTGACAGCACCGATAGGGCTGTGAACAGATTGGCGGTCTCGCCGCGGATTACAAAACGATTCACCGTTGAATCGTTGAGCTTCCCGACGCGGTTGAGGGCAACGATCTCGGGCCTCGCATTTGCATAGTCGGCCGAGGAGGGCAGCTTCAGCGCGACAGGTGCGGGATGCTGTACCGGTGGCCCGGCGGAGGCATTGGGCTTGGCCGCGGCTTTCGGTCCGGGCGAAGCCGAGAGCAGCTTGCGCAAGACCAGGTCCGGCGTGCCTGGCCGGAGCGCCAGAAGCTTCGTGATCTCGTCGTCTGCCACACCGGTCTCGATGAGCAGGGCGTAGACCGCATCGGAAAATCTGGCCCCAGGGTTCTTGATCAGGGCCAGGCGAACCGCGCGCGTGCCGCGAGCGGCGAGCACTTCGGTCACGGCCGCCTCGATCCCATCACGGGCCGAGATCGCGAGTTGGTGGGCTTCACGGCACGATGTCGCGATTGCCGTGAGGTCGGCGGTCGTGAGGGCCTGCGATCTCAGCAGGAGCGGGCATGCGATGGCTGGATCATCGTGGGATGCCAGATGTCGCAATGTGGCCTGCGGAGCAATGTCCAGCCCGGCAAGTGCCTCGCTCAGCTCCGCCAGCGCAGCAGGCGCGACGCGTCCGGCCAGCCGAAGCAAGACGCTGTCGACGACGTTGACCAGCAGTTCCTGAGGCCTGTCGCGACCGGACGCGAGCAGGCGAACAATCCCTGAAAGGATACGCGCGCAACGGTCCGGCGGGCAGACTGCGACCGCTTCTTCCAACTCAACAAGAATATCGGCAGGCGAATTTGCCATCATGGCAGGGAGCCTGAATTCAAAAATGACCTAGAATATCGAACAGGTTCATTGCGTCTTAGAGGTGTTAATTTAGATTATACAATTTGATCTTGTGGGTATTGGCGCACCGCCCCGGCGTCGGAAACGATATCGAAATTTGGCGAGCTTTGATGGGGCGGCTTGTTCTTTCGATCGGACGCTCGCCAACTGTCCGGATAGATCGGATGGTTTTTTCGGCCTAACGGGACAGCTCAAAGGGGGATCGAACCGGCGTCGCTGCCGGACGCGCATCGGTTTGGATGCGACGTTTCAAATTGCCATGAACAGTATTGATGATGCGCCCGGGTTGGCGCTCAAGACATTTCGCTTCTCCGACGTCGATGAATTTCGGTATGCCATACGGGGCCTGAATTTCCAGTTCACGCCTTTCGTCAGGAGCATTTCGTCTGAGCAGACAATCCTGTCATTGCCCGGATGTGACGTGAACGTGACGCGTGCGTTTCCCCGCGTTGTCGATGCACAACTCGTCGAAAACTGCACGGCGATCGGCTTCATGATGGACGATCTCAACGTGCCCGTTCGCTTCAACGGTTCGCAGCGTGCCCGTCCAGTCATCGTCATTGGCAGCAGCGGCGCTGCCTACACCACGATCGAGGAGGTGCAGCGGCAGATCGCCTCGGTCGTATTCAGGCCGGAGGTGACGGATCGGGGGTGGCCGGCGGCGACTTCAATCTTCAAGATCTACGAGACGACCGCGGCCGGTCTGAACCGGCTGCGTGACGTGGTTCGGGAGGTTCTGGCCGTTGCGGCCGAGCCGGTTGAGGCCGCGGCGATGCCATTGAAGGCGGCGGCCATGAAGGAATCTCTGCTCGGCGCCGTTGACCAGGCATTCGAAAGCCTGGTTCCCGCACGATGGACCTTGCGCGCGAACGACGAGCGCAATTTCAAGATCTTCCAGGACATCCGCGCGCTTCTGTCCGACGATTTGTCGCAGCCAATCTATAGCGAGGAGATCGCACGCAAGCTCGGTTTCTCCGTCCGCACGATGCATGATGTGGTCCGCCGCTATCGCGGCATGAGCCTGCATCGCTACTTGCGGGTCCACCGCCTGTGGCTGGTCCGCCGGCAGCTCCTCGCAGGCGCCGAGAGCGTGAAGGCTGTCGCGCTGGCTTTCGGTTTCTGGCATCTGTCCGATTTTTCCCGCAGCTATCGCGACCAGTTCGGCGAGACACCCTCGGAAACGCTGGGCCGCAGACGCCGGCGATAGCGCGATAAAGGGACTGGGGCCGGGCTCCGGTTTCGTGCTAGCATGCCGGCATGAGCAACCGCATTCTCGTCCTCTACGGATCCTACCGTTCCGACCGCATGGGCATCCGCCTGGCGAATTTCGTCATCGATCGCCTGCGCAGTCGCGGCGAGCAGGTGGAGTTCATCGACGCCAAGGCCATCGGCCTGCCGATGCTCGATCGCATGTACAAGGAATACGCCAAAGGCGCGGCGCCCGAGGCGCTGGAGAAGCTCGCCGGCCAGATCCGCGGTGCCGACGGCTTTGTCTTCGTCACCGGCGAATATAATTGGGGCATCCAGCCCGGCTTGAAGAACCTCACCGACCACTTCCTGGAAGAGTGGTTCTGGCGACCGGCTGCGATCGTGAGCTACTCCGCCGGGCGCCTGTCGGGCGCGCGCGCCTCGACCGCCTGGCACGGCACACTGTCGGAAATGGGCATGGTGGTGATCTCGAGCACCATCGGCGTCGGACCGATCGCGCAGACCCTGTCGGCCGAAAGCGAGCCAATCGGCGAGGGCGGCAAGGCGCTGGAGCGCTCCTTCCCGCGCTTTGCCGATGATTTGCTGTGGTGGATCGAGGCGGCCAAGGCTCAGCGGGCGCGCAAGGCGCCGCCGTACTGAGCTAGAGGGCTGCCAAGCTACGCCTACGCAGCCCTGACTTCGCCGAGGAAGCGATCGAACTGGCCGGCGAGGTCACGCGACTGCGTCGAGAGCTGTTCGGCGGCGCCGAGAACTTCCTTTGCGGCGCTACCTGTGTCGTCGGCGGCGCGCTGCACGCCCGATATGTTGGAGTTGACCTCCAGGGTGCCGCGTGCAGCTTCCTGGACGCTGCGGGCGATCTCCTTGGTGGCCGAGCCCTGTTCCTCGATCGCGGCCGCAATCGCAGTGCCGATCTGGTCGATCTCGGCGATGACGTCGGCGACGTTGCGGATCGCGGTGACGGTCTCGTCGCTTGCGGTCTGGATCGCCGTGATCTGCTCGGAGATCTCCGTGGTGGCCTTGGCGGTCTGGCCGGCCAGCGATTTCACTTCGGATGCGACCACGGCAAAGCCGCGACCTGCGTCGCCGGCACGGGCGGCCTCGATCGTCGCGTTGAGTGCCAGCAAATTGGTCTGTTCCGCGATGCTCTGGATCAGCGTGACGACGTCGCCGATCTTCTGCGCGCCCTCGGCAAGCGCACGCGCGGTGTCGCCGGTGCGACGGGCGTTGTCGACAGCGCGGGCCGCGATCTCGGTCGATTGTGCGACTTGGCGGCCGATCTCGGCGATCGAGGAGGTGAGCTCTTCGGTCGCGCTTGCGACCGTCTGCACGTTGGTCGAGGTTTGCTCGGATGCGGCGGCGACGACCGCGGCCTGGCTGTTGGTCTGGGCCGCCGTCGTTGTCATCGACTGCGCGGTGCTCTCCATGGTGGAGGAGGCCTGTGACAGGCCGCCGACCAGCTCGGTGACCTTGGCCTCGAAGGCGCGGGTCAACTCGTCGAGCGCCTGGGCGCGGCGCATCTTGCCGTCGTTCTCGGCCTGCTTCTCCGCCGCGAGCCTGTCGGCGCGGATCATGTTGTCCTTGAAGACCTGGACGGCGGCGGCCATCGCACCGATCTCGTCGGAGCGGTCGGCGCCGGGGATATCCTCCGCAAGCTCGCCGTCTGCAAGCCGCGACATCCGGGTCGTCAGGCCGACGATCGGGGCGCAGACGCGGCGGCGAACCATTACGATGAGGCCGGCGCTGGCGATCAGCACGGCGAGCAGGCCGACCAGTGCGATCGTAAAGCTGGTGCGCGCGGCGGCAGACGCGCCGGCGAGGATCTGCTCGGCATTGTCGTAGAAGGCATCGCGGACGCCGATGATCGCGCCGAGACCGACTTGCGATGCGGCGTAGTAGGTGTCGACGTCGTGCTCGTATTTGCCGGTGACTGCGCCGTCCTTGACGAGTTTCTGCTCGCGGCCAAAGCCCTCGACATAGACGGTGTTCATCGTCTCCAGTGCAGCTGCGACATTGGCCGGCGTGGTCGGGTTGCCGCGCAGCTCCTGAAGCGACATTACGAGCTGGTCGTTGCGGCCCTGCGTGCGGGCGACATCGACTTTCTCGGCGTCGGTCGCGATCTTCTTCGAGCCAAGGAGATTCTTGTGCAGGCTGGCGTTGAGGCCGCCGATGTCACGCAGCGTCATCGCGATATTGGCATAGCTCGCCTGGCGGTAGGCATCGCCGTTGAGAATCGCCATGCGGCGGACCTGCTCGTTGAGCAGCGCGGTGACGCCGGCATTGAGCACGGCATTGTCGGCGACGATCTTTCTGGCCGCGTCCTTGCGCGCTTCCGCGGGTCCCGAGATCGCCTTGTCGACGGCTTCGCGGAGCGCGGTGAACTTCGCATTGAGGCTGTCGATGTTGCTGCCGATGGTGGTGCCGTCGTCAAACGGGCCTGGCAACTCCTTGCGCACCGCGTTCATCCGGTCGCGGGCACCGTCGGTCTGCTTGCGCAGCTTGTCATGCTCGGCGAGCTGCGCCGGGTCGACGGTCGCGGGCCCATACAGGATGTTGGTGGCAAAGCCGCGCTCGGGGTTGAGATAGCGCGGGATGTCGCTGACGGCGCGGACGATCGCGAGCCGGCCCTGTGCCTCCGCGATCCGCTCGATCGTCTGGTATTTCGTCACGGCGACATAGACGGCGAGGCCGCCGCCGACGGTCGAGAGCGAGACGATGGCGGTGGTCAGCAGCGTACCGATTTTCATGATTCGTCCGGCAATTGGCGCGGGTGGAGAATGATTTTCTCCAAGAAAATAGGGGCAGCCTGTTAACCGCGGGTTTACGCTGCTCGCGCCGCAGGTGTGCCGGCTAGGTCTTTCGATCGAGAGCTGCCAGGATTTCCAGCGTCGCATCATCGCGCTTGCCGGCGAAATATCTGGCGAGCGCTTCGTCGAAGACGGAATCGTCGGACACGGCGCCGAACAGCGTCATCGACGAGCGGAATTTGGCATCGTCGGGCGCGCCGAGGATCGCATTGATGGTTCGCCCCTGCACAGCGAGGACTAGGCGGGTGCATTGGGTCAGGCGTGGGCCGAGCACGGGGTGGGCGAGATAGGCTTTGGCCTCTGCCCGCGAGCCGATCGCATAACGCTGTGACATGGCGCTGAAGCCGAGGCCGGCGATTTGCGGAAACACGAACCACATCCAGTGGCTTTGCTTCCGGCCCTGGCCCAGCTCCGTCAAAACGGCGCGAAAAACCGGGTCTTGGGCCTCCAGGAAGCGCGCTAGATCGAAAGGATCGGTCATTGGGTACCTCCGGAGGGCTTGCCGGCCGCGATTATGCCTAACTTTTGGCTCCCAATGTGGTAGCTGGTATAGAGTCTCCGGGTGGGGGTTGGGTCCCCCGGGGGTGTCGATTTGGGGATCTGATGGTTTCCGACCGCGTACGCGCCGACAGGCTGTTGTCGCGCCGCCGTATTGGGCGAGCCGAGACGATATTACTGTCCATGGCCGCGATCGCGCTGGCGCTGGGTGCCGCCGCGTGGGTCGCGGATATTGGCGTGTCGAATTCAGGCGATTCGAGCTCGCTCGTAGCCGCCGCGCTTCCGCCCGGCAATTCTCCTTCGTTCAATGATCGTTTCGCCTCGCTGTCCGGCAGCAACCCGCGCGAGCTCGGTCTGCGGACCATGGAGCGCTCCGCCCTGAACGCGGTTCAGCTCAAGCTACGCGACGCCAAGGCGATGCTCGCCCAAAAGCTCCAGGGCGACGACTGGCGTTCGACCTTGATCGATAACGATCAGCCCGCAACCGAAGAGACTGCAAAGCCCTCGCAACGCGCCGACGCCGTGCCGATGCCGCGCTCGCGGCCGGTCCAGGCCGACTTCTCCGCGCAGATCGCCTCGAGCCAGGCCTTTGCCGACGCCAATCCCCGCGTCGACAACCGCAACTTCTTCGAGAAATTCACCGACAAGATCAGGCTGGCCTCGCTGACCCCCGGCGACGGCCTGTTGGGCAGGGCGCCGGATCTCGCCGCGCTCGGCTACGATTCGAAGACGGCGGTCTATGACATCAAGGCCAAGGCGCTCTATTTGCCGAGCGGTGTCGCGATCGAAGCCCATTCGGGCATGGGCGCGCTGATGGACGATCCTGATCATGTCGACCAGCGCATGGTCGGTGCAACCCCGCCTGCGACCTACGACCTCAAGCCGCGCGAAAAACTGTTCCACGGCGTGCGGGCGCTGCGCATGACGCCGACCGACGGCACCAGTGCGCTCGGACGCGTCGGTCTGCTCACCCACACCTACATGCTCGGCCCGCGCGGCGATTCCAACGGCTGCGTCTCGATCAAGGACTATGATCGCTTCCTCAAGGCCTACGACAATGGCGAGTTCAACCGCCTGGTCGTGGTGCCGAGCCTGAGCGGTGCGACGACCGCCTCGCAGCGCGCCAGCACCGATTCCTGATCTTTACCAGGTCCGGCGGGGCTGCCGTTTTCCCTTCGTTAAGCCGTTGTCGTCCAGAAGCAGCCCATGAGTGATCCAGCAAGCTCCGAGACCCCGCTGCGCACGACGTTCAAGATCAAGCTGAACGGTGACACGCTGGCGATCGCGACCGTCGGACAGGCCTATCAATTCCTCACCAACTTCAAATCGGTCGAGTGGATGGAATTCCGCTCGCTGCATGAGGAGGCCGTCGCGGCGCTGGAAGGCGCTGCCGGCAACGCCATGCTCGCGGTCCAGGCGACGAATGCCGTGCGCGCCTTGTTCGTGAGCGCGAAGCTGCTTTAGGCAAACTATCTCTCCTCCTCGAACCGGCTTCTCTGCGCCCGCGACGAAGTCGTGCGCGCAGATGCGCCGAGGAGAGACTACATGGACATTGCCAAATTCATCGCGGGAGTCGACAGCGCCACCGGCGAAGCGCCGACCGAGGCCGCGCTTGCATCGTTCGAGAAGGTGCTCGGGTGTCGTCTGCCAGATGATTATCGCCGGTTTCTGCTGGGCTGCGCGGGCGGCTATTTCCAGGGCTCCGCCGAGTTCAACTGGCCGCAAGGGCATTGGGCCGGTGCGATCCAGGAGGTGTTGGGATTACGGAGCGACGAATGCTCGCTGGTGCAGACGCGACAGACGCCGCAATGGCCAACCGTGGATGAGCTCCTGTGGATCATGAGCGATCACGGCGGCAACCCGATCTGCATGACGATCGACAAGGCGCATTTCGGCAAGATCTGGTTCATCGATCACGAGGTCGCCGAATACGACAAGCCGTGGACGCTTGCTGAGGCGATGTCCGACCGGTGGGGTTACGTCCTGCCGCTCGCCCCGACGTTCAGCGAGTTTATTGCGGGTCTGTACGAGGAGGTGGCTTAGGCCGAGCTGGTGCCCACACTCCGTCATTGCGAGCGCAGCGAAGCAATCCAGAGTCTCTCCGCGGAGACAGTCTGGATTGCTTCGCTGCGCTCGCAATGACGGGGATAGAGCTTGGGTTCAAACAACCCGTGCCCCGGACGCTGGGCGTCCGGGACACGACACGGAGTTACGAACGATCAGTGCCGGTCGCCGCTGTGGCCATCGTCATCGTCGTCGAAGTCGTGGTCGCCGCCGCGACCAAAGCCGGGATCGACGCAGGCAAAGTTGGCGGCATCGCTGGTCAGGCCGCTGCCCTTGTATGCTGCGATCCTGGGATAGACGCAAAGCGGCCGCGTCCCTCCGGTCGGGAAGTTCTGGGCAACACGCGGGTCGAACAGGCCGCCGGCCGGGTAGGGCGAGGCGGTGTTGGTGTTGGCCGCGACGATGCGCTCCGGCGCAATGCCGTTCTCGACCCAGTCGGTGATGGCCTTGAGCTCGTTGGTGGCGAAGTTGTTGGTCGCCGCGCCGCCGCCGCAATGCGCCATGTTGGGCACCATGAACAGCCGCGCGAAATCGGTCGCGTGCTTGTCCATGCGCTGGTTCATGTGGCGATACCAGCGGGCGATTGAAGCGCCCGAGAAGATGCCGTCATTGACCGAGGATGAGATGATCAGCTTGCCGCCGCGCGCCCGGAACGGACGCAAGTCCGTTGCGACCGCCGCCATGAAGTCCATCGAACTCTCCGGATAGGCCGCGGTCTTCGTGAAGATTTTTGGCGCATCGGTGTCGAAGTTGAACTTGAACACGAAGGCTTCCTGGCCGGTGGGCCCGTTGACCGGCGTGACCACGGGCGGCGTCTGGAAGATCATCGGGATCGCACCGGCGCCGAGCGTCAGATTGATCGCGGTATTGACACCAGGCACCGGCGCAGTGACGACGTTCCAGAGTTGCCAGCCTGCGCCGGGCGCCGAGGGCGGCGTCCAGATGCCGGCGTCCCAGAACCAGTTCGAATAGAGCCGCTCGCCCCTGGAGTTGACCGGGCCGGCGTAGATCTTCTTCAGCGCATCGACCTGGCCGCTGGTGAGGCAGGTGCCGCCATGCGGCGTGCTGCCGTGCGAGCCGGTGGCGCAGGTGTAGCTTGCGAGCGCCGGATAGACCTTCTTGGCCGTGCAGGCGTGGTAATTGTCGATGATGCCGTCGACGAGGCCGTCGAGCGCATCGCAAGCGCTCAGGATCGCGGCCGATGCCACCTGAAGGTCCTGCTGCGGGAAGGTGTCGGGGATGAACGGCTGGCCGTTGACGTCCTTGCTGGTGGAGAGCGTGCCGAGCACTTGCTCGTTCCAGGCCTCGGCGAGCGCCGCCTGCGGCAGGTTGAAGCCGGGGTTTTGCGAGATCACGCCGTCGAACAGCCAGGGCGACCGCTGCGACGCCACCATCGCGTCGCGGCCGCCATTCGAGCAGCCCATGATGTAGGAATAGACGGTGTCGAGGCCGTAGAAATAGGAGATGATCTGCTTGGCGGTGGTCGCGGTCTTCTCGATCCCGTTGTAGCCGTAGTCGCGGCGCGCTTGCGCATCGATGGCGAAATGCGCCGAGCCGCCGGCATTGGCGTCGTCGTCCTGATAACCGCCGACGGCATTGGCCGGATTGTCCTCGTGGCCGCCGTCATCGGCTGCGACCGCCCAGCCCTGGCCGACCTCGACGCCGGCTGCGCCTTGCGGGTCGGCATTGAGGCCGCCGTCGGTGCCGCCCCCGCCCATCATTTCGAAGCGGCCGTGCCAGGTGTTGGGAAGGTTGAGCGCAAAGCCGATGCCGTAGGTGAAGTGATCTGGATCCTGCGTCGAGACGCGCTTGTTGATGATGCCGACCACGTTGCAATAGCCCGACTTTTGCGTCGCGCTCAGGATCTGCGTATTCGGCAGCGTGAGGCCGGTGAGGGCAGTGCAGGACGCACGTGGCGCCACGCCGCTGGGCGGCAATCCGTGCGCCGTGGCCTGGGGACCAAGAGACGCCCAAGTGGCGATGATCGTCGATGCCAGGAAAAGTCGTTTCATGTCATGTCCTCCCAGTTTCATGATTGCTGCGTGAACGAACACGCCCGGCGCGCCGCAAGACGGCAAGGCTTGGCGGCGTGATCTGCGATAGTGTTGTTGGAAGAGAAGCTCGCGCGCCCATGGTCGGCGCCAGCGCGGCATCGGCCGCGCGCAAAGTCGTTCCGCCGCGCATGCACGATGGCATGCGGATCGGCGTCCACCCCCGATGACGGCACCGAATTTCGCTCCCCTTGAACCCGCTCGCATGACGGCGGGCTTTCACGATGCTTAAGGGAGCGATGTTGCCGTGTCAACATGACGCATCGCGCGATATTGCTGTGCAACCTGTCGTAGAAGCTGTAGATGCGAGGACGGAACCCGCCCGGCTTCTCGATCGGGCCACGTTGCGTTAGGTTAGCTGTCCGAATCCGCCGGATGCGCCTGCACCGGCTCTGCGAAAGATGCGGGTCGATGCAGCCAGGCAAGGCACGGGTGAGGAAACGGATCGCACGACCGCAGCGGCCAGCACGCGTGACAAAGCCGTCGCGATCGGCGCCCCGCGCCGTGTCCGGCACCAAGCCGGCCAAGGCGAAGCCGCTTGCGCTTGGCGACCTCACGCAATTGCTGGGCTACAGCATCCGCAGGGCGCAGCTCTGGATCTTCAAGGAGTTCAGCCGGCAATTGGCGGCCTTCGAGATCAGCCCCGCGCAGTTTTCCGTGCTCTGCGTGATCGATGCCAATCCCGGCGTCAACCAGCTCGCGGTCGCGCAGCTGCTGTCGATCGAGCGGGCAGGGCTTGGCAGGCTGGTCGATCATCTGGAGAGCCGCGGCCTGGTGCGGCGTACCGCGTCGGCGGTCAACCGCCGCTACTACGTGCTCTATCTGACCGAGGCCGGTATCGCGTTGCTCGCCCGGCTCAGGCCGGCGGCTGCCGAGAGCGACAAGGCGCTGGCGGCCAAGATCGGACCGCGCGCCTACAAGGAATTGCGCCAGGCCCTGTCGATCTTTGTCGAGGACGCCTGAGCGATCCGCAACGCGGCGATTTGGCAAGTCGCCCCTCCTTTATCATGGCTTGAACTGCATGGCAGGAACGGGCAAACGGTCCGCGAAGACGGTGGATTACGCCATCCATTTCAAGCCTGATTCAGAGGGAGAGAGCCCAACATGAAACGCCGTACATTCCTTAAGGGAGGCGCGGTCGCCGGCGCGACGACGCTGGTGGCTGCCCCCGCGATCGCGCAAGGCGCGCCCGAGATCAAATGGCGCCTGACCTCGAGCTTCCCGAAGTCGCTCGACACCATCTACGGCACGGCGCAGACCTTTGCGAAATATGTTGCCGAGGCCACCGACAACAAATTCCAGATCCAGACCTTTGCCGCCGGCGAGCTCGTTCCGGGCCTGCAGGCGCTCGATGCCGTCAGCGTCGCCTCGGTCGAGATGGCGCAGACGCCGCTCTATTTCTACATCGGCAAGGAGCCGGCGCTGGCCTACGCCACCGGCGTGCCGTTCGGCATGAATCACCGCCATCAGGAATCGTGGTGGTACTTTGGTGGTGGCGCTGAGCTCGCCGACGAGGCTCTCAAGCCCTTCAAGGCCCACGCCATCCTCTGCGGCAATTCCGGCACCCAGATGGGCGGCTGGTTCCGCAAGGAGATCAAGACCGTCGACGATCTCAAGGGCCTCAAATTCCGCATCGCCGGCATGGGTGGCCACGTGCTGGCGCGGCTCGGCATCGTGCCGCAGCAGCTTGCCGGCGGCGACGTCTATGCGGCGCTGGAGAAGGGCTCGATCGATGCCGCTGAATTCGTCGGTCCCTACGATGACGAGAAGCTCGGCTTCCAGAAGGTCGCCAAATACTACTACTTCCCCGGTTGGTGGGAAGGCGGCGCGATGCTGCACATGATCGTCAATGACGAGAAATGGGCGAGCCTGCCCAAGCAGTACCAGGCCATCGTCAACCAGGCGGCCTCGGCTGCCGGAGCCTGGATGCTGGAGAAGTATGACAGCGTCAATCCGGCCGCGCTGAAGCGCCTGATCGCCAACGGCGCGGAACTGAAAGCGTTTCCGCAGCCAGTGATGGAAGCCTGCTACAGCGCGACCCAGGATCATCTGAACGAGCTCGCCGCCAAGAGCGACCTGTTCAAGCGCACCAAGGACAGCCACGATGCGTATATGAAGGAGCTGCTGTTCTACACGCAGATCGCGGAGAATTATTACGACAATTATCTGCTCGGCAAGATGCGCAACAAGAGCTGATTGTGAGGAGGGCGGCGGTGTTTGCGTCGCGCCCGGCTCTCGTAGGGTGGGCAAAGGCGCTCTTGCGCCGTGCCCACCATCTTTACGATAGATCGATGGAGTTGGTGGGCACGCTTCGCTTTGCCCACCCTACGAGATCTGTCGTGCGGCTTAGGCCGCCCCCAACCCCAGCTTCGCATAGATGCGTCTTGCATAGGCGCCGAACGCATCCGTCGTTTTCAGCGGCAGGTCGCGCGGGAAGGGCAGGTCGATCGGGAAGTAATCGGCCATCTTCGCGGGGCCCGCGGTCAGCACAGCGCAGTGCGAGGACAGGAACACGGCTTCCTGGATCGAATGCGTGACGAAGACGATGGTCTTGCCGCTCTCGCGCCAGATCCGCAGCATCTCCAGATTCATCTGCTCGCGCGTCAGTGCGTCCAGCGCGCCGAACGGCTCGTCCATCAGGATCAGCTTTGGATCGTGGATGAAGGCACGCGCAATGGCGGTGCGCTGCTGCATGCCGCCGGAAAGCTCGCGCGGATATTTCTCTTCATAGCCGGCAAGTCCGACCAGCTTGAGCAGGTCGCGCGCCCGCTCGCGTGCGGCCTTGATCGGCAGTCCCACGATCTCGGCGGGCAGCAGCACATTGTCCAGGACGGTGCGCCATTTCAGCAGCAACGCTTGCTGAAACACCATGCCGATGTCGCGGCTCGGATCGAACGGGCTGTCGGCATTGCCGATCGTGACCGTGCCGCCATCGGCCTTGTGCAAGCCCGCCAGAATCTTCATCACCGTGGTCTTGCCGCAGCCGGACGGGCCGACCAGCGAGACCAGTTCACCTTCCTGCACGTCCATCGTGACGTCGGACACCGCCAGGAATTCGCCACCGCCGCTGCGGTAGATCTTCCGAACGCCTTGCAGGCTGATGAAGGGCTTTGGGCTCATGCCAGCCATTTGCTCAAATTGGCAGCGACGAAGGAATCGTCGCTGAGGTCGGCATGCTCGCGCGTGACGCGATCGATCTCCTCCTTCTGGCCGGGGCTGAGGCCCTCGTTCGGATCGAGGCACCATAGGCCCCGCATCAGGCCCTGACGCCGCAGCACCTCGTGACAGCCGGCGATGCAGCCGTGGAAATTGTTGGCGACGTCGAAGAAGGCGCCGTTGCAGTCGGTGACGCGGGCATCGAGCGCGAGCAGATCGGCCGGCACGCTGTCCTTGTGTCGCGCCTGTCTGCAGCGCTCGAACTGCTTGATGGCGCTCGCCGTCCACACCGACCAATGGCCGAGAAGACCGCCCTTGAAATAGGTGCGCGTGGTGACGCCCTTGTCGCGCAGGTCGAATGGCAGCATCAGATCGAGCAGGATGTGGTCGTCGTTGCCGGTGTAGAGCGCGACGCGGTCGAGCGCGCCGGCGGCGGCGACGCCACGCAGCACGTCGAGGGTGCGATAGCGGTTGAACGGCGCGATCTTGATGGCGATGACATTGTCGATGGAGGCAAAGCGCTGCCAGAACCGGCTCGACAGGATGACGCCGCCGACGGCCGGCTGGAGGTAGAAGCCGACCAGCGGGATTTCGACGGCGACCGCCGTGCAATGCGCGATGATCTCGTCCTCGGAAGCGCCCTTCATTGCGGCGAGGCTGAGCAGGCCGGCGTGATAGCCGATGTCGCGTGCCGTGCGGGCCTCAGTGACGGCCTGCTTTGTTGGACCAGCAAGGCCCGCGACCATCGCCAGCGGCCGCCTGGTCCAGTTTGCTGCCGTCTCGGCGGCAAGCTCCAGCACGGGTCGGTAGAGGCCGACATCGCGGATCGCGAACTGCGTGGTGTGGACGCCGACCGCGAGACCGCCGGAGCCGGCGTCGATGTAGTAGCGCGTCAGCGCGCGCTGATGTCTCTTGTCGAGCTGGCGCTCGGCGGTGAGGGCGAGCGGATGCGCCGGCAGCACGGTGCCTTCGGCAATCAGCTTGCGGATGTCGCTGTTGATCTGGCTGTGGTGCATGATGTCCTATCCGAATTCAGGGCCGGCAACGGCGAACGGCATTTCATCGCCCGCTGATGTGGCGGGGCCGAGCCGCATGCGCTGGAACGGTCGTTCGATGGTCCAGCCCGAGGCGATCAATCCTTCCAGGAACGCGGCCTGCGGGGCGACCACGTCGATCAGCAGCGGTGCGTTCTCGGATCGCGCGATCGCGTGAACCAGCGCCAGCGCGTCGGCGGCATTGTCCGCAAACAGGGGGCCGATATGGCGCGCGGTCCTGCCGTCGCGGATCAGCGCGATCGCGCCGTGCGAGGCGACGATGCGCGAGCCGGAGCGCTGCGCAAAGGCGGTGAGGAGGGCGCTGCGGTCGAAACCGGTGGCGCGCAGGTCCCGCGTGCGCAGCGTATCGAGCGATGCGGCCGGCGGCGGTGGCGTGGGGAGGCGCGGCGGCATGACCAATTTCAATCGCCGCAGTTGCAGCGTCGGGGTAAAGCCGAGCGGCCCGTAGACGGCAGCGCCCTCGGGCGTCGCATCGAGCCAGCTGGTCAATCCGTTCTTGCGTGCGGTTTCAAGGCAGGCGTCGACCAGGCGCGTTGCGAGGCCGCGCCGGCGATGGCTCGATGTCACCAGCACCATGCTGATCCAGGCGTTGTTGCCGGAGTAGGGCAGCAGCGCAGCGGTAGCGACAAGCAGTGGGCCGTTGCGGATGCCGAACACGACGCCCTCGTGCAGGAAGACGCGCCAATCCTCTTCGGTCTGGTTCCACTTCGCTTCCGTCGACAGTACCAGCCCGGCGATCGCATCCTCGACGCCGAGCTTGATGACGGGCAGCCCGTCAGTAACGGCCATCGCGCACCTCGTATTTGGTCGGCTTGCCGAGGCTCGGCATGGCGCGGGAGACCCAGTCGGCCGTCCAGGCAATCAGCTGCTCGGTGTCGACGACCGGCGGGCCGAACAGCTCGACTGATTTGGACGTGTCGGTGAGCCAGGCGGTCGGCTCTTCCTTGCCCATCAGCGCTGGCGCACGGCCGAACCTTGCACCGAACTTCGTGGCGAGGTCGCGCACAGCAAGGATCTCGTGCCCGCTGACATTGATCGGCGAGGTCGGCGCCGTGCAATGGGCCAGACACCGCAGCGCCTGCGCGGAGGCATCGCCCTGCCAGATGAAATTGACATGGCCAAGGCTGACATCGATCGGCGTGCCCGTGAGCACCTTCGTGGCAATGTCGTGCAGCACGCCGTAGCGCATGTCGATCGCGTAATTGAGCCGGAACAGCCGTCCGGGCGTGCCGAACTTGTGCGAGAAATACTCGAACATGCGTTCGCGCCCGACGCAGGATTGGGCGTATTCGCCGGGCGGGTTCGGCGCCATCTCTTCGGTGGAGCCTTTGCCGTCGACCGGCACGAACGGATAGACGCAGCCGGTCGAGAACGCCACGATCCGCGATGACGGGAAGGCCTGCGCCACCAGCGCCGGGACATGCGCATTCATTGCCCAGGTCAGCGACAGATCGCCCTCGGCGCCGAACTTGCGGCCGGCCATGAAGACGATGTTGGGCGCCTTCGGCAGCGCCTTGATCGCGGTCTCGTCCAGGAGGTCGCAATTGATGGTCTCGACGCCGCGCGCGTGCAGCCAGTCCTTGATGCCGGCCTCGCTAAAGCGCGCCACACCGATGACGCGGCGATCCGGCGCCGCAGCCTTCGCCAGCCCCGCCAGCGTCGGGCCCATCTTGCCGGCGACGCCGAGGACCATGATGTCGCCCTCGACCTTCTTGAGGTCATCGATCAGCGCCTGCGTCGGCCGGCACAGCAGATCGTCGAGGGCTGCGATGTCAGGAATGGTCTTCGGCAGCGTCTGGCGGGTGAGCAGCATCGATCGGTCCTTCGTTAGGCTTGCCGTCTCAGGTTTGTCTTGCGTCGCCGACGACGAACATGTGTTCGAGGGCGAGCACCAGGCCGTAGAGGGCCACGCCGAGCAGCGTCAGCAGCACGACGGCCATGACCATCGCGGGCGTGTCGAGCGAGGACTGCACCTGGATCATGAGGTAGCCGAGCCCGCGCTCGGAGGCGATGAACTCGCCGACGATCGCGCCGGCGACCGCGAGGATGGCGCCGACCTTCATGCCGGAGAACACGTAAGGCAGGGAGCCCGGCAGCTGGATCTTGCGGAACAGCGTCCAGCGCGACCCGCGCAGCGATTTGACGAGATCGAGCAGGTCGGGCTCGACCTCGCGCAGGCCCCGCGCGGTGGTGAGCAGGATCGGGAAGAAGCAGATGCTGAAGGCGATCAGGATGTTCGGCAGGATGCCGTACGAAAACCAGACGATGAAGAGCGGTCCCAGCGCGACCTTCGGGATCATGTTCAGCGTCACGAACAGCGGAAGCAGCACCAGGCTCACCAGCGGCGCCCAGCTGAAGATCACGGCGAGCGCGACGCCGACGACGGCGCCGAGCGCGAAGCCGCCGAGGATCTCGATCGCCGTCACCAGCGTATTGGCGCCCCAGGCGTAGCTGGCGGTTCCCAGCGTCTGCACCGTCGCAAGCGGCGAGGGAAGGATGAATTTCGGCACGTGGAAGGCGTCGACCGCGACCTGCCAGAGCACGAGCACGGCGAGGTGCACGATCAGGACGATCGCAAAGCTGCGCGCCGGCCTTGCTCCGCCACCTGCCACCATCCGCTCCCTATTGCTTCGGCCTCGCTGCCGCAAGCCGAACCTAACCGTCCGCGGGGCAAGTTTCAACCAGCTGGTTGATTACGGCCGGAGCGATTGCAGCACCAGATCGGCGACATGCCGGCGGCGCGCGCGCCGGGCCGTACGGCTCGACAGGTCCTTGCCGAAGATCGCCGACAGCGTCGGCGTATTGGAGAAGAAGAAATAGGAGAGGCCCGCAATGGAGATGTAGAGCTGGATGGGGTCGATCCCCTTGCGGAACATCCCTGAGCGCACGCCCTCATGGAGGATGTGCGAGACGCTCTTGACCAGCGGCGAATGCATCGCCTCCAGCCGCGTCGAACCGCGGACATGGCGGGCGCCGCCGCGGTTCTCATCGTTCAAAAGTACGATGAAATCAGGGTTGGCGGCCAGATGGTCGAACGAGGCCTCGATCAGCCGGCGGATCGCCTTGTCCGGCGGCAGGCCTTCGAGATTGAGCCTGCGCTCCTGTTCGCGGATGTCCTCATAGACCCATTCGAGTACGGCGAGGTAGAGCGCGTCCTTGTCGCCAAAGTAATGGTAGACCAGCTGCTTGTTGACGCCGGCGCGCTCGGCGATCTCGTCGACGCGGGCGCCCGCAAAACCGTGCCGGGCGAACTCCTGGCGTGCCGCGGTGAGCAGTTTCTTGCGGGTAGCGACGGGGTCGCGGCGCTGCGGCACGGTGTCGCCTGAGCGTTTTGCGGGCATTTCCAACCAAACAGTTGACAAGTTGAGGACGGGCTTGTTGCATTGGTAACCGGACATGGCGGGAGCGACAAGCCGGGTCGCGGGAATGAGGAGAGTACGATGAAGCGTTTGCAGGCTGCGATCGTAACCCTGATGCTCGGATTGCCGGTGGCCCCGGCAGGTGCGGGCGAGGCGGTCAACCTGATCCTGAACTGGACGCCGACCGCCGATCATTCGCCGTTCTACTATGCCAAGGCGCAAGGCTGGTACGAGAAGGCTGGCATCGACCTCACCATCGAGGTCGGCAAGGGCTCCGGCGTCTCCGCCGCCAAGGTCGGCTCCGGCGGCTCACCGTTCGGCATCGCCGATCTCGCCACCATGCTGGTCGCCAAGAGCAAGGGCGCCGACGATGTCGCCCTGATGAGCATTTACGCAAATACCGGCCAGACCTTCTACTGGCTGAAGAGCTATGGCGTGAACGGCGCGAAGGACTTTGCCGGCCACAAGATCGGCAATCCGCCCGGCGATGCCTCGCGCGTGATGTGGCCTGCGTTCGCGAAGGCGGCGGGTCTCGCGCCTGACTCCGTCAGCTTCGTCAATATCGGTCCGACCGCCAAGATCGCAGCGTTGAAGAGCCACACGGTCGACATCATCAGCGACTTCTACAACGAGCACGATCTGAAGGTGATCGAGTTCGGGCCGGACCTCGGCTACGTCAACTGGAAGGACATCGGCCTCAACCCTTACGGCAATTCGCTGATCGTCAACGGCGCGTATTTGCAGAAGAACCCGAAGCTCGTCGAGGATTTCGTGCGCATCTCGCAGAAGGCCTTTGCCGCCTGCGTTGCCGACGTCACGCCATGCCTGAAGGCGCTGCTCGACCAGGTCTCCGGTCTCGACAAGGAGAACCAGGAACGCCAGTGGGAGCGCATCAAGTTTCTGATGACGGACGAGTTCACCACGACCAAGGGCCTGGGCTGGATCGACGGCGAGCGGATGAAGAAGGATTACGAGCTGGTCCAGACCTATCTCGGCATGGAAAAGCCGTTCGACGTGACCACAGCGTTCACGACCAAGATGCTCGACCCCGCCATCAAGATGGATGCGAGCAAGGTGAAGAAGTAGGGGCTGTCGACGAAAGCGCTTGCCTCATAATCCAGAGTCATGCCCCGCGCAGGCGGGGCATCCAGTACGCCGCGGCCTATCGATTGACCCAAAACCGTCTCGGAGTACTGGATCGCCCGCCTTCGCGGGCGATGACAGTTCGGGTGTACCACGTAACCCCACGGAGAAATTAACCGGCCATTAACCATATCGACGGCATCGTTAACCATTCAATAACAGGGAACGAGTCGGCCGCTATGGAGGCTGCAGCAAAAGTCCAACGCCAAATGGTGCGCCTGCGCGGTCGCTCCTACGTGGCCTTCGTGTTCGTGCCGACGGTTCCGATCCAGGACTGGCTCCAGGAGATCGACACCACCATCGCGCGCTCGCCGGGCTTCTTCGCCGGACGGCCTGTGGTGATCGACCTGTCCTCGGTCGATCTCAGCCAAGCCGGCATCGGCCATCTGCTCACCAGCCTGCAGGACCGCAACATCCGCGTGCTCGGCATCGAGGGCGTGGACGAGGGCAGGCTGACCCCGTCGATGCCGCCGCTGCTGTCGGGCGGGCGCAGCTGCGTGATCGAACCGACGGCCCCGAAGAAGCCGGAGGCCAAGGCCGAGAGCAGGCCGACCTCGCTGCTGCTTGAGAGCCCCGTGCGCTCCGGCCAGACCGTGATCTTTCCGGAAGGCGACGTCACCATTCTGGGCTCGGTCGGCTCCGGCGCCGAGGTCGTCGCCGGCGGATCCATCCATATCTACGGCGCGCTGCGCGGCCGCGCCATGGCGGGCGTTAACGGACACACGAGCGCGCGCATCTATTGCCAGAAGATCGAGGCCGAACTGCTTGCAATTGATGGATTTTATCAAACTGCGGACGACATCGACAGCGCCTTGCGCGGCAAGCCGGCCCAGGCCTGGCTGCAAGGCAACACCATGCGAATTACTGCGCTGAACTGACCAGAAGGAGATATTTGAAATGGCCAAGGTACTGGTCGTGACATCAGGCAAGGGCGGCGTCGGCAAGACGACCACGACCGCCGCGTTGGGAGCTGCGCTGGCGCAACGCGGCGACAAGGTCGTCGTCGTCGATTTCGACGTCGGCTTGCGCAACCTCGACCTCGTGATGGGCGCCGAACGCCGCGTGGTGTTCGACCTCATCAACGTGGTGCAGGGCGTGGCAAAGCTGCCGCAGGCGCTGATCAAGGACAAGCGGCTGGAGAATCTCTGGCTGCTGCCGGCCTCGCAAACCCGCGACAAGGATGCGCTCACGGAAGAGGGGGTCGGCAAGGTCATCGCCGATTTGCGCAGCCGCTTCGACTGGGTAATCTGCGACAGCCCGGCCGGCATCGAGCGCGGCGCCTCCATGGCGATGCGCTTTGCCGATGAGGCCGTGATCGTCACCAATCCGGAAGTGTCCTCGGTGCGCGATTCCGATCGCATCATCGGCATGCTGGATTCCAAGACCGTGCGGGCCGAGAAGGGCGAACGGGTCGAGAAGCACATTCTCATCACCCGCTACGATCCCTCGCGCGCGGCGCGCGGCGAGATGCTGACTATCGACGACATCCTGGAAATCCTCGCAACGCCCTTGCTCGGCATCATCCCGGAGAGCCAGGACGTGCTGCGCGCCTCCAATGTCGGCACGCCAGTGACGCTGTCGAACGCCGAAGGCGCACCCGCGCGAGCCTATATCGACGCGGCGCGCAGGCTGTGCGGCGAGACCATCGCCATGCAGGTGCCTGTTGAGCGCAAGGGCTTCATGGATCGATTGCTGCGACGGAGGGCTGCATGAGCATGGGTCTGCTCCGGCTTCTCCGCGGCAACAAGGCATCCGCACCCGTCGCTCGCGAACGGTTGCAGATTCTGCTTGCCCATGAACGCGGAATGCGCGGCCAACCCGATCTGCTCGGTGTGCTGCGTGAGGAAATTTTGGCCGTCGTCTCCAAGCACGTGATGCTGGATCCGACCAAAGTGATCGTACGGCTCGAGCGCGGCGACGAGGTCTCGACCCTCGAGGTCGACATTGAGGTGCCCAACGATTTCGAGCGCAAGAAAGTGGCGGTCGGGTAGGGGTGCCCCGCCGACGCCGCTCCCGATTTGGGGTGGGTGAGAAGGCGGTCCGCTGGGCACAGCGGGCCGCCTTCGTCGTTTGCAGATGAGCGGAACGAGACGCGCTATTCGGTCGTTGTCACCAAACCGCGGAGCGCCGAGCCGGGCGCTGCGGTGTCCTCATAACGGGAGAACGCCCATGATGTCCGAGGTCCAGGTTCACACCGTCGCCCGGCAGATGCTGGAACAGCATGGTTTCGCGGCGATTGCCAAGGCTGCCGAACAGGCGCAGGCCTGCGAGGGGCGTGGGGAGGCTGACGAGGCCAAGGAATGGCGTCACATCGCCGATGCCATGAAGATCATGCGGGGCCCGGCCCACAGCTGAGCGCCGTCAGGTCTTTCCGGTTCCGTCGTTGATCATGTCGAGGACGCGGCTCGCCAGCGCCTCGACCACGAATGGCTTTGTCAGCACCTGCATGCCGGGCGCGAGCTGTCCGTTGCCGATGATGGCGTTCTCCGCATAGCCGGTGATGAACAGAACTTTCAGCTCCGGACGCGTGAGACGCGCCGCATCCGCGAGCTGGCGGCCGTTCATGCCGCCGGGAAGGCCGACATCGGTGACGAGCAGGTCGATCGTCGCATCCGATTGCAGCATCCTTAGTCCGGTCGGGCCGTCATGGGCCTCGATCACGCTGAAACCGATCTCTTCCAGCGCGTCCGTCAGCAGCATCCGGATCGACGGCTCGTCGTCGACGATCAGGATGGTGTGGCTCGCCTGCGGGCGCTCTGAGGTCTTGCTGGCGAGCAGAGACGGTTTGTCATCGTCCTTGCCGTAATGCCGTGGCAGATAGAGGCACATGGTCGTGCCCTGGCCGACCTCGGAATAGATCCGCACCTGTCCGCCGGACTGGCGCACGAAGCCGTAGACCATGGAGAGGCCGAGGCCGGTGCCCTGGCCGATCGGCTTGGTGGTGAAGAACGGATCGAAAGCGCGCTCGATCACCTCGGCGGGCATGCCGATGCCGGTGTCGGTGACGCAGAGCGAGACATATTGCCCGGGCTCGAGATCGCGCTCGCCCGCGCCATGTTCGTCGAGCCAGCGATTGGCGGTCTCGATGGTGATGCGGCCGCCACCCGGCATGGCATCACGGGCATTGATACAGAGATTCAGGAGCGCGTTCTCGAGCTGCGAGGCATCGATCAACGTGGCCCACAATCCGCCTGATGTGACGACCTCCAAGGCGATCTCGGGACCGACGGTGCGGCGGATCAATTCCTCCATACCCATCACGAGCCGGTTCAGGTCCGTCGGCCTGGGATCGAGCGTCTGCCGACGCGAAAAGGCGAGCAGGCGGTGGGTCAGCGCGGCCGCGCGCTTGGCGGCGCCTTGCGCTGCGTTCACATAGCGGTCGATCTCCTTAATGCGGCCCTGGCCGATCCGTGTCTGAAGCAGTTCGAGCGAGCCGGTGATGCCGGTGAGCAGATTGTTGAAGTCGTGGGCGATGCCGCCGGTGAGCTGGCCGACAGCTTCCATCTTCTGCGACTGGCGCAACGCCTCCTCGGCCTGACGCAATCGCTCCTGCTCCCGCAGGCGTTCGGTGACGTCATAGACAAACTGGTAGGCACCGATCAGCTGACCGTCGCCATCGCGCAGGCAATTGAAACGCATCTCGTAGGATCTGCGGGCGCGGCCCGGGTCGCCGAACTCGCCGATTTCGACGAATTCCTCGCCCGCAAGGGCCCTGGACCAGACGGCCTTGATAGCTTTGCAGCTGCTCCGGTTGATCCTCAAGCAGTTCAAGCATGTTGTCACCGACCTTCGGCATGGTACCGAAAATACGGTGAAATTCGTGGGCAGAGGCGCTGTTGATCGCAAGCCAGCGGAAGTTGGGGTCGACGACCTGCACGAAGGCGTTGGTGCCCTCGACGATGTCGGCCATGAGCTTGCGTTCGGCCAGCGCCGCGACCACCCGCGCCTCCAGCGTTTCGTTGAGCTGCTGCAGCGCCTCTTCGGCGCGCTTGCGCTTGGTGATGTCCTGGAAAAGCACGGCGACCTGCTTGCGGCTGGCTGGTTCAACCCGGAAGGCGGCGAGCTCGAGGTGGCGGCCGGTCGCGACCAGCTCGCGCTCGAAGCGGATCGGGAGGCCGGTACGCAGGACGCCGCCGTAAAGCTCGACCCAGCCGTCGGCTTCATCCGGGACCATCTCGCGGACCTTCTGGCCGACCACGTTGGGAATGCCCGCATGCTGGGTGTAGGCGGGATTGGCCTCGACATGGACGTAATCGCTGAGCGGACCATGAGGACCGTCGAAGAACTCGATGATGCAAAAGCCTTCGTCGATCGAGTTGAACAGCGTTCGATAGCGCTCCTCGCTTTCGGCGAGGGCGGATTCGACCTTCTGGCGCTCGCTGACCACGGCGATCCGCTGGGCCTTGAGGCGTGTGTTTTCCTCCTCAAGCGCCTTCAGGCGGCGTTGCAGGTCCTCAAACTCGATCGAATCCACAAGCGCTCGCGGGGTTGGCGTTTCCAGGACAGCTCTCCAGCCTGTCCACGCATTCTATTGGGCGGGGGCCCCGCGGCAAGCCGTCCACCTTAACCCGACCGGAACCGGCCGGGTTCCCCTAGGATCGGCAGCTCAGCGCTCGCCCTGCTCGGCGCCTTGCGGCAACGGCTTGTGCTGGGTCTGCGGCTGCGCCCGCTCGCCGGTCTCCTTGCAGGGAAGCTGCTCCCAGGATCCATCCGGCCCCTGCTGATAGGCGCTGCAGGACGAAGAGGCCGCCTTGTCCTCGCCCTTCTGGGCGTCGGCATTTCTCGCCAGCGCTGGCGCTGCCAGCACGGCGCTCACCGCGAGCGCACCGGCGAAGACAAGATGAGGTATCCGCATGGGGTTCTCCGAGTTGAATACGACCCGCATGCTGGCCAGGAATGTGACGATTATGGGCCGGAGCGTCGGTTCCGCCGCGGCGTGCTTAACGGCCAAGCTAGGCCTAGCCGCCCTTGCTGCGGATCAGACCGGCGAGGCTGGTCTTCTGCTTTTCGCACCAATTGCTCATGCCGAGCCGGCGCTGGTCGAGGTCGGTCGTCTGGGTTGCGACCGCGACCTCCGCCATGATGTCGTCGGCCTGCTTCTCGCCCATCTTGCCGCCGGTGTGCATCCAGGCAATGGCCTTGCGCACCTGCTCGGTGGTGCCGTCGGGCAGTTGCATCTGCTGAGCCTTCTGCACCAGATCCTGATAGACCACGTCCGTACCAGGGCACTCGACCTTGGCGGCGAAGGCCTGCAAGACCATCGTCACATAGTTCGAGCGGGTGTGGTCGTCAGCCGCCTGGGCTGGAGCTGCGATCAGCAACAGGCCTGCCATCAGAAAAGGGGCGCGCATCCCTAGGTCCTCCTCGTTTTTTGAGGAGGCTAGCGTCCTGAGGGCCGCTCCGCAATGGTGGCGGGGCGCGATTGTTGCCTGTTCGTGCGGTGCAGGCGCTTAGCGCCGCCAGGCCGGCACGGGATCGAGCGGCGTGCGATAGACCTCTTTATGATCGCGATCGGTGACGCGCACCGAGCAACCTTTCCGCTGCAGCTCAGGCTTCACCTGCGACAGCTCGCTTGCGAGTTGAACGGCACGATCAGAGGCGACCTCGATGTCTTCGAGGATGATACCGCCCTGGTTCTTGAACTCTTCACCGTCAACGAGATCGAAGGAATAGTAAGGCATCCGAATTCCCCGGTGTGACGACCCAGATCTTCACAGGAAGGCTTCAACGGAAGTCTTCGACACATGCTGGATCGTAGCACTGAGTCGATCTCCAACCGATGAACGGAGCGCGCAATCTCTGTGCGTATGGCGCAGAAATGATGTGCAACGTTCGGGTGCTTTAAGATTTTATTAAATATAACAGCCTGATCATAAGGCATGGAATTGCAGCAGAACCGGGCTCCGGGAACCGGCAGCTGCAAGAGAAGGCCGGCGGCATAAATCCCGACGGCCTTTTCTCTTTGCGCACGTTCGCGCATCACCGTAGTCGCACGGACTCACATCGTCACGTCGAGTCGGACAGCTTGCGTCGTCGATGGATGCGGCTCTAGCGCAGCGGCATCGGCGGACGCACGACGGGTCCGTCATCATCAGCAACAGCTTGTGTCGTCGCGACCGGCGGCGCGACCGGTGGCGGCGGCACCGCGGCAGCCTGCGAAGGCGGCGGAGGTGCTAAGGGCGCGGGCGCGTAAGCCGGCGCGTAGGTGTGCGACACCACGGGCTTCGGTTTGCGAACAGGCATCGGCGCCGGAGCGCGCGGCGGCAGCGCCGACACGCGTGCGGGCGGATTGACCGGTGATTTCGCCTCGGCGATCGGCTTGGGCGCTGGCGACTTCGCCATCTCGCGCACCATCTGTTCCTGACCAGCCTTCAACTCGGCGATGTTGGCCTTGAGCTGCTCGATCTGCTGCGCCATCGCGGCGATGTCGCGCGTCATCGATTCCACTGCAGGCGCAGCATCGGTTTGTGTAGCTGCAGGCGCGGCGGGCGCGGCAGCGGCCGTGGCAACTGGCGGGGCGGGCGGTAGCACCGTTTGATCAGCGGTCTGATCCTGCGCGACGGGCGGTGCCGCCTGCGCGGCTGCAACCGGTGCTGTCTGCGACGTCGAAGGTAGCAGCGACGCCAGGGTCGGCGTCCATTCGGCGAGCATCTGCGTCGCAGTGTCGCCGTGCTTCTCCCAGGCGATCGTCGCGGCGGCACTGCCGCCCGCAAACAGGAACGTGAGGAAGGCGCCGCGGAGCCATTTGCCTGCGGCCGATCGCTTCGGCTCGATGCGATCGTCGCTTGCGGTGACGCGGACGGCGGTGTCGACCGAAGGTGCAACTGCTTGGGGCGCGGCTGCTTGCGGCTCCGATACGGGACTGAACTTCGGCTCGATCGCGAATTTCCGCTCCAGCGGGAATTTTGGCTCGGGACGCGCCGTGAACTCCGGTGCCAGCGTCGGCGCCTCGCTGCCCACGCGCGACGCTTTGATCACGTCAGGCGAAATCTGTACCGCGTCATGCGGATCGTTGTCCTTGACCGTGTCCTTCACGATCTCATCGACGATCTGGCGGCTGTTCAACGTCGCGAGCATTGCAGCTCCTTATGACCCCATGGTCGTCCGCATTGGCGCGAGCCGATCTGTTGCTTGAGCCCATCCGAACTCTTTGCCCCACGAGTCCAGCCGGATTTGACCAAAGCAAGGCGAGGCGGTGGAGACATCGCGACCGTCTTCTGCCAGATGTGGTGATGGAACCTGATGTGCGGAACACAGGCATGTGTTCCGCATTGCCTTGTTTTCAGCACGATTTGGGCAGCATCTGCGCCTGCTGGGGGTGCTGCTATCCGCTATCGGGGGGCCGGTGGTGCCAAGATATCTCCTCGTTTTGTTCGTTGCTGCGTTGCTGCCGCTCGGCGGCTGCATGCAGACGACTCTCTCGCCATCGACGGATGCGAGCATGACGGCGCGCGACCGTCAGCTGCTCGCGCACACGCCTTACGCCCAGGCGAATGTGCCCGAGCAATATCTCCGTCACATCGTCGATTATCCGCGCAAGGAGCAGCCGGGCACCATCCTGGTCGATACCGATGCACGCTACCTCTATTACGTGCTGCCCGACGGCAAGGCGATCCGCTATGGCGTCGCGGTCGGCGAGGAGGCGATGGCCTTCTCGGGTGTGGCGCGCGTTGGCCGGCTGGCGGAATGGCCGGACTGGGTGCCGACCCCCGAGATCCAGGCGCGATTGGGGCCCTATCCGGCGCGCGTGCCCGGCGGCCCCGCCAATCCGCTGGGTGCGCGTGGCATCTATCTCTATGTCGGCGACAAGGACACGCTCTACCGCATCCACGGTACCAACCAGCCGGAATATATCGGGCAGGCGATCTCGTCGGGCTGCATCCGGATGCGCAACGAGGATGTGATCGATCTGTTCGACCGGGTGAAGCTCAACGCGACTGTCGTGGTGCTGCCGCCAGGACAAAACGCGCAGATCGAGTCGAGGTCGAGCTGGCGCGGATAAGGCAACCGATCTGACCTGTCACGTCGGTCGCTTCACCGAAGCTTGATGGCGCGGCCGGCGACGGGATCGCCGCAAAGGTGAATTGCTTCACAGGCGTTTTGCTGCAGTTGCGCTATGCCTCCATGGCTCGTTGCCATTGGAGGCATCATGCAAAATTTCATTGAACAATTTGATGAGAACGATCGCCGCATCGTGCGCCGGTGGCGTTTGGCCACGCTCGGTTTCTATGGATCGATCCTGGCCGGACTGGTCGTCTACGCGGCGCTGCACTGGACGCCCGAGGTGAATTACGCCTCGGTCGATTCGGTGGCCCACGCCAAGCTTGCGGGCGCGTCGAGTGGCGGCGGACCCACGCCGTTCGCGCCCTAATTGTCGGGACGGGCGATACGCCATTGCAGCGTCGTGGCGTTGCCGTTGGCATCGCCCGGCGCCTTGTCGGCCGGTGAGGTGTAGAGCGGGCGATAGCGGTACGCCCACATCTTGCTGCCGTCCTCACGGTTGATCACGGTAAAGTCGCCGATGGGCTTGGCTTCGGCGGTTGCTGCGAGTGGCACCCAGTTTTCGGTGCACTTGCCGTTGCAGTTCGACGTCTTGCCGGTGGTGTCGCGCTCGTAAGTGTAGAGGGTCATGCCCTTGAGATCGACGAGCTTGGGGCCCTGCTTGGTCAGGATCACCCTCGCGGGCGCGGTCGTCGCGTCGGGCTTCGGCGGAGGAGGGGCTTCGCCGCCGCCGTGCCCGTTCGCGAGCGCATGGCCGGCGGACAGCGCGATGACTGCGATCGCAAGGACGAACCTGAACATCCGAAACTCCAACCCGGCAAAGTTAATCGCGCGTTAAGCGCCGAATTGGCAGCGACGGTAGCAGCCGAAGGTTAGTTCCTGGTTTCACCGGCCTGCGACATCTACGTATCCGGGAACCGGTCATGCCTTGATATCGCGCAACGGGGCGCGGCTGAGGTCATTGCCGGCGGCGATGGCCTTGCGCAGCAGCCTCATCAGTTCCTCGCCTTCCCTCGCGCTGAGGCCGCGGAGCATGATCGCTTGGGCGGATTCAACCGCCGGCGTGATCTTGCGCAGCGTGCGACGGCCCTCGTCGGTGATCTCGAGCTCGCGGGCGCGACGGTCGCGGGGGCTGGCGCGGCGCTCGGCAAGTCCCTTCTGCACCAGCCGATCGACCACGCCGGTGATGGTGGTGCGGTCATAGGCGATCAGGCCGGCGAGCGTGACCTGGTCGAGCCCCGGATTGGCCTTGATGGTCGCGAGCGCCGCGTACTGCACCGGGGTGAGGTCGAAGCCGGCTTCGCCGACCTCGGCCAAAAATACCGCCACCGCGATCTGTTGAAATCGCCGCGCCAGATGGCCGGGCATGTCGTTGTTGTCTTTCACCGAATTCTCCATGAGGGCAGGGACGGCGGCGGATCATTGACGAGTATACTGATAGTCAGTATACTGATCAATATCGAATAACTCGTCAACGGGAGAGGTGCGCATGCAATTCCATCTCAACGGATTCCAGCCGGGCGACCCTGAAATCGCCGATCCCGCAGAGCGCGTGCAGGTCCCAGGGGCCGCAGGCGCCGTGCCTGGCGAGGTCGATGTCCTCATCGTCGGCTGTGGCCCTGCGGGCCTGACGCTCGCGGCGCAGCTCGCCCAATTCGGCGACATCAAAACCTGCATCGTCGAGCAGAAGCCGGGCCGACTCGCGGTCGGCCAGGCCGACGGCATCGCCTGCCGCACCATGGAGATGTTCCACGCCTTCGGCTTCAGCGAGCGCGTGCTGAAGGAAGCCTATTGGGTCAACGAGACGACGTTCTGGAAGCCGGACGAGCAGGCAGCGGAGAAGATCGTCCGCAGCGGTCGTGTGCAGGACGTCGAGGACGGGCTGTCGGAATTCCCGCACGTCATTCTCAACCAGGCGCGCATTCATGACGGCTTTCTCGACGTCATGCGCAAATCACCGGCCAAGCTCGAACCCTATTACGACAGGCGTCTGCTCGACCTCCAGGTCGATCCGGCCGCAGGTCCCGACGATCACGCGGTGACCGTGCGCCTTGAACGTAGCGACGCGGCGAATGAAGGCAAGGTCGAGACCATCAAGGCGCGCTACGTCGTCGGCTGCGACGGCGCGCGCAGCACGGTGCGCAAATCGATCGGCCGCGAGCTGCATGGCGATTCCGCCAACCACGCCTGGGGCGTGATGGATGTGCTGGCGGTCACCGATTTCCCCGATATCCGCTTCAAGACCCTGATCCAGTCGGCGACGGATGGCAGCCTTCTCATCATTCCGCGCGAGGGCGGTTATATGGTTCGCATCTATGTCGAGCTGGCAAAACTCGATGTCGGCGAGCGCGTCGCCAATCGCAACATCACGGCTGAAGACGTGATTGCGAAGGCGCAGCGGATCCTGAAGCCGCATACGCTCGAGGTGAAGGAGATCGCCTGGTGGTCGGTCTACGAGATCGGCCAGCGCCTGACCGACAAGTTCGACGACGTGCCTGAGGCCGAGATCGCGACGCGGCAGCCGCGCATCTTCATTGCGGGGGACGCCTGCCACACCCATAGCCCGAAGGCCGGGCAGGGCATGAACGTTTCGATGCAGGACGCCTTCAATCTCGGCTGGAAGCTTGCGGCGGTGCTGCGGAAGCAGAGCGCACCAAGCCTGCTGCATTCCTATTCGGCCGAGCGGCAAGCAGTGGCGAAGGAGCTGATCGACTTCGATCGTGAATGGGCCGGGATCTTGGCCTCGGCGGCGAAGGCCGGCGGCGCCAATGCAGCGAAGACACAGGATTATTTCGTCAGGCATGGCCGCTACACGGCGGGCACGGCGACGCATTACGCGCCGTCGATCCTCACTGCCGCGCCCTCGCATCAGCATCTCGCGAAAGGCTTCGTCATCGGCAAGCGCTTCCATTCCGCGCCTGTCATCCGGCTTGGCGATGCCAAGCCGGTGCATCTTGGCCACGCAGGGCAGGCGGACGGACGCTTCCGCATCTATGCGTTCTCGGGCGCGGAAGATCCGAGCGCGGCCGGTTCCGCCATTCGCGCGCTTTGCAGTTTCCTTGCCGAAGCCAGGCAATCGCCGGTGAAGCGATACACGCCTGCCGGCGCCGACATCGATGCCGTGATCGATCTGCGGGCGGTGTTTCAGCAGGACCATCGCGAGCTTGCGATCCAAGCGATGCCCGCGCTGTTGCTGCCACGCAAGGGGCGCTACGGTCTGCTCGACTACGAAAAGATGTTCTGTCCCGATCTCAAAAGCGGCCACGACGTCTTCGCCATGCGCGGCATCGACCGGAAGGCCGGCTGCATGATCGTGGTGCGCCCGGATCAATACGTTGCGCAGGTGCTGCCGCTCGATGATTTTGCTGCGCTGTCGGCATATTTCGACGGCTTCATGTTGCAGAAGACCTGACGCATGCTCCGCCGATGAACGGCGGATGAATATCGAACTCAGTGCAAGGTGCGCATCTCACTCTTTTGGCGGATGCGACGCTTGCGAGCGGAACGCTTTCTTCCGCTCGCGCGTTCCGCCTCTCAGAGGAGGACTTCGCCATGAGACTGAGAACCGCTTTAGTTGCCGCATTGCTGCTTGCACCGACGGCCGCACTGGCTGCCCCTGGGATCGTCACCGTCTCGACCGGCTTGCGCGCCGGCCCGGGTGCGGGCTTTCCGCTGGTTGATCGCGTCCCCGAAGGCGCCCGCGTCAACATCCATGGTTGCCTGCGCGGCAACGCCTGGTGTGACGTGAGCTTCTCCGACGACCGTGGCTGGGTATCGTCGCAATATCTCGAATATCTCTACCGCAATCACTACGTCTATCTCCCCGACTATGTCGACGAGGTCGACGTGCCGGTCGTTCCCTTCGTGCTGAGCTCGTACTGGTCGAGCTATTACGAGGGACGTCCCTGGTATCGTCGCCATGCCTACTGGAATAGCTACTGGACTTCGCATGAGCGCTTCGCGACGCGGATGACGATCGATCCGCACGCCGCCCGTATCGGCCGTGCGGCGACGCGCGACGCTGCGGTCGCGTTGGGCCGCGATGCGCACGCCAAAGACAACATCAAGGGCAATGTCGCGGTCTCCGGGCGCGACGCCGTGACGGTGCGGCATGATGCGGCCATCGCCAAGCGCGATGCTGCGGTTGGCATCGATCGGAATCGCGCCGAACGAAGCCAGCGCTTTGTCAATGAGCGCACCGCCGTGCAGGCGCGCAATCCCCGCGATGCGCAGGCGCGCATGATGCACCAACAGGCGGCAAGCCGTGCCGCGCTACGCGCGCAGCCCACGGCGCGTGTCCATGAAGCACCGCGCATGTCGGCCGCACCCGCTGCGCGACCCGCAATGCCGCATATGGCTCAGCCCAATGTGAGCCACGGCGCGCCGATGAATGCCCATGCGCAGATGCCAGCGCCGCGTCCGGCTGCGCCTGCGCCGGCAGCCGCGATGCCGCATCCGGGCGGCGGCGGCGCTCCGCACGTCAACGCCGCTCCGCATGGTGGTGGGGCGCCCGGCGGCCATGAAAAGCACTAAGCTCGCCAACGAAAGCCCGGCGCTCGCGCCGGGCTTCTTGTTTGGGTTGGCGCGAGTTCCGTGCGCGTACAATTTAAGACGGTTCTTCGCGGGCAGATTTCATCGAACGTAAGATGTGTATCCAAAGATGTAAGCATCCACTCGGGGCAGCGGGGCTACGGGAGGATGATGACGATGAGACAGAACCAGGCGGAGTCGCGCCGTCAAAGTGTCGCGAAGCGGTCGATGACGAGAGAGGCCAAGCAACTGGCCGGCCTGATTGCCGGCTTGCGCAAATCCCTCGACGGCATCCACAAGGAGCGGGCGAGCACAAAACTCTCCGGAGCCGAGATGGGAATGCTCGACGAGCGCCGCAACAATTTGTTGCTCACCATTGCTGCCCTGGACGACCGTTTGTCGGCGGTGCAGGGTCTGATAGATCTCGGCCGGCCGCATGTGATCCGCGTCCACTAGAGCGGATCCCGGGCGCTATCGGTTCTGTCGCGGCGGCGATAGGCCGGAGCCTGGCTGGCAGCCCTGCACCTGCGCAATCGCAGGCGAGCCCTTCAACCAGCTCCAGGCAAGCAAAATCACATTCAAGATGCGGTCCATGACGAGGCGCAACCGCTCCGAAGGGGCGGGTGCCGGCTCACAATGCTGCCGCGGACGGCACCAAATTGCCACGCTCCCGGCGAATTGCCGCCAAAGGCCGCTGCCACGACGAGATCGGGTGCAGGGCAACGCAAGGGGATGCGCATTGGCCTACAAGATGATCGCAGAACGCGACAATGAGAAGTACAGTTTTGCCCGCGAGAGCCGATTGCTCATCGTGGCGAAGGCGAAGGTTTGGGCAAGCGAAGGGTGGCGGGTCGTCATCACCGATCAGGACGGCAAGGACTACGCGCCGCCGGAATTCGATCAGTTGCTGGCGGCTTGACCGCAGGACGGGCTAGGGGACGACATTGAGATCGCCATTTCGACCGGGGCGCGAGGTCATCGCGCCTCTGATGTTTCTTGGGACCGTTGCTGCGGCTGCCGCAGTGCTGGCGACGCCGTTCGTCTCCGCGCAAAATCTCGACGCGGGCAAACCGCCCGAGAAGCTCTTCGCCGACGGCTGCTCGGCCTGCCATCGCAGCCCGCGCGGGCTTGCCAAGGGGCGCTATACTCTGACGCTGTCCTGGTTCCTCCAGGATCATTACTCGGCCGGCCCGGATACGGCGAAGGCGCTCGCGGCCTATCTGGTATCGGTCGACACCCCGCCTCCGGGCCCTGCGGCGAAGCCCGGACCCAAGTCAGCGAAATCCAAACCGCGTCCGCCCAAGCCTGCTGTGCAGGGCCAATAGTCGCCCGACTACTGGCGCCGATAGCTCTGCGCGATCAGGCGGTCATGCACGGCGCGCAGGTCGGCGTTCATGCGGGTCTGTCCCGTCGTGACGAAGGACAGCCAGGCGCCATCGGCGGCGAGACGGACGATCTGGAGCCCCAGTGTTGCGTCCGTGGCGCGATGCCGTTTCAGGCGCGCTTTCATCCACTCGTTCCAGAGCCGGCGCAAAGACGGATCGGTGACGGCCACCATGCTCAGCGTCGCCCAGGGCGTTGTGAAGCCAAAGGCCTTTCCGGTGAAGACGGCATTCACATAGGCGCGCGTAAAACTGCCACGCGGATTCGGATCCGCCTCGATGGCGGCGTCGATCTCGGCATCGACGCGGCCGAGCAGATCGGCGAACAGGCCTTCGATCAGCGCCTGCTTACTGCCAAAATGGTGAAACAGCCCGCCCTTGGTGACGCCGGCAGCGGCCGCCACCGCCTGGACCGTGATGCCGGAGACGCCGTGGTCCGTGGCGATATCAGCCGCGCAGTCGAGCAAAGCGCGCCGCACCTGCTCGGGCTGCTTGGTGCGGGTGTAGGCGCTTGCAGGCATCAATGCGCTGTGGTCTGCGAGAACAGGTTGATGACGACGACGCCCGACACGATCAGGGCGATGCCGGCGAAGGCTGCGGCGTCCAGCATCTGGCGGAACAGCACGAAGGAGACGGTGGCGGTCAGGATGATGCCGACCCCGCCCCAGATCGCATAGGCGATGCTCAAGGGGATCACCCGGATCGCGACCGACAGCGCATAGAACGAGGCGACATAGAACAGCACCATCGCCAGCGTCGGCCAGGGCCGCGTGAACTGCGCGGACTGCTGCAAAAAGACCGATGCCGTCACCTCGAACACGATGGCGAGAGCTAGTGCGGCATAGGAGGTGAAAGCAGACGTCATGGCGATCTCGAGCGTGCGGAAAGATACCGCGCGGTAGGTATGTTCAGCATGCGCAACGTGGCTTTTGTCGGGAGCAACTATCACGTGTGAGTGACGGGCCTGCGACAAGGCAAAACCTGAGGGATTTGCGCGGTCGACGGCACAAAACCGCCGCACGACGGATCGTCGGGCGGCTTCGGGATGCGCGATATGTTCGATCCGGCCCTAACGGATCCGCACGGACAGCTCGACATCCTCTGCGAAGGGTGTGGACATGTAGCCGCTGCCGGGCGCGCGCACGCGCGCCAAATAGTCGGGGCTGTCGTCGGCGTTGTCGGCCACGATGATTGCGCCCGGCCTCAAACGGTCTTCGACCAGATCGAGGATATCAGGATAGAGCGCCTTGGCGCCGTCGAGCAGCACGAGGTCGATCTGATCTGGTAGATCGACGCTCAGCGTCTTCAGCGCATCGCCTTCGCGGATTTCGACGAGATCAATCAGCCCGCCGTCCCTGAGGTTCTCGCGGGCCCGCGCGGCCTTGGATGGTTCGAATTCGCTGGTGACGAGGCGCCCGCCACCATTGTCGCGCAAGGCTGCAGCCAGATGCAGGGCCGAGATGCCGAACGAGGTGCCGAACTCGACGATCGCCTGGGCGCGCGAACTGCGCGCCAGCATGTACAGCAGGCTGCCGGTCTCGCGCGAGACGGCGAGCGGCGCGTCCTTTAGGCGTGCGTAGAGGTCGCGGTAACCGGTCTTGCTTCGCATCATCCTGACGCGGTCGGCGTCGGTCACATCGGCGAAGGCGGCTTGCAGGTCGCCGCGAGCTGCTTCGTCCTGGTCGAACAGACGATGCAGCAGCGGTGCAAGCGATGTGATTGTTGGGGTGGTCATTTGGTCTCTCCGAGGTTCACGGCTGAGCGCGTGCTTGCGTGCGAATTGAAATACGACTAATTCGTCGCATTTCCTATTCGCATTCCCCGGGCGCTCCATGGCTGGTCGTCGAAGTCGTTCAGTTTCTTCACGAAAACAGCCGCAACAGGCGCGCTCCAACGAGCTCGTTGCGGCCATTCTCGACGCCGCGGTTCAGGTTCTGACGAAGGAGGGCGCACAACGCTTCACCACCGCGCGGGTGGCTGAGCGGGCCGGGGTGAGCGTCGGCTCGCTCTATCAATATTTTCCGAACAAGGCGGCGATCCTGTTCCGTCTGCAAAGCGACGAATGGCGCAGCACGAGCGAGCTTCTGCGCGGCATTTTGGCTGACAGGACGCAGCCGCCGCCGGCGCGGCTGCGCGCGCTGGTGCATGCCTTCATTCGTTCGGAATGCGAGGAGGCCGCGATCCGCGGCGCCCTCAGCGATGCCGCGCCGCTTTATCGCGATGCGCCCGAGGCGCAGGAGGCGCGCGCGGCGGGCGAGGGCATTATCGCGGCTTTCATGCGCGAAGCGCTGCCAAAGGCCTCGGAGGCTACGCGCGAACTCGCCGGGGAGCTGATCAAGACGACGTTGGCTGAGGTTGGCAAACGGTTTTCGGAAACACCGCGCGGCGAGGCGGAGATCACTCGTCGCGCTGATGCGCTGGCCGACATGTTCTGTGCCTATCTCGGTGAGCTGGCGTACCGCGGAAGTCATCCCTGACATCTGCGTTTGCGGGCCAATATCGTTCGAGATCGCGGGGATGTTGGGATAGCCTCGCGCACCGTCCTTTCAGATCGAGTCCGCGCCAGGCTTGCCACGACAGGTTTTTGATCCTACGGACCCCTCGCATGCTCGTCATTTCGATTCAAAGCCAGGTCGTCCACGGCCATGTTGGCAACAGCGCGGCGGTTCACGCCATGCAGGCGGAGGGCGTCAACGTGGCCGCCGTGCCGACGACGCTGCTCTCGAACCATCCGCGCTATCCGACCTTGCGCGGGCGGGTGCTCGACGCCGAACTGATCGCCGATCTGCTGAGAGGCGTCGAGGAACGATGCCTCGTCGATGAGGCCGCTGTGCTCGTCACCGGCTATCTTGGCTCATCCGACAATGCCGTTGTCGTCGCCGATTTCGTCGAGCGGGCGCTGTCGCGCAATTCCAAGCTCCTCTATCTCTGCGATCCCGTGATCGGCGACGACGGTCGCGTCTATGTCGCCGACGGAATTCTGGATGTGGTCCGGCGCCGGCTGGTGCCGGCGGCGCACGTGATTACGCCGAACCAGTTCGAGCTCGAGCTGCTCGCCGGCGTCAAATCTGCTGATACCGAGGGCCTGCGCGCCGCGGCGGCCGCGCTTGCCGGGCAACGCCGGATAGATGTCGTCGTCACCGGCTGCACGCTCGCGGACACGTTGGCGGGGCAGGTGGAGACGATCCTGTGTGCCGACGGCCGATTGTCGCGCTTCGCAACGCCGCGCTTGCCGATCCGTCCCTATGGCACCGGCGATCTCCTGACCGGCCTGATCGCGGCGCATCTTGCCAAGGGCACGGCGATCGAGGCGGCGGTGCGGCTTGCTGTCCGGACTATTTTCGCCGTGCTCGTTCGTACGCAAGCAGCAGGATCAGCCGAGATGCGTCTCGTGCCGCTGCCTACGTCAGGCACTTAAGATCGGGATCAGGTCGTCCGCTTCGCGGACGATTGCGCCGACTTTTGCGATTTTGCGGAGCTCTTCTCGCGTGCAACCTGCGCCTTCGATGGCTTGGCCGATGACTTGACTGATGACTTGGCGCTGGCCGCAACGCGCGCCTTTTTAGATTTGGTGTTGGCGGCTTCCTTGCGGTCGGTCGAGATGCCGCGCTTCGAAATATATTCCGGACCATCGATCGGGCCGACATGCGGCGGATCGTGGTCGAGATAGGGCCGGCCGATGCCGAGCGCCTTGCCGTTGGTGTCGACCCATTTCCACAGCACTTCCGTCGAGGCCCAGCGCTGGGCACGGTTGTTGCCCTGGGTGCTGACGATGTCAGCCGCGAGGCCGTGGCCGTAGCCGCCGCGCAGGCTGCCGCCGTGATAGGAGCGGTTGGACGCCGCCTTCAGGCCGCTCGCAATCTCCTGGCGATAGTCGTCACGGAACGCGCTTGTGATTCCGGGTGAGAGTCCGGCGGCTTCCGCCGCGAGCAGCATGCGGAACAGCTTCTGCTTGAAGCTCTTGTCCATGCCGCCGATGACGTAATCCATCAGCGGCATGTTAACGTGCTCGGCAGCCTTCGGGTCTTTCCAGGCAAAATCCTCGTCGACGAGTTTTGTGAAGCTGCGCATCACCGTGACCATCTTGCCCTTGCGCTTGATGGTGACGGCACGGCGGTCCTGGACCTTGATCGAGTCTTCCTTCGGTGTGCGCTGATAGAGCGCCCAGAGATAGCGATCGACGCAGGCATCCATCGAGAAGCATTCATCGAGCACGGCCACCGTGTCGGCCGGCGGCGAGGCCTTGCTCTCGGCCACGGGCCCGCTCGCGATCGCGGCGGGCGACAGCGCGTCCTGTGGGACGACGTCGCCGGGATCGGCGGAGGCGAGCTTGATTGTGGGCTCCGCTGCGGGCGCAGCCTCACTCACGGCAGGCGCGGCTTCGTTGGTGACGGCCGCAGCTTCGCTCGCGGCGGGGGCCGGTTCGGGCGCGACCTGAGGCGCGGGCGACGCTACAGGCAGCACTTCGGTCGGATCGGCCGAGGCGAGTTGGACGGCGGGAGCGGGGGCTTCGGGCGGCGGCGCTTCGACCAGCGCTACGCTCGGTGTCGCGGCCGCGGCGGCGGCGATGTCGGCGGTCAGCGCGATACCATCGTCGATCGTTGCGGCACGCGGGATGTCGGCAAGTTCGAGGCGGGTGAGATCTTTCGCGTGGGAAACTGCGGCTGCATTAGCGCCGCTGTTCTCGATCAAGGCCGGGGCATAAGCAGAAAGGGACAGAGCCAGCCAGCCGACCATCACGGCCGAGGGGCACGCAACAGCAACAAGAAGAGACCGCCGATCATTCATGATCCCTGCCTCCAAGGTTCGCGAACGAACCAGATTGCATAGCCAAGCACGCGGCGCGTCAATTGTTTGAGGGATGATGTGGCGGCGCAATGGCGCAAATCTCCCAAATCAGGCTTTTCAAGCCGGTGTTGCGCAAATGCAACTCGGGTTCCCGGAGGTTCCCATCGCGCCGGGGGCGGAAAAACCAGAAAATTCGGCTTCATTTGCCTATCAAATTGGATGGTGCGGATTTACTCAATCTTGGATTGTGATGATGCATTCCTCCCGTGCCGGCAACGTCCGGTTGATCTGGGAAGGACATGCTTGTGAAATTGAAATGCCTGTTGATTGAATTTGCGGCCGATGAATCCGGCGCCACCGCGATCGAATACGGCCTGATTGCAGCGGGCATCGCGCTTGCGATCATCGAGGTGATTTATGCGCTCGGCACCAACCTCGTCGCGAAGCTGCAATCCCTGGCGACGGCATTGAAATAGACCGTTCGCGTTAAGCATACCGGTATGCAAAGCTGGTGATGTTGCGTTGCGGTAAAACATGTCGCAATGCAGCAAATGTGGCTTACATGGGCTCCGAACTTCTCTTTGGAGCATCACCATGAACAAGAAAACGATGTCGATCGCAGCTGCTGTCCTCGCTCTTGCGGGCTCGACTGCCACCTTCGCTGCCGAGTTGCCGTCTTACGAGGCTAACGGCATTCCAGCGTCCCCCGTGCAGGTCCGCGTGCTCGGTGCCACCCATGTCGAGCAGCAGGTGACGGCGCCTGCCACCAGCATGACGGCGCTCCAGGCCAGTGTGCTGACGCCGCGCAAGCAGAAGACTGCGAATGTGACCACGGGTTCCGCCCGGTAAGCTGACATTACGCTGGGCTAAAAGCTCGGTGGCAAAGCGTTCACGACGTCAATGGCCGGGCTTGTCCCGGCCTTTTTTTGCGTCGTCTCTTCTCCGTCGTCGACAGCGTGATCAATCACACTGCGCGCGATCCGGCTCAGTTTGCCTATCGATGCGCTGACTGAGAATTCTTCAGTAAAAAATTGTCTCGCATCGCGCGACTTGTGTACCGCGGTTCAAAACGAGTGTGATCTGCTTAATAGTTGTTTTGCTGGTCGCGGCGCTTGATGCGGGCGCCGCATATTGGCGGCCAAGAATCGTTTTTGATAATGGAGCCGTCATGCCCGTTGCACAGAAAGCCGTTGTTACCGCCACTTCGCCGCGTGAGTTCATTGTTCGCCATCTCGCGATGTTCGCAGCCGCCGCGCTGTTCGTATTCGTGCTCAGCCTGACCTATGGGCTCGATCTCAGCCCCGGCTTCTTCTGAACGGCTCCACGCTCCGCTTGCGCGTTGCGCGCAGGCTAGACGGCGAACGGCCATAGAGCTCGGCGAAAGCGGCGTTGAAGCGGCGCAGGCTACCGAAGCCCGACTGAAACGCAATGTCCGTTATGGTGTGATCGCCGCTGTCGAGCAGGCGCTTGGCGCGCTGGACGCGGAGCGTTTTGGCAAGCTGCTGCGGTGTTGCGCCGATATGGCGCTCGAACAGCCGTGCGAGATGGCGCGATGAGATGCCGAGCCGTGTCGCGAGCGTCACCACGTTATCCTCGTCGAGCGCCCCCTCATTGATGAGCTTGACCGCGCGCGCGACCGTCGCGCGGGTGCCGTTCCAGGCCGGGCAGAACGGCGCGGTCTCGGGGCGGCAGCGCAGGCAGGGGCGGTAGCCGGCAGCCTCGGCCGCCGCCGCTGTCGGATAATATGCGACGTTGCGCGTCAGCGGGTGCTTGGCCGGACAGACCGGACGGCAATAGATTCCCATTGTCTTCACCGCGGTGAAGAAACGGCCGTCATATTTGGGATCGCGGCGCAGCCGCGCGGCGTTGCAGGTCTCGAAACTCAGCATGAGCGCATGATAACGCATGCCGGCACAGACGAAAGCGCCGCGGGATGACCGAGTCCGATTGTGGCGAGCCGCGGCCCAGGTCCCGGCCTAGAACGCGCCCCTCACGCCAACACAAGCGAGGAAGCGCATCGTGACCAGCCCGAAGGACATCGTTCTCAACGCCTGGAAAACCTTTTCTTCACGCGATGCGGATCGCATTGTGGCGCTGTTCACCGAGGATGCCGAGTGGATCGCGCCGAAAGGCAATGCCACGGCGGTTGCGCTCGACCACACCGACCACATGGTCGGCGCCAGGCAGATCGCGCGCTTCATTGCGGGGGAGATGCACAGGATGTTCTCCGCAATCGATATCGCCTTTCGCGGCGTGTACGCCGATGGCGATGTCGTGATCGTGGAGGAGCGGATGCGCGCGACGCTTGCAGACGGCAAGCCGTACGAGAACGAATATTGTTTTGTGTTCACCCTGGCCGGCGACTGCATCCGCGAGGTGCGGGAATACATGGACACGCGCAAGGGATGGCGCATGGTGTTTGGCGAGGAGCCGCGATGATCGGGCCATCGCGTGCCAGCCCTGCAGTCGCGTGGGTTGAGCCGATGCGCGCACTGACATAAGGCTGCCCCATGGATCAGCGGACGAGCGGCGCTGACGCTCTCACTCAGACGAACGATCGGACGCCGGCGCTGCTTGGCGTTGTCTGCGGGCTGTCGGCCGCGCTGTTCTGGGCGCTCGGCTTTGCCGGCACGCGGCATGGTCTGAAGGTCGGATTCACGCCGGTCGATCTCCTGGTGCATCGCTACGTCTGGTCCGGCATCGCCTTCCTGCCGCTGGTCTTGCGCGCAGGCATCTCGGACCTCTGCGGCATCGGCTGGGGCAGGGGACTTGCGCTGATGGTGCTCGGCGGCCCCGTGATGTCGCTGATCTCCTACACCGGGTTCCTGTTCGTGCCGCTCGGCCATGGCAGCGTGATCCAGCCGTCCTGCGCGACCCTCGGCGGCCTGTTGCTGGCTGCGCTGTTCCTCAAAGAACGGATCTCCGTCTCACGCCTGACAGGTGCGATCGTCATCGTTGGCGGCCTCGGCGTGATCGGCGCGGAATCGATCGGCCATATCGGCATCGACGGCGTGCAGGGCGATCTGATCTTCGTGCTGACCGGTTTGATGTTCGCCGGCTTCGGGGCGCTGCTGCGGCACTGGCGCGTTTCGGCGGTGTCGGCCGCGCTCGTCATCAACGTGCTGTCGTTGCTGCTGCTGCCGATCTACATCGCGACGGTCGGTCCTGCCCATATTGCCGCGATCGGCCTCACCGAGAACGCGATCCAGGCGCTGGCGCAGGGCGTGCTTGCGGGCCCTGCGGCGCTTTATCTCTTTGCCGTCTCGGTCCAGCGCCTCGGCGTCGCCCGCGCGGCCGTGTTTCCGGCCTGTGTGCCGGCGCTCACGCTGCTCACGGGATGGCTGCTGCTCGGCGAGCCGCCGACGATGCTGCAGGCCGCAGGTCTCGTGATTGTGCTGTGCGGATTCTACCTCGCGCAGAGGCAGAGGTAGCGCGGGCGGCGACTAACCGCTCTTCGGGGGGCTGCAGGTGACGGTGCAGCTGTTGAAATCACAGACGAGGAGCTGCTTCTTCGCCGGACAGGCCTTCAGGCTGCTGATCGGTTTGGGGGAGCCGCCGGGGACGACCATTTCAAGCGTGGTGCAGTTGCCATAGCGGGAGCAGGAGCCGCTCGGGAAGAGAATGTCGGTGCAGCGACAGGTCTGCGCCGCGTTCACCGGTGTGCTGCCGATGAATGCGATGGGTGCGACGACGAGCGACGCGGCCAGGACGAACTGACGGAATTGCATGACGGCCTCCCTATGATTGTAAAGTACGCGGCAAGTTACCACAGGGAAGGTTCCGCGCTTGTGAAGCGCCTCACAAGGCTGCGCGCGCGACGCCGCGCGTCAGAGCCAGTCCTTCACCCTTGGAGAGCAGGCCTTCTTGCGCGGGTTCCAGACATAGTCCGGTCCGCCGCAGGGCGGGCGGGGGCGCGTCGTGACCGGACATTCATTCCAGACCCGCGCGCCGGATTCCCAGCCATCGACGACGCAAGCGCCGAAAATGCTGGTGTGGCAACCGGGACCGCAGAGGCCGTCGGCGTTCGCCGCGGTGACCGCGCCAAGCAGCAGCACCGGTGTCGCAAACGTCAGCAGGATTCGTGGAAAGATCTTCATGATGCGCTCCTCCGCCAGCCGCGCGGAGCATAGCACCAAATCCGCCGGCCGAGAACGGCACCCGCGGCCCGCCTGCATGCGAGCGCCGCCTCAGGCCTTCTTCACGAACTCCGACTTCAGGTTCATGGCGCCGATGCCGTCGATCTTGCAGGCGATGTTGTGCCCGTCCGTGGCGTCCTGGAGACGGATGTTGCGGACCTTGGTGCCGCCCTTGACGACCGAGGACGAGCCCTTGACCTTGAGGTCCTTCATCACGATGACGCTGTCGCCATCGGCCAGAACGTTGCCGTGCGCATCGCGCACGCCGGCCTCGACAGGCGCATCCAAGGTCGCGCCGGCGACCGCGCTCCACTCATGGCCGCACTCCGGGCAGATCCAGAGGTCGCGATCCTGATAGGCGTGTTCGGAGCGGCAGTGCGGGCATTGGGTGGCGTCGGTCATGATGGTCTCGGTCTCGGAGCTTGGGAGTGGAAGGTGGCGGGCCGTCAGCGAAACAACGCGACGAAGATCACGTAGAGCCAGCCCAGGATCCCGTGGATGATCGCCCACAGGATCGAGTGATTGTTGGTGTAGGAGATCGCGATGGCGAGCGCCGAGCCGAAGCCCACACCGTATTTCGCGCCCTCGACGCGGACGCCGTAATAGCGATTGCCGTTCATGCTGGTCTTTCCCGCAAGATTGCGCTGCCATCTCTTCCTATGCGCATTGCAGCCGCCCCTTGACGCAGATCAATTGGCCGCCGCGCGCGCCGACTTAGGCTTATCAAGTCACCGCAGCGAAGGCGAGGTCGGAGCGATGTCGCGCAGCGTTCGAATTTATGTCGGCCTTGCCGTCCTGATCGCGTTGTCGGTGCTGTTTCTCCTGGGCGTCGTCCACACCGCGGCCGGCGCATCCGGGCTTTCCCCGCGCAAGGTCGCTGAAGGACATCGCCTCGCGCAGGCCTGGTGTCAATCATGTCATGCCGTCGAGCCTGACATGGCCGGGTTCTTCGACCTGGCCCCGAGCTTCCAGGCCGTCGCCGACCGCAAGGGCACCACCGCGCTCTCGCTCAAGGTGTTCTGGCGGACCAGCCACCACGACATGCCGAACCTCGTGATCGCCCCCGATCAGGCCGATGCATTGTCGGAGTATATCCTGAGCTTGAGAGGCAATTGACGGCGGTGATCTGATTTCGCGAAAACAACCCCATGCACAGTAGAAATGCCTGCGCTTTTCGGATTTCGGCGATCCCGAATAATCCTTGACCCGTCGGGCAAAACAGGCGCATGATGGCAGGGTGGGCCAGTGCGATGGTGCTGCTCCATCCGGGCTACAAATTGCTGCTCACGACTCCATGAACCGCGCGGTGCCTGATACCCGGATCGAGCTGCCTTTGGCCGGACCGATCTCGGCGCGGATCAGCGAGCGTGCGCCCATGTCTTCGCCCTGGACGATGTCGATGGCGCCGCCATGCGGCCAGCCGATGTCGCGCAGATGGCCGGCGAACGCGGCGGCGGCCGCGCCGGTAGCGGGATCCTCGACGACGCCGCCGGCGGCAAAGGCATTGCGCACATGGAACAGGCGCGGCGTCTCCACGCTCACCAGTGCGATGGTGATGAGATCTTCGCGCGCCATCAGCGCGCGGCCGCGCTCGAAATCATAGGCCATGCGCGCCAGCGCCTCGCGCGATCGCAGGGCCAGCAGGACATGATCGGCCCCGCCGTGAATTTTTGCCGGCGGAAGCTTTGGGTCGAGATCGCTGCTCGCATAGCCGAACAGGTCCAGCAATTCATCGCGCAACGAGGGATCGAGCGGCGCGCTGCGCGTGGGCGGCGACTGCAAGGCGGCCGCGATGGTGCTGCCGTCGCGCCGGCCCGACACGGAGATCGTGGCATCGTTCAGATGCAGCTCGAAAGCCCTCTCGCCAAAGCGATGTGCGAGCGCGGCGCCGAGCGCGATGGTGGCATGGCCGCAGAACGGCACTTCCATCGCCGGCGAGAAATAGCGGACGCGCCAGGCCTCGCCTTCGGGCGCGGCAAAGGCGGTCTCGGAGAAGCCGACCTCAGTCGCGATCGCCTGCATCTCAGCGGCATCGGGCAGGGCATCGCCGATCCAGACCCCGGCGGGATTGCCGCCCCTGATGCCGTCGGAGAAGGCGGAGATGCGGAGGACTGACATGAGATGATCCTGTTGGCGGGGCGGCAGCCTTCGGCGATTTGGGCTACGAAGGCAAGGCTACTGTTCAAGGCTACTGTTCGCGGGCGTTGCGCGTAAAGTAGGCGTGAATTCTGACGGCTTGCCGAACAGGCCAGTTCGGCTTTGCCCCGACGAGCTGGCGAGTGACCGCTTCGCGCAGCGCATGCAGGTCGAAATGAAGACCTGCCCAACCAAATGCAATCGCGATGGAAAAAAGGCCGTAAAAAAACTCGGCAGTTGTGACCGGCTGGTGGGTCAGCAGCCTCGCAAATGGCGTTGCGCTTTGAATACCGGCCAGGGCTGCAATGAACTTGATCAGGCTCCAGACCACGAACTGCTCGATATGCCAGACGTATTTTGGTGCAATGGCGGCGCCGAATATGCCGGCAAGCAGGTAGGTCAGCAGTTGGGGGCCCACACAGACGCCCACGATTGCGCCGATGAGAAGGAGCTCCTCCCTGGTGCCGGTGAGATAGCCGTAAATCGAGGTGCATATGCTCTCGTAGTCGCTGCAAACCCTTGTGAGACGATCGTGGTTTGGGGCTGCAACGATTTCCAAGGCAAGGAAAAGCAGGAAGAAAAGCGAGTTGATGTACCAGATCAAATAGAGTTCGCGGGCGTGCCGCTTTCTCAAGCGGCTCGCTGTGCATAGCGCGGCGATGGCTGCAGCGATGACGGAGACCAGGCCCCAGCCGTCCCAATCCGCCATTTCAACATCTCCGGCAGCAAGAGATCGTCATGAGATACGTTCGATCGCCGACCTTGTGCTTAGCGCCGTCCCGCACAGTAGCCCAAACCCATGCAGGTCGTCCCGCCGATCGTAAGGGCGCCACTGCCCAGCGCACCCGCGGTTCCTTTCCAGTTGCTGGTTTGGTCGTCTGGGCTGGACAATCCAGAATTCTCGATCGGCATCAGCCGATTGGGCATTTGGGGAGGTCTGTCGGCGTCAACGAGGTGGGATGGCCATTCATCCTGCAGCCTTGGAGCCGGCGTCGGGATTATCCTCTCATAGATGTAGGGGTGCTCGATCGGCCGAACCACCGGGCTGGTCTCCAGCTTCCAGAAGTTCTGCATCGCCTTTGTCGACGCCTTGCCCGCTTGGACAAGCAATCCGGTCATTTCGGCGATTTCCGCAGGGGGAGGAAGTTTCCCCGCATAGGCCCCGGTGCCGGGTGCACAAACAATGAGAATTGCAGAAGCAGCAAGTATTTTCGCACGCATGGCGGTCCCTCCATGAGCAAATGACTTTGACTGCAAATTATTCGCCAGCTCGGATGGACGCCCGCTGCAGGGCTACCATGCTTGTAATGTTGCTTCCGCAATCTGCGGGGCAAAACGCCCCGGAGAAGCAATATGTCCACCTGCATCTTTGGCGTGTGACGGGGACGATCGGTTCATAACGCCGTTCGAATTGGTCTTCACGGTTGCGCGATTATCCGAAAAGGGCTTCCGGTACAGGCCTATTGCGCTGCGCAATTCGGCTGTTCGTTGAGGTTACGCGCTACCCCCTGCAACTGCCACCGGGGCAAGCCTGGCATAAGCGCCCCTTGCGATAACGGCATCCACTTTAATCTCGAGGAGATTCTGCAATGCCGATCGCGGGGCAAAAGCTGGCCTTTGTCATGGCCTCGTCCAACCATGGCACCATGATCGTCAACCGCTTCGACTATCGCATGGTCGGCCCTGACCGCGGCTACGGCGTAGGCTATCAGATCCTGGAAGCGGCGGCTTTCGATCCCGGCGAAGTCAAGATCGCGCTGGAATTGCTGGCCTTGCGGCGCAAGCACCATGGCGACGGCATCATCGCCATCGATTGCGGCGCCAATATCGGCGTGCACACCATCGAATGGGCGTCGGCCATGACCGGGTGGGGCTCGGTGATCGCGATCGAGGCGCAGGAGCGGATCTATTATGCGCTGGCAGGCAACATCGCCATCAACAATTGCTTCAATGCGCTCGCCGTGCACGCCGCGGTGTCGTCGGAGCCAGGCACGATGCAGGTGCCGAACCCGAACTATTTCACGCCGTCGAGCTTCGGCAGCCTGGAGCTGCGCCCGCGCCCCAGCAACGAATTCATCGGCCAAGAGATCGACTACACCAACAACACGGTGCTCGTGCGCAAGATGACGCTGGACGAGCTCAATCTGCCGCGCGTCGATTTCATCAAGATCGACATCGAGGGCATGGAAATGGAGGCGCTCGTAGGCGCCCGCGAGACGGTCAGGGCGCATCGCCCGATCCTGCTGATCGAGAAGATCAAGACGGATCTGCGCCAGCTCGAGCAATGGCTTGATGACAACGGCTACCGGTTGATGACGCTCGGCATCAACATTCTCGCCATTCACCAGAGCGATGCGTGCCTGAAGGACATCAATGCAGCGCAAGGTGCCGGCCGGCAGCCACACGCGGCTTGAGGGAGGGCGGAGGTCTGGGCGAACTCCCGTCGGGTGGGCAAAGGCGCAAAGCGCCGTGCCCACGATATCTCTCGGTCACAAACAATGCGAGACTGTTCGCGCGGCGGCCTACCACCAATACGGCCAGCGCCATCCCTCATAGCGAATATAGGACGGCACGAACGGCGGCCCATAGGGATCGACGCGGTCGTCTTCGGGCCGATAGCGATAGCGTGGCACGACGTTGTAGTCCCACGGCGTCGGCCTGAGCACGGGCGCCGTCACGATGAGCCGCTCCTGGGGCGTGCGCACGACGACGGCCTTCCGCGTCCGGGCTTCGGCAGCGGACGTGCCGAGCAACACCAGGGCCGTTCCGAGAGCGCAGGCGATTGTCTTGATCTGCATGTGTTGGTCTCCTTGCTGGAAGAGTGCAAAAGGACGCCCGGCAAGGCAAGCTAATTCCTCCGCTGAACCTTTTGGGCCGCCGGCCGTTCTCTGTGTCAATGGAGAACGAATACAATGATGTTTGATTTGCGGGCCATGGCGATCGCGGCAAGTTTCACTCTGGCGTCCATCGCGGTGGCGGCGGCCGAGGGTCCGCAGGATCAGCCTGCAAAGCCGGCCACGAGCACGGCCGACCATGCCGGTCCAGCCCATCCGATCCGTGTTATCCTTGCGGCTCCCTGGGAGACAGCCCCGTCTTCGTCAGGCGCACAGGTCACGGTGCAGAAATAGTGCCGCAGGATGGGCAAAGGCGCCCTTGCGCCGTGCCCACGATCTCTCTCGGGTACAAGCAATACGTGGGCACGCTTCCGCCTTCGCTCTGCGAGCTACGGCGGCCGCTTTGCCCACCCTACAGCACCGGGATCGCCGGGTCCTGCGTTAACCCCCGCGACAGCTGTTGCCATCTCCGCGCTTCCACGGGTTGCCCTGGATATCGGGCCTCTGTACCTTCTCGTTGCAGATGAACTGATGTTGCATCCATGGATTGGCTGAAATGACCGTCGTTGAGGGCGTGGTTGCGGAGGAGGGGGCGGGCCGGAACGAGGCGCCGAAAATGCCGCCCGGCGTGCTGGTCGAAGGCCCTGTCGTCGACGCCAAGTTTCGCGATTCCTACATCTCGTTCGCCCTGATGATCGCGGGCTCGATCGGGGCGCTGATCTGGGCCTTCACCTACGGCCTTGGACGCGTGGAGATCTCGGTCTTCCTCGGCATGTTCATGCTGACGACGATGGGAATCGGCTTCATGCATCGCTACTTCGTCCACCGCAGCTATCGCTGCGGTCCTGTGATGCGGACGATCCTGGCTGCGATTGCCACCATGGCGGTGCAGGGCTCGATCCTGAAATGGGTGAGCAACCACCGGCGGCACCATCTTCACTCCGACAAGCCCGGCGACGTTCACAGCCCTTACTATGACGGCTTCGGTAACCGCATCGAAGGCTTCGCCAAGGGCATGGGACATGCGCAGGGCGGCTGGGTGTGGGACCAGGCAACCACCGATGCCGAATACTACGCCAAAGATATCCTGGCCGACCCGATCGCGATGTTCTTCACCCGGACGCGCTGGTACTGGTACGCGCTGTCGGCGCTGATCATTCCCAGCGGCATCGGCTACGCGGCCGGCGGCGTGCACACGATGATCGGCTGCGTGCTGTTCTCCGGCCTGTTCCGCAGCTACATGATGACGATGGCGACCTCGCTGGTGAACTCGGTGTGCCATAGCGACGGCCGCTGGGGCTACCGCCGTTACGAGCTCGACGACGGCACCACCAACGAGCTGGTCACCACCCTCATCACCTTCGGCGAGGGCCTGCACAACAACCATCACCGCTTTCCGCGCGATGCCTATCTCTCGCACGCCTGGTACGAGATCGACATCAACGGGCTGATCATTTTGGGATTGGGGAAGCTCGGGCTGGTGACCGATATTTTCATTCACCCGGAGAACGAGCGGCGGCGGGACTGAGCGGGTGGCCGGCAATCAGTAGCGGCCGCCGCTGCCTTTTTGCTGCGTGATCCAGTCCGACAATGTTTTCGGGGACGATTTCGCAGGCCGGCCCGGTGATGCCTTCGGATTGTCGCGGACGCCTTTCGTCGGACGGGTACGCAACACTTCCGTTGCGTTGACGCCCCTCAAGGCAGCCGTCGATGCCTCTGCGGCTTCCTTCTCGAGGCGCAACTGTTTCAATCGCGCCATCTTGATGCGCTCTGCCTCGACCTCGGGCCCCTCGGACAGGAACTTTCTGTGCTGCGCAAGCTCGGCCGGAACCACGACTCCGAGAATGGTGGTCTCGCCAAGCGCCTTGCAGGCTTCGAGCCGCTGCAGTCCCTCGACCAGGACGAGACGGTCTCCCTCGGTCCGGACGGAGATGGGGGCCTGTTGCCCGATGTCCAACATGCTTTCCGCGATCTCTCCGACGATCTCGGGCTTGATGTCCTTCTTCCTTTTCGTGGGAACGAAGATTTTCTCGATCGGGAAGCTTTCCGGCTTGGACATCGCTTGTCCTCCGCGTCTAACCGGTTCCGTTGCAAAGCCGGTGGGGTGGCAAGTGTAGGGGTGAAAGGCGCGGTCGCAAAGGTATTTCGGGCGGCGTGGCTGGGGGGCTAAGGATCGAGGGTATCTGGCTGATTTGGGAGCCGGGTGCGCAGCAAGTTCACCAGTTCGGCGATCTTGAATGGTTTGGTCAGGATGTAGTCGAATCCGACGCGCTTCATGTTGTTCATGTTGGCTTGCATGGCATCCGCAGTCAGCGCGACAACCGGAATGTGCGCGGTGGAAGGGTCCTCGCGCAAGCTCTGCAGAACGTCGAAACCCTTGCCGTCGGACAGGTGAATGTCGGTGATGACGAGATCGGGCTTCACCGATCGCGCAATGGCGATCCCGTCCTTGACGGTCTGCGCATCGAGCAAGCGGATGCCTCCCGCATTTTCGACGACGCCACGCATCAATTCGAGATTCGGGATCTTGTCCTCGATATAGAGAACCGTGTTCCGCGCAAGTGGGGTGGCCGCAGGCAATGGCGTCGCAACCTTCGCTGACGTCGTCGCGCCCTCATCGGCGGCCGGCAGGTCGACCCAGAATTTGCTGCCTTCTCCTTCGGTGCTTTCGAAGTCGATGCGACCGTTCATCGCCAGCACCAGTCGGCGGCTGAGGGCAAGACCGATGCCGGTCCCCTCGACCTGGGTGAGTTCGGCGCCGAGGCGATTGAACGGCTGGAAAATCTGGTCGCGAAGCGCCGGACGGATGCCCGGTCCGGTATCCCGGACGATGAAGCGGACCATGCTGCCGACCGGGATCGCCGACAGCTGAACCCAGCCGCCCGGGATGTTGTACTTGATGGCGTTGCTTCCGAGATTGAGCAGGACCTGGATCAGACGAGTCCGGTCGGCGGTGACGAGCGGAAGGTTTGCCGAGGTGTCCACCGTAAAGACAATGCCGCGCTTGCGGGCCTGGAGCTCCAGCGTGCGGCTCGCTTCGGTCATGATTTCCAGGCAATCGAGCGTCTCGAGGTCGAGCTTGACGTGTCCGGCCTCGAGGCGGGCCATGTCCAATATGTCATTGATGACATTTTCGAGATGCTCGCTCGCCGTCATGATGTTCTCCGTGTAACGAATCCGGCGATCGCGCGCGAGCGTATCTCCCGCCCCGTGCAGCAATTGGGCGAAGCCGGAAATGGCGCCGAGCGGCGTTCGCAACTCGTGGCTCATCGACGCCAGAAATTCCGATTTCGCGCGATTGGCTTGTTCGGCCACCTGCTTTGCGACCACTGCCTCGCGCGTCTCGGCTTCTCTCTGGAGGCGTTCGCGCTCGCGCAGCGCAATCAGGTGCGAGGCTCTGACCAGCGCCTGGCCGACCTCGTCGATCTCGATGATGTCGGTGACGGGAATCGACGGCAGTCCCGGTGACCCCAGTGCAAGGGCCGGGGCGCTGAGCCTCCTGATCGAACGGCTGATGCGGGCACCGAAGATCGCGGCCGCGAGGCAGCCCATCGCAAGCATGGTGCCGGCAGTTGCAGCGTTGAACGCGATCGATTGCCGGGCATCTGCAGTCAGATCGGCGAGCGGAATGCCCATGCCGACCGTCCAACCGGATCGGGGGGAGCGGCTGAAGCTGCTGAAAATCGGGATGCCTTCGACCGTCGTGGTTTCGATGCTGGCCTCGGCGACTTCCGTGAAGCGCCGGACGAATTCCGCCGCGCCCTTCTTGCCGACGAACTGGTCCGGGGCATGCGTGCGCGCGACAATGGTGCCGGTGCCGTCGAAAATCGCGGCGACCCAGCTCGGCGGAATATTCTGCCTGCGCAGGATCCCGCTCAGGCGATCGGGCGTGATGCCCATGGCCAGCGTGTAGATGATCTTGCCGTTCGCGAGCACCGGCACCTCGACCACGAACACCCAATTGTCGACGACGGGACCGAGGAAAAGATCGGAAACGACGGGTTCGCCGGTTTCGAGGATCCGCCGCACGACGTCGGGCTGTCCATGCCGGGGCAGGGGAGCGCCAAACGGCCGCAGCGTATTGAGGACCTGCTGCGCCGCGGGATCGGTGAGGACGATGTTGGTGCCGGTCAGAACGGTCAGCGCCTCGCGCGCCTGGCCATAGAAGCCCTCGAGGTTGCCGGAGGAGAGATGAGGCGATGTTGCGAGCGCCTGCAGCGCGGATTGCACCCCGTACAACTCGGCATCGACGGCCTGGATCAGCGCGCGGGTGGTGGCAACCGTGCTCTGACCGACAGAAGCGGTATTTTGCCGGTAGGAATGCACGATCATGAAGCCCGCCGCCAGCGTCACTGGCAGAACGCAGGCGATGACCAGGCAGATCAGCCAGAAGCGAATGGTCCTCTGATGCCACATGACGCTCTCGCGCTGGCTCGCAACGATGCAACGTCGTTGCGCGCCGGTGGTCCCACTTGGGAGATTCGACCGTCACTGACGATCGAAACAGAGTTGTCATGACCGTTAGCGACTCACTGGGTCTTGATCCAGCGCAAGATATGCCCGGTCGGTCGGAAAGAGTGCTACGAGCGCCAGCGTCCGCGCGCGGCAATCCTCGGGGGATCAACCGTGCGCGACACAACCATTGCGATAGATCGCAGCGCGCAGCGTGGATTGAGCTCTTTGCGAAACCCATCATCTCTCGCCCACGCCCCCAAAAGTCAGACCGCAGATGTGAATTACGCCACAGACGGCGGCCATCCAGTCTGCTTATCTGTCGCCATCACGCCTCTCATGCGCGCGCTTGGCATTGCGCATCGGGCGCCATCGCATTTCGAAACTGTTGGGTGATCGCTATGGGCGTTTTTCATCGCACAGCCATGCTTTGCAGCTGGTTCATCGAGTCCACCATGAGCGGGTGTACCGAGAGATTTCGCGTGCGCTGAACAAGCGCACAGAGAGTTTCCCGAGGCCCCGCCGGTGACGGACGGGGCTTTTTCATGTTCGCAATCTGCCCATTCCGGATCGGCGGCGCCTTCGCGAGAAGGAGGCAGGGTCATGTGGAAGTATGTTGGACCCGATTTCGCTTTCGACGTGGTGAAAGGAATGGTCGCCGGAATAGCCTCAATGGCCTTTCAGGTCGTGGCGCCGCGAACCTTTCGTGCCGCAAAGCAGTTTCGCGCGCGCTGGGTTGCGAGGAGGGCGGCGAGGCAGGCTGCGAGACAGGCGCGTCGAGATGCGGTGGCGGATGACGAGCGGTGAGGGGCTGATGGTCCGGATGGAGCGCGTAGGGTGAGTTGGGCGTAGCGAATCCCATCAACAGTCGGGGTGGCGTGATGGGTTTCGCAATGGCTCAAGCCATCCTTCGGGCTTTTGCCCGAGAGAGGTTCACCTATGCTGCATGTTCCGGGGATCGCGTCACGTCGCCACGTCCGGCAAGGAGGCCTGCAACGGATATGTCCTCGTCAAGCGCTTCCCAATGCAAACCGACGCGGCTGAGTTCGACCTGCTCGCGTTCGGCGGGCGTCGCATGCAGCAGACGCGGAAACCATGCGAGCGGTATGCCGAGTGTCCGGCCGTCGGACAGTTCGACCCACATCGTGTGCTCGTCGAAGCGAACGCTAGTTGCCGAAATGGTCATGCCAAGCCTTCAGAAGAAGATCGCGGTTGTCTTCTACCACGCGCAGGATATTCGAAAGTTCCCGCGGATTGAAGCCATAACTGTCGGCGATTGATATGGCGGGCTCAAGCCAGATCTTGGCGTCCCGGCCGCCGCCTTTGACGTGGACATGCGGCGGCTCGGGTGGCTGGCCTTCGTTGGAGAAGAAGTAGTAGCGCAAGCCGCCCTGGCGCAATGCAACTGGCATCTTGGCCTCCGGGCGGCTTGCGCTATTGGTCTTAGCTGCACCCCGTCGTGCTGCCGCACGTATCGCACTTCATGCAGGTGCCATTCCGCACCAGCGTGAAGTTGCCGCACTCGCTGCACATCTCGCCTTCGTAGCCCTTGGCCTTGGCTTCCGCGCGGCGCTCGGCCTTGCTGGGGGCCGCAACCGTTGCGGCGCTGCCGGCCTTGCTCCACTGGAGGGCTTCCAGCTTCTCAGTGGGGGAGAGGTCGTGGGCCACTTCCTGCTTCAGCGCGACCGCGCCTTCCAGGACATCGCCGACCCGCGCGCTCGCGCCGTGGGAGGCCAGCGCCGTGACCTTGCTGCCGCCTGACGGAGCGTTGTCGCTGCCGGAGACGACCGCGGCCGAGCCGCCGCGCATCACCACCAGATTGTCGGTGCGGGAGCGGGTGAGGCCGCGCGAGACCAGCTTGGAGGCGTGGTGGCCCGTGTTCTCGTCCGGCTCCTTGCCTTCTTCCACGCCCTTGCCGAGCGCGTCGAAATTCGACTCGGTCGGATCGACATGGGCGAGATCGAAGCGCGACATGTAGCTCACCGCCAGCTCGCGGAAGACGTAGTCGAGGATCGAGGTCGCGTACTTGATGCTGTCGTTGCCCTGCACGGGGCCCGCCGGCTCGAAGCGGGTGAAGGTGAAGGCGTCGACATATTCGTCCAGCGGCACGCCGTATTGCAGACCGAGGGAGACCGCGATCGCAAAATTGTTGATGAAGGAGCGGAGAGCTGCGCCTTCCTTGTGCATGTCGATGAAGATCTCGCCGAGACGGCCGTCGTCATACTCGCCGGTGCGCAAGTAGACCTTGTGGCCGCCGACGACCGCCTTCTGGGTGTAGCCCTTGCGACGATCCGGCATCTTCTCGCGCTCACGCATCACGATGATGCGCTCGACCAGCTTCTCGACGATCTTCTCCGAGACCTGGGCGGTGCGCGCCGCCATCGGCTTCTCGTAGAGATGGTCGACCGCATCGTCCTCGTCCTCGTCATCGCTGATGAGCTGCGAGTTGAGCGGCTGGCTGAGCTTGGAGCCGTCGCGATAGAGCGCGTTGGCCTTCAGCGCCAGCTTCCACGACAGCATGTAGGCGGACTTGCAGTCCTCCACCGTGGCGTCGTTCGGCATGTTGATGGTCTTGGAGATCGCACCCGAGATGAAGGGCTGGGCAGCGGCCATCATGCGGATGTGGCTCTCGACCGACAAATAGCGCTTGCCGATCTTGCCGCAGGGATTGGCGCAATCGAACACCGGATAGTGCTCGGCCTTCAAATGCGGGGCACCTTCCACCGTCATCGCGCCGCAGATGTGGACGTTGGCCGCCTCGATCTCGCGCTTGGTGAAGCCGACGGCCTGGAGCAGGTCGAAGCCCGGAGCCGCAATGGCTTCGGCGCCGATGCCGAGCTGGTCGCGGATGAAATCTTCGCCAAAGGTCCACTTGTTGAAGGCGAACTTGATGTCGAAGGCGGTCGGCAGGGCCTTTTCGACCTTGGCGATGGCTTCATCGGTGAAGCCCTTGGCCTTCAGCGTCGAGGCGTTGATGCCGGGCGCGTTGGAGAGCGAGCCGTGGCCGACGGCGTAGGCTTCGATCTCCGCGATCTCGCTCTCGCGATAGCCGAGCGCGCGCAGCGCCGCGGGGACCGCACGGTTGATGATCTTGAAGTAGCCGCCGCCGGCGAGCTTCTTGAACTTCACCAGCGCGAAATCAGGCTCGATGCCGGTGGTGTCGCAGTCCATCACGAGGCCGATCGTGCCCGTGGGCGCGATGACCGTGGTCTGGGCGTTGCGATAGCCATGCTGCTCGCCGAGCTCGAGCGCCGCATCCCAGGCCGCCTGCGCGTGGGCAACGAGGTCGGCTTGCGGGCAGGAGACGAGGTCGAGCGGGACCGGGTTGACGCTGAGCGCCTCGTAGCCGGAGGACTCACCATGCGCGGCGCGGCGGTGGTTGCGGATGACGCGCAGCATGTGCGCGGCGTTCTTCTTGTAGCCGGGGAAGGTGCCGAGCTCGGCCGCGATCTCGGCCGAGGTCTTGTAGGTGATGCCGGTCATCACAGCGGTCAGCGCGCCGCAGAGCGCACGGCCTTCCTTGCTGTCATAGGACAGGCCCATGGTCATCAAGAGGCCGCCGATATTGGCGTAGCCGAGGCCGAGCGTGCGGAACTCGTAGGAGAGCTCGGCGATCGCCTTCGACGGGAACTGCGCCATCATCACGGAGATTTCGAGCACGATGGTCCAGAGCTGGCAGAGGTGCTCGTAACCCTTCACGTCGAACTGCTTGGTCTCGGTGTTGTAGAAGGTCAGCAGGTTCGCCGATGCCAGGTTGCACGCGGTGTCATCCAGGAACATGTATTCCGAGCACGGGTTCGACGCGCGGATGTCGCCGGACGCCTTGCAGGTGTGCCAGTCGTTCATGGTGGTGTTGAAGTGCAGGCCCGGGTCGGCCGACGCCCAGGCGGCGTAGCCGATCTTCTCCCAGAGGTCGCGCGCCTTCAGCGTCTTCGTCACCTTCTTGGAGGTGCGGGCGTTCAGATTCCAGTCGCCGTCGGTCTCGACAGCGCGGAGGAAGTCGTCCCGGAGCGAGACCGAGTTGTTGGAGTTCTGGCCGGAGACGGTGAGATAGGCTTCGCTGTCCCAGTCGGTGTCGTAGGTGTCGAACTGGATGTCCTTGTAGCCCTGCTTGGCGAACTGGATGACGCGCTTGATGTAGTTATCGGGCACGAGGCTGCGGCGCGCGAGCTTGATCTCGCGGCGGAGTGCTGGGTTCTTCTCGGGATCGAAGCAATCGTCGCCCGAGCCTTCGCAGTTCACGCAGGCCTTCAGCACCGCCTTCAGATGCTTCTGGTTGATCTTGGAGCCGGTGACGAGGGCGGCGACCTTCTGCTCCTCCTTCACCTTCCAGTCGATATAGGTCTCGATATCGGGGTGATCGACGTCGACGACGACCATCTTGGCCGCGCGGCGCGTGGTGCCGCCCGACTTGATCGCGCCGGCAGCGCGGTCGCCGATCTTGAGGAAGCTCATCAGGCCGGACGAGCGGCCGCCGCCGGACAGCTTCTCGCCTTCGCCGCGCAGGCGGGAGAAGTTGGAACCGGTGCCGGAGCCATATTTGAACAGGCGGGCTTCGCGGACCCAGAGATCCATGATGCCGCCCTCGTTGACGAGGTCGTCACCGACGCCCTGGATGAAGCAGGCGTGCGGCTGCGGATGCTCATAGGCCGACTTGGACTTGGTCAGCTTGCCGGTGAAGGGGTCGACGTAATAGTGGCCCTGGCCGGGGCCGTCGATGCCATAGGCCCAATGAAGACCGGTATTGAACCATTGCGGCGAGTTCGGCGCGACCATCTGCATGGCGAGCATGTAGCGGAGCTCGTCATAGAACGCCTGCGCGTCCTCGTCGGAGGAGAAATACTTGCCCTTCCAGCCCCAATAGGTCCAGCAGCCGGCGAGGCGGTCGAACACCTGCTTGGACGAGAGCTCGCTGACATAGCGCTCCTTCTCAGGCAGAGCGGCCAGCGCCTCGGTGTCGGGCACGGAGCGCCACAGGAAGGAGGGGACGGATTCCTCCTCGACCTTCTTCAGGCGCGCGGCAACGCCGGCCTTGCGAAAGTACTTCTGGGCGAGCACGTCGGAGGCGACCTGCGACCATTCGGCCGGGACCTCGACGCCGTCCATTTTGAACACGACCGAGCCGTCGGGATTCCTGATCTCCGACGTGGTCAGGCGGAATTCGATTCCCGCATAAGGTGACTGTCCCGAAGTGGTGTGGCGCCGCTCAATCCGCATGGTCTTGCCCCGTCCTTATCTTTGACCGGATACGCCCCTCGTTGAAGGCGTCCGGGTCGACATTTCGTTTCGCGTTTCCTTCAGGGCCTTGTCAGGCCCTTGAGCACCGCAGTTCAGCCGGTGGATCCGGCCCAGTTTCTCCCGACGTGATTGATCGATGCGCGCACCGATCATCCGCCGGCATGTCCAGACACATCCGCCCCCAAGGGGATGAGCCCGACATGCGTTCAAACGCCCCACAACGTCACAACGCCACTAGATGCCATCCGAGCCTGTTGCCGGCCCGTTCTGGCGCCCGAAAAATCCGCCTGCCGAGGGCAGACAAGCCCTCATCCCGCTGCCTTCGTCTGGCCTGGCGGAGTGCAGTTATGCGGACCCTTTGGGGGAGTGCCGGCGGGACGCAAACTCACTCGCGCCGAACGGTCCGAAAGCTAGGACTCTCCAAAGCGCCCGTCAAGAACTAGTGCGAGTTCCTGAATCAAATACTAAATATGGTGGATTGCGGGGGATAACAGGGGGCAAAGCCCGCACCTGTCTGGACCCAAGTATCAGTGAGTCCTCAGGGATTCCCAACCGAAAAAATTTGCATCCCGTGATGATCCGGACCCTTCATCCCGCTGTTCACAGGGCAGGTATATTTTTGGCCGATGGGATTGCGTCAGGCAGACTCACGTAATGGTACGGAAGCTGAGGGCAGGCATGCCCCCCGAGGTGGTGGTCGGCCGCACGAATCCGCGCCAAGCTGACCTCTGATTTTGCCGGACTGCCCCCATGCTTGATTCGACTCGCCCGGTGATGCGGCCACGCATCGCTCCGGCCGGCCTGATGTTCCTCGCCATCACCTCGATCGGTTGGGGATTCAATTGGCCGGTCACCAAATTCCTGATCGGAGAGTTGCCGCCGCTCACCTTGCGGGGCGTCACCGGCGTGCTTGGGGCGATTCTGCTCGCCGCGCTGGCGCTGGTGCGCGGCGACAGTCTGAAGGTTGCCGTCGCGATCTGGCCGCGGCTGCTGACGGCGGCCGTCCTCAACGTCACCGGCTGGATGGTGCTGATGGGACTGGCGCTGCTCTGGCTGCCGGCCAGCGAGGCGGCGCTGATCGCCTACACCATGCCGGTCTGGGCCTCGCTGATCGCCTGGCCCGTGCTCGGCGAGCGGCCGACCGTGCTGCGCACGCTGGGCCTGGTGATGGCCTTTGCGGGCCTGGCCTCGATCATGGGCGGCAACGGCATTGCCGCCAGCGCCGAGAAGGCCCCTGGTATCATCATGGCGCTGTGCGGCGCGCTCGGCTTTGCCGTCGGCACGGTATTCTCGAAGAAATACCCGATCCACCTGCCGCCGGTCACGGCCGCCGCCTGGCAGATCGGCATCGGCTGCCTGCCGATCTCGATCGTGGGCCTTCTGGTCGAGACCTCGCATCTGGACAAGGTGACGCCGACAGGCTGGTGGCTGCTGATCTATTCGACCGTGGTGCAGTTCTGCATCGCCTATGTCAGCTGGTTCGCAGCACTCGCCCGCCTGCCGGCTTCGGTGGCGGCGATCGGGACGATGGCGGTGCCTGTCATCGGCGTCGTCGCATCCGCGATCGCGCTGCACGAGCCGCTCGGACCGGGCCAGATCGCTTCGCTGATCTTCACGCTGGCGGCCGTGGTGCTGGCGACGCGCTAGCCCGCCGGCATCCCGCTGCCGCCGCCCAGCGCCTTCCGGATCATCTCGGCGAGCTGGTTGCGACGATACGGCTTGGTCAGCAGCATCACGCCGTCATCGAGCTTGCCGTGATGGACGATGGCGTTATCGGTGTAGCCGGAGGTGTAGAGCACCCGCACACCCGGCCGGCGTTTTGCCACTTCGTCGGCGAGCTCGCGGCCGCTCATGCCGCCGGGAATGACGACGTCGGTGAAGAGCAGGTCGAAGGCCTGGCCGGCGTCGATCAACTGCAGCGCCGTCTTGCTGTCGGCGGCGGCGACGGTCTTGTAGCCGAGGCTCTGGAGCTGGGCGGTGACGAAGGTGCGCACCAGATTGTCGTCCTCGACGACAAAGATGGTCTCGGCGCCGCCTTCGGCCTGCGGCCCAATGGGGCTTGTTGCTTCCACTACGCCCTGGCCCGGCGGCAGATAGAGCTTGATCGTGGTGCCGTGGCCTTCCTCACTGTAGATCTTGATGTGGCCGCCTGACTGCTTGACGAAGCCGTAGACCATGGAGAGGCCGAGACCGGAGCCTTTGCCGACCTCCTTGGTGGTGAAGAACGGCTCGAACGCGTTGTCCTGCACGCTCTGCGGCATGCCGGTGCCGGTGTCGCTGACGGCGAGCATGACGTAGGGGCCGGGCGTGACGTCCGCATTGGCCTGCGCATAAGCCTCGTCCAGCACGACGTGATGGGTCTCGAGCAGCAGCTTGCCGCCGTTCGGCATGGCATCGCGGGCGTTGATCGCCATGTTCAGCACGGCATTGGTGAGGCGGGACGGATCGATGTGCGAGGTCATCGGTCCCTTTTCGAGCACGGTCTCGATCTGGATCTGCTCGCCGAGGGTCGGGCGCAGCAGTTTTGCGATGTCGGCGATGGCGGCGTTGATCTCGACGTCGCGCGGCTGCAGCGGCTGCTTGCGCGCGAAGGCCAGCAAGTGCTGGATCAGGTCGGCGCAGCGCGCGGCGGCATCGTCGATCAGGCGCGCGGTGCGCTGCAGCTCGGGCTGATCCTTCAGCCCCGCCACCAGCGTCTCGGTATTGCCCGAGATCACGGTCAGCATGTTGTTGAAGTCGTGCGCGACGCCGCCGGTCAGCTTGCCGATCGAGTCGAGCTTCTGCGACTGATACAGCTGCCGCTCGGTTTCACGCGAGGCGGTCGCGTCGTGATAGACCAGCACCGCGCCGGAAACGTTGCCTTGCCCGTCGCGCATCGGCCGGCCGCTGATCATCAGATGGCGCGTGCCGTTGCCGCTGTGCGGGCGGACGATCATCTCGAGCGCTTCGAACTCGTCGCCGCGCAGCACGCGCGCGGAAGGCAGCTCGTCGGATTTGAGCGGCGTGACGCCGTCGCCGTGGAAGACGTCGGACAGCACGCGCAGATTGCCAAGGCTCATGCCAGCCCGATGCAGCAGCATGCGCTCGGCCGCCGGATTGGACAGCAGCACGGTGCCTTCCTTGTCGATCACCAGCACGGCCTCCGCCATGCTGCGGAACGTGCTCTGCAGCACGTTGACCGACAGGCGCAGTTCGTCATGGGCGGTGACGAGGTGCTCGGTGCGTTCGGCAACGGCGGCCTCGAGCGCCACCTTGGCCGCCTGCGTCTGCTCGAGGGAGCTTTGAAGCTGCACGGTGGCACGCTGGCTCTCGCGCATCACCATCACGACCAGCAACAGGATCACCAGGGCGCCGGCGACGTCGATGCCGAGCAGCACGATGCTGGTGCGGCGGGAATCTTGCGATCGCGCGCTGAGCAACCGTTCTTCCCCCGAGCTCAGGCGGTCGAGGTTACCTATCACCGTGTCCATCAGGCTGCGGCCTTCGCCCTTGCCATTGAGCGCGGCAATGGCCGCCTCATCGTTCGCCGCGCGCATGCGCATCGCTTCGGCGGCGACTTCGACCCGGCGCAGCACCAGCGGCTCGGTGGCATCGAGCAGCGCGATCTGATCAGGATTGTCGCGCAAGCCGCGCTTGAGGTCGGCGAGGGCGGGCGCGATCTGGGCGTGCGCCGCCTGGAATTCGTCATTGAAGCTCGAGCTGCGGTAGATCTCGTACCCGCGCGCGGCGCTTTCGGCGTGGCGGATCAGGGCGCGGAGATCCGAGATCTTCTTCAGCACCTGGACGGTGTGGCTGACCCAGGCGGTGTCCGACCGCGACTTGACGTCGAGACCGATCGAGGCCGCGGTGATGAGCAGGAGAACGGCAAGTCCAGCACCGAGAATGACGCGCTGCGAGGGGATCAAGGGGCCTCTTTCTGGTCCTTCGGCGGCGCGCTCTCGCCGAGGCATTCCCGGATCGTGGTCAGCAGCGTTTCGGGCGTGAAGGGCTTGCGCAGGCAGCGCGCCGCGCCGAGCTCCAGCGCCATGCGCAGGAAGTCCGGGGAGGGCGAGGCGGACGAGGCGAAGGCGTAGCCCGACATGGCGATCAGCGGAATCGCCGGTGCGCGTTCGTGAAAGATGCGGATCGATTCAAAGCCGCGCATGTGCGGCATGAAGATATCGACCAGCATTACGTCAAACGGCTGCGCTTCCAGCGCAGCAAGCCCGGTTTCGCCGCCGTCAGTCAGCGTGACGTCGAAGCCCTGGCGCAGAAGGAGGACCTCGATGGTCGCGCCGACCATCGGATCGTCATCGACCACGAGAATACGCGGCATGACCTTTCCCAGTAGATCGAAGTCCCCACAGCGATTGGTGATATAGGCGAATCGTGTGCCGGGTCAATTTTGGATTGGGCCGGAATGGATATGCACGGAGCAATGCATAGCGCCTTTGCGAGTTCCTGATTATCCGCGGTCGGTGAGGCAGGCGAATTCCGTCGGATTTCAATGACAGGTTGAGGCAAATGCGCGCAATCGGCGAAGGCTGTCCCGTGAGATCGTCATTCGCCCAGCCTACGCGATCGATGGTGGTCGTCCTTGTTGCCCAGCAAATCAAGGGCGGCACCGATGATCCGGCGCCGCCCTTGAATGATGAGCGTCAGGTCGCCTTACGGGCAGGGATGGCGTAGGCCGTCATAGCCGAGATAGGTGCCCGAGGCCGGGTCATAGGACCGATAGCGCTGGGCGCAATAGGCCGACGAATCGCCTCCTGTATCGGGCACCACGGCGACGGACGCGCTGTCGTCATAATAGCCGTCGTCATAGTAGTTATCGCCGTAATACGGGCCGCCGCCATAATAGGCGTATGAGCCGAGGCCGCCGATTGCTGCGCCTGCCGCGAAGCCCGGCCAGAAGCCGCCACGGTGGTGCCAGCCGTTGCCATGCCAGTTGCCGCCGCCATTCCAATGTCCGCCTGATGCCGCGAAGTTGCGGCCACCGCCGTTGAATGCGACTCCGCCGTTCGGGCGCGCGGCCGCTGCGAAGCCACCGCCGCCCCCACCGAAGTGGGCGCCGCCGGAGAAGCCGCCCATGCGGGCACCGCCGCCACCGAAATGTGCTCCACCGCCGCCGCCGGCAAAATGACCGCCTCCACCACCGTGGCCACCATGGCCTTGGGCGAAGCTCGGTGTCGCCATCGGAAGGACCAGCGCCAGTGCTGCGGCAGCGCTCAAAACTCTCAGACTTCTCATGTTCAACTCCTTTTCCAGCAAGCAAACCCGCGGAAAGGGCCGTTGTTCCTGGGTTCACGCCGCTGTGCGCGTAATGTCCAGATTTTCACGCGGCGGCTGTACCTGGCATGAACCGATTGTGCGCGCTCTGCGGCAGCGGTGCGCGCCGGGGGCACCGCGCGTGGCGTAGAGCATGGCCGCACTGGGCGAACTGGACATTTGGCCGTCCGGATGGCATCAGGACCCCACGAAGCAGGGCCCTTGCCGCATGAAACAATTCTTCCTGAAGCTCTTCACCTGGTGGAACGGCCAGACCTTTGGCACCCAACTCTGGACCTCCAGGTTCGGGGAGCTGGTCGGCCAGGACGAGCAGGGCAACCGCTACTACCGCACCGCCGGCGGCAAGATCGATCCGACGCTCGGTTTCGAGCGGCGCTGGGTGATCTACAACGGCTATGCGGAAGCAAGCCGGATCCCGACAGGCTGGCACGGCTGGATGCATCACGTCGTCGACACCCCGCCGACCGAGGAGAACTACCAGCCGCGTGAATGGCAGAAGCCGCACCAGCCGAATCCGACAGGTACGGCCAAGGCCTACCGTCCGGCTGGATCGACGCTCGCCAGCGGCAAGCGCCCGAAGGCGACCGGCGACTACCAGCCCTGGACGCCCAGCTAGCTCAGGCCATCTCCATCTCCGGATCGGATGCACTCGCATCCTGACGACATCGCTGTGGACAACGGGATCAGCGGGGATGCCGGCTGACGGGCCGTTGCGTCCGCAGGTGCGATGCGGCTCAATGAACCCATCTTACGGAGATGGGAGACCATCGCGTTCGGTTCGGGCAACAGTTCGCGACTGTCCCGAAATGCAGCGGCCGCCGAGGAAGGACTCGATCGGGAGATAGGCCCCCGGTTTGGAAGCTCCGACATCGCCCGATGAGAATGTGCGCCGCCGTGAGACAGGAAAGGCCGCTTGGGAAACCAGGCGGCCTTTTTCTGTTGGGCGCTCGCAATGACGACGTGATGCAGCTGTGCGCCGAAACTCCAGTCGCGTGCCCCGGACGCAGCGAAGCGCTTCTTCAGCGGTGCAGCGTTGCACGCTGCACCGCGTCCGTGACACGAGAGCCGCGTTTACACCAACCGCTCAGCCGCCCGCTTGGCGGCATCGAGGCGGCGCGCCTGGAACGGCGCGACGCGCTCCTTCATCAGCGCAAGGACCTCGGCCGGGGCCGTATCCGGCGAGCCGGCATTGAAGGGCGGAGCGGGATTGTATTCGAGGCGGAGCTGGATGGCCTCGGCGGTGGTGCGGTCGACCAGCAGGGACACCAGCGTGAGCGCGAAATCGATTCCCGCGGTGACGCCGCCGCCGGTGACGCGGTTGCGATCGACGCAGACGCGCGTCTTCGTCGGTGTCGCGCCGAACAGCGCCAGCATCTCCATCGCGCTCCAATGAGTGGCGGCGTTGTAGCCTTTGAGAAGCCCGGCCGCGCCCAGCACCAGCGATCCCGTGCACACCGAGGTGACGAATTTGGCGCTGGAAGCCTGCCTGCGCACGAAGTCGAGAGTTTCCTCGTCGTTGAGGAGAGCATCGGTCCCGAAGCCGCCGGGGATGCAGATCACATCCAGTTGCGGGCAGTCGGCGAAGGTGATGGTCGGCGTCAGCATCAGCACGGAATCGCTCGGCACCGGATCCAGCGTCTTCCAGATCAGGTGCACGGTCGCGCCGGGGACAGATGAAAACACCTGCAGTGGCCCGGTGAAGTCGAGCTGGGTGACGCGCGGAAACACCAGAAGACCGATCTGGAGCGATGCCGACATGAGAGCCTCCGAAGAAGAGCTTGACGGGCGCAAGATGGCATGCTGCCCTCCTGTCCAAAATGGCGTATTTCCCTCGCTTTCGGACATAACCATGATCGGCATCCTGATCTTCCCGGATTTCCAGCTGCTCGATGCGGCAGGTCCCATCTCGGTGTTCGAGATCGCGGCGCGCGCCAGTGGAAAGCCGCTTGCGCTGCGGGTGCTGGCGCTGAACGCCGGCGCCGTGCGCTCGTCCTCCGGCGTCGAGATGATGGCGCGCGATTTCAAATCGGCGAACGCGATCACGACGCTGGTCGTGGCCGGCGGCGCCGGCGTGTCGGCGCCGGCGCGATGTCCTGTGACCCTCGCTTTCGTGCAGCGGCTGGCCAGGCGCGGCGTGCGGATCGCCAGCGTCTGCTCGGGCGCCTATGTGCTGGCGGAAGCCGGCCTGCTCGACGGCCGCCGCGCCACCACGCATTGGGGCCGCACCCGCGAATTCGTCGCGCGCTATCCCAAGGTGAAGTTCGAGCCGGACCAGATCTTCACCCGTGACGGCAATGTGTGGACGTCGGCGGGTATCAGCGCCGGCATCGATCTCGCGCTGGCGATGGTCACCGAGGATCATGGCGAGGAGATCGCGCAGGCGACCGCGCGCCAGCTCGTGCTCTATCATCGCCGCAGCGGCGGCCAGTCGCAGTTCTCATCGCTCCTGGAATTGAAGACGCCGAACGGCCGTTTCGGCGCATTGCTCTCCTGGGCTCGCGAAAATCTCGATGCGCCGCTCACCGTGGAGAATCTCGCCGATCGCGCCGGCATGAGCGCGCGGCATTTCGCCCGCGCCTTTGCCGCGGAGACCGGCACGACACCTTCGAAGGCGATCGAGCGGTTGCGGATCGAGGTCGCGCGCGAGCGCGTGCAGTCCTCGCGCGAGGCGATCGAGCGCGTGGCGGAGACGACCGGCTTCGGCGATCCCGAGCGCATGCGCCGCGCCTTCATCCGCGCCTTCGGCCAGCCGCCGCAGGCGCTGCGGCGCGCGGCGCGGGCGGGGTAAGGGGCATCGCATCATGTGGACGAAATCGATCGGCTTGGTCTTGTTCGTCACACTTGCGATGACTGCATTTTGCCTTGGGCAAGTCGCGAGGCGGCGCTTTCCAAGAACCTACAATACTATCGACAAAGCCCTGTCCGGCGTCGAACTGGTGTTTATGGTCGTCGTGTTTTTCGGACTATTTTACTTCGCGCGCTGAAGGTCACGGCCGGGCCTCCAGCTTTTCGGCCACAACCGCGGGGGCTGAGATGTCCGTCCGCGTCAGCCGCCGCGCGATCGGCGTCAGCAAGTACGGCGACAGGTGGATCGGAAACTGCGTCATCGCGAAATAGAGCCAGGTCGTCGGCGGCAGCGCGCCTGATGTCGCCGCCAGCATCAGGCCGAGATTGCGCTGTGACACCATCAGGCCGAGCGCCAACGCGCGCTCAGTGCCAATGCGGCGGAACAGCACCGTCGTGACCGCGAGCAGCGTGAAATAGATCGCGAAGGACAGGGCTGCGAGGCTGATGGTGAAGACCGGTTGTGCCATCAGATCGCCGACGACGTCGCCCATGATCGCTGACGCGAAGACGAAGAGGATGATGATGTTGAAGCCGTCGATCGGCTGCTTGTGGCGCTGGATCGCCTCCGTGCCGAACAGCCGGCGGATGATCGTCGCTGCCAGCAGCGATGCTGCGAGGACGCCGAGTAATTTCAGTCCGAGCGTGAGCGGGGAGATGCTGAGCATGCCACCGAGAAACAGGCTTGCAAACAGCGAGGCGGTGAACGGCACGATCGCGGTTGCGGTCACCAGCGTGACCAGCACCAGCGTCGCGTCGAGGCCCATCAGGGCTGCGAGCGCCGGAGAGGCCATCATCGGCGAGGCCATGCTCTGCAGCATCAGCGCCAGCGCCAGGCCGGGCGCGCGGTCGGTGAGACCGGTTGCGTGTGCGACGAGGCCAACGATGACAGGCACGCCGATCGTGGTCCAGGCGGTGGCCGTCGCCACCAGCGCCGGCCGGCGCAGATGGCCATAGAGCGCCGTGAGATCGACCCGCATGAAGGAAATGCAGAGCAGGACGAGGATTGCCTCGGTGACGTAGGGACGCAGCAACGCGCCGAGCGGCGGCACGGCTGCGGCGATGAACACGATTGCAGCGACGGCGCGCGTACCCTGACTGCCGAGCCAGCTCAGGCTGCGCAGCGGAAGGGTGAAGATGGATCGAAGCGCTGAAGACATCAGGATGATGGCTTTGTCAGCCCAATGTCTTCAACCATGCGCCGATCTCGCTCACGGCAACATTGGCCTGTTGCAGCAATTTGCCCATGGTGAAGAAGCCGTGGAACTGGCCGGGGAAGTGCCTGGTGGTCACGGGCACGCCGGCCTGCTTCAGGCGCGCGGCGTATTCGTCGCCTTCGTCGCGCAGGGGATCGGCACCGGCGGTGAGCACATAGGCCGGCGGCAGGCCGGCAAGGTTTTCGGCGCGCGCAGGCGAGGCGCGCCAGTCATGGATGTCGGCGGCCCCGTTGAGATAATGGTCGCGGAACCAGCGGATCACCGAATGCGTCAGCAGCACGCTGGTCTCGGGCTCGCTGTGCGAGCCGTGCGTCATGGCGAAATCGACGGCGGGATAGATCAGCACCTGGCCCGCGAGCTTGGGGCCGTTGCCGTCGCGCGCGGCCAGCGCGACGACGGCTGCGAGATTGCCGCCGGCGCTGTCGCCGCCGATCGAAAGCCGCGCTGGGTCGATGTCGAGCTCGCGCGCATTCGCGGCGATCCATTTGGTCGCGGCAACCGCATCATCGGCGGCGGCCGGAAATTTATGCTCGGGCGCGAGGCGGTAGTCGATCGCGATCACGATCAGCGCGCCTGCATCAGCAAGCTGCCGGCAGGCCACGTCGTGGCTGTCGAGGTCGCCGATCACCCAGCCGCCGCCATGGAAGAAAACCAGCGCGGGCGCCAGGCCGTTCTGGAGCCGCGGCTGCTTCGGGACGTAGATGCGTGCGGGGATCGTGCCATGGGGAGCCGGGATCGACAGCGGCGCGACGCGGGCCAGCTCGGGCGGCTCGGGATTGGTGACCAGGCGGGCCTGGAGGTAATAGGCGCGCGCCTCTGCTGCCGTCAGCGTCTCGTAGGCGGGGCGGCCGGCGTCCTGGAACGCTTTGTAGATGGCGGCGGCATCGGGATCGAGCACGATGGGCATGGGGGAACCTGAGGTTTCTGGTTATCGTTGGACGTCGTTTCCGGGACGATGCCCGCTTCGGCCCCGGGGAGAGGCCTCCAACTATCCCATCGGTGGACCGGGATGGCCAGCCGGCGGCGGGCGGGGCAGGAATGCCGCCCTTTCCCCGCCGTATTCGCCGTGTTAACCGGTTGGCCTGCGAGCGGCGGTATCCCCTGTAGAATGTCCAACAAGCCCGATTCGCTGTTGAAGCCGCGCGAGATGTTCAAAACCTTCACCCTGACAGGCCTTGCGGCGCTGCTGGCTGCCACCGCGCTGACGGTTGCAACGCCGGTGCAGGCGCAGATCGGCACGATCTTCTCCGATCCGCCGCCGCTGCGGCCGCCGGGGACCATTCCCCGTGGCGGGCAGCCGCAACCGGCGCCGACCCCCGACGACGACGAAGAGGTGCCCGAGCTGCCGCCCCAGGGCCGCGTGCTGCCGTCGCGCCCGATGCCGCGCCAGGGCAATGCCATGCCCGGACCAGTCGAGACCCAGCCGCTGGCGCCGCCGCCGGGCACGACCGTTGCGCCCCAGAACCAGCCGCCGGCCGTGGCGGTCGCTCCCCCGGGAGGACCTGCCCAGCCGGGCGCAGCTCCGGGCCAGCGCCAGCCGCAGCAGAAGGGCGGGACCCAGCAGGGCGCCGTGCCGCAGGCGCCGGCGAGCCTGCAGCCGGGCGACGAGGTCGTCACCGAGCCGCCGGCCCAGAAGATCGTGAACAAGAAGGCGACCTTCTCCGGCCTCGACAAGATCACCGGGCGCATCATCAATTTCGACGAGGATATCGGCGAGACCGTGCAGTTCGGCGCGCTGCGGGTGAAGACGGATGCCTGCTACACACGGCCCGCGACCGAAGCCGCCAACACCGATGCGTTCGTCGAGGTCGACGAGATCACCTTGCAGGGCGAGGTGAAGCGAATTTTCTCCGGCTGGATGTATGCTGCGAGCCCCGGCCTGCACGGCGTCGAGCACCCGATCTACGACATCTGGCTGACCGACTGCAAAGAGCCGCAGCAGACCATTGCGACCGCGGCGCCTGATCCCGCGACCAAGCCGGCCGCGCCGCCGCCTCCGCCTGCCGCGCAGAAGAGGTCCGCGCCCAAGCAGGCCGTGCAGCAGCGTCCACCGCAGCCTCTGCCGCCACCGCCGCAGCCAGCCCCGCCGCCACCTCCGCCGCCGGAGCAGCGGCCTGGCCTGTTCGGTATTCCCGGGTTTGGCAGCCGGTAGGGCTGATTTACTGCCGCGAGGCGATGATCTCGAGTGCGCGCGCGCCCGGGATCGCAGCACCGCCAGACAGTCTCAGGAAATCGCCGGGCTCGCCGGCGAGCGCCTTGTCGAGCAGCGCGGTGTAGCGCCGCCGCGAGATTTCGACCGCACCAAAACTCTTCAGATGCTCGGTGACATATTGCGTGTCGAGCAGTTCGAAGCCGCCATGGATCAGCCGCGCGACCAGATGCACCAGCGCGACCTTGGAGGCATCGCGCGCTGTGTGGAACATGCTCTCGCCGAAGAAGGCGCGCCCCAGGCTCACGCCATAGAGACCGCCGACGAGATCGTCGCCCTGCCAGGCCTCGACGCTGTGGCAATGGCCGAGCTCGTAGAGGCCGCCATAGAGGTCGCGGATGCGCTTGTTGATCCAGGTGTCCTCGCGGCCCGCTTGCGGCGCGGCGCAGCCGGCGATGGTTGCCTTGAACGCGGTGTTGACGGTGACGCGGAACGCATCCGAGCGCACGGTGCGCGCCAGGCGCGAGGCGACGCGAAACCCATCGAGCGGGATCACGCCGCGCATTTCCGGCTCGACCCAGAACAGGGTCGGATCCTCGGCGCTCTCGGCCATCGGAAAGATGCCGCAGGCATAGGCCCGCAGCAGCACGGCCGGCGTGATTTCAGACGAGGCGGAGTCGCGCGAAGTCATGATTACGACAATAGCAGGATCGCAACGCCGGTGCGACGGGCGCGAACGGGCGCATCAGCCCGCCGCAGCGGTGTTCGCTTTGCCGGGAGCTTCGGGCGTGCGGCGGAACCGCAGGATGATGCGGGTTCCGGAATGGTTGGGATCGCGCTCGACGTTGGCGTCGAGCTTGGAAGCCATGGCCGCGACGATGCGCTGGCCCATGCCGGTGGAGCGCGGATCGGCCTTGACGGCATCGCCGACGCCGTCGTCGGTGATCGACAGCACGAGATCCTCGCCCTTCGAGGTCAGCTCGACATGAATGGGGCCCGCGCCATCGGGATAGGCGTATTTCACCGCGTTCATCACCAGCTCGTTGACGATGATGCCGACGGCGACGGCGCGATCGGGGTCGATCTCGATCGGCTCGGCCTTCACCGTCAGGCGCGACATCCGGTTGCCCTCGGCGGAGCGGCGGAGGTCCTCGAGCAGGGAGTCCAGATACTGGTTGAGCATCACGCTCTTCAGATCCTGCGAGGTGTAGAGGCGGCGGTGCACCTGGGCGACGGCGGCGACGCGGCCCATCGCGTTGGTGAGCGCGGCCTTGACCTCGTCCTGTGCGGCGGAGCTGGCCTGAAGATGCAGCAGCGAAGCGATGATCTGGAGCGAATTGCCGACGCGGTGATTGACCTCGCGCAAGAGCAGCTCGCGTTCGGCGGCAAGCGCGGCGTAGCGGTCGCGCGAGGCGTGGATCTCGGCCTCGGCTTCCTCACGCGCGCGTTGCAACTCGGCCTGGCGCAGCGCGCCTTCGGCCGCGACATGCAGCAGCGGAATGAAGTCGCCCTTGACGTCCTTGACCAGATAGTCCGCCGCGCCCGCTTTCAGCGCGGTGACGGCGATGCTGGAATCCTGCGAGGCCGTGACGAAGACCACGGGCGGGGCGTCCGGGATCGCCATGATCTGCTCGAGCGTATCGAGCCCGTCGAGACCCGGCATGTACTGGTCGAGCGCCACGACATCGATGCAGCCCTGTACTGCCGCGTTGCGGATGCGCTCAAGGCCTTCCTCGCCGCTCGCGGCATGAACGACCTTGTAGCCGCGCCGCGTCAGGCCGCGGTCGACCAGGCGCGCCAGCGCGTCGTCGTCGTCGATGTAGAGCAGGGTTGGCGTGCGCTGGGTCATGTGGCGGCGGGCGGGACCTGGATGACCGAGAAGAACAGGCCGAGCTGCCGGATGGCGTTGGCGAAATTCTCGTAGTTGACGGGTTTGGTGATGTAGACGTTGCAGCCGAGTTCGTAGCAGCGCTTGATCTCCTGGCTGTCGTCGGTGGTGGTGAGCACCACCACGGGCGAGGCCTTGAGATATTTGTTTTCCTTGATCTGCTTCAGGATATCGATGCCGCTCATGTCGGGAAGGTTGAGGTCGAGCAGGATCAGGAGCGCGTTGCCCTTCTGGGCGAGCCCGGTGCCGTCGGGGCCGAACAGATGCTTCATCGCCGAGGTGCCGTTGGTGAAGGAGAGGATCTCGTTGTTGACGCCGGAGCGGCGGATATTGCGCTCGATCAGCCTGGCGTGGCCCTCGTCGTCCTCGATCATGATGATGGTGACTGGCAATGTCATCGATCCGCGTTCCGGTTGCTCGCATTCCAATTGATGGGCAGCGTGATCGTGAACGTGCTGCCCGCGTTCAGTTCCGACGATACCGACATGGTGCCGCCGAGGCGGCGCACAAGTGCACGTACATGGGCAAGACCGATGCCCTGACCGGGCTTGTCCTGGGTTCCCGCCCGCCGGAACAGGTCGAAAATCCGCTGATGATCCCTAGGATCGATACCGCGGCCGTTATCGCTGATTTCGAAGATAGCGTAGCCGAGTTTGGTCCGCCCGCGAATTCTGATCTCGCCGGGAACCCCGTTCTTGAGGTACTTGATCGCGTTATCGATCAGATTGGAGAAGATCTGTTCCAGCGCAAGGCGGTCACTGACAATATTCGGCAGCGGCTCGATGTGGATCTCGGCCTGGGCTTCGGCCGCCTGGTGCGCCAGCGAGGAGACGATGGCCTCGATGAAATCGCGCGTGTCGATGCGTTCCGGCTGAAACTCGCGCCGGCCCTCGCGGGTGAGGTTGAGGATCGCCGAGATCAGCCGATCCATCCGGGCGATCGAGGATTTGATGAAGCCGAGCGCTTCGGAAAAGTCCGCCGACATCTGCTTGTCAGCGTCCTCAAGGGGGACCTCTGCAACATCGAGCGGCGGGCCGCCTGCCGGCACGCCCGTGAGCCCTCCGATCCGTCGGAAGATGTCCTTGCCCAATTCCTCGAGCTCGCTGGTGAAGCCCATGATGTTGACCAGCGGCGAGCGCAGGTCATGGCTGACGATATAGGCAAAGCGCTGGATCTCGTCGTTGGCTTCACGCAGGTCTGCGGTGCGCTCGTCGACAGTGGCTTCCAGGTTGACGTTGGAATCGCGCAGCCGTGCCTCGGCCTCGTCGCGGCTGCGCGCCGAACGCCGCACCAGCCAGATCGAGACCAATGCCAGGACGACGACGAGGCCGGAGCCGATGCCGGTGAGCGATGCAGCGAGCGTCTGGCTGTTGTCGGCGTTGACCGAGCGGAGGCGGAACAGGCGCTCCTCCTCGCGGATCATCGCGTTTGCCTCGCGGCTGATCGTGCTCGTGGTATTGGCAGCGGCGGCCTCGCGCACCAGCGCGGCGGCTTTGTCGAGCTGGCCCTGCCGGACGAACTCCATCTCCTGAGCGAACTGACCAAGCCGGGTCTCGATTGCCGCGCTGAGCTTCTCGATGCTCTCGCGCTGAGCCGGATTGTCTCCGGTCAAGCGCGTGATCCTGTCCAGCGCGGGCACGATTTCCGCGACAGCCTTTTCGTGGTCGGCCTTGAAGTTCTCGCCCTGAGTCAGGAGATAGCCGCGCGCGCCGCTCTCGGCCCGCCGCAATTCGAGCAGCAGCGCGTTCAGCTGGTTCTCCACCTCCAAGGTATGAACGACCCATTTATTGTCGCCGCGGGCCTTGTTGACGAGATAGACCGACCCTGCACTGATCGCGGTCAGCACGACGAGGCCGGCTGCGAACAGCAGGATCTGCCAAAATGCGCGACGTCGCTGCCCCTCGGCGGTCACGACAATCTCGCTCGATCATATCTGGAAATCAAAACGCCCCCTTGGAACTAGCCCACCGTCCAAAACGCGATGGGGGCCAAGGGGTTCCCTGAAGGCCAACGATTATTTCCCGGCCGGTTCCGTCTTGCCGGCGAGGTACTGTTCCAGCCAGTGGATGTGGTAGTCGCCGTTGATGATGTCGTCCTGGCGGACCAGGTCGCGGAATAGCGGCAGCGTGGTCTCGATCCCTTCCACCACCATCTCGTCCAGCGCCCGGCGCAGGCGCATCAGGCATTCGGCGCGGGTCTTGCCGTGGACGATCAGCTTGCCGACCAGCGAGTCGTAATAGGGCGGGATCGTGTAGCCCTGATAGACCGCCGAATCGATGCGGACGCCCAGCCCCCCGGGCGGGTGATATTGCGTGATGCGGCCCGGCGAGGGACGGAAAGTCTCCGGGTTCTCGGCGTTGATGCGGCACTCGATGGCGTGGCCGATGATCTGGATCTCGTCCTGCCTGGCCGGCAGCTCGCCGCCTGCGGCGATGCGGATCTGCTCCAGCACGAGGTCGATGTCGGTGATGCTCTCGGTGACGGGATGCTCGACCTGGATGCGCGTGTTCATCTCGATGAAATAGAACTCCCCGTCCTCGTAGAGGAACTCGATGGTGCCGACGCCGAGATATTTCATCTCACGCATCGCCTTGGCGCAGGTCTCGCCGATCTTGGCGCGCGCGGCCGCAGCCAGCACGGGCGAGGGGCCTTCCTCCCAGACCTTCTGGTGACGGCGCTGCAGCGAGCAGTCGCGCTCGCCGAGATGGATCGCGCCGCCGCGGCCGTCGCCGAGGATCTGAATCTCGATGTGACGCGGCTTCTGCAGGTACTTTTCCAGGTAGACGGAGGCGTCGCCGAAGGCGGATTTCGCCTCGTTGGCCGCCGTCGAGAGCGCAATCTGCAGATCCGCCTCGCTCTGTGCGACCTTCATGCCGCGGCCACCGCCGCCGGCGGCCGCCTTCACCAGCACGGGAAAGCCGATCTTCTTCGCGATCGCCATCGCGTCGTCGTTGGGACCGACCGCACCGTCGGAGCCGGGCACCACGGGGATGCCAAGCCGCTTGGCGGTCTTCTTGGCCTCGATCTTGTCGCCCATCAGGCGAATGTGCTCGGCCTTGGGGCCGATGAATTGCAGATTGTGCTCGCCGAGAATCTCGGCGAAGCGCGCGTTCTCCGACAGGAAGCCGTAGCCGGGATGCACGGCGTCCGCGCCTGTTATCTCGCAGGCCGCAAGCAGCGCGGGAACGTTGAGATAGCTGTCCTTTGACGGCGGCGGCCCGATGCAGACGCTCTCGTCCGACAGGCGCACATGCATGGCGTCGGCGTCGGCGGTGGAGTGCACGGCGACGGTTGCAATCCCGAGCTCCTTGCAGGCCCGCAGGATGCGAAGGGCGATCTCGCCGCGATTGGCTATGAGGATCTTGTCGAACATGGTGCCTCAGCGGGCGAAAGTCGCCACTCGCTTATTCAATGATGACCAGCGGCTCGCCGAACTCGACCGGCTGGCCGTCTTCGACCAGGATCTGCGTCACGGTGCCGGCTCGGGTCGAGGGGATCTGATTCATGGTCTTCATCGCTTCGATGATCAGCAGGGTCTGGCCGACCGAGACCTTGGAGCCGACCTCGACGAACGGCTTGGCGCCTGGCTCCGGCGCCCAATAGGCAGTCCCGACCATCGGAGAAGTCACGGCGCCCGGATGTTTCGACATGTCCGCGCCAGAAGGAGCAGGCGCAGCGGCCGGTGCTGCGACAATCGCGGGCGCAGCGGCTGCGACCGGCATCGGCATGGTCGCGGCGACGCTGATGTTGCGGGCAACGCGCAGGCGCAGGCCGGCGCGCTCGATCTCGATCTCGGTGAGGCTGGTCTCGTCGAGCAGCAAAGCGAGCTCGCGGACGAGCGCGGAATCGTCACTGGAAAACTTTGCGGCTGCTTTGTCGTCTGGCTGGCGCGCCATGTTCTTTGATCCGAATGTTCTGGGTGAAGAGGGGGCGTCAGGCTTTGGGCTTGATGCCGAGCTTGGCGGCAAGGCCCTGGATGGCGAGGCGGTAGCCCTCGATGCCGAAGCCGCAGAGCGAGGCGAAGGCCGCGCGCGCGGTGTAGGAGTGGTGACGGAAGCTCTCGCGGGCGTGGATGTTGGTCACGTGCACTTCGACCGTCGGGATCTGTACCGCGAGCAGCGCGTCGTGCAGCGCGATCGAGGTGTGCGAATAGCCGCCGGCGTTGATGATGATGCCCTTCATCTTGCGCCCATGTGCCTCGTGGATGAAGTCGATCAGCTCGCCTTCGCGGTTGGACTGCCGGCAGTCGGCCTTGAGGCCGAAGCTCGCCGCGGTCTCACGGCACAGTTTCTCGACGTCGGCCAGCGTGGCATGGCCATACTTCTCCGGCTCCCGTGTCCCCAACATGTTGAGGTTCGGTCCGTTGAGAACGAGGATCGTGTCGGTTGCTGGTTCGGCCATTCCAATCCCGGAAAGGTGTTTCGGCGTGGCGGGGGTTATAGGTAACAAAGTGACCTAGGGGAAGCCTTGAAGGGCCTTGGCGAGGGCTTCAGGCACCTCATCCAGCGTGCAAAAATCTGTGCGGAAACTACGGAAATTGCTTGTTAACCAGTTCCAATCGTGGCTGCGGTCCCAGGCGGGTGGGGACGGATGCCCCATAGGCCAAAAGCCCCTGCCGATGGCTCGGCAGGGGCTCATTTGGGCATCGGCGAAGCTGGTTAGCCTTCGATGATGTAGACGATCTCGCGCGTCTGCGGACGGACAATAATGTACTGGCCGTGCACGAAGATCACGTCATAGCCGCGCCATTCCGGGTAGATTTCGACAATCCGCTGCGGGAGCGGGTGGAAGTGGACGGACGCCGGAATCGTCGTGCCGACCGCAATATTGAAGTTGACGTTCGTCGTCTCTTCAATCTTCTGGGACTTGATCGCCGAGACGATCTGGGTGCGCTTCTCCGCCGGCGGCGCAGCGGTCGCCGAGGTGGCGGCGTTGCCGGTCGTCGTCTGCGACTTGCTGTCGGTCGTAGCCGGACGGTTCTCGGCATTGTTGCTCTTGGCGGCAGTGCCGGCCTTGTTGTCCTCAGCCTTCATGTTCTTGCTGTCGGACTTGGTGGTCGAGTCAGAGCTCATGCTCTTGGACTTGTCCTGCGTCGACTTGTCCTGTGCGCTCTGGGCGTGTTCACCCTTCGCCGCGCCGGCCTTTTCTTCAGCCGCGTTCTTGTTCATTGCGCCGGACTTTTCCATCCCGCCGGATTTCTCCGCGGTGCCGGATTTCTCCATCGCACCAGACGACTTCTCTTCGCCTTGCTTCATGGAGCCGCCGGCCTGACCCACCGTGCCCTTCTGCGGGCTTGCGGATTCCTTGCCCATGGTGCCGTGCTCAGCGCCGCCCGATGGCTGCGAGTGCTGCGTCGGCTGCGCGCCGGCGCCGGTGTCGTTCTTCATCGTGCCTTGTGCGTTCGCCAGACCCGTGCCTGCGATCAGCGCGAGTGCGGCAACCGAGATCATAAAGCGGTTCGACATCGAATTTCTCCTCACGTGTTTCTTTGCGTCATTGCCCGCGCCGACAACGGGAGGAGGTGTCACTTGTTCCGGAACATCTGCTGTTCCCCGGCATTTGTTTCCTAAATGCGGGATGAACGTTCGCGCCGGATTCACGCCAGGATTCGTGCTGAGCTTGGCCAACGAAAAAGGCCGGCTTCTCAGCCGGCCTCGTTGCGCGCGTGAATTGTAGAATACGTGATCAGCAGGTCGCCTCTCAGCAAGTCGCTTTGCCGCAGCGGGCGACGCCGATCTTTTCCTTGAGGCCGTCGAGGCCGACGGCGCCGACCACGATCTGCTTGCCGATCACGTAGCTCGGCGTGCCGTTCATGCCCATCGCTTCGGCCAGCTTGAAGTTCTCCTCGATGGTGGCGCGCACCTCGGGGCTTTGGATGTCCTTCTCGATCCTCGCGGTGTCGAGGCCGGCTTCCTTGGCCGCCTGCATGGCGCGCGCCTTGTCGGCCGCACCGCGACCGCCGAGCAGCTTCTGGTGGAAATCGAGATACTTCTTGCCGGAGGGATCCTGCATGCGCACTGCAACCGCGACCTGCGCGGCTTCGACCGAACCCTGGCTCAGGACCGGAAATTCCTTGAGCACGACCTTCAGCTTGGGATCGGACTTCATCAGGTCGAGCATGTCGCTCATCGCGCGCTTGCAGTAGCCGCAATTGTAATCGAAGAACTCGACGAAGGTGACGTCGCCGTCCTTGTTGCCGAGCACGACCTGGCGCGGCGAGTTGAAGATCGCATCCGAGTTCTGGGCGATGCTGGCTTCGTGCTTCTCGCTCTCTGCCGCGGCCTGCCGCTTGCTGAGCTCGGTCATGGCCTCCTCGAGCACCTCGGGGTGGGTGACGAGGTAGTTCTTGATGATCGCCTCTATGTCGGTGCGCTGGGCATCCGAGAAGCTCTCGGCCGAAGCCGGTCCCGTTGCGCCGAAGATGGCGAGCGCAAACAGTGCGGGAGCAAGCAGGCGCAGCGAAGGCATTGGCAAATCCTCTTATCCAGAGCAGGTTTCGAAATAACGTCCCGGCGGACTTAATGGTGGTGTCGTGACGTCAAAGCGGTCAATCGCGTGATCAGGCGTCGTTCTAGTTCCGTGGCGGCTTCGATGCCACGATGTCGTCGGCCTTGACCCATCCGGGCGTGCCGACGGCGAAACGGGTTTTCGCGCGCGTGGCGAGTTCGCGAGCGGTCTTGTTGTCGCCGCGCAGATAAGCGGCCTGGGCGGAGGCGAGATCCGCCTCGGCATAGTCTCCCTTCCGGCCATAGGCCATCGCGAGCTGGGTGAAGCCAATCGGCGCCTCGGGCTCGCGCGCCACCGCTGCACGGAGAATCTTGATGGCGTCGTCCGTGTAGGCCTTATTATCGGTTCCAACCAGAGCCTGCCCAAGTAACATCTCGATGAGGGCCGAATTGTTGGAAAGCGCGACGGCCTTGCGCAGGGGCGCAATCGCATCGGCGGGTTTGCCGCTCTCCAGAAGGGCCTGGCCGCGCACCTCGTAGAAATACGGGTTGTTGGGCTGGACCGCGATCAGGGCATCGATCTGGGCGAGGGCGCTGCGCAAGTCGCCATGCAGATAGGTGCTGATGGCGCGGGCATAGCGCGCTGGCAGGCTGTCATTGGTCAGGGGGTAGCGGCGATAGACCACTTCCGGCCGCTCCATGAAGGCGGAGATCTTGGCGCGCACCATATCATGGCGGAGCTGGAGCGCGGGATCGTCCTTCTTGTCCCAATAGGGACTGGTACTGGCGAATTCCTGGAGCGATGCGACGCGCTCTGCGGGCATCGGGTGCGACTGCAGATAGGGATCGGCGCCGCGCGCTGCGAACAGGCTTTCGCTGGTGAAGCGCTTGAAGGTCTCGTACATGCCCTTCGGCGATTGCTGCGTCGCGGTCAGGAATTTCACGCCGGCGCGGTCGGCGTTCTCTTCCTGCTGGCGCTGATAGGACAGTAGCGAGCGGCGGATCATCTCCTGCGGTCCGGCAACCGCAGCCGCGCCGGCATTGGCCAGGCCGTTATTGCCGTTGTTGCCGCCGCGGCTGGCGCCCGCCGCCATGGCGCCTGCGCCGAGCAGCATGGCGATGATCATCTGCGTCTGCGCGCTGGCGAGCTGCTCGCGCATCTTGGCCAGATGGCCGCCGGCCAGATGCCCGGTTTCGTGCGCAAGCACGCCGATGAGCTGGTTCGGCGTCTCCGACTGCAGGATGGCGCCGTAATTGACGAAGATGCGGCGGCCATCGGCGACGAACGCGTTGAACGAGTTGTCGTTGATGATCACCATCTGGATGTTCTGCCTCTCCAGACCGGCAACGCGCAGGATCGGGCGCGTATATTCGCGCAGCAGCTGCTCGGTTTCCGAGTCGCGCAGGGTCGGCGGCCCGCGGCCTTCCTGCGCCTGCGCCGCCGGGATCGGCAGCAACGCGATTGCAGTCGCCGTAATGAGGGCGGTGAGGGCGGAGGCCTTCTTGCGCAATGCGATCTGGAGCAACATCAAACGGGCTTGCAAGCGGACTTGGATGCAGTTTTGTGATTGGTTTTGGCGATTGGCGGCGGACCGGATACGCGATATGCCCTTATGAGCCGTATAATGCGGCTAGTCTGGGGCGCAAGCGCCCTGTTTTCCGGCCCGAACGGACCGGTTCGCCAGCGAAATAGCAGAATTCAATGCACGATGCGACATTAAGGAACCGGGTGGGGCAATGGCTCGAGCCCTCCCGCCGCAGCGATGTTCCCCCGTTCATGGTGATGGACGTGATGGCCGCGGCGGCCCGCATGGAGGCTGCCGGCGGCCATGTCATTCACATGGAGGTCGGCCAGCCCGCAACCGGCGCGCCGAAGACCGCGATTGCGGCCGCTCAGGCCGCGCTTGCGACGGGGCGGATCGATTACACCTCGGCGCTCGGCATTCCCAGTCTTCGTGAGCGCATCGCGCGTCATTATCGCGACGCCTATGGCTGTACCGTCAGCCCGGACAGGATCGTGGTGACCACCGGCTCCTCCGGCGGTTTCATTCTAGCTTTCCTGTCGATGTTCGAGCCCGGCGATCGCGTCGCCGTCACGGTGCCGGGCTATCCGCCGTATCGGCACATCCTCACCGCGCTCGGCTGCGAGCCGGTGTTGATCGAGACCACCAACGAGACGCGCCACGCGCTCACCGGCGAGGCGCTGCTCGCCGCCCATCGCAAGGCGCCGTTGAAGGGCGTGCTGGTCGGAAGCCCCGCCAATCCGACGGGAACGATGATGTCCCGCGAGGCGCTGACCGGTCTGATCGCCGCCGCCGAAGATGCCGGCATTCGCTTCATCTCCGACGAGATCTATCACGGGCTCGATTACGCGTTTCCTGCAGTGACGGCGGCAGCGCTGTCCGACCATGCGCTCGTGATCAACTCGTTCTCGAAGTATTTTTGCATGACGGGCTGGCGCGTCGGCTGGATGGTCGTGCCGGACATTCTGGTGCGCCCGATCGAGCGGCTGCAGCAGAACCTTTCGATCTCGGTGCCCTCGCTCTCGCAGATCGCGGCGGAGGCTGCCTTCGACGGCGCGGCCGAGATGGAGGAGATCAAGCATGGCTATCAGGAGAACCGGCGCATCCTGATCGAGGGATTGCCCAAGGCGGGCCTCGCCAAGTTCCTGCCGGCGGATGGCGCGTTCTACCTCTATGCCGATGTCTCGGATTTCACCTCCGACAGTTTCGACTTCGCCAAGCAGATGCTGGAGAAGGCCCATGTTGCGGCCACACCGGGCGTCGATTTCGATCCCGTTCACGGCCGCTCGTTCATCCGATTCTCTTATGCGCGCTCGCGTCAGGAGATGCAGGAGGCAGTTGACCGGATCGCTCACTGGCTTAAATAGCCGCCAGTTTTTGCTAGCCTTCCGGAGTGCATCTTGTCTGACCGAACTGTCCAGCCCGCCGCCACGTCGCGTTCTCCTCTTGCCGCAGTGATGTGGCCCGCCCGGCCCGGCGAAGCCGTCGGGCATTTGCGCGCTTTCGTGCTTGTTACGCTCGGCTCCGCATTGATGGCGCTATCAGCCAAGGTGAACCTGCCGCTGCCTTATGTGCCCATGACGCTGCAGACGCTGGTCGTGCTGACGATCGGCGCGACGTATGGCTGGCGCCTTGGCAGCGCAACCATGATCGCTTACCTCGCTGAAGGCGCGATGGGGCTGCCGGTGTTCGCTGGCCCTGTCGGTGGAATTGCACCGCTGGTCGGCCCGACCGCCGGCTATCTCCATGGCTTCGTGGCTGCCGCCTTCATTACGGGCTGGCTCGCCGAACGCGGCTGGGATCGCAATGTCGTGCTGCTGTTCGCGGCAATGGCGGTCGGCCATGTCGTCATCTTCATCGCCGGCTTCGGTTGGCTCGCCTATGGCATTGGCCTCGGCGGAACCAAGGCCTGGGTGGTCGGTGTCGCGCCGTTCATCGCGGCCTCAATCATCAAGAACGCGCTCGGCGCTGCGCTGGTGCCGGCGGCGCGTCGGATCGTCGACCGTCGCGGCTAGATTTCGCGTCACGGAATGTTCCAATTGACAGGGCCGGCCAAGTTGATCTTGGCTGGCTCTGAGCTTTTGAGGGGGAGTGAAACAATGACAACGACAACGATGGCTGGCGCGCCGGCTGCACCTGTTGCCGCCAAGCCATGGTATAAAGTTCTCTATGTCCAGGTGCTGATCGCCATCGTGCTCGGCGCCATCGTCGGCTGGCTGTGGCCGTCCGTCGCCACCAATGACTGGATCAAGGCGCTCGGCGACGGCTTCATCAAGCTGATCAAGATGGTGATCGCTCCGATCATCTTCTGCACAGTGGTCTCCGGTATCGCGCACATCCAGGATGCCAAGAAGGTCGGGCGCATCGGTGTCAAGGCACTGGTCTATTTCGAGGTCGTGTCGACATTCGCGCTGATCATCGGCCTCATCATTGGCAACGTAATCAAACCGGGCGCGGGCTTCGGCAGCGCGGCGGCCAATGCAAATGCCGTTGCCAACTTTGCCAAGCAGGCGGAAGCCCAGAAGTCGGTCGACTTCATCCTCCATATCATTCCCGACACCGTGGTCGGCGCCTTCGCGCAAGGCGAGATCCTGCAAGTGCTGTTGTTCTCGGTGCTGTTCGGCTTCGCCATCATGGGCCTCGGCGACCGCGGCCACGTGATCCGCAGCTTCATCGACGACGCCGCGCACGCGGTGTTCGGCGTCATCTCCATCGTGATGCGCGCAGCGCCGCTCGGTGCCTTCGGCGCGATGGCCTTCACCATCGGCAAGTTCGGTACCGGTGCGATCCTCAACCTGATGGGCCTGATCGCGACGTTCTACCTGACCGCCGCGTTGTTCGTGTTCGTCGTGCTCGGCATCATCGCGCGGATCGCGGGCTTCTCGATCTTCAAGTTCCTGGCCTACATCAAGGACGAATTGTTGGTCGTGCTCGGTACCTCGTCCTCCGAAAGCGCGCTGCCGACCTTGATGGAGAAGCTGGAGCGGCTCGGCTGCTCGAAGTCGGTGGTCGGCCTCGTGGTGCCGACGGGCTATTCATTCAATCTCGACGGCACCAACATCTATATGACGCTGGCGACGCTGTTCATCGCGCAGGCGCTCGGCTACGACCTTACCTTCAGCCAGCAGCTCACGATCCTGGTCGTGGCGATGCTGACCTCGAAAGGCGCGTCCGGCATTACCGGCGCGGGCTTCATCACGCTGGCGGCGACGCTGGCGGTGGTCGATCCGCGCCTCGTGCCGGGCATGGCGATCGTGCTCGGCATCGACAAGTTCATGAGCGAGTGCCGTGCGCTGACCAATCTCTGCGGCAATGGCGTCGCCTGCGTGATCGTCGCCTGGTGGGAGGGCGAGCTCGATCGCGACAAGCTCAACGCGCGGCTGGCCCAGCAGATCGATCCGACCGACATGGAAACCGCCGTCACGACGGACTAGCCGGATTTAACGGCGCGCTGCGCCGTTAAACCTTGAAGTAATAGGGCTGGTCGAGATCCTCGATCAGCCCTTTTTCTTTCGGCTCCCAGCCGAGAGCCGCGCGCGTCTTCGCGCTGGACGTCGGCACGTCGACGGGCGCAAAGCGTGCGAACCAGCCGAAATGCGCCTCGGCTTCCTCTGCGGATTTCGAGACCACGGGCACGCCGAGCCTCTTGCCGATCACCTCGGCAATCAGCTTGAACGGCACGCCTTCCTCGGCGATGGCGTGATAGCGACGCGCGGATGCGCCTTGCTCGAGCGCAAGGCGGTAGACGCGCGCGGCATCGATGCGATGCGCGGCCGGCCAGCGGTTGTTGCCCTCGCCGATATAGGCGGCCACGCCTTTCTCGCGCGCGATCGCGATCAAGCGAGGGACGAAACCGTGGTCGCCTTCGCCATGGGTGGTGGGCGGCAGCCGGACGATGCCGGCGCGCACGCCTTGCTTCATCAGGTCCTCGGCAGTTGCTTCCGAGACGCGCGGAAAGTGGCGAGCTGCTGCATCGTCCTCGGTCGCGAGCCGCCCGGGTGCGAGCAGCGCAACGCCTGAGGTGACGATGAGCGGGCGCTCGGAGCCCTTGAGCTCTTCGCCGAGCGCCAGAATGGCGCGGCGGTCGAGCTCGCAATTCTCGGCGAATTTGGAGAAGTCGTGGTTGAAGCCGAGGTGCAGCACGCCGTCTGAGGCGGCCGCGCCGCTGCGCAAGGACGCGAGGTCCTCCAACGAGCCGCGACGGACCTTGGCACCCATTGCAGTGAGGGCGGCGGCGCCCGCGTCGGAGCGGGCGAGGCCAGTGACGCTGTGACCGGCCGCGATCAGGTCGGCAGCGACGGCGGAGCCTACGAAGCCGGTGGCGCCAGTGACGAATACATGCATGAGCAGGTCTCCAGTTGGTTGGAGCCAGCATCTGCGTTAGGATTATCCGGGTAAAGTAGTGATGTTATCAGGGTATAATAGCTAACGGGATGAGCGAGACCACCAGCGACAATCTGCTCGGGACCTATCTGAAGGACCGCCGTATCAGGCTCGACGCGGCCGCTTTCGGCTTTGGCGGCAGCCGAAGGCGTACCCCGGGGCTGCGGCGCGAGGAGGTGGCGCTGCGGGCCAATATCAGCCCGACCTGGTACACCTGGCTGGAGCAGGGCCGGGGCGGCGCGCCGTCAGCCGATGTGCTCGACCGGATCGCGCGTGCGCTGATGCTGACCGACGTCGAGCGCGAGCACCTGTTCCTGATCGGGCTCGGCCACCCGCCAGAGGTGCGCTACCAGGCAAGCGAAGGCGTCTCGCCACGTCTCCAGCGCGTGCTCGATGCGCTGGAGACGAGCCCCGCCATCATCAGGACGATGATCTGGGACGTCGTCGCCTGGAATCGCGCGGCGACCATCGTGCTGACCGACTATTCCTCGCTGTTGCCCAAACAGCGCAACATCCTGCGCCTGATCTTCTGCGAGCCGCGGGTGCGCGCTGCCCAATATGATTGGGACAAGGTCGCGCGCTTCGTGGTCGCTGCGTTCCGCGCGGATGCGGCGCGCGCAGGCGCGGTCTCGCATGTCGCCGAATTCGTCGACGAGATGTGCCGCGAGAGCCCCGAATTCGCAAAGCTATGGGCCGACAATGACGTCCGCTCTCATGGCGAGGGCGTCAAGCATCTGCGCCATCCCGTGCTCGGCCCGATCGCGTTCGAATATTCGGCTTTTGCGGTCGACGGCCGGCCCGATCTCGGCATGGTGGTTTACAACCCGGCGACGCCGGAAGACACCCGGCGCATCAAGGCCGTTTTGGCCGCGAGGTCGGACGGCTAGAACCGCTCCGGCCGGTACGGCGTCGGATCGATCGACGGCGTCTCGCCGTTCATCATCTCCGCGAGCAGGCGTCCGGTGGCGGGTCCCAGCGTAAAGCCCTGGTGGCCGTGGCCAAAATTCATCCAGAGGCCGGGATGTCGCGGGGCGCGCCCGAGCACCGGCACCATGTCAGGCGTGCAGGGGCGGGTGCCGAACCACGGCTCCGGTTCGGCGCGCTTGCCGACATCGATCAGCTCGCGCGCGGAGGCTTCGGCACTGGCAAGCTGCACCGGCGTTGCCTGCGCATCCGGGCCCGTCAGTTCCGCGCCTGTGGTGATGCGGATGCCCTTGGCCATCGGTCCCATGGCGTAGCCCTGGCCCTTGTCGACCAGCGGCAGATCGAGCGTGGCGCCGCCGGTGTAGTGCATGTGATAGCCGCGCTTGCGCACCAGCGGAATCCGGTAGCCGAACTTGTGCAAGAGATCCGGCGACCATGGCCCGAGCGTGACGACGGCGTTGGCGGCATCGATGCGGCCATTGTCGGTGTTGACGGACCATCCGGTCGCGGTCTGCTGAAGCGACTGCGCATCGCCGAGCACGATTTGACCGCCAAGGCGCTCGAACAGCTCGGCATAGGCGGTCACCAGGGCGCCGGGATCGGACACGGTCCAGGTATCGAGCCAGTGGATCGCGCCGGGAAGATCGTTGCGCAGGATCGGCTCGGCTTTTGTCAATTCGCTGCCCGAGAGCACGCGAAAATTGACACCGAACTCGCGGTGGTCTGCTTCCGCCTCCTTGATCGAGTGGTCGAGCGCCGCGGCATCGCGGAACACTGCGCGATACCCGGCGCGGCGGATCAGATTATCGGCATGGGCCTCGCGGATGAGGACATCGTGCTCGGGTGTCGCATAGGCGATCAGGCGAGCCCAGGCCGCGATCGCTTCGCGATGCCGCTTCGGCGCCGAATGCCACCAATAGCGAAGCAGCGGCTCGACGTGACGATGCAGCGAGGAAAGGCTGTAGCGCACGTCGTTGGTGCGGCCGGTCGCGATGTTCAGCAGTGACGCGAGGTCGCGCGGCATTGGATAGGGCCGCACGGCTTCGGCCTGGATCATGCCAGCATTGCCGTAGCTGGTTTCGCGGCCGGGCTCCCTGCGGTCAACCAGCGTAACCGTCCAGCCGCGCTGGCGCAGATGCACGGCAGCACCGACCCCCACCATGCCGCCGCCGAGAATGATTGCGCTTTGCATCGGCAAACTCCTGTCAGGCCGGCTTCGGCGTGAATTTGGGCTGCGCCGTGTTGATGGTCGCGGCGACGACGACCGACATCGCCGTCATCGCGACCAGGAAGCCGAAGGCCGCGTCGAATGATCCGGTGCCCGTCACGATGAAGCCCATGATGGCGGGGGCAACGAAGCCCGCGCTCTGGCCGCCGAGATTGACCATGCCGATGCCCGATCCGATCTGGTCGTCACGCAGCAGCTTGGTCGGAAGCGCAATCACGGAGGCCAGGACGAAGGATTTGAAGAAATAGACCACCGATTGATAGACGATCAAGGCGGTGATCGTCTCCGCCTTGTACATGGCGTAGAGGAAGATGCCTGTTAACGCGGAGCTGCCGATCAAGAGATATTTTTCGCGCTCGGCGAAGAACGTGGTCATCACCCAGCCGCCGATTGCGGTCGCGAATGTCGCCATCACGAACGGGATCGGCGCCACGACGCCGACGGTCTTGAGGTCGAGCCCGCGCTGCTGGAGCAGATAGAGCGGCATCCAGGAATCCAGGCCCTTGTTGACGCAGCTCAGGCCGAACCACACCACCATGAGCTGCCACAGCAGCGGATTCGCCATGAGCTCGCGCATCGGTGCGCGGGGCTTTGCCGTCACCGGTCCGACGCCGATAGCGCAAGGTGCGGAACGAAGACGAAATAGATCACCGCGAAGACGATGCCGGCGATGCCGATCGTATTGAAGGCGTGACGCCAGCCCAGCCAGACGATCAGCGGCGCCATGATCAGCGGTGCGACCATGCTGCCGGCATAATTCGACGACAGCAGCAGCGCCGACATTTTGGGCCGGCTGTCCTTCTTGAACAGCTCCGCGATGGCGCGGATGCTCGCCGGCGGAAAGCCGCCCTCGGCGATGCCGAAGATGAAGCGGATCGCGATCAGCGAGGTCAGCGACCAGGCAAGGCTCGTGAACGACGTGAACAGCGACCACATGACGATGGTGACAATGACGACGTATTTCGAGCCGAAGCGGTCGGAGAGCCATCCGCCGGGCACCTGCATCGCCGCGTAACCCAAGAAGAACGCGCTGATGACAATACCGAGATCGGCAGCCTGGAGATTGAAGTCCTTGCCGATCTGCGCCAGCGCCAGCGAAATCGCGGCGCGGTCGATGTAGGAGATGCAATAAGCGAGATAGAGCAGGACGAAGGCGACGATGCCGGTCTTGCGGTTCGACAATTCGTCCATGCTGATCTCCGAGATGCCGGCGAGCCGGCGTTGATGCCTGCTTGTTTGATCTATTCCCGGGCTATTCCCAGGTGAGGAAGCCGGGCGCGGCCGATAGCGGCGGCGCTGCGGCGAGCCGTGCGAGGTCGGGCAGGGGCCGGCACATTTGCGGATCGTTCGCGAATGCTGCCTCGATGCTGGCGGCGACCGAAAGCACGACGGCGTCGCCGCCGCGCGGACCGACGATCTGGAGGCCGAACGGCAGGCCGGCTTCATCAAGGCCGAGTGGAATGCTGATCGCGGGGTGGCCGGGGAGTGTCACGGCGTAGGCGAGCGCGAGCCAGTGGAAGTAGGACTTCGTCGCCACGCCGTCGATCTCGGCGGGATAGAGCTCCGACCATGGCCGCGGACTGAGGGTGATGGTCGGGCTGATCAGCACGTCGCAGGTTTCGAAGAAGCTTTGATAGGCGCGATAGATCCGCGTCTGGGTCGTCGCGGCGCGCCCGTGGTCCTCGAGCGTGTAGCCCAGGCCTTCCTCGACATTGGCGCGGACATTCGGGCCGAGCATCTCGGGCCGCTCTTTGTAGTTATTGCCATGCATCGCCAGGAACAGGCCGGCGCGCAGCACCGCGAAGGCATCGTCGGCGCCGGTGCAGTCGGGCGTCGCCTCGCGGCTCCCGGCGAACAACGGCGCGAGCTTGCTGACGCGATCGCGGAAGACGCGGCGGATGGCTTGCTCGGTCGGCGCAAAGCCGAAATCCTCGGTGAAGGCGAGACGCAGCTTGCCGAGTTCTGCAGGGCGCAGCGCGGCCCAGCGCTCAGCGCGTCCGCGCACGCGTTCGCCAGGCAGCGTGTAGGCGAGCGGATCACGTGAGTCGTCGCTCGCCATCACCGACAGCATCAGCGCGGTATCGGCGACATTGCGCGCCATCGGTCCGTCGGTCGACAGGTTGGACCAGCCGAAGGCGCGCTTCTCGCTTGCCACGAGACCGTAGGAGGGGCGCATCCCGACAACGCCGGAGAAGCCGGCCGGATTGCGCAAGGAGCCGCCAGTGTCGGAGCCCGAGGCAAGGGGTGCCATGCCGCAGGCGAGTGCGACCGCCGAGCCGCCGGAGGAGCCGGCCGCTGAGCGCATCGGATCGAACGGATTGCCGGTCGCGCCGAACACGGGATTGCGGGTGTTGCCGCCCGCGGCCCATTCCGGTGTGTTGGTCTTACCGAAGATGATGGCGCCGGCGGCACGCAAGCGCGCGACAGAGCCCTGGTCGGCGGCCGGCACGTTGTCGCGGAGCAGCGGGCTGCCGTAGGTCGAGCGCATCCCGGCGGTGTCTTGCGTGTCTTTGATCAGGACGGGGAGCCCGTGCATGGCGCCACGATCCTCGCCGCGCAGGATGGCCGCCTCGGCTTCCTTTGCCGCTGCGCGTGCGCCCGGCTCGTCCAGTGTGACAACGGCGTTGACGGCGGGATTGACGGCGGCGATGCGCGACAGACAGGCGTCGAGCAATTCGACAGGCGAGATCGCCTTCGCGGCCAGCAGGCGGCACAACTCAACGGCGCTGGTATCGCACAGGTCAGGCAAGGCCAATCCCTTTCAGATTATGAAAACGATTTAGCATATCGGAAAGTGGCGTCAGCGCACCAATATTCGTCAAATCCAGGTATTTAATGCACAAATCCTGGCCCGACTGCCCGGATGGTCGCCAAGGCTGTACGGGAGGAGTGTTTTGGCCGAAAAGATTAGGCGGATAGGTCAACAATTTCTCTCGCGCCGTGATAGGCTTGTTGCATGAGCGAGATCACGACATCAGAAGGCGCGAACTCCCAGCTCGGCCATTGTCTCAAGGCCGCCCGTCAGGCGCGCGGCCTGACCCTCAAGCAAGTGGCGGAGCGGACGGGCATGGCGCTCTCGACCCTTTCAAAGGTCGAGAACGGCCTGATGTCGCTGACCTACGACAAGCTGCTTCAGTTGACCTCGGGTCTGAAGATGGAGATCGCGGAGCTGTTCAATCCCGCGGTCGCGGCGCCCGCGCCGGGCCGGCCGGTCACCGCGCGCCGAAGCATCAGCCGGGCCGGGCAGGGCCAGCTGATCAACACGAAATTCTACACTTACACCTATCAATGCACCGACCTGATCGGCAAACGCATGGTGCCGATCGTCGCCGAAGTCCGCGCACGCTCGCTGGACGAATTCGGTCCGCTGCTTCGTCACGCCGGCGAAGAGTATTTCCTGGTGACGAGCGGACGCGTCGCCGTCCACACCGAGTTCTACGCGCCGGAGATCCTGGGCGAGGGCGACGGCATCTATCTCGACAGCACCATGGGCCACGCCTACCTCAACGCCGGCGAGGCAGAATCTGCCAAAGGCGTCTGCCTCTGCACCAGCGAGGCGCCCGATCTCTACGACCAGCTTCGCCAGATCGCATCGCGTGACGTGGCCTCGCTCGGCGATGACGAGCTGCCGCCGTAGCGAATTGACGAGGCATGAAAACGAAAACGCCCGGCTTTTTGGCCGGGCGTTTTGCATTAGGTGTTCGGCCTACTCGCCGCCGCCGAAACGGCGCGACCACCAGCCGGCGCGGCGCGGGGCCGCCGGCGTCTCGGCAGCCGCTTCCGGTGCGGGCTCCGGGACAGGCGCGGGCGGAGCAACCGGCTCCGGCGCTGAATCAACCGGGGTTGCCTGCTCGCTGCCCGACGACAGGAAGCTCACCTTCTCGCGGACTGTCGAGCGGCGACGTGCCGCCTTCTCATCGACGACGGGCTCTTCCTCGGCGACAGCAGCAGCGGGTGCGGCATGAGCCGACCCTTGGACCGGCGCTTCAACCGGCGCCTGGTGGAATTGAGGTTCGGGCTGAGACGTCTCGTGCTCGACCGGGGCGATCGGTTCCGAATGCGCAATCGGCGGAGCGGTCTCGCTGCCGGCGCTGTCGAAATCGGCCACCGCGTCGGCTGCCTCCGACGGAGGATTGCCGCCGAGCTCGTCCCCGATCGATCCGGCGAGACCGTCCTCGTTGCCGCCGCGCCGGCGGCGTCCACCCCGACGGCCACGCCGGCGACGGCGCTCGCCACTGCCCTGCTGCTCGCCGCGCGCGGCCTGCTCCTCGCCGTCCTCGCCATCCTGCTCGGACTCGCCATCCTCTTCGCCTTCGCCGGCGGCCAGAGCCGGCTCCGGAAGCGTCGTCGGGCTGTCCTCGCGAAGCTCACCGTCGCGCTGACCGCCGCGACCGCGCCGACGGCGGCGGCGCTTGCGGCGCTGGCCGTCCCCATCGGCCGCGGCTTCACCTGACGCCTGTTCCTCGCTGAGACCTTCAGTCTCGTCGGTCTCGACCTCGGATTCGGTCTCAAGGTCGAAACCGTCCTCCTCGTCATAGGCCTCTTCAGCCAGCGGCGGCGGGCTTGCGGCCGCCTGTGTGGCCAGCAGCGCCTTGGCGGCTTCCAGCGTATGCACCTGCTCGCCGCGGTCGATCACATAGGCTTGCGGGCCGCTGACGCTGGGATCGGCGATCACGGACAGCGTGACCTTGAAGCCGTTCTCGAGGTCGCGCAGATGGCCACGCTTGTGATTGAGCACATAGAGCGCGACGTCGGTGCGGGTGCGGACCACGAGATTGTGGGTCGCGCCCTTCATCAGGATCTCTTCGAGGCCGCGCAAGAGCTGCAGCGCCACCGAGGACACCGAACGCACGTGGCCGGTGCCGCCGCAATGCGGGCAGGGATCGGTCGAGCTCTCGAGCACGCTGGCGCGAATGCGCTGGCGCGACATCTCGAGCAGGCCGAAATGCGAGATGCGTCCGACCTGGATGCGCGCGCGGTCCTGCCGCAGGCAATCGGACAGCTTGCGCTCGACCGCACGGTTGTTGCGCTTCTCGTCCATGTCGATGAAGTCGATGACGATCAGGCCGGCGAGATCGCGCAGGCGAAGCTGGCGGGCGACCTCTTCGGCCGCTTCCAGATTGGTCTTGAGCGCGGTGTCCTCGATATGGTGCTCGCGCGTCGATCGTCCGGAATTGACGTCGATCGAGACCAGCGCCTCAGTCTGGTTGATCACGATGTAACCGCCCGAGCGCAGCTGCACCGTCGGCGAGAACATCGCATCGAGCTGGCTCTCGACGCCCATGCGCGAAAACAGCGGCTGGCCGTCGCGATATTGCCTGACCGCGCTGACATTGGCGGGCATCAGCATCTTCATGAAGTCGCGCGCTTCGCGATAGCCGGATTCCCCGGCGACCTGAATCTCGTCGATCTCCTTGTTGTAGAGATCGCGCAGCGAGCGCTTGATCAGCGAGCCTTCCTCGTAGACCAGGGTCGGGGCCTGCGACTTCAGCGTCAGGTCGCGCACCGTCTCCCACATCCGGATCAGGTACTCGAAGTCGCGCTTGATCTCGGGCTTGGTGCGCGCGGCACCTGCGGTGCGGAGGATGATGCCCATGCCCTCGGGCACGTCGAGATCCTGCACCACTTCCTTCAGGCGAGAACGATCCTGCGCACTGGTGATCTTGCGGCTGATGCCGCCGCCGCGCGCGGTGTTCGGCATCAAGACGGCATAGCGGCCGGCGAGCGAGAGGTAGGTCGTCAGCGCTGCGCCCTTGTTGCCGCGCTCTTCCTTGACCACCTGCACCAGCATCACCTGGCGGCGCTTGATGACTTCCTGGATCTTGTACTGGCGGCGCGGACGGAAGGTGCGCTCCGGAACCTCCTCGAGCACGTCGTCACCGCCGACCGACTCGACGTGTTCCTCTTCGGCTTCCTCGCCGTCTTCATCGTCCTCGTCGTCGTCTTCGCTAGCGTCCGCAGCCTCGGCATGCGGCGCCTCGACCGCTTCGCCGGCGGCGTAAACGGCATCGGCCGGCTCGGTGACCGAGGTCACGATCTCGGCAAACGCTTCGCCATGTCCTTCGACGGCGCGAGCTTCGTGAGACTCGGCAACGGTCTCGGCCGCAACGACGGGCTCGGCACCAACAGCCGCGACAGGCGCGGGCGTCTCGTCGGCGTGATGATCGTGCTCGTGATGATCATGCTCGTGGTCATGACCATGGTCGTCATCGTGCGCGTGCGCATGATCATGGTGGCCGTGATCATCGTGCTCATGATCGTCATGCCCGTGATCGTCGTGATCATGGTCATGATGGTCGTGGTCGTGACCCTCGTGGTACTCGCCGTGATGCTCGGCATCGGCGTGCAGGTGCTCGCCCTCATGCGCCGTGCCTTCGGCGTGCTCCTGATGGGGCTGGCCCTCGACCGGCTGGGCGGCGGGATCGCTACCTGCGTCGAGACCCTCGACAATGTCGCTGCGGACGCGCTCGCCGTGACCGCGGCGGCGGGCATTGCGGTGGCGCGAGCGGCGACGGCCGTGGGAGCGGTTCTCGCTCTCTTCCTCGGCTTCGCGATGGGCCTGCTCTTCGGCCTCGATCAGCGCCTGCCGGTCGGCGACCGGGATCTGGTAGTAGTCGGGATGGATTTCGCTGAAGGCGAGGAAGCCGTGGCGGTTGCCGCCATATTCGACGAAGGCGGCCTGGAGCGAGGGTTCGACCCTGGTGACCTTGGCGAGGTAAATGTTCCCGCGCAGTTGCTTGCGTTGCGCGGTCTCGAAGTCAAACTCTTCGACGCGATTGCCGCGGACCACGACGACCCGGGTCTCTTCCGGGTGGGTGGCATCGATCAACATCTTGTTGGGCATGTCTTAACTCTTGGCGGCGGCGGGCGCGGTTCACCGTGGGCGCGATCTGCGCTGCCGGGTGACGCGACGGTCCACCTGATTCGGGGGTGAGGGGAAGGCCGAAACGCCGTCTCTCGCGCCTTGCCGAATCGGAAGCCTCAGAACCGAAGCGGCGCGCGGGATTTTCACTCCGCAGCGTCGCGAAAGGTCCTTCAGAATTCGTCGGCACAGTCTGGCGCATCAAGCGTCGGCCCGTATGAAACGTTGGGCGGCGGGGCCGCCCCTAATCAGTTGCTGCTGGCCAGGCATGGCGCGTGCGCGCTCGCCCTGGATCAAGAACCGCCTCCTCTGGATTAAGGAGGTGGGTAACTGGCCGCGTCGCTGTCAAAACTGCCCCGGAAACAGTGTGGTAACCGGAAACCGTTCGCCGCCGGAGCTTGCCCTGGTCCGCCTCGCTGCCGCGCACCGCGCTGGTCGTTGAGGGGAACAGAAAAACGCTGGAATTCCCGAACCTTGGGAGCTCCGGCGCTGCACCGGGAGGCTGAATGCGACACAACCGGAAATCATTGGCCGTCAGCATTCCGTACATACGAGGAATGAGCCATCCGTGCAAGGGAGCGTCGCACGCCGGTCACAGTCCGGGAGTTTTGCGTTTCTGTCATTAAGGACTGATTAACCCTGTGGTTCTATTGCGTTAAAGAGGGCTGCTCGGAGGCACGGATTCGGTGGCGAGCCGCACAAATCAACGGGTTTTGCTAGGATTTGCGCTTCTATGCGCCTCAGCATTGCCATGCGCCGATTCCTCGCGCCTGAGCGCGGCGGAGGGCCCGTCGCAACCCTCTGCTGCGGCAGCAAATTTTCCTGTCGCCACAGCCGCGCGCCTAGCCGGTGACGGCAAGCAGACCCGCTTCATTCTCGACCTCGACCAGACCGTTACCTTCCGCACCACGACGCTTGCCGATCCTTATCGGGTGGTGGTCGACGTTCCCCAGGTCAATTTTCAGCTGGCTCCCGGAACAGGAGCCGGGCGAGGGCTGGTCAAGGCCTTTCGGTACGGGCTGGTCATGCCCGGCGGCTCCCGAATCGTGTTCGACCTGACCGGCCCCGCCAAGATCGCCAATTCCTACGTGCTCGACGCGGCCAACGGCCAGCCGGCCCGACTGGTGCTGGAGCTCGAGGAGGTGGATCGTGCGGCCTTCGTGCAGACTCCCCCTCCGGAGAATCATCCCGAGCTGCGACCGACAATTGCCGCCGTTCCGCCCACGACCGTTCCCGCCGCGCCAGAACCGGCGCAGCAGAAGCCGGCAGCGCCTTCAGATGGCCGCCCGGTGGTCGTGATCGATCCCGGCCATGGCGGCATCGACAACGGCACCCAGTCGAGCGGGGAGAGCGAGAAGAATCTGGTGCTGGCCTTTGGCCTCGCGCTACGCGACCGGTTGGAGAAATCAGGCAAGTACCGGGTGGTCATGACGCGGGACGACGACACCTTCATCCCGCTCAACGACCGGCCCAAGGTCGCCCGCAATCTGAACGCCGCGCTGTTCGTCTCGATCCACGCCGATGCGCTGCCGAAGGCCGAAGGCGATGCCCAGGGTGCCACCATTTACACTCTGTCGGACAAGGCCTCCGACGCCGAAGCGCAGCGGCTGGCCGATGCTGAAAATCGCGCTGACGCGATCGCCGGCTTCAACCTGGCGGAAGAGCCGACCGATGTCGCCGACATCCTGATCGACCTGACGCAGCGGGAAACCCGTACCTTTTCAAGCCGTTTTGCTCATCTGCTGATGGGCGAAATGAAGTCGACCATGCGGATGCACAAGCATCCCCTGAAGTCGGCCGGCTTCCGAGTGTTGAAGGCGCCCGACGTGCCCTCGGTGCTGGTCGAGATCGGCTATGTCTCCAACAAGGGCGATCTTGAGCACCTCGTCTCCGAGGGGTGGCGGTCCAAGGCTGCCGGCTCGATGGCCCAGGCGATCGACACGTTCCTGGCCAAGCGGATGGCGACCGCGGGGGCCGGGAATTAAGAAGGGAATGCCTGTTCCGTTGTTAAGCCCTAGTTTGGCCACAGCGGACGCCTTATAAAAACAACGCAGGGGGTTCCGGAATCGACGAGAATCCCGTTCGGCAAGCGTCTTTCGGTCCGGCATCAATGGTATTCAGTAGGCCGGTGAATTCGCGACGTGAGGACGGCGCCCGTTTGGGGTGCTTTGGGCTGATCCTGGGATTGAACGGATAAACACATAATGCGCTTGCTTGTGCGGTTCATGGGCTTCCTGTTTGCCGCGGGAACGGTGGTGTTCCTTGTCGGTGTCGGTGCCGTGGCAGGCCTGATCTGGCATTTCTCCAAGGACTTGCCCGACTACTCTCAGCTGCAGGATTACGAGCCGCCGGTGATGACCCGCGTCCACGCGGTCGACGGCTCGCTGCTCGGCGAATACGCCAAGGAGCGGCGCCTGTACCTGCCGATCCAGGCGGTGCCGAAGCTCGTGATCAACGCGTTCCTCGCCGCCGAAGACAAGAATTTCTACGAGCATGGCGGCATCGACTACACCGGCATGGCGCGCGCAGGCGTGCTGTACCTGCAGAATTTCGGCTCCAACCGCCGTCCGCAGGGTGCCTCCACGATCACCCAGCAGGTCGCCAAGAATTTCCTGCTGACCAACGAGGTCTCCTTCTCGCGCAAGATCAAGGAAGCCTTGCTCGCGATGCGCATCGAGAAGACCTATTCGAAGGACAAGATCCTCGAGCTGTATCTGAACGAAATCTATCTCGGCCTCGGCGCCTACGGCATCGCCGCCGCCTCGCTGGTGTATTTCGACAAGTCGGTGAATGAGCTCACCGTGGCGGAAGCTTCCTACCTCGCAGCGCTGCCGAAGATGCCGGCGACGCTGCATCCGGTTCGCAACCGCGATCGCGCCATCGAGCGTCGCAATTACGTGATCGACCGTCTCCAGGAGAACGGCTGGATCAAGCAGGCTGACGCCGACAAGGCGCGCAAGGAGCCGCTGGTCGTCACCAACCGTTCCAACGGTGCCCACACCTTCGCCGGCGAATATTTCGCCGAGGAGGTTCGTCGCGACATCTTCGAGCGCTACGGCGAGAAGAAGCTGTATGAGGGTGGCCTGTCGGTCCGCACCACGCTCGATCCGAAGATCCAGGTCATGGCGCGCAAGACCATGGTCGCCGGCCTCGTGAACTATGACGAGCAACAGGGCTATCGGGGCGCCATCAGCAAGCTCGATATTTCGGGCGATTGGGGCGTGAAGCTCGCGGAGATCAAGTCGCTCTCCGACATCTCGCCGTGGCGCATGGCGGTGGTGCTGGAAACCAGCGACCAGTCGGCGCGCATCGGCTTCCAGCCGAACCGCGAGCTCGGCGGCGCCGTCAGCAAGCAACGCGAGACCGGCCTCGTCACGCTTGACGGCGTGCGGTGGGCGAGGGCGACCCAGGGCAACTTCAAGGGCAAGACGCCGACATCAGTGGCGCAGGTGCTTCAGCCCGGCGACGTGATCTATGCAGATCCGCTCTACAGCAAGGAAGGACAACCGGTCGAAGGCCAGTATCGCCTGCGCCAGATTCCCGAAGTTTCGGGCGCGATGGTGGTGATGGACCCCTGGACCGGACGCGTCCTCGCGATGGTCGGCGGCTTCTCGTTCGACCAGAGTCAGTTCAACCGCGCCACGCAGGCCTACCGGCAGCCGGGTTCGTCGTTCAAGCCGATCGTCTATTCGGCAGCGCTCGACAACGGCTATACGCCTTCGACCGTCGTGCTCGACGCGCCGATCGAAATCGACCAGGGGCAGGGCGCAGGCGTATGGCGGCCTGAAAACTTCTCGGCGAACAAATATCAGGGACCTGTGACGTTGCGGAACGCGCTGCGGCAATCGCTCAACACGGTGACCGTGCGGCTCGCGCAGGACATCGGCATGCCCCTGATCGGCGAATATGCGCGCCGCTTCGGCGTCTATGACGAGCTGCCGAACTATCTCTCCTACGCACTCGGCGCCGGCGAGACCACGGCGATGCGCATGGTCACGGCCTATTCGATGATCGCCAATGGCGGGCGCCGCGTGAAGCCGACCTTGATCGACCGTATCCAGGACCGCTACGGCCACACCATCTTCAAGCACGACCAGCGCGAATGCCGAGGCTGCGATGCGCCGGGCGGCTGGAAGAACCAGCCCGAGCCGCAGCTGATCGACCGCCGCGAGCAGGTGCTCGATTCCATGACGGCCTATCAGATCACCGAGCTGATGGAAGGCGTGGTGCAGGCCGGCACCGCAACCGTCGTGAGGGAAGTCGGCAAGCCGATCGCCGGCAAGACCGGTACGACCAACGAGGCCAAGGACGCCTGGTTCGTCGGCTTCTCGCCTGACGTCGCGGTCGCCATCTACATGGGCTACGACAAGCCGCGTCCGCTCGGCAAAGGCAATGCCGCGACCGGCGGCCATCTCGCCGCGCCGATTGCGCGCGACTTCCTTAAGCTCGCGCTCGCTGACAAGCCCGCGGTTCCGTTCAAGGTGCCGGCCGGCATCAAGCTGATCCGTGTCGTCGCCAAGACCGGCATGCGCGCCGGTCCCGGCGAGAGCGGCGGAACCATCCTCGAGGCCTTCAAGCCCGGTACGGCGCCGCCGGACAATTACTCGGTCATCGGCGTTGCCGACGCCGACGGGCGCGGTGGCGTGCCGCCGCCGCAGCAGGCGCCGGATTCCGGCTTCTTCATGCGGCCGGGCACCGGCGGGCTGTACTAGGGCCCTGGGATAACAGCACTGAGTTGAAGCTCCGGCGGTTGCGCTTTGCAGCCGCCGCCGCTACATCCCCTTCAGCGCGATGAGTTATCGCGCTCTATTTCTTGTTTGCGCATGATCTTTTCGGGAAACCGCTGCACACTTTCCCGGATCATGCGCTAGCACGCGGGATTCCGCGAAATCAGAGAACGATATGCGCGCCGAAATCGAACGGTTGGTAGAAGAGATCAAGCAGTCAGTCGGGCTGCTGAGGAGGCATCTTTGACGTCGAGAAATCGACGGCGCGCCTCGCTGAGCTGAACAAGCTCGCAGAAGATCCCAACCTCTGGAACGATCCCCAGAAAGCACAGAAGCTGATGCAGGAGCGTACCTCGCTGGAGGACTCGCTCTCGGGCATCGGCAAGGTCGAGCAGGAGCTCGAAGACGATATCGGGATGATCGAGCTCGGCGAGGCCGAGGGCGATGACGGCGTCGTGGCCGAAGCTGAAGCTGCGCTCAAGAACCTGAAGAAGGAAGTGGCGCGACGCGAGCTCGAGGCGTTGCTCTCGGGCGAGGCCGACCGCTTCGATTCCTATCTCGAAGTCCATGCCGGCGCCGGCGGCACCGAGAGCCAGGACTGGGCGCAGATGCTTTTGCGCATGTACACGCGCTGGGCCGAGACGCACGGATTCAAGGTCGAATACCTCGAAGAGTCCGAAGGCGAAGAAGCCGGCATCAAGTCCGCGACCATCCAGGTCTCCGGTCACAATGCTTATGGCTGGCTGAAGACCGAAGCAGGTGTGCACCGCCTGGTGCGCATCTCGCCGTTCGACTCCAATGCGCGGCGCCACACCTCGTTCTCGAGCGTGCAGGTGTTTCCTGTCATCGACGACAGCATCAAGATCGACATCAAGGAATCCGACGTTCGTACCGACACCATGCGGTCGGGCGGCGCCGGTGGTCAGCACGTCAACAAGACCGAATCCGCGGTGCGCCTGACGCACATTCCGACCGGCGTCGCGGTGGTCTGCCAGGCGGGCCGCTCCCAGCACAAGAACCGGGCGCAGGCCTGGGACATGCTGCGTGCGCGCCTCTACGAGATCGAGCTGAAGAAGCGCGAGGAGAAGGCCGCCGCCGACCAGGCCGCCAAGACCGATATCGGCTGGGGCCACCAGATCCGCTCCTACGTGCTGCAGCCCTATCAGATGGTGAAGGATTTGCGCACCGGCGTGCAGACGTCCGACACGTCGGGCGTGCTCAACGGTGAGCTCGACGAGTTCATGGCCGCGACGCTCGCGCAGCGCGCCTTCGGCACCCCCGGCGCTGACATCGAGGACGTGGACTGATCATGACCCGCGTGGCCTTCATCGGGCTTGGACGGATGGGCCACGGCATGGCTGGCCGTTATCTCGATGCCGGTTTTACGGTGACGCTGTGGAATCGCAGCAAGTCAAAAGCCGAAGACCTGATCGCGCGCGGCGCAAAGTGGGCGACCTCGCCTGAGGATGCCGCGATCGACGCAGACGCCGTGGTGACCATGGTCGCCGACGACGAAGCCTCGCGCTCGGTCTGGCTCGGGCCCAACGGCGCCGCCAAGACCGCGAAGGCCGGCACCATCGCGATCGAGTGCTCCACCGTCTCCTATGACCATGCGCGCGAGATGGGGCGCGAGCTGAGCGCGCGTGGCCTGATCTACATCGATTGCCCCGTGACGGGATTGCCGGATGCGGCAGCGGCCGGAAAGCTGACACTGCTGGTTGGCGCCGAGGCGGCCGACCTCGGGCGCGCGCAGCCTTTCCTTGAACCGATCGGCTCGACCATCAGGCATTTCGGGGCGGTCGGCTCCGGCACGGTCTACAAGCTGATCAACAACCTCATGGGCGCAATCCAGATCGCCGGCCTTGCCGAGGGCCTCGCGATCGCGGAGCAGGCTGGGCTCGACATGAAGCTGGTGCTGGAGTCGATCCAGGCTGGCGTCGCCGCAAGCCCGCAAGTTCAGCGCCATTCCAAGCGCATGGTGGCCCGTGATTTCAGCGGCGCGACGTTCACGGCTGCGCTGCGGCACAAGGATGCCGCCTATGCCGTGAAGCTCGCCGAGAGCCTGCTGGCCGACAAGCCGCTGGTCTCGCGCGCCGCCGTCGAGTCTTACGCGCAGGCAAAGGCCGTGATGCCCGACGACGACGAAGGCAAGATGATTGAGCTGGTGTCGCGGCCGAAAAAGTCATCTTAACTGGAATTCGACTTAGCTGGAATTCGACATGGGGCAGGCTCGGTCGGAACGCGGTCTCGGCATTGCCCTCGTCGCTGCGGCGGCGATTGCCTGGAGCACGGCGCCGTTCTTCACGCGGCTGCTGCCGTTCGATCCCTGGACCATCTTGTTCTGGCGCGGCTTGTTCGGCGGCAGCCTGATCACCGTGCTTCTCGTCCCGATGCAGGGACCGGCTGCGCTCCGGCAATTGGTGGTGCCGGGACGCGGCGGCTTGCTCGTCGCGGCATTGTCCGCCACCGGCATGATCTCGTTCATTCCTGCGCTGCAGATGACCAACGTCATGAATGTCGCGGTGCTGATCGCGACGCAGCCGTTCGTCGCCGCCGCGCTGGCATGGCTGTGGCTGGGCGAAGCCGCAACCTGGCGTACCCTGATCGCGAGCCTCGTCGCCTTTGCCGGCGTGGTCATCACCGTCGGCGGCATCAGATCTGACGCCGATATCAGCGGTGTGGCCCTAAGCTGCTTGATGGTGCTCGCCATCTCGGCCATGACAGTCGTCGTGCGACGCCACAGGGAGACCTCGATGGTGGCGGCAGCAGCACTCTCGAATTTCATCGGCAGCCTCGTCAGCCTGCCGCTCGCCCATGACATCGCCCATATCGGCGGCCATAACCTGGCGATCCTCGCGATGTTCGGCTGCCTCCAGGTCGCGCTCGGCCTGACCTTCTATATGCTGGGCTCGCGCTTGCTGCCGTCGGGGCAGGCGTCATTGATCGCGACACTGGAAACGCCGTTAATGGCCTTCTGGATCTGGGTGGAATTTGGTGAGGTGCCGGCCGCACATGCGCTGATCGGCGGCGCACTGGTGATCGGGGCGGTGGTCGCCGATATCGCGGGGACCACGCGAAGGTGAGGAAGGGGCCCAGGCGCGAACTCCGTTACGCAGCGATGACGGTTATACGCTCGGAGGGCTGACTGCTTTCCGAGCGGTCACCTGTTGAATGAGAGCCTGCGTCTTAGTGGAGTACGTCTTAAGTTCTTGTTCTGTAAATTCTTTAGAGCTCAGGTAGTCATAGTGGTATCCCAATAGCATCTTAAGATTGTCGGTCCAGACGTCCTCTGTCTGCTTGAGCTCAAGCAACTCTTCGGTGGACCAAAGAAGATAGCCAACCAACCATTTATATCGCTCCAACTCATTGCCCTTGAGAGTTCCGTCGTTGCCTTGGGCTAGTTCGGGGTATTGAACTGCCAGCCTGAGATACTCTCGGAAGGTCGATTTTGCCGTTGTTTCTCTTTGGTTTTGCCGATTGAGTACCAGTTGTCGCCACGCGATCAGAAATGCGCTTAGCGCCACAAGCAGTGTGAAATCAGGGACGATTTGCGCCCAGTCTTTCGCAAATTCCCACATCTCTTTCCCAGCCTGAGAAAATACGACTTTTGCCGTCCAAGATGGTGCACGCGATAAATCGATGTTAGCTCAATCTATAGGGGTGTTCGCAAGGTGCATTCTTCGGAAATCGGGTGGTGATGAGCGCCACGTCGTACTAGCGACAACGTGGGTCATCGATAATGAGTTGCCATGTCCGCCAGTGATAGCCGGATCGACGCGCGAGACTGGTCGCTGCTTGCCGTGCTATCGATTCTCTGGGGTGGCTCGTTCTTTTTCAACGGCGCCGCGCTCCGCGAATTGCCGCCGCTGACGCTGGTGTTCCTGCGTGTCGTTCTCGGCGCGACCATGCTGGTGCCGTTTCTGCGAATGCAGGGGATCGGCTTTCCCAAAGGCGTCGCCGGCTGGACACCGTTCTTCGTCATTGGGCTGTTCAACAATGTCCTTCCGTTCTCGCTGATCGTGATTGGCCAGACCTTCATTCCAAGCGGACTGGCGTCGATCCTTAACGCCACCACCCCGCTGTTCACCGTGATGGTGATGGCCGCAGTGGGCGAAGAGGCGTTGCAGGCGCGGCGGGTGGCTGGCGTCGCGCTGGGACTCCTGGGCGTGATCATCCTGCGCGGCTGGGGGATCGAGACGCGGACCGGGCAGGGGCTCGGCATCCTGCTCTGCCTTGGCGGCGCGCTCAGCTACGGCTTTGCGGCGCTCGCCGCGCGGCGGCTCCTGAAGGACTCACCCCCGCTCGGCACCGCGACGTTTCAACTGATGGCGTCGACGGTGATGATGGCGATTGTTGCTGGTGCGGCGGAACAGCCATGGCGTCTGCCCGTGCCGGATGTGACGACCTGGCTCGCTGTGCTTGGCCTCGCTGCGCTATCGACCGCGCTCGCCTATATCATCTTCTTCCAGATTATTCGACGCTCGGGAGCGACCAATGTGATGTTGGTGACGTTGCTCATTCCGGTGACCGCGATCCTGCTGGGATGGCTGGTGCTGGGTGAGCCGATATCCATGCGTGAGATCGCCGGCGCGATCGTCATCGGCAGCGCTTTGCTCGTGATCGACGGACGGGTGCTGACAATGTTGCAGCGCGCTCGATAAGTTCCCAAGCGGCGTTTCACTTCACGGAAAATCCTGTCGCTTGCCAGCGGCCTGTCGCCTTGCGACACTCTCTTAAAACAAGAACGATAAGATGCAGGGAGAGACCAATGCCGGGTCGTCGCGAACACCTTACTGCCCTCGCGGTGCTTGCTGCCGCCGTGCTCGCCACCACCCCGGCCTCGGCGCAAAAGCAATACGACCCCGGCGCCAGCGATACCGAAATCAAGATCGGCAACATCATGCCCTACAGCGGGCCGGCGTCGTCCTATGGCGTGATCGGCAGGACCGAGGCGGCGTTCTTCAAGATGATCAACGATCAGGGCGGCATCAATGGCCGCAAGATCAATTTCATCAGCTATGACGATGCCTATTCGCCGCCGAAGGCGATCGAGCAGGCGCGCAAGCTGGTCGAGAGTGACGAGGTGCTGCTGATCTTCCAGGCGCTCGGTACGCCCTCGAACTCGGCGATCATGAAGTACATGAACGCCAAACGAGTGCCGCAGCTCTTCGTTGCCTCCGGCGGCACCAAGTTCGGCGATCCCAAGAACTTTCCGTGGACGATGGGTTTTCAGCCCAACTACCAGAGCGAGGGGCGGATCTACGCAAAATACATCCTCGACAAATTCCCGACCGGCAAGATTGCGGTGTTCTGGCAGAACGACGACGCCGGCAAGGACCAGTTCAAGGGCCTGAAGGACGGCCTTGGCGACAAGGCCAACATGATCATCGCCGACAAGTCCTACGAGGTCAGCGATCCCTCGATCGACTCGCAGATTGTCGCCCTGCACGATTCCGGCGCCGACATCTTCTTCTCATGGGCGGCGCCGAAGGGCTCGGCGCAGGCGATCCGCAAGGTGGGTGAGCTCGGCTGGAAACCCAAATTCTTCCTGGCCAATACAGCAACCTCCATCGCCTCGGTGCTCAAGCCCGCCGGGCTCGAATATTCCAAGGACATCATCTCGACCGCCTATCTGAAGGACCCGACCGATCCGACCTGGGACAAGGATCCGGCGGTGATCGCGTGGCGGGCGTTCATGGACAAGTATTATCCTGATGGCGACAAGGCCAACGCCAACAACCTCTATGGCTACGTGCAGGCCGAGGCGATGGCGCAGGTCCTGAAGCAGTGCGGCGACAATCTCACGCGCGACAACGTCATGAAGCAAGCGGCCAGCCTGAAGAATTTTCACACCGACCTGATGCTGCCCGGCATCGTGGTCAACACCTCGCCCGATGACTATTTCCCGATCGAGCAGATGCAGCTGATGCGCTTCAACGGGCAGGCCTGGGAGCTGTTCGGTGACGTCATCACCGGCGAGGTCGGTCACGAGCACAGCCAGTAATCAGGCCGGCCGGCGGATGCCACTAAGGGCCGACGCGCGGCACTTAGCCCGCGCTCAGCCGTACGCCGGCGCGCAAGAACTTCTGCGGGTCGACGGCTTCGCCGTCGATGCGGGTCTCGTAGTGCAGGTGCGGGCCGGTTGAACGACCGGTCGAGCCGACAAGGCCGATGACCTGGCCGATCCTCACGGTCTCGCCGACCTTGACGTTGATCTCGGAGAGATGGCCGTAGCGGGTCGACAGCCCGTTGCCGTGATCGACCTCGACCATGCGACCGTAACCACCGGACCAGCCGGCCGAGACCACCTTGCCGTTGGCGGTGACGCGCGCGGGATCGCCGGTCGCGGCGCGGAAGTCGAGACCGGTGTGCATCGCGGGCCGGCCGAGGAAGGGATCGCTGCGCACGCCGAAGCCGGAGGTAAACTCGACTTCGCCGACGACCGGTTTGCGATAGGGCACCTGCGCCAGCGTACGAGTGAGCCGGTCCATTTCGGCGCGCGTGACATTGATGCGATAGAGCTGCTTCTCGAAGGGGCCAGCGTTTGCCGTGAGCTTCACCGGCACGAAGGGGCCGCCCATCGGAGCGCGCGGCACCGCGGCCTCAAGGCTGGAAAGGTTCAGGCCGAGGTCGCTGACGACGCCGCGCATCCGCCGCATCCGCGAATCCATACCTTCCTCGACGGCGCTGAGCGCCGCGACCTGGCGGCGCTCCACCTGATCGAGCGAGTTCGTGAGCCGGACCAGGACATTGTCAAAGCCCTGGTTCTTGGCGAATTGATTGACCGGCGGGGCGATCACGGCGGGGGCGCGCGATTCCAGCCGCGCCTCACGGTCGGGCGGCGCCACGAAGATCACGGTATCGCTGATCGGCGACGGTTTTGGCGTGCCCTGGGTCGTCTGGTTCGCCTCGCCGCGCTGCGGCGCCGCGCGTGGGATCGATCCGGTCACGTCCGGCATGGCGCCAAGCGCCGTGGCCCGGGACTCCAGCGCCGTCTGGCGCTTCATGATCTGGTCGAGCTTCTGGTCGAACTGTTCCTGGTCGAGCAGTTGCCGGCTGGTGGTGCGGTCGACCTTGGCGCGCAGCTCGGCGATGCGGTCTTCATAGGCGTATTGCATCTCGGCCTGGCGGGCGATCAGCCGGGTCAGGACGTCGTCGCGAAAAGCGAAATAAGTGGCGGTCGCCGCCGACCAGAGCCCGAGCAGAACGACGGTGCCGACCACGATCCAGAACACCACGGGCCCAAGCCGGACCTGCTTGCCGTGATGCACGATGGTGTAGGCGTCGTCGGCCGCGGGCAGGGGAATCGCTGCAGCTACAGCGGCCGCAGGCCGGCGGTGGAAGGACCGTCCGTGGTCGTGCGAATGATGCTGGGGGTACTGCGAATATTGGGCAGAACTTTTCGACATCGGCACTCCCGCGCCGGTCGGAACGGTTCCTTGCGGCTTAATTGCCGCAGCAATCTGGGCTGGTCATGGTTAATTTTCCGGAAACGGGAACGCTCGATTTTAACGGGCTGGTTAAAGACTTCTTGCCGCAGCCAGCACATCGTCAGCATGGCCGTCGACCCGGACATTGCGCCAGATCCTGGCTACCTTGCCATCGGCGCCGATCAGCACCGTGGTACGAAGAATCCCGAGGAAGGTCTTGCCATACATGGATTTTTCGCCCCAGGCGCCATAGGCCGCCAGCATCTCATGCTGCTCGTCCGAGATCAGGGGGATGCCAAGGCCGTGCTTGTCGCGGAATTTCTCCTGGGCCTTTAACGGGTCGGCCGAAATCCCCAGCACCGTAGTGCCGGCGGCCGTGAAGTCGCTCTTGAGGCGGGTGAAGTCGATCGCCTCACGGGTGCAGCCCGGCGTGTCGGCGCGGGGGTAGAAGAACAGGACCAGCTTCTGGCCGGCATAGTCCGAGAGAGTGACCACATCGCCGCCGTCGCGGGGCAGGCGGAACGCGGGGGCCTTCTGGCCTTCGGCCAGAGCCGATTTGGCTCCCGACGTCGCAGCCGCAGGCCTGGAGGCCTTTTCAGAAGATTTTAACCGTTTCGATGCGGCCTTATGCGATGCTGGTTTTGCGCCTGTCTTGGTTGATTTGCCTGCCGATGCCGGCTGTGTTTTCGCGCTACGCGTTTGAGTCGTTGCCCGCGCTTTCACGGGCTTCTTTTTAGCGGTCAAACTGCCGGAGGGCGTTTTGGACGATTTCTTTCGGGATTTCTTGGACATACGCCTTCCTTTCGTCGCTTTCGGCGGGTCAACCAAAGCGGTATTGCAGCTCTCGTCCGGTGTGCCGGATTCGCGCCCTCGGCTGGGCAATTTTGGCGGCGACGGAGTATGGTTACAAGGAATTCCACGCACCACCCCACTGCTCGTTGAACGCGCTCCCGGGGCGAGATGACGAACAGCAGGAACATTAGAGGTATGGCGGCAATGCCGGGGCGGGGAGTGTCCATTCCCGTCGATGGCTGCGGTCCCGGCGGCGCTCAGTCCTATGATGGGCGCCTGTATCGAGAGGCAATGGCAAGGAATACGTCGCCCCAAGATCACACCCAGGATCACAATCGGGACTTCGATCGACACGCCGGCCGTCACGAGCAGCCGGAATGGGACGAGGCCGATTGGGATCGGGACCAGGAAGAGGAGGCGGGCCACCGCGCACGCCGCCTGTTGTCGCGTTCCAACTCGCGCTTTCGCGTCGGTGGCGATTTCTCGGCGTTGCGGCGAGCGCTGCCAAGCGGCCGCTGGCTGCGGCGGATGGCTATCCTTGTCGGCACCCTGATCGTCATCTTCGTCGGTTGCTTTGGTGCGCTGTGGTGGCGGCTTGGCGCAGGTCCGATCAATCTCGACATGGCGACGCCTTGGCTCGCCGCCGCCATCGAGGACAATATCGGCCACGGCAACACCGTGGAGGTTGGCGGCACCCAGATCGAGCGTGCGGGGCGGATCCGGATCGCCGTGCGCATCCGAGACATCATCGTTCGTGACCATGACCATGCCATCGTCGCCAGTGCGCCGAAGGCCGAGGTGAGACTGTCGGGAGCCGCTCTTCTCACCGGTCGCCTGCGCGCCGAAAGCCTGAACCTGGTCGATGCCGAACTTGCAATCCGGATCGCGCCCGATGGCACCGTCACGGTCTCTGCCGGCGACACGGCGAAGCCGCTGGCAACCGGCGTCGCGTCCAAGAAGGAAGCAGGGCTGCCGCCGACATTCCCGCGTAACGGCGTGCCGCCGCCGCCTTTCGGGATGGCACCCGCAACGCCGGACGCAACCCAGGCCGCGCCTCAACCGGCCGCGCAGAGCGGCATTCTTCAGGGCCTCGACTGGCTCGATAGCCTGAGCATGACCGGCCTCGACGGCCAGAACCTCAACGAGATCGGTCTCAAGAACGGCAATCTGATTGTCGACGACCAGCAGCGCGGCAGCAAATGGACGTTTGAGAACATCACGCTCAGCCTGCGCCGGCCAAGCCAGGGCGGTGTGGCGCTCAGCCTCGGCGAGGAGGGCGCGCACCCGTGGTCGCTGCGCGCCACGATCGGACCCAGCGAGAATGGAGTGCGGTCGGTCGACATTCGCGCCGACAAGGTCTCGACCTCGAACATCCTGCTCGCGTTGCGCGTCAAGGACCTGACCTATACGGCCGATTTGCCGCTGACCGGCGAGCTGAAAGGCGAGCTCGGCCGCGACGGCGTGCCGACATTCTTCCGCGGCAAGGTCACCATCGGCGCGGGCAACATCATCGACACCGACACGCCCGATTATCCGATGGCGATCGACTCGGCCGAGATCAATATCGAATGGGATGCCAATCGACGAGTGCTGGTCGCGCCGTTCAAGATCATTTCGGGCGCGAACCGTCTGACGCTGCTGGCCCATCTCGAGCCGCCCAACGGCACCGTGAACGACTGGCAGCTCGGCTTCAGCGGCGGTTCGATCCTGCTCGGCGGCATCGACAACGAGCCGCCGCTCGTCTTCAACCGCATCGCGATCGGCTTCCGCTTCGACACCGACCACAAGCGCATGCTGCTGACGCAGGCCGATATCTCCAACGGCGAGATTGGCGTCGCCGGCACCGGTGCGATCGACTATTCCGGGGAGCCACGCCTGACGCTCGGCTTTGCGGGAACGCCGATGTCGGCCTCCGCCTTGAAGCGGATGTGGCCGACGCTTGTGGTGCCGGAGTTACGGCAATGGGTGATCGAGCGGATCGAGCGCGGCACGCTCCAGCGCATTGAGGTCGGCGTCAACTCGCCGACGCGTAACCTTCCGCGCAAGGGGCCGCCGATTCCCGATGATGGCTTGTCGGTCAACATCGTGGCGAGCGGCGTTGCGGTTCGCCCCGTCGACGGCATGCCTGTCGTGCACGACGCCGATCTCAAGGCGCACGTGACCGGACGCACGGCCACGGTGAATATCGCCCAGGGCATTGCCGACACGCCCGCAGGCCGCAAGATCACGATTTCCGACTTCACCTTCGAAGTGCCTGATATGGCGCCAAAGCCGTCGCCGTCGCGGACGCGTTTCCGTGTCGAAGGTCCGGTGCCGGCGGCAGCCGAAATGCTGTCCAATGATCGGCTGAGCGATCTGTCGTCGACCGTCGTCGATCCCAACACCAGCAAGGGCACGTTCACGGCGAACATCCAGCTCGGCCTGCCGGTGAAGGGCGAGCTGACCAAGGCGGACACCGTCTACGCCGTCACCGCCGATCTCAACGGCTTCAGCGCCGAAAAGCTGGTGATGAACCAGAAGCTCGAGGCCAACAATCTCAAGGTCGTCGCCAACAACGGGGGTTACCAGGTCAAGGGCGACGTCAAGATCAACGGGCAGGCGGCCTCGCTGGACTATCGCAAGGCGACCGATGGCGATGCCGACGTCAAGCTGCAGACGACGCTGGATGATGCCAGCCGCGCCCGCCTGGGCTTTGACCTCAGTCCGGCCGTCAGCGGCTCGGTGCCGGTCAAGGTGTCGGGCAAGATTGCCGGCGGTCCGGACGCAACGACCAAGCTCGGCATCGAGGCCGACCTGACGTCGGTCAAGCTCGACAACATTCTTCCAGGCTGGGTCAAGCTGCCGGGCAAGGCGAGCAAGGCGACGTTCAAGGTGGTACCGACGGCGCAATCGACACGGCTCGAGGACATCGTCATCGAGGGCGGCGGCGCCTCGATCAAGGGCTCGCTCGAAGTCGATCCGAACGGCGACCTCATGAATGCGAACTTCCCGGTCTACTCGCCGTCAGACGGCGACAAGACGTCGCTCAAGGTGGAGCGCGGTCAGGACGGCGTGGTGCGTGGCACGATGCGCGGCGATGTGTTCGACGGCCGCGGCTTCCTGAAGTCGGCGATCTCAGGCAATTCCAAGGACGACAGCAAGAGCAAGCTCAAGAACGTCGACTTCGACATCGATGTGAAGCTTGGCACGGTCGCCGGATTCAACGGCGAGACGATGCGCAGCGTCGATGCCAAGATGTCGAAGCGCAGCGGGGCGATCAAGGCGTTCACGCTGAGCGGCAGGATCGGCCAAAACACCCCGGTGGCGGCGGACTTGCGCGGCGGGCGCGCGCAAGGCAGCCGCGAGGTGATCTATCTTCAGACCAATGATGCCGGATCGCTGCTGAAGTTCACCGACACGACCAACAAGGTCTTCGGCGGCCAGATGGTGGTTGCCATGGAGCCGCCGACGTCAGAGCCTACGGCCAGGGAAGGCCTGATCAATGTGCGCGACTTCGCGGTCAGGGGAATGGATCAGCTTGATCGCGTCGCGGCGGGTGCCCCTAATGGCGCGCAGAATGGCGTGACCTTCACGGCGCTGCGCGCGGAGTTCACGCGGCAGAGCGGCGCGCTCACGATCCGCGATGGCGTGGTCAAGGGACCGATGATCGGCGCCACCATCGAAGGCTCGGTCGACTTTCCCGGCAACCAGGTCTGCATGAGCGGCACCTTTGTGCCGATGTACGGCGTGAACAACATCTTCGGCCAGATTCCGTTGTTCGGCCTCTTCCTGGGTAACGGCGACAAAGAGGGATTGATTGGCGTGACCTACGAGGTTGTCGGTACGCCGGCGGCGCCGGTGATGCGCGTCAATCCGATCTCGGCGATGGCGCCGGGCCTGTTCCGCAAGATCTTCGAGTTCAACACCGGCAAGCAGAACTCGCCGATCGACGAGCTACCGTCGGCGCAGTCCGGCGACACGGGATCGGCAAGGCCGTTATCGAGCGGTTGCAGCCTGGCGCGGCAGCGCTAATCAGGCCGCGTGCCGGGACGTTCGCTTCGGAAAATCGACATTGGGGTATGGACGCCCGTGCCGGACCTGCAATGAACCGATTAGTTCACCGCCTCATCATGTCCGCGCTGCTTGCTGCGGCCCTCGTCCTGATCTGGAACGTGCTGGGCTCGCGTTGAACCGGCACCGGCGGAACGCCGGCGCCGGTCTGGTTGCGCGCGCGTCAGCGCCGCGCGAAAGCGCCGCCTGTTGCTTCGCTCTCCTTGCCCAACAGCGCATCGACGCTGACCACACCGCCGCCGGCGGCAGCGAGGTAGAGGCAAGCGAAGCAGAACAGGATCGCCGCGGTACCGCCGTTGAGCAGCGGCAGGAACACCGCCGGGCCCTCCTTCGAGATGTGAAAGACGTGACCGAGGAAATAGGCGAAGGCCATTTCACCGGAGAGGACGAAGGCCGAGAGGCGGGTGAACAGTCCGATCATCAATGCTGCGCCAAGCACGAGCTCAATCAGGCCGGCCGTCCAGATCAGCGGTGGCGGATTGGCGAACACGGCCACCTGCGGAATGTGGAAGAGCTTGGTCATGCCGTACTGGAACAACAGCAGTCCAGCGATGAAGCGAAACAGGCTCAAGAGAACCGGTTGATAGCGAGAGAGATAAGGAAAGTTCATTGGTTTGTGCCCTCCATCCAATGCTGCGACTAGGATCGCATTCGGTTCCGCCCTGCAAGCTGCGCCAGGTCAATTCGCGCTGACATTTTTGTCATGTCGGACAAAACACCGCAGGCTGTGGTTTCAGCCGCGAGTTGTCTGCATTTTTTAAGCGTCTACGCGCGGTGCCCGCCCGTAGTTCCCCGGTGACACGTAAGGGTGCAGGTTACCTCCGGGAGACCTAGCGCCGCAAGGCGGGCACAATCAGAAATGGAATCATCCCGAGGACAACGCTCGCAAGTGCGAAGACGAGCAGCGCATTGTAGCCGTGCGTGGCGTCGTGGATCAGACCGCCGCTCCAGGAGCCGAATGCCGAGCCGAGGCCGCTGCCGATCGAGATGGTGCCATAGATGGTGCCCACGCGCTTGCCCTGAAAGATCCGCATCGCGGTGGCGCTGATCAGGGGGCCACGCGAGCCCATCATGCTGCCGAAGCAGACGACGAAGCCGGTGAGCAGGAAGATGTTCGGCGAGTATTGCAATAGCCAGAGCAGGACGATGCCGAGGATCGAGATCGCGTAGCTCAAGAGCACCGAGGGCCGGCGCCCGATCAGGCCGTCGAGCGCGGAGACACCCAGCATGCCGAACACCAGCACGACGCCGGAGAAGCCCCAGGCGGTCGCGGCCTGCAGCGGCGGGAAGCCGGCGTCGATCAGATAGGCCACGATCTGGGCCGCGATCGCGTACATGCCGACGGCAGTGAAGAAGAAGGTCGAGAACAGCGCCCAGAAAGCGTGGTGGCGCATTGCGCCGAGGAGTGTCCAGCCGTTGTCGACGAAATCAGGGTCGGTCTTCTTGGTGACGTAAGGCGAGCCCGCCGCGAACAGCCGCCACGGCAACAGCAGCAGCGGCACCAACAGCCCCAATGCTGCAAAGCCGAACAGCTGGTACGTGTCGCGCCAGCCGATGTGATCGATCAGGAGCTGCGAGGCCGGCAACAGCGCCAGCACGCCGCCGCCCATCGCCGAATACACCACGGACATCGCGGTCGGCAGCCGTGGTCCAAACCAGCGGCCGAGCAGGATCGAGTTCGGCACGATGCCGATGAAGGCAACGCCAATGCCGACGCAGAGGCCGATCGAGACCTGGAACTGCCAGAGATGCTGGGCGTGCGCCGCGATCAGGAACGCCGCGCCGAGCAGCAACAGGCCGAGCGCATAGACGATGCGTGGTCCCGAATGATCGAACAGCCGTCCGACGAAGGGGGCGGTGAGGCCGCTGGCAAGCCAGGTGAGCGAATAGACCGAAACGATCTGTGCGCGATCCCAGCCAAAACTCTCCGAGATCGGCTTGAGGAATACCGTAAAACTGTCGCCGAGCCCGCGGCCGAGAACGGCCAGCGTGAAGCAGAGCGCGAGCACGGTGAGTGCGATGCGCACGGCGCCTTCCGGCATCGCCGCGGCGCCGTCCTTGCTCGCCTTCGCCGACGTTTCCTTGGGCGTGTTCTGATCCATTGCCCATCAGGGAGCGCGCATCCGCGCGCCCTGACAAGCATCAAAAGCTCATACGCCTATGCAGGCCTGATGAGGACGTGCTTCTTCTTGCCGAAGGACAGCTTGATCACGCCTTCAGGCGTCAGGTTGCCTGCCGACAGCGCCATCTTCTCGTCGGCGACTGCGACGTCGTTGACCCGCAGGCCACCACCCTTGATCTGGCGCCGTGCCTCGCCATTGGAGGCAACGAGGCCTGCCTTGACGAAGGCGTTGAGCACGCCGAGGCCGGCTTCCAATTCGCCGCGCGGAATTTCCACCGTCGGCAGGCTCTCGGCGAGTGCGCCTTCCTCAAAAGTGCGGCGCGCGGTTTCGGCCGCTTCGTTGGCGGCATCGCGTCCGTGCAGCAGCGCGGTCGCCTCCGTTGCGAGCACCTTCTTGGCCTCGTTGATCTCGGAGCCACCGAGCGCTTCGAGCTTTTTGATCTCGCTCATCGGCAGCGTCGTGAACAGCTTCAGGAATTTGCCGACGTCGGCATCCTCGGTGTTGCGCCAGTACTGCCAGAAATCATAGGGGCTGAACTGGTCGGCGTTGAGCCACACCGCGCCTTGCGCAGTCTTGCCCATCTTGGCGCCCGACGCAGTCGTCAGCAGCGGCGTCGTCAGCGCGAACAGTTGATGCGTGCCCATGCGGCGGCCGAGATCGACGCCCATGATGATGTTGCCCCACTGGTCCGAGCCGCCCATCTGCAGATGACAGCCGGTGCGCTTGGCGAGCTCGACGAAGTCGTAGGCCTGGCAGACCATGTAGTTGAACTCGATGAAGCTCATCTCGTGCTCGCGCTCGAGGCGCAGGCGCACGGAGTCCATCGTCAGCATGCGGTTGACCGAGAAGTGACGGCCGACGTCGCGCAGCATCTCGATCCAGTTCAGCTTGGTCAGCCACTCGGCGTTGTCGAGCATGATGGCGTCGCTTTTGCCATCGCCGTATTTCAGCACCTTCGCGAACACGCCACGGATCGATTCCTTGTTGGCCTCGATCTCGGCAACGGTGCGGATCGCGCGCGTCTCGTCCTTGCCGGAGGGATCGCCGACCATGGTGGTGCCGCCGCCCATCAGCGTGATCGGCTTGTTGCCGGACTCTTGGAGCCAGTGCAGCATCATCATGGTCAGGTAGTTGCCGATGTGCAGCGAGCGGGCGGTGCAATCGTAGCCGACATAGGCGGTCGCCTCGCCCTTGGCGGCGAGCGCGTCCAGCCCCTCGAAATCGGAGCATTGGTGGATGAATCCACGTTCCTGAAGCGTGTTGAGGAAATCCGATTTAAATGCAGTCATCTGTCGGCGTGCCTGACAATTCTTGGTTTACTGTTTTGGGAGCAATTTAAGGGTCTTCCGCTGGAACTCGATTGCTGCCCGCCACTTGGCGCTGTGGCATTATAAGATGTGTCCCTCTGGCACAAGATCGGCATGCCGGAGGGGATGTTTGAGGACGCTGATCCCATGATGTTGACGGCACTCGGTTTGATGAGCGGCACCTCGCTGGACGGGGTGGACGTCGCGCTGATCGAAACCGATGGAAAGCGGGTGCAGGCGTTCGGGCCCTCTGGCTACCGGCCCTACAACCAGGCGGAGCGCAATTTGCTGCGCCAAGCGCTGAGCGAGGCGGTGAACCTGGCGCAACGCGATGCCCGGCCGGGTATTCTGGGCCAGGCCGAGCGGGTGGTGACTCGCGCCCATGCAGAGGCTGTCGCCGCCTTCGTCGCCCAGAACCGGATGCGGCCTGAGGACATCGACATCGTCGGCTTCCACGGCCAGACCGTGCTGCACCGGCCGGAGCGACGGCTAACGGTCCAGATCGGCGATGCGCCGGCGCTGGCCAAGGCCATCCATATCCCTGTGATGTATGATTTCCGCGCCGCCGATGTCGAGGCCGGGGGGCAGGGCGCGCCGTTCGTGCCGGTCTACCACCGGGCGCTGGCGCAAGCGCTGGAGCGCGAGGGGCCGATCGTCGTGGTCAATATCGGCGGCGTCTCCAACATCACCTATATCGACGGCAACGACACGCTGATCGCCTGCGATACCGGGCCTGGCAACGCGCTGCTGGACGATTTCATGTACCGCATCATGAACCAGGCGTTCGATGCGGAAGGCAAGTTCGCAGCGCTCGGCAAGGCGGATGAAGACTGGATCGCGCGAGCGCTGGAGCTGCCGTTCTTCGCAAGTCCGCCGCCGAAATCGCTCGACCGCAACGATTTCGCGGCGTTGAAGCTCGGCGATGTGCTGCCTGCCGATGGCGCCGCGACACTCACCGCCTTCACCGCGGCCGCGATCGCGCGCGTCATTCCGCTGCTGCCGCGGCGGCCACGAAGCTGGATCGTCTGCGGCGGCGGCGCGCGCAACCTCACCATGCTGCGCATGTTGCGGGAGCGAGTGGGGACGGCCACCGTCGAGGCCGCCGAGGCGCTGGGCTGGGCCTCTGATGCGATCGAGGCGCAGGCCTTCGGCTTCCTCGCCGCGCGCGGCCTGAAGGGTCTGCCATTGTCGTATCCGGCTACCACGGGCGTACCGATGCCGATGACGGGCGGGGTGATCGCGCGGCCTTGAGATCACGGGTGATTGATGCAAACGCATCGATCTTGACGTGTTCATGCAAATGCATCTATATTGGATGCAGTTGCATCGAACTATTGGGATCACACCATGACGGCCTCACTGAAACTGATCAGCCACAAGCTTTGTCCCTATGTGCAGCGCGCGGTGATCGCGCTGAAGGAGAAGGGCGTGCCGTTCGACCGGATCAACATCGATCTCGCCGACAAGCCCGACTGGTTTCTGAAGATGTCGCCACTCGGCAAGGTGCCGGTGCTGGTGGTGACGACCGACAAGGGCGAGGTCGCGCTGTTCGAGAGCAACGTGATCTGCGAGTACATCGAGGAGACGCAAGGCGGTGCGAAGCTGCATCCGGTTGATCCGTTGAAGCGAGCCGAGCACCGCGCCTGGATGGAGTTCGGTTCAGCGATCCTCGGCGATCTCTGGGGGCTGGAGACCACGACAGATCCCGCCACATTCGAAAGCAAGCGCCAAGCGCTGTCGGCGAAATTTGCGCGCGTCGAGGCTGCGCTCGGCACGGGCCCATTCTTCGCCGGCGAGACGTTCAGCCTGGTCGACGCGGTGTTCGCGCCGATCTTCCGCTATTTCGATCTGTTCGACGAACTGACCGAGCACGGTATCTTCCGCGATGTGCCGAAGGCCCGGGCCTGGCGCACCGAGCTCGCGCAGCGCCCGAGCGTGCGAGCTGCCGTCAGTGCGGACTATCCGCAATTGCTGCGCGCCTTCCTCGTTCGCCACGACGCGCATCTGCTCAAGCTTGCGGCCTGAGCGCGGATCGTGCTGGTCCTGACGGGGATTGCCGCGCTGAAGCTGGCCTAGAGCTCCGCGGCCATCTTCGCCAGGGTGGCGATGGTGTTCATGTTGCGCGCGGTGCCGGTCTTGGCGGCGGGGATCACGAGTTTCGACGTTCCCATGCCGTCGCCGTAATGCACGTAGATCTCGCGGCGGCCGAGCTTGACCTCTTCGTCCTTCTGGCCGCGAATTCCGGCAAGTGTGTCCGCGGGCGGCGCCTTGTCGAGGAAGATCGCGACCGTGCGGTTGGGCGCCATTTTGGGAAACGGATTGGCGGCCAGAACCTCTGCCATCTCGGCAGCGCCGCGCACGAGCACGCCGACCGGCGCGCCGGCGTAGGCGTGCAAGCGTTTTTCCAGCGCTGACTTGACGGCGGATTCCGATTTGCGGCTGGTGAAAACCACATTGCCGCTGGCGATGTAGGTGCGCACGGCACCGAAGCCGAGCTCTTCGCACATCGCCTTGAGCTCGGTCATCGGCAGCTTGCCGGTGCCGCCGACATTGACCGCGCGCAGCAGGGCTACAAACGCGGTCATGTCATTCTTACTCTTACCGCACGTTGGCGAGGCGCATGTCGAGATAGGCCGTGATGGTCTCCATCAGCGGCTCGAGCTTGGCGTCGAAGAAGTGGTTGGCGCCGGGGATGACCTGCTGGTCGATCACGATGCCTTTCTGCGTCTTCAGCTTCTCGACCAGCGTATTGACGTCCTTCGGCGGCACTACCGCATCCTTCTCGCCATGCACGATCAGGCCCGACGACGGGCAGGGTGCAAGGAACGAGAAGTCGTAGAGATTGGCCGGCGGCGCGATCGAGATGAAGCCCTCGACCTCGGGACGGCGCATCAAAAGCTGCATGCCGATCCAGGCGCCGAAGGAGAAGCCGGCGACCCAGCAGGCGCGCGCCTCAGGATTGATGGTCTGCGCCCAGTCGAGCGCGGCCGCCGCATCCGACAATTCGCCGGTGCCGTGATCGAACGAGCCCTGGCTGCGGCCGACGCCGCGGAAGTTGAAGCGCAGCACGGAGAAGCCGCGATGAGCAAAGGCGTAGTAGCACTGGTACACGATCTGATGGTTCATCGTGCCGTGAAACTGCGGATGCGGATGCAGGATCATCGCGATCGGCGCGTTCTTCTGCTTGGCCGGGTGATAGCGGCCTTCGAGACGGCCAGCGGGGCCGGCAAAAATGACTTCAGGCATCGAGGATCTCTGGATTGACTTGCTGGAGACGTGACCCTTGGCAATCAACCGATTGTAGCCTCATCGGCAGATGCCGACGAAAGCGCGAATGGAAGGATGAGAAGGCGTGCGCCTCGCGGTGATGCGCAGACGGCGCGCGGTGACTTGACGGTGCGCGTTCTAACATAGGCTGCGGGGCAAAAAGCAAGCATCTTCGACATCTGCCAATCTGCTCAAGACCTTAGCGGGTCATGGCAGTACGACGTTCGGCATGGCCGGGATCGAGCAGAGGCTGGCGTTGAGGCGGCAACCGGTTGGAATCACGATCGTTTATCGGTTACCGGGCGATCCGGATGGTGATTCACTCAGGCGCGCCGCGGCCTCCGAGCGAGGCGACGACGGGCCGATAGCGGCGGCTGCCGCCGAGCGTCTTGCCGTTGTCGAAGGTGAGCTCGAAATCCCCTGACGGCTTGAAGTCCACGCCGCTGACACGGTCGAGATTGGCAAGCCGGGTGCGGTGAACGCGCACGATGGCGAAGCGGGCCAGCTCGCTTTCGGTCGCGGCAAGCGTCCCCCGGATCAGGTGCTGAGTGCCGTTGGCAAGGCTGTACTCGATGTAATTGCCGGCGGAGGCGACCCACAGGATGTCGCGCGGCGCGACACGAATCCGGCTGGTGCCGTCCCGGAGCCAGATCAGATTCGGGGACGGTTGCTCCAGCGAAGCGGCCGGATTGGATTGGGCTTCCCGCGCGGCCTTGCGCAGCTCACGGCGGCTGTCCATCAGCCAGAGCGTCGCCCCAATCAGCAATACGGTCACGGCGTCCTTGCGGAACTCGTAGAGGATTGATGCCAGCGAGAAATGGAAATCGTAGGTGCTGCCCGCGAGCCAGAGCATGAGCTTTCGTAAGCTGACCATGCCGGTGATGTGGAGGGCCGAGAAACCGAGCAGGGCGATCGCTGCGATTCCGATCCGCGTCGCCAGGGACGCGGTTCCCCGCATGCGCTGGACGGAGAGCATCAGGATCGGCACCAGCGCCAGAATGACAATGATGCTCGACATCTCCCAGAACAGGCGACGGCCGATATCGGCGCTGTCGCCGCGCCAGGCGGCGTCCTGTGCGCCGGAGAGCGCATTGACGATGCCGATGGCGAGGGCAATGGCGGCGATCGCAGCGAACGTCGTCCAGTCGCCGCTGATCCCGCGGCGCCAACCGCTCGTCCCTGGGGACGACGCCTCGTCCCCTCGCGTTCGGTTCTGATCCCAAAGCGCCTCGACGCGCTCCGTTTCCGGCGCATTTTGGCCGTCAGCCATGGCCCCAAATCCGCTGATATCGAGAGCCTAGGGAGCAGAGATCCATGTCAACACTACAGCAAGCATCAGGTTCGGAACGACGCATCGATCTGGACTGGGTGCGGATTTTAGCCTTCGGGCTTCTAATCTTCTACCACGTCGGCATGCTCTACGTGTCCTGGGGATTTCACATCAAGAGCGAGCACCGGCTGACCTTCCTCGAGCCGGCGATGCTGGTACTCAATCCCTGGCGGTTGTCGCTCTTGTTCCTCGTCTCCGGGGTCGCCAGCCGCTTCATGCTGGGCAAGCTCCGGCTCGTAGCGTTCGCCGGGGCGCGGTCGGTGCGGCTGCTGATCCCGCTGGTCTTCGGAATGCTCGTGATCGTGCCGCCGCAATCCTACCTGCAGATCGTCGAGGCGCTCGGATATCCCGCTGGTTTTGCCAACTACTATCTCTACCACTATCTGGCGTTCAGCGCGCAGTTCTGTCCGAACCCCTGCATCGTGCAGCCGACCTGGAACCACCTCTGGTTCGTGGTCTATCTCTGGGTCTACACGATGGCTCTGGCTGGCGTGCTGGCGCTGTGGCCGGCCGCCGCGGATTGGATCGGCGAGAAACTGGCGGCCGCGCTTGCTGGTCCGTGGCTGCTGGTGTTGCCGTGCCTGCTGTTTGTGGCCTGGCGGCTATTCTTGTCGCCAATCTTCCCCTCGACGCATGCCCTGTTCGGTGACTGGTACAACCACGCCGACTACGCGACCTCGTTCCTGATCGGCTTCCTGCTCGCGCGCGAGGGCGGCATCTGGCACGACATCGAGCGGCAACGGTGGACGGCGCTGGTGCTCGCAGCCGTCTGCTTCGCCGTCTTTGTTTTCGCTTACGCCGGCTTGTTTCCGCGATCGTCGATGCTCCGGTGGAGCGCCGGATCGGCCTATGGTTGCTACCAATGGGTTGCGATGGTCGCCGTGCTCGGCTTTGCGCGCCGCCATTTGACGGCCGATGGAGCCGCGCGCCGCTATCTGACGGACGCGATCTTTCCCTATTACATCGTCCATCAAACCGCGATCATCATGATCGCGCACGCGCTGCAAGGCAGCGGGCTGTCTGCGGCAAGCGAGGCCACCATCGTAATATCAGGCACCGCGCTCACCTGTGCGGTGACCTACGAGGTCGCGCGGCGGATCTTCTGGCTGCGTCCGTTGTTCGGTCTGCGCATGGAGCCGCGCTCTGTCGCCGGGATCGCGCAACAACTGCCGGCCTGATGCGCGGCAGCGCCCGATTGGCGAGCGGACAAAAGGTGCTAAGAGGGCGCCATGCCAAGCCGTGTCTATCTCGACTGGAATGCGACCACTCCGCTGCGTGCCGAAGCGCGCGCACCGATGCTGGCCGCTTACGAGCTGATCGGCAACCCGTCCTCGGTTCATGCCGAGGGGCGGGAGGCGCGGCGACTGGTCGAGGAGGCCCGGGCCGCGCTGGCCGGGGCCGTGGGCGCGCTGCCGCGGAATATCGTTTTCACCTCCGCTGGTACCGAGGCTAATGTGCTGGCGCTGTCGCCCGGCTTGCGGGGCCGATCGGGCCAGCCGGTGCGGCGGCTGCTGGTCTCTGCGGTGGAGCACGCCTCGGTGCTGGCAGGCGGGCGGTTTCCGGCAGAGAGCGTCAGCCAGATTAGGGTCACGCGCTCCGGCGTGGTCGATCTCGACCATCTCCGTGGACTGCTCGCCGACGGCCCGACGGCACTGGTCTCGATCATGGCAGCCAACAACGAGACCGGGGCGCTCCAGCCGGTGGCCGAGGCGGCAGGGCTGGTCCACGAGGCCGGCGGCCTCCTGCATGTCGATGCAATCCAGGCGCTCGGCAAAATTGCGTTCAATATTAACGCGGTAGGCGCGGACCTTGCGACCTTTTCTGCGCACAAGATCGGCGGCCCCAAGGGCGTCGGCGCGCTTGTCGTGGCCGAGGGGCTTGCCGGTTTGGAACCGGTGCTACGCGGCGGTGGGCAGGAACTCGGTCGGCGGGCGGGAACCGAGAACGTCGCGGGGATCGCTGGCTTCGGCGCGGCGGTGAAAGCTGCCCTTCAGGCTCTGCCTGAGGATGCGGAGCGCATGGCAAGCCTCAGGGATCGCTTGGAAAATGGCCTTCGCGGGATTGCCGGAGCGACTGTCTTCTCTGAAGATGTGATGAGGTTGCCAAATACCGTATTGTTCACCGCGCCCGGGCTGAAGGCCGAGACCGCCGTGATTGGATTCGACCTCGAAGGCATCGCCGTGTCCTCGGGGTCAGCCTGTTCCTCCGGCAAGGTCCAGCCGTCCCACGTGCTCTCGGCGATGGGGTACGATGCCACCGTAGCCCAGGGAGCGGTGCGCCTCAGTCTGGGCTGGTCCACGGAACCTGAGGACATCAATAGGGCGTTAGAGGCTTGGCGAAAGCTCGGTAATACCCTACTTAGAGCCTAAGCGACGAAACACGGCTCGAACGGTTCTAAGCCCGTGCTTTCGGCCAAAAAACATCGTAATACTCGTCCGAGTTTGATCCACCGCGGTCCTTGAAACCGCGAGCGGAGGATAGAATGCCAGCCGTCCAAGAGACGGTCGAGCGCGTCAAGCGCATCGACGTCGACCAGTATCGTTATGGGTTTGAGACCCAGATCGAGTCCGACAAGGCCCCCAAGGGGCTGTCAGAAGACACCGTCCGGTTCATCTCCGAGAAGAAGAACGAGCCCGCCTGGATGCTCCAGTGGCGGCTTGAGGCTTACAGGCGCTGGCTGACCATGACCGAGCCGACCTGGGCGCGCGTCGACTATCCCAAGATCGACTTTCAGGACCTTTATTACTATTCGGCGCCGAAGCCGAAGAAGTCGATCACCTCGCTCGACGAGATCGACCCGGAGATTCTGAAAACCTACGAGAAGCTCGGCATTCCCTTGCGGGAAGTCGCCATGCTCGAAGGCGTCGAGCCCAAGGTGGGCGAGGAAGACCCGGCCAAGCGCAAGATCGCGGTCGATGCGGTGTTCGATTCGGTCTCGGTCGCAACCACCTTCAAGGCGGAGCTGAAAAAGGCCGGCGTGATCTTCATGCCGATCTCGGAGGCGATCCGCGAGCATCCTGAATTGGTGCAGAAATATCTCGGCTCGGTGGTTCCGACCTCAGACAATTTCTATGCGACGCTGAACTCGGCGGTGTTCTCCGACGGCTCGTTCGTCTACGTGCCGCCGGGCGTGCGCTGCCCGATGGAACTGTCGACCTATTTCCGCATCAACGAGCGCAACACCGGCCAGTTCGAACGCACGCTGATCATCGCGGACAAGGGCTCCTACGTCTCCTATCTCGAAGGCTGCACCGCGCCGCAGCGCGATGAGAACCAGCTGCACGCGGCTGTCGTCGAACTCGTCGCGCACGACGACGCCGAGATCAAATATTCGACGGTGCAGAACTGGTATCCCGGCAATTCGGAAGGCAAGGGCGGCATCTACAATTTCGTCACCAAGCGTGGCGACTGTCGTGGCAACCGGTCCAAGATTTCCTGGACCCAGGTCGAGACCGGCTCCGCCATCACCTGGAAGTATCCGAGCTGCATTCTGCGCGGTGATAATTCCAGCGGCGAGTTCTACTCGATCGCGATCTCGAACGGCTTCCAGCAGGTCGATTCGGGCACCAAGATGATCCATCTCGGCAAGAACACGTCGAGCCGCATCATCTCGAAGGGCATCGCCGCCGGCAAATCGCAGAACACTTATCGTGGTCTTGTTACGGCTCACCGGAAAGCCACCGGTGCGCGCAACTTCACCGCGTGCGATTCGCTGCTGATCGGCGACAAATGCGGCGCGCACACCGTGCCGTACATCGAGGCCAAGAACTCGTCGGCAACGTTCGAGCACGAAGCGACGACCTCGAAGATCTCCGAGGACGTGCTGTTCTACTGCATCCAGCGCGGCCTTTCGCAGGAAGAGGCGGTCGGCCTCGTCGTCAACGGCTTCGTCAAGGACGTGCTGCAGCAGCTGCCGATGGAATTCGCGGTAGAAGCGCAGAAGCTGATCTCGATCTCGCTTGAAGGGTCGGTCGGCTAATTGCCGACCCTCGCGGCGCGCTTAGGCGCTCCAACATCATCTGATTAAACTGGATACCAAGATGGCTTTGCTTGAAGTGAAAGACCTCAAGGTTCGTGTCGAGGAACGTGAGATCCTCCACGGGCTGACGCTGACCGTGAACGAGGGCGAGGTGCACGCGATCATGGGGCCGAACGGCTCCGGCAAGTCGACGCTCTCGCACGTCATCGCCGGCAAGCCCGGCTACGAGGTCACCGACGGCCAGATCCTGTTCAAGGGCGAGGATCTCTTGGAGATGTCGCCGGACGAGCGCGCCGCCAAGGGCGTGTTCCTGGCGTTCCAGTATCCGGTAGAGATCCCGGGCGTCGCCACCATGACCTTCCTGCGCACCGCGCTGAACGCGCAGCGCAAGGCCCGTGGCGAGAGCGAGTATTCGACGCCGGACTTCCTGAAGAAAGTCCGCGAAGTCTCGAAGTCGCTGAACATCCCGCAGGACATGCTCAAGCGGGGCGTCAATGTCGGCTTCTCCGGCGGCGAGAAGAAGCGCAACGAGGTGCTGCAGATGGCGTTGTTCGAGCCGAGCCTCTGCATCCTCGACGAGATGGATTCGGGCCTCGATATCGACGCGCTGCGCATCGCAGCCGACGGTGTCAACGCGCTGCGTTCGCCGAAGCGCGCGATGGTCGTCATCACCCACTATCAGCGGCTACTCAACTACATCGTGCCCGACGTGGTGCACGTGATGTCGAAGGGTCGTGTCGTGAAGAGCGGCGGCAAGGAATTGGCGCTGGAGCTGGAAGCGTCCGGCTACGCCCAGTTCGAGGACGCCGCGTAAGGAATTTTGCGATGAACGTTGCTGTGGCAAAGACCGGGAACGGCCGCGCGGTGAGCGATCTCTTCGCCAGCGCCGAAGGCCGCTTGCCGGGTTCGCCCGATGTGATCGCGGTGCGCCGCGAGGCCTTCGAGACCTATGAACGTCTCGGCCTTCCGCACCGCCGGATCGAGGAATGGAAATATACCGACCTGCGCGCGCTGGTCGGCGAGGTGCTGCCGCTGGCAGCCGCGCCCGATGCCGCCGCGCTGAAGCGTGCCGCTGAGGCTGTGAAGGCCCATGCGATCGAAGGCGCCCGCAAGCTGGTGCTGGTCGATGGCGTGTTTGCGGCTGACCTGTCCGACTCCAAGGCGCTCACTGCTGAGGTGGGGTTCAGGACGCTCCGGGAGGCGCTGGAGAAGGATTCTGGTCTCCTGAAGACTTCATCCACTGATGCTGTGATCGCGCTCAACGCGGCGATGGCGACCGATGGCGTGGTCCTGTCGATCGCGGACGGCGCACAGCTCTCCGCACCGATCCAGATCCTCCACATCGCGACCGCCGCGTCCGCATCTAGTTTCACCCGTTCGCAGGTCGCGATCGGGAAGGGCGCCCGGGCCACCATCGTCGAGAGCTTCGTTTCGGCGGGCGCAAAGGCCTACCATGTCAATGACGCCGTGATTGTCGCGGTGGGTGACGGTGCCGACGTCGCGCATATCCGTCTGATGGACGACGCGGCCGATGCAGCGAACGTCTCCTCACACTTCGTCACCGTCGGCGCCAACGTCAAATTCAACTTCTTCAACATGACCACTGGTGCGGCCGTCAGCCGCCTGCAGGGTTTCATCACCCTGGCGGGCGAGGGCAGCGAGCTCTCGGCCAACGGCGTGAACCTGTTGCAGAAGACCGAGCACGGCGACACCACGCTGGTGGTCGACCATGCCGTCCCGAACTGCGTCAGCCGCGAGGTGTTCCGCGCCGTGCTCGACGATCGCGCCCATTCGGTGTTCCAGGGTCGCATCATCGTTCGTCCCGATGCGCAGAAGACCGACGGCAAGATGATGACCCGCGCGCTGCTGCTCTCGGACGAAGCCGAGGCCGACAACAAGCCTGAGCTCGAGATCTTTGCCGACGACGTTTCCTGCGGCCACGGCGCCACCGCCGGCGCGCTGGACGACAGTCTCTTGTTCTACCTGAAGGCCCGCGGCCTGCCCGAGAAGCAGGCCCAGGCGCTGCTGATCCAGGCGTTCGTCGGCGAGGCGATCGAGCAGATCGCCGACGATGTCTTGCGCGAGCACGTGATCGGCATCGCCGAGCGCTGGCTGGAGCGCCGGTCATGAGCACGCATCCCGCAGTCAAGAACGGCGCCTATGACGTCGCGCGCGTGCGGCAGGATTTTCCGGCGCTCGCCATGCAGGTCTACGGCAAGAAGCTGGTCTATCTCGACAACGCGGCGTCCGCGCAGAAGCCGAGCGCCGTGCTCGATCGCATGACGCAGGCTTATCAGTCCGAATATGCCAACGTTCATCGCGGGCTGCACTATCTCGCCAATGCCGCGACCGAAGCCTATGAGGGCGGTCGCACCAAGGTGGCGCAGTTCATCAACGCGCCGCGAACAGAAGAGGTGATCTTCACCCGCAACGCGACGGAAGCGATCAATCTGGTCGCCTCGTCCTGGGGCGGGCCGAACATCGGAGAAGGCGACGAGATCGTCATCTCGATCATGGAGCACCACTCCAACATTGTTCCCTGGCATTTCCTCAGGGAGCGCCAGGGTGCCGTGATCAAATGGGCGCCTGTTGACGACGAGGGCAATTTCCTCATCGACGAATTCGAGAAGCTTCTGACGCCCAAGACCAAGCTCGTCGCGATCACGCAGATGTCGAATGCGCTCGGCACCATCGTGCCGGTCAAGGACGTCGTGAAGATCGCGCACGCCCGCGGCATCCCGGTGCTGGTCGACGGCAGCCAGGGCGCGGTGCATCTGCCGGTCGACGTCCAGGACATCGGCTGCGATTTCTACGTCTTCACCGGCCACAAGGTGTATGGCCCGACCGGCATCGGCGTGCTCTGGGCCAAGTACGACCACCTCGTCGCGATGCGTCCCTTTAACGGCGGCGGCGAGATGATCCGCGAGGTCTCGCGCGAGATCGTCACCTATGGCGATCCCCCACACAAGTTCGAGGCAGGCACGCCGGCGATCGTCGAGGCCGTGGGCCTTGGCGCGGCCATCGACTATGTCAATTCGATCGGCAAGGAGCGCATCGCCGCGCACGAGACCGACCTCACCGCCTATGCCCAGGAGCGCTTGCGCGAGATCAACTCGCTGCGGCTGATCGGCACGGCGCGGGGCAAGGGCCCGGTGATTTCCTTCGAGCTCAAGGGCGCACATGCCCACGACGTCGCCACCGTGATCGACCGTCAGGGCATCGCGGTGCGCGCCGGCACCCATTGCGTCATGCCGCTTTTAGAGCGGTTCAACGTGACGGCCACCTGCCGGGCCTCGTTCGGCATGTACAATACGCGGGAAGAAGTCGATCATCTGGCACAGGCGCTGCTCAAGGCGCGGGATTTGTTCGCATGAGTGACACGGCCGAAATCAAAGCCAACCCGATGGAGACGCATTCGGCGCTGCCGCCGGAGGAGACCGAGCGTCTCACCCGCGAGATCATCGCCGGCCTCAAGACGGTGTTCGACCCGGAAATTCCGGCCGACATCTATGAGCTCGGCCTGATCTACAAAGTCGAGATCAAGGACGATCGCTCCGTCGACGTGCAGATGACGCTGACGACGCCGAACTGCCCGGCCGCGGGCGAACTGCCGACCATGGTCGAGAACGCGGTCGCCAGCGTTCCCGGTGTCGGCGTGGTCGACGTCAAGGTGGTCTGGGAGCCGGCCTGGACGCCGGAACGCATGAGCGACGAAGCCCGCCTCGTGCTCAACATGTGGTGACGCGTACTCTCGACATTGAATTTGCACTCCAAGGGACCACATCTCTGACATGACACAGGTCACACCAGCATCCACTCCGAAGCCGCGGCGCCCGCGCCCGCAGGTGATGCGGCTGACGGACACGGCTGCCCAGCGCATCACCGAGCTGACCCAGCGCGCCGACTCCGAGATCGTGGGTCTGCGCGTTGGCGTGAAGAACGGCGGCTGCGCCGGCCAGTCCTACACGGTCGAATACGCCCACGAGATCCGCCCGACCGACGAGGTCGTCGAGGACAAGGGCGTCAAGATCCTGGTCGATCCCAAGGCCGTGCTGTTCCTGCTCGGCACCGAGATGGACTACAGGGCCGACAAGATGCAGGCCCAGTTCGTCTTCAACAACCCCAACCAGATCTCCGCCTGCGGCTGCGGTGAGTCGGTCGAACTGCGCCCGGCCAAGATCGACGGGTAAGCCCTTCCCAATGCTCTGTGCCGGCCGCGCTGCCGCGCCCTTGCGCTGCTGCGTAGAGCCGGGACCCACGCTATAGTCACCGGTGCAATGTGACTGGGCCCCGGCTCGGCAGCGCCATAGCGCGTCGAAGACGCGCGTAAACGCGCTTATGGCACGCTGCGCTGCGTCCGGGGCACGAGGGTGGCGCCATGGACCGTGAATTCCTGATCGACCTGTTCGCCGATTTCGGTCCTGTCACCATCCGAAAAATGTTTTCCGGCCACGGCATCTCCGTCGATGGCGTCAACTTCGCGCTCGCCTTGCGCGCTGGCCTGTTCTTCCGCGCAGACGAGGTGACCATCCCGGACTTTGAGGCGGAAGGCTCAAAACCATTCCAGTACTCCACCCGCGCAAAGACCGTGCTGGTGAACTCCTACTGGGAGCTGCCGGCACGGCTGTTCGACGATTCCGAGGAGCTGGCGCAATGGGCGAGGGCGGCGCTTGCGGCCGCCCAGCGCGCGAAGGTGAAGAAGCGGCCGAAGAAGAAAGCGGCGGCGAAGAAGACGGCAAGCAAGCCGGCAAAGAAGACCGCGCCGAAGAAGAGATCGACCAAGAAGGTAACCAAGAGAGCGGTGCGGTAGTGTGGGCAAAGCGACTTGTCCGCCGCAGCTCGAAGAGCGAAGGCGGAAGCGTGCCCACGTTAGGATTATGACCGCGTGAGATCGTGGGCACGGCGCAAGAGCGCCTTTGCCCACCCTGCGAGACCTCAATCCGCGGCCTTGGTCAGCCCGACCCGCATATCCTTGGCCACGAACACGCAGGTGCCATCGGCGATCACACGCCCATCCGCAATTCCGAGCACCAGCTTGCCGCGGCGGACCATGCGCATGGCGACCTCGTAGCGCACCGATCGCGCCGCCGGTGTGATCTCGCCCGTGGCCTCGACCTCGCCGACGCCGATGGCGCGGCCCTTGCCCGGTGAACCCGACCAGCCGAGCCAGTAGCCGATCATCTGCCACATGGCGTCGAGCCCGAGCGTGGGCGGCATGATCGCATCGCCGCGATAGTGGCAGTCGAAGAACCAGTGGTCCGGCACAATGTCGAGCTCGCTGACGATATGGCCCTTGCCGTATTCGCCCCCATCCAGGCTGATCTCGGTGATGCGGTCCATCATCAGCATCGGCGGGGCCGGCAATTGCGCGTTGCCCGGGCCGAAGTAACCGCCTTCGCTCGATCTCAGCAACTCGTCCTTGGTGTAGGACGGTTGCGGCGTGTGAAAATCATGAGGATTGGGCAAGTGACAAGTCCTCGCGGTCGACTGCATTGAGGTCGCGAGGAAGATGTCGTTCGTCAGGTTGGAATGTCAAGCGGAGCCGGATCTCGCCGCCCGCTGACCTTCTCATGCCACCCGGTTGTGCGTCTCGACCGCGAATTCCGGATCGACTTCGCAGATCACGCGATTGCGGCCGTTGCGCTTGGCGGCGTAAAGGCAGGCGTCCGCGCGCTCGATCAGCGCATCGGTGTCGTCGCCCTGCTTCAGCAGGGAGACGCCGACTGAAATGGTCACGCGGCCGAGGATTTCGCCGGTCGACTTCTTCTTCAATTCCTTCGCCATCACGGCGCGGCGGATATGATCGGCGACCGTAAGCGCCTGGCGCAGTGCCGTGTTGGGCAGCACCACCGCAAATTCCTCGCCGCCGTAGCGCGCGGTGATATCCTGGCCCTTGATCGTCTGCTTCAACGACAGGCCGACCAGCCGGAGCACCTGGTCGCCGGTGAGATGGCCGTAGGAATCGTTGAACGATTTGAAGTGGTCGATGTCGAACAGCAGCAGCGACAGCGGCTCGCCGCTCGCAAGTGCGCTCTGCACCGCCATGCCGATCATGCGGTCGAAATATTTGCGGTTGCCGAGACCCGTCAGCGGATCGGTGAGGCTTTCGGCGCGGATCGCTTCCAGGCTCTGTTGGAGATTGCTGATCTCGTTCTTGGAAAGCGTCAGCCGGTCTTCCAGCGCCTTGTTGGTCTCGCGCATTTCGCCGGTCGAACGCAGCAGCGTTTCGACGATCGTCTTGATCTGCTCGCGGCTGTTGGCCGAGGATAGTTGCGCCGTCGCGCCCGTCAGGCTGGCGTCGTAGGAGCCGGTCATGCCGAGCGCGTCGCTCAGCACCGTCATCACGTCGTCGATCTCGCCGATGACGCGCGCCCCGACCTTGTCGATGCGGTCGGTCGTTTTGATGTGGGAGAGATAAGTGTCGTAGATTTGCTCGAGATCGATTTCGGTCAGCTTGCCGTTGCGGGCCAGCGTCTCGTTGATGATCTTGTTGAGCGGCGCGTTATAGCCGGTCGCGTAGACGTACCAGATCTCGTAATTGCGGGGAATTGCAGTCTGCTTCAGCGATCGGATCTGACCGAGCGCCACCTCGGCGAACGCCATCGTGCGTTCGTGTTCATCGAGCACTTTGACCACAGAACATACCCCACAGCGGTCGGTGCGCCCATCGACCGCAGCAATGCTTAAATTATGTTCGTAGGCTAACGGACGATGATGAACGGTCGGTAAACGTTCGGCCGTTCAACTCACGCGTGTATCGCGGTGTCAGGCTCCGGCGGGAGAGCGGACCGGCCGCAGCAGGAATGCCGGGAGATGCGAGTGATCGCCGGGCTCGGTGTCGGCTTCCCGCTGCCGACGGGGCTCGGGGCGGCCGATCGACGGCACGTGGGAATTGTTGGCCTGTTGGCGCGAGCCGTGGCGGGCCTCGGACGATGGACGCGCTTCGCGCTGTGGCCTTGCCTCGCGAGCAGGCCGCGCTTCGCGCGCGGGCCGAGCTTCGGCACCAGGTCTTGTATCCGACGAAGGCGTCGCCTCGGAGGACTGTCGCGCCTCGCGCGGCTCGTGGCTGCGCTCACGGTCGCGACCGCGCTGCGGCTTGCCGCGTCCGCCGCGGGAACGTTCACGATCACGTCCGCGCGCTTCGCGCGGACGGTCGCTCTTCTCACCCGAATCCGCATGCACCTCATAGTCGCCTTCGGCGCGGGGAATGCTCTGGCCGATCAGCTTTTCGATCGCAACCATCGACTTCTGGTCGAGCGGGGTCACGATCGAGATCGCGGTGCCGGTGCGGCCGGCACGGCCGGTGCGGCCGACGCGATGGACGTAATCGTCGGGATGGTGGGGGACGTCGAAATTGAAGACGTGGCTGACCTCGGGAATGTCGAGGCCGCGGGCGGCGACGTCGGAGGCGACCAGCAGCGGCAGTTCACCCTTGCGGAACTGTTCAAGCGCCGCCATGCGGGCCGGCTGATCCATGTCGCCATGCAGGGCGCCGACGCTGAAGCCGTGCTTCTGAAGCGATTTGTGAACGACCGCGACTTCCCGCTTGCGATTGCAGAAGATGATCGCGTTCTTGAGATCCTTGGCCTCGCGCAACAGGCGGCGAAGCAATTCGCGTTTCTCATGCGCCTCGCGCCCGGCCGGTACCTGGGACTGCGTGACCGTGACAGCGGTGGTGGCCGGCTTGGAAACTTCGACCTTCTGCGGATTGTGCAGGAAGGTTTCGGTGATGCGCCGGATTTCCGGCGGCATGGTCGCGGTGAAGAACAGGGTCTGCCGCGTGAAGGGGACCAGCTTGCAGATGCGCTCGATGTCAGGGATGAAGCCCATGTCCAGCATGCGGTCGGCTTCGTCGATCACGAGCAGCTCGACGCCGGTGAGCAGCAGGCCGCCCCGCTCGGTATGGTCGAGCAGGCGGCCCGGGGTGGCGATCAGCACGTCGACGCCGCGCGTCAGCTTGGCATCCTGGTCGCCGAAGGAGACGCCGCCAATCAGGAGGGCGACGTTGAGTTTCTGGCCGGCGCCGTAGCGGTCGAAGTTTTCCTTCACCTGCGCCGCGAGCTCGCGGGTCGGCTCCAGGATCAGCGTGCGCGGCATGCGCGCGCGGGCGCGGCCCTTTTCGAGGATGGTGAGCATCGGCAGCACGAAGGCCGCGGTCTTGCCGGTGCCGGTCTGGGCGATGCCGAGCACGTCCTTGCGTGCAAGGACGTGGGGGATCGCCTGTTCCTGGATGGGGGTCGGGGTGGTGTAACCGGTGGCCGCCACTGCGGCGAGGACTTTTTCGGAGAGTCCGAGATTTGAAAAGGACATTGAGCCTCTGGTCGAAACCGCCGTTCGGAATCGAGGGTAATAAGGCTGGTCGCGTTCCACCCCGAAACGGCGCGCTCTCAAAGAAGCTGGGGGTGCTGACTCACGCGAACAAAGCGCCAAGCTCAGGAATCGGTTTTCGATCTGAGCCGCGTCGCTCCGGAACATAGGGCGGAATCGGCCAAAGTCAATGGAGCAGGCGCGGGAAGGTCCTAAAAACCCTGAGGTTTTTGCCCAAATCACGGGCGGGGCTCGGCTTTTCGGCTGCAGTGGCCACGCGGGTGGTTAACGCCCCCCTGCGACCTGGGCACGAAAATCACCGGGCGCCATGCCATAGGCGGCGTTGAAGACCCGGTAATAGGTCGCAAGGCTCTCGAAACCGCAGGCGGTGGCGATGTCGGCGATCAGCCGCTGCGGCGCTTCGCTTATCAGGTGGCGGCTTCTCTTGAGCCGCTCCTCCGTGACGGTCTGGGAGAAGCTGCGCTCGGCAACCTCGAACAGCATGTGCAGATGGCGCACGGAGACGCCGAGCAGGTCGGCCACCCGTGCCGGCGCCAGATCCGGGTCCTGCAAATGGCGCGCGATCAGACGCCGCGCCAGCGACAGGCGGGCGGTCCGCAGCGCAGCCTGTCCGCGCCGGCTGCCCGGCCTGACGATGCCGCGCTCGATCAGCGCCAGATGCCCGAGCGCCTGCACCAGTGGGACGGCGCCCGGCGAGCCTTCGGTCGCGGCCGCCTCGCCGAGATCGGCAAAGCAGGCGTCGAGCAGGGGCGCCAGCGTGGCATCGTTGAACGTCTTGGGCGCAAGCTCGCGCATGCGCCTGTCCTGTGTCGCAAGGCCGCTGACCGGGATCTTCAGGATGCGCAGATGAAAGCCGGCTTCGCCCAGCGGCCGCGTGCGGTAGGGCAGGTCGGTATGGCTGGTGGCAAAGCTGCCATTGCCAATGGCGAAATCGCTCGAGCGCATGCCGCCGAACCAGCCGCCGCCGCCCAGCTGCTGGTAGACGCAGATGCTGTCACCCGGCGCGTAGCTGATGTCGGATGGGCTCCGTTCGACCGCATAGGGGGAGGCCTTCAGCTCGACCAGGCCGCCAGTGCCGACCTGGGTCAGCGAGAACGCCCCGTAAAACCCTGTGCGCTGTTCGCGCTCGAGCTCAGCGGTGACCCCGAACAGTCCCTTGGCGCGGACCTCGCGCCAATAGTCGAAACGGTCATGAGGTTCGACTTCGTCGGTACACCAGCGATACACGGCAGCCCCTCGCTTGCGCGCAATTGCCCTAGAAAAAGCAGATTCCAGCGGAATCTGCCATAGGCCAGATGATGGAACCACGGGGACCATCAGGTTGAACCGGCATTGCGGCTGGACCGACTATCACATCAACGGCGTAAGGTTTCCGCAGGGAGCCAATGGGAAGCCGTTTTGCAACGGGATATCACGATGACGCGTCGGGTCTTCAGAATTCTGGCCGCGCTGGGCCTGGCAGCGAGCCTCAGCGGCATCGCAAGCGTTGCGCATGCCGAAAAGCGCGTCGCGCTCGTGATCGGCAACAACGACTACAAGAACGTGCCGAAGCTCGTGAAGGCCGTCAATGACGCCCGCACCATGGGCGACACGCTGAAGCAGCTCGGCTTCCAGGTGATGGTCGCTGAAAACCAGAACCGTCAGCAATTCACGGAGACGCTGCTTGCCTTCGACCGGGTGATCGAGCCCGGCGATACCGCGTTCTTCTTCTATGCCGGCCATGGCTTCGAGATCGCGGGCCAGAACTATCTGCTGCCGACCGACGTGCCGGCGGCGACTGAAGGCCAGGAAGAGCTGGTGCGCGATGCCTCCATTCTGGCCGATCGTGTCGTCGAGCGTCTCCAGAACAAGAAGGCGCGCACCTCGATCCTGGTGTTCGACGCCTGCCGCAACAATCCGTTCGAACGTTCAGGCACGCGTGCGGTCGCCGGCGGTGGTGGCCTCGCGCCGATGACCCAGCTTCCCGAAGGTGTGTTCTCGGTGTTCTCAGCGGGTCCGCGCCAGACCGCGCTCGATCGTCTCTCCAACGACGATGCCAATCCCAATTCGGTGTTCACGCGCACGTTCGCCAAGGAGTTGCTCCAGCCTGGCGAGAATCTCGTGCAGGTCGCACAGCACACGCGCCGTCTGGTCAGCGAGATGGCCGATACCGTCAGGCACAAGCAGGTGCCCGTCTATTTCGACCAGATGGTCGATGACGTCTTCCTCAGTGGCGCCGTGAAGGATGCGGCCGCCGCAGCGGCTCGGCCCGCCGATCCGCCGCAGCAAAAGGTCGCCGCGTTGCCGCCGGTGTCTGTGCCGCGCGTGCCGAAGGAGGAAAGCACCAATGCGCCGATCGCGAGCTTCTCGCGCCACAATGGCGGCTGGAGCGTGACGTTCTCCTTCGCAGATCCCACGATCGGAATTTCATGGCGCATGGCCGGCAAGGGCGATTTCCGTGAGACCGGCTTCATGGACACGCTTGATCCGCGCACCCGCAAGCGGATGCCGAACCCCTCGATCGAGCTGCCGGTGGATGCCCAGGCCGGCACCATCGAGGTCCGCTACGTCGACGCCTCCGGCGACATGCAGGGCCCGTTTCCGATCAAGTTCGATCCGGAAGCAGCTCTGATCCGCGACCAGCGCAAGATCCTCGACATGACCGCCACAAGTTGGCTGTCATTCCGCCAGTTCAACGGGCTGCTGGTCTATTATTCCCATCTGGTCTCGTATCGCTGCGCGATCCGCGAGGCGCGCATCGGCATCGACACGGCGGTGCCGGATAAGGTGCTGAAACTGCCGGCTTGCGATCTCCGCGATCCCTCTGCGATCACGGCCGGCATGCTGCTCTATGAGAAGCTGCCGCCAGCAACGCAGTTCATGTCGGTCGAATTGACCTATCGTGACGGCAGCGTGTCGGAGGTCAAGACTTTCCGGACGGCGAACCGCAGCAATAATTGAGCTGATTCCTGCGATCAAATTGAGCCTTTCGCATGGGCGGGCGTTACAATCCCGTTGTGGATCGCAGCGCCGGGAGTCCGCACGATGGACGCAAGTACGCCCCAACAATTTCCTTCTCGCTCCATGAAGGTCCGCTGCTGCATCGTCGGCGGCGGTCCTGCGGGCATGATGCTCGGCTATCTGCTGGGACGCGCCGGCATCGATGTCGTGGTGCTGGAGAAGCATGCTGATTTCTTCCGCGACTTTCGCGGCGACACCGTGCATCCCTCGACGCTTCAGGTGATGGACGAGCTCGGCCTCATCGACGGCTTTCTCAAGCTGCCGCATCAGCGCTTGCAAAAGATGGACGGCCTGTTCGGCGGCACCAAGGTGCGGATCGCCGATCTCAGCCGGCTGAAAACGAAATACCCTTTCATCGCCTTCATGCCGCAATGGGATTTTCTCAATTTCCTGCGCGAGGCCGGCAAGCGTTTCTCCTCGCTCGACGTGCTGATGAGCACGGAGGCGGTCGACCTGATCCGCCGCGGCGATACCATCGCGGGCGTGCGCGCGAGCACGCCCGACGGCACCCTCGACATCGAGGCCGATCTCACCATCGCCTGCGACGGCCGCCACTCGACGGTGCGCGAGCGCGCAGGCCTTGCCGTCGAGGAGATCGGTGCGCCGATGGACGTGCTCTGGTTCCGCGCGGGCCGCAGGCCGGACGAGACCGAGAACCTGTTTGCGCGCATCGAGCCCGGCAAGATGATGGTCACCTTCGACCGCGGCGATTACTGGCAATGCGCCTATGTCATCGCCAAGGGACAATATGATGCGGTGAAGGCGAGGGGACTACAGGCGCTGCTCGACGATGTCGCGCGCATGGCGCCGGTGCTCAAGCACGGCATCGCCGACGTCAAGAGTTTCGACGACGTGAAGTTGCTGACGGTCGCGATCAACCGTCTGAGCCACTGGACGCGACCCGGACTGCTTTGTATCGGCGACGCCGCGCATGCGATGTCGCCGGTCGGCGGCGTCGGCGTCAATTTGGCCGTGCAGGATGCGGTCGCGACCGCGAACCTGCTGGCCGAGAAGCTGATGCGCGGCTGTCCATCCGAAGATGAGCTCGATGCCGTGAGGCATCGCCGCGAATTCCCGGTGAAGATGACCCAGGCGATGCAGGTGGTCGTGCAGAACAACATCGTCAGCAGCGCGCTGAAAGGCGGCAATCAACCGTTCAAGGTGCCGCTGATCCTGCGCCTGATCTCCGCTTTGCCCTGGCTCCAGGGCATTCCCGCGCGTTTCATCGCCATCGGCGTGCGGCCCGAGCACGTGCATTCGCCGGCATCCTGACGCAGTGATTTGGTAGGGATAACGCCGCGTTAAATTGCGGCGCCCGCGTTGCGCGCCTGCAACAGCGCCCGGGGATTCAAAGACTGCCAAATGCCAATCCGGCGCCTTAACTTTGTTGATTCAAATTTGAGTAAGAACTGCGTGTGAGCGTGCGCCCATCAAAGGACACGGGGTGTACCATGCGTAACAAATTGATTGCTGCCTTCGCCTGCACGACTGCTCTGGTTTCGACCGGCGCTGCTTCCGCCGCCGATCTCGCCGCGCGTCCTTACACCAAGGCACCTGCCTACATCGAGCCGCTGTTCAACTGGACCGGCTTCTACGTCGGTGGCCACATCGGTGGCGCCTGGACCAACGAGCAGTTCATCAACAACGGGACCGGCGCGCCGTTCGGCGATCTGACGCCGGGCCAGGGCTATCGTCAGCGCGGCGCCGGCATCATGGGCGGCGCCCAGATCGGCTACAACTGGCAGGCCAACAACTACGTGTTCGGCATGGAGGGCACGATCTCCGGTCTCGACAACAAGGGCACCGTCGTGAACAACGCGTTCGGTGCGGGCGATGACGTCTTCACCTGGCGTACGAACGTTCTCGCGACCGTCGTCGGCCGTGCCGGCTTCGCCGTTCAGAACAACCTTTTCTACGTCAAGGGCGGCTATGCCGGCGTGAACAACCGTCTCAACGTCAGCGACACCGTCGGCGTGGCGCAAGGCTCGGGCGGGCAGACCCACTGGGCCAACGGCTGGACCGTCGGCGCCGGCTGGGAATACGGCATCACCCGCAACTGGATCGTCGGCCTCGAGTACAATTATGCGGCCTTCGGCAGCCAGACCTATCAGCTCGGCGGCCTGTCCGGAAACTACACCTTCGACGCCAAGCCGCGCGACATCCAGTGGGCGGTCGTCCGCGCCAGCTACAAGTTCGACGCGCCTGTGATTGCGCGCTACTGAGCAACAAACGACCAATCAAAGAAAAGATCACGACGAAATTAAAAGCCCCGGCTTCGACCGGGGCTTCTTTTTTGCGTGCAGCCGCGACGGCGCCTCAGGCCATGACCGAGAAGCCACCGTCGACGGGGATCGCTGTGCCCGTGACGAAGTTCGATGCCGGCGAGGCGAGGAACACGGCGATGCCGGCGAAGTCGTCGATGTCACCCCAGCGCCCTGCAGGGGTGCGTGCCAGGACGCGCTCGTGCAGGCCCGAGACCTGCTTGCGCGCGCCGCGGGTGAGATCGGTGTCGATCCAGCCCGGCAGGATCGCATTGACCTGGATGTTGTCGGGCGCCCACGCGTTGGCGCACGCGCGCGTGTACTGCACGATGCCGCCTTTGCTCGCCGCATAGGCCGTCGCGAAGCTGGCGCCGAAGATCGACATCATCGAGCCGATATTGATCACCTTGCCGTTGCCCGATGCCTTCAGCGCCGGATAGGCGAGCTTCGAGCAGACGAAGGCGCTGGTGAGGTTGGTGCCGATCACCTTGTTCCACTCGTCGAGCTCGAGTTCGTGCGGCGGCTTGCGGATGCTCATTCCGGCATTGTTGATCAGGATGTCGATGCGGCCGAGCTCCCTGGCGACGCGGTCGATCATCGCCGCGACCGCGTCCTTGTCGGTGACATCGGTGGTGACTGAGATCGCCTTCACGCCGCGCGCTTTGAGATCGGCGACGGCCGCGGCCGATTTGGCTTCGTTGCGTCCGACCACGGCGATATCGGCGCCGGCGTCGGCGAGCCCATGGGCAAGGCCGAGCCCAATGCCGCCATTGCCTCCTGTGACGATCGCGACCTTGCCGCGAAGATCGAACCGGTTGGCTGTCATGCTTTCACTTCCTGGTTTCTTTTATTGGTTGCTCTGCCAGATCAGGACCAGCCCAAATCCGGCCATGGCAGCGCCATAGCCGGCCCATTGCAACTGGTTGATCATGAAGCTCGATCGCGGCCAGGCGACGGTGCCCGTGCCCTGTCCAATCCAGAGCAGCCCGACGGCGAGAGCAAACAGGCCTGCTACAAGCAGAAATCTGCGCATGCATTCCTCCCCATCGGCCTGATTCTGTCGTGACCCGCGGCAGGAACGATCACCGCTGGTCACGAAAACTTCCCGCCAGACTAGCCGTAGCTTCAGTTCAGATACAATGGCTGCGGAGGCAAGGCCGCAGAGGAGAATGCATGTCCGTGCGCAAGCTGATCTCCAGACGCAAGGTGATCTTGGGTGCAGCTGCTGCGGCCATGCTTGTCGCGGCTTATGTGGGTATTCCGCGCCAAGCGGATCTCCGGGCGTTCGATCCGGGCGAGATGGCACGGCTCGAGACTGCGATGTGGCGCGACTATTACGACAAGCGTTATGCCGCGCTGTTTTACCATCTCTATGCCTCGACGCGGACGCAGTTCGGCTTTTCCCCGTTCAGGAGCCTGCATATTGCGTTCAGTGCCGCCGAGGCAGCCAAGGCGTTCCAGCCGACGCACTCTCGGCAGGAGGCTGATAAGGCCCTGCCGGCCCTCGTGGGCTACTATCGCGATTTCGCAGCGGCCGCGCCCGTGGCGTTTGACGTCGAAGAGGCGGCTCGTCTCGAGCTCGACTGGTGGCAGGCGCGCCGCGAGGCGGTCGGCCCGCAGGACTATGGTTTGACGATCGCACGTGTGGCAGCGCTGACCTATGGCAAGAGCGCCGACGACGCAGGGATCAGGCAGTTCGGGATCGTTCGGGCGGAAGCGATGGCGTTCCGTGATGCCAAGGCCGAGGCCATCACCGAGGCCGATTGGGCCACCGTCGAAACCAAGCTTGCCGGCGCCTACCAGTCGCTGAAGGCGAGCGTTGCGCGTTAGAAGGGCCTCATAACGAAAAAGCCCCGGCGAAGCCGGGGCTTTGACGTCTAAACTTTCGTTCAGCTCAGTACTTTTAAGCTCAGTACGTTCTAAGCTCAGTACTTGGCGACGACCGGACCGGTCCAGTTGAAGCGATAGACCAGCGAGGTCGAGATCGTCTGGTTCCAGCTGTTGGCGCGGATGCTGTTCACGCCGGTCGGCAGGTTGGTTGCGTCGACGATTTCATCGCGGGTCTTGGCATCGTAGAAGGCCGAGCGGTATTCGGTCTTCATGAACCAGCCGGGCGAGGAGATGCCGAAGATGTTCAGGCTGTTCTCAACGCCGCCGCCGACGAACCAGCCGTTACGGTTGTAGCCGTTGAGGTGGAGGCCGGTCGGGCCGCCAGCCAGGTTGGTGAAGCTGGTGCTGCCGAAGTGGGCGCCCGAGTAACCGCCGTTGACGTAGGACAGAACGTTCGGAGCGACCAGCCAGCCGAGGCGCACGCCGGCGGCCCAGGAGTCTTCCAGCTTCTGCTTGCCGGTGAGGCCGAGGAGCGGATCCTGCACGGTGCCGCTGATGCTGCCGAACTGACCGTCAGCGAACACGCCAGCGACCCAGGTGCTGTTGAACTGCCAGTCGTAGCCGAGACCGACGGTGCCGAACCAGCCCGAACCACCCTGACGCTGGGTGATCGTGAGCGGAGTGCCGGTCGTGGTCGAGACGATGCTCTGGTCGGAGTTCGAGAGGCCGCCGCCGCCGCCGCCGAAGATGTAGAAGCCGGTCCAGTTGGCAACCGGAGCAACCATCGGGGCCTTCACGTAGGGACGGGCAACCAGGTCGGCAGCTGAAGCCGAACCGGTCATTGCCGCAATCGCGGTCAGAGCGAGTGCAATCTTCTTCATGATGAAATCCCCAACCTTGGTTCGTAGCAGGCGCGAGCGCACTGAAGTCCGTGTGATCTGATGCCCGGACTATAGACGGTTCTCGCCGAAATGCTGTTGCAGCGCAGGCACAGTCGCCGGAAAACGCCCCGCGCCCCCGGTTCCAAGGCGTCCTTGCAGGAATCTAAAAAGCTAAGTGAATTCATTATGTTGTAGGGATCTCCGGCTTTTCCTTTTTGGAAAGTTTTCGTTAGGAATTCGCCTTTGTCCGAAATGGAGGCAATTCTGCCTCGGCCGTGGGGAGGCTTGGGCCCCGTGAGTCGCTGGCCGAGTCGCACGCCTGAGAGGCGGATCGCCATGGAATCAATCACCGGGAAGGCCAAGTGTACTGCCCCGAAAATGAAAAGCCCCGGCCTTCGGCCGGGGCTTTTGAACGGGAATCGCAGGATCAGACGTCGAGCAGCTCGTCGCTGGCGAACTCGGCCTTGTCGGAGATGAAGGCAAAGCGCGCTTCGGCCTTGGTCCCCATCAGGCGCTCCACCGAATCTGCCGTGGTGTCGCGGTCGTCGGGCAGCAGGACCACCTTGAGCAACGTCCGCTTGCTCGGATCCATGGTGGTTTCCTTGAGCTGCGCCGGCATCATCTCGCCCAGGCCTTTGAAGCGATTCACCTCGACCTTGGCGTTGGCGTTGAACGTGCTCTTGATCAGCTCGTCCTTGTGCTTGTCGTCGCGCGCGTAGACCGACTTGGTGCCGTGGGTGAGCTTGTAAAGCGGCGGCACCGCGAGGAAGAGGTGCCCTTCGTCGATCAGCTTCGGCATCTGCCTGTAGAAGAAGGTGATCAGCAGCGAGGCGATGTGGGCGCCGTCGACGTCGGCGTCGGTCATGATGATGATGCGCTGATAGCGCAGATCCTCTTCCCGATAGTGCAGAAGTTGTCCGCAGCCGATCGCTTGCACGAGATCGGAGAGCTGGGCGTTCGCGGTGAGCTTGTCCTTGCCGGCGGAAGCCACGTTGAGGATTTTTCCGCGCAAGGGCAGTACGGCTTGCGTCTTTCGGTCGCGCGCCTGCTTGGCGCTGCCGCCGGCCGAGTCGCCCTCGACGATAAAGAGCTCGGAGCCATCGGTGCCCGCGTCGGTGCAGTCGGCGAGCTTGCCGGGCAGGCGCAGCTTCTTGCCGGCCGTCTTGCGCGCCGTTTCCTTTTCCTGGCGGCGGCGCAGCCGCTCCTCGGCGCGGTCGATCACGAAGTCGAGCAGCCGGTTGGCCATGTTCGGATTGCCCGACAGCCAATGGTCGAACGGATCCTTCATCGCCTGTTCGACGATGCGCTGCGCTTCGGCGGTGGCGAGACGATCCTTGGTCTGGCCTTGGAATTCAGGCTCGCGCACGAACACCGAGAGCATCACGGCGGCGCCCACCATCACATCTTCCGAGGTGATGGACGAGGCGCGCTTGCCCTGGCCGACGCGTTCGGCGTGGTCCTTCAGTCCGCGCAGCAGCGCTGAGCGTAAGCCCGATTCATGCGTGCCGCCATCGGGCGTCGGCACTGTGTTGGTGTAGGACGACAGGAAGCCGTCGGCATCCGCGGTCCAGGCCACGGCCCATTCGCAGGCGCCATGCGCGCCGTTGCGGCCCGACTTGCCCGAGAAGATATCCGGGTGCACCAGCGTGTCGGCGTGGATCGCCGCCGCCAGATAATCCTTGAGACCTCCGGGGAAATGGAAGGTTGCTTCCGCCGGCACGTCCTCGACGCCCTTGAGCAACTCGGGCGCGCAGTTCCAGCGGATCTCGACACCCCCGAACAGATAGGCCTTCGAGCGCGTCATCTTGAACAGGCGCTGCGGCTTGAACGCGGCCTTGGCGCCGAAGATGTCGGTATCCGGCTTGAAGCGAACGCGCGTGCCGCGGCGGTTGTTGACCTTGCCGAGATCCTCGAGCTTGCCCTTGGGATGGCCGCGCTCGAACGACATGCGATAGAGCTTCTGGCTGCGTGCGACCTCGACCTCGAGGCGCGAGGAGAGGGCATTCACCACGGAGATGCCGACGCCATGCAGACCGCCCGAGGTCTCGTAGACCTTGCTGTCGAACTTGCCGCCCGAATGCAGCGTGCACATGATGACTTCGAGCGCCGACTTCTTCGGGAACTTCGGATGCGGATCGATCGGAATGCCGCGGCCGTTGTCGGTGACGGTGAGGAACCCGTCAGCGGAGAGCTCGACGCCGATGAAGGTTGCGTGCCCCGCCAGCGCCTCGTCCATTGAGTTGTCGATGACCTCGGCGAACAAATGATGCAGCGCCTTTTCGTCGGTGCCGCCGATATACATGCCTGGCCGGCGCCGCACCGGCTCCAGGCCCTCGAGCACCTCGATGTCGGCGGCCGTGTAATCGGCCTCACCGCCGCTCGCGCGCGGAGCGGCCTTCGCGGCGCTTGCGCGCCCCTTCGGCTCATTACCCTCGAACAAATCGTCTTTATCTTTCGTTTTCAACTGCTTGGACATATATCTTGATGCGTTCTGAGGGCCGCGCAGGCGGCGAATCGGTTAAGGGCGACTATGCCACTTCTGGGATCGAAAGGTTACCACGGGGGCGTGTGGGCGCTGTGGGTGGGAGCTAATGCCGGCGAATTTACGCCGCAAGCTAACCAAGTCCCGGCAATTTGACGGCCTGGCCGGCCTGGGCCCGGCTTTGTGACTTGATGTCACACAAGCCCTTGGCTTACCAGTCTTTTCCATCTGGCAGGACGAGGCGGGGCGGGAAGGCTAATCTGGAATGGAGCAGTTTGCGCACGCACTGGCCGATTTCGTGCGCCTTCATCAGGCCTGGGCTGCTCCGATCGTGTTCCTGCTGGCGTTCGGGGAATCGCTGGCTTTCATCTCGCTTCTGATCCCGGCCTGGGGGGCGCTGGTCGCCATCGGTGCGTTGATCGGGGCGAGCGGCATCAGCTTCTATCCGATCTGGATTGCCGGCGCGTTCGGCGCGGCGCTCGGCGACTGGGTCTCCTACTGGTTCGGCTATCGCTACAAGGAACACGTCGCGCAGATGTGGCCGCTCTCGCGCTATCCGGACATCCTGCCGAGGGGCGAGGCTTTCGTACGCAGCTGGGGCGTTCCCAGCATCTTCATCGGCCGCTTCTTCGGGCCCTTGCGCGCCTCCGTGCCGCTCGCGGCGGGCATTTTCGAAATGCCGTACTGGAGTTTCCAGGCGGCCAATTTCGTCTCGGCTCTGGTCTGGGCCGCGGCGCTGCTGTTGTTCGGCGATGTCATCGCCAGGATCATGGAATGGATCTGGCGCGTCATCTGACGCCGTGAACCTTGACGGGAACTGCATCTGGCCTTATAGCCGCGCGCCATGATCAACGCCGCGACCATCCTGTTCGCCCGTCGCCGCCGCCGCAGCTTTGCGGTTTGGGCGGTCGATCGCGTTTGAGATCATCGTCTTTGCCGCTGGACCCGATCCGCGGCATTCTCTCTCCTGTCAGCGCGATCTGATCCGGCGGCCCCCGAGGAGGCCCAGCAGGAGACCACGATGTACACGCCACCCTTTTTCAAGCCGGATCGCACCGCAAGCCTGAAATTTGCAGGCGAGCGCGGTTTCGGCACGATGTGCGCCTTCGATGGCCACAAACCGATCGCCTCGCCGCTGCCGTTCTATTTGACCTATGCGGCCGACGGCACGCCGCAGGCCGCCTTTCATGTCGCCCGTCACAATCCGCTGGTAAAGCTTGCGGACGGCGCGACGTCGTGGCTGCTCGCGATCAATGGTCCGGATGCCTATGTCTCGCCGGATTGGTACGTCTCGCCGGATCAGGTGCCGACCTGGCTCTACCAGTCGGTTCATCTGAGCGGTCCGGTGCGATTGCTGTTGGATGGTGAGCTCTCGGTTCAAATCGATACGCTCAGCGAAAAGTTCGAGAACTGGCTGTTACCGAAGAAGCCGTGGACCTCGGGCAAGATGACGGCAGGTCGGCTCGAGGCGATGAAGAAGGGGATCGTGGGTTTGGTCATGACGGTTGAGGAGGTCGAAGGCAGCTTCAAGCTCAACCAGCACAAATCGGACGCCGACTATGTGGCGATCGCCAATGCGCTTGGCGCGCAAGCCCACGCCGACGCGAGAGAGATCGCGCAACTGATGCAGGACGCAAGGCCCGAGGCTTTCGCGAACGAAACCAAAATGCTCGAAAGGACCGCACCATGAGCCTCACGGATACCACCAAAGCTCCGATCTCTGGCGCGGCCAAGAAGCCTGCCACCATCTTCGTCGACGGCGGCTCCGGCACCACCGGGCTCGGCATCAATGAGCGGCTGAAGCTCCAGGACGATGTCGTGGTGAAGACGATCGCCGACGACAAGCGCAAGGACCCTGCGGCCAAGAAGGCGCTGATGGAGGAGGTGGATCTCGTCATCCTCTGCCTGCCTGACGATGCCGCCAGGGAGACGGTCGCTCTGATCGACAGCATGGGCGGCTCGGGGCCGAAGGTACTGGACGCCTCGACCGCGTACCGGGTCGCGCCTGACTGGGCTTACGGTTTTCCGGAGCTGGCGCCGGACCAAGCCGGCAAGATCAAGGCTGCGAAGAAAGTCTCCAATCCCGGCTGCTATCCGACCGGCGGCATCGCGCTGCTGCGGCCGATCGTCGATGCCGGCCTGTTGCCGCCTGACTATCCCATCAGCGTCAACGCCGTGAGCGGCTATTCCGGCGGCGGCAAGTCGATGATCGCGAGCTTCGAAGACGGCAGCGCGCCGTCCTTCGAGCTCTACGGCCTCGGATTCGAGCACAAGCATCTGCCGGAGCTGCAGCGCTATTCGAACCTGACGCGGCGGCCGATCTTCATTCCCTCGGTCGGCAATTACCGGCAGGGCATGCTGGTCTCGATCCCGCTGCAGCTCGATACGCTGCCGGGCAAGCCCAGCGGTGCCGACCTGCAGGCCGCGCTCGCGAAGCGCTATGCCGGCTCGAAATACGTCAAGGCGATGCCGCTCCAGAACGAGGCGAGCAAGGGCGGCCGGCTCGAGCCGGAGGCTCTCAATGAGACAAACATGCTCGAGCTCTACGTCTTCGCCAGCGACAAGTACCACCAGGCGGTGCTGGTCGCGCGGCTGGACAATCTCGGCAAGGGCGCCTCGGGTGCTGCCGTGCAGAACATGCGGCTGATGCTGGGCCTGCCGGAGGAGTAGGGGCGCCTGCCCCGGATGCAGCGCAGCGCTTCTTGGCCTTGCGCTGCAGAGCCGGAGTTCCGACGCTCACTGCAAGACGATGTCAGCCGGAATTGGTTGGATGGCGTCGGCGTCCAGCGAACCGCGACGCTGCTCGCTCAGAACACCTTGAAGATCGCCAGCGCGAGCACGGCCTGTGCCAGGAAGCCGACGGTGAAGGCGAGGGTGCGGAACACTGGAATGCCCAGCGCGTAGACGATCAGATGCGCAACGCGCGCCCAGAAATAGACGACGCAGGCGAGCACCGTCCATTTCGAGGAATAGTCAATCGCGTTCAGGATCAGCACCAGCGGCGCGAACAGCACGAGGTTCTCGACCGCATTGTCGTGCGCGAACATCAAGCGGTTGGCCCATTCGGCTTGCGGCTTGTCGCCGCGTGCGGGGTTGGCCATGGCGCCGCTGAGCCCGCGAACCTGGCAGCGGTTGATGGTGTAGGGAATCCAGAGGATCCCGGTCAGGATCACCGTACAGGTCAGCCAGAACAATTCACGCGTCATAACCCGGTCCCCTCCAAATTCGATGCCGCGAGCTTATACGAAAACGCGCGGCCCTGCGCTATGCGCGAACCCTGACATAGCTGCCGGGCGCATCCTCGATCGGCGGCAGCGCTTCGCTTCCGACGCTGCGCGCCGGCACTTCCTCCGGATCGAGCCCGCCCAGCCATTCGCGCCAATCCGGCCACCACGAGCCCTTGTGCTCCACCGCGCCCTTCATCCACTCGGCGACGCTGACGTTCTTGATGTTGTCGTTGGTCCAGTACTGGTACTTGTTCGAGGCTGGCGGATTGACAACGCCGGCGATGTGGCCCGAGCCTGATAGTACGTACTTCACGGGCCCGCCAAAGAATTGCGAGCCATACAGCACCGATTCCGCCGGCGCGATGTGGTCCTCGCGCGTGGCGAGGTTGTAGACCGGCACCTTGACCTTGGAGAGATCGAGCAGGGTGTTGTCGAGCACCATGGTGCCGGTCGACAACCGGTTCTCCAGATAGCAGTTGCGCAGATAGTAGGAATGGTTGGCCTGCGTCATCCGCGTTGCGTCGGAATTCCAGTGCAACAGGTCGAACGCGCTCGGCTGCTGGCCCTTGAGGTAGTTGCTGACGACGTAGGACCAGATCAGGTCGTTGGAGCGCAGCATGTTGAAGGCCATCGCCATCTTGGAGCCTTCGAGCACACCGGAGGCCTTCATGTCCTGCTCGAGCGCCGCGATCTGGTCTTCGTCCACGAACACGAGCAAATCGCCGGCATGGGTGAAGTCGACCTGGGCCGCGAAAAACGTCGCCGAGGTCACGCGCTGGCGCCGCTTCTCGGCAAGCCAGGCCAGCGTGGTCGCGAGCATGGTGCCGCCGACGCAATAGCCGGCCGTGTGCACCTTCATCTCGCCGGTGACCTTCTCGATCACGTCCATTGCCGTGAGCGGGCCTTCCTTCATGTAATCTTCCCAGCTCTTGGCGCCGAGCTTCTTGTCGGGATTGACCCATGAGATCACGAACACGGTGATGCCCTGATCGACGCACCACTTGATGTAGGATTTCTCCGGCTTGAGATCGAGAATGTAGAACTTGTTGATCCAGGGCGGCACGATCAGCAGCGGCGTGCGCAGCACCTTCTCCGTGGTCGGCGCATACTGGATCAGCTGCATCATCTCGTTCTGGTAGATCACCTTGCCCGGAGTCGTCGCCATGTTGACGCCGACGACGAGGTTGTCCGGGTTGGACTGGCGGATCTTCAGCATGCCCTTGCCGGCGGCGATGTCTTCCGCCAGCATGGTCAGGCCGCGCGCGAGGTTCTCGCCGCTGCTGGCGACGGTCTCGCGCAGCACCTCCGGATTGGTCAGCACGAAGTTCGACGGCGAGATCGCGTTGGTGACCTGCTGCACGTAGAACTCGGCCTTGCGGCGGGTCGCCGGATCAAGCTCGGCATCGCGTACCAGCTCCTGGGCAAATTTGCTGGTGAGCAGATAGAGCTGCATGACGAAATCGAAGAACTGGTTCGATTTCCATTCCGGATCGGCGAAGCGCTTGTCGCGCGGCGAGGGCGCGATCGCGGCCTGTGCCTCCTGGCCGGCCATCCGCCGCGCCGCCGAGCCCCAGAGATCGAGATAGTCCTTGGCGAGCTTGGTCTGGAGGTCGGACGCACGCGACTGGTCCGACAGCCAGTATTCGGCGACCGATGTGAAGGTCTTGACGACCTCAGCGAGCTCGGCCGGCGGACGGTCCTGCACCTCGCCGCTCTCGCGCGGCTTGAGATACGCGGCGAGCGCCTTGCCGCCGCTCTCCATCGCCCGCGCGACATTCATCGCGAAGGCTTCCGCATCAAACTTCGTTTCAGACTTTGTCCCGGATTTGGGCGTGTCGGTTGTGGCGATACTCATAAGGACGACAGTAACGATTCATTCCGTATTCGTCACCGCGAAGCTCGCTGGTTTCGCGCGAAACAGGCGCGAAGATGTGCTGCACTGCGACAGGGCTTCTTGCTTTTGTCACAATCGCAGTGCACGTTTTGTGCCGTGGGCCTTGGATGATTTCTCGCTCGTACCATTTGTGGGCAGCAATGGTTTGAGCTTGAGCGGATTGTTGGTTAAGTTGCCGGCAGCCGTGCGTTGGGACGTGTAGGGGAATTCCCAAGTGTTGGCGTTATGGGACCTGCAAAAGTCGCGGCTTGTAGGCTGCGCGCTGCTCATGGCAGCGTTCGCCCTGGGCGGTTGTTCGAGCCAGCTCGCGGACATGTCCGCGGCCGACACGGCTGCTCACCCCAAGGAGCCCGGCGCCTATTTGCCGGTGCACGATTTGCCACCTGACCGTGATCAGGCAATCATCCCGCCGGACCAACGCGCCAAGATCGAGGCCGAGCTTGCAGCTGCGCGCGACCGCCAGGCCGTCGCCGCCAAGGATGCCAAATAGGGCTACGAAAATAGCGGCAGCCAAGTCAGCGGCGCAAAACAAAGTCAGGGCCGGCGAACGGGAGCGGGACGGCCATCGCGCGGCGCAACGTAATCTCTGGCGCCTCCGCCACTCCGTGCTAAAAGACTTCAATTCAGCCGAGAGTCAGGGCGAAGGAGTTCAGTCCTTGTCGCCGAGAATTGCTCCAAGTGTTTGATTTTGAGTGATTTTCGAGTGTCGGGCGATGTCTCCTCGAAGGGACGGACATTGCCCCTCGATTCTGTCCTGACCGGTTGCCCGGAGCCCCAAGAACCTATGTCTGGACCCATGGAAGAGTTTTACCGCATCCGCCGCCTACCGCCCTACGTGTTCGAGCAGGTCAACCGGGCCAAGGCGGCCGCGCGGAATGCCGGCGCCGACATCATCGATCTCGGCATGGGCAATCCGGATCTGCCGGCCCCGCCACACGTGCTGGAGAAGCTCAAGGAGACGCTGGGCAAGCCGCGCACCGACCGCTACTCGGCCTCCCGCGGCATCCCCGGCCTGCGCCGGGCCCAGGCTGCGTATTACGAGCGCCGCTTCGGCGTGAAGCTTAATCCCGACACCCAGGTGGTGGCGACGCTAGGCTCCAAGGAAGGCTTTGCCAACGTGGCGCAGGCCATCACTGCGCCCGGCGACGTCATCCTCTGCCCGAACCCGAGCTATCCGATTCATGCCTTCGGCTTTTTGATGGCGGGCGGCGTGATCCGCTCGGTGCCCTCGGAGCCGACGCCGCAATTCTTCGAGGCGGTGGAGCGCGCGATCGTGCATTCGATTCCGAAGCCGCTCGCGCTCGTGGTCTGCTATCCCTCGAACCCGACCGCCTATGTCGCGAGCCTCGATTTCTACAAGGACCTCGTGGCGTTTGCGAAGAAGCACGAGATCCTGATCCTGTCGGATCTCGCTTACGCCGAGGTCTATTTCGACGAGAGCAATCCGCCGCCCTCGGTGCTCCAGGTGCCCGGCGCGATCGACGTCACCGTCGAGTTCACCTCGATGTCGAAGACCTATTCGATGGCTGGCTGGCGCATGGGCTTTGCGGTCGGCAATGACCGCGTCATCGCAGCGCTCGCCCGCGTCAAATCCTATCTCGACTACGGCGCCTTCACGCCCGTGCAGGTCGCCGCAACCGCGGCGCTGAACGGTCCTGATGATTGCATCAAGGAGATGCGCGACACCTATCGCAAGCGCCGCGACGCGCTGGTGGAATCATTCGGCCGGGCGGGGTGGGAAATTCCGCCGCCGGAAGCTTCGATGTTCGCCTGGGTGCCGCTTCCGGAGGCTTTCCGCAGCGTCGGCAGCATGCAGTTCGCAACCCTGATGGTGGAGAAATCAGGCGTCGCGGTCTCGCCCGGCGTCGGCTTCGGCGAGCATGGTGAAGGATATGTCCGCATCGCCATGGTGGAAAACGAGCAACGGATCAGGCAGGCCGCGCGCGGAGTGCGCCGCTTCCTTGAAAGCGGCATCGAAACGTTGCACAACGTCGTTCCACTCGCCACCAGGCGCTAATTCTCTTCTGCAGGTTCACCGAAGCATCATGGTTGCACCCCTGAAAGTGGGCATAGCGGGGCTCGGCACCGTGGGTGCCGAAGTTGTCCGTTTGATCGAAACGCAGGCGCGCGTGCTTGCGGGCCGCAGCGGCCGCGGCATTCGCGTCGTCGCCGTCACCGCGCGCTCGAAGGCCAAGAAGCGCGGCATTGACCTGCGCGGCGTCGAATGGGTGAAGGATCCGCTTGCCCTCGCCACGCATCCGGAGGTCGACTGCTTCGTCGAGCTGATGGGTGGCGCCGGCGATCCCGCGCTCTCGGCGGTCGAAGCCGCGCTGAGCGCCGGCAAATCTGTTGTCACGGCGAACAAGGCGCTGCTCGCCAAGCACGGGATCAAGCTGGCAAAGGCCGCTGAAAAGCATGGCGGTGCGCTGAACTACGAGGCAGCGGTCGGCGCGGCGATCCCCGTCATCAAGACATTACGTGAAGGTCTTGCCGGAACCGGCATCAACCGCGTCTACGGCATCCTCAACGGCACCTGCAATTACATCCTGACGCGGATGGAGCAGGAGGGCCTGTCGTTCGCCGAGTGCCTCAAGGATGCGCAGCGGCTCGGCTATGCCGAAGCCAACCCGTCCTTCGACGTCGATGGCCACGACACCGCGCAGAAGCTTGCGATCCTCGCCAGCCTCGCTTTCGGCACGAAAGTTGCTCAAAGCGCGGTGTATGTCGAAGGTATCTCCTCCATCGCACCGGAAGATCTTCGCGCGGCCGCTGATCTCGGCTACCGCGTCAAGCTGCTCGGCGTTGCCGTTCGCACCGCCAAGGGCATCGAGCAGCGCGTGCATCCGACCATGGTTCCCAAGACATCCTCGATCGCGCAGGTGATGGGTGTCACCAATGCGGTCACGATCGATGGCGAGGGTATTCCGCCGATCACGCTGGTCGGCCCCGGTGCAGGCGGTGCTGCGACCGCATCCGCTGTCGTTGCCGATATCGCCGACGTCGCGCGCGGCATTCGCGCCAACCCGTTCGGCCGGCCGATCGCGCAGCTTCGCGACACCAAGAAGGCGCCGATGGAGCGGCACGAAGGCGGCTACTACATCCGCCTGCTGGCGCGCGATTTTCCGGGCACCGCGGCTGCAATCGCGACCCGGCTCGCAGAGCAGAAGATTTCGATCGAGTCGATCGTGCAGCGTCATCCCAATGGCGGCGCTGCGCCGGCCGACGGCAAGGCGGTCCCCGTGCCCGTCATTCTGATCACCTACGCCACGCATGAGGACGCCGTGCGCCGCGCGCTTTCCGCCGTGCAGAAGGACAAGGTGATCAGCGGGCGGCCGCAGGTCATACGGATAGAGAAGAACTGACACGGTTCGAACGAACTGTGGGTGTTACGAGTTGATGCGGACGGAGATTTCCGTCTCAAACGTTTCGAAGGAGTTAGCCGATGTCGACCCATATTTCAGTGCCGCCGCAAGCATTGCTCGAGCGCATTCTCACGCTGGAGATCGTGCGCGTGACGGAGCGGGCGGCGGTGTCGTCGGCGCGGCTGCGCGGGCACGGGCAGGAGAAGGCCGCCGATCAGGCCGCCGTCGACGCGATGCGCCGCGAGCTCAACAAGCTGCCGATCCAGGGCACCATCGTGATCGGCGAGGGCGAGCGCGACGAAGCGCCGATGCTCTTCATCGGCGAGAAGGTCGGCGTGAATGCCGGCCCCGAGGTCGATATCGCGGTCGACCCGCTCGAAGGCACCACGCTGTGCGCCAAGAACATGCCGGGCTCGATCGCCACCATGGCGATGGCCGACGGCGGCACGCTGCTGCACGCGCCCGACGTCTACATGCAGAAGCTCGCGATCGGTCCGGGCTACGACAAGGGTGTCGTCGAGCTCGACGCATCGCCGGCCGAAAACGTCCGCCGTCTCGCCAAGGCCAAGGGCGTCAAGCCTGAGGGCATCACTGTGCTCGTGCTCGACCGTCCCCGTCATGCCAGCATCATCGAGAGCGTGCGCTCGACCGGCGCTGCCGTCCGCCTCATCACCGACGGCGACGTTGCCGGCGTGATCCACACCGCCGACCCTGACAACACCGGCGTCGACATGTATCTCGGCACTGGCGGCGCGCCGGAAGGCGTGCTCGCGGCCGTGGCGCTACGCTGCATCGGTGGCCAGATGCAGTGCCGGCTGATCCTCGATTCCGGTGAGAAGATCGAGCGCGCCGCCAAGATGGGCGTCAACGATCCCAAGATGATCTACGGCATCGAGGACATGGCGCGCGGCGACTGCTTGTTCGCCGCCACCGGCGTCACGACCGGTTCACTGCTGTCGGGCGTCAAATTCCGCAAGGACGGCGTAATCGAGACCGAGACGGTGGTGATGCGCTCCGTCACGGGCACCGTGCGCTACATCAAGGCCGAACACCGCGAGCTCGCGAAGTTCCATTTGGACTAGGTGCCTCCGTCATTCCGGGGCGACGGGACCGCGCGAAGCGCGCGGCCCGGAGAACCCGGAATCTCGCGCCACAACTTCTGGATTCCGGGTTCGCGCTCTGCGCGCCCCGGAACGACAACAAGAATAATCAGGGGAAGCGCCCATGTCCGATCTCTCCGCCGTCAAAGCCCTGATCTTCGACGTGTTCGGTACCGTCGTGGACTGGCGCACCAGCCTGATCACCGACTTCATGTGGTGGGGGAAGGGCCGCGGCATCAACGCCGACTGGACCGCGCTCGTCGATGGCTGGCGCGGCATGTATGTCGCCTCGATGCAGGACGTACGTGAGCATCCCGAGCGCGGTTATGTCATGCTCGACGATCTGCATCGCCGCTCGCTGGAAAAGCTGGTCGAGAAGTTCGCGATCAAGGGCCTCACCGATACCGATCTCGATCATCTCACCAAGGGCTGGCACCGCCTCAATCCCTGGCCCGACAGCGTCGCCGGCCTGACACGGCTGAAGACCAAATTCGTGATCGCGCCGCTGTCGAACGGCAACGTCGCATTGCTCACCAACATGGCGAAGTTCGCAGGCCTGCCCTGGGACCTCATCATGTCGGCCGAGCTGTTCGAGCACTACAAGCCCGATCCCGAAACCTATCTCGGCGCCGCAAAGCTTCTCGGCCTCAAGCCCGAGCAGGTGATGATGGTCGCCGCCCACAATGGCGATCTCGCCGCTGCGCAGAAGTACGGTCTCAAGACCGCGTTCGTCGCGCGGCCGACTGAGTACGGGCCGTTGCAGAAGGTCGATTTCGACGCGACTGGCAATTGGGACATCATCGCGAAGGATTTTGGCGGCATCGCCGACAAGCTCGGCTGCTAACGAGCGCTCAAATTCTCCCGAACGCCACCGTTGCCTTGTCGTAGCTGCCGTCCCCCATCGTACCGTCCTTGAAGATCCCGTGCTTCTCGATCCAGTCGAACGACTGCTCGTAGATTTCGCGCGTATAGGGTTCGAACACGATGCGCTCGCCCGGGCCCCAGCGCCTGGTGTCCATGGCTGCGTGGAAGCGGTCCGGGAATTCATTCTTGTAGTAGTGCGTGAACAGCTCAGGACGCAGGTCGATGTCGCGCTGAGCCTTCCTCAGCGCGCGGAAGTAGCGCTTGATGTCTTCGGGCGCCGGATCGCCATTGATCATGGACGCGATCATGAACGTCGTATCGATGATCTTGCGATAGCCGAGCTGCTCCGCGAAATAATAGGGGCCGTTGAATAAAGAGGCTGCCTCGCTCTTGCCTTCGAACAGCAGCTCCATCCGCCGGAAGAGCATGCCGTCCTCGAAGGTGAGATTGATCTGGCCGGGCGCAAGATACGGCTCGAGCGCCTGGATCGTCGAATAATGGCTGCCTGACTGGAAGCCGACCGAGATCGGTACACCGGCGAGATCGGCGGGTGTGCGGATCGTCGAATCCGCGGGAACGAAGATGCCTGAAGGTGCGACCGAATAGACGTCGGCGTAGAGCTTGGCGTGACCGTTCGAGGCGGCGACGTTGACGGTCCAGTGGCAGGCGCAGCTGACGTCGGCCTTGCGGCCCTTCTCGATGCTCTGGAAGGCACCTTCATTGACCTTGTTGTGGTGCTGGCCCTCGGTCGAGCGGATCAGCTCGCGGAACTCGTAATCGAGCCCTTCATCGCGGAAGTAGCCCTTCTCCTCGGCCACCCATTCCTGCAGGCGGAAGTGAGACTCGATCACGAATTTGGTCATGGCGTCCTCCGTGTCGGCTGCGGTCTTTCGACCGTTCGATTGACGACAGGATAGCAAAGCGCGAAGCTCAATCCATGGCCGCCAGGGAATGTTTCACATGCCAACAATGGAATCTTCCGGGATCGACTTCCGCGACTTGCGCGTGCTCGACGCCTTGATCCGCGAGGGCAGCATCACGCGCGCGGCCGTGAGCCTCGAGACGACGCAGCCCGCGATCAGCAAGCTGCTGGCGCGCCTGCGGCTGCGTTTCGACGATCCCCTGTTCGTGCGGCGCGGCAGCGGCGTGCAGCCGACGGCACGTACCGTCGAGATGGCTGAGCAAATCCGCGCCCTGCTCGAGATGGCGGATCGGCTCTGGCAGGAGCGGCTGCCGTTCGATCCCGCGAAATCCGAGAAGACCTTCAGTCTGCTTCTGACCGACGTCGGCATGGTGCGGTTCCTGCCGCCTTTGGTCGCGCGTCTTTCCGAACTCGCGCCGCATGTCCAGGTGCGCGCAATCCCGCTCGATTCCCGGCACTTTGCCGTCAAGCTGGCGTCGGGAGAGGCGGACCTTGCTCTCGGCGCCTTGCCGCGCGCGGCCGGGCATCTTCGCTCGCAGCGGCTCTATTCCGACGGCTACGCAAGCGTCGTGCGGCGCGGCCATCCGAGGCCGTCGGCGGCGCGCACGCGGCGGGGATTCCTCGACGAGAACCATATCCTGATCACCGCGTCCGAGACCGGGCATGCGGCCCATCTCGAAACGCAGCGCGTGCTGACGCGCGCAATCGCGCGCACAAATATCCTGTTGCAGGTGCCGAGCTTCATTGCCGGTGCGATCGTCGCCTCGCAAACCGACGGGGTTGCGACCTTGCCCGCCAACCTTGCCGCGATCCTCGCCGAACCGCTCGGGATGACCGTGTTCAAGACGCCGGTCGCATTGCCGCGGATCGAGATCGCCCAATACTGGCACGAGCGCTACCATCGCGATCCCGCCCACCGCTGGCTGCGGTCGGTCACGCTCGGTCTGTTCGGCAACCGCGCCTAGCAGGCGAGGGAGGCCGCCTCACGCAATCTTCAGCGTGGGCTCGCTCGATTCCGTTTCCGCAAAGCCCGCCTGCAAGACCTCTTCGCGCTTGTGGCGCAGATGCGCGCGCAAGATGTGCGAGAGGCCGGCGCCGTCGCGGCGCTGGAGTGCGTTCAGGATGGCTTCGTGCTCGCTGACGGCGAGGGCCCAGCGCTGTGGCGTCATCGGCGTGACGTAGCGGGCGCGGCGGATGCGCGCGGTCACCGATGCGTAGAGCCCCGCAAGCACGGGATTGCCGGCGGCGTTGACGATCCCCTCGTGGATGGCGCGGTTGCCGCGATAATACTGGATCAGATCGCCTTCGCGATAATGCTGCACCATGGCGGCGTGCGCCGCGGCAATGTCCGCAATCTCGCGATCAGTGATGCGCTCGCAGGCGAGCTCGCCCGCCAGCGCCTCGAGGCCCTGGCAGACCTCGAAGAGGTCGCGCATGTCCTTGTCGGTCAGCTTTGCCGCGCGCGAGCCGCGATGCGGCAGCAGCTGAACGAGGCCCTCGGCCGCCAGCACCTTGAGCGCTTCGCGCAGCGGCGTGCGCGAGATCTCCAGCCGTTCGCACAGCTCGCGCTCTGGAATCCGCGCGCCCGGCGGGATCTCGCCGTCGAGCAGAATGTCGCGGATGCGGCCAACGACCTCCTCATGCAGCATGGGACATCTCTATTTTTGAATTCAAAAATGATCCAATAGACGAAAGTTAGGTAATTATATCTTGAAAATCACAACTTTTGCATTCAAAAATGCAAAAACAGATGGGATCGAGGAAATGGACCAAGCCGTAGCGGCGGACGACCTCGTTTTTGAATGCAGGGACGGGATCGGACTGATCACGTTCAACCGCCCGCAGGCGCGCAACGCCTTCACCTTCGCCATGTATGAGCGGCTCGCGGCGATTTGCGAGCAGGCCAATGACGACAGGTCCATCAAGGTGCTCGTGCTGCGCGGGGCCGGCGACAAGGCCTTCGCCTCAGGCACCGACATCAACCAGTTCCGCGAGTTCAAAACGCCGCAGGACTCGATCGACTACGAGAACCGGATCGATCGGGTGCTCACCACGCTCGAACAATGCCGGGTGCCCACCATCGCCGCGATCAACGGCTTCTGCACCGGCGGCGGGGCGGGCATTGCCGCCGCCTGCGACCTGCGCATCGGCACATCGAGCACCAAGATCGGCTTTCCCATTGCCCGGACGCTCGGCAATTGCCTCTCGATGTCCAATGTCAGCCGTCTCACTGCGCTGATCGGGGCGGCGCGGGTCAAGGATCTGATCTTCACAGCGCGGCTGGTCGATGCAGCCGAGGCAGCAGGAATCGGGCTGCTTGGTGAGGTCGTCGAGGACCTTGCGGCGCTCGACAAGCGCGCCGACGAGGTCGCGCGCCTCGTTGCCAGCCATGCGCCGCTGACGCTGAACGCGACCAAGCAGGCGGTCGCCCGCCTGCAACGGCGGCTGACGCGGGACGAAGGCGAAGACCTCATCCTGATGTGCTACACGAGCCAGGATTTTCGCGAAGGGCTCGATGCTTTCCTCAGCAAGCGCGCCCCGCAGTGGCGCGGACAATAGGACGCCCCGATGCAAAGCGATCGTTCGCAATCCGCCTCACGCCGCTCCGGCCCGCTTGCCGGCCTCAAGGTTATCGATCTCACCCACGTCATGGCGGGGCCGACCTGCACCTTGATGCTCGCCGACATGGGCGCCGACGTCATCAAGATCGAGAAATGGCCGAACGGCGACGACACCCGCCATTCGGTGCCGCCCAAAATTGGTGACCAGGCCGCTTCGTTCCTGATGATGAACCGCAACAAGCGGGGCATCGTGCTGGATCTCAAGACCGATGGCGGCAAGGAGGTGTTGCGGCGCTTGATCGCAGACGCCGACGTGCTGGTCGAGAATTTTGCGCCGGGCGCGATGGAACGGCTGGGTTTCGGCTACGAAGAGCTGCACAAGCAGTTTCCATCTCTGATCTATTGCTCCCTGTCTGGTTTCGGTCGCACCGGCCCTTACAAACACCGCCGCGGTTTTGACCTTGTCGCGCAGGCCATGAGCGGCATCATGAGCTTCACCGGCGAACGTCCCGATGGCCCGCCGGTAAAATGCGGCCCGCCGCTATCAGACATCACCGCCGGCCTGCTCGCTAGCATGGGCATCCTCGCCGCCTATACGCATCGCCTGAAGACCGGGGAGGGGCAGTGGGTCGAGACGTCGCTCTATGAGGCCGCGCTGGTGCAGACCTATTGGCAATCGACCATTGCGCTCGCCGCCGGCACCGCGCCGCGCGCGATGGGTTCGGCCCATCCGCTCAATGCGCCATATCAGGCGTTCGAGGCGTCCGACGGCTGGCTCGTGGTCGGCGGCGCCAACAAGAAGCACTGGCTGCTGATGCTGGAAGCGCTCGGCGCGAGCGAACTCGCCGCCGATTCGCGCTTCGTCACTGGCGCCGACCGCATGGCGAATTTGAAAGAGCTCGAAGCTGTCCTGAGTGAACGTTTCCGGACGCAGACGCGCGCGCACTGGCTCGCGGCGCTGGACGAGAAGGGCGTGCCTTGCGGCCCTGTGCACAACATGCTCGAGGCTTTGAGCGATCCGCAGACGCTGGCGCGCGAGATGGTCGTAGAGGTCGAGCATTCCACGCTTGGCCCGGTCAAGACGATCGGGCTGCCGGTCAAATTCTCGGAGACCCCGGGCAAGGTCGCATCAGGCGCGCCTGTCTATGGCGAACATACGCGCGAGGTGCTGGCCGAGCACGGCTTCGACCAGGCGCAAATCGAAGCGCTCGAGCAAGAAGGTGCAATCGTCTCGGCCGCAGGGGAGCGCGAAGAACGCGTCGCCTGAGCGGACGTCGAGACGATTGATCTAGCAAACAGAAAAAATCAGTTGGAGGAAATCATGCGTGGGACGTCTCTCTTCCTGTTGTCCGTCAGCGTAGCCGTGCTCGCAGGCCCGATGCCTGCGTTCGCGGCGTGGCAGCCGCAGAAGCCGATCGAGTTCGTGGCGACCGCCGGTCCCGGAGGCGGCACCGACAATCTCGCCCGCGCGGTGCAAAACATCATCACCAAGTACAAGCTGACGGATCAACCAATCGTCGTCGTCAACAAGGGGGGCGGCAGCGGCGCCGAAGGCTATGTCTACGGCAAGGCCTCCGCCGGCGATCCCTACAAGGTGATCTTCGGCACCTCGAACGCCTGGCAGCAGCCGCTCGTCTCCAAGGTCGCCTTCAACTACACGGACCTCACCCCGATCGCGGCGATGGCGCAGGACGAGTTCCTGCTCTGGGTGAAACAGGACGCGCCCTACAAAACCGCCGGCGACTATCTGAAGGCGGCTGCGTCAGGCGACTTCAAGATGGGCGGCGCGCAGTCCAAGGACACCGACGAGGTGCTGACGCGCATGATCGAGAAGACCGGGCACGTCAAGCTTACCTATATTCCCTTCAAGAGCGGCGCCGAGGCTGCCGTGCAGCTCGCTGGCGGGCATCTCGATTCCCACGTCAACAATCCAAGTGAGAGCTTGGGGCAGTGGCGCGGCGGCACGCAGCGTCCGCTCTGCGTGTTCAGCCCGAAGCACCTGCCGGAAGGTCCAAAGATCACGGCCACCGAAGGCTGGGGCGACGTTCCGACCTGCGTCGAGCAGGGACTTGACATCAAGCAATATGAGCAGCCGCGGACGGTCTGGCTGCCCGGCAAGGTCACGCCGGAGCAGGCTGCCTACTATGTCGACCTCATGAAGAAGGTGCAGGCGACAGCGGAATGGAAGGACTACATCGAGAAGACCTCCCAGGTCGACACGTTCCTGACCGGTGCCGAGTTCGACAAGTTCATCAAGGAGGATCTCGAGCACGTGAAACAGGTGGCAAGCGAGCAGGGCTGGCTGGTCAAGTGAGGATCAGGAGCCTTCCATGATCTCACGCCGCGCCCTCGAACTTGCGACCGCCATCCTCACCGGCAGCTTTGGCGTCGCTGTGGCGGTCCAGAGCCTGGACAACGGCATCGGCTGGTCGACCGAGGGTGTCGAGTCAGGCACATTTCCGTTCCTGACTGGCATCATCATCGTCGCCGGCAGTCTCTACAATCTGACGCGCGGCGTGATGCCGGCGGCTTCGCTGGCGAGCGTTCCCGTTGCCATCACGTCGATCGAGCTGCGACGACTGGCGGGCCTGTTCGTGCCGGCGGCAATCTTCGTCGCCGCCATCCCGCTGCTCGGGATGTATGTCGCATCGGCGGCCTATGTTCTCGCGGTGCTCGCAATCCCGCGGCATCGATCTGTCTTGCTATCGGCGGTGACGGCGGCGGCCACGGCGCTCGCGCTCTATGTCGTGTTCGAGCGCATGTTCCAGGTGTCGCTGCCGCACGGCGCGCTCGCCGCGGCGCTGGGGTTCTGAGGGGAGCGCGATGGATAATCTCTCGGAGCTCCTCCACGGCTTCACCATCGCGGTTACCGTGCCGCATCTGGCCTTGATGGTCGTCGGCGTTCTGCTCGGCATTCTCGTCGGCGTGTTGCCAGGGCTCGGCGCGCCGAACGGGGTATCGCTGCTGCTGCCGCTGACCTTTGGCATGCAGCCGGTCTCGGCGATCATCCTGCTCTCCAGCATGTATTGGGGCGCGCTGTTCGGGGGATCCGTGACCTCGATCCTGTTCAACATCCCCGGCGAGCCGTCGTCGGTCGCCACCACGTTCGATGGCTATCCGATGGCGCGCGACGGAAGGCCAACCACGGCGCTGGCCACCGCCTTCGGCTCGGCCGCGTTCGGTGCGCTTGTTGGCGTCATCCTGATTACCTTCCTGGCGTCATGGGTCGCGCAGGTCGCCCTCGCGTTTGGTCCGGCGGAATATTTCGCGGTCTATTTCCTGGCCTTTGCCAGCTTTGTCGGCATGGGCGGCGCGGCGCCGATCAAGACCGTCGTCGCGCTCGCGATCGGCTTTGCGATCGCCGCCATCGGCATCGACACCGTCTCCGGCAGCGTCCGTCTCACCATGGGCATCGACGAACTCGTCAAGGGCGTGAATTTCGTCGTCGCGGTGATGGGCCTGTTCGGCATTGGCGAGCTGCTGGTCGCGGTCGAGGAGGAGTTTCACGCCCGTGCGGTTTCCTCGAAGATCGACTGGCTGGAGGTGTTCCGTGCGGTCGGCCGCCTGCCACGCCACAGCGTTGCGTTGCTGCGGAGCGCGGCGATCGGCTGCTGGATGGGGATCACTCCGGGCGGCCCGACCGCGGCCTCCTTCATGAGCTACGGTATCGGCCGCCGCTTCTCGCGCCGCGGCCGTTACTTCGGCACCGGCGAGGTCGAAGGCATCATCTCGCCCGAGACGGCCGATCACGCCGCGGGCACCAGCGCGCTGTTGCCGATGCTTTCGCTCGGCATTCCCGGCTCGGCGACTGCGGCGGTCATGATGGGCGGGCTGATGATCTGGGGCCTCAATCCAGGTCCCATGCTGTTCGTGGACCAGAAAGACTTCGTCTGGGGCCTGATTGCCTCGATGTATGTCGGCAACATCGTCGCGGTCGCGCTGGTGCTGCTGACCGTGCCCGTGTTCGCCGCCCTGATGCGGATTCCCTTCGTGGTCATCGCGCCGCTGATCGTGATCATCTGCGTCGTCGGCGCCTATTCGGTTTCGAATTCCTATCTCGACGTGGTGATGATGCTGGGCTTCGGCGTCGTCGGCTATCTCTTCAAGAAGCTGTTCTATCCCTTGGCGCCGCTGGTGCTCGCCATCGTCATCGGCGACAAGGCCGAGGATGCGTTCCGACAGTCGATGCTGATGTCCAAGGGATCCCTCGGCATCTTCTTCGCCAACAAGCTGGTGACGTGCCTCGTGATCGCCGGGATCGCATTGCTGTTGTTGCCGCTGGCGTTGCAGCTGTTCGCGCGCATTTTCCGCAAGCCCGCCAGCATCGAAACGACGACCCAGGAAAAGGTGATCATATGACCGGAAAGCCGCTGATTGCGCTGGCGATGGGAGATCCTGCCGGCATCAGTCCGGAGCTGACGGCAAAACTCGTTACGCAGGATGATATCCGCGCACGGTGCCGGCTCGTGGTCATCGGCGACCGCCGCGTGTTCGACGCGGGCGCGAAGGTCGCAGGTGTCGCGCCTGAACTGACGGCGGTGGAGCAGGGCGCCGATTTCGATGAGCTCACAGGCGATACGCTATTCCTCGATCTCGGCCACCTCGAACCCGCGCGGATCGAGCGCGGCGTGGCGAGCCTTGCGGGCGGCCAGTTTGCGCTGGCCAATTACAAGCGGGCGCTCGAATTTGGCAGGGATGGCCGGGTCGATGCCGTTTGCTTCACGCCCTTCAACAAGGCGGCGATGCGGCTCGCGCGCTCGGAGTATGACGACGAGATCGCCTTCTCCGCGGAGGTGGTGGGCTTGCGGACGCCGGCCAGCGAATTCAACGTGCTGGGCGAGCTCTGGAATGCACGCGTGACCTCGCACATTCCGCTCAAGGACGTCGCCGCAAAACTGTCGAGCGAGCGCATCCAGCGCGCGCTGAAACTGACCGATACCTGCATGCGCAATGCCGGGTTCGCGCGGCCGCGCATTGCGGTCGCGGGCCTCAATCCGCACGCCGGCGACGGCGGCAATTTCGGCCGAGAGGAAATCGATGTCATTGCGCCGGTGGTGGAAGCCGGCCAGCGCGACGGCATTGCCGTGGACGGGCCGTTTCCGGCCGACACCGTGTTCCTGCGCGCCAAGGCAGGCGCCTTCGATGCGGTGCTGACGATGTATCACGACCAGGGCCAGATCGCGATGAAGCTGATGGGGTTCGATCGTGGCGTCACCTTGCTCGGCGGCTTCCCGTTTCCGATCTGCACGCCCGCACACGGCACCGCCTACGACATCGCAGGCCAGGGCGTCGCATCGATAGGCGCCAGCCGCGCCGCGGTACTGCTCGCGGCGGAGATGGCTGGGCGGCGCGCCGCCTGACCGGCACTCGCGGTTCAGGAAAAACTGGAAACTTCCGCCGTCGAGCCGAGTTGCCAATCCGACGAACGAATCCCGTCGGAGCTGGAACATGCCAGCAATGAAGGTTGCTCTTGCCGTTGCATTCTCCGCCCTTGTGGCCCCACCGGCGCTCGCCGCGGCAATGGACGCGGCCGCCATCGCGTCCGCCGAACCTTCGAAGAAGACCCTGTCGAACGAGAAGCCGACCCCGGCCGGGGTGCGTCTTCAGGTCCTGCTGGACCGGGCGCACTTCTCTCCCGGCGAGATCGACGGCAGATTCGGCGAGAATGCCAGGAAGGCGCTTCGCGCCTATGCCGAAGCGCGGCAAGTGCCTGCTTCGGATCAGGTGACGGATGACGTCTGGAAGGCGCTCCAGGCGGACGCGCGGTCGCCGATGACGACCTACACCATCACCGACAAGGACGTCTCAGGCCCGTTCCTGCGCAGGCTTCCGTCGAAGATGGAAGACATGAAGGACATTCCGAAGCTCGGCTACACCAGTCCGCGCGAGGAGCTGGCCGAGAGGTTTCACATGAGCGAGCAGCTGCTGGCGGCGCTCAATCCGGGGCGTCACTTCGATCGCGCCGGCGAGACCATCGCCGTGGTCGACGCAGGCGAGGGCGCTACGCCTGCCAAGGCCGACAGGGTCGAGATCGACAAGGTCAGGCAAACCGTAAAACTGTTCGACAAGTCGAATGCGCTGATCGGGTTCTATCCGGCGAGTGTCGGCAGCGAGGACAAGCCGTCGCCGTCAGGCTCGCTGAAGGTCACCGAGATCGATCCAAACCCGACCTATCGCTACAATCCCGCCTATCATTTCAAGGGCGTTCATTCCCGAAAACCCTTCAAGATCATGCCCGGGCCGAACAATCCGGTCGGCACGATGTGGATCAATCTGTCCGCCGACGGCTACGGCATCCACGGCACGCCGTCGCCGCAAAATATCTCCAAGGGACAATCGCATGGCTGCGTACGCCTGACCAACTGGGATGCCGAACGGGTAGCTGCCAGCGTCGCCAAGGGAACGCCTGTGGTGTTCACGGAAGGCGTTTACCCGACCGCTGCCAGGTAAACCCTCAGGTCACGCCTCCGCGCTCGTCCCCTGGGCAGCGTTGCGAAACCGCGTCGCATGAAATTGTGCGACGCTGTCTCTGGGATAGTCGTGCAGGAAACCGGAGAGCCGGACCAGGGTAGTCTCCGCCGGGCCATCCTGTGCGATCGAGGCAAAGACCTCGTCCCAGTGTCTGCACATCGCGATCTCGCTCGCGTCGGCCTGCGCCAGTTCGCCGCGCAGTTCGCTGACCTCGATCGGCTCGGCAAACCCTTTCGGGGTGATGCTGTCGACGCTGCGGAAAAGGAACGCATGGCCGACGCGTTCGCGTACGGCGGCGCTGACCAGCACATGCGTACCGTAGTTCTTGTTGAGGCCCTCGAGCCGCGAGGCCAGGTTCACGGTGGCGCCGAGCGCAGTGTAGTTCATGCGGTCGCTGGAGCCGACATTGCCGACCACGGCGTCGCCGACATTCAGGCCGTACCGGGTGTCGTAAGGCGGCCAGCTCTCATGCCGGAACTGCTTGTTGAGCGCCTCGTTCGCGGCAAGGCACGCCAGAACGGCGCGGCAGGCGTTGATGGTATGGTCAGGATCGTCAGCCGGCGCATTCCAGAGCGCCATCACGGCATCGCCGATATATTTGTCGACCGTGCCCCGGTGCCGCATGATCTCGTCCGAGAGGACCGCAAAATAGCGCGAGGTGTAGATCATCACCTGCGACGGGTCGGCCCGCTCGGTCTTTGCGGTGAAGTCGGCGACGTCGGTGAACAGCACTGTGACCTCGCGCCTGGTGCCGCCGAGGCGGAGCGAGGCGCCGGTCTCGATCAGCTGCCGTACGATCGGGCGCGGGATGAAGCTGGCAAAACTGCTGACCACGCTGCGCATGGTGAAGACCGAGCGGCCGAGTTCCTCGATCTCGGCGATGGCGGAGCGAATGCGGGGCCGCTCCGCGAGGTCGAAGCGCTGGATCGCGTCGGTCTCCTGGACAAGCTTGCGCAGCGGCTCGGCCATGCGCGATCCCAGCCAGAATGCAAACGGCAGCGTGGCGCCGACGAAGGCGAGCGCCAGCGCGAACAGGGTACGGCGCTCGTTGATGATCCGGGCATAAAACTCGTCGAGCGGCGCGATGATCGCGAGCCGGACATTGGCCGAGCCGGTGGTGTCGAGCCGGTGGACCGCCGCGATATAGGTGCGGCCGGCCTGATCGTCGAAGAACTGCTGGGCCGGCCCGCCGTCGCGCCAGGAGCGGATGATCGGAACCAGCCCCGGCAGCTTCAGCGCGCCGACCTGCGGCAGGTCGTCCTGTCGTTCGGGAATCTCCGTCATGAGACGGGTCATCTCGGGATGGCCGACGATGCGGTCGGCATCGTTGAACAGGAACGCTTGCCCGGATTGCCCGAGCTTCTGTTCCGCCAGCATCGCCTCGAACCGGTTAAGCAGGACGTCGCCGGCGACGACGCCGTGGCGGCCTTCCTTCAAGGGCGTGCGCAGCGTGTAGCCGGGCTCGCCCGTGGCGTAGAACACGTAAGGCCCTGTCAGCAGCGTCTTGTCGTTCTTGAACGCCTCGACATACCAGGGCCGTTGCCGCGGGTCGTAGCCGGTGGGGCCGGGGACCTCCGCGACCTCGATCAGGTTCTCCGACAGATATTGCGTGACCGGCGCTGCTCCCGCCGTCCGCGCGACCACGACCAGCCGGAACGCTGCGTCCTGATCGACCTTCAATCCCGTTCTGAACGCTGGCCTGGCGCGGTCGATCACGTCCATCTCGATGAACGATCCGTCCTCATAGCCGACATAGAGATTGAACAGCTGCGGATTGTTGCGCAGCATCGCCGCCATCAGGGCGTAGAGCCGCGTATTGTCGGCGATCTCTGCCCCCTGAATCGCCGGCAGGCCAGAGAGGATGTCGAGATTGTCGCGTACGGTCTTGAACCGCTCGTCGACATGGTCAGCACCGAGCTGCGCCACCTTCTCGATGAAGCCGCGCGCCGCCGTCCGCGTGATCGATGTCACCCGCGCGAAGCTGAGATAGACCAGGGTCAAGCCGACAAGCAGCACCACGCCCACGAACACCGTGATGATCGATGTCTGGAAGCCGATGCTGAATTGCCGCTTTGTCGGTTCTCCGGTCATCGGAGCTGCGCTAGCGCCTCCGCCAGTATTTTCGAGTTGGTGTTGTTCTCCAACTCGCTGCTCATGCAACACTCCCTATGTTGCAGCAGATCCTTCTTGTTCGCGGTGAATGACGAGGGGCGTGCGCGCGACACAACGGAAGCCGACATGGCTGGTCGAGGTGTCGACCGGTTCGGCGTGGCGCGCGGCGGGGCGATAGCGGCGGCAATAGTTCGGTGCGCAGAGATGCGAGCCGCCCTTGAGAACCTTGCGGGGAATCCTGATGTCGGGGAGGCGAGGGTCGTAGCTTGCATCCTCGCGGCCCCCGCGAGGGTTTTGCGGAATGCAGCAGGGCTTTGCGGCATCGGCTGAGTGCCGGGCCGACCACCAGTCCGAAGTCCATTCCCAGACGTTGCCGATCATGTCGTAGAGGCCGTTGCCGTTGGGCGGGAAGGCCATGACCGGCGAGGTACGCTCGTACCCATCCTCGCCGAGATTCCGGACAGGGAAGTTGCCCTGCCAGATGTTGGCCATGTGCTTGCCGCCGGGCATAAGGGCATCGCCCCAGGCAAACTCTTCCCCCTCGAGCCCGCCGCGCGCAGCGAATTCCCATTCGGCTTCCGTCGGCAGCTCCTTGCCTGCCCAGCGCGCATAAGCGGCGGCATCGCTAAAGGAGACATGCACGACCGGATGGTCGTCGAGGCCTTTGATGTTGCTGCCGGGGCCGTAGGGGTGGCGCCAGTTCGCGCCTCGCACGAACGACCACCACTGGCTCCAGTCGGTGAGATCGGTGATGCGGGGCAGCGGCGAGAACACCAGCGATCCCGCGTAGAGCATCTCCTTCAGCGCTCCGGGATAGTCCTTCGCGTCAGGAATGATCTGGGCCTCAGTGACATGGCCTGTTGCGTCGATGAACTGCTTGAACTGCCTGTTGGTAACAGGCGTCCGATCGATCCAGAAGCCGTCGACGAAGACGCGATGGCTCGGCGCTTCCTCTGGGTAATGATGGTCGGATCCCATGCGAAACGTTCCGCCGGGGATGAAGACCATCTCGCCGGTCTTCGCGTCATCCGGCAACCACTCGCAGTGAGTCAGATCCGCCCGCAGCATCGTTGGAAACTCCAATACGCGTATTCCAGCTGACGCTACGGCGCGGACTTCAGCAGACGACGGCACGTTCCCGGGCATGTTGGACACATTGTCTGGTCCTCCTCTTTTTTGGCGCTCGGGAAGGGACGACGCATCATTGCGTCAACATCTCTTTCCTTTGCGCGCACGCTTTTGGGCACACGGCACGTCATTGCCGCGTGCACTCTGCCATCCGCAAAGCGCGTTCGATCGATATCGCTGAGGTTGCAAAAGGTATCCGAAGATTGACCGGCTGTGATGTGCAAATTGTGCCAGGACGCGCAAGCGAGGCGAGGCTTAATCAAGTCATGCTGCAAATCCGGGCAATTGCGGCACTCCGCAAGCAATTGTCTCGCCGGGATTCCCTAGCGTTTGACTCAAAATGCCAAGGCAGATTGTCGCATCCACCTCGCCTTGCGGTGGTATTGTACTGTCGGTTGCCGCAGAATTGTCGCGCTTCCATAACAGGGTACAGCCATGGGGCAATTCCTTCTGGTTGATTCGAAAAGGCTGGACGGTTTTGAAGGCCTTCACCAGGCCGTCCACGGCTCTCATGTCGACGTGATGCAGCTCGGCCGCGGGCGTTTGCGCGGGACATTGTCCCATGTCGGCATCGACGATTTCTCGCTCAGCATCGGCACCTTCAACGTCGGCATGCGCACGCAACGTGTCTCCAGCGATGACAAGTTGATCATCGGAATGCTGCTGTCGGCCGAAGAGCGCGTCGCGCATTGGTCGTTCGACATGCAGCTCAACGACGTGCTGGTGATCCCGCCGCTGCTGGAGCATGACGGGGTTTTTCACGGCGCATCTGCTTATGCCGCCATGCGGTTCGATCTTGGCGAGGTGACTTCGCTATTCGGCGGTGAAGCGCGGTTGAGCGATCCCGACACCTGGCGCAGCCGCGGCCATTTCCGGGCGGATATCGAGACCGGCGCGATTGCCTCGCGCCGCCTGGTCCGGATCATGTCGCATTTGCGCACGCACAGCGGCGGCCTGACGCCCTCCACGGCCGATTTCTGGAAACGATCGATCGTCGAATGTATGGCGGCGAATGTCATGTCGGCGCTGCCGCCCGACGACGAGGGTTGGCTGCCGTCGGCAAGGCGGCTGATCCGTCGGGTCGAAGAGCATCTCGACGCGGCCGGCAACCGCCCGGTGCATGTGGCGGAGATCTGCGCTGCGCTCGGCGTATCGCGGCGTACCCTGCACCGCGCCTTTCAGGAGGTTTTCGGCCTGGGCCCGGTCAGCTTCCTCCGCCACAAGCGGCTTTGCGCGGTTCATTCCATCCTGCGCGACAGCGCGCCCGGTTCGGTCACCGTGGCTGCCGTCGCGATGGGGCAGGGCTTTTATGAGCTCGGCCGGTTCGCGCAATATTACCTGGCAATGTTCGGGGAGCGCCCGTCGCAGACGCTCGGCGGGGTGACATTGCTGGCTGAAGGGGACGACATCGCAAGGGCCGAACTCGGGTAACTCTGCGACCCTGATGGGCCGCAGCCGCGGCCATGTTTCCCTGCAGATCTGGGCAGTGGTCGACGGCACCAAAGCCCAGGTGCGCGTCACGACGGCCCGCGTGTCCCAAGGCGTTCGACGAGGCGGATCAAATAGCCGTCGGGATCCTGCACGAGAAACTCGCGCTGCCCAACCTCGAGGTCGCCGGCGCGATACCAAGCTTCATTTGGCGGCTCGTAGAGCGGCCATTTCGCACCGTCGAGCGCTTTCAGGATCAGATCGATGCGGTCGACGACCATCTGTAAATTAATGCCGCGACCGAATGGGCGCTGCATCTCGGCGGTTTCCCAGCGGCCGTTCAATTCGCACAGCATCACCTGGAGGCGCCCCCTGACGAGATAGGCAAATCGGGCATCGGGACGGTCATAGGCAATCGCAAAGCCGAGCAGGTCGCGCCAGAACGACAGGCTGGCCTCGATGTTCGAAACGCTGAGCTCAGGCACGAGATCGGCAAAGCCGTCGGGCGGTGCGTGTCCCGTGCTCGGGGAGGTGGCGCGGGCAACGGGGTCGGACAGGAGTGGTGTGGGCATTGCGGCGTCGCCTGATCTGTTGAATCGTTAGTGAGGGCAGTTATCGCAGCGCAGTGATGCGGAGGCCAGCCGCCAAATGATGCGGGCAGACGTTGAGATTACCCGCGGAAACCTCGAACGTTCGTAGGACCGTCCGGCTAGAACAAGATTCCCAACAATTTCTTCACCAGCTCCTCCAGGGGAATCATCGTCAGCAAGAGCGGGAGCACCGGCAAAGCCGTTACGATGGCCAGCTGCAAGATTGTTTCCTTGGTGAAGGGGACAACACGCATTGTCCGCACCACCTCCAGGCTATTGCCCAGATCGGCGAGTGATTGAATATCGCTACTGCCGACCAATGGTTCGTTCGATGGTGTTCCGTGCATCCATTTCGCGTCAAACTCGCGCACGTAGCGCTCGGCCAGCGTGCCATACTCCCGAAGACCCTGCCGCTTGGCGTGAGCAAGTTGGGAGGCGAAAACCAGCAGGGGGCCAAGCGTGACGCACTCGAGAAAGACGACAAGCGACAGGATTTCAAGCACGAAGTCAGACAGTCTGGCGTCGAGGTGATAGATGCGGTTGCCGAGAACACCGGCAAGCAGAACGCCATGGGCCAGCAGGAGCGGGATAAACGCGTAAAGGATGTCCGACAGAAAGCCCAGGCCCGCGACGCGATCCGGGTGTGTCGGCATCAGGCTCAATTCAATGCGCGAGACCTGCCAGAGGAAGCGCGCCCAGATGAACATTCGGAAGTACCAGCGGCACAGCAGGAACTGGAAGATCGGGAGGCTTACGTAGCTGAACCACATTCCGGCGAGTGAAAGCTGCGCGCCGCCAACGGCCGGTTTCGCGTACCAAGTGACCGTGTCGAGTGCGATGTAATGTCGCCAGATGACAAGGATTCCGACGATGTACACGAATAGGAATAGCAGCACCTCAGCGAGCATGGAGTTGCGGAGTCGAACGACCGACTCGATCGCCGAGTCGAACCGCGACATTTGATTTTCCGGTATCAAGTTGCGCTCCAGGAATTGCTTCACAATGAAGCGCATGCGCCGGTGCACGATAATCTCGGCCTCCAGGAGGAGTGGAATGGCGAGCAGGAAGCGGGTGTAGACCTCCACGTCGAACAGGAACGGAACCGGCACGCGGCCGTGAAGTGCGTCTCCCTCGAAGAGCGAAAGGGCGAGAAGCGGAAGCCAGCAAAACAGCGAGATCACCAAAGTGCGCCGTGGCGCAAATTCCAGCTTGTTGCCGGTCAAATGGGCCCGACGCAGGAGCCGGAAGACCGGACCTCCGAGGATCAGCGAGAAGTCTTGCGAATGGTCCGTGAGGAAACCGCTGCCTGGATGCGATCGATGAGGCATCATTGGCTCACTGTTGATGGATGGGGCGCTCGGTCGCTGACGGCAAAGGAGTCACGCAGCCTGACTGTTGAAAGCCACCGAAGCAAAGCAGCGTCCACGGACGTCGATCGGCGGCTTACAAGCATCCCCGATGCCGGGCTTGACGACTGCCGGCACTCGTGTGGGTACGTTGTCGCGGGCGTGAGATCTGGTCAACGTGACGGGCAGTCTATCGCTCTTGGTTGCGCGAAGAACAATCTGACGCGTGTCTGTCTGGTCCATACCCGGACTCCAAAGGGCATTCTGGTAAGCCGCGACCGAGCTGGTAATCCCCACCAGGTACGTAAGGGAGTGCAATGTGAGTGTCTTGATGAGCATGACCATTCCTCCCATTGGCCTTGCAGAGATCTAAGCGGCTCTCGCCCCGGTCGAGCCAAGCAGCCTCCGCCACGAAATCAGGCGTCGAGCCGCGAAAGCCGGGTTCGATCGAGCACCTCGAGCCGTCGCTGGGTTGTTCCGTCAAATCGCAAGATATCGTCGTCTCGCAAGATCGACAGGGCGCGCGAGACGGTTTCGAGGGTAAGTCCGAGGTAGTCTGCAATGTCGCGACGCGTCATCGGCAGGTCCATGACTCGCGGATGTGCCAGCCGGTCGTCCATTTCGAGCAGGAATGCAGCGACCTTCTCCAACGATGTCTTCCGCCCCAGAAGCAGCATGTGGTTTTCGGCGTGCTGAAGATTTTGGGTGACGAAGCCGATGAGGTGCTTTGGCCCGGCGCCTTGGTTTGGCATCGCTCCCAGAAGATTGCTTCGCGTCATGATGCGCACATCGGTTTCGACGATAGCTTCGGCGGTAAAGCGGTGCGTTTCGTTGTTCTCGAAACCGAACATGTCGCCGGACAAATGAAACGCGTTGATTTGGCGCCGACCGTCCGGGAGCAGCTTGTAGGTACGCACGGCTCCGGAGTTGATCTGGTAAACGTATTCTGCGTCCTCGCCCTCGCCGAAAATCTCGCTGCCTCTGCGATACCTGAATTCACTGCAGAGCGCGCGATTGCCAGCAACGGCAGCCAGATGACCGTCGATCGGACGGCGCTGCGCCGTATTGATTCTAACCAGCATGGGCCGACCTCCCGTGATTTTCGGGAATAATTGGCAGCGGGAACCGTGCCGGCTTTGATCGAGCGCAAATTCGCCGCGACCTACGTAATTGTCCGGAGCCACGATGTCCGAAGGGGCAGCTGCTGGGAATGCCCGAGGGAGCCCGCCGTGTGGCCAGGCGGGCGCGTTCACGGCTCGAGGGAAAAGCGGGTCTCAGACCTCGCGACCATCGCAGGTCGGCGGTGTTTTGCCCGACGTGTCAACAACGAGCTCAAGCTCCGTGCAAGCAGCACTCTCGCTACTGTGCATGGGGTTGTTTTCACGATTTGGATTGGGGAGCCGTGCCGGCCGGCTCCAGCCTCACGCCCCGCAGACGATCACGCCGTACCAGCCGAGGCCGCGATAGGTCTCGTAGCCCGGCGTCGCGTGGAAGGCGACCATCGCGCCTGTCCGGTCTTGGTAGAAGCCGGAGCGCTCGCCGTTGAGCGACAGCGAGATGCGCTCGCTCAGAATGCCCTGGCCGTCGGAGGCGGCGATGACGCGGAAATGCGAGTCGACCAGCAGTACGCGGGCCTTGTCGCTGTCGCCGACGCGCACGCCCTGCACGATCGCGCGCGCCTGCGGCTCCCAATCGAAATGGATGGCGAGCACGCCGATCGGCGCGCCGTGAGCCTCTCCGCCGGCGCGGACGCTGGCGCAGTAGGTTGCGACCTGGGCGTTGCCGAGCAGCGGCTGGTTCTCGACGTCGCCGGCGACATAGTCGTCGCCGGAGCGCAGGGTCTTCGCCTCGCGAAACCATTTGGTGTGGGCGACGTTCTGGCCGACGACGCGAAAGCGATCCGCGCGGCCATTGGCGATGACATTGCCGTCGAGGTCGCACAGCCAGAGGTCGAGGTAAACGGTGTAGGCGCCGAGAATGACGCCCAGGCGCTGCGTGGCATGGCTGACCGCGGCCGGAGCGGGCGAGGCGGCGCAATCGACCACGGCAGAATCGGTCGCCCACCAGCGCACGTCGCAGGTGCGCTCATAAAGGTTGCGGTCGATCAGCTCGATCGCGTTCAGGGATAAGTCCATCATGCGCTCGCCGCGCGAGCGCTGGCTCATGCGCTCGATCGAGGCGACGAGATCGCCGGTGCGTTTGGTCAGCTGGGTCTCGAGTTCGCGGGCGATGGTCTCGACCTGCTGGCCAACGCCGCGCACCTCCTGCGCCACCACCGCAAAGCCCGCGCCTTGCGCGCCGGCCCGCGAGCTTTCGATCAGCGCGTTCAGCGCCAGCATCTTCATCTGGTTGGTGATCTGCTGGATCGACTTGGTCTTGTCGACCGCGATCTGGTTGACCTCCGCCGTCAGGCGGTTGATCAGCGCGGAAATGTCGGAATCGTCGTTAGCGGGCTCAGTGGTAACAGGCTTGGATTTCAAACCCAGCGCAACAGACATCGGGGGCTTCCCTTGGCAATGACGTCTGACCTGCAATGACCCGGAACTAAAAATTACAGATCGAATGAGACTCGTTTTCGAAGATTCCTGCTAACGCTCACTTAATTTGCTGTCCGCGTGACTGCTCAAATGGTAGTCAACTCGCTCAGCATTTCGGCAATCCACCGCTTTGTGGGCTGCTGACGTTGCAAAATGCCAGGGATTCCCGGTGAATCCCGCGATCGGAAGCGGCCGTCGCGCCGCTGTTTGTACCGGACCACTTGAACCACGAATCATGACGCCTCCCGCCACCGCTTTGCCCGTTGAAATGCCCCAGGCGTTCCTGGGTGTGGTGCGCTCGCTCACTGACAAGCTCTGGCGCGACCGGCTGGACGCAAGAGGTGCGGCCAAGGCGCTTGCCATCGTGCAGCAGCACCAATTGCCGGAACTGCTGGCGCGGGTGCTGGCCGGCCGCGGCGTCGACATCGATGCCGTCCCTGATTTCCTCGATCCGACCATTCGAAAACTTATGCCGGATCCGTTCACGGTGACGGAGATGGAGGCGGCCGCGAAGCGCATCGCCGATGCCGCCGCGAAGGGCGAGGCGGTCGCCATCTTCGGCGATTACGACGTCGACGGTGCGACCTCTGCAGCGCTGCTGGCCTGGCACCTGCGCCATTGCGGGCTCGACCCGCTGATCCATATTCCCGATCGCATCTTTGAGGGTTATGGCCCCAACGTCGAAGCCGTTCGAGGCCTCGCGGCCAAGGGCGCCACGCTGCTCGTCACGGTGGATTGCGGCACCACCAGCATCGAGCCGCTCGCTGAAGCGAAACGGCTGGGCATGTCTGTGGTGGTGATCGATCATCATCAGGCCGGCACGGAGCTGCCGGAGGTCGACGCGCTGGTCAATCCGAACCGGCTCGACGATCTCTCGGGCCTTGGCCATCTCGCCGCTGTCGGCCTCGTGCTGGTGACGCTGGTTGCGGTGAACAGAGAACTGCGGCAGCGCGGCTTCTGGAAGGCGGAGATGCCCGAGCCCGATTTGCTCGGCATGCTGCATCACGTCGCGCTGGGCACCGTCGCGGATGTGGCTCCGTTGATCGGGCTGAACCGCGCCTTCGTCGCAAAAGGGCTGATCGCGATGCGGCGGCGCGACCATGTCGGCCACACCGCGCTGATGGACGTGGCGCGGCTCAACGGCCCGCCGGAGGCCTGGCACTTAGGCTTCATGCTGGGCCCGCGCGTCAATGCCGGCGGGCGGATCGGCCGCGCCGATCTCGGTGTCCGGTTGCTGCTCGAAGGCGACAGCGTCGAGGCCGCGCGGATCGCCGCCGAGCTCGACCGCCTCAACAGCGAGCGTCGCGTCATCGAGCAGGCCGCCGAAGCGCAGGCCGAAGCCGAAGCGCTCGCCTCGATCGGGCTGGAAGACAAGCTCGCCGTCATCGTCACCGCGTCCGAAGGCTGGCATCCCGGTGTGGTCGGCCTCGTTGCCTCCCGTTTGAAGGAGAAGTTCTCGCGGCCCGCCTTTGCGATCGCGCTGGAGCCCGGCGGCATCGGCACGGGTTCGGGCCGCTCGATTGCCGGCGTCGATCTGGGCAAGGCGGTGCGGCAGGCCGTGGCCGACGGCATTCTGCTGAAAGGCGGCGGTCACGCGATGGCCGCGGGCGTGACGCTCCGCAAGGAGAAGCTCGCCGAATTCCGTGCCTATCTCGAAAACGCACTGGCACAGGACGTCGCCGAAGCGCGCCACGTCAACGAGCTCTATATCGATGGCGCGGTCTCGGCGCGCGCGGTGACGACGGAGCTTGCGACCACGCTTAATCGTGCCGGACCGTTCGGTAGTGGCAATCCCGAGCCGGTGCTGGCGTTGCCGGCGCATCAGCTCGTCTTTGCCGAGGAGGTTGGGCAGGCGCATTTGAGACTGCGTTTCAAGTCCGGCGATGGCGCCATCGTCAACGGCATCGCGTTCCGTTCGGTCGGGCAAAAGCTAGGGCATGCGCTTCTCGCCAATCGCGGCCAGCAACTGCACGTCGCAGGATCATTGTCAGTCGATCGCTACCAGGGCGCCGAGCGCGTGCAATTCCGCGTCATCGATGTCGCACTTCCGGACCAGGGGCCATCCGTGATTAGGTAACGCATGGTCAGGAAAAGTGCGAAGCGGTTTTACGGCGAGATCATGCGCAAAAAATAAATCGCCTCAAACAATAAACGTCAAACAACAAAATGGGAGTGAACATGGTAGGGCAGGTTGAGGGCAAGGTCGCACTGGTGACGGGTGGCGCCTCAGGTATTGGCGAGGCCATCGTCGAGCTGTTTGCCCGCGAAGGCGCAACTGTCGTCATCACCGACATCGATGAGTTGCACGGCCCTGAACTCGCCACGCGAGTGACAAAGGCCGGCGGCAAGGCGATCTTCTTGGAGCAGGACGTCACCAACGAAGAGCGCTGGATCGAGATCACAGCCGAGATCGCCAAGCGCTTCGGCCGGCTTGATATCATGGTCTCAAACGCCGGCATCGGCATTGCCGTGCCGTCGATTACCGACATGACGCTCGCCGACTGGCGCAAGCAGAACGCGATCAACCTCGACGGCGTGTTTCTTTCCGTGAAGCATTGCCTGCCCTTGATGCGCAAGCATGGCGGCGGCTCGATCGTCATGATGTCCTCGCTCGCGGGTCTGCGCGGTGCGCCGGGCCTCTCGGCTTATTCGGCGACCAAGGGCGGTGTCCGGCTATTCGCCAAATCGATTGCGATGGAGTGCGCGGCGGCCGGTGACGACATCCGCGTCAATTCGGTCCATCCCGGGATCATCGACACGCCAATCTGGGGCAAGATCCCGACTGGAGCGACCGGTGCCGGCCAGAATGCACCGATCGATCCGGAGGAGCGCGCGAAGGTCGCGACCCCGCTCGGCCGCGCCGGACAGGCCGCGGAGATCGCCTCCGGCGTGCTGTATCTGGCGTCAGATGCCTCGCGCTACGTCACCGGCAGCGAGCTCGTGATTGATGGTGGCATGAATGCCGGCGGGGTGCCGCGGCGGGCGTGAGACGTGCAGGGCAGAGTGGCGGCTGCAGGGGCTGACGCGCAGGCGTGGGCCCTGTAAAACGCTGTCCTCTCCTGCCCGAAAGAGGTCTCCTTCGCCATGGCGCACAGCCTTCACGCCTCCTCACCAGCGCCCGTTCGTTCGAACCGGCCGGACCTCGCCACCGATGCGATCCGCACTGCGCGCGAGGATCTCGCCGCCTGCTTCCGTATGGCCGCGCGCAACGGTTTTGAGGAAGGCATCTGCAATCACTTCTCGGCCGTAGTGCCCGGCCATGACGACCTCTTTCTGGTCAATCCTTACGGCTACGCCTTCCGCGAGCTGACCGCGTCAAAGCTGCTGATCTGCGATTTCCACGGCCACGTGCTCGATGGCGACGGCGAGCCGGAGGCAACCGCGTTCTACATCCACGCCGAGATGCACAAGCGCCTGCCGCGCGCCAAGGTCGCCTTCCACACCCATATGCCCTACGCCACGGCACTGTCGATGACCGAGGGAGATCCCTTGATCTGGGCCGGCCAGACAGCGCTGAAATTCTACGGCCGCACGGCGGTTGATCGCGACTACAACGGACTCGCCCTCGACAACAGTGAAGGTGCGCGTATCGCGTCGGCGGTGGGCGATGCCGATATCGTCTTCATGAAGCATCACGGCGTGATGGTGCTGGCGCCGACGATCGCAGAAGCCTGGGACGATCTCTACTACCTCGAGCGCGCTGCGGAGGTGCAGGTGCTGGCGATGTCGACCGGGCGAAAGGTGCTGCCGGTCGATCCCGTGATCGCGGCCGCGACCTACAAGCAAATGCGAGAGGGCGATTCCGAATCTGCGCGCCTGCATCTGGCCGCGATCCGCCGCCAGCTCGACGCGGAAGAGCCGCAGTACCGGCACTGAGGTCGGCTACGATCCCTGCCGCAGCTTCGCCAGCACCTTCAGCCCTCCGTAACCATCGGCGGGTGCGATGCCGGCACGCTGCTGAAAATCCTTGATCGCCTTCATCGTGTCGTTGCCGACACGCCCGTCGGTGCCGCCGGTATCAAAGCCGGCCTTGGTGAGCCGCGTCTGCATCTCCTGAACTTCGGCAAGCGTCAGCACGCGCTCGGAGCCGGGGAAGGGTTGGATGAAGGGCGGCGCGCCGAGACAGCGGTCGCCGAGATGGCAGATCGCGAGCGCATAATTCATCGAGGGATTGTAGCTCTTCACCGCATAGAAGTTCGGTCCCAGCAGGAACGTCGGCCCGCCCGCAACCGGCGTCCACATCTGCGCGGACACATTCGGCTGCGGGAACGCCTGGCCGTCGGCGCGGGTGACTCCGGCTGCCTGCCAGGCTGCATAGGTGCGGCTGCCGCTCATTTCGCCAGGGGAGCGCACCTCGTAGCCCCAATGCTCGCCGCGGCGCCATTTGCCCCTATTGACAAGATATTTTGCCGTCGATCCCAGCGCGTCGTCGGGTTTGCCGAACGGGGAGACCTTGCCGTCGCCGTCATAGTCGATGCCGACATTGAGCCAGACCTCCGGCATCCATTGCGAATTCCCCATCGCGCCGGCCCAGGAGCCGCGCATCTCCTCGGGCGTGCTCCAGCCCTTGTCGACGATGCGCAGCGCATTGATCAGCTCGGCCTCCCAATAGGCCTTTCGTCGCGGCTCGTTCCAGGCAAGCGCGGCGAGCGAGGGAAACACAGGCGTCATGTGATTCTGCTGCACCAGCGGATCACCGTAAGCGGATTCCACGCCCCACAGCGCCAGCAATGTGCCGCGCTCGACGCCGAAATCTCGTTCGATGCGCGCGAACAGCGCTTCGTTGTTTTTCAGTGCGATCTTGCCGTTGATAATGCGCCAGTCGGAGACACGGCGGTTGATGTATTGCCAGACCTGCTCGTGAAACTCCGGCTGGTTGCGCATCTGCTTGAACACGCTCATATCAGGCTCGACCCGCGCCATCGCGCGCTGCCAGGTCGCGGCCGAAATGCCTTTCGCCATGGCGCGTGCACGAAAGCCTTCGCGCCATTCGTCGAAGCCTGGCGGCGACGCAAGCGCCTGCGTCGGCGAGGTGAGCACCGCCGCTGCGCCAAGCGTGGATTGAATCAGGGCGCGGCGGGTGATGCGATTGTCCGAGGAATCAGCTTGTATCATGGGAGCATTGTAGCCGGAATCATGCAGCCGTGGGGCGGTTCCTGGAACAAGGAGCGTCTCATCCATCCCGCATGTTCCGTCAGGAACAAAGTGTCGCACGTCCGCATTCTCTTCAGACAACACTGAGGAGGACAAGATGCGGAAATATCTGTTTGCGGCGGCCATGGTTACGGCAATTGCGGCTCCGGCGTTCGCGGATGAGGTCGGCGTTCACGTCGGTCCTGTCGGCGCCGGCGTGACGGTCGGCGAGTCCCATGAGTATCGTGATCGCGATCGCGACCGTACCACCGTGATCAAGGAGCGCGAGCCCGCCGAGCGTAAGACGGTGATCAAGAAAGAAGACGAGTTCGGCAATCGCAGCAAGACCGTGATTCATCACGACGATTGACGGATTAGGGCCCCGGCCGATCGCCGGGGCCCGCCTTTTTCAACGAGATTTTGGGATGGGATGAAGATACACGCGCATGCGGAAAGCCATGTCGTCGAACTCGACGACGGATCGTGCTGGCAGATTTTTCCTGGCGATCTTGCGGCGACGCTGAGCTGGAAACCTGAAACCGAGCTGCACCTGGCGCCCAGCGGCGACCGGGTGAGTTCGCATGTGCTGGTCAACGGCACGGACCAGAGCCGCGTCCGCGTGATCGCCGCAGGCGAAGACTGGCCTCACGGTGAGGTTAAGAACATATTGAAGGGCGGATAGATCTTCAAGGTGACGGCGCCGCGGGCGGCGATTTCGGCGGGTGCGATGGTGGCGGCGACGGAGGAGGCGGCGACTAGCCCCGCCTAGTCCTCTTGCAATTCCGTCGCGACGTTGGCGAGCCATCGGCGAATGCTTGCCTCCGCCTTGGCATCGAGGCCATTGGCCAGACGCTTCTCCAATCCAATCACACGCTCCCTGCAAGTCCTGAGGAGTGTCGATCCGCGCGGTGTCAGCGTCCATTGCTGGATGCGGCCATGCACGGGGTGCGGCGTCATCGCAATCGCGCCGTCGCGCTCGAGGTTGCGGATGATCACGCCCACGGTCTGCGGGGTCAGGAAGGTGAGGCGGGCGACGTCGGCTCCTGACAGGCCCGGATAGGCGTTCAGCATGGTCAACACGGCGAATTGCGGCGAGGTCACGCCGAGATCGGCCAATGTGCGTTCCATCTTCAGCCGGACGGCCGCGTGGGCTTGGCGCAGCAGATAGCCGAGATAACCCTGCTCGCCACGCTTGCCCTCGCCGGGAGCGGGTACGCGCACCGCAGCCTCCTCGCTCGATGCCCTTTGCTCCAATTTCGATTTCGTGATGCCGGTCGGCTTGCGCATAATATAAGAGCTCTTATAAGATGTAAGTAGTCTTACAATATCACGAGGTGAACCGCAATGTCGCACGCGCGCAGCGAATACGAGGATTTCAAACGGATCGCGCCCGATGCGTATGATCTGGTGTTGGCACTCGGTCAGGTCGCGGCCAAGGCCGGGCTCGACAAGCAACTGCTCGAGCTGGTCAAGCTGCGTGCCTCGCAGATCAACGGATGCGCCTTCTGCGTACAGCATCATGTTCTTCTCTCGGAACGGCTCGGGGTGCCCGCCGACAAGCTGCATCTCGTTGCGGTCTGGCGCGAGGCTCCGATCTACTCGGCGCGCGAGCGTGCGGCACTGGCATGGGCCGAGGCACTGACTTTGCTGCCCGACCGCTTCGGCGACGAGGTCTATGACGAGGTGCGGCGCGAATTCTCCGAGACCGAGCTGATGTACCTGACGTCGGCAATTGCCTCGATCAATGTCTGGAACCGTTTTGGCGCGGCCTTCCGCTGGACGCCACCGAAGCGGCAGGTCGCCGCCAATGCAACGGCATCCTGATTAAGACGAGGGGAGATGATCATGACGGCTATGAATCTGGCGGCCGCGCCACGTCAATCGCGCTCGATGGCGCTCGCCGTCGTCGGCGGACTTGCTTGCGCATTCGCGATCGGCAAGGTGCTGCCGGTGACGATGGACACCGTGTCGGGCGCGCTCGCACCGCTGTGCGCGACCGCTGCAGAAAGCTCGCCGCTCGATAAAGTCGAACCGATCGGCTCCTATGCGCTGCCCAACGTTCCGGGCAAGCGCGTGACCATCGTCCGCGTGTTCTACGGCCCGGGCGGGTTTTCGCGGCCGCATCGCCACGCCGGCTCGGTGACCGCCTACATCACCAAGGGCGAGATCCGCTCCCAGCTTGGTGGCGGTCCGGTCGAGACGTTCGGTGTCGGCCAGTCCTTCTTCGAGCCGCCAGGCGCAACGCATCTGGTCTCCGCCAATGCCAGCACCACGGAGCCGGCCGAACTGATCGCCGTATTCGTGGCGGATGAGGGCGCGCAGCTCACGACGTATCTGGATTAGCTGGCCTGTCGCATCCCTTATGTCGCTTCGCTCGTCCGGGATGCGATCGACGTGGCCGGTCAGTTCTCTTCGCTGCTCGACCCCTCACGCGGATCAGGCTTGATGACATCTTCGGGCAGCGCGTGCGCGACCGGTTGCGGGGTGCCGGCGATCTCCGTGCCGATCTCGCGCCCGCGGGCGCGGATCAGGCGCTCGTAGGCCGAGACCAGCGTGATGTAGGGGCTGACCCAGATCCAGCCGTCGCGGGTGAACACCTGGACGTCGAAATGCAGGTGCATCGACGTGCCTGCGGGATGATCGAGATAGTTCGAGATCACGCCGATCTTCTCGCCCTCGGTGACGACGCGGCCATTGAGCACTCCGTCGGCATTCAACGCCTGCGGATTCATGTGCATGTAGCGAAAGCGGATGTGTTCGGTGCGGCTGTTGACTTCGAGCGTCGCTGCCTGGTCCTTGGAGGCCCGGATCACCATGGCGTCGCGCACGGCAACGACGCCGCGTTGCTTGGGATCGCAGGGCTCGCGGGCATCACCGGTCGAGGGGCAGTCGGCGGCGCGGATGTCCTCGCCCTGGTGGCCGAAGCCGCCGCCGCATTGCCAGACCTCGAAGCTGCGGGACTCGCAGAAATTGTCGCGCCAGGGATAGGCGGTCGGGCCGTCATCCTTGTCGCGCTTGGCGTAGGATTGCGAATGCACGAAGGCCGGCGCCTTCTCGAGCGGGAAGCGGATCTGCGCATAGGCCATCGCATCGGGATGGCCGCCCTGTTTGCGATAGCCGGTGTTCGGGATGATGTCGCCGCTGGGCCGGTAGCCGAAATCTGCCGAACGCGCGGCCGGACGATCGATCACATATGAGGCGACGTCCATCAGCGGCCGCATGCGTTGACCGCCTGCGACATGCAGCGCCTTCAGGAAGCGCTCGGCGACCGGGTAGGCCTCCTTGCACGCGAGCCGCCGTGGTTTTGCGACGCTGTCCAGGCACTGGATCGACACCACATAGGCCACGCCAAACCGCGTGAACGCATAGCGCACATAGCCTTCGCGGATGAACTTGCGCAGATCCGGATAGATCGAGGCGAGCGGCTTGACTGGCTCGCCCTTGCCGCCGGCGGGATCGGCGATGTCGTAGACGAGGGCCGATCCCGTGATCTGAATTTCGACCGGCTTTGCGAACACGCGGGTCGGCATGCCGTCGCCGGCGCCGGGCTCGAGTGAGAACGTTGCGCTGTAACCGGCAGGGCCGGCGTCGAACATGTCGACGGGATTGAAATCGGCCTGGTAGCGCGAGAGCGCTGATGTGGTGGGAGGACCGTTGCGTTGCGCCTCCCGATAGGCGGCAGCATCGAACGGCAGCAGCACGGGAACCGAGCTGCGGGCAATGCCTACGAAGAATTGCGAAGAGACCGCGTTGAGCTGCACCAGCGCCGGCATTCCGCGTGGATCAAACCGCGGGACCGAACGGCGGGGCACGAAGATGAAATCGCCTGCGATCTGTGGGCGGCTATTGATCTCGGTGCGGAGCTGGTCCAGCGCTGCGCGCCAATCGACGCGCAGGGCTGTGAGGGAAGGGCTGCGGATCTCGTCCGCAGCGACGGGCGAGGCGGTGAGGAGTGCGAGCGACGCCAGGAGCAGCGAGACGAAGCGGAAACTCTTCCCAACCACTGTCTCGCCCCCCGGCGGCACTTGCCCTGATCCTCGATCCCTTGGCTCAGTCCTTGGCCTAGTCCTTGGCACGCTCGGAGTAGGAGCCGTCTTCGGTCATCACGACGATGCGGGTGCCGACCGAGATGTGCGGCGGCACGGTGGTGCGGATGCCGTTGGACAGCACCGCCGGCTTGTAGGACGACGAGGCGGTCTGGCCCTTGGTCACCGGCTCGGTGTCGACCACTTCCAGCGTCACGCGCTGCGGCAGCGCGAGCGAGACCACGTTGACGTCGTGGGTCGACAGCTTGACGGTCATGTCTGGTTGAAGATACGCGGCCGCGTCGCCGACCACGTCCTTGGAGACCTGGACCTGGTCGTAGGTCTCGGGGTTCATGAAGTGGAAGCCGTCGCCATCTTCGTACAGGAACGTGAAGTTGCGCTCTTCGATGGTGGCCTTTTCGACCTGGTCAGTGGTCTTGTAACGCTCGGAGATCTTTACCCCGTCCGAGATTCGGCGCATTTCGATCTGACTGACCGGCGTGCCCTTGCCAGGATGGATGTTCTCGGCGCTCACGACGACATAGAGCTTGCCGTCTTGCTCGATCACGTTGCCCTTGCGAATAGAACTGGCGATGACTCTCAAAGCTATATTTCCTGCTTGCTTGGCCCGGCTCAGGCCAGGACGTGGTCAAATCGATGGGGGACTTGGGGCCTCAAATCAGACCTCGGCGCCCGTTTCGGGCCGCAACATACTGATTTTGCCGTTGGATGCCAGCACTTTGCTGCCCCAGGGGACGGTCGGGTAATGGCTGGGGACAAGCCGATATCGCCGTTCTGGACCCCCTCACGGCACCTCGACCGGCGGCCCTTCCTCCAGGCCAAGGCGGCCATTACCGGGGCTGTCAGGGGCTTTTTCACCGAGCAGGGCTTTGTCGAGGTCGAAACCTCCGTTCTCCAGGTCTCCCCGGGCAACGAGACGCATCTGCATGCCCCCCGGACTGAGATCGTCCGGCCCGATGGCACCCGGGCCAGCAGATATTTGCGGACTTCGCCCGAATTCGCCTGCAAGAAGCTGCTGGCGGCCGGCGAGGAGCGGATTTTCGAGTTCGCCCGGGTTTTCCGTGACCGCGAGCGCGGCGATCTGCATCTTCCCGAATTCACCATGCTGGAATGGTACCGGGCGGGGGCCCCTTATGATGCCATCATGGCCGATACGGTCGTTGTCATCGCTCACGCCGCACAGGCGACCGGAATCGGGACCTTCGCCTTCCGGAACCGGACCGCCGACCCCTTCGCGGAGCCGGAGCTGCTGACCGTTGCCGGCGCGTTCGAGCGCTTCGCTGGGGTCGACCTGCTGTCGACAATCTCGGGCACCAGCGGTAAGCGGTCCGCGCTCGCCGCGGCGGCCGCTGGCAAGGTCCGGGTCGCCGAGGACGACACCTGGTCGGACATCTTCAGCAAGGTCCTGGTCGAACATGTCGAGCCGCATCTGGGGCAGGGGCGTTTGACCATTCTGTTCGAATACCCATCTCCCGAGGCGGCGCTGGCGCGGGTGAAGACAGACGACCCACGGGTCGCAGAACGGTTCGAGGTCTACGCCTGCGGCGTCGAGCTCGCCAACGGCTTTGGCGAATTGACCGACGCCGAAGAACAGCGCAAGCGCTTCGCGGAGTCCATGGCGGAGAAGCAGCGCCGCTACGGCGAGGCCTATCCGCTGGACGAGGATTTTCTGGCCGCGGTTGCTACAATGCCAGAAGCCAGCGGCGTCGCGCTCGGCTTCGACCGGCTGGTGATGCTGGCAAGCGGTGCAACACGGATTGATCAGGTGGTGTGGACACCGCCTGCGGATGAGAGATGACGAAGACCAATATTGCACGAACATTGCGCGAGCCGTCCGAGCTCGTGGCTGCGGACCTTGCTCCTGCCACTGCGCTGCCCGCGCTGGAACGCGTTGCCGCCCGTTATGCGGTCGCGATCACGCCGGCGCTGGTCGAGCTGATCGACAGCTCCGATCCCGATGACCCGATCGCGCGCCAGTTCGTTCCGACCGCCGCGGAGCTTGAGATGCAGCCGGGCGAGAATGCCGATCCGATCGGCGATCACCCGCATTCGCCCGTATCAGGCATCGTGCACCGTTATCCCGATCGCGTGCTGTTCAAGCTCGTCCATGTCTGCGCGGTCTATTGCCGCTTCTGCTTCCGCCGCGAGATGGTCGGTCCCGGCAAGGAAAACGCGCTCTCGGACAACGCCTATCGCGCCGCGATCGACTACATCCGTGCGCACAGCGAGATCTGGGAGGTGATCCTGACCGGCGGCGACCCCCTGATGCTGTCGCCGCGTCGCATGAGCGAGATCATGGCCGATCTCGCTGCAATCGATCACGTCAAGGTCATCCGCCTTCACACCCGCGTGCCCGTGGCCGACCCCGCGCGTGTCAGCGAGGACATGGTCGCAGCGCTCAAGGTCGAGGGTGCGACCACCTGGGTCGCGCTGCATGCCAACCATGCACGCGAGCTCACCGATACGGCCCGCGAGGCCTGCGCACGGCTGGTCGATGCCGGGATTCCCATGGTGAGCCAGTCCGTGCTTTTGCGCGGCGTCAATGACAACATCGCCGCTTTGTCGGATTTGATGCGTGCTTTCGTCGAATGCCGGATCAAGCCCTATTACCTGCATCACGGCGATCTCGCGCCGGGCACCGTACATCTGCGCACCACGCTTGCGACCGGGCAGGATCTGATGCGGCAGTTGCGCGGGCGAGTGTCAGGCCTGTGCCAACCGGATTATGTCATCGACATTCCGGGAGGCGCCGGCAAGTCGCCGATCGGACCGAATTATGTGTTGGCGGCGCAAAATACCGCAGTCGATGCGGGTGATGCCGTAACGGAAACGCGCTATCGTATCGTCGACTATTGCGGCGACGTTCATCTTTATCCGCCTGAGACGTGAGCGGTCGGGGAACGCCGGTTTGAGGAATGGAGGAACGGATATGAAGAAGATCATGCTCGTAGCGTCGCTCGTGGTCTTGCTTGGTGGAGCGGCGGTCGCGCAGTCCGGCACCAAGGGATCATCGTCGTCAGGCGGCGCCACGTCGGGAACGCTGCCTTCCGCGCCCGTCGGTCATCGTCAGCCGCGTGCCGGCGACGTGCCAAGCGAGAAAAATCTGAACGACCCGAACAATCCCGTGAACAAGGAAGACGCTCTGCTCGACAAGAAAATCAAGAGCATCTGCCGCGGCTGCTAATAGCAAGAGCGGGCAGGGCGCGCACAGCATCGCCCCACCCGCTTTTTGCCCTGATTACGCGGAGCGCTCGTGCAGTCCGGCGCGCGCGGTGTTGCGGCGGATTTCGACTGCATCAGCGAGCTGCTCGAGCACGGTAGCCGTAGTCGCCCAATCAATGCACCCGTCGGTGATGCTCTGGCCGTAAGTCAGCGGCTTGCCTGGTACCACATCCTGACGGCCCGCGACGAGATTGCTCTCGATCATCACGCCCATGATACGATTCTCGCCTCCGGAGATCTGTCCGGCAATGTCGGCCATGACCAGCGGCTGGTTTTCCGGCTTCTTGCTCGAATTGGCGTGGCTGGCATCCACCATCACCAATGGCGCGACGCCGGATTTTGAAAGCTCGTTGCAGGCCGCCGCGACGCTTGCCGGGTCGTAGTTCGGCTTGGCTCCGCCGCGCAGGATGATGTGGCAGTCCTCGTTGCCCGCGGTCGAGGCGATCGCGGAACGGCCGAGCTTCGTCACCGCCATGAAGTGATGCGGATGCGAGGCCGACTTCACCGCGTCCGCGGCGATCCGCACGTTGCCGTCGGTGCCGTTCTTGAAGCCGACCGGGCAGGACAGCCCCGAAGCGAGTTCGCGATGGATCTGGCTCTCGGTGGTGCGTGCGCCGATCGCGGCCCACGAGACGAGGTCGGCGATGTACTGCGGCGTCGTCATGTCGAGGAATTCGGCCCCGGCGGGCAGGCCGAGATTGTTGATGGCGGAGAGCACGTTGCGCGCGAGCCGCAGGCCCTTGTTGATGTCGAAGCTGCCATCGAGATCCGGGTCGTTGATCAGGCCCTTCCAGCCCACGGTGGTGCGCGGCTTCTCGAAATAGACCCGCATCACGATCTCGAGCTGGTCGGCGAGGTCCTCGCGCAAAGCGGCGAGACGCTCGGCGTACTCAAGCGCGGCCTTGGGATCGTGCACCGAGCAGGGGCCGACGACGACCAGCAGCCGGTCGTCATGGCCGTTGAGGATGGCGTGAATGGCGTTGCGAGCCGCCATTACCACACGGGTTGCCGTGAGGGTGCGCGGGACTTCCCGCATCACGTCCTCAGGCGTGCTCAGCTCTTTCAGTTCGCGGATACGAAGATCGTCGGTCGTGCTCAGCACGGCGGGCTCCTGTTTGTTTCGAGAACCTGCCGGCCAATAAAAAAGCCGCCAGGTCTGGCGGCTGTTCGGACTTTTGCTTCAATAACTTAGATTGAGCGCGATCCTCCTGCCGCCAGCAAGCTGTCGTAGCTAAAGTACCAAAAAAAGCTGGTGGCGACGGTGATCATGGTTGGTCATATAGCGTGCCGCCAGCGGGTTGTCACCCCCCATCGGCGCACGCGTGCGCGATGTGCCTCAACTGTTGCTTTTGCGCGCCGCCAGCGCCATGCCGATCAGGGTGGCGCCGCCGAACAAAAGGTTGATGCCGACGAGCACGCCGATGGCCCATTGCGATGAGCTCGGCAGGCCCGTGATCACCATGAACGCGATCGCGATGTCGACAAGGCCCGAGATCAGCAGCCACGACCAGCGGCCGCTCAGCTCGCGGCGATGCTCCAGCGCGTACATAATAGTGGTGACGCCCTCGGCGAGGAAATAGGCGCCGAGTACGATGGTCAGCGTCAGCACGGCTTGCATCGGGCGCGCCAGCAGCAGCATGCCGGCGAGGACGGCGAGGGCCGCCGAGATCAACGACCACCAGAAGCCCGGCGTCGCGCGCGCCCAATAGGTCACGATTAATCCGCCGATGCCGCTGATGAGGAACATCCAGCCGAGGAAGATCGTGATGGCGAGGCTCGCGAGCGGCGGCAGGATCAGCGCGGCAATGCCGAGGACGGCGAGCAAAATGCCTTCGAACAGAAAAGCCTTCCAATGCGCCTTCACCGCCTGACTCATCGCGGATTGCAGCCGTGAATATTCCTCAGGCGATGTCATTGGCAAGCTCCAGATCGAAAGATGCGCGCTTAATCTAGTACGCGCACACCGCGCTTGCCATGCGGTGGATCAACCGCCGCCGTGCGCTGACGAAAAACCGTTGCCAGTTGTGCGGATGCGGTTGCGGCCGAGCACGTAGATCGCGGTCGTAACGACCAACAACGCAAGTCCCAGCAGAATCGAGACGAAGCCGATCGGGATCAGGGCTAGCGTCAAATTGCGCTCGGGGTTGATGAGCCAGTGGTGGATCGAGGTCAGCACGAAGGCGAGGCCAAGGAAGCCGACGCCGCCGCCGGCGAGCCACAGCGCCCACATCCGGCGTAGCTGGCTGAGACGTTCCCGCGCGATATCGGTGCGGGGCGCATGATGGCGGGCGACGCGCCGCACCAGTCGCATGGCGAATGCAATCGAGCTGAAGCCGACCAGCAGGCTCACGCCGCCGAGCCACATTCGCAAGTTAGGATCGAGGTCCGGCATGCGCTGGAGCGTGAGCAGCGGGAAGTCGAACGCCGAATGCAGTGCCAGCGGGCCGGCGAAGATCAGCAGGCGGCTGGAGAGGCGGGCCCAGTCGCGGTGATGGCGGTTCGCGCCTAGCGCCGTGCCGGCGCGCGCGATCGTCAGATACGCGCCGGCGATGATGCCGAGCGCGCCGTGGAACGGCACGGTGAGCACGCTGCGTAGCGCCGCTAGTGATCGCCACATCTCGGCATGTTGCACCAGATAAGCGAGGTTTTCGTAGGCTGCGAAGCCGAGCCCGACAGCGGCGCCGTAGACCACGGTATCCATGGGATTGGCGAAGGTCCGCCGCTTGGTCGAGGACACCAGCACGATCGCGATCACCTTCACGGCCTCCTCGGGCAGCGCGACGCCGAAGACCGAGTGCATGGTGAGCGCCGCCCAGGGATTATCGGGCGCGGCAACCATCTTGGCGAAGGGAGCCCGGGCGAGGCCGAGAAGCGAAATGCTGGCTGCGCCGAGCAGGAATGCCGTCCAGACCTGAGCGGGCGGTCCGGGACGTTCCTCGGCGGCAATCACAAGCCACAGCATCAGCAGTGCCGGGGCGATGGCGGCCGTTCCGATGACGGTGGGTAAAGCTTCAATCAGGTACATCGGCGTCGAAAATAGGTTCCCTTGGCCGGCTTATCCACTCGCAGCAGTGCGACCATCTGTCATGCGCCGGCTGTCAGGTCGCTTAACAAGCTCGACAGCTGGCGTTCATCAGGACCCCTACGTGTAGAATACCAGCGCGATCAATTGCATGACACGACCGCCCTGCCGTCGATGGTAACAAGTCCCGCGTCTGCCCTTGGACCGGAATTGCTAAGTTAGATCAAGATGGTGCGCCAGTTTCTTCGATTTACGATGCACGTCTGCGGGCAGCGAGTCCAGGGGTGGGGACGAACCTCCCCCGGACAACGCTCGGCCGACCTGAGGACCTAGTCACGCTTGGTTGGGCGTTGGCGCGGCGGTGACGCAATTCGGCGGGTTCGGATCTGCTCCAACTCCCAGAGGGCACGTACGAGGCACGTGCCAAGGCAGGAGACCAAAAGGAACAGCAGGAAGGCTTGGTCGACGGCTGGGATCTGCATCATGACAATCATTAAGCAATGCGCATGCCATGGGTTCCCGTTCTCGCCTGTGCTAGGACGCATAGGCGGCAAGGCCCGCGCTTCCGACGCTCAATGCGTGGTGAATGGCAATGGGGCGTCGGGCGCAACATCGAAAGCGCCGAGACGGAATTCCCCGGCGATGCTCTCGTCCGGCTCGGATGCGTGTGCGAGCAGGGTGAATGCGGCTCGCGGGTATTGCTTCCAGATATCCAGATCGCCGGCCGTGATCGTCAACCAGCCGAACGTGTACATGTACCGTCCGGGCTCGGTGACCCGGCCGACCCGGTCCCAAGTAATCTTGTCAACCGTGATCCTGTCGACTGCCATCCGGTCCCCCGATCGCAAGTCTTCAAATGACGTCCGGCACGCCGGACCGTCAAAGGCTGATCCTGCATTGGGGCCGGGTTAGGGCAGCGATTGATGGGCAAGGATCGCAGGAGACTGAGCCCACGGCGTTAAGCTGGCTGCAGCACGGCCTGGCGAACGAGCAAACGGACGAGGTCGTCGCGCTCCTGCTTCTCGGCGAACTTCACCGCAAAGCCATTGTCGAACTTGCGGATGACGCGACCGACGCAGGCCCCGACGGCAAGCGGGGTTCCGATCGGCGGGTCGTATTCGCAGGAGATCGCGACGCCGGCGGTGGAGACGTCGATGATGAAACAGGAATGGCTGCTGCCGTCGGCGAGCGTCAGGATAGTGTGGGAGGCCTGCGGTACGAAACGCGCATCGCGCCGCAGCTCCTTGATGCTATCGTCCCTCTGCTTTTTCTCGAGCCAGGTCAGCTTTTCCGACATCCAGGCGCGACGCGCCCGCGTCATGTCGAGCTCCATCAGGAAGCCCGACTTGAGCGTCGCGCTGATGGTGCACTGGAATTCGCCGAAATCCTGGAAGTAGGAGGTCACGCGCTCGCCGATCTTGCCGACGACCGGCACGTCCACGATCATGCGGAACGGCGAGACGCGCTTGGTGCGGCAGGCGAAGTTTCGCAGCTTGCCCTCGCAATCGTACCAGCGATGCAGCGAATAGCTGCCGCTCACGCTCACTTCCACTGCTCGCTGCCTGAGGAATTCTGCGACGGACATAAGCGCCAGATTGTGTTTCGGATTGTTTCCGTAATTCCACGGTAGCAATCAAATTCTAAGCAAATGATACCGGAGCTCAGGAGCAGGGGTAAATTTCTGGTAAATGGGCGCGCCGATTGTGTGCCGGGGGTGGCGGCAAAACGTCCCGGTTATAGGGCGCGTGCATCACAACGGCGTCATCGCGACCGCTCCGGCCATTTTGGCCTCCCGCGGATCGGACGAGGTCTTCAAACAGTGCCGAGCAGCACCACCAGCAGCAGCGCACCGATGGCGATCACGAATTTGATGGTCGTAAAAGTCAGGCTGTCGACCCCGATCTCCCATCCGAGTCGTAGCCGTGCACGTCGCATCGCAAGCGATCCGAGCGCTTCGACCACGGAGAGCGCAAGGGCCATGCCGGCGATGTAGGCCCACGACTGCGACGGCGGCAGGAGCGGCGCAAGCCAGACGGGGGCGGAAGTTCGCAAGCACGCGAGCAGGGCGATCCATCCGATCCACGACGCGAACCCTTTGATGAGGTCGGGCCCAACCGTATCGGGCTCGAACCGGACGCCGACCGCCGCGAAGGCGCTTTCGATGCGCTCGTCGTCGGCCAAGAACAGAAACGCGCCGAGATAGAGAGGAATGCGCGACATGCAAAGAATGGCGATCGCGCCGAACAGGACGATATAGCCGAAGAGATCACCGAGGATGTCCAGGCCGCTCTTTCGTGCCGACACCGGTGCGGCGGCGGGCTGATGCTGGGGCATCGATCTGGCGCGCGCCATGTGCTCCAGCATCTTGGCGCGCCGGTCCGGTGAATATGCTGCCGTGCGGTGCATCCAGGTGGGAGGCGCGCTCGTCGTCGACGCGATGCCGGACTGGTCGTTCGTGGTGGATTTGGGCTGCTCCATGCGCCGAACCAGATCTTTCAGTCCGTGACACCATCGCGGCGGGCGAGGCGGTTTCCTTCCGACATTGGTCGAAGGTGAGGGGCAGGGAGGTTCATGCCGGAACGCGATCTATCTATCGCCGGGCGGGGCAAAGCTGCCCGTCGACGTTCTAGCCGGGACCTCTCTCAAAGCCCTGATGCCAGACACATCCAGCAAGCCCTCGTCGACCATCTTCCTGTTGATCTCGCCCTCCAGTTGCGCTTGTGTACTGCGAGGTCTGGGGGACCATATTGATGCCTATTTTCACGGCCGCTGCGTTTTTTGCAGCAGCGTTTGATTTTGCAGTTGGTTTCAGTTCGAGCAGGCTCAACCGGGCCTTGCAATGGACATGACCGTAGCGTCCGGCTGCCTGTCGCCGCGAAAAGCGGGCATTCTCGATCACGCTGGGCGCGTCGCCACGGATCGCGTGGCGTGGCGCGAGAAAAACAGCTTTTTCCACCGCGAGGACGAGCGTTATCTCCGGTTTCTGATTCCGGCCGGGAGTCGCGTCGGCGATTTCGACCTGATCTTCGGCGCATCGAAGCTCAATCTGAAGTCGGTGGATCTGCCGATCCGCTACGTAGCACGCACCTGTGGCGAGACCCGGATCTCGAAGTTTCGACACGGCTGGATGTTGCTGAAGATGGTGGCTTTCGCCTTCCTCAAGATCAAGGCGATCTAGGTCGCGGACAATGTCAAACGATTGCTGCTTCCCTGACGCCCGCCTGAGCGGGAGGATCAGAACCTTGCTGATCCTCATCGTCCCCGCATTGTATCTGGCGGCGACGTTGCTCTATTCGGCCTGGCAGGCGGTGTGGGGCGTCCAGGTCGATCCGGAGTCGGCCTACACCATGAACGGGCTCGTGGCCGCCGCCGGATATGGCTCGTTGAAGTTCGATCATCCGGGAACGACCACGACACTTCTCGTCGAGTTGATCGTCAGAGGCTGGGCCTTGCTCGCCCGGGCCGACGATATCGTCGAATTCGGGCTCAAGCACTACGATGCGATCACCTATGCGGCGCGGACATGCGAGGCGCTGGTTCTCACCGGTGCGTTGCTGGCCGGTGGGCTGATCGTCGGCCGGACCACGCGCAGCGCCATTGCTGCGATGCTGTTTCAGGCCGGCGCGTTCGTCCATTCCGATGCGTTCCACTATCAGACGGTGCTCGCGCCCGAGAGCCTCATGGTCGCCATCGCCCTGTTCGGCATGGCGATCGTGGTCAAGGCGACGCTCGACGAGCATCCGCCGGAGACGCGCCTCGGTGTCGCGTCCGGATTGATTTTTGCGCTCGGGTTCGCAACCAAATATCTCTATCTCCCGCAGGCGCTGTTTGCCGTGTGCCTGCTCAGAAATCGGCGCGCTTTCGTCGCCGCCTTGATCACCGGGGCGATCGGCTTCGTTGCCTTCAGTCTGATCTTCAATCCGGGAACGATCACGCGCGGTTTCGGGTGGCTTGTGCAAATCGCGACCCACAAGGGCACTTACGGCGAAGGCGAGCCCGGCTTCATCGACTTCAAGACCTTCTGGTCCAACATGCGCGAGATCGCGGCATCGGCGCCGTTCGTGACTGGCGTCTACGTTGCTGCCGCGGTGGTGGCGCTGGCGTCGTGGATCAAGAACCGGGCCTGGCGGGAGCCGGTCAACCTGTCACTCGGTGCCGCCGTGCTGATCTTTGCCGCCCATCTGGTGGCAACGTCGAAGCACTTTGCGCTGCACTACATGATGGCGTCCTGGGTCCTGACCGGCGGCGTGCTCGTCCTGGTCGTGGTGCAGATCAGACGTCTGCTCCCGGCCATCCCGTCGGCCGCGCTGAGCCTCGTCGCCGGCGGCCTGTGTGTTGCCATGGGTGCGACAACACTGATCGACGCGCGCGCTACGGCGCTGCAATCATCCGCCCTGAACGCGATCGGGGCCAGGCTCTCGAAGGCCGTGGTCACGGCCGGACCCGCCTGCGCCAACGTTTCCGGCATGTTCACGCGCGCGCCGGAGAACAACGACATGAACCACGGCTGGGACATGACGCTGCGGCCGTGGGGCGACCAGCCGATGCGGGAGCGGTTCTCCAAAGCCTATGCCGGAGCCTTCACGGTCCCGCTGCTGGACCACAACACCTACACCCACGTCCTGAAGAACGACTTTCGTCCCTACAGCTATGAAAGGCTGGCGGCTGACTATCCCTGCCTGATTGTCCGCTCGGCGGTGGAGCTCGATGCCGAGAATTCGATCGGGCTATTGGCCCTGAAGCCGGACCATTGCGTGATCGAGGGGATCCACGTCTATACGGTCGGGCTCGCCTGCGCCAAGGTGCAGGGCGAGTTCGCGGCCGGGCGGTGAGGGGGAAGCCTGGTTGCGTGGCGCTCCCTAGCGGAATCGAACCGCTCTCTCCACCGTGAAAGGGTGGCGTCCTAACCGATAGACGAAGGGAGCAAACGCAAGGCCACGCCGCAGAATGGCGACAGGCCCGCTGGCCGGCCGAGTCGTGCCCGGCGGCTTGCAGCGGGCGAACGTATAGTGGCCTTTGCGGCCGTGGGCAAGCCGTTCCGGCAGGCTCTTTGGGCCCCGGTGGATAGCCGCCCCGGGCTCGTTCGGAACGTGATTGCAACGGTTTCTTAGGGTTCCCTGGGCTAGCGCTGAGGGCGGGAGATCTTTTAGCCGATGCCTCAGCCCAAGAAGCGCGCAGCCCGCAAGCTGCTGTCGCAGCACGCCTGGATCACGCTCGACGGCGGATTCGCGGCGCGGCATTGCCTGGTCCAGGACATCTCGGCCTCGGGGGCCAGGATCACGCTGGACGAGGATGCCAGCCAGCTTCCGGGCGTGATCCGGATGGCCTTCGCGCGGGATGCGCGGACCGGGCGGAGCTGCCAGGTGGTCTGGCGCCGCGGCAAGTCGGCGGGCATCAGGTTCCTCTGAACTGCCGCTGCGGCCGTCCGGATGGCGCCCGGTAGCCTGCCACGCTACAAGGGCCGCATGCGTACCCTTCTCATGCTCGTCTCGCTCGCGATGACCACCGCCGCCGCGGCCGAGACCCTGCGCCTGCCGCCCACCGAGCCATCCAGCAAGACCCTGCCGCTCAAGGGCTCCAGTGGGACGGCGAAGGCCAACGCCTGCGCCGCCTATGGCCGGGGCTTCACCATGGTCGAGGGGACCTGCGTGAAGATCGGCGGGACGGTCAGCGTCGACACCGTGGTCAGGCACTGAGGCCTGGATGTCACCGGATCTGGTGCGGCTCGATCTTCTTGTTCCCGCGCTGATGTATTGCGCGCTGCTGTGGTGGGTCGGCCGCGGGCTCTCATGGCCCGCAAGGCTGGCGACCGCGGTGGTGACCCTGGCGCTGATCGCCATCGTCGTGCTCGTCGAGCGTGTCAGGCGTTAGGCCTTTCAAACCAAAACGCGAAAACAACCCCATGCACAGTAGACGCCGCGCGGGGGCCATTTTGCGCCCGGACGGCGATTCAGCGCGCGCTCTCCGTAGCTTAAGCCGCGCCGGCGGCTCACGACATCGGCGGGGCCACATGCTCGGCAAACCCGGGCCGCTTGCCGAGCCCGGCGAGCCACCGCGTCAGGTTCGGCTGTGCCGGTCGGGTGATGCCCTCGACGCCGAGCCAGCGCCGCGCATAGGCGCCGATGGCGATGTCGGCGAGCGTGAACGCATCGCCCTCCATGAACGGCCGCGAGGCCAGATGGTGGTCGGCGATCGCCCAGACCTCGGCGGCGGCATCGGCATCCTTCTGCGCCTTGACCATGTCGCGCTCGGCCGGCGGCGTGCGCACGATGCCCCAGAACACGGGGCGGTCGACCGGCTGCACCATCGACAGCGTCCAGTCGAGCCAGCGGTCGACGCCGGCGCGCCGCTTCGGCGCCTCCGGATAGATTGGCGTGCCGCGCCCATGCGCCATGCAGAGATAGCGCATGATCGAATTGGATTCCCACAGCGCGAAGTCGCCCTCGACCAGCGTCGGCACCCGCGCATTCGGATTCATGGCGAGATAGCCGGGCTCGCGGGTCTTGCCGTAAGCCATGCCGGCATCGATCCGCTGATAGGGCAGCTCGAGCTCCGTCAGGCACCACAGCACCTTCTGCACGTTGACCGAATTGGCGCGGCCCCAGATCGTCAGCTTTGTGTCCGGCATCGAGCGTCTCCCGCGGCGTTCCCTTTTGTTTGAGCATGATCTTTTCGGAAAACCGCTTCACACTTTTCCGGGATCATGCTCTGCCGCGGGTGATAGCGGAATTTCGCGCGAGCAGCGACGGGCATTGCCGCGCGCCTCTCATGCAAAAAGCTCCGCTCGGGGGAGCGAAGCTTTCCTTGCAGGCCAGCCGAATGCGCGACATCAGCAAAATGCGTTTGCGCTTGAGACAAACGCAAAATGCGTTTGCTCAGGAATCAATGGCCGAAGAACAGCCACAGCAGAATGATCACCGGGATAGGCACGCCCAGCATCCACAACAATAAACCGCGTCCCATTGTTTCCTCCTCCAATTGCATTGTCCTGGAGTGAACGCGGGGGAACGACGGTGGTTCCTGCCGATAGCGCCTACCAATGGCCGGTATTCGGCATCGACGCCCACGGCTCGGCCGGCGCCTTCGGCTCGCCCTTCTGCAACAGCTCGATCGAGTGCAGATCGGGCGAGCGGACGAAGGCCATGTTGCCGTCGCGCGGCGGCCGGTTGATGGTGACGCCGGCCTTCTGCAGCTTCTCGCAGGTGGCGTAGATGTCGTCGACCTCATAGGCGAGATGGCCGAAGAAGCGGTCCTCGCCATACTTCTCCTCGTCCCAATTATAGGTGAGCTCGACCAGCGGCGCGCCACGCGTCTGCGGCTGCTTCTTCAGCGCCTCGAGATCGTCCGACGAGCACAGGAACACGAGCGTGAATCGCCCCTTGTCGTTCTCGATCCGCCGCACCTCCTTCAGCCCCAGCGCATCCTGGTAAAACTTCAGCGCGACATCGAGATTGCGCACGCGCAGCATGGTGTGGAGATAACGCATGGTTGTTGCTCCCTTTGGGTCGGAGGGTTTTGCTTTGGGCCGGGATGGCGGGGGAGAGATAGCAGGAAAGTGGGGGGAGGGGCAGGGGGCGGGGGGAAATGTGTGCGAAGGCGAGGCTGTGAGGCAAATCGGCGAAGTGTGGGTCAGCGTGTCAGTAACGAATTTACCGCACTCAATTTTGGTGCCCGTGCACTGGCGAGCAATTCGGTGCACTCAGCGCACTTCCGCCTTGACCGTCCCTGCTCGCGGGGTCAACCTGTGGTTTTACGCATTCAGGGGAGGCTATGTCCGATCCGCTGCAAACATCGAGAAGTGCTTTTCTGCGGAAGCTAAGTGAGGAAATTGGAAGTCATCGCCGTCGGCGCACGTTCGATGCTGGCTTGCACCAATTTCTGGTCATCGGGGCTGCTATTGCGGGGTTCGCGGCCCTGGCCTTAGGACTGATCGCGAAAAATAGTCCGGAACATGCGACCTGGGCCGCGTGGGCCGGAGCCACAGGGGCTCTCACGAGTGTGGCGACGATCCTTTTGCAACAGCTTCATTGCGTCAAAGCGGTGAACTGGCACGATCGTATGGCAGTCGAGCTGGATGTGATCCGGGACAAATTTCTTTTCAAACACAATTCTGCGCCTAGCGAGGCCGAACTTGCAGAGTTGGTCGAGGAGGTTGCAGAACTCAAAATGCGAATGCTTGACGCCTGGGAGCGTATCGTAAGTACAGGTCTATCAGCGTTTGGGCGCATCAAGAGACCCCCAAAAGGGCAGCGCGAAACGTAGATCTGGAAACTACGGAATTACGAAATTGCGATGACGGTGCACTCAATTCACAATGGCTGTTAGGCGGCCGCATTGCGATGGCGTGTGGAGTTTAGTGCACTGTCACTGTAATCACCCTGTAATCACCGGCTCATTGATTAATGGACTCAGCAAAGGAAGGTGCGCGAATATGGCGGTAGACCCGAATATGGCGACAGACCCGAATACGCCGATGATCGTGAAAGACAGTTTGACTCTCACTATTGGGCTGGGCGTCGCAGTGTGGGGCGCGCTGAATGTCGGCTTCACAGTCGCCAAAATGGTGAACGAACGACGAGATGCGGTCATAATTGGAAAGATTGATAAGGTAGATCTTTCGGTCGAGCATAAACAGCTCATCTTGAGAGCTGACTGGCTACCGATGATTTTCGTCGCGGTTCTTCTCAGCCTACTAACAATTGCCCTTGCGGGTCTTGTGCCGCAGGTTACCCCCACAGGCTGGTTCACTGAGTTTTGGAAGAACGTTTGGCAGTCCGTCCTAGCGATAATATTCATTGCCGCTGCATTCGGCTGGGGCATCCTCGGCACCATGGAATATGAGCTACTGAAACAATGCGCGGCGAAGCACCCTCCTGCGGCCCAGCCTGATACAGCATGTCCCGCATGCCTTGCCTTGCTTAAAGAAGCCAAATGAGATGGGAAAGCTCGTAGGATCGGTTGAGCTCTTGCGAAACCCATCACTGTCGCCGTAATCCCCAAGCTGTCCGATGAGTAAAGAATTACGGTGCTCCTCCCGACGTGCACTAGTCGGCAGTCATCGTAAGTGAATTTAGTGCGCGTCACCGTAATTAGGATGAGGAGAGCGAGAGCGGCGTGAGGTTAGTGCCTCGTGAAGAACTCGTCCGCTTCGAGCCTCAGCGCGGTCAACCGACGCTCGAAGAGCTGAATTCTCCCGCATAGCTCGTTTTTGGCATTGTTGAGATATCTTAAGGTCTCGCGAAATGTAGTCCGATGTTGCTGATGCAAGCGCTTCAAGGACGCAACTTCGCCTTGCCGCTCCGCCAATGCGGTCGGTTCCCATTCCTCTGGATTTCCGACTGTCTGGAATTACGGTGACAGTGCACTCAATTGCTTTCGCCGAGCACTATTCGAAGTCGCTGCAAGGCCAATTGAGTGCACTGTCACCGTAATTCGGGGCACTCCGCTGGGGTCTGGCTGTAGTCGGTGGGATTGGGTTTGAGTGCTGGCACTGGTTCAGTGCATAGCAAGCAAGACCAGCCAACCAATCCAGCTCAATAAGCCAAGAACGGTACCGGTAAATGCTAACACACGAGAGGTACGACTTTCGAGCAATCGATCAATGCGGTTTGCCAGCGACCGGCCTGCCGTCTTCAGTTTACCCCGAAGGGCAAGATCGATGACATGTCGAAAAAAGTGGACCTTGGTGTTCGTGGACTCGTTCATGCGAATAAACTCGCGCCGAGTGAAGCACTCAGCCTCCTCCCCGCCTTCAAGGAAGCCTTTCGGCATGTCGCCTTGGAGCAGCATCAAGTTTTGAAGTTGCTTGTGTGGCGCGTAGTTGTGGCCGTACCGCGCGCGCAGGATGTCGTTCAAGTTTAACCGCACTTCGACCGGAATGTTGGGCGCATCGAGCCCGGTGAGCTTTCGATAACGATGCTCAAGGTGCTCGAAGCCGAATAGTTGGCCTCTCATGTTCCAGTGGATCCAGTACATGAGGCGTCGGTCGCGGGCGAACTTGTAAAACCTCGAAAGGAGATCCATCTCGATCTCGTCAAGGTTGGCGTCAACCTGGTCCTTCGGGATATTCAGAAGGTCGGCCGACAGATGGAATGCGAAGCTTTGGGTTTGCGCCGTGGGGTAGTGCATGACCACGATCGAGGTGATCCGCGGCGAGTGGCCTTCCAGGTTCTCATCGAAGAGCATTTCCGACGAATAGTGTATGATGAAGTACTGCGCCGGGTTCTTCCGGATTGCCTTGAAAAACGATCTTGCGTCCACTGCTGATTCCGCTCGATGTCGCCCACCATTCCGGAATAATCTCGCCCACCGTTCCGATTTGATGTCGCCCACCATTCCGAGATGATCTCGCCCACCATTCCGGGATGATGTCGCCCGG